>JBFWUK010000018.1:0-48785 GCA_050247355.1 Vicinamibacterales bacterium | reverse complement strand
GAGCGATCCGATCACGATGATCGGCATCACCATGATTCTGGCGGCCGTCTCGATCGCGGCGTCGTTGCTGCCGGTCCGCCGCGCCGCCAGGGTCGATCCCGTCACGGCGCTGCGCAGCGAGTAGCCGAGGGCCGCAGGCCCGCCGGTGCCGCCGCCAGGATATGCCATAACGTATGGTATACGTAGGGCATGACCAAGACGACCGTGTACCTGCCGGCGGAACTGAAGCGAGCCTTGAGAAAGGCTGCGGCGGCGCGCGGGTGCAGTGAAGCGGCGCTGTTGCGAGAGGCCGTCGCGCGCATCACTGAAGAGCGTGAGACGCCCCCCCCGCGGCTGCCGCTGTTCCGGGCAACGGGACCATCGATTGCCGGCGACGTCGATTCGGCCCTTGATGGATTTGGCGCCCCGTGATCGTGCTCGACACCGGCGGGCTGTACGCCGCGGTGGACGGCAACGAAGCCTTGCACGGCCGCGCCGTGGCGGCGCTAATTGGCGCCAAGCCACCGCGCGTGCTCTCGCCGTTCGTGCTGGCCGAGCTCGACTACCTGATTGCCAATCGTGTTGGCCACGACGCGCAGATGGCGCTCGTCGATGAAGTGACACGAGGCGCCTATCAATTGGAGCTGTTCTCGGCGGAGGATGTGCTCCAGGCGCGGCGCATCATGGATCGCTTCGCCGATCTTCGGATTGGGCTGACCGACGCGTCGGTCGTCGTGCTCGCTCACCGCCACCGCACCTGCGACCTGCTGTGCACCGATGAGCGCCACTTCCGGGCGCTGCGCGGTCCGGGCGGCAGGCCGTTCCGCCTCCTGCCGGCGGACGGGTAAGCGCCGGTCGCGCAGCTCGCCTGCTACCGTGGTGGCGCCGCGACGAGGACACGGTTCAGGACGGCCGCCAGGCGCACGCCGCCCAGCGCCAGCCGCTCGTCGAGCGCGCCAATGTGCTTCCGATAGTAGGCCTCGTCGATGTTGGTGTCGTTCGCCACCAGAGCCGCCTTGCCGAGCGCCCACGACTGCTCGGCCCAGTCCTTCGGCGTGCCCACCGGCTGCTGGAACCAGCGCTTCTGCGCGATCAGCGTCTCCAACTGGACGAGGTAATCGTTGTCGTTCAGGTCCTTGTGCGCGATGAGGCGGCTGTCCCACACCGAGTGCAGGTTGCACGGCAGCGGCGGACGTTTCGGGTCGTTCCCGCCCCTCGACTCCGCTCGGGGCGGCCCTGAGCTTGTCGAAGGGCCACAATTGGCGTTGCCGAACACGCGGACGATGACGTCGTTGCCGCCACGGCCCACGCCCAGTGCGTGAAACGGCTGGTGCAGATCGCCGACGAAGTGCACCAGGTACTTGAGGGCGGTGGCGCGATCCGAACGATCGAGCTCACGGTCAGCGAGGCGCTGTTCGAAATAGGTAATGCGATCGACGGCGCAGTCGCGCCACGTGTCGGCCCGCGCGCCGGCCCGCACACCGGGCTGCCGCGGACAGTCGCGATCGCGGTCGTAACCCGTGGCCGCCGGCGGGATGTTCAAGTAGTGCCACGGCGCGGTCTGCTGCCAGTCGGTGACCTGCGCGTCGGCCCAGCTCGAGACGTCGGCCAGGCTTTGGCCGTCGAGCAGCCAGTCGGCATTCTGCTTGGCGACGCGCGACAGGTGGTTGGCTGCGATGAGCCCGACCAGCCGGTGCCCCTGGCCGCCCCACGCCTGCAATCCGTCCCACGACCACACGGCCGCCAGAGCCAGGCACACCGCCAACCGCTTTTTCATGATGACGTCGATTATACGAGTCGGGCTGTGACAAATGTGTGGCGTGGCATCGCCCTTGCTTCGCGGGGGGTGCCTGCTACTCGGAGGAACGTTTTGTCCCCTAAAAGACTCATCCAAGCCACTTGCCTTGCTGCGATCGTCCTCGTGATGCTGCCCGAGGCCGCCCTCGCCCAGCGCGGGCGCGGCGGCCGCGGCGGCGGTGGCCGCACCGTGGTGATCGCCTCACACTTCAATCCCTACTTCACGCCCTACTACAACCCGTTCTTCTGGGGCTTCCACCAGTGGGGATACCCGGGCCCGTATCCGCCGGCGTTCTATCGCCATGGTTTCTCCGGCGACAGCGCCGCCCGCATCCAGGTGACACCGCGACAGACCGAGGTCTACGTCGACGGCTACCGCGCCGGCATCGTCGACGACTTCGACGGCTTCGCGCAGCGGCTGCGGCTGCCGCCGGGCGAGCACGTCATCGAGCTGTACCTCCCGGGCTACCGCACCATCACCGAGAACGTCCTGTTCCAGCCTGGCGAAACGTATCGGCTGCGCTACGACATGGTGCCGCTCGCACCGGGCGAGACCGAACCCGCACAACCGATGCCTCGCACGGCGGCGCCCGCTCCGGCGCCGGCCATGCCGCCGGTGATCTACGACGCCTTCGGCCGGCCCAGCCCGATGCCGCCGCCAGCGCCGGCGGCCGCCGGGGCTGCGGTCCTGGCCATTCGCGTGCAGCCCGCGGATGCGACGGTGATCGTGGACGGCGAACAGTGGCAGGGCTCGGGCGCCGAACGGCTCGAACTGCAGGTCACCGCCGGCGCGCACCGAATCGAGATTCGCAAAGACGGCTACCTGCCCTTCTCGACCACGGTGCAGGCCGCGGCCGGACAGACCACGCCGATCAACGTCAGCCTCACGAAGGGAGGCGAATAATGGGGTCTAAGGTGTCCGCCTACGCGGCCGCTGGCCGCTACGGCGCGACCTCGCCGAAGCTCGCCCGAGTGTTCGCGAGCGAAGGCGGGCCTGTCGTGCCTATGGTGCTGGTGATGGGCGTCATGTTGATCGGTGCCGCGAACGTAAACGCGCAGATCGCGCCGGTCGCTCCGCAGGCACCGGCCAAGCTGCTGGTCGAAAAAATCGAAAGCGGCTGGCTGATAGCCCCTGATGTGCGGGGCACCGATCTCGACGGCCGTGCCGCCACGCTGGCCGGCGGCTACGCCGGCCGCATCACCGACCGCACGCTGGTCTTCGGCGCGGGTGGCTACTGGCTCGTCAACCGCGACGACGATTTCAAGATGGCGTATGGCGGCGGCGTGGTCGAATGGCTGGGCCGCAGCGATCGCAAGATCGGATTCGGTGTGCGCACGCTGGTTGGCGGCGGCTCCGCCACGCTGCCGCGCGCCCTGGGCGACGTGGTGCAAATCGACGCCGGTCGGGGCGGACGCAATGGCCGGACGGCGCGCTTCGGCGGCCGAACCCTCGACCCCGACGCACGCGTGGCCGTACGCGACGACTTCTTCGTGGTTGAGCCGCAGGTCAACCTCTTGTGGAACCTGACACGGCGTCACCGGATCAGCTTTGGCGTCGGCTATCGCGCCGTCGGCGCCGCCGCGCTGCTTGGTGAGCAAATAAGGGGCGCAAGCGGCAGCATTGCCGTCCAGATCGGCGGCGGTTCGTAACGCTCACACGACAGGAAGGTACATAGCGGGATCGTCGCGGCGCTACGGACGAGACGGCGATCCCGCTGTTGTGGTGCCGATTTTGCAAAGTCCCTGGATGTGGAACGTCTTCATCCAAGGGGGAATTTTGTGAAACATGTCCTGCGTACAGCGTTGGTGCTGCTGATTCTCGGCGGTGCGGCCCGGCCGGCATCGGCCGACTGGTTGTTTACTCCGTACCTCGGCGTGGTGTTCGGCGGTGCTGCTAACACCTTCGACATCAACGACTTAGACGACGAGTTCGAGCAGAGGCTCAACTTCGGCGGCAGCCTGGCCTGGATGGGCAATGGCATTGTCGGGTTTGAAGTTGACTACGGCGTGGCGCCGAACTTCTTCCAGTTCAAGGGGCCCGAGGACGACATTGAGCTCCTCGACTTCGACTCGAGCATGCAGACGCTGATGGCCAATCTCACGCTCGGCGCGCCCATCGGCGGCACGACCGGACCTGGCATTCGTCCCTATGCCTCTGGCGGCCTGGGACTGATGCGATCCAACTTGAGCAGCCCGACCGACCTGTTTGACGACCTCAGCACCAACGAGCTCGGCGTGAACGTCGGCGGCGGCGTCCACGTGTTCTTCAGCGACAACGTCGGCTTGCGCGGCGACGTCCGCTACTTCCGCGGCCTGCAGCAGCAAGACGATGACGACCCGGTGGAAGACGACGACTTCATCGACGAAGACTTCGGCCTGGAAGACTTCGACTTCTGGCGCGCGACGCTCGGCATCACCTTTCGCTTCGGTCAGTAGGCACACCGCCGCCTCGGGCATTTTGCCTGGGGCGGCGATCCGTCACTCCGCCGGGGGCGCCGGTCACAAAACCGTCATCCCGGACACTCGAAGCGACGTGCTGCGCTGCCGCTGCCGTGGTAACTTCTGTGCGGGGATTCACCCTTTACAGTAACGGCGGTCGCGATGGTCTGGTTGTATGAGCGCGGCGCGGAAGTCCTGCGCATTGAAACACGATTCGACAATGCCGCGAACGAGTTCGAACTCGTGTGGCATCGGCCCGACGGCAGCTCCGAGTCGGAACGCTTTCTCACCGAGGCGCAGTTCCGGGCGCGCCTTGAAAGCGTCGAGGCCGCGCTCAGGTCGGAGCATTGGAACATGAACGGCGGGCCGCAAATCCTCGCCGGCGGCTGGCGCGACGGCGGCACTCTGCCGAAGAACTAGCGCCAGCGCGCCAGCAGGTCGGCCGGGTCGTCGACGATGGTCAGCGCCCCGCGCAGGTCACTGTCCTGCCAATAACCGCCGCAGCGCACCCCGATCACGCCAACCCCGGCGCGGTTGCCGGCCTCGATGTCGTAGGGCGTGTCGCCGATGAACACCGCTTCGTCTGGCGTCGCTCCCGCTCGCGCGAGCGCGGCCTTCACCACATCCGGGTCCGGCTTCGAGTCGTCCACGTCATCGCTCGACGTTCGCTTCGGAATCAGATCGTCGATGCCGGCGCGCTGCAGCAATCCGCTCACCTCGTCGCCGCCGGCCGACGTGGCGATCACGATCTCCAGTCCGTGCCGGCGCAAGTGTTCGACCAGCGCCCGCGCCCCGCGCGTCGGCAGCAGTCGGGGAAGCAACGCGTCGAACAGTTCCTGCTTTCGGCTGGTCATCGCCCGGCCTCGGGAAGACCCGGCCTCCACCTTCGCGACGGCGGGCAGCAGTTTGTCGCCACCCATGCCGATCAGCGGACGGATCCGCGATTCGTCGGTATTGATGCCGTGCTCTTGCAGGGCCTGCGCCCACGCCTGGGCGTGGGCCGCGTTACTGTCGAGCAAGGTGCCGTCGACATCGATCAGGACGGTCGTGACGCGGGGGGGCATGGGCATGATTCCGCCAAGTAGGGCTGCAAGGGACGTTCCACACGCCAGCGGCACCCGACTTGCTTTCACCTTGCGAGGAGAGACCGATATGACCAACAAGGCAATGGGATGGCTGTGCGCCTCGGTGGCCGCGGGCCTGGCCGTGGCGATGATTGTGCCGCTACGCCGGCGCCGCCTGGCGTGGGAGGCGGAGTGCGCGCGCCTGGACGAGGCGTCGGAAGAGTCGTTTCCGGCCAGCGATCCGCCATCCTTTTCGTCGCCGTCGGCCAGTGCCGGCCGGCCCTAAAACCAATTGACGCGGGCTCCGGCCGAGCTTAGTCTCCCGGGCATGAGGCACTCACGCGCGATCGTCGCTCTACTCGCCCTCGGCTTATTGGGGGCCGCACTGACTGTTCCTTCTGCCCAAACGCCGGCCCGGCGCGGTACCGAGAACGGCGAATGGCGCACCCTGGGTGGTGATATCGGGCACACCCGATACTCGCCTCTCAGCCAGATCACGCCAGCCAACTTCGAAACGCTGAAGGAGGCCTGGCGCTTCAGCCCGCTCGAGACGGTCGGGCCGATGACCGCGCGCGCCACGCCCAGCTACGTGGGCGGGAAGCTCCTGAGCGTCGCCGGTCCCAGGCGGCATGTGGTCTCGATCGATCCCACCAGCGGCAAGCTGCTGTGGAGTTGGGTCGAGCCCGAGACCTACCGCTCGAAGTACTCGATGCGCGCCGCGTACGGCAAAGGCGTCGCCTACTCCGAGATCAACGGCAAGGGCGTCGTCTACATTGCCACGCCGGGCTTCTTCCTGGTGGCGCTCGATGCCGACACCGGCCAGCCGCTGGCCAACTGGGGGCGCCAGGTGGCGCTGCCCGGCTTCCCAAGCAGCGGCGTGGTCGATCTCGCTGAAGACCTGATTCGCGACTGGGATCCGTGGATCCGGAAGAAGCAGAAGTACAACCCCAACGAAGGCGTGCCGCTCGATCTGGGCTACATCACCAGTTCATCGCCGCCGCTCGTCGTCAACGACGTGATCATCGTCGGCAACTCCGCCGAGCAGGGCTATCACCAGACCCGCACCGAGAATGTGCCGGGCGACATCCTGGCCTACAGCGCGCGCGACGGCAAGTTCCTGTGGAAGTTCCACGTCATTCCGCGGCCCGGCGAGGTCGGGCACGAGACGTGGGAGAACGACGCCTGGCGCACGACCGGTGACGTGTCGTCGTGGGCGCCGCTGTCGGCCGACGCCGAGCGCGGCATTGTCTACGTGCCGACCAACAGCGCGACGGTCGACATGTTCGGCGGCTTCCGGCCCGGCAACAACCTGTTCGCGGCCAGCGTGATTGCCCTCGACGTCAAGACCGGCAAGCGGTTGTGGCACTACCAGATGGTGCATCACGACGTCTGGAACTACGACACGCCGACGGCGCCGATTGCCATGGACGTGACCGTCGGCGGCCGCCGCATTCCGGCGGTGTTCCAGGCGACCAAGCAGGCCATTCTGTATGCCTTCAACCGCGTCACGGGCGAGCCGATTTGGGGCTTCGAAGAGCGGCCCGTGCCGGCATCGAAGGTGCCGGGCGAGAAGCTGTCGCCGACGCAGCCCTTCCCCATCAAGCCGGCGCCGTACGAGTTCATTGGCCGCAGCGCCGAGCACGTGATCGACTACACGCCGCAGATCAAGGAACTGGCGTTGAAGCGCGTCACCGAGCAGGGCCTGCTGGTGCCGCCGTTCAATCCGCCGGTGCATCGCGGCAACAAGGAAGGCATGACCACCGGCCGCTTCTATCCCGGCGAAACGGGCGGTACCAACATCACGCATCCACCGGCGGCCGACCCGACGACCGGCATCATCTACATTCCGTCGCACAGCGGCGGCGGCGCGCGCGTGGTGGTGCCGGGCAGCGAACTCGACTGCTTCGGCCAGACCGGCAAGACCGTGGCCGCGTGGGTGGCAACCAGTGCCGGCTGTCCGCCGGAATCGGTGACCGCCGCAACCGAGATGTACCCGGAGCTGGCGGCAAAGGCCGGAGTCAAGCCGGGCGCGCGCGGAACGGTTGGCGGCGGCGGTGACGGCGCGCCCGCCGGTGCCGGTCGCGGTGGCGCGGGCCGGGGCGGCCCGGCGGCGGCCACGCCGGGCGATCCGCTGGCCGGCTTCCCCACCCTGTTCAAGGGACCGGTCGGCCGCATCACGGCCATCGACCTGAACACCGGCGAGCACCTGTGGGTGATGCCGTACGGCGACGCGCCGCAACAGCAGCAGGATGCCATTCGCAATCATCCGTTGCTGAAGGGCGTGCCCAACGTGAACCCGAATCTCGGCCGCGCCGGCCAGGGCGCGCTGGTGGTGACCGCGACCATGCTGCTGGCGCCGGGCCAGACCGCCGACGGCAGCACCAAGCTGTTCGCAATCGACAAGAAGACCGGCCAGCGGCTGGGCTCGATCCCGACGACGGGCCTGAGCCGCTACGGGATGATGACCTACATGCACCAGGGCAAGCAGTACATCGTGGTGCAGCTATCGAACGGCCTGCAGGCGTTCGCGCTGCCGTAGATGTAGCATCCGGCTTCAGCCGGATAAACGTGGAGTCCGCCCTCAGGCGGATAGTACGTAGAATCCGGCTTTAGCCGGATTGACAGAAAGGGGGGCCGCTGTCGCATCGCCGCAGCGGCCCCTCTCCCTACCTCTGCGTCACTCCCGCTATCCGCACGCCCCAGGAACGCGACACGGTCATGTACAGGGCGGCGCTTGCGACGAGTGCGCCGGCAGTGACGATGTAGCTCTCGGTAAACCCTGCCACGACAAACGCCGCCAGGCTGACGCCGGCGTTGAGCACCGCGTACGGCAGTTGCGTCGTCACGTGGTCCATCAGGTCGCAGCCTGCACCGGTCGAACACAGCACCGTCGAATCGGAGATCGGCGAGACGTGGTCGCCGAAAATGCCGCCGGCGATCACCGCGCCAACCGTGACGGCTTCCGGCGCACCAATCGCCTGGGCCGCCGGTACCACCAGCGGCAGCATGATGGCGAAGGTGCCCCACGACGTGCCGGTTGCGAACGACACTACTGCGCCAACGGTGAAGACAATCGCCGGCAATAGCCCCGGCGCGACGACTCCCTGCGCGATCTCGACCAGGTAGGTGGCGGTGCCCAGGTTGCGATTGACGACGCCGAGTGTCCACGCCAGCAGCAGGATGACCGCGACCAGCGTCATGCGCTGCAGGCCGTCGGTGTAGACGCCGAACGCGTCGCGAATGCCGCGCGTGCGCAGCCAGGCCATGAGGCAGATCAAGACGACGGCGGCAAACAGGTAGCCGGTGCTGAGCGCGGCACGAAAGGTGCCGCCGGGCACCGGCTGAAACGGGAAGCCGAGTGGGCTCAGCAGCACCTGGATGGTGCCGAACAGGACCAGCAACGGCAGCCACACCAGCACCGGCCGCGCGTTGACGACGGCCGCCGGAGCCGGCGGACGGAGCGGCCGCGAGGCCGGCCAATAGACGGTACCCGAGGCGGTGCGCTGCTCCGCCGCCGCCATGCGCGAGAACTCCCACCCCCACAGCGCGACGATCGGCACCAGCGCCACGGTCACGATCGGGTAGAAGGCAAACGGCAGCGAGCGCAGCAGCATGGTCCAGTCGCCGCCGGTGGCCGCCGCGTCGCCGTACTCTTTCGCGAGCAGGCTCATGATGTAAACGCCCCAGCCGGTGATCGGCACCAGCACGGCGACCGGCGACGAGGTGCAGTCGAGAATCCACGCCAGCTTCTCGCGCGACACGCGCAGGCGATCGACCAGCGGTTCGATGATCGGGCCGACGATCAGCGGCGTGCCGAGGTCCGAGAAGAAGATGGCGCAGCCGCCAAGCCAGCCGGCCAGTTGCGCGCGCGCCCGCGAGTTGACGATGCGCACGGCCAGCGCGGCGAGGGCCGAGGCGCCGCCCGACTGTTCCATCAGCGCGACGAAGCCGCCGATGAACGCGAGCAGCACCAGCACACCGGCGTTGTAGCTGTCGGTGAGTTGCGGCACCAGGTAGCCCGAGACCATGGTGGTGGCCGCCGCCAGCGGGTTGCCGCCGGCCAGCAGCAGCACGCCGGAGAAGGCGCCGATGAAGAGGGCGGTGACCACCTGGCGCGTCAGCAGCGCCAGGCCGATGGTCAGCACGACCGGGATGAGCGAGATGGGGCCGTGGTGTTCCATGGGGGCGTGGGGTGTGTGTATCACATCCGCGGCGGCACACTCCCGGGTTGCCCACGGCGCGGCGCGGATGCTATAGTCATGGTTTCCTGTCACCACTCGCCCGCTGCAGGGCGCGGTGGCCGGTGATGCCAAGACGCACCGACGACCGTGTGTCCCCACCTTAGTGGGCCCGTAGCTCAATTGGCAGAGCAGCAGACTCTTAATCTGTTGGTTCTCGGTTCGACTCCGAGCGGGCTCACCACCTAACTCCGTCAACACCATCAAGGACTTATGGGCTGTCGCGACCGCCATCGCAGGTAGGAATCGAACCATCTCCTCCTGGCACCCAATTCCGCACCTTGACTAAACCTATCGGTAGGTTTACGATGGCGAGGTGACCTGGGCCGAGGTGATCCGCAAGCTGAAGGCCGCAGGGTTCATCGAGGTCAGGTCTGGAAAAGGCAGCCACCTGTTGTTGAAGCACCCCACTGCCGGCAAGGAAGTGTGGGTGGCGGTTCACACGAAGAAGGATGCCGGGCGGCTCGGCAATCGGATTCTGCGCGAGGCAGGTGTCGAATGACAATGCTCTACCCGATCGTCCTCGAAACCGAACAGAGCGGCGCCGTGAGCGCCTACGTGCCTGGGCTGCCCGTCTATGCCGCAGCCGATTCGCACGCCAAGGCTGAACGCGCCATCCGCGCGATCCTGACGGATTACCTGAACGCGCACCCGGCCGTTCGGCCAGAGGCACGAGTTCGCGTCGCACGCGTCTCCGACCAAGGGAAGACGCGAATCAGCGTCGTTGGCGTAGCCGCTCTGGTGGGTGCAAAGCGCAGCGACGCGAAGGCGCGTGCGTCGCGCGCCAACGGCCGGCTGGGCGGACGCCCCCCCAAAGACGCGACCACGCGAACGGCTCGGTCGAAGGCCTCGCGCTAACTCGGCGCCACGGCGGCATCCGCTCTGACCGTCACGCAGCGCGCCTCAGCCTGTCGACCTGCCGCAACCACCTGTCGAGCTGGTTCCAACTCGCGAAAATCAGGCTCACCATTCGACTTACCTTCAGCTTGCTTGCGGCAAGCCGAAGGTTCGCTCATGGCAAGCCACCGGCAGGTCGAATGTCCTGAGTGAGCGACGGGCCGCGAAGCGGCGCGTTGCGAATCGAAGGGCAACTCTCGACATTCGTCTCGGGTTGTCCGCCGTAGCTTTAGCGAAGGCGGACGGCTCCCAAACGGCTCGAGCTTCGGCTGGCTTCGCCCTGTCTCTGCTCACTCGAAGGTTGCTATTCACTGAACCTGGAACAGCGCCGCCGGCGGCGCCGCAATCGCTGTCGATGGATCGGTGTCCGGGTCGGTGTTTCCGTACGGGCGTGAATACGCGATTGCCGCGTGCAGTCTCTCGCGGCTCGACAGGTTGTTGTTGCATGAGTTGAGGACGTTGATCATCACGTCGTCGCGGCTGTCGGTGTGCCAGAAACCCATCGCGTGGCCTACTTCGTGACTGATGACCGACCGGGACACCTGCCCGGGGTCTCCGCTGCAGCGACAGCCGGCGTTGCGCGGATGGAGTGTAATCAGCCCCGGATTACGGCCAACAAACGCCCGGCCACAGACCCGGTCGCCCAGGGCCTCGTCCCACACGACGGTGATCCAACCGGCGACCCCGTCTCGCGATTCGGTGCCGCGTTCAACCAGCGCGACGCTTAGTCGTCCCCCGGTCCACGCCTGCACGGCGGCGGCCACCGTCGACGCCACGGTGTCCAGCGAACTCGTGTCCACCGCACGGTCATTGCCGAAGACGGTGCGTATGTAGACCTTCGGGTTTACGGTCCAGCGGCGTAGAAATTGGAGAGTGCCAGGCTGCTCGAGGCCATTTCGAACCAACTGCCGGTAGAACCCGAGCGAGAAACCGCCTGCCAGCTGGATCGCGTCAAGCGTCACGTGCCGGTTGCCTGTGGCGATGGTGAGTGTGCGGGGAACGATGGCTGCGCCGCTGAACTCGATCGCTGTGGAGCTCAGCGTCGGGGCAGTCGAAAAGGCAAACCGGCCGCTACCATCCGTCGCGGTGCTGACGATCCCCGGCACCGAAACAGAGACGCCGCCGAGTGGCTGGCCGCCGTTGGTGGCCGTCAACGTGCCTGCCATCGCAAACGTTGCCGGAGCGGGTGCCGGCGCGGGCGCAGGCGAAGGGGCGGAACTGGTTATCGCGGTCGTCTGCGTCGGCGAAGTCGGCCCCCCGCAACCCGCAGCGGCCAGCACACAAACAAGAACGCACCAACGAACCCCGGCCCAGGCTGCCCGCAGCACTTCTGACCTCGCTTCTTGAGTTGAGAACTGTCCGATCGCGAACGGAGACTACCACGACCCGCACGCCGCACTCCGCCAAGTCGCGGGCGCCTTACCCGACAGAGTCTCCCGCTCGACAAGAGGTTCCCTCCCGACCAGAAGTTTCCTCCCGACGAGAAGTGCCCTCCCGACCCACCTTCGCGCGAAGCGCTACGGCGGGCAAGCAAGAAGTGCCCTCCCGTCTACGTCAGATACTCAACCTCCTCCCGAAACTCCCCCTCATCGTCCTGCCACGAACGGCGAATGGCGCCGCAGCTGCAGGTGCTGACCGAGACGGGTGGAATGGTGGGCTCCACATCGTCGTGCCGCCATTCATGAACGTGGCCTGTGGCCTTCGCTGCGGTAGCCCGGTCGGTCGTCTTTGGCGCGTCGTTGTTCATCGGATCACGCTATCGCAGCTTGGGGACGGTCCCGACAAGAAGTGCCCTCCCGACAAGGAGTGCCCTCCCGACCCACCTTCGCGCGAAGCGCTACGGCGGGCAAGCAAGAAGTGCCTGAGGAGCAGGTACGCTACTTCGCGCCGCGCTCTTCGAGCCACGCCAGCGCCGACGGCTCATCCAGGAACGCGGACATCACCACGGTGTCGGCCTCGCGTCCCTGCATGAGGCGCAGCACCGGCAGGTGCATCCACGGCACCACCACATAGGCGCGCTGGTGCGGCCACCCGCCGGCCGGCGCCGCCAGCGCGATGGTCGTTTCGAGGTCGGCGCCCGAATCGTCCAGCCCCCGCAGATCAATCAACGCGCCGGTCTCGGCGGTCAGGTGGCCTTCGGTGATCAGCGCCTCGCGCAGCTCCGCCTGGGCCTGTCGCGCCGGCGCCGGGCCGCTGAACCGATAGACCAGCAGCCTCGGGCTGCGCGAACGATCGACGTCAATGGGCATGCGATGGAGCTCGCTCCGGAAGCGATGAGAGGACAGAGGAGAGCGGCGCTACCGCCAATACCGCCGCCGGCAGGTATAGCAGCGAAACGGCCGCGCCGGCGACATCAACAGCCGCCACCGCTCGTACCACCGCACGAACGACCGATCCAGCAAGCCCGAGCACCGCGGGCAATGACGGGGAATGACAAAAGGCATGGAGCAAACTCCCGGCCTGGCGAGAATAGGCGGCCCCCGCGGCCCCGCCTATCCGCAGACCTACCCATTCGGCATGGGTAGTGCTACCCATTTTTGGCGCTCGACGCGATGAGCGCTATGCTGACCGCAGTCGCGGCCGTGTTCCCCGATCCCTGATCCCCGATCCCAGATCCCCGACATGCCCTTCGTCCTCGCCCTCATTGCTGTCGCGGCCCTCGCCCCCCCGGCGCTGGCGCAGCCATACCGCATTGATGCGTGGACCGCCGACAACGGGCTGCCGCAGAACTCCGTCAACAGCATCCTGCAGACCCGCGACAGCTTCATCTGGCTCGCGACGTTCGCCGGCCTCGTCCGCTACGATGGCGCGCGCTTCGAGGTGTTCAACACCGGCACCACGCCGCAGTTGCGCAGCAGCCGATTTACCAGCCTGTTCGAGGATCGCGACGGCTATCTGTGGGCCGGCACCGAAGGCCAGGGACTCGCCCGCCACAAGGACGGCAGCTTCCAGCTGTACACCGTCGCCGATGGCCTGCCCGACAACTCCGCGGACGATCTGTTCTACGACGCCGACGGCCGCCTGCTCGTGGACTCGGCCAGCGGCATTGCCGCGTGGACCGGCACCCGCTTCGTGCCGTACGCGGGCAATGCGCCGTCGATCAGCCGCAACCGCGTGCGCAACCCGTTCCGCATGGCCGGCGGCGCGGCCTGGTACATCGACCCCGCCGGCGCGCACAAGTACGACGGCCGCCGCGTCACGCGTCACGTCCCGGTCGACAACGACGCCCGCTGGATCTTCGAGGACGGCAAGGGCCGCCTGTGGATCGAAGGCGAAACACCGGGCGGCCGCGTCCTCACGCTGATCGAGAACGGCGTGGCCCGCCAGTTGTCGGCTGCCGACGGCGTGCCGCGGTTCCGGACGATGGCGGTGGTGGAGGATCGGCGGGGCAACCTGTGGTTCGGCCTCAACGGCAACGGCGGCCTGCTGCGCTACGCCGGCGGCCGCTTCACGCGCTACACGACCACCGACGGCTTGCCGGGCAACAACGTCGGCACGATCTTCGAGGACCGCGAGGGCAGCATCTGGGTGCCGACCGACGGCGGCCTGGCCCGCCTCACCGATCGCATCATCTCCACCTTCGCGACCGGCGACGGGCTGTCGGCCGACAACGTCTACCCCATTCTCGAGGATCGCCAGGGCACGGTGTGGATTGGCGGCTGGCCCGGCCTGACCCAGGTGCGCGACGGCGTGATCCGCTCGGTTGGGCGGCAGTTCGGCGTCGAGGGTAAGAGCGTGATGTCGCTGTTCGAGGATCGCGACGGCGCGTTGTGGATCGGCCTGTGGGGCCACGACGGCATGATTCGCGTCGCCGGCGGCGTGGCCGACAACTTCGGCGGCACGCTCCCCGCCGGTGAGGTGATCCGCGCCTTCGCGCAGGATCGCGCCGGCGGCATCTGGATTGGCGGCGCCAGCGGCCTGACCCGCTACTCGGGCGGGACGTTCCGCCGTTACGGGACGGCCGAGGGCCTGGCCGGCACGGCCGTGCACTCGCTGCTCGCCGGCCGCGACGGCCGCCTGTGGATCGGCACCGACCACGGGTTGAGCGAATATCGCGACGGCGTCTTCACCAGCCACGGCGAACGCGAAGGTCTCTCGGGCCACGTCGTCCGCTCGCTCCACGAGGACGTCGGCGGCGTGTTGTGGGCCGGCACCTACGACGCCGGATTGTTCCGGATCGCCGGCGGCGCCGTCTCGCGCTTCACCACGCGCGAAGGGCTGTCCGACAACGGCGCGTTCCAGGTGCTCGAAGACGGGCGCGGCAACTTCTGGATCAGCGGCAACTCCGGCATCTACCGTGTCGCGCGCTCTGCCCTCAACGACGTGGCGGCGGGCCGGGCGCGCGCGGTGGTGTCGGTTCCCTACGGCAAGCGCGACGGCATGCGCACGGCCGAGTGCAACGGCGGCGGCCAGCCCGCCGGCGTGCGCACCCGCGACGGGCGGCTGTGGTTTCCGACCCAGAAGGGCGTGGCGGTGATCGATGCCGACCACGTGCGGCCCAACGGCGTGGCGCCGCCGGTGGTCATCACCGGCGTGACCGTGGAACGCCAGGCCGTGGCCCTCGGCCGGCCGATCGCCATTCAACCCGGCCAAAGCGCGTTCGAGATCAGTTATGCCGGCCTGACCTTCGTGCAGCCGGAACTCACGCGGTTCCGCTACAAGCTCGAGGGACTCGACAGCGAATGGGTGGAGGCCGGGACGCGGCGCACCGCCTACTACTCACACGTGCCGTTTGGCTCCTATCGCTTCGTCGTCACCGCCGCCAACCGCGATGGCGTGTGGCACGACGCCGGCGCCGCGGTGCCGGTGTCGGTGCTGCCGCCGTTCTGGCTCACGGGGTGGTTCCAGGCGGCGGCCGGCCTCGCGCTGATCGGCCTGGTCGGCGCCGGCTATCGGCGGCGAATCCTGAGCCTGCAGCGCACCCAGGCCATGCGCGACACGTTCTCGCGGCAGTTGGTCGATTCGCAGGAGGCGGAGCGCAAGCGCATTGCCGCCGAGCTGCACGACAGCGTCGGCCAGACCTTGATCGTGATCAACAACTGGGCGCTGGCCGGGGTCAACGCCGACCCGGTCGATCCCGAGCAGACGCGCGCGCGCTGGCGCGAGGTCTCGGCCACGGCGGCGGCGGCCATCAACGAGGTCCGCGAGATTACCTACAACCTGGGTCCGCACCAGCTCGATCGCCTGGGCCTGGCCGATACCATTCTCGAGATGGTCGATCGGGTGGCCAGCGCGTCGGCCGTTCGCTTCACCACCGACCTCGCCGAAGTCGACGGCCGGTTGCCGAAGACGGCGGAGATCGGCCTCTACCGCATCGTCCAGGAGTCGATGAACAACATCGTGAAGCACTCGCGCGCCACCGAGGCGGCGATCGCGATGCACCTCGAACCGGCGTGGCTGGTGTTGACCATCAGCGACAACGGCATCGGCTTCGACACGGATGCGGCCCTGGCGCCCGGCCCGCGCCACCAGGGCTTCGGCCTGCAGGGCCTGACCGAGCGGGCACGCATGCTCGGCGGCGTCTGCACCATCACCTCGGCGCCGGGCGCCGGCACGCTCGTCACCGTCCACCTTCCCTACGAGGACCGGCATGAACCCAGTGCGGATCATCCTCGCGGATGATCACCCGATCTTCCTGAGCGGACTGCACGCCGTGCTCGATCAGTCGCCCGACATCGTCGTGGTCGATGCGGCCAACGACGGCGACGCGGCGCTGCTCAGCATTGTCACGCATCAGCCCGACATCGCGGTACTCGACCTCGACATGCCGAAGCGGGACGGCTTCGCGGTGGCCGCCGAGCTCGACGCCCGCGGCCTCGACATCCCGATCGTGTTCCTGACGATGCATCGCACCGAGCGGCTGGTGAACCGGGCGTTCGATGCCGGCGTGAAAGGGTTCGTGGTCAAGGACGCCGCCAGCAACGAGATCGTCGATTGCATCCGCACGGTCCACGCCGGCCAGCATTACGTCAGCCCGCAGCTCTCGACCTGGCTGGTCAACCGCAACCAGCGGGCGCAGGCGCTGGCGCTGGAGAAGCCGGGCCTGAGCGGCTTGACCAAGGCGGAGCGGCGCGTGCTGGAGCTGATTGGCGACCAGCACAGCAGCAAGGCCATTGCCGACGCGCTGTTCATCAGCGTGCGCACCGTCGACCGCCACCGCGCGAACATCTGCGCCAAGCTCGACCTGCGCGGCGTCAACGCGCTGACCAAGTTCGCCATCGCCTGGCGTTCGTCGCTGTAACATGGCCGGAGCCGTGGCCCAGACCCGACTCAGCCCGCACTCGACCAACGCCACCACGCGCACCGTCACCGAGCCGCGCGCCGCGCGCGGCCACCGGCTGCTCGGGCACGGCGACGACCTGGCCAGCACCGCGACGGCCATGCGCTACCTGGTGGAGCGGTTCTTGGGCGAAGGCGGCTTCGGGCAGGTCTACCTCGCGCGCCGCCTGGGCCGCTCGGCTACGGTGCCCGCCAGTCTGTGCATCAAGGTCAGCGCGCGCATGGACGGCTGGGTCCGCGAAGCCTATTTCGGCCAGCTGCTGGACGACAACCCGCGCGCCATCCGCGTCTACGACGCGTTCCCGGTGGTGCACGACGGCCGCATCCTGTATTGCCTGGCCATGGAGTTCGCGCGCCACGGCGACCTCAGCGCCTACCTGCACCGCACCGGCAAGCAGTGGCCCGAGCGGGTCGCCCGCCGCGAGATCGCCGGCATCCTGCAGGTGCT
The DNA here is from genome assembly GCA_050247355.1 of Vicinamibacterales bacterium. Classification (GTDB taxonomy): domain Bacteria; phylum Acidobacteriota; class Vicinamibacteria; order Vicinamibacterales; family UBA2999; genus 12-FULL-67-14b. Next base: position 31,644 of record JBFWUK010000018.1, on the reverse strand, counting down.
CGGCCGGCTGCACCGCGGCCAGACGCTGCATCGCGACCTGACGCCGATGAACGTGTTCGTGTGCGACGGCGGGCGATTGAAGCTGGGCGACTTCGGTATTGCCCGTCAACAGGGCGACAAGCGCGGCATCACCACGCGCACGCTCAACCGGCAGATGGCGCCCAGCGACTTCGCCGCCCGGGTCATCGCGCCCAAGTGGCAGGCGCGAGACGACGTTTACCAGGTGGGACAGTTGCTGGCGATGCTGGTCAAGGGCAACGCGCAGGCCCGCATTCGCGCCGCCGAAGTGCGCAAGCTGCCGTGCAGCGATCAATTGAAGGAGATCATCTACCGCTGCATCGGCGAGCGGCGCAAGCGCTACGAGAGCGCCGACGAACTCATCGAGGCGCTGTCGCACCCGCCGGCGGCGCTCAAGGCGGGTGCGGTACGATCGCTTGCCAAGGTGCATGTCGCCTTCACCGGCATCTTCTCGAAAGTGCGCCGCGATCTGCTGAAGGCGGCGCGGGGCGCCGGCGCGGTCGTGCACGGCATGCCCTCGATCAAGACCACGGTTGTCGTGCGCGGCCGCCCCAACGCGCTGCAGGCGGCCGGCCGCGACGGCGGCCGCAAGCTGCTGGAGATCAAGCGGCTGCGCGAGAAAGGCCACCGCATCACCCTGATCACCGAAGCGCAGTTCTGGCGGCTGGCTGGAAAAGCAAGGCGCTAGCCCGGTCGAGATAAAACCCGCCGGCGCGCAAGTCGGCGAACTCCCTCGCATCCACGCGCGTGCGCATCAGCCCCGATCGCGCGTGGCCGGTGGTCCGCAGCAGGTAGTGACCGATTTCGTGCGCGACCGCGCGGCCCAGGATCACGCCCAGCCGGTGGTCCCGTATCCGGGCGGTGTCGTTGCGGAAGCCCGCCGCGTCGAGAACCCGGCGGGCGCCGTCGATCGACGCAATGGCCACCTGGCGGTTGTCTTGCGCCGGCAACAGTTCCGCGACCGGCCACGAGGCGTGACGGTCGCGTGCGGCGCGCATCATCACCAACACCCGCAACGGCGGCCGTGATGCCGGCACCAGCCCGGGGACGGCGTCCCACTGCGGCTGAAAGCCCGCGCGCCGCCAAATCCCCTCGACCTCTTCAATCAACGCCGCCCGCGACGCCGCCGGCAGTTCAACCGCGGTGGTCAGCAGCAACCGCACGGCCGCGACCACCTGCGGACCAGCCGGCCCGCTGCTCGCGCTGGCCGGCGGCATCGACACGCCGGCGGCCAGCGCGAGCACCAGTGCAGTCACCCCCACGCGAACGGCCGGCCGGCGCATGTGTCGCATGACCGTGAAACATAAGACATTTCAGCGACGCTGAAGCGTCATAGTTGTAACAATTCACCGGGGCCCGCCGCCGGCCGCGACGTCACGCGCGCGATCTCGGCCATCAGTACCTCGCGCTGAATCGGCTTCGCGGCGTAGCCGTCCATTGCCGCGGCCTCGCAGCGCTCGCGATCGCCGGCCGAGGCGTGCGCGGTCAGGGCCACCACCGGCGTCCGCGTGCCTCGCCCCGCCTCGATCCGCCGAATCGCCGCGGTCGCCTCGAAACCGTCCATCTCGGGCATCTGCAGATCCATCAGCACCAGATCGAAGCGCTCGCGTTCGTACGCGGCCACCGCCTCGACGCCGTTGGCCGCGACCACGACCGAGTGGCCGGCGCGCTCCAGGAAGCGGCGGGCGACCAGCTGGTTCACCGGATTGTCTTCGGCCAGCAGCACGTGAAGGCGCGTCTCGGGCGGCGCGGCGCTCGCAGTCGCGGCGATGGTGGTACCGGCGGGCGGCGTCGCGGCCGGCAGCGGCAGTTCGACCGAGAAGCAGCTGCCGCGGCCCGGTTCGCTCTCGACCGACAGGGTGCCGCGCATCAGCGCCACCAGCTTGTCGGTGATCGACAGGCCCAGCCCGGTGCCACCGTAGCGCCGGGTGGTGCTGCCGTCGGCCTGGGCAAACGCCTCGAAGATGACCTGCTGCTTGTCTTTCGCAATGCCGATGCCGGTGTCGGTGACGTCGAATCGAATGCGGCCCGGATCGCCGGGTACGCGCCGCATCGCGACGCCAACCTGGCCGACGGCCGTGAACTTGACGGCGTTCTCGACCAGGTTGACAAGAACCTGGCGCAGCCGCACCTGGTCGCCCAGCAGCCAGGCCGGCACATCGGGCGCCACCTCGATGGCGAAGCGCAATCCCCGCGCTTCGGCCTTCACCCGCAGCGCCGACAACTGGGTCAGCAGTTGATCGACGGCGAACGGCGCGATCTCGAGTTCGAGCCTGTTCGCCTCGATCTTCGAGAAGTCGAGAATGTCGTTGATCAGGCCGAGCAGCGACTGCGCACTGCTCCTGGCAATTTCGAGATAGCCGCGGCTCTCGGGACCGGGCGGCGTCTCGAGCGCCAGCGTCGTCATGCCGATTACGCCGTTCATCGGCGTCCGGATCTCGTGCGACATGTTGGCCAGGAATTCGCTCTTGGCGCGGTTGGCGGCCTCCGCCGCATCGCGGGCGGCGGAGAGTTCCGCGGTGCGCGCAGCCACCTGCTGCTCGAGCGTGTCGCCGTGCTCGCGCAACTGCCGGTCGCGCAGTTCGATCTGGCCGAGCATGTCGTTGAAGTCGTCGACCAGCACACCGATTTCATCATCCGAGACCTTGGCGGCGCGCACGCTGTAGGCGCGCGAGGTCGAGATCTCGCGGGCGGTGCCGGCCAGGCGCAGAATGGGGCCGGCAATCACCGGCTGGAGCCGGCCCGACAGCAGGTAGGCGGCGATCAGCGAGATGACCATGGCCACGGCCAGGACCATGACGTAGCGCCAGGCGCGTGCCCGCAGTTCCGAGAAGTCAGACTCCACGCAGGCGACACCAATGGCCTGGCCGCCGAGGATGATCGGCCGCGACACGACCAGCGCGTCGCGGCTGCGCACTTGCCCGGCGCCGCTGCCGCACGCCGGCCGGTAGCCGGCGTCGGCCCGGTCGAACGACGCCACCAGGCGTCCGGCGTCGTCATAGATGGCCGCGCCGCGCAGTTCCGGCTGCGCCCTCAGGCGTTCGAGGATGCCGGCGGCCGCCACCGGATCCTCGAAGGTGATCGCGGCGGCGCTGTTGCCGGCGACGATCTCGGCAACCGCGGCGACTTTCGCTTCGAGCGCGCGGCGCGAGGCGAGGTAGTCGTAGGCGCCGAAGACCGCGCTGGCCACCAGCAGCGCGACAAAGGCCGTGACCATCATCAGGATCGTCAGCTTGCGACGAATCGAGAGCGCGCCGAACGGCGTGATGACGGCGGTCATTGGGAAGCCAGGCTCAACAACTGCGAGCTGATCTTCAGGCCCGCCGCATCGGTTTGCCGGCGATTGACCTGGAAGCGCATGCGATTGCCGTCGAGATAGATGCGCACCATGCCACCGTCGCGCAGGAAGCGCGCGGTCTCGCCCACCGTCAGCACCGGCCCGCGCACCCGGGCCAGGAAGGCCGAGGCATCATCGGGACTGAGGTCGCCGAGATACAGCAGATCGCACTCCTCGGCGGTCCCGGCGGCGGTCACCGCTCGGGCCACGACCTGGCGTCCGTCGATGGGGCGGCCGGTGACGATGGCGACGGCCGCGGCCGTCAGGTCCGTGTTGCCGGCCACGCAGATGGCCAGCGGACGGTCGGCACGAGGCCAGGCCACGAACTTGGCGAAGTTGAAGAGGAACGCCGCCTTGACCTGCAGTTCTCCCACCGGCTGCACAGCGGCACCGACGGGAGCGGCCCGGCCGCCCAGACCCAGGGCAAGAGCCATCCCCGCGGCCACGAGGACCCGGCGCCCGGCGCGCGACGCGGCGGATGGAATGAGGGCCATGGTGGAGGCGGGCCGGCTAGAACCGGATGTGCACCCGCAGTTGAACGGCGCGGCCATCCTGGCGAATCGACGGCTGCAAGTGCTCTTCGGCGCCGGGATCGGCGTAGTCGCGATTGAGAGCGTTGTAGACGCTGAGCGACAGCTCGAAGCGACGGCCGGTCGCCGTCGTTACGGTGAGGTTGGGCGCGAAAAAGCCGGGGATGGTCGAGCCATCCAGCGCCAGGCGCTCGCCGACCCGCTGCCCTTCGAGGCCGATCACAAGTCGCGAGACCGGCAACTGCAGGCTCATGTTCGACAGGTGCTGCGGCGAGTTCGAGACCGGCAAATCGCCGGCGTGGTCCCTGACGCGGGCAAAGGTGTGGCCGGCGCGCGCCACGATGCCGTTGTCGAAACGGGCCTCGGCTTCGGCCTCGAAGCCGCGCCCGCGCGTGCGGCCCGCGTTCTCGAAGTAGATGTCTCCTTCGGCGGTCGCGCGCTGCTCGATGATCCGTTCGACGTCGTACGAGAACGCGGTCAGCGTGAAGCGCAGCTGATTCGACACCGACTCCTCCCACACCAGTTCCGACGACCGGATCTGTTCGGGTTGAAGTTCGAGGCCGCGATACTGCTCCGAGGTGTAGTAATAGCGTTCGTACGGGTTGGGGGCGCGGAACGCCCGGCCATAGAGCAGCTTGATCGCGGTCGGCCGGCGCGGCAGCAGGACGATGCCGGCGCGCGGTGTGACACGGCTGCCGAAATCCGAGAATCGATCGACGCGCATTCCGGCGTTCAGCAGCAGCCAGCTCGCCGGGCGAAGCTCGTCCTGGACGTAGACCGCGGCCTTGGTGCCCGGCACGTTGATGTCCAGGTATGGTGTGCCGGCGCCGTCGCTGGCGGTCTGGTGATTGTGCAGGTCGCGGCGCATCTCGACGCCCGCCGTCAGCAGGTGCATCTGGCCAATTCGGCGTCGCGCCGTCAGCTCGCCGCTGACGGCATGCGCCGTCGTCTGGTCCGTGTAGAGCGTGACAGCGTCCTCTTCAGGCGTCGGATACGCCCCCTGGTAACCGTAGTAGTCGTAAGCAATCCGCGCCGTGCCCATCCAGCCGCGACCGAACGGGCCGTCGTAGACGCCGCTGAAGAAGGCGCGGTTGTCGGTGGTCGCTTCGCGCCCGTCGCCGAACACCGTGCCGAACGACGCCGTCGGGACGCTCTTGACCCGGTGGACGGCGCCGGCGCGGACTGAAAAGCGGCCCGCGGCCAGCGAACCGAACAGGCTCGACGCCTCGTCGTCGTCCAGGTCGGCGGCAATCGCCGGCGAGCCGCCGTCGTCGAACTCGGGGATGTGAATCCGCCGCTGGCCGCTGGAGCGGTAGGTCGAGCCCGCAAACAGCAACTCGCGGCCATCGCCAAACTCGCGGCCAACGCTGGCCGTGGCGCCGAGGGTGTCGAGCGCCCCGCCCCGGAGCGACACCTGCACGCCGCGGCGGCCGCCGCCGGTCTTGGTGATGACGTTGATCACCGCGAACAGGGCGTTGGTGCCGTAGAGAGACGACCCGGCCCCCCGGATCACCTCGATCCGCTCGATCAGCGAAACGTCGAACAGGAAATCGGTGCCGAGGGGCGCCATGTCGTAGACGCCGTCATTCACGCGGTGCCCGTCGATCAGCAGCAGGATGCGGGTGTTGTAGTCGCCGGGCCGGGCAAAGCCGCGGATGCCGACATAGCTGTAATTGCGGTCGTAGGTGGTGTAGAAGCCGCGCACGCTGCGAAGGGCGTCGGCCAGAGTGCGGTGACCGTGGCGCCGCAGGTCATCGGCGGTCAGCACGGTGACCGAGGCGGGGGCTTCCGTCGCCGTTTGCGGGAACTTGGACGCGGTTGAGACTTCGACGCCCAGCAGTTCTTTGAGGGACAGGCCGCCCAGGTCCTGCTCGGCTGGAGCCGGCGTCGGGGCCTGGGCCAGCGCCGCCGGCGGAAACAGGCACAGCAATAACCACACCGGCGCGCACAGCGCGCGGGGCCGAACAGGGGGGGCTTTCATTTGTCGGTCTCCTACGGAGTCGTGTCGCTGGGATGGTGCCAGCGACACCCCCGGTTGTCTATAGAAGATATTCGGCCATCCCCGTCCAAGGTTGAGAACCCGGCATGGATCCGGGACGGGGCCGGTGCGATCGGGCAGGCCGGAAAGTGGGGACGGGAACCGCGCCGATGCCGCCACCGTATGGTATACGTGTCGAGAGGCGACATGTCGACGGACAAAACAAGCAAGAAGGAACTGCTCAACGGCACCCTGGAGCTGCTGATTCTCAAGACGCTCGACACCATGGGCGCGCTGCACGGTTACGCCATTGCCCGCCGGCTCGAACAGATGGCGGCCAGCGAGATGCGCCTGAGCCAGGGGTCGATCTACCCGGCGCTGATGCGCCTCGAGCAGAACGGCTGGATCGCCACCCGCTGGGGCCTGTCCGAAACCAACCGCAAGGTGAAGTTCTATTCGCTGACCAGGACGGGCACGAAGCGGCTGCACGTGGAGGTGGCCAACTGGGAGCAGGCCACTGCCCTCGTGGCGCGGGTGCTGGGAGCCAAGTCGTGACGCTGCGCCGCATGGTCCAACGGCTGGTCGCGCTCATGCGCCAGAGCCGGCTCGAACGCGAGCTGGACGACGAGATCCAGGCGCACCTCGAGCTGGCCGAACGTGACGGCCTCGCCCGCGGCCTGTCGCCGGCGCAGGCCCGCGACGAGGCCCGCCGCGCCTTTGGCGGCATCCAGCAGGTCAAGGAAGTCCACCGCGACGATCGCAGCGCGCGCTGGATCGAGAACCTCGTCCGCGACGTGCGCTACGGCGGCGCCGCCTTGAGGCGCGACCCGGGTTTCACGCTGGTCGCGGTCAGCGTGCTGGCCCTCGGCATTGGCGCCAACACGGCCATGTTCAGCCTGGTCAACGGCATCCTGTTCCAGCCGCTGCCCTTTCCCAATCCGGAGCGGATCGTCCGCGTCTGGGAGGCGCCGACGCCGGACACCAGCAACGCGACGACAACCAGGACATTCGAGGAGCTGAAGCGGCGGAGCCGGGCGTTCGAGGCGCTGTCGGCCGAGTCGCTGTCGACCGCCACCGTGCCGATCAACGGCGAGCCGACACGGCTGAGCGGCCGCTACGTGTCGTTCGATCACTTCACGGTGTTCGGAGTACAGCCGCTGATTGGACGGGCGTTCCGGACCGAGGAAGATCAGCCGGGCGCCACGCGCGTGGTGATCCTCAGCCACGCCGCCTGGCAGCAGCATTTCGGCGGCGACCGCGGCATTCTCGGCCGCGATCTCCTGCTCGACAATGAAGCGCACCAGGTCATCGGCGTGCTGCCCCCGGGGGCCTTCGATCGCCATCGCGCCAGGCCCCAGGACGAGCCGGCCAGCTTCTGGCGGCTCAACGCCTTCACACCGGAAGAACTGGCGGCCAGCTCGCACTGGCTGAACCTGGTCGGCCGGCTCAGGCCCGGCGTCTCGATCGAGCAGGCACAGTCCGACGTCCTGTCGGTGCGCGCCCAGATCGCGGATCAGATCCCGGCGTGGAAGAAAGACTGGAGCATGGCGGTCGAGCCGTTCGACCGGCTGCTGGTCGGCGAACGCCTGCGCCAGTCGATCTACATCGCGCTCGGCGCCGTGGTGCTGGTGCTGCTGATCGCCTGCGCCAACATCACCAACCTGTTGCTGGCCAGGAGCGCCGCGCGCCGCAAGGAAATGGCCGTGCGCGTCGCGCTCGGTGCGACGCGCGGGCGGATTGCCGCGCAGTTGCTGACCGAGAGCCTGGTGCTCGGCGCGCTCGGCGGCGCCGCCGGCGTCGTGCTGGCCGCGGTGTTGATCCAGGCGGCGGTGCCGCTGGTGCCGGCCATGCCCTTCACTGCCGAGGTCACCCTCAATCTGCGGGTCCTCGCCTTCGCCGGCGTGATGGCAATTGCCGTTGCCGTGCTGGTCGGCGTGCTGCCCGCGGTCCGCGTCTCCACCGGTTCAGCGGCGGTCGCGCTCAATAACGCCGGCCGGGGATCGTCGGGCGCCAACGACCGCGCGCGCCGCCTGATCGTCGGCGCCGAGGTGGCCGTCTCGGTGGTGCTGATCTGCGGCGCCTTCCTGCTGTTCAAGAGCCTCGCCAACCTCCAGCAAGTTGACCTGGGCGTGCGCGTCGATCGCGTGCTCACCATGTCGCTGGACCTGCCGTACGACCGCTATCCATCCGGCACCCACCGCGCCGCGTTCTATCCGCAGGTGATCGAGCGCCTGCGCGCCATCCCCGGCGTCGAGTCGGCGGCGATCACCGGTGAGGTACCGCTCGAAGGCGCCAACGGCGAGAACCTGCGGTTGCCGGGACGCGACGAGCGCCTGCTGGTGCGGTTCAAGCGGGCCGACAGCGATTACTTCTCCACGCTCGGCATTCGCGTCGTCGCCGGCCGCGGCTTCACGCCGGCCGACCGCGCCGGCACGCCGTACGTCGTGGTGATCAACGAAGCGCTGGCGCGACGGCTGCGCGACACCTTCGGCCTCGTCGACCCGGTCGGGGCCAGCATCGACCTGCCCGCCCTGGGGTTCGAGCGCGATCGCCGCGCGGCCATGACCATCGTCGGCGTGATCGGGAACGAGCGTGTCGACAGCGACCTGCGCGCGCCCATCGACGAAGTCGCCTATGTGCCGATTGCCCAGGCACCGCGCATGCTGGTCAAGGTGGCCGTGCGGACGCGCGGCGGCGACGCCATGGCGGCGGTGCCGGCCATTCGCGACGCCGTGCGCCAGCTCGACTCGCGGCTGGCGCTCGCCGACATCCGCCCCCTGGAACAGATCTGGGAGCGCAGCCTGTCGGGCCTGCGAGAGCCGGTGTGGCTGATCGGCATCTTCGCGGTGGTCTCGGCGCTGCTGGCGGCGATCGGTCTCTACGGCGTGCTGTCGCACAGCGTGACGCAACAGCGCCGCGAGATCGGCATCCGCATGGCGCTGGGCGCGCGGGCGAACGACGTCCTGTCCTTTGTCGCCCGCAGCACGTTGACGATGGTCGGGCTGGGGTTGGCGGCCGGCGTGGCGGGCGCGGCGGCGCTGACGCGCGTGACCAACAGCCTGCTGTTCGAAGTGTCGGCGCGCGACCCGTGGGCACTGGCCGCCGGGGCGCTGGGCATGGGCGCCATCGCGCTGGCCGCCGCACTCATTCCGGCACGCCGGGCGACGCGCGTCGACCCGACCACCGCGTTGCGCGCAGAGGGTTGACATGCCGCGCGCAAGTTCTACGGTGGCAGAATCTGCGATTTGTTAAATCTGGCTCACCGGCTTGATGTCCCCTTGACGCCTGTCTCCAGACGATGGCACCGTCGTCATGCGGTCAGAGAAATGGATGGAGATTATGTACGGGAGGCACGCGAACCTGGCGTTGAGCACCATGACCAATAGCGACAGCGACGTCGTCGTCCTCGTCACCGAGCGGTTCGAGCGGCGGCTGGCGGAAGAGAACGGCAAGCTCCGCGTCGAGATGGCCCACGGCTTTGGCAGCCTGCGCACCGAGATGGTCGAACGGAACGCCGAGCTGCTCAAGTGGATGCTGATTTTCGGCGTCACCCAGACCGCCGCCATCGTCGGCCTCATCAAGCTCTGGCGTTAGCGCCGTCGCCGCGAGCCCGCGACACCTGGCCCCGACGGTGTCATCCTAAGGGGCATGTCGTTCAACGAACTGCTCATCAGCCCGTTCGCGTACGCCCCACCGGCGCACGTCCTGGAGGACCTGTCGGATGCCGAAGCGGTGCGCCGCCTCGACGGTGCGCCCCACACCGTGGCGGAACTGGTCGCGCACCTGTCGTTCTGGCAGGAGTGGTTCCTCGATCGCTGTCGCAGTGCCGCCACGCCCATGGCTGACCATGCCGCCGCCGGCTGGCCGGGCGCGCCACCCGGATCGTGGGACGAGACCCGGGTGCGCTTCCTCGCGGGGCTGCGACAGGCCGCGGCCATGGGGGCCAAGATCGATCGCCTCGGCCAGCCGCTGTCGCCGGCCATCGAGTTCCCGCCGCTGTCGCATTACACGGTCCACGACGCGCTCACGCACATCGCCGTGCACAACGCGCATCACCTGGGACAAGTCGTCGTGCTGCGGCAGATGATCGGCCGCTGGCCGCCGCCCGCGGGAAGCTGGACCTGGTAGGAAGAGATCAGGAGGGATGGGAGAGCAGAAGAGGAGATCAGGAGAGGCCGCGTCTCCCAATCTCCGGTCCCGTTACCGCTGCCCCGGGTTGCCGCCGCGGCCGCGGCGCGGCTGGGGCGGGTTCTTCAGCAGCTTGTACTGGTTGATCGCGGCGTTGACCTTGAACTCGATGCCCATGCGGCCAATTTCGGCGGTGGCCCGCATCGGGTCGCCCGACACACCCGAATCCTTGGGACCGCCCCACGGCATCAACTGGTTCTTGCGGATGCCGGCCGGGTAGACGTGCAGCATCTGCGCGGTGTCGCTGATGCCGGCGTGGCTGCCGATGATGCTGTCGTCGTAGCCGAAGGCCGCCTCCATCCACGAGCGGTAATAGAGCCGGCCCTCCTCGTAATACGAGGTGAGGGCGTAGACCTTGGTCCCGGCGGCCTTCCACTCCTCGTTCAGCTTGGCGGCCGTGTTGGTCATGCCGGCCTGGTTGCCGCCGCTGTCGCCGATGAACAGGATGTCGGTGGCGCCGTGCGCCTTGAGGCTGCGCGCCACGGCGTCGAGCAGCGCGTCGTAGGCCGGCGACGGCAGTGAGATGCCGCCGGAGTTCTGGCGATCGGGATTGCCCTCGGGCACGTACTGCAGCACCGGCGCGACCAGCGCGTTGCCGAGCTTGCGGGCCATCAGGTTGGCGGCGTGGTTGACGGTGAAATTGTGCTTGCCCAGCACCATGTGGTACCCGTTCTTCTCGGTGCCGCCGATCGGCACGATGAACACGGTCTTGCCGGCCTTCATCAGGTCGCGGTTCTCTTCCCACGTCAGCTCGTCGACATACACCGTGTCCGGCGCGCGGGTCGGCGTCTTGCTGGCCGGCGCGGTGTTCATGGTCGGGCCGGTGGGCCGCGCCGCCGCGGTCTGGCGGCGCCCGCCGCCGCCGCGCGGGGCATCGGCAGCCGCGACCGGCGGCTCGGCGCCGCTGGTCATCCGTTTGATCTGCGCCACAGCGTTGTCGATCTTGATCTGCACGAAGCGGCGGCCGAACTCGGGCGAGGCAATGGACGGATCGCCGCTCACGCCGTTGTCGGGGTAGTCGTTGCCGGTGAGCCGATCGCGCCGCACGTGCTGGGGCGCGACGAACAGCAGTTCCGAGGTGTCCTGGACGTTGGCGTGGCCGCCAATCCGGTCGGCCGGGATCTTGAGGTTCGCGGTGATCCACGCGCGCTGGTCGGCGTGCGACTTGGTGTAGTAGTCGTCCACCCAGTACGCCTTGGCCTCGCCCTTGAACAGCTCGTTCAGTTGCGTGGCGGCGGCGCGCATGCCGTTGCGGTTGCCGCCCGACTCGCCGAGGAAGAGGATGGTCTTGAAGCCGCTCGACTTCAGGCTGCGGCCCGCCAGCACCAGCACTTCGATGAAGCGATCCTCGGGCAGCGTGATGGTGCCGGGCTTGCTCATGTGGCCGGTGGGCGGATCCCAGCTGCCCTCGGGCACATAGGTCAGGACCGGGGCGACCAGCGTCTTGCCGAGGCTGCGCGCGATCTTGTCGGCGGCGTAGTGCATGACGAACTTGTGTTCGCCGTCCGCCATGTGCGGGCCCTTCTGCTCGGTGCCGGCCGTACCGATGATGACCGAGGTCGTCCCGCCGGCAACGAGATCCCTGACTTCGGCCCAGGTCAGCTCCTCGATGAACACGGTGTCGGGCGGCGCGGCGGCGGTCATCGTGGCCGGCGCGTCGGCCGGACGTTGGGCCGACAGCATGGCGGCCAGGGGCAGGATCAGCAGGACAAGAACGGCGCGTGTCTTCATGCGCGTTAGCCTACACCGTCTCGGCCCATGGTTGCATTCGTCACATCGGACGGTCAGGATCGGCCCATGAAGCTGCTCCCGGCCTGCGCCGTTTTGTCTGTGATTGTCTGCGCCGCCTCGGCGCCTGGTTGCGGCCGGGCCACCCGCGGCGCCGGCGTCCGCACCCAGCCGCCGCCCACCGCCACGGCGGTCTCGCCGCAGCGCCAGCACTGGCTCGACATGTTCGCGCGCGGCTACTTCCCCGGCCGCAGCGGCCAGTTGTTCATCGTGCCGAAGGAAGGCGATTTCATCACCGAGCGCGATCCGCTCTACGGCTTCATGCACGGCTCGCCGTGGGACTACGACACGCGCATTCCCATCCTGTTTCACGGTGCGCCGTTCGTGAAAGCGGGCGACTGGAAGGACGCCGCGGCCCAGCAGGACATCGCGCCGACGATCGGCGCGTTGATCGGCGCGCCGCCGCCGGCCACCTACACCGGACGGCCGCTGGCCAACGCCATTTCCACAACCATGGGACGGCCCCGCGTCGTGACGGTCATCGTGATGGACGCGATGCGCGCCGAGTATTTCGATCGCTACGCCGCCGACATGCCGGCGCTGACGCGCATGCGCCGCGAAGGGGCGTGGTTCTCCGAGGCCCGCGCCAACGTGCTGCCGACCGTGACCGGCGTCGGCCACGCCACCATCGGCACGGGCACCGATCCGCGGATCCATGGCATTACCGTCAACAACCTCTTCAACCGCGCCACCGGCAAGGTGCAGCCGGCGTACGAAGCGCTCGACCCGCGGGAGCTGATGGCGCTGACCCTGGGCGACAGCTGGAACCTCGCCACCAACGGCGCCGCCGTGATCATCGGGCAAGGCGGCGCCATTCGCGCCACCGCGGGGCTGGTGGGCCGCGGCTCGTGCCTGGTCGGCGCCAAGACGGTGATGGCCGCCAGCTACGGCGGCGCCAATGGCGGCTGGGAAACCAATCCCGACTGCTACACCATGCCCGAGGCGCTCAAGCCGTTTGTCGGCCGCCAGGTGTGGGAGGCCGCCGGTGGCCGCTGGCTGGGGCACGACATCGCCAGCGCGTCGAAGTTCCGCGCGTCGAGCCTGTACCAGAAGTTCGAGGCCGAAGCGGCCATGGCGGTGGTCAACGCCTCGAGCGCGGGCGCCGACGAGATCACCGACCTGATCTTCATCAACCTGAAGGGACCCGACTACGTCGGGCACATGCACGGACCCGATTCGGAGGAACTGCGGCAGACGCTGGCCGAACTCGACCGGCAGATGGCCGCCTACCTGGCGCTGATCGAGAAGAAGGCCGGCGCCGGGCGCAGCGTGACGGTGGTCACCGCCGACCACGGCACGCCCGGTGGCCCGGGCCCGTGGCGCCGCCACCATACCGACGACATCATCCCGCTGGTCAACCAGCGCTTCGACCCGGAAGGCCGGATCATCCAGTACTACGGTGATGCCGCCAACAACCAGTTGTTCATCGACACCGATCGGCTGCGGTCGCTCGGCTTCACGCTGAAGGACGTGGCGGCCATGCTCGAGGGCATCGACTTCCTGGCCGCGGCATTCACCGAAGACGAGGTGCGCGCCGCCCAGGCGCGGCTGCCGCGCTAGCCGGCCGGACTCGCTATTGGCTCGAGTGGGCCCGTCGCCAGCAGACCCTCTCGTGACCCCGGCACCTAGAACGTCAGGGTGTGGCTGTACTTGACGATCAGCGCGCGCGACAACGACAGCGGGCTGCGCGGCAGGTCGCCAGGGCCGGTCATGCGGTCGGTGTCGAGACCCTCGTTGTACACCAGCCACAGATCGGTGCCTTCGGTCACGTTGTAGCGGAGGCGCACGTTGAAGTCGAGGCGATCGGTGGTCGAGTTGTACTGAATCAGCGCGTTGCCCGAGGCGCGCACATCGAGCGCGGTCCGGATGCGCAGGCCCAGCAACTGGATGTCGGCCTGTTGATTGCGGCTCGCGAAGCGCAGCCGGGTCAGTTGGTAGGTGGCGCCCAGCTCGAAGTGCTTCGAGGCGTTCCAGGTCGGCGACAGAATCACCTGCGTGCGCTTCCCGTCGAAGTAGGTGCCGGTGCGGAAGTCCACGTCGGTGCGCAGCTTCGACCCCGACGGCATGGTGTTGGCTATCTGGAGATCCGCGAAGTCGTAGACGCCGGCCGGAACCTGCACCGTGCCGCCGATGGTGAACGGCGTCAGCACGTTTTCGCGAAACCACTTCGGCTCGATCCAGCCGCCGCCGCCGCGCTTGGTGTCCCATTGCACCCAGAACGCGTACTGCCCCGACTCGAGCTTCCGGTCGGCGTTCCGAAAGGTCGAGAACGCCAGCGCACCCGGGTAGATCCGCCGGAAGAACCGGTTGCTGTCGGTGAAGAAGAACCAGTTGCCGACCACGTTGGCGGTGGTGAAATCGCGACGGGGCATGAAGCCCAGTTCCGGCAGGTAGTCCTGGCCCGATCGGGTGAACTGCCAGTTGTACTGCAAGCCGCGGCCGGTGCGGCGCTCCCATCGCGCGTCGAACAGGCTGCGGGCCGCGAAGCCCGTTTCGTCGCGCCGATCGTCGAAGGTCGAGGCCCACTTCAGCGACACGTAGTCGTCGCCCTTGACGCGCAGCACCGAATCGGCGCCGATCGCCAGGTTCCGGCGGCCATCGCCATGGTACGACGTCACCATCACGCCGGCGGTGGACGACGGGTTCAGCACCGGACGCCGCAGGCGGAGCACGCCGAAGTTCTCGCCCGGCAACGCGCCGGTGTCCCGCGTCTGCATGTTGAGCGCGCCGACATCCCACGCGCCGATCCGGCCGACCAGCCGCGCGCCACCGAGAATGGGCACCGGCTGCAGCTGCGGCGTCAGGCCGATGCGCCGTGAGTGGAACAGCCGCGTGCCGTTGGCGGTGACGAAGTCGAAGATGCCCGCGCCCTCCTGGAAGAACCGCCGCCGTTCGGGGAAGAACAACGGGAAGCGATCGAGCGCCACCTGCTGGTCGTCGGCTTCCACCTGCGCGAAGTCGGTGTTCACGGTCAGGTCGAGCGTCAGGTTGCTGGTGAAGGGATAGCGGGCGTCGGCACCGGCTTCGCGGGTGAAGTCACGGCTGGCGGCCGGCGTATCGGCGGCGCCGCCCAGCAGGTACGGCGTCAGGTGGAAGGGCCGCGGACTGGAGACGTCGCGCAACAGCACGTCCTTCGCCATCGACGGACGGCGGAACGGGAACTTCGGATCGATCGCCGGAAAGGTCGTCCGCTCGCCCAGCCGCGACACCAGCCGCGTGACGGTGAGGCCCATGATGGCGCGCCCCTGGTCGTCGGCCTGAAAGCCCAGGCTCGAAAACGGGATGCGAACCTCGGTGAACCAGCCGTCGCCGGTGATCGTCGACTCGGCGGTCCAGAAGCTGTCCCAGTTGTCGTTCTGCGTATTGCCGTCGTCGGACACCAGCAGATCGAAGCGCATGCCGGCCGCGGTAATGCCGAACCACTTGGAGTTCTGGTTGTCGTTGAAGGTGTCGAGGTAGATGGCCAGCGTGTCGTCGCCGTTCCAGCGGTCGCGATACAGGGAGTTGATCCTGATCCCCTGCGGATCGCTGTCATAGAACCACCCGCCGGCGTAGAACGCCTCGTCGTCGTAGGCCACCCGGATCTCGGTGCGCTGCGAGATTGGCCCGCCGAACACCGGCGTGTACATGGTCATCGGCAGCGGCTCGACCCGGCGCCACGCCTCGTCCGACATCACGCCATCGATCACGATCGGCGCGGCGAGCCGGGTCAACTCGAGCGGCACCTCGGTCGGGGTTTGCGCGGCGGCGGTGGTCGCGGCCGCCGCTGCCAGGATCGCCACGAAGATGATTCGCATGCGCCGATGCTAGGGGGCGCACGACACCACGGCATGTGCCAGAGGTCACGAAATGGTCATGCTGCCTTGTCGCCGCGCGCGGCGATTGCCATACTGGCTCACACGTGAGCGGCACTCATCACCCCACTCGTCCCAGCGCCGGCGACATCGTCGGCTACCGGGCCCTCGTGGCCATCGTGGCGGTGGCCTACTTCACGATCGTCGCGCTGACGCCGCGTCCGGCCTGGGACACCGCGCCGGTGCCATGGTGGCAGTTCGCCGGACTGAGCGTGCTGTACTTCGCCCTCGGCCTCCGCGGCTTCGAGGCCGCCCGCCGCTACCGCCGCGTCTGGCTCTCGATTGCCTACCTGCTGATCGAGTTCGCCATCGGCATGCGCATCAACAGCCTGGCCTGGGGCAGCATGATGCCCCTCATCCTGCTGCCGCTGGCCGCGCAGGCGGTCGCGTTGTTGCCAAGGCCGTGGGCCGCGCTGATGTGCCTGCTGGTCATCGCCGGCGTCAGCGGCAACCTGTCGTGGGTGCCGGCGTGGCCCGAGTGGCTGCGCAACATCGCCTCGGCCACCGCCGCCGTGGTCTTCGTGGTGGTCTATGCCGGCGTCGCCGAACGCGAACGCGAGGCCCGCTACCGCGCCGAGGCGCTCGCCGCCGACCTCGCGCAGCTGGCCGCCGCCAACGAACGCAACCGGATGGCCCGCGAGATCCACGACACCCTCGGCCACTACCTGACGGTGATCCACGTCCAGCTTGAAGCCGCGCGCGCGGTACTGGCCTCGGACCCCGGGCGCGGCCTGCTCGCGATCAGCCGCGCGCAGGCGCTGGCCAAGGACGGACTGACGGCGGTGCGCCAATCGGTCAAGGCGCTGCGCGAGGACGTGCCGGTCGAGGGCATGGCCGACCAGCTGGCGTCGATCGTCGACGCGGTGCGCGACGAATCGTTCCGCGCCTCGTTCTCCACCTCGGGCACGCCCCGGCCCGTGAGCGCCGCGGTCGCGCTGGCCCTGCAACGCACAGCGCTCGAAGCGCTGACCAACATCCGGCGGCACGCCCAGGCTTCGCAGGTCGACATCGCGCTGGCCTTCCGCGACGATGGCCGGGTGGGGCTCACGGTGCGGGACGACGGACGCGGCGCGGGGGAAGTGGGCGGCGGGTTCGGGCTGACCGGCATCCGCGAGCGGGCCGAGCAACTCCGCGGCACCGCCGTCTACCGCACCGCCCAGGGACAGGGCTTCACGCTTGACCTGGAGCTCCCCGGATGACGGGCGGACCCGCGCCGGACTCGGAACGCATCCGCGTGCTGCTCGTCGACGACCAGGCGCTGTTTCGCGAAGGGCTGCGCACACTGCTCTCTGCGCGCGCCGAGATGCTGGTGGTCGGTGAAGCCGCCGACGGCGA
The DNA here is from genome assembly GCA_050247355.1 of Vicinamibacterales bacterium. Lineage (GTDB taxonomy): Bacteria > Acidobacteriota > Vicinamibacteria > Vicinamibacterales > UBA2999 > 12-FULL-67-14b. The sequence goes on along the minus strand of JBFWUK010000018.1, from coordinate 14,616 downwards.
CGAGGCCGTCACCCTGGTCGAGCAGATGCGGCCCGCGGTGGTGTTGATGGATCTGCGCATGCCGGGCGCCGACGGCATCCAGGCCACTGCCCGCATTCGTACGCGCTGGCCGCACATCCCGGTGCTGGTGCTGACCACCTTCGACGACGACGCCAACCTGTTCGGGGCGCTGCGCGCCGGTGCGGCCGGCTACCTGCTCAAGGACGTGTCGTCGGAGACGCTGGTCGCGGCCATCCAGGCCGCGACGCGAGGGGAATCGTTCCTGCAGAGCACGGTCACCGGCCGGGTGGTCGCGGCGTTTGCGAGATTGATGGAGGGGGGTGGCCCCCGGCCCGAAGCGCTGGTACTGCCACTGTCGCCTCGCGAGCGCCAAATCCTGGCCTTGCTCGGCGAGGCGTCGAACAAGGAGATCGCCGACCGGCTCTGCCTCGCGGAAGGCACGGTCAAGAATCACGTCACCAACATTCTCACCAAGCTCGATGTCCGCGATCGAACGCAGGCGGCCATTCGCGCCCGTCAACTCGGCCTGGTCTAGCGGCGCGGGGCACGCGAAGTTGGCTGCTGCCGCGGGGATCACCGCAAGTTCGTGATAGCGGGGGCGGGTTACCATCCACGGATGCGAATCACGTTGTTGATGCTTGTTGCGAGTGTGGCCGTTGTTTCCGGGCAGGCGCCTCGCGACCACCTGATGGTGCAGCCCGAAGCCATCCAGTGGCGCGGCGCGCCCTCAGGACTCCAGACCGCGATCGCCGAAGGCAATCCCCAGGCCGCCGGTCCGTTCACGATGATGCTGCGGCTGCCAGACGGCGTCTGGATCCCGCCCCACTTCCACAATGTCGACAAGCGGCTGGTGGTCATCAAGGGCGAATTGCTGATGGGCCACGGCACAGTCATCGACGCCGCGCAGACGACCGCGCTCAAGACCGGCGGGGTCGCCGTCATGCCGGCCAACACCAACCACTACGAAGGCGGACGAGGCGAGACCATCGTCGCGTTGATCGCCAACGGCCCTTTCACCACCACGATGGTCAAGTAGGCGCGTTACTTCGATGGCGGCGCGACGCACGCGAAGCTGGAGGCCTCGTCGATGCTGCCCTTCCCCCGGTAGCGAGCCACCTTCGGATAAACGCACAGCGGCCGCGAGCGATCGACCTTGCCGGCGGTGCTGTGGGTGGCAACCAGTTGATTGGGCGCGGTGCCCTTCTCGACCCATTGCTCGAGCGCGCCGATGGCGTCGAACTGGTTCGGGCCGGGGCCGCCGGCGCAATGGCCCATCCCCGGGGCCATGAAGAGACGGAAGAAGTCCTGCGTCGGCGCCGCGCCGCCCATCGCCTTCATCACGCCCTCGTAGTAGGCGACCGCGGTCTGCGGCGGCACCACCGGGTCGGCCCACCCGGCATAGACCAGCAGCTTGCCGCCACGCTTCTTGAACGGCGCCAGGTTCGTGTCGACTGCGGCCAGGTGCGGGATCTGCTGTTCGGCGTAGGCCAAATCGCGGTCGAAATCAACGGTGCGGAAGTCGAGCGCCGGATTGTGAAACAGGAAGTACTTGAAAACGCCGGCGCGGCTCGGCTCACGAGCGTCGGTGATGTACTGGCGCCAGCCCTGGATGGCGGCCTCGCCAAAGGATTCGCTGCCGCGCGGCCAGCCGGTGTAGATCAACTGTCCCGTCCGCGGGTTCCGGGTTCCCTCGTACATGCGTTGCACCGCCGTGACCTGAGGCGGAGTAAGACACGACGCCTCGTCGGCGCCGGCCTTGCACGCCAGCGAGGCCGGATCGAACGTGCAGCGGCGCGGATCGTCGATCAGGCCATCCTTCAAACCGTCGTTGGCGTCGCAGGCGGCGACCGCGGCCGTGGTAATCATGGCCAGCTTGGGCTGCGTCAGCAGCGGCGCGCCATCCTGGCTGTGGGTCGCCAGCCACGAGCCGAGAAATCCGAAGGTCTGCCGAATGCGGTCGTTGGCCGGGGCCCCGGCGACGATGCCGTCGTAATCGTCCGGATAGCGTTGCGCCTCGGACAGCGCCTGATGGCCGCCGCTCGAGCAGCCGACGAAGTACGACCGCTCGGCAAACCGGCCGGTGGCGTTGCGGACAATGAGCTTGGCCGATGTGGTCATGACGTGGATGGCCCGGTGCCCGAAATCGATCACCTTCTCCGGGTGCCCCTGGCCGAAGATCACGTCGTCGCCGGTGTGACCGGTGTCGGTGCTGGCGGCGGCATACCCGCGCCGCAAGGCGTTGGCCATCGCCGCATACGAGATTGAACCCCGGTAGCCGCCGTTGCCGACGCCCTGGAACTTGCCGTTCCAGGACTCGGCCGGCGGAATCCACACCTCGAACTTGATCTCGGAATCGCTCGTGGGCCGGGCGGTCGCCTCAACGCGGCAAAACGCCGGAACGGTCAGGGCCTGTTGCGCGTTGGGCGGCGTGAAGCCGCCGGCGGTCACGATGGTGGCGGCATTGACGGTGACGTCCGGTATGGTCAGCGCCACCAGCGCCGAGCAGTCGGCAGGAGGGGCCGCGGCCCGAAGTGCCTGCGCCATCAACGGAATCGAGGCGGCGAGGGTTGCGGCGAGCAGACGACGAATCATGCGGACAGCCTCCTGGGTGGCTGATTATAGGGGCGGTTGCCGGTGCCGGCGCGACTTCAAGTTTCCCGCCGCGTTGTCGACTTACTTTGTGGAGGTTAGACCATGACGCGGATGCTGGTACTTGTGGCAGGAGTGTGTCTGATTGCGAGCCTGGGAGTGGAGGCGTCGGATTTGCGGGGCATGAACCGCATTGCCGGCACCGTCACCGATCCCAGCGGCGCCCCGGTGGCGGGCGTCACCATCAAGGCGACCCTCGACGCCTCGGGCGGCGCAATCGACTCGAGAACGGACGAGAAGGGGGCATGGGCCGTGGCCGGCATGGCCAAGGGCGAGTGGAGCGTGATCTTCGTCAAGCCCGGATTCACGGGGCAGAAAGCCAAGGTCATCCTTCCGGCCGACATGTCGCGCGTGCCGCCGATCAAGATCGTTCTGAAGAAGGACTAGCCCCGTGATGCGCCAACGCAGTTGGACCCTCGGGCAGAAACTGGTTCTCTCGTTTGCCGGCATGGCCGCCCTGGCGGCCATGGTCGGCATCACCGGCTGGTGGTCCGGCAGCGCCCTCAACGGCGGTGTCGAACACCTCGCCGGGGTCTCGGGGCGGGCCATGCAACTGGCCGGCGAGATCCGGTTCCTGGTGGCCGACCTGCAGGCGCGCGAACGCCTGGTGGTGATCGCGTCCGCCAAGCAGGACGCGGCGGTCATGAAGGCCGAGGTCGACGCCATCGGCCGCTCGGCCAGCCGCCTGTCGACGGCCGTGGCCGGCATCGAGCAAAGCAACACGCGCGACGAGGTGCGGACCAAGACCCAGGGCTTGAACGCGGCGGTGGCGTCGTGGGCCAAGCAGTGGGAACAAACCCGAACGCTGGCCACCAGCTTCGACGCCATCGGCGCCTCGGATTCAACTGAAGCCGGACGCGCCTTCGGCGACAAGGCGCTGGCCCTGGCGTCGGACATCGAGGCCATCGAGGTGCAGGCCTTCGCCGACGACCGAGGCCAGGCGGCAGCGGTCTATGCGCAGGCCCGGATCATCATGGCGACGGTGCTGGTCCTGACCATGGCGTTCGCCGTCGGCATCTGCCTGTTCGTCAGGCGGGCGGCCCATACCCTGTCGGACTCGGCCGAACAGCTCCGGGCCGGTGCTGACGAAGTGCTCACCACGTCGCGCCAGGTCGAAGAGTCGGCGCGCCAGTTGTCGCGCGGCGTCTCGCAGCAGGCCGCGTCGCTCGAAGAGACGTCGGCCTCGATGGAAGAGATGTCGTCGATGACCAAGCGCAACGCCGACCACTCGCAGGAGGCGGCGCGGTTGATGGCCGACGCCGAATCGGCGGTCGGCAAGGCCAACGACACGCTCGGCGAGATGAACACCTCGATGGCCAACATCAAGGAGTCGAGCCGCATGGTGGCGAAGATCATCAAGACCATCGATGAGATCGCCTTCCAGACCAACATCCTGGCGCTGAACGCGGCGGTCGAGGCCGCGCGGGCCGGCGAGGCCGGCATGGGCTTCGCCGTGGTCGCCGACGAGGTGCGCAACCTGGCGCAGCGGTCGGCACAGGCGGCCAAGGACACCACGCACCTGATCGAAGAGTCGATCGCCCGTTCCGATCGCGGCGCGGCCCGGGTCGAACGGGTGGGCGCGTCGATCGATGCCATCACCAAGAGCGTGGCCTCGGTCAGAACGCTGATCGACCAGGTCAGCGAAGCCAGCCGGGAGCAGGCCAACGGCTTCCACCAGGTGTCGCAGGCCCTGTCGCAGATGGAGCAGACGACGCAGGTCAACGCCGCCACGGCCGAGCAGAGCTCGGCCACCGGCGAGCAACTGCGCCATCACGCGCAGAACTCGATGGCCGCGGTGGAACAACTCGAGGCGCTGGTAAGCGGCAAGACGTCGCAGGCGCTGGCGGAAGAATCGGCGCCGGAGACGGCGGCGACACCGGCATCGGCCGGGAGAGTCAGGACCGTTATGAGCGGCGTCCTGCGCAAGGCATCGTAGATCAGGGATCGGGGATCGGGGATCGGGGAGGCCCCGTTCCCTGCTCCCGACTCTCTGATCCCCGCTCCCCGCGCTAGCGTGGCCCCGGTGGCAGGTTCTGCAGGAAGTAGCGCGCGATCAACTGGTAGACGTGCATCGACGTGCCGGCCCCTTCCGAAATGCTGTGGCTGCGGTTCGGATAGATCATCGAGTCGAACGGCTTGCCCAGTTCGATCAGCCGGTTGATCAGCCGCTCGGTGCCCTGCACGTGCACGTTGTCGTCGCCCGAGCCGTGAATCAGCAGCAGCTTTCCCTGCAGGCCGGCCGCGAAGTTGATCGCCGAGCCCAGCTTGTAGCCCTCGGCGTTCTCCTGCGGCACGCCCATGTAGCGTTCCTGGTAAATCGTGTCGTAGAGCTGCTGATCGGGGACCGGCGCCACCGAAACGCCGACCTGGTAGACATCCGGAAAACGGAACATCGCGTTCAGCGTGTTGGTGCCGCCGCCGCTCCAGCCCCACACGCCGATGCGCGTGCGATCGAGGAATGCGTACTTCGCCGTCAGGGCGCGGATCGCCGCCGCCTGATCCCTCGACGACAGGTCGCCGACCGTGCCGTAGACCACCTTTCGCCAGTCAGCGCCGCGGGGCGCCGGCGTGCCGCGGTTGTCGACGCTCAGCACGATGTAGCCGGCCTCGGCCAGCGCGCGATGAAACAGCATGCCGTTGCCGCCCCAGGCGTCGTTGACCGTCTGCCCCGCCGGCTCGCCGTAGACGTGCGAGATCACCGGATAGGACTTGCCGGCGTCGAAGTTCGACGGCTTCAGCATGTAGCCGTCGAGAATCACGCCCTCGCCGATGTCGATGCGGAAGAACTCCACCGGCGTTTTCAGCACCGGCTGCAGCTTGGCGACGACCGCCGACGGGTCGGTCAGCGCCCGCAGCGTTTTGTGCGACGGCAGTTCAATCACGTCGGTGACCGGCGGGCGGTCGAACTGCGAATAGGTGTGGAACGCCAGCTTGCCGCCGGGCGCCACGTCGTAGCGGTGCGTGCCCGGCTGCGTCGCCGGCGTTACCCGTTCGGGCGCGCCGCTGCCATCGAGCTTCGAGCGGTACAGGTAGCGCTGCCCGGCGTTGTCGGGCGAGGCGCGGAAGTACATCCAGCCGCCCTTCTCGTCGAAGCCGGCAATGTCGGTCACGTCGGCGTCGAACTTGGTGATCAACTGGCCGTCGCCGCCCTCGCGTGGCACGCGGTAGACGTGCTGCCAGCCGTCGCGCTCGCTCAGCCACAGGAACGTCCGGCCGCCGTCAATCCACGGCACCTCGTCGACGATGTCGACCCAGCTCCTGGATTCGTCCCGGAACACGCGCTTGACCGCGCCGGACTTGATGTCGGCGGTCAGGAAGTCGTTGCGGTTCTGCTGCCGGTTCAATTGCTGGATCGACACGGTGTTCGAATCGATCCAGCCGATGCGCGCCAGGTAGGTGTTGCGCGGATCGCCCTCCGTCTTGATCCACTGCGTGGCGCCGCCCTCGGCGCTGACCACGCCGACCCGCGCCGCCGAGTTGGTGGTGCCGGCCTTCGGATACGGAATCTTCGTGATGGTCGGGTACAGCGAATCGGTGTTGTTGATCAGCGAGAAGATGCCGACCTCTGAACTGTCGAACTGCCAGTAGACAATCGACCGGCCGTCGGGGCTGAAGCGGAAGCCGTCGCGGACGCCGAACTCTTCCTCGTAGACCCAGTCCGAGGTGCCGTTGATGATCGTCTCGGACCCGTCGCTGGTCAGCTGCGAGATGCGGCCGTCATCGATCCGCTCGACGTAGATGTTGTTGGCGCGCACGTAGCCAACGCGGGTGGCATCGGGCGAGAACTTGGCGAACATCAGCGTGGCCGGCGGCGCGCCGCCGCCCAGTTGCTTCAGGGCGCCGCTCGCCAGGTGCAGCACCCAGTAGTCGCCGCGCGTGTTCTGGCGCCAGACCTTCTGCGTGTTGGTGAACACCAGCAGCCGCGAGCCATCCTCCGACCACACGTAGTCGGCGATCTCGACCGGCTTGGCCGAGCCGGCCGGCGCGAGGCGCGAACCGGGTATCAGCACCGACCGCGCGCCGGTGGCGGCGTCGTAGCGGACGATGTCGGGGACGCCCTCGGTGTTGCGTTCCACCGTGGTGTAGCCGGTCCCGTCGGCCAGCCAGCGCGCCGGGCCGAAACGCGGCAGCGCGAACTCGTTCGCCTTGAAGATGCGCTCGATCTGCTGGTTGAGGGTCTGGGCGCGCTGGTCCTGCTGCGCCAGGGCGGCGCCACCGAGCAGCGACGAACAGAGAACGAAGGCGAGGGCAAACTTGTGCGGGCGGATCATGACAACAATCTACGCCAAGACCCGCCCGCGCCGAACTAGTTCGTGGTCGAGACCTTCAGCTGGTCCTTCACGCTCTTCACGCCGTCGGTGGCCTTGGCAATCGCCACCGCCTTGGTGCGGGCCGCGGCCGACTTCACTGTGCCCTTTAGGGTCACCACGCCCTTGTTGACGTCGACGTCAATGTCGCTGTCGTCGAGCACGGTGGTCCATTCGGTCATGTACTGCGCGTAGATCTTCGACTTGATCCAGCCGTCGTCCGCCTTGCGGCCGGCCTTCCGGCTGGCTTCGGCAGCCTTGTCGGCAGCCTGGTCGGCCTTGTCCGAGGCCCGGGTCAGTTGCGTGTCCGGCGCGGTGCGGAGCTGGTCCGTCACGCCCTTCACGCCGTCGGCGTCCTTGACGATGGCGAGCGCCCTGGCGCGAGCCGCTTCGTTCGGCACCGATCCTTGAAGCGTCACCATGCCGGCTTTGACATCAACGTCGATGTTGCTCCCGCTCAGCGCGTCTTCAGGAACGAAAAGCGAGTGCAGTTTCGTGACCAGCCAGCCGTCCTTGATGGTCGTCATCTGGTTGGCGAGGGCGGGGCTCACGGCCAGGGTGAGCAGTGCGAGTGCGAGAATTCCAAGTGAGAGCCGTACTTTCGACATTCAATTACCCCTTTATATGGCGCGAAACGTCGCCATCGCTCGTTGTGCAAGTCGCGGGCCGCTCCACACCTCGGCGGTTGTAGGATTTGCCAGCCGAATCACCGTTGACGGCGTCTAAGCACACGGGCGATTGCCGGGGAGGGTTCATGCCAACGGTTAGACCTGGAGGGCGCGGCGCGAGGCTGTGCGGTGTCTTAGCGGCCGTTTTCCTGGCAGTGCCACAGCCGGCCCTGCGGGCCCAGGCCGGTCCACCGCCGCCGGGCTTGCGGCTGCACGGCATGATCGAACCCGTGCGGAGCCGGCCGATTTCGGCGCCCCGCCTGGCCGGCACGCCCGGGCAATTGGTCGTCGTGAAGCTGGCCAAGGCCGGCACGCGCGTCAAGCGCGGCGACCTGCTGGTTGAGTTCGACCGGACGGCTCAGCTCAAGGCGGCTCGCGACCGCGAGTACGAATACCGCGACCTCCTCGCACAGATTGACAGGAAGCAGGGCGAGCAGCAGATCGAGCGCGCCGGCCGTGACGCCGACCTGGCGCAGGCCGAGAACGCCCTGCGCCGGGCCGAACTCGACCTGCTGGGCATCGAGATGCTGCCCGGCATCACCGCCGAGAAGAACCGCCTGCTGCTGGACGAGGCCCGGGCCCGGGTGGAGCAACTGCGCAAGACCAACAACCTGCGCGTTCGTTCGGCGGCCGCCGACTTGCGCACACTGGAGATTCAGCGGGACCGCGCCCGGAACGCCTGGGACCACGCCACCCGGAACGCGCAGCGCATGCGCATCGAGTCGCCGCTCGACGGCCTGGTGGTGATGAAGTCGATCTGGAAGAACGGCAGCATGGGCGATGTGCAGGAGGGCGAAGAGGTGCGCGCCGGCATTCCCATTCTCGACGTCGTCGATCCGACCGAGATGCGGGTGCGCGCCAACGTCAACCAGGCCGACGCCGTGTACCTGTCGCCCGGCGCTCCCGTGCGCATCACGCTTGATTCGTATCCGGCGCGCACGTTCACGGGCAAGGTGGAATACGTGTCGCCGGTCGCCATTACCAGCTCCATGTCGCAGCGGGTGCGGTCGTTCCTCGCGGTGTTCTCGGTGGACGGCACCGACGAGCACCTGCTGCCCGACCTGGCGGCGGCCATTGACCTGGCGTGGCCGGCCGGCGGAGGCGCGCGATGAGTGCGCGGGGCCTGTTCGCCGGCCGCCGCTCGGTGCTGATCGCTGCCGGCGTGGCCGGCCTGGCGACGCTCGCCGCCGGCACGCGGTACCTGCTGGCGGCGGACGTGACCGTGCCGTCGATGGTGCTCGAGACGAGCACGTTCGTGAACCTGCTGGAGGTGCGCGGCGAGATCCGCCCGTTGCGATCGACCGTGCTGACCGCGCCTTCCTCGGGCGGCGACCTGCAGATTGTCGACCTGGTGCGCAACGGCGCCACCGTCGCTGCCGGCGATGTGGTCGTGGCTTTCGACACGACGCCGCAGCAGCGCACGGTCGAGCAGCGGCAATCGGAGCAGCAGCAGGCGCAATCGGAGGTGGCGAAGGTCGAATCGGAAGGACGCCGCAAGGTCCAGGCCGCCGAGGCGCTGCTCGTCGAGCTGCAGTCGGCGGCGGCGCGCGCCCGGCTCGACCTGGGCCGCGTCGAGCTCACCTCAAAGGTGGAAGGCGACAAGCTGCGGCTGGCGCTGGACGACGCTGACGACAAGGTCGCGGCGCAGCGGCGCAAGCTCGAGGGCGAGCGCCGCGTCGCCGCCGCCGAACTTTCGATCGTCCGCCAGAAACGCGACAAGGCGGCGTTCGATGTCGCCGACGCGCAACGCATCATCGCGTCGCTGTCGATGCGCAGCCCCAGCAGCGGCCAGATCTCGCTGATGCCGAACTTCCGCGGCGCCGGGCCGGGCCGCACGGCGCCGGAATTCAAGCGCGGCGACCGCGCCTGGTTCGGCGCGCCGATCGCCGAGCTGCCCGACCTGACGACGATTCGCATGACCTGCCGCGTGGACGAAGCCGACCGCGCGCGGCTGCCGGCCGAGGCCCGCGTTCGCGTCAAGATCGACGCCATCCCCGACCGCGAGTTTCCCGGCACCATCGGGCAGATCTCGATTGTCGCGAAACCCGACTTCACCTCGTTTCCGCCGACCCGCAACTTCGACGTCAGCGTGGCGCTCGATGAATCGGATCCGCGGGTGCGCTCGGGCATGAGCGCGACGGCCATGATTGCCCTCGACGAGCTGCCCGGCGTGATCGTCGTGCCTGAAACCGCCGTCTTCACCAGGGACGGCGCCAGCATCGTCTACGTGATTGACGGCCGTTCGCTGGCGCCGCGGGCGGTCACGATTGCGCGCCGCAGCCGCGACCGCGTGGCCATTGGCGGCGGCGTGCGCGCCGGCGAGCGCATCGCGCTCAGCGACCCGACCCTCGAGGTGTCGCGATGAGGCGCACCTGGATCGTCGGCGGCGTCGGCGCCGGCGTGCTGCTGGGCGCCGCGGCGGTGAGCTGGTCGCGGGTCGTGCCCGACGCCGGCCGCATTCCCACCGCCGCCCTGCAACAAGGCAGCGTCACCGTGCGGGTGCATGCCACCGGCGACCTGCGCGCCACCCGATCGGTGCAACTGTTCGTGCCGCCCATGGGCGGCCAGTTGACGATTGTCTCCCTGGCCAACTCGGGCACGTCGGTCAAGGCGGGCGAGGTGATCGCCGAATTCGATGCCAGCGAGCCGGAATTCGCGCTGGAGCAGGCGACGTTCGAGCTGCAGCTGGCCGACCAGGAGATCGCGAAAGCCGAGGCTGAAGCGGCGGTGATCGAGGCCGAAGACGAGGTGCTGCTGCTGACGGCGCGGTTCAACGTCCGGCGCGCCGAGCTCGACGCCAGGGCCAACGAGCTGGTCGGCGCCCTGCTGGCCCGGCAGAACGTGTTGCTGCTGGACGAAGCCCGGGCACGGCTGGCGGCCGTCGAGAAGGAAGTGCTGAGTCATCGCGACACGTCGCGGGCCTCGACGGCGATGATCCGCGAGCGGCGCACCAAGGCGCAGGTGGCGGTGGCCGTGGCCAGGCGCAACATCGACAACCTGCGCCTGCGCGCGCCGTTCGACGGCATTGTCTCGATTCGCCAGAACTTCAATGCCTATGGCGGCATCGTGTTCGGCGGCACGACCATGCCCGACTTCCGCGCCGGCGACACGGCCTTCGGCGGCACGCTGCTGGCGGAGCTGATCGACACCTCGCGCGTCGAGGTGACGGCGAAGCTGGCCGAGCAGGACCGCGCCAACGTCGCGCCGGGCCAGTCCGTCGAGATCCGGGTCGACGCCTCCCCCGACCTGACGCTCACCGGCACGGTGCGTTCGGTCAGCAGCGTTGCCTCTCGCCAGATGTTCGACAGCGGCGGCGAACGCAAGTTCGACATCGCGTTCGACGTCACCGGCCACGCCGACCGGGTGCGGCCGGGCGTCAGCGCCGCCCTCGCCATCAGCGGGCAGGTCTACGAGCAGGCGCTGTCCGTGCCGCGCGCGGCGATCTTCGACGTGACCGGACAGCCGACGGTCTATGTCAGGGGCGCCAACGGCTTCGAACCGAAAGCCGTCAAGGTCAAGGCCCGCACTGAAACCCAGGCCATCATCGAAGGCCTCGAGTTGCCGGCCGACGTCGCCCTCGTCAATCCCAGCCGCGCTGCCGGTCCAACCCGGACCGCCGCCCCGGCCGGGCCGCAGCCGCAGGCGCCGCGATGAGCCACGCGCCCCAGCGCCTGAACGGCCGGCTCACGCCGGACGTGCTGCTGCCCGACCTTGGCCGCAGCCTCGACAACCTGCTGCTGCACAAGCTGCGCACGCTGCTGACCATGCTCGGCATGATCTTCGGCGTCGCCGCGGTGCTGTCGATGCTGTCGATCGGCGCCGGCGCCCAGCAGCAGGTGATGGCGTTCATCGAGGGCCTGGGCGTGCGTAACGTGATTGTCGAGGCGCGCGAGACGCTGGAGCGGCAGGCGTACCAGAAAGTGCGCCTGCAGTCGCCCGGGTTGACCTTCCAGGACCTGCGGGCCATCCAGGCGGCGGTGCCGGGCATTGACATGCTGACGCCGCGCAAGCGCTTCACGCCCTCGCAGATGGTGCCGAAACCGGCCGCCGAGATGCCCGTCGTGTACGGCGTCGAGCCGGTCTACCAGGACATCGCGTCGCTGCGGCTGGCCTCCGGACGCTTCTTCACCGCCGACGAGTCGGCGCGGGCCGCCGCCCTGTGCGTGCTCGGCGAGGCCGCGCGGGTGGCGTTGTTCGGCGTCGCCGACCCCCTGGGCCAGTTCGTGAAGATCGGCGAGCACTGGTTTCGCGTGATTGGCATCGCCGGCCCGCAAGCCACGGCCCGCGAAGGCGTGGGCGGCGCACCGGCGCAGGACCGCAACAACCTGATCTACGTGCCGACCGCCGCGGCCATCCTGCGCCTCGAAGATGGCTACTCCATGCTGCGCGACGAGATCGACGGCCTCTACCTGCGCTTCACGCCGGCGGCCGACATCTCGTCGGCGGCCGCGGTCATGCGCGGCGTGCTCGAAGCCAGCCACCGCGGTGCCACCGACTATTCGATCATCGTGCCGGCCGAACTGCTGGCCGAGCAGCAGCGCACCAAGCGCATCTTCGACATCGTGATGGTGGCGCTCGCCTCGATCTCGTTGCTGGTCGGCGGCATCGGCATCATGAACATCATGCTGGCGAGCGTGCTCGAGCGGACGCCGGAGATCGGCTTGCGGCGCGCGCTGGGCGCCACCCGCATCGACGTGATTCGCCAGTTCGTGCTGGAAACCACCCTGCTGGCGGTGGGCGGCGGCATGCTTGGGCTGCTGCTGGGCGTGGCGCTGTCGCAGGCGATTGCCAGCTTTGCCGGCTGGTCAACCGTGGTGACCGGCGGCTCGCTGCTGCTGGCGTTCCTGGTCTCGGTGGTGGTCGGTCTGGTGTCGGGAATCTATCCCGCGATGAAGGCGTCGAAGCTGGATCCGATCCAGGCCCTGCGCTACGAATAGAGGCGGGTCTGACGACCCGCCTCTCCGGTGTTTACATCCGCGCCTTGAGTTCGGCGTCGATCGCGCCGAGGAACTCCTCGGTCGTCAGGTAGGGGTGATCCGGCCGGATCAGGATGGCCAGGTCCTTGGTCATGCGGCCCGACTCGACCACGTCGACGCACACCTTCTCGAGCGTCTCGGCAAACGCCACCACGTCCGGCGTGTCGTCGAACCGGCCGCGGTACTGCAGGCCGCGGGTCCAGGCGTAGATCGACGCGATCGGGTTGGTCGAGGTCGGCTTGCCCTGCTGGTGCATGCGGTAGTGGCGGGTCACCGTGCCGTGCGCGGCCTCGGCCTCGACCGCCTTGCCGTCGGGCGACATCAGCACCGAGGTCATCAGGCCGAGCGAGCCGTAGCCCTGCGCCACCGTGTCGGACTGCACGTCGCCGTCGTAGTTCTTGCAGGCCCACAGGTAGCCGCCGCTCCACTTCAGGTTCGACGCCACCATGTCGTCGATCAGGCGATGCTCGTAGGTCAGGCCCTTGGCCTCGAACTGCGGCTTGAACTCGGCGTTGAACACGCGCTCGAAGGTGTTCTTGAAGGTGCCGTCGTAGACCTTGAGAATGGTGTTCTTCGACGACAGGTAGACCGGGTAGTTGCGGCCGAGCGCGTAGGTGAAGCAGGCGCGGGCGAAGCCTTCGATCGACGCGTCGAGGTTGAACATGCCGAGGGCAATGCCGCTGCCCTTGGCCTTGATGATCTCGCGCGCGATCGGCTCGCCGCCGCCCTCGGGCGTCCAGCTGAGCGTCAGCGTGCCGGCGCCGGGGAACGTGAAGTCCTGCGCCCGGTACTGGTCGCCGAAGCCGTGGCGGGCGACCACCACCGGCTTGTCCCAGTGGGGCACCAGCCGCGGCACGTTCTTGCAGATGATCGGCTCGCGGAAGATGGTGCCGTCCAGGATGTTGCGGATGGTGCCGTTCGGCGACTTCCACATCTGCTTGAGGCCGAACTCCTTGACGCGCGCTTCGTCGGGCGTAATCGTCGCGCACTTCACCGCCACGCCGTACTGGCGGGTCGCGTTGGCCGAGTCGATCGTGATCTGGTCGCCGGTCTTGTCGCGCGCTTCGACACCCAGGTCGAAATACTTCAGGTCGATGTCGAGGTACGGCAGGATGAGGGTTTCGCGAATCTTCTGCCAGATGATGCGCGTCATCTCGTCGCCGTCCATCTCGACGACGGGGTTCTTGACCTTGATCTTCGCCACGAAACGCTCCTATCAGGTGTTGAGAGGGGGTGGCACCGGGGACTCCCCGCGCGCGACCCGAACATCACATAATATCGCACGCATGAAGACGCTGACCACGCTGCTTACCGGGATCCTCATGGGCTCGGCGGCCACGGCGCTGCTGGGCGCCGTGCCCGTCGGCCCCGCCGACGAAGCAACCAAGCAGGCGCTGATGGCCGTCAAGAGCGGCATCGTCGCCGGCCACCAGAAGAAGGACCGCGCCGCGCTCGACCGGTTGTACACGGACGACTACACCGCCATCGACTCGAAGGGCGCCATTCGCAGCAAGCAGAACCTGCTCGACGGCCTGCCCGCCGACCCGGCGATGGTCGAGGGGAAGTACGACCTGATTGCCGCGCGCCGCTGGGGCAACGTCGCGGTGGCCACCGGACGCGGGCGCATGGTCTATCGCAACCCCGACGGCTCGACGCGCGTGTCCGAGTACTACTCGTTCAACGTATTCGAGCAGCGCGACGGCCGCTGGATGTACTCGGCCGCGTTCCTGCCGTGACGGGTCCGCCTAAAGGCGGACACTACATCGCCTCGCCGCCGGTTGTGTAGCGTCCGCCTTTAGCACGGTCATCAACAGGAGATCAGGAGGCAAGGAGAACAGTTCTTGAAAACCGTCCTCCTTAACTCATGATCTCCTGTTGAGTTTGAATTTTGGGCTACGCTCGATCATGGCGCGCTTGATTGTCGTGATCCTCCTGTTGGGCTTTGGCCGGCTCGCGGCCCAGGCGCCGGCGACGCCGCAGGTCGTGGCGCCGTTCCCCAAGGGATTCACCGGCACA
>JBFWUK010000017.1:42513-113926 GCA_050247355.1 Vicinamibacterales bacterium | reverse complement strand
GAGGGCGTCACGTAGTGCTCCCCGCCGATGAGCTCGTGCCGCTGCCCATCGTCAGGGAACAGCAGGAAGTCGTCGTAGGTGAGACGCGAGTCGGGCCGTGCGCTCGTGGACATGGCGTCGCTGCCCTCCATTCGGCAATTTTACACCTGGGCATGGCCACCCAGTGCTGCGAACGCCGTGCCGCGCGAATTCCCTGGCAACTTCGTGAGTCGCCCTCGGCGGCCTGGCAGAAATTGCCGCGCCAGCAGCCGGACGATGAGGCAAATTTTGCTTGGGCGTCGCTAACTGCTGGACAGGACGAACTGGTTGCCGTCGACGTCTTTGAAAATCGCCGCCGTGCCCCAGTCCGCCTTCTCAGGCTCTTGCACGAATTCCACGCCCTTCGCCTTCATCTCCCGCGCCGTCGCCTCGATATCGTCGGCGGTGAAGGTGATGTTCATGAAGCCGCCGATCATCTGCTCCTGGCCTTGTGCCGTGAACAGCACGAGCTTGGTGTCGGCGCGCGGAATACCCAGTTCGATCCAACGCTGCGTGCCGTCGAATGGCGCGTCGGTGAAGACCTTGAAGCCAAGCTTGGTGGTGTAGAACTCGAGTGCCTTGTCCTGGTCTTTCACCGGCACACTGACGAATTTGACGGCCTTAATCATGCGGTCCTCCGCTGACGACTATGTGCGGAACCGCGGTTGCGCGCAAGGCACGCAGCCCTTACCATGGCAACCATTGCCATAGTCACGCATGACCACCTACACCATCGACAGCTACATCCTCGACACGCTGATGCGCGACCTGGTCGGGCACGACCGCCAGCCGTCGGCCTATCTGGTTTACCTGTTCCTGTGGACCCAGACGCACGGGCGCAAACACGCCACGACCCAGCAGGCGTTGATCGACATTGCCGAGAGCACCGGACTGTCAAAACGCGGCGTGCAGGATGCGCTGGGTCAGCTGGCGAAACGCAAGTTCATCGCCGTGACGCGCGAAAGCATCACGGCCGTCCCGGTCTACACCGTGCTACGGCCGTGGCGGCGTTAGCGAGGGCTACTGGATGACGACGTAGCGCCAGAGGCGCTTCACTTCCTTGGCGTCGACGTACTTGCCGATCTCCTTCTCGAACTGGGCCTGCGTCTTCCACGGGCGGTATTCCTTGAACTCGCGCACCATGCGGCGGCCGGCGCCGGGAATGCTCATCACGTCTTCGTCGCTCGCGGTGTTGATGTTCACCGGGATGAAGGTGTACTGCGCGAGCCGCGCCACTTCCTTGGCATCGACGTACTTGCCAATCTCCTTCTCGAACTGCGCGTACGACTTCCACGGCCGGTACTCATCGAACTCGCGCGCCATGCGCTTGCCGGCGCCAGGGACCAGCAGGATCTCCTCGCCGCTCGCGGTATTCAGGTTGATGTGGATGAAGGCGCTCTTGTAGAGCTCGTTGGCCTGCGCCTGCGTCAGCTTCTGCCCGAGCAGGAAGGTGTTGAAGGCGACAATGTTGTCGAAAGGCCGGGCGGCAACCACCGCCTTGGCAATGGCGGGCGTCATGCCCGGCATTTTCGCGAGATCGGCTTCGGCAACGGTGTTGGCGTCGACGACGCCGAGTGACTTGCCGACCTGGGCGGCGGCCGGGACGGCAAGGAAGAGAGCGACGACGAGAGCGAGCATGCGTTTCATATGACTCTCCATGGCTGCGGTATGGTCAGCCCCCTCATTGAGACCCGTTCGGGGTCAGACCTCTCAAAGCCGGGTGCCTAAACGTATAGGCTAGTCCAATCAGCCCCAGCTGGATCATCGCGCCGGGTGCCAGCGCCGGAGGCGCCTTGGCGACAATCGCCTTTGCAAACAGCGCCCATCCACGAAGGGATGGGTCCATTTCCAGCTGAAACTCGGTGGTCGCCTGGTAGTGAAACCAGACGCCAACGAACCCGCTCAGCACCATCAACAGCATGGCTGCCTGCAACAACCTGACGGTGAAGGGCGACGGCTTAAGCGCGGCCGCCACCACCGCGATGCTGCCCAGGGCGGCCAGCCCGAGCGGGATGAACTGGTCCAGGTCTTCGTAGTGACCAAGCAGCCACAACTCGGTGGCAATGCCGGCGGCGCCGATCAGGAAGATGCCGAGCAGGAGCCTGCGCGCGGTGTCGCTCATGAGCCGCCTACCTGAAAGTGAAAGCCTTGAGACCGACCACGCCGCGATACGGCTCTTCGCCTTCAATGGCCATCGTCAGCACCGCCTGGCCTCTCGGCGCCTGGTGCTGATCAATCGTGGCCACGAACGCGCGTTCGCTGCCATCGCCGAAGGTGCCAACGCCCGTGAGGCTGGCCCACCCGTCCGTCACCTGCAGCACGCCGAGTTTCGTGGCGGCCAGCGCTCCGGGGGCGCCCTTGGGACCGTAGTCGAACCGGCCGATGGCCGACCGCGCCCCGGCGCGCTGCGTCACGTCGATGACAATGGGCACGTCGGGCGCCCCGAAGTCGGCGGCGACGCGGCGCAGGCCGGCGTGCATGGGCCGGCTGGGCATGTTCGATCCGCGGAACAGCGCGCGGCCGCCCTGCTCGCCGGTGGCGATGCCGTTGTTCAGCGCCAGCTTGCCGTTCACCATCACGAAACGGATGCCCTCCGACGGCAGCGCCGGCTGCTCGTAGGTGGCCCGATCGATCACCGTCGCCGGATCGAAGACGACGACATCCGCGGCCATGCCAACCGCAACGAACCCGCGATCGACCATGCCGATGGTGGCGGCCGGCAACGCCGACGACTTCCGGATGGCTTCCTCCCACGACATGATCTTCTGCTCGCGAACATAGCGGCCCAGCACGCGCGGATACGATCCGTAGAACCGCGGATGCACCCGCGTCGCGGTCGAGGCGCCGCAGTCGCACGCCATCGAGGTGGTGGGATGCTGCAGGATCTTCACCAGGTCGGCCTCGCTGCCGAACCGCAGGATCGCGCCAGGGTCGCCGCTCGTCTCGAGAATGCGCACGATGGTCTCGCCGGCGCCGGCGTTCATCTCTTTCATCACCGCCGTCAGTTCCTGTTGCGTGCGCGGCAGGTAGACGCCTTGCGGGCCGCCAAAGCGCGCCGTCATGGCCTGCTCCGACTCGGCGATGATCCGCGCCCGCTGCGCCGGATCGGCAAAGCGCCCGAGCATGGCCTCGCGCCCGCCTTCCTGCGCCCAACCCGGAATGATCAACGAGCCCAGTCCCGACTGGCCGGCCAGGTACGGATAGGCATCGGCCGCGGTGTAGGCGCCACGCCGCGTCGCCTGGTCCATCGAGGCGAGAATCGCGCCGGCGGTCCCCTGCTCCAGGCCCTGCGCCTTCATGTGGGTCACCACCGGCACCAGGCCGGCCTTCTCGCCGATCGCCATCGTCTCGGTGACGCCTGCCTTCGAGCTGTAGTTCGACTCGGGGGTGATGCGATCGTGATTGGTGAAGTTGGTGCGCGCCGGCCGCGCGACGTCGACGATCTTGATGACCTCTTCGGTGCGCGCGAAGTAGCCGGGCTTGTAGTCGAGTCCGGCCGACACCCCCCACGCGCCCTGCTCGAGCCCCTTCGCAATCAGCCCGCGCATCTGGTCGATCTCGGCCGGCGCCGGCCGCTTGTCGGCATTGCCGTTCACCGATTGCCAGGCGGCGTTGAAGCCGATGTAGCCGCCGATGTTCACGGCCAGGCCGCGGCTGGCCAGCGTGTTCAACTGCTGCGCGAGGTCGAGCGGTCCGTTGCCGTCGGCGTTGAAGATCTCGGTCGTGACGCCCTGCGTGAGCATGTTGACCGCCGTCGGCAACGCGTCGGGCGAGGCGTGGCTGTGAATGTTGATGAAGCCGGGCGTGACGAACAGGCCGCGGGCGTCGAGCTCGGTCGCCGCCGCCCCGGCCGGCAGCTCGCCGATGGCCGTGATGACACCGTTGCGGATGCCAAGGTCGGCGTCGTAGCGCGGGTTGCCGCTGCCGTCGACGATGGTGCCGCCGCGAACGATGATGTCGAACGCCGGCGCCTGCGCCTGGCCGGTTGCGACGCAAAGAAGGCAGGCAAGAACGATGCGCATCTGGATCATGACGAAGTGCCGGATGATAACACTCGCCCGTCGGCGTAATGGACGAGCAGCAGGTCGGCTTGCCTGATGGCCTGCTTCAGCAGCCAGGCGTCAAGCGGCCGCCCCGCCTCCAGGCACTGACGGACCACCTCGACCTCCAGGACGGCGACCGCGATGTCCGCCAGCCGCAACACCGACGCCGGGCCATCGCCCAGATAGGTCGCCCAGGAGGCAAAGACCTTCGCCGCCCGGTAACGGGCGACCACCGGCGCGAACATCGGCCAGCCTGGCGCCACCCGCTCCGTCCAGGTGCGCTCGAGGTGATCTGGCGCCGGCGGCCACGCCAGTGGCGCCGGCACGGCGGCTCGCGCCGATTCGAACAATGCCAGTGACGGCGGCCCGGCCTCCACAGCGCTACCGGCGACAGCTTCCCGCTCCCACTCGCCCAGCTCGTGCCACGACATCAGGCGGGTGTTCCCGGGGTTCGGCTTGCCCGCCGTCGACTTGGCAGAGGTGGGAGGCAACGACTCGCGCGCATCGAGTCCCTCGGGCACGTCGTCGCCCGCCACCGGTGATGGCCCTTCCACGATCTGGATCGGACCGCGGTCATCGAACAGCATCGACGCCGCCGTCGGACAATAGTGCGACAACGTGACGTGCACCCCGCGCGCATCGATCAGGCACACATATGGAAAGTGGACGCAGCTTGACGGCCGGGTCGGGTACACCCCGCAGCCCCCGGCGCCATGAAACACGCAATGCCCACCCGCCTGCAGTGCCAATGTGCCGGCCACGTCGGACGGTGCGTCGGTGACAGGACTCAGCCATTCGCGATCCGCGCGCCCCGCCAACGCCCGGATCGGGATCACGCGGTCGTGCTCAACCGGAATCGGCCAGCCCGACGAACAGCAGGCGCCACTGTGACGACACGCGTAGCCGAGGTGGAAGTTCAACCAGAATGTTTTCACGACGGCAGTGCGCGCAGAGCCTGGTCGAGCCTCGAGAATCCCTCCGCAAGCATGTTGTGTTGGCCGCCGAAACTGATTCGAATGTGCTGCGGCGCCTGGAAGAAATGCCCCGGAACGGCGACCGTGTCGTAATCGGCAATGAGCCGATCGACGAGCGCGGTGGTGTCGTCAACACCCTTCACGCGGGGGAACACGGTGGTGCCGGCCACCGGCGCCAGCCACTCGAGCCGCGGATGCGACGCCAGCATGCGCGTCATCAACTCGAAGTTCGGGGCCAGAATGCCCTGGACGCGGGCGCGCAACTGGTCGATCATGCCGAACGCCCTCACCGCCAGTTGCTCCGGCGGAAAGGCGCCGCTGCCGTCGACAATGTCGCGGGCGACGCGGATGCGGGCGGCCAAATCCGGCGACGCCAGCACCCAGCCGCAGCGCAGTCCGGCCAGGCCGTAGGCCTTGGTCAGGCTGCTCGTCGTGATGAACACCTCGCCCAGCTCCGCCGCCGCCGGCGGTCGCGGTGCGCTGTCGTGTTGCGCCTCGGCGTAGACCTCGTCAACCAGCACGCGCGCGCCGATCGCTTCGGCCATCACGCCCACTTGCTCCAGTGCCTCGCGCGAGGCCAGCGCGCCGCTGGGGTTGTGCGCGTTCGAGATGATGATCAGCTTCGTCCGCGGCGTCAGCGCGGTGCGCACTACATAAGGGTCGAGGGCGTAACCCCTGGCCCAACTACGCTCGAAGTGCACCACGCCGGCGCCGGCGGCGCGGGCCGCCGCCATCAACGGATCGTAGGCGGGCTGCTCGATCAGCACCTCGTCGCCGGGTTCCAGCAGCGCCTGGCACACCAGGAAGTTGGCGCCAGCGGCGCCGTTGGCAATGGCCACGGCGTCGGCCGTCATGCCGTAGCGGGCGCCAATCGCCTGCCGCAACGGCAGGAAGCCCTCGTCGTTGGGGCCGCCAAGATCGAAGGCGTCCTTCGCCGCCATATCGCCGAGCAGTTCTTCGGTGGTGACGTGGCGCAAGCCGCTGGCGGCCAGATCGTAGGTCACGCGCGGGCGTGCCTTCGCCCAGCGCAGATAGGGTGCAGTGATCATGCCTGGGAACCGGGAGACGGGCCTGCCCGCCGTAGCCTTGGCGAAGGTGGGAGTCGGGAATCGGGCGGGAATCGGTTGCTCCGCTTCCAATAGTAGAACGCGGGGATGCCGGCCAGCATCAATCCGGCGCCAATCGCCGACTGCACGGGGCTGACCCGAATCACGCTGGCGACAATGCCGACCGCGGCAAGAACGAACAACGCCGGCGTGACCGGGTAGCCCCAGGTCTTGAACGGCCGGGGCGCGTCGGGCCGGGTCGCGCGGAACACGAACACCGACGCCACGGTGAGGCCAAAGAAGATCCAGTCGGCGAACACCACGTAGTCGAGCAGCTGCCCGTAGGTGCCGGTCAGGGTCAGGGCAATCGCCCAGGTGGACTGCAGCACGATCGCGAGCGACGGCGTCTGGTACTTCGGATGGACCTTCGCCACCTGCGGGAAGAACGCGCCATCCGCCGCCATGGCGTAGTAGACGCGGGTCGGCGCCAGCACGCACAGGTTCAGGAAGCCGAACGTCGAGATTGCGATCGCCGCCGTCACGAAGCGGTCGCCGGCGGCCCCGAACAGCAGCCGCGCCGCGTCCGACGCGGGCGTGGTGGTGGCCGCCAGCCCACCCAGCCCCAGCGCCTGCAAGTAGGCGACGTTGATGGTGACGTAGACGACGGCGACGATGGCGGTGCCGACGAGCAGGCAGATCGGCAGAATGCGCCGCGGATCGCGAATCTCCTCGGCCACGTAGTTGGCATTCTGCCAGCCGCCGTAGGCAAACACGATGGGGATCAGCGCCGCCCCGAAGGCCGTGAGCGTGCCGGCCGAGCCGGGCGCCGCCACTTCCTGGGCGGCGTCGAGCGCGCCGCTCAGCAACAGGCCCGACGCAATCAACACCGCCAGTGCCGCGACTTTCAGTACGACGAACACGTTCAACAGGCGGCTGCCGGGAATGACGCCGAGGTAGTTGATGATCGACAAGAACACGATGGCGGCAATGGCCACGGCGCGCACCCCGCCGGCGCCGATCAGCGCAGAGGCCTGCGGCTGGTCCGACACCAGGCGCACCGCGTACTCGGCAAACGTCATGGCCACCGCGGCCATGGCGCCGCTCTCGATCATGAACAGCAGCGCCCAGCCATAGAGGAACGCCACCAGCGGGTGGTAGGCATCGCGCAGGTACACGTACTGCCCGCCGGCGCTTGGGAACATCGCGCCCAGTTCCGCATAGGCCAGCGCGCCGATCAGGGCAATGGCGGCGCCGGCGAGCCACGCCGCAATCACCAGGCCGGGCGAATCCAGCCGCTGCGCCACGATGTACGGGTTGATGAAGATGCCGGCGCCGATGATGCCGCCGATGACAATCATCACGGCGTCGAACAACCCCAGCGCGCGCTTGAAGGGCTGAGCCATTAGTGCGGGAGCGTAACACGGCGCTAGACTGCGACAGCCATGATGCAAACGTTCTCGGTCGCCTCGGCGCTGCTAATCCTGTTTCCGTTCGCCGCCAGCCAACTGGGCCGGCTGTCGACACGAACGTTGTCGTATCAGGTGATGAACCTGGCCGGCTCGGCGGGGCTGACCGTGGTCGCCGTGCTGGAGCGGCAGTATGGCTTCATCCTGCTCGAGGGCACCTGGGCGGTGGCGAGCGCCGTCGGCCTGGCCAGCGTGCTGAGGGATCGCCGCCCCTGATCCGGCGGCGGATTCTGTGTCAGAATCCGCCTACTTATTTGGTGGGGAGGCCTCCATGGTTGGTCCGTTGAAGATGACTCGAATAGTTGCCGTCACCGCGCTCGCAATGATGGTCGCGGCGGGTTCGGCGTTCGCTCAGGCCCCCGCGTCAGCGGCGGCCGCGACGGCGGGCAAGCAGGTGAAGTACGTGAAGTACCAGGCGGGCACCCGCACGGCGTGGGGCATCCTGGAAGGCGAAACCATCCGCGAACTGTCGGCGCCGCCATTCGAGGGCGCCGCCAAGCCGACCGGCCGCACGGCGAAGCTGGCCGAGGTCAAGCTGATGGCGCCGGCCGAAGCGAAGAAGGTGATTGCCGCCGGCCTCAACTACAAGAGCCACATCGGCCAGGCGTCGCCGGCCAAGTACGTCGGCCTGTTCGCGAAGTTTCCCACCTCGTTGATCGGCCACGAGGGCGAAATCATCTATCCCGCCGACGCCACGACCGTGCATTACGAAGCTGAGATCTGCGTCGTGATTGGCAAGAAGGCACAGAACATCACCGAGGCGCAGGTCAAGGACCACATCTTCGGCGTCACCGCCTGCAACGACGTCAGCGAGCGGGCGTGGCAGAAACAGGACCTGCAGTGGTTCCGCGCCAAGGCCGCCGACACGTTCGGGCCGATGGGCCCGGCGCTGGTGACCAACGTCGACTACAACAACCTGAAGCTGATTGGCCGCCACAACGGCAAGGTGGTCCAGGAGACCGACACCACGCTGCTGATCTTCTCGATCAACAACATCGTCAGCTACACCAGCCGCTACATCACGCTGGAGCCCGGCGACGTGATTTTCACCGGCACCCCGGGCGTGACGCAGGCCATGAAGCCGGGCGACACCTTCGAGGTCGAGATCCCGGGTGTCGCCCTGCTGCGCAACAAGGTCGTCGCGGCGAAGCCGTAGTTAGTTACTTCGGCCGGCTTACCGGGGGGACGATGCCGTTCACCCGGTAGGCCGTGACCAGCTTGCCGTAGTGCTCGCCCTGGTGTTCGAGCCAGCCAATCAGCCCCGGCACCTGCTTCCCTTCGATCACCGGATACGACGCGGCAATCGCCGCCTCCATCTCCGCGACCATCGACGCGCGGGTCTTGGGCTTGGCGTCGTCGGCCTTCTCGCGGGCGCCGAAGTCGAGCTTCTCGCCCTTCAGCATGGCCGTGGTCACCTCGAGGCCGATCGTCACGTGCCGCAGTTCATCCAGCACGCTGCGCGAATCGGGGTGCGGCTTCCACCCGAGCTTGTCGTCGGGATATTGGGTGTCCTTGGCCATGGCCAGGATCTTGTTGTGCACGTTCTTCCACGAGTTGACGATGGTCGATTCGAACGTGGCGGGCGGCCGCGGGGCCTGTTCGGCCAAGGCCAGGTTGCCCGACGCGATCGTGAGTGCGGCGACGACTGCGAATTGCCGAAGTCTCATCCAGTTACCTCCAGGTTGCCGTTGCGATGATAGGCGAACCCTAGGTAATTGGCGCGGCGGGCCGGATTGGTATCAGGGATGAACGGCGTGGCCAGTCGCGGCTATTGGATCGCGTAGCCGGTCAGCCGAAACTGGGCGCGCCCGCCCTGCACGCTGACGCCGTGGCCAAACGAGCAGCCGCCGCCGAACGTCAGCCCCAGCCGGGTCACGTTCAGAATCGCGGTGGCGAAGCCGTAGCGGGTGGCGCTGTCGGCATTGCCGAAACGGCCGTTCACGCTGGACCAGAATTCGGGCTGCAGCGGCACGGCAATCGTCGCCTCGCCTTCGGACAACACGAACGACCGCGGGTTCGACCACCAGCGATCGTAGTTGCCGCTGCCGTTCTCGTTGGCCCAGAAGAACGGCCGCACCGCGATCGGAATGCTGCAAGTGGCGGTCACGGCGTCGAGGGAGTTGAAGACCACCGGCCCGGTCGTCGCGACCCTGACGTTGGCCACCAGCGTGCCGCGCAAGGCCGCCAGCGCGCTGGGCGTATAGAGATAGTGAATCGACCCGTCGTTCGGAAACTCGAAGACCAGGTCCGCGGAGTCGTTAGCCAACTCGAGCGGCGCCGGCTCGCTGATGCTTTCCCACAGCCCGCTTTGCAGCGACACCGTCAGCGGAGTGGGGGGCTCGACGGACGGGCCGGTGGGCGAACCGGAACAGGCTGCGAGTATCGAGGCCAGCACCGCAGCGGAACCGTAGATCGCGAGATCAGTCCCGGTGCCTCGCGGCGCACTGCTCTGGCACGGCTCTCGCATCAGAAGGCCCAGGAGGTGCTCTGTGAGCTTCATCAACATGTATCTGGTTGGCTATTTCATCCTAATCATAGGCATTTGTCTGGCACTCTGGCAGACCGGTGTCCTCGCCAGCGTCTCGCCCGTGTGGCTGGGCATTGGCGTTCTCGTCGCGCTCGGGCTCGGAATCATGATGGCCGTGTCATCTGGAAAGCCGACGGGAACCGCCGGAACCGAGTAAAACCTCGCCGTCGCTAGCCCGCGACGACGGACGCGAGAAATCGCCCGTCGATCTCCCCCTCGCGTGACCGCAAGACTGCGAGCGGCCCGACCAGTGCTGCCAGTTCGCCTGGCTTCAGAAGAAACGCGGGGTTCTTCGGATGCCCCCGTTCGGCCTGCTGCGACGTGAAGGTCTCGTAGAACAACCGCCCACCCGGTGCGAGCGCCGCCAACAGCGCCGGCATCAGCGGCCGATGCAGGTAGTTGAAGACGAGAATGGCGTCGCACGGACCGGGCAAAGCGGGGACGGGATCGGTTTCTAGGTCCACCACTTCACAACTGAGCGACAAGCCCAGGCGATCGGCGGTCGCTTGCACAAACGCAATCGCGTCGGGATCGCGATCGATCGCGTGAACGTCGAAGCCGGCGCCCGCCAGCCACAACGCATGACGGCCGCGACCACAGGCCACGTCGAGCACCTTGCCGCCGCGCGGCAACAGGGCGGCGTTGTCGATCAGCCATGCCGCCGGCTCACCAATTGAGCGCGCACCCGCATCGCGCCGGCCACTCCTGTTGTCCACGACCCATTCTCGCAGGTCACGCCCCCGAATCCCCGATCCCTGATCCTGATCCCCGGTCCCTGATCCCAGATTCACATCCACGTATGTGGATATGTTTGTATCGAATCGTGATTCAAGGCACAATGCCGCGATGGCAACCTTGGCCGCCACCGACCTGCGTCCGCGCCGGCTGGTCATCGAGAACTCGTCCATCACCGTCGAAGGCCGCGCCCTGGACGACGTCCAGCTGGGCGGCTGGGTCTACGGTCCCGAACTCGGCACCGCGCCGGTGGTGCTCATCGTCGGCGGCATCACCGCCTCGCCATTTCCCTTCGGCGACGGCAAGGCCACGGGCGACGATCCACGGGCGGCGTGGTGGCCGGCGCTGTGCGCACCGGACCTGATCGATCCCCCCACGCACACAGTGCTGTGCCCGTCGTGGCCGGGCAATGGTTCGACCTGGAAGGGATTTGACGACGCGGACGCGATGGCGGCCATCTCGATCGCGGGACTGGCCGACCTCGTGGCGGCGTGGCTGGATGGGTGCGGTTGCGCCACACCGGTGACCTGGGTCGGCGCCAGCCTCGGTGCCATGGTCGGCGTGGCTTTCGCGGCGCGCCATCCGGAACGCTGCGCCAGGCTGATCGCAATCTCCGGCGGCTTGCGGCCCGACGGCTGGGGCACCGCGACCCGCCACCTGCAGCGCGAGTTGGTCCGCGACGGCCTTCGTAACGGCGACGTGGCAACCGGCATGAGCCGCGCGCGCCAGCTCGGCATGCTGACCTATCGCGGCCGCGACGAGCTCGACACCCGGTTCGGCAAGCTCGAACCGGGCCTCGAACGGCCGCCGGTGGCGGGCTATCTCGATCACCACGGCCGCCGTTTCGCCGAGCGGTTTCCGGTCAAGACCTTCCTGATCCTGAGCGAGGCGATCGATCGCGGCTGGCTGGCCGGACCGCAGGCCGTACGTGAGGCCGTCGAGAGCATCACCGCCGAAACAGTGGTGATAGGCGTGCCGGGCGACATGCTGTTTCCCTGGGCGCTGCAGGTGGAACTGCACCGCGCCCTGCAGGCGGCCGGCGCCGATTCGTCGCTGTGGAAGCTGGAGTCGGTATTTGGCCACGACGCGTTCCTCGCCGACCAGGAGCGGCTGGCGGATGTCTTGCGCGGTGCCGGCGCATTCGGCCGCGAACTGCGGGTGGCGGCGCGGCCGCGTTTCGAAGGCGTCGGCGTCGAACCGGTCCGCGAGATTCGCATCGGCTTGATCGGCTGCGGCACGGTCGGGCGCGGCGTGCTGGAGATGATCGAACGGCAGCGAGAGGCGGTGGCCGATCGCTACGGCGTACGGTTCCGGGTGTCGCGCATTGCCGTGCGCGACCTCGACAAGGACCGCGGACCGCGCGCGGCCGGCATTCCGATCGGTGACCAGCCGCTGGAACTGGTCAGCGATCCCGATGTCGACGTGGTGGTCGAAGTGGCCGGCGGAGTCGCGCTCGAGCCGATCCTGAGGGCGGCGCTGGCGGCCGGTAAGCCCGTGGTCACCGCCAACAAGGCGCTGCTCGCCTCGAAGCTGGCCGACCTCGGCGTGCTCGCGCAACGCACAGAAACGCCGCTCTACTGCGAGGCGGCCGCGGCCGCGGCCATCCCGATCGTCCGCCATCTCAGTCACCGGGCCGATGAAGTCGACAGCCTGTGGGGCATCGTCAATGCGACCTGCAACTTCGTGCTGACGCGGCTCGAGCAAGGCGCTCTGACGCTGGACGACGCGATCGGCGAAGCCCAGAGGCTTGGCTTTGCGGAAGCGCAGCCCGACGCCGACCTCGACGGCCACGACGCGGCGGCCAAGCTGTCGATCCTGGCGTATCGCGCCTTTGGCGCGTGGGTACGGCCAGACGGGTTCCTGGTCCGCGGCATTCGCGAGATCGATCCCGCCGATTGCGACCTGGCCGAGTCGATGGGCTGCCGCATCCGGCAGATTGCCCGGGCGGTCCGCATCAACGGCGCGCTCGACATGGCGGTCGAGCCGCTGCTGCTGCCGGCCTGGCACCTGCTGGCGTCGGTCGAGGAGGAGTACAACGCGGTCTACCTGCGGTGCGTGTCGTCGGGCGACCTCAGCTTGTTTGGCAAGGGCGCCGGCGCGCTGCCGACGGCGACGGCGGTGCTCGGCGACCTGATTGACCTGGCGCAGGACAACTCGGTCCGTTGGCCCGTTCCGCGCGCGCTGCCTGTGGCACACGACGCCGGCGCGGTGCCGCCGGCCCCGCGGCGCCACTATCTGCGCATCACCGCGCAACCGCATCCGGGACTCGAGCGGAAGTTCGATGGCCTGGTGCGCCGGCACGGTCTCACCGTGCAGAACCGCGCCTCGCGAGCCGAAGCCGATCGCGTGCACCTGGCGTTCATGATCTCCGCCAGCTCGGACTCCCAGATCGCCGAAGTCGCCGAGGCAGTTGGGCACCTCGCCCGTGTCGAGCAACGGCTGTGCCTGGGAGTGATGGACTAACGTGACTAAACGGGAGTCGGGAACCGGGAGTCGGGAGCCGGGAGTCGGGCCTGCCCGCCGTAGCCTTGGCGAAGGTGGGAACCGGGAGTCGGGGGTGGGAAACCGGGAGTCGCGGATCGCTGACTGGCTGGACCCCGCGGCTTGTCCGGCGGAGCGTCCGCCGCTCGACGCCATGAGCGACACCACGCGGTCCATTCATGCCGGTATCGACGAGCACGCGCGACGGACAGGCATTCCCTACCTTCATCCGGACGAGCCGACGGTGCAGCTCGATCTGCTCGGCTCCGCGCAAGTCGTCGCCTGGCAGGAAGGCAAGGCGGCGTTCCTGTTCGCCAGCGAGGGCTGCTGGTCAGAACTGCCGCACTTGTATGCCCGCTACGGAACCACCGCCACCGCCGCGTTGATTGGAAAGCTGAAGACGCTCGAGCACGCCGGCAGCGCGATCGTCTGTGATTCGGGCATGCAGGCGACCGCCCTTGCTTTCGACGTGATCATGGAGCCCTTCGACTCCGCTCAGGGCAGGCCCGGTAGTCACGCGGTGCTCATGCGGCAGGTCTACAACAAGTCCCGCAGCTACCTGGAATGGCTGGCGGCGCGCCTGGGCGCCACCATCACGATCGTTGACGATGGCGATGCGGCGGCGCTGGCGGCGGCCATCACGCCGGCCACCCGCCTGGTATTCGCGGAGACGTTCACCAACCCGCTGGTCCGGGCCCAGGACCTCGACGCGCTTCGCGCCGTGATGGATGAGGCGCGGGTCCGCGCGCCCGGCATTCGCCTCGTGCTCGACACCACCATCGCATCGCCGTGGGCCTTCTCTGTGCCGCCGCTGCAGAACGGCGTCAACGTCGTTGTCGCCAGCGGCACCAAGTCGCTCGGCGGCAACGATCGCGATATGTGGGGCTACCTGGCCACCAACGACTCGCCGTTCGCGAATGCGGTGATGGACCTGGCCGCCATGCGCGGCGGCATGCTCGACTGGCGCCGGGCCGAAGCCATTCTGTCGTCGTTCGACGGCGCCGGGCACGCGCACGCGCGACGCTCGGCCTCGGCGGCGCGGGTGGCCGCCTTCCTCGCCAGGCACCCCAGGGTCAGCGAGGTCTTCCATCCGTCGTTACCCGGACAAGCCGACGCCGCGGCCATCGCCCGTCAGTACACCCGGCCCGGATCCTTGCTATCGTTCAGGGTGACCGGCGCCGACGAGGCGCGAACGCGCCACCTGGCCGACGTGCTCGCCACCTGCATCGTCGTTCGCTACGCGCTGTCGTTCGATGGCCTGGCCACCAAGGTCAATCACCATCGCACCGTGTCGGAGTATTTCACGCCGCTGGAACAGGTCACGCGCAACGGCTTCGACCGGTTGATTCGGCTGGCGGTGGGTATGGAAGAGGCGGATGATGTGATTGCGGCGTTAAACTGGACGCTGCATCACGGCGATACGATCAGCGCCGGCGACATTGCCGCCTGGCAGCAACACCGGGCGCGCGAGATGGGAGTTCAGTAGTGGGAGCGGCCGCACACCTGGGGATCAAGATCGGCGAGTACGACGCCGTCATTCGCACGTTGATTCCGCATTACGACGAACTCATCACCGCGGCCGGCGAGGCCGTTGCCGCGGCCGCCCGCACGGCGCCGGCGGTGGTCGATCTCGGCACTGGTTCCGGCGCGCTCGCGCAAGCCATTCTCAAGGCGCGGCCCAAGGCCAGGCTGGTCGGCATCGACGAAGACGCCGCCATGCTGGCCATGGCGCACAAGCGCCTGCGCGGACGCATCGAGACCATCGAAGGCAACTTCGAGGAGACGGCCATCCCGCGATGCGACGTGATCTCGGCATCGTTCGCGCTGCATCACATCCCGACCGGCCGCCGCAAGGCGGCGCTTTACAAGCGAAGCTTCGCGTCGCTGCGCCCAGGCGGCATGCTGGTCAGCGCCGACTGCTGCCTGGCCGCAGCCAAGGGATTGCAGCAGGCCCATCGCGCGGCGTGGCTGCGGCACCTGCAGGCGCGCTACTCGCCGGCCAAGGCGGAAGGCTACCTGCGGACCTGGGCGAAAGAGGACGTCTACTTCACGCTCGACCGCGAAGTCGAATTGCTGCGCGATGCCGGGTTCAGCGTCGAGATTGCGTTCAGGAAGTCGTGCTTCGCCGTGGTGGTGGGACTGAAGTAGTATCCGCCGCCATCCGGCTAAAGCCGGACCCTGGCAGTAGTGTCCGCCTTCAGGCGGATTGTCTGGCAGTGGGGGTCCGCCTTTAGGCGGATTGTGCCTACGAAAACTGGGTGACGACGACGTCGATGTGGCGTTCCTGCTTTTCGGCCGGCTGCCACTGCACCAGGATCGGGCTCTGGTAGGTGCCGCGCAGCACCCGCGGCAGGCCGGTTTCGGGATCGGTGCCGGCCAGGAAGCTGACGCGACGCGACCGCAGGAACCGGCGCGCCGGCAACGACATCACCTTGGCGATCAGCCGTTCGAACGAGCCGGCGTCGAGCCGCAGCGCTTCCATCAGCGAGTTCAGCACCCGCACGGCGTCGTACTTGGCGTAGTTGAGGGTCTTGCCCGGAATCGAGAACGGGTCGGCCACCATGTGGCTGGCCTTGGCGCGGGCAAAGCGCAGCGGGTCGCGCAGCACCTCGACCAGGTCATGCTGCATCAGCAGCGTCTCGTACTCGTTCACGGTAATGCCGACGTTGCGTTCCGACGGATCGACCACCAGGTCGACGCGGGCGCGATCGATACCGACTCGCTTGACCAGTTCGTCGATCCGCTCGAGCACGCCCAGCCGCGGGTCGGCCAGGTTCACCGAGTCGATGGGATGCTTCGAGACCGGGATCGCGATCGAGGTGCGGGCCACGATCTCCTCGTGGTCGTAGGCGACCACGGTGGTCTTGCGCTTGCGCATCTGCGCCTCGCTCTTGCCGTCGAGCTCGATGAAGTAGACCGGCGAGTCGGGCCGGGTGCGGTAGGTCACGCAGTTGCGCATGCCGGCGCCGATGAAGGTCAGGTGCGAATCGCCGTTGCGCGGCTCGATCACCTTCTGCTCCTCGGTCAGCTCCGAGCGCAGCTCCATCTGGTCGTGCCGGTACTCGCCGCCTTGCGGAAACAGGGCGTGGAAGGCGCCGAAGAACTGCGACAGCAGGTCCGGGCGATGGTGCAGCCGGACCGAGAGGCTCTGATCGAGATAACCCGCCGTGGTGTGGAACGAGGTGTAGAAGGCGCGCCGGTGCCGGCGCAGCAACTCGCCCGCCTCGGTGTTGATGCGCGAGTTGACGTCAATGGCCTCGAAGCGCCGCTGCGGCGCCAGGGTCAGTGTCAGTTCGGTAGGCTTGGTCGCCATCAGCTGATCTTCGCGCCGGCCACCACCGCAGCCGGGGCGGCGAGGTCGGCGGCCGTGCAGCCCCGCAGGGCAAGAATACGTTCGAGAGTTTCGCCCACCACGCTGTCGGGGGTCGACGCGCCGGCGGTGATGCCAATCATCACCGGGCCGGCCGGCAACCAGCCCTCGGTGCGGCTCTCGGCGGCCGCTCCCACCACGCGATGGCGGATGGCAGTGTCCTCGATGCAAGCCGGGTTGTCGATGTAAAAAGTACGAACCCGCGGCGCGCACATCCGCGCCAGCGCCTGGGTGTTGCTGCTGTTGTAGCCGCCGATCACGATCATCATGTCGAGATCGCCGCTCTTCAGGATCTCGAGCACGGCGTCCTGGCGCTCCTGCGTGGCCGAACAGATCGTGTCGAAGGCGCGGAAGCAGGCCTCGATCTCGGTCGTGCCCTCTCGCTCGACGATGGCGCGGCGCAGGATGTCCTGCACCTGCAGCGTCTCGCTCATCAACATGGTGGTCTGGTTGGCCAGGCCCATGCGCCGCAGGTCGCGATCGGGATCGAAGCCCGGGCTCGCCGCGTCGCGGAACTCGGCCATCAGCTCGGCGGCCGATCGCCGGCCGAGAATGAACTCACACAGGCGTTCGGTCTCGGCCACGTCGCGCACGCACAGGTACTGGCCGCCGGGGTGCGTGAGCGCCTGCGAAGCGGTAGCGCGCGTTTCCTCGTGATGGTGCTTGCCGTGGATGATCACGGTGTAGCCGTCGCGGGCGTAGAAGTGCACCTTCTTCCAGACGTTCAGCACGCTGCCGCAGGTGGTGTCTACCAGCACGCAGCCCTTGGCCTTCAGGTGCGCCAGTTCCGGCACGCTGACGCCAAACGCCGGCAGGATGACCACGTCGTCCACGGCGACCGGCGCGAAGCGCGCCACGGGATCGGTCGAGTCTGCGAGAATCTCGATCCCCATGGCGCGAATGCGCTGGTTGACATCCGGGTTGTGGATGATTTCTCCCGACAGGAAGACGCGGCGGTCGGGAAACTGCTGGCGGGTCTGGTACGCGTAGTCGACCGCTCGATCGACGCCGTAGCAGAACCCGAACTCGCGAGCCAGGTTGAAGCCCAGCCCCCCAGCCTCGGCGCGGTACCCGAGCGATTTGAGGCGCTCGACGACCGGGCTCTCATAGGTACGCGCCAAGATGGGCCCGACCTCGGATTTCAGGCCGAAACCCTTCTGAAAGTACAATTGCGTCACGTAACGTAATTATAACCGACCGCTGAACTTGGCCCAAGAACCAGCCCGGCGGGTGCCCGGCCGGCGTGGGGCCGCCGTCTCGGCTGCGGTCCAGTTAGGCTTCTGCCGTGAACCTCGTTCTTGCCACCTGCGCCCACCAGCCGTTCATTGCCCCCGACGACCAACCCCTCGCCGCCGCCCTGCGGGCGCTCGGCTACCAGGTCGAACCCGAACCCTGGACCGACATCGATCCCAATACTCATGTCGCCTCTGAGCCGGTGGTGCTGCGGTCAACCTGGGACTACCACCGGATTCCGACCATGTTCGCGGCGTGGCTCGACGCCATGGCCGACTCCGGGCGGGTGTTGCTGAACCCGGCAGACGTGGCCCGCGCCAACATCGACAAGATCTACCTGCAGGCGCTGGCTGCCGCCGGCGTGGCCACGCCGCAAAGCCGGTGGATAGAAAAGCCCGACCGCCAGGCGCTGGCGACGGTTCTTGGCGAGGAGCGCTGGACCCAGGCGGTGATCAAGCCCCGCATTGGCGCCACCGCGCACGGCACCTATCTGATCTCCCCCGACGCACTGCCCGCCGATGACGACCTGGCCCCGGCGCGGGCATCCGGCGCGCTGGTGCAGGAATTCCTTCCGGAGATTCGCGAGCGCGGCGAGGTGTCGCTGGTCTACGCCGGAGGGCAATTCAGCCACGCGGTCGTGAAGCGGGGCAAGGACGGCGACTTCCGCGTGCAGCAGGACTTTGGCGGTGCCGTCGAGCCCTTCGAGCCGGACGGGAGCCTCCTTGCCTTCGGCGAGTCGGTGATGGCGCACGTGCCCGCATCGTGCGCCTACGCGCGCGTCGACGTCGTGCACAGCGCGCGCGGGCCGCTGCTGATGGAGCTGGAGTTGATCGAGCCGGAG
Organism: Vicinamibacterales bacterium; assembly: GCA_050247355.1. Taxonomy (GTDB): domain Bacteria; phylum Acidobacteriota; class Vicinamibacteria; order Vicinamibacterales; family UBA2999; genus 12-FULL-67-14b. Next base: position 95,192 of record JBFWUK010000017.1, on the reverse strand, counting down.
TTGTACTTCACCATCGTGCCCGGCTCAGCCGAGCGCATGGCGCGCGTCATCGCGGATCGCCTGGCCGTCGTTTAGTATTCGCTGGTCCTGAAATGTCGTGAGATCTGCGTAATCTGTGTCATCTGTGGCCCTGAGTTCGGCGTCATCTGCGGCCCTGGGTTAAGAGGTTCAATCTGTGTTTGTTGGACATTACGCACTCGCCTTCGGCGCCAAACGCTACGCGCCATCGGTGTCGCTCGGCACGCTGTTTCTCGCCTGCCAGTTCGCCGACTTGCTGTGGCCGACGCTGGTCGTGCTCGGCATCGAACGTGTCGAGATCGATCCGGGCAACACCGCAGTCACGCCCCTCAACTTCGTGAGCTATCCCTACTCGCACAGCCTGGTGATGCTGGTGGTGTGGTCGGCGCTGTTCGCACTCGCCTACCGCACCATCAAGGGTTGGCACGCGAATGCGATGGCCATCGTGGCGACGCTGGTCTTCAGCCACTTCGTGCTGGACTTCATCACCCACCGGCCCGACCTGCCGCTGACGCTGACTGGAGCGCAGCGCGTGGGATTGGGACTGTGGAACGCGCCACTGGCTGCACTGGCCGTCGAAGCCTCACTGTTCGCCGCCGGTACCGCGGTTTACGTCGTCGTCACGCGCGCGCGTGACCGCATTGGATCGATTGGCCTGTGGGGGTTGATTGCGTTCCTGACGGCCATTTACTTCGCGGCCATCTTCGGCCCGCCGCCGCCAAGCTCGTCAGCGGTGGCGATGGCCGGCCACCTGTCGTGGCTGTTCGTGGCCTGGGCCTACTGGGTCGATAGGCATCGCATCGCCAGGCAACCCTGAAGGGTTGCCTCCACCTACGGACGCGCGTGTTCCAGGACCAGGCCGACGGCGGTGCCGCGCTTGAAGCCCTTCCAGTACGTGTGGGTGGCGGTAGGTTTACCCTCGCGGTCCATGGCATAGACGCCGTCCTTGCCGTTCGGCACCACGTCGAAGTACGCCTGCTTGTCCTGCTCGCCCTTGAGGTGCAGGCCGAAGTAGGCGGTGGCGAAGTGATGGAAGATGTTGTTCATCCGCGCGGTGTCCCACACGGCGTCGGCGTAGTGCGAGAACGCCGCACTGGTCGTTGAGCGGAAGATTTCTGACGGCGCCGGCATCGGTGCCGCCGCGTTGTGGCCGGCGTTGACGAACGTCAGCAGGTAGCGGTCGGCATTGACCGCGCCCTGGTAGATGGCGCGCGGCCCCCGCTCGTAACCCGACGTTTCGTCGGCGCTGCCGGCGATCACCAGCAGCGGCGTGCGGATGCCCTTCAGGCCCTCGGCGTCCCAGTAACCCGCCTGCATGCCCCACGGGCCGACCGCGATCGCGGCCTTGATACGCGGGTCGCGCGCCTCCTGATATGCGGGATTCGATGCCGCGCGGTGGGCCAGCAGCTTGTTGGGCGGCGCCGACGTGCCGTTCACCGCCGCCTCGCTGTAGCCACCGCCAATTACGTTGACGACGCCGTAGCCGCCCATCGAGTAGCCGATGATGCCGGCACGAGACGCATCGGCCAGGCCGGCGAGAAAGCTGCCCGATCCCGAGCGGCCGAGCCGATCGATCTCGTTGAGCACGAACAGCTGGTCGAACGGGCGGTTGTAGAGCGTGCTGGCGAACGTCTTCTGGTCGTCGTAGGTGCTGTCCTTGTGATCGATCGACACCGTCACAAAGCCCTTGGTCGCCAGGTTCTCGCCGATATGGCTCATCAGGTAGCGGTTGCCCGGATAGCCGTGCGAGATGATTACCAGCGGATAGCTCCCGCCGGGCTTGGGCGCCGCATCACGCACGGCCTTGCCGTGAATGGTGGCGGTGATCGCCGGATCGCGAGTAATGACCTTGTACTCGCCGCCGGGCCGCTGGCCGGCCGCCAGGGCCGCCGGGTACCAGACCTCGAGCGTCAGGGTGCGGTCGTAGCGCGCCACGGGCCCGCCTTCCTTGGTGCCAAGAATGTCGGGACGGTTCCGGTCGGTGACCTGGATCGTCCGCACGCCGATGTCGAGCGGGCCGTGCACCGCCAGTTCGGGCGCACTCGGCGTCACGAAGTCGATGCGGTTCTGCTGCGCCAGCACGGTGGCCGACGCCAGCACCAGGACCAAGCCGATGGTTATCCGGCGCATGTGCCATCTCCCTGTCTTGTCATGCCGTCACGGATTATATGGCGTAGGATCTCGCCTCATGACACCTCGACTCCTCGCCTCCGCGTGCATCGCCCTTGCCTTGGCCACCGCGCCGCATGCCGCGACGCTTCGCGGCCAGGCCGCGCAGCCCGACGCCGCGGCCGTCGACAGAATCTTCGCCAAGTGGACCGCTGCCACGCCGGGGTGCGCCGTCGGCGTGGCGGTGGGCGGCAAGACCGTGCTCACCAGGGCCTACGGCATGGCCGACCTCGAGCACGATGTTCCCAACACCGTGGATACCATCTTCGAAGCCGGTTCCGTGGCCAAGCAGTTCACCGCCATGGCGGTGTTGCTGCTGGCGAAGGACGGCAAGCTGTCGCTGGACGACCCCGCGCGCAAGTACGTGCCCGAGCTGCCCGACTACGGCGCCCCGCTCACCGTTCGCCACCTGCTGAACCACACGAGCGGCTTGCGCGACTGGGGCAGCCTGGCCGGCATTGCCGGCGCGCCCCGCACCACCCGCGAGTACACCCACGCCCACGTCCTCGACATCGTCAGTCGTCAGAAGGCGCTGAACTTCCCGACCGGGACGCAGTGGTCGTACACCAACACCGGCTTCAACCTCGCCGCGGTCATCGTTTCGCGGGTGAGCGGCATGTCGTTCGCGGAGTTCTCGAAGACGCGGATCTTCGCGCCACTCGGCATGACCCGCACCTCGTGGCGCGACGACCACACCCGGATTGTCAAGGGCCGCGCCATCGCCTACGCCAGCGCCAGCGACGGCTATCACCTCGACATGCCGTTCGAGAACGTGCACGGCAACGGCGGTCTGCTGACCACGGTCGGGGATCTGCTGAAGTGGAACGAGAACTTCGTCACGCCGATGGTGGGAGACGACGCGCTGGTGACGACGCAGATGACGGCGGGCCGCTACAACGATGGCCGGCCGCTGGAGTACGGCCTGGGATTGTTCGTCCACGACTATCGCGGCGTGCGCAACATCAACCACAGCGGGTCGACGGCCGGCTATCGGGCGCACCTGAACCGCTTCCCCGACCGTCATACCTCGGTTGCCGTCTTGTGCAACGTCGCTACGGGCGATGCCACGCGCTCCGCCAACCTGGTATCGGATCTTTACCTCACGGGCCTGAAGCCGGTCACGCCGACCACGCCGAATCCGCCTGCGACGCCCATGACCCCGCCGCCCACCGCCGCACAACTCGCGGAGTTCGGCGGCTCCTACTCCAGCGACGAAGCCGAACTCAGATTGGTCGTGGCGGTCGAGGGCGGAGCGCTGGTGCTGAAACGACGCCCCGACACGACAATCGCCCTGACGGCGATCGATCGCGATACCTTCCGCGGGTCGATCGGAACCATCACGTTCATGCGTGACAACGCCGGAAAGGTCACTGAGCTGAGCATCAAACAGGACCGGGTGTGGGACCTGCGCTTGCAACGCCGATGATCGTCATTCCAGGGCCACAGATGACACAGATGACGCAGATAAGAAGCCGGGCAGAATGATGCGGTTCGCTGGCGCCGGGCTTCCGCCCGGCGCTCGGTCCGGCGGGAGCCCGCGAAGAAATGAGTCCGCTGCCGGATTGGAGGACTCATTTCTCGCGGGCTCACGCCGGACCCGCGGCGCGTAGCGCCGCCAGCGACCCTGCCGAATCTGTGTAATCTGCGTCATCTGCGGCTCTGATTTGGCCTGCGGCTCTGATTTTGTCCGCCAGCCAATCTGCGTCTAGCATCGGATATGACTGGTCGCCGGACGTTGCTCGGAATGGTCGGGGTCATCACGCTTGCCGGCATGGCGCACGGTCAGGTATCGGTGTTTCCGTCGCCGCGTGCCACTCCGGAGGCGGTCGCCGACAGCGAGGACTTCCCGTACATCCCGGCGCTGCCAGGAGCGAGGCTCGTCTCCACGAGACACATCCAGCAACCGCTCGAGCTGAAACCCGCAACCGCCGACAGCGAGGCGGTACTCGCGGGCACGTCGTACGTGCAGAAGACCTACGGCCGTCCCGGCCGCCTCACCGCCATCGTCTTTGTGTCTGCGTTGCGGGATGCGTTGTTCGCGGCGGGCTGGACGCTGATCGACGTGACCAAGCTCGAGGAGATCCCGATCCAGCCCGAAACGGTCAACGTCGCCGCCCACTACTCCACCAACGGCCGCCTCATCTACGCGCGCATGACGCAGGAGCCCGGCGGTCCCTACCAGGTCAACGTGGCTGACGTCGGCGAGGAGGACTGGGCATCGGCGTTGGCGGATGAGTGCCGCATCCGGCCGTACAGCATCCAGTTCGATCTCGATCGGCCGACCTTCCGGCCCGAGGCGATCGCCTCGCTCGAGAAGCTGGCGGCGGTCCTGAAGGCGCGATCCATCCCGGCGGTGGAGGTGCAGGGGCACATGGACACCATCGGCGCGGCGGGCGATGCAGCGCGGCAGGTGCTATCGGAGGCGCGCGCGCGGGCCGTGGCCGCGTGGCTGGCCGGTCACGGCGTCGCGAAGCAGAAGTTGTCGTCGAAGGGGTACGGAAAAACGCGGCCCGTCGCCGCCAACGACAGCGACCTGGGCCGCGCACTGAATCGCCGGATCGAGATCGTCAGGCCAGGTTGTTCGCGCTAGCGTATTCCTCGTAGGCGCCCTTGAAGTCGGTGATCGTGCCGTGGTCGAAGTGCCACACGCGCGTGCCGACTTCTTCCATCAGGTCCTGGTCGTGGGTGACCAGCAGCACCGTGCCCTCGAACTTCTGCAGCGAGATGTTCAGGGCGTTGATCGCCTCGAGGTCCAGGTGGTTGGTCGGCTCGTCCAGCACCAGCACGTTGGGCTTCTGCAGCATGATGCGGCAGAACAGCAGGCGCGCGGTCTCGCCGCCCGACAGCGCCTCGGTCGGCTTCAGGCCTTCTTCGCCGGTGAACAGCATCTGTCCGAGCAGGCCGTGAATGTCCTGCCGCGAGGCATCGGGGTCGAACTGGTGCAGCCAGGCCGCCGCGGTCATGCCCTTCTGGATCTCGCCGGTGTGATCCTGCGGGAAGTAGCCGATCGACACCTCGTGGCCCCACTTCAGCTTGCCCGAATCCAGGTCGCCGGGTGACGGCGGCATGCCCGGCGCGTCCGACAACAACGCCTTCAGCATGGTGGTCTTGCCGGTGCCGTTGCGGCCGACCAGCACGATCTTCTCGCCGCGGCTGATGATGCCGCTGAAATCGGCGATCACCTCGAGCGCGCCGTGCGCCTTCGAGATGCCTTCGAACTCGAGCGCGGTGCGGCCCGACGGCCGGTTCATCGTGAACTTGATGTACGGCCGTTGGATGTTCGAGCGCGCCAGTTCGGTGGTCTGCAGCCGCTCCACTTCCTTGCGCCGCGACTGCACCTGGCTGGAGCGCGTGCCGGCCGAGAAGCGCTGGATGAAGTCCTGCAGCTGTGCGATCTTCTTGTCGCGCTGTTCGTTCTGCGCCTCGAGGCGCGAGCGAATCTGCGTCTTCGCCATCACCATGTCGTCGTAGCCGCCGGTGTAGGTGATGATGGTCTGGTAGTCGATGTCGGCGGTGTGCGTGCAGACCGCGTTCAGGAAATGGCGATCGTGCGAGATCACGATCAGCGTGCCGTCGTAGCGCAGCAGGAAATCGCGCAGCCAGTGAATCGAGTCGAGGTCGAGGTGGTTGGTGGGTTCGTCCAGCAGCAGCGCCTGCGGATGGCCGAACAGCGCCTGCGCCAGCAGCACCCGCACCTTCTGCCCGCCCTGCAGTTCGCCCATCAGGCGAGTGTGCAGTTCGTCGGGAATATCCAGGCCCTGCAGCAGGATGGCGGCATTGCTTTCCGCCTCGTAGCCGTCTTCCTCGCCGACAATCCCTTCGAGCTCGCCCAGGCGCATGCCGTCGGCCTCGGTCATCTCGGGCTTGGCGTAGAGCACGTCGCGCTCTTCGAGCGCGCTCCACAACCGGGCGTTGCCCATGATCACCGTGTCGATCACGCGCAGCTTGTCGAAGGCGAACTGGTCCTGCCGCAGCACGCCCAGCTTTTTGGGGCGGACCACGTCGCCCTTCTGCGGCTGCGACTCGCCGGTCAGCAGCTTCATGAAGGTCGACTTGCCCGATCCGTTGGGCCCGGTGAGGCCATAGCGGCGGCCGGCCAGGAAGGCGGTGGTGACCTCGTCGAAGAGCACCTTCGAGCCGAAGCGCATGGAGACGTTATTTACTGCAATCACAACCCATCATTTTAGCATCTTCGGCGGGCCGGCGAGTAACCGGCCGGTAACGGCCGAGCTCATGCGATGGATTCGGGCTCCATCACTCTCTCGGCGACCTTCCCGCCCTCGACGCTGACGTAGTACACCTTCGCCGCCGGCCGCGTCGAGACGACGCGCGTCACCGTGTTGTCGACGAAGTAGATGCCGGCGTCGTTGTCGCAGGCGTAGCCGGGCTTCATCTGGCCCGAACCGATCAGCTTCTGGTACAACGGCCGGCGCCCAGGCTCTGCGTCGTAGTGCGGCGAGTGGCTGCCTTTCAGGAAGCCGAGGCACTGGACGATCGACAACTCCTTCGGCCGCGAATCGGTCGTGCCCTCTTCGAACCAGCACAGCGAACCCGCGCTGGCGCCGCCCAGCACGATGCCGCGGTCCCAGGCCTGCCGCAGGATCACGTCGATGCCGTGCGCCTTCCAGATCACCTGCTGGTTCAGCGTGTTGCCGCCGGAGCAGACGATGCCGTCGACCGAGAGCAGCACTTCTTCCCACGTCCGGGTCTGCCGGGTGCTGGCGATGAAGCTGTTCTGGTGCGACGGCTCGACGTTGAGCGGCGCGCAGTTCTGGTACCAGGTGATGACGCCCGCCGGCGAATCGGCCGACGCGGTGGGCAGGTACAGCAGCTTGGGCCGCGGCTTGCCGGTGAGCTCGGCCATGTAGCGGATGAAGGCGGTGTTGAAGCCGCCGCCGGCAATCAGGATCTTCCGGCTTGATGCGGGCCGCAGCTGCGTGCCGTCGTCGGCGGCGGCGGCCAGGGTAGCGGCCATGGGCACGGCCAGGGAGGAGGCGATGAAGTCTCGGCGTTTCATGGACATATGTATACACCGGGAGTCGGGAGTCGGGCCTGTCGCCGTGGCCTTGGCGATGGCGGAAGTCGGAACAAATGACATTTCGGGTACGCTGGATGTGAATGTCTGCGAAGGAACTTCCCGCCGAGGTCAAGGAGGCGCTCGACTGGCTCGAGCGCATTGCCGCCGACCGGAGCCTCCTGAGGTCACTCCCCACCGAAGATCGCCATCGCTTCCACCGCGCGCTCGCCACGTTGTCGGAGATCGACCCGCAGGCGAAACGCAAGCGGCAAAAGGCCGCGAAGGCCGCCGCCGCGCAGCAGGAGGAGACGGTGCTCAACAGCACCGGCATCCGCTCGCTGCGGCGCCGGCCGATGGTCACCACGCCCAACGTATTTCCGCCGGCCGACGCGAGCACGCCAGGCAACCCTAAAGGGTTGCCTCCACATGCGGCGGTCGAACGCGTCTGCTACGTCTGCAAGGAACCGTACTCGCAGCTCCATCACTTCTACGACCAGCTCTGCCCCGCGTGCGCCGAGAGCAACTTCGCGGCCCGCACCGAGCTGGCGGACCTGCGCGGACGAGTGGCGCTGCTGACCGGCGGGCGCGTGAAGATTGGCTACCAGGCCGGCTTGAAGCTGCTGCGTTGCGGCGCCCACTTGATCGTCACTACCCGGTTCCCGCGCAACGCCGCCGACCGCTACGCGCAGGAGCCCGACTTCGGCGAATGGGGGCATCGCCTCGAGATCCACGGACTCGACCTGCGACACATCCCCAGCATCGAGGCCTTCTGCCGCGACCTGAACGCCTCGCGCGAGCGGCTGGACTTCATCATCAACAACGCCTGCCAGACCGTCCGGCGCCCGCCCGAGTTCTACCGCCACATGATGGAGGCGGAGATGGCGGCGTCGCGCGATCAACCGGAACATGTGCGCCGCCTGCTGGGCGACGGCGGGCATGCCGTGGCGCTCGCCGACAACGGCCAGGGCGTCGTGGTCGCGGCCCAACTGTCACAGGTGCCGCTGCTGGACGAGGAACTGGTCGCGCGTTCGCACCTGTTCCCGACCGGCCAGTACGACAGCGACCTGCAGCAGGTCGACCTGCGCGATCGCAACTCGTGGCGCATGCTGCTGGCCGACGTGCCGACCGTCGAGATGCTCGAGGTGCAGTTCGTGAACGCGATGGCGCCGTTCCTGTTCAACGCGCGGCTGAAGCCGCTGATGCTGCGGACCGAGGACCGCGACAAGCACGTCGTCAACGTGTCGGCGGTCGAGGGCCAGTTCTACCGCGCCTTCAAGACCACGCGGCACCCGCACACCAACATGGCCAAGGCGGCGCTCAACATGATGACGCGCACGGCGGCCACCGATTACTACAACGACGGCATCCACATGAACAGCGTCGACACCGGGTGGGTGACCGACGAGGATCCGGTCGAGATTGCCGCCCGCAAGACCGCCGAGCATCGCTTTCATCCGCCGCTCGACAGCGTCGACGGCGGCGCCCGCATCGTGGCGCCGATCATCACCGGATTCAACACCGGGACCCACGTCTGGGGGCAGTTCCTGAAGGACTACAAGCCCGCGCCCTGGTAGTAAGATGGCGCCATGCTCAACAAGGTGGCCCTTGGGCTGGCGGTGCTCGCCGCGGTCTGCCTCACCGACTTGTCGGCCGTAGCCCTGGCGAAGGCCGAGAACTGGACGCGCTTCCGCGGCCCGAACGGCCTGGGCGTGTCCGACGCCACCAACGTGCCGGTCGAGTTCGGACCGGGGAAGAACGTCAAGTGGAAGACCGCGTTGCCGCCGGGACACTCGTCGCCGGTGCTGACCGACACGCACATCTTCCTGACCGCCCACTCACCCGAGAAGGACGCCTACAAGCTGTTCGTGCTCGCGCTCGATCGCAAGACCGGCCAGCAGTTGTGGCAGCACGAAATTCCGCGGCTGCAGCCGGGCCGGCGCGAGAACGTGAACGGGCCGGCGTCGCCGAGCCCGGTGACCGACGGCACCAACGTCTACTTCTTCTTCCAGGACTTCGGCCTGATCAGCTTCACCGCCGCCGGCCGGGAACGCTGGCGCCTGCCGCTCGGGCCGTTCAACATGTTCTACGGCTTCGGTGCCTCGCCGATTCTCGAAGACGGCCTGATCATCCTGCCGGTGGATCAGGACACGGATCCATACCTGCTCGCGGTCGACGCCCAGACCGGCAAGCAGCGCTGGAAGGTGTCGCGGCCGCACGTCATCTCCGGCTACTCGACGCCGACCATCTGGCGGCCGAAAACCGGCCCCGCGCAGATCCTGATCCCGGAATCGTTCCAGCTCACGGCCTATTCACTCGCCGACGGCAAGCAACTGTGGTGGGTCCGCGGCCTGGCCTGCGAGATGAAGTCGGTGGCCAGCATCGACGGCGACACGCTCTACGTCAACGGCTGGGGCTTCGGCCAGAACCAGGCCGGCACGCAGATTCCCACCGTTGACTTCGCGACCGGCCTGAAGCGCTTCGACAAGAACGGCGACGGCCTGGTCGGCCGCGACGAGGTGATGAACCCGGCCGCCACCGAGCGCATGGACCGCATGCTGCGTCCCGAGGCCGGCTTCGACGCGTTCGACGGCAACCGCGACGGCAAGCTGGATGCGAAGGACTGGGACGTGTTTCGTGCCATGCTCGCCGCCGAGAACGGCCTGATGGCCATCTCGCTCGGCGGCAACGGCGACATGACCGCCACCGCGGTGAAGTGGAAGTACCTGCGGCCCGTCCCGCAGGTGCCCTCCACGGTGCTCTACCAGGGCGTGCTCTACATGGTGAACGACAGCGGCATCCTGCTGTCGTTCGACCCGAAGACCGGCGACGTGCTGAAGCAGGGCCGCCTCAAGGGCGCCATCGACAAGTACTTCGCGTCACCGATTGGCGCCGACGGCAAGATCTGGCTCGCCAGCCAGGACGGCACCATCTCCATCGTCACCGCCAAGGGCGACTGGGAGATGGTGCAAGTCAACGCCCTGGACGACGAGGTGTTTGCGACGCCGGTGCCGGCCGACGGCGAGCTGTTCGTGCGCACGCGCAGCGCGCTGTATAACTTCGTGAAGTAGGGGTTTAGGGGTTTAGGGGTTTAGGGGTTTAGGGGAAGAATTGCTGAGTAAGCTGTTCGTAGCAAGTCTGCTCCTGTTTCCGCTGGCCTTGGGCCAGCGGCCAATCGACCTGCGCAACAACAACTTCCGTGCCGCATCGGAACTGGTGACGACGGCGGTCACGGTGCGCGACGCCGACGGCCGGCTGGTCACCACCCTGAAGCAATCCGACTTCACTGTCGAAGAAGACGGCATCCCCCAGCCGATCAGCCAGTTCACGAACGAACGCGTGCCTGTCAGCCTGTCGCTGACGCTCGACATCAGCGACAGCATGCGTGGCCAGCGCATGGCCGACGCCCGCGGTGCGCTGGCCCACTTCCTCGACGCGCTGCTGGCGCCCGAAGACGAGGCCGCGCTGCTGGGGTTCAACCACGAGACCCGGATGCTGGGGCCGTGGACCACCGAGCGGGGCGGCATGCGGGTCAAGCTCGACGAGATCAAGCCGACGGGCGGCACCGCCCTCTACGACGCCATCGACGTGTCGCTGCCGCTGTTCGAATCGCGGATGCACCCGCGCGCCGCCATCGTGCTGGTCTCCGACGGCGCCGACACCGCCAGCGACACCACGCCGACCGCGCTCAAGCAGAAACTGCTGCGCAGCGACGTGTTTCTCTACGCCATCGGCATCGACTCGCTCGACGCCCGCAACTCCACCCGCATCAACCCGTTCACGCTGAACGAACTGACCAGCCAGGGCGGCGGCTACACCGAGATCGTCCGCAGCGCGGCCGACCTGGGCCCGGCCACCGAACGCATTGCCGAGGAGCTGAATCACCAGTACATGATCGGCTACACCCCGTCGAAGCGCGGCGATGGCAAGCTGCACACGGTGAGGGTGAAGGTCAATGATCCGACCTACCGGGTCCGTGCCCGGCGAGGCGTCATTCGCTGACGCCGATCCGGGTAGACTGGAACCCGGGGTTGACGACTTGCCCAAACAGCACTCATCACCGCCGCCGGCCGAAACCGACCTGGAGCGCGCGGAACGGCTGCTCCGCGAGTCGCTCGAGGCGCACGAGCGCACCGAGCGAATCCTGCGCGAGGCCGAAGAGCGGCTGCAGCGCGCGGTCAGCGCCGGCAACGTCGGCCTGTGGGACTGGAACGTCGTCACCGGCGACGTCTACTTCTCGCCCGAGTGGAAACACCAGCTCGGTTACGGCGACAACGACCTGCGCGGCCACATTGATGAGTGGCGCGACCGCCTGCACCCCGACGACGCGGCCGAGACGCTGGCGGCGGTGGCGGCCCACCTCGCCCGCCCCGACACCAGCTACGATCGGCAGTTCCGGATGCGGCACAAGGACGGCAGCTATCGCTCGATGCTGGTCCGCGGCCAGGCCATCACCGACGACAGCGGCCGACCGATTCGCATGCTGGGGTCGCACGTCGACGTCACCGACCGCGTCGCCATGGAGAACCAGTTGCGACTGGCCCAGCGCATGGAAGGCGTCGGCCGGCTGGCCGGCGGCATCGCCCACGACTTCAACAACGCGCTGACCGTCATCAACAACTACGCCGAGATGGTGATCGAGGGGCTGCCCGACGACGACCCGCAGCTGCAGCGTGCGCTGACCATCCGGCGGGCGGGCGGGCGCGCCGCGCAGCTGACCCAGCAACTGCTGGCGTTCAGCCGGCAACAGACGCTCAAGCCACTCCTCCTCAACCTGCGCACCATCGTCGACGAGATGGCGCCCATGCTGCGCCGGCTGATCGGCGAGGATATCGAGCTGGCCACCGGCGGCCATGCCGCGCCGTCCTGCGTCAACGTCGACCCCAGCCAGATCGACCAGGTGATCATGAACCTGGTGGTGAACGCGCGCGATGCCATGCCCGACGGCGGCCGCCTCACCATCACCGTGACCAACAGCACGCTGGACGAGTCGCACGACACCGAACGGGTGCGCGTGCAGCCGGGCGCCTATGTCGAGTTGCGGGTCACCGATACGGGAACCGGCATGGCCGAGCCCATCCGCGACCGCATTTTCGAGCCGTTCTTCACCACCAAGGAGATGGGCAAGGGCACCGGCCTCGGCCTGCCCACCGTCTACGGCATCGTCAAGCAGAGCGGCGGCTACATCTTCGTCGACAGCGAAGAGGGTCAGGGCGCGACGTTCCGGATCTACCTGCCGGCGGTGGCCGGCGTTCCCGAATCGCACCCGTCGATGACCGCCGGCGCCGCGCCCCGCGGCAGCGAGACCCTGCTGATCGTCGAAGACGACAAGGACGTCCGCGTCCTGACCGCGCTGATCGCGACCGCCGCCGGCTACCAGGTGCTGACCGCGGCCAGCGGCCGCGAGGCCCTGTCGGTGGTCGAGAGCGTCAGCGAGCCGGTGGACCTGGTGCTGACCGACGTGATCATGCCGGGCATGAGCGGCCGGCGCCTTGCCGAGCAGTTGTACGAACGGTGGCCGGCGACCCGGGTGTTGTTCATGTCGGGCTACATCGACGACCAGACCCGCATCATGGGACCGGGCGAACAGTTCATCAGCAAGCCGTTCACCCGCGGCGCCTTGCTGCGGAAGATCCGCGAGCTGCTCGACGACTGATCCGGCGGCGCGCCTGACGCCGATCGGCGTTTTGCGCTAGCATTCGCGGATGCGCGCCACACTGCTTACCCTCGTCCTGCTGACCACCTCCCTGGGGGCGCAAGTTCCGGCCCAGCCCGATTGGGCAAAGGCGGATGCCGAGACGCTTCGCCACTTCCAGGCCATGGTCAAGATGGACTCCACCGACCCGCCGGGGAAGGAAGACCACGTCGTCGCCTACCTGAAGCAGGTACTGGAGGCCGAGGGCATTCCCGTGCAGGTGTTCGCGATGGAGCCCCACCGGCCCAACCTGGTGGCGCGGCTCAAGGGCAGCGGCAAGCAGCGGCCGCTGCTGCTGATGGCACACACCGACACGGTGAACGTCGACCCGAAGAAGTGGACCCACCCGCCGTTCGGCGCGGTTCGCGACGGTGGCTATGTCTACGGCCGCGGCACGGTCGACGACAAGGACAACCTGGCCGCCAACCTGATGGTCATGCTGATGCTCAAGCGCCTCAACGTCGCGCTCGATCGCGACGTGATCTTCCTGGCCGAAGCCGGCGAGGAAGGCAACTCGCGGCTGGGCATCCAGTTCATGGCCAACCAGCACTTTGCGTCGATCGACTCCGAGTTCTGTTACGCCGAGGGCGGCAGCGTCACCCGCGAGGGCGGCGTGGTGAAGTTCGCCTCGGTGCAGACGGTCGAGAAAATCCCGCGCGCCATTACCGTCACCGCCCGCGGCGTGGCCGGCCACGGCTCGGTGCCGCTCGAGAACAACGCGCTCGCCCACCTCGGCGAGGCGATCGGCGCCATTGCCGCGTGGACGCCGCCGATGCGCCTCAACGAAACCACCGCGGCCTATTTCAAGCGGCTGGCGACGGTGTCGGCCCCCGAGGCGGCGGCCCGCTACCGGGACCTGCTGAGCCCCGATCCGAAGGTTTCGGGACCCGCCGACGCCTACATGCGCAAGAACGAGCCGCGCCACTGGTCGATGCTGCGGACGTCGATGTCGCCGACGGTCATCACCGGCGGCTACCGCAACAACGTGATCCCGTCCGAGGGCACGGCAACCATCGACACCCGCCTCGCCCCCGATGAAGACGCCAACAAGTTCCTCGAGATGGTGAAGGCGGCCGTCAACGACCCCCAGGTCGAGGTCAGCTATGGCGCCCGCGACACGCGGCCGCCGACACCGGCGGCCAAGCTCGACTCCGACGCCTTCAAGGCGCTCGAGGCGAACGTCACCAAGCACTACCAGGCGGTTACGCTGCCGACGATGAGCACCGGCGCCACCGACATGGCGTTCCTGCGCGCGAAGGGCATCCAGTGCTACGGCATCGGCCCGGCGATTGATGTCGAGGACGGCCCGAAGGGCTTCGGCGCGCACAGCGACCAGGAACGCATCATCGAGAGCGAGCTCTACCGCTTCGTTCGTTTCAGCTGGGATGCGGTGGTCGATCTGGCGCGGGCGAAATAGCAGGCAACCCTGAAGGGTTGCCTCCACTGGCTGAGCCCATCCGTTCGCGCATGCACTACCCGGCTTCCCGCAAGGGCGATGTTGTTGACGTCTACGGCGCCACCAGGGTGGCCGATCCGTACCGCTGGATGGAGGATCTCGAGTCGCCCGAGGTCGCGGCATGGGTGGCGGCGCAGAACGCGGTCACCCGCGCCCATCTTGATGCCCTGCCCCACCGCGCGCCGCTGGTGCGCCGGCTGACCGAGCTCTGGAACTACGCTCGCACCAGCGTGCCGGTGATCGAGAACGGCACGCTGTTCTACTCCCGCAATACCGGGTTGCAGCGCCAGGCCCCCATCTACATGCGGCGTGGCGTGACCGCCGAGGCCGTGATGGCGCTCGACCCCAACGCGCTGTCTCCCGATGGCTCGATCTCGCTGGCGCACTGCATGCCGTCGCCCGACGCCACGCTGCTGGCCTATGCCTGCGCCAGGGGCGGCGCCGACTGGGAGACGGTGCGAGTCCGCGATCTCGTGACCGGCGAAGACCGCGCCGACGAGGTCAACTGGGTTCGCTTCTCGGACCTGTCGTGGACCCGCGACTCGCGCGGCTTCTTCTACTCGCGCTACCCCGAGCCGCCAAAGCACAAGGTGCTCGAGGCCGCGCTGTCGGGGCAGGCGATCTATTTCCATCGCCTCGGCACGCCGCAATCAGAGGATGAACTGATTTATCAACGGCTGGACCATCCGGCGTGGATCGTCAACGGGACGGTGACCGAGAACGGCCGCTTCCTGCTGATCCGCACGTATCGCGGCGCCGACCACAACAACCAGTTGCACTACCTGGAACTGGGTGACGCCACGCGACCGGCGGCGGGGCCAATCGTGCCGGTGATTGAAACCGGCGACGCCGAGTACCAGCCGATTGGCGCCTACGGTTCGCGAATCTACGTCCGCTCCGACAAGGACGCGCCCAACCGCCGCATTCTCGCAATCGACCTGGAGAATCCCGACCCGGCCGCGTGGAAAGTGGTCGTTGCGGAGCAGCCGCAGGCGATCGAACAGGCCACGCTCGCCGGCGGCCGCCTCATCGTGCAGTACCTCGAGGAGGTGCAAAGCCGGCTGCGTGTGTTCGGCCTCGATGGCCATGCCGAGCCCGACATCGTGCTGCCCGGCGTGGGCACCGTCGCCACGCTCGAGGGCCGGGCCGACGCGCCGGGCGTGTGGTTCGACTTCAGCACGCCGCTGGCGCCAACGACGGTGTACCACTACGAGCCTGACGGCCATCGCCTGGAGGCGTTCGAACCGCCGGTCGCACCTATTGATACCGGCCAGTACGAGACGCGCGCGCTGTTTGCCGCTTCGAAAGACGGCACGCGCGTGCCGTTCTTCGTGACCGCACGCAAGGGCATCGAGCTCGACGGTTCGCACCCGGCGATGATCTACGGCTACGGCGGCTTCTCGATCAGCGTGCTACCCGCCTATCGCTCTGACGTGCCGGCCTGGCTTGAACTGGGTGGCATCTTCGTGACGGTCAACCTGCGCGGCGGCGCCGAGTACGGCGAGGCGTGGCACAAGGCCGGGATGCTCGAGAAGAAGCAGAACGTCTTCGACGACTTCATTGCCGTGGCCGAGCACCTGGTCCGCGAGCGATACACCAGCCCGTCGCGGCTCGGGATGATGGGCGGCTCGAACGGCGGCCTGCTGGTCGGCGCCGTGATGGAGCAGCGCCCTGACCTGTTTGCCGTCGCCATGCCCGCGGTCGGCGTGATGGACATGCTGCGCTACGACCGCTTCACGGGCGGCCGCCTGTGGGCCACCGAGTACGGCACGGCAACCGACCCGGCGCAGTTCGCGTACCTGATCAGGTACTCACCGCTGCACAACCTGAAGGCGGGGACGTGCTACCCGGCGACCCTGGTCACCACCGCCGACCACGACGACCGCGTCGTGCCCAGCCACTCGTTCAAGTTCACCGCCGCGCTGCAGGCGGCCCAGGGGTGCGAGCGGCCGGCGTTGATTCGCGTCGAAACCCAGGGCTCACACGGTTACCGGCCGACGGACAAGTTGATCGAAGAGAAGGCGGATCAGTGGGCCTTTGCCGCCGCCCACCTCGGCGCCCACGCCGGGGTCTGACCCTGAGCATGAGGTGCCGAGGGGACTGACCCCCGCCGCAGAGGCGCTACTACGTTCGCGCCGGCCCGCGCATCGAGTTGAACAAGTCGATGTGCGTCTCGACAATCCGCTTCCGCTCGTTCTCGTTGATGGTCAGCGACCAGTCGTCGCGAATCGAGGTGCCGCCCAGCACAATGCCGTCGGAGCGCGGCATCATGTGAATGAAGCCGGCTTCCGGCGTGACCGGCGCGCGCGCGCCGCCGCTGGTCGAGTAGGTCACTTCCGACTGCGGCACCAGCACCGTCAACTGGCCCTTCAGGGGCACCAGCTCGGCGTCGTTGAACAACGCCTTCGCGCCTAGGCCGGTGCAGTTGACGACCAGGGTCTCGCCAAGCGCCGCCACGTCGCGCGGCGTCTCGAACTTGCGAATCACCACCTTGCCGCCCCAGTGCAGGAAGTCGTTCACCAGCGCGTCGAGGTAGATCGACGGCTCGATGCGCATTTCCGGCCGTTCGATGGCGTACTTGGTCGGGAAGGGATGTTCGCCCGGCTGCAGCAGCACGCGCGGGTTGGTGATGTCGTCGGGCATCAGCACGTTGCCGCCGCGCGCCGCCATCTCGTTGTCGGTCGGCGCGTAGTTCATGATCCAGCTGATGCCGTACTTCGGCCCGGTCAGCAGTTGCAGCCGGCGATAGGCAATCCGCACCGCGTCGCGGAACTGGGCGTCCCACTCGGCCGAGCGGCTCTTGAAGTCAACCAGCCCCGATGTCGGCGTCCACCCGGCCAGCGACATGTTCGAGGTGGTGTCGGGCGGCACCGTCGCCGCATAGATCGTCACCGTGAAACCGCGCCGCTGGAGCTCGCGGGCCGTCGTCAGGCCGACCACCCCGGAGCCCATGACCGCCGCGGTGCGATCGCCGTGGGCCAGCGCCATGTCGGAGGCCATCGACGCCGTGCCCCACGACAGCGACATGCCGGAGCCACCGTGCCCGAAGTTGTGGATGAGGGTCTTGCCATCGAGTTTGTCGGCCTTCAGCACGAAGCCCGAGGGCCGGTGCGGACGCAACCCGATGGTGGTGCGGATGACCCGGTCCCATGCCGCGTTCACCGGCGGCAGGCGCACCGGCGGCCGCTTCGGAGCGGTAACGAGCGGCTGACCGGCGCTTTTCGGCGCGCATGCCTGGGCCGCGAGTCCAAGTGCGCCCATGCTGCCGAACTTGAGAAGTGCCCTGCGGTTCATGGGCGACATGATACCGCGACGGTGGGGCTCGCGCTCCACGGCGCTCGTAGGGGACCGCAGTCCCACGAGCGAAGCGGGCCCCAGGGTGCGAGAGCGTAGCGAGCGACCCCCACGAGGCGGCGCAGCCGCCGAGCCCCACGATGGGCCTGTCCACCGTAGCCTTGGCGAAGGCGGAAGCGCCCGAGCCCGGCGAGCGCCGTGAGGCGCGAGCCCCAACGACCGGCGCTAGTCGTCGCGCAGCACTACGTTCGGGTCGACCCGCGAGGCGCGCCACGCCGGAATCCAGCAGGCCACCGCCGCAACCAGCATGATCGTGGCAATCACCGCCACCATCGTGGTCGGGTCGGTCGGCTGCACGCCGAACAGCAGCGAGGCAATCAGCCGGTTGAGCGCGAACGCGCCGGCCAGGCCGGCGACAATGCCCACCGTGGTCAGGGTCAGGCCCTGTTTCATCACCTGGCCCAGCACGCTCGACTGGTCGGCGCCAAGCGCCATGCGGATGCCGATCTCGCGCCGCCGCTCCGCCACCATGTACGACAGCACGCCGTAGGTGCCAATGGCGGCCAGCAGCAGTGCCAGCCCGGCGAAGCCGCCGAGCAGTTGCGCCAGCAGCCGCGGGCGTTGAATCGACTCGTCGAACACCGCGTCCATGTTGCGCAGCCGCACGATCGGCACCGTGCGGTCGGCCTCGCGGACCACGCTCTCGATGGTTTGTGCCAGCGTCTCGGCCGGCAAGGTGGTGCGCAGCACCATGTTCAGCGTCGTCGGCACGAAGTTGAACGGCGGCCCGGCCGTCGCCACCTGGTCGATCAACGCGTAGAACTCGTGCCCGGTCTTCTGATCGACGCCGCCCTGCTTGACGTCCTTGGCGACGCCGACGACGGTGAACCAGGGAGCCTTGTCGCCGAGCGGCGTACTCGGCCGCAGCCGCTGGCCAATCGGGTTCTGGCCCTTCCAGAAGGTGTTGACCAGCGTCTCGTTGACCACCGCCACCAGGCCCGGCGAGGCGGCGTCGCTCGCCTCGAAGCCGCGGCCGGCCACAATCGGAATGCCCATGGTCTCGAAGTAGTCGGTCATCACCTGCTGGTAATAGTCGATGTTCTCGAACGGCCCTTCTTCTGGCGCGGTGTAATTATCGATGTCGGTGTCGTTGGCGTTCAGCGGGCGGTTTGGCGGCAGTCCCGACATGCCGCTGGCGCCCTGCACGCCCGGTATTGAGCGCAGCTTTTCCGTCAGCCGCTGGTACATCTGGCCGCGGGCTTCGGGCTGTGGATAATTGGCCGTCGGCAGCGTCATCGAGAAGGTGACCAGCCGCGAGCGGTCGAAGCCCGAGTCAACCGTCGACAGGTTGTAGACCGTGCGCAGCAGCAGGCCGGCGCCAATCACCAGCATCACGGCCAGCGCCACCTCCACCACCACCAGCCCGCGGCGAACGTGATGGCGGGCCGCGCCGGTGGCGCCCTTGGCGCCGCCTTCCTTGAGCGCGGTAACCAGGCCCTTCACGCGCGTGTGCATGATCGGCGCCAGGCCGAACACCAGGCCGGTGGCGATGGACACGCCGAGCGTGAACATCAGCACCAGCGGATCGACCGTGACCTCGCTGGTCCGCGGCAGGCTGGTGGGATAGGCGCGAATCAGCGCCGCCACGCCCACTTGCGCGAAGACCAGGCCCAGCGCGCCGCCGGCAATCGACAGCAGCACGCCTTCGGTCATGAACTGGCGCAGCAGCCGGCCGCGGCCGGCGCCAAGCGCGGTGCGCACGGCGAATTCGCGGTGCCGCGTCTCGGCACGCGCCAGCAGCAGGTTGGCCAGGTTGGCGCACGCAATCAGCAGCACGAAGCCGACCGCCGCCTGCAGCACCCAGATCGAACGGCTGGCGCTGCCAATCACCTCTTCCTGCACCGGCTTCATCTGCAGGATGTGGCCGAAGTTGGTCTTCCGTTCTTCCGCGGTCCGGGGCAGCGGCGCAAACACGTGGTTCTTCACGCCGACCCGTTCGCCCCAGTTCTGAATCAGCGTCTCGAGTTCGCTTTGCGCGGCCTGCGGCGTTACTCCGTCCTTCAGGCGGCCGATCAAGTAGAGGAAGTGGCTGCCGCGGTTCTGGCGGTTGCCGGGGTTGAGTCCCAGCGGCATCCAGATCTCGGTGCGGTTGTCCATGACGTCGGCGCCCGGCGGCATGATCCCAATCACCTCGCGGCGCAGGCCGTTGACCTCGACCATCTGGCCAAGCATTGGCTGGCCGCCAAACGCCGACTGCCACAGTTCATGCGACAACAGCAGCACGGCGGGCAGTTGCTGCGGCGGGGTGCCTGGTTGCGGCGGCGGTCCGGCCAGGTCGGTTTCGCCCTTCGCGAACAGCCGGCCCTGGGCCGCAGGCACGCCAAGAGCGGCCATCAACTGGTCGTCTACCGACGCCGACCGCACGCGCATGGGCCGGTCACCGGCGGTGAGGTTGACCTCGCCGGTCGTGAACGCGCCCACCGCCTGGAACGACTGGTTGATCTCGCGGAACTCGAAATACTCGGGCGGCGACACCCAGAACTGCAGGAACCCGAAGGCGGGAAACTGCGTGGTCAGATACATCAGTTGATCGGGCTGCGGATAACCCAGGGGCCGCAGGATCACGCCGTTCACGATCGAGAAGATCGCGGTATTGGCGCCAATTCCCAGGGCCAGCGTCAGGATCGTGATGATGGTGAAGGCCGGCGCCCGCAGCAGCCCGCGCACCGAATGGCGAAGATCCTGGCGAAGGTTATCCATGCTCATGGGGGCTTTGACGGCCGGCAGGGCTGAAGGGTTCAGGCTTGAAGTATAAGTGTGGACTTGAACCGTCTTTTTCTCGCCGCGGTGCTGCTCGGGGGTGCCTGGTCCCACCAGGCCGCCCCCAAAACCGAGGCATCCGTCCCAGGGTTCTTTGACCTCGCCGTGACCGGCGGTACGGCGACATTCGCCGCGCTCGGCCTCGAACCCGAGGAAAGGGGCGTCGCCCTGCCGGTGCTGGCCCGCCGGTTTCACGGCCAGGGAGCAGACCGCGGTGGCGCCGAACTACTGCTGGCAGCCGTATTCGACCCACCCGGCGGCGCCCCACCCCCGCCCGAACCTGATTCGCAACCCATCACGATTGCCGCGCCGCTCACGGCCGATCACTGGCGTGACGTGCTGGACCTGGGTGGCCGCGACGACTTGTTCCCGGCCCTCATCTCGAACCGGCCGGCGTTGCTCGTGAGTGCGGCGGCGCTGGCTGCCGACCCGACGCTGCGCCGGCTGCTCGAACGCGATCGCGGGCTGTTGCGGTGGCTGGTCGCCAACGCGCCAGGTGTCTTCCACCTGGCGGCGCGCGGGCTGCGCGTCGAGAACGATCGCATCGCGGTGCCCGGCGGCCTGCCGGCGGTGCCGATCTGGGAGGCGATCGTCGGAACGCGAGTGACGCAGCCGGCGGACTTCATTCGCGCGCTGATGGCGCGCGACGATGGCCGCCTCGCCTGGTTCTACGCAACGGTCGCCGCCATGGCCCCCGAACGCGTGGCCGCGGTGCTCGGCCCCGGGCCGCTCGAGGCGCAGATCGAGCAGACCCGGGCCATGGCGCAGGCGTTTCGCACCGGCGACCAGAACTGGCGCATCGACCAGCATCCGTACCTGCGCGGCGTGGCCGACGCCTGGATGGTCACCTCGCTGGTCGCGCTCACCGGCAGCGTGG
Organism: Vicinamibacterales bacterium; assembly: GCA_050247355.1. GTDB lineage: Bacteria > Acidobacteriota > Vicinamibacteria > Vicinamibacterales > UBA2999 > 12-FULL-67-14b. The sequence goes on along the minus strand of JBFWUK010000017.1, from coordinate 73,849 downwards.
TCGCACCGCCGAACGCGCAGTGGTTGTGGGAGGCCGTGTTCGAGGGCGACGACGTGTCGCGCCGCGAGGCCGCCGGCCTAGATCGCTCAGCCGGTTCGCCTGTCACGCTTGCCTGGCTGGCGGCGAAGATTGCCTCGTCGCCGCCGCGCGAGCGGCGCGAGCGGTTCGAAACCGTGCGCTTCGCGCAGACCGTGTTTGGCGCCACCACCGAGGCCGAGGCGACCGATGTCGCCGTCGCGCTCGCCGGCTATCGCCGCTATCGCGCCCTGCTCGTCACCCTTGATCGCATCGACATCCGCGCGCCGCAGACCTATGCCCGCGCCATCGAAGCCGCGCGCCGCATCGACGGCCGGCCGCGCCGCGAACGGCAGTTGAACCTGGTTGCTTTCCAGGGTGCGCTGGCGATTGTCGAGCGCGCCCGCATCTCGCGCGCGATCACCGCGGCCGCCGCCGAACAACTGGTGCTGTCGCTGGCCGAAGCGGTCGATCGCGACGCGCCGTTCATGCCGGCGGTCGCTCAGTGGTTGACGACCACGCTGTCCGACACCCTGCCCCGACTCGTGCGTCCGGATCGATGGACCGCACAAACCGCGTACGAATCGAAGATCCTGCAGGCCATGGCGGGCCCGGTGGCGGAAGCCGGCCTGCCAGAAGTGGAATGGGAGGGGTTGCGCTACCGGCTGGACCCGGCGGCGGCCGACCACCAGCGCATCCTGGAGGTTCGCGAGCAACTGGAATCGCCCGGACTCGACGCGGCGCTGGCGTCCGGCGAGCCGCAGCAGATTGCCGATGCCCTGCTGGCGATTGTCTACGCGCCGGCCCTGGGCGATCCGGCCGGCCCGGCGCTGCTTGGCGCCGACATCATCACGCGGCATGATTTCGGTCTCGACGCCCCGGCGGCCATCCGCCGTGCCGGCATGGCGTGGGGTCTGCCGCGCGAGCACGTCGGCGACGGCGTGCCGTGGCGCATCCAGGGCGCGCTGCTCGGTCTCGAACTCGGCCTGGCGCGATTGTCGCTGCGCCGGCTGGCCGACAACGAGATGCCGGTCGAGCCCACCCTCAACCTCAACGATCAGCTCACCATTGCGCGATCGATCCATGCGCTCAACGCGCGCGAGCTCACCGACGCGCATCGCGATCGCATTGTCGAGGCCATCGCGCGCGGCCGCCGCCGCGTCGCCGACGCGGCCACCAACCCGGCATCGATGCTCGCACTCGCCGCCGAAGTGCGCGCTTCGTTCGCCGTCCGCGAAACGCTGCCGTGGATGCTGTCGCGATCACCCGAGACGGTGCCGGCCCTGTTCGGCCTGCGCGACCTGATGTGGCTCGGCAAGCCTGCCATGACCCAGGCCGAACTCGACCGCTGGGGCGTGTATGCCGAGGGACTGGACGGGCGCGTGGCCGCCGCCATGCCGCCGCCGGCGCCGTGGGAGGACTACGGCGGCCGGCCCGACGGCGGCATCATGGGCACGCAGGCTCCGGACCTGATCCTGCGGCTCGCCGAGGAAACCGCCCGGCTCGGCCTTCCCGCGGCACTCGTCCCACCATTGCTCACGTTTGCCGCCCAGGATTACTGGCACGACGTCTCGGCCCGCTCTCCGGACGACTGGCCGGCCATGACGCGACAAGCACTGGCGCTTTCGCCGTCGCGGGTAGAAGATTACGTGGCGGCGCTGGCCGGCAACGGCCCGCTGCGTTCTCAGTAGGGTCTGACCCCGAGCCTGGAGTGCCGAGGGTCTGACCCTGTCGCGATCGAACCGTAGTGCCGAGGGGCTGCCCCCCAGCGTGGTGCCTTGAATGTTGCGATTGATTGTCCTGCTCACGGCGTTCTCGTTCGTCGCATCCGCGCAGGAACCGCCGGCGCCGCCCCCCGGCCTCGAGCTCCACATCGTCTCGCCCGAGCCCGACTTCTATGTCAGCGGCACCACGCTGCTGAAGGCCGAGATCCGGCCGGCCATGCTGGCCACCCGCGTCGCGCAGCTGCTGTTCTTCGTTGACGGCAAACAGGTCTGCAACGTGCTCGATCCCATCGCGGCCGAGTGCACGTGGGATGCCGGAGACGACGTCAAGCCGCATGTCTTCCGGGTGGTGGCCAACCTGATTGGCGGCGGCCGGCTGGTCGCCAGCTCGCGCACCAAGGGTCTCGAGCAGGTCGAGAAAGTCAACGTCGAGGTGGTGCAGGTCACCGCCGTGGTCAGCGACAACAACCGGTTCATCTCGGGCTTGCCGCCAACGGCGTTTCGCCTGGTCGAAGACGGCGTGCCGCAGGTGATCGGCCACTTCTCGGCCGAGGGCTCGCCGCTCGAGATCGTGGTCGCCATCGACGTCAGCGAAAGCATGACGCCCAACATGCCGCAGCTGAAGAACGCGGTGAAGAAGTTCCTCGGCGCGCTGGGTCCGAAAGATCAGGTCACGCTGGTGGCCTTCAACGACAACATGTTCACGCTGACCCGGCGCGAGACCAGCGTCGCGCAGCGCACGCGCGCCGTCGATCGGCTGGCGCCGTGGGGCGGCACCGCCCTCTATGACGTGCTGGTGCGCGGCGTGCAGCAGTTGTCGCGGGCCGCGGGCCGCCGGGTCCTCGTGGTCTTCAGCGACGGCGACGACCGCTCGAGCCATGCCACCATCAACGCAGTGGAGAAAGCCGTGCGCGCCAACGACGCCACGCTGTTCATGGTCGCGCTCGGCCGCGGCGTGCGCGAGGCGCAGCTCAAGTCGGGCATCGAGCGGCTGGTCAACCTGAGCGGCGGCCGCGCCCTGTTCGTCGATCGCAGCGATCAACTGGATCAGCCCTTCGCGGAAATCCTCGAAGAGCTGTCGAACCAGTACATGCTCGGCTACGAGTCGACCAATCCCAAGCGCGATGGCGCCTGGCGCGAGGTGAAGATCGAGATTCCCGGCACCGGCTACTCGGTGCGCGCGCGCCAGGGCTACCGCGCGCCCGGCTCATAAGGACGTCATGCGAATCATTCCGTCGCTGGCGTTGGCCGCCGCCCTCGGCGCCGCGACCGTCGCCGCCCAGCAGCCGCCGCAGCAACCACCGCGGCCGACGTTCGAGACCCGCGCCGAACTGGTGCTGGTCGACGTCAACGTCGTCGATCGGGAATCGCGGCCGGTGCCAACCCTGACCGCCGCCGACTTCGAATTGCAGGTCAATGGCCAGCCGCGGCCGATTGAATCGGTGCAGTTCATCTCCACCGTGCCGACCAACACCACGCCGGCCACGCCGCGCGAAGCGGCGTCGACCTCGAACGACGCCGCCACCACCGGCCGCCTGTTGCTGTTCGTGGTGGACGAGGGCAACCTGCGCGTCGGCTCGTCGCGCTCGGTGTTGCGGACGGCACAGACCCTGTTCGACCGGCTGGCCCCGGGCGACCTGGTCGGCCTGTCGCGCATTCCCACCGGTGTTGGCAGCGTCGAGTTCACGACCGATCGCAAGCGCATCACCGACGCGCTGCTGAAGGTCACCGGCACGGTCTCCAACCGCTCGGGCATGACCAAGGTCAACATCAGCGAGGCCTGGGCGCTCGACAACAACGACACGACGACCTGGCAGCAGGCCATCGACCGCGAATGCGCCGGTGAAACCGGGCCCGGCCTCGACGCCTGCGCCGGCGCCGTCGAATCCGACGGCCGCAGCTTGCTGATCGAAGCCAGCGCGCGCACGCGCGGCACCATTACCGCGCTCGAGAGCCTGCTGACCGGCCTGGCCCAGGTCAAGATGCCGATCAACATCGTGATGGTCTCCGAGGGCATGTTCGTGGCCCGCGATCGGCAGAACATGAGCGAGCTCGGCCGCAAGGCGGCCGCGGCCCGCGCCACCATCCACATCATCCGCCCCGGCCAGTCGTACTTCGACATGGACGACGCCACCGCGCCCGGCGTATCGCGCTTCTTCGACGATGGGCTGCTGAGTGAGGGGCTGGAGCAACTGGCCGAGCAGACGCGGGGCACGCTCAGCACCGTCAACGCCTCGGCCAGCAACGCCTTCGACCGCCTCGGGCGGGAGTTATCGGGTTACTACCTGCTGGGCTTCGAGCCCACCGAGGCCGACCGCCGCGGCAAGGAGCATCGCATCCGCGTGGCAGTCAAGCCGCGCGGCCTCACGGTACGGGCGCGGCCGACCTTCGTGTTGCGCGAGACCGACGTCATCGCGCCGGCGCCCGCCGCGACACCGATGGAACAACTGACCGAGGTGATGCGGCAGCCGCTGCCGAACCGCGGCCTGCCGATGCGCGTGGCCAGCTATGCCAACATCGACAGCGGCAGCACCAAGGTCCGCGTCGTCATCAGCGCCGAATTTGGCGACCCCGCCACCACCGAGATGGAGTTGCCAATCGGCATGGTCATTCTCGACAAGAACGACCGTGCGGTCTACAACCGGGCCGGCCTGACCAGGGTGTCGCCGGCCAGCGTGCGCGCCGAATCGCCGCGGCTGATTCTCACCTCGCTGCTGCTCGACCCGGGCGAGTACACCCTGCGCATTGCCGCGGTCGACGAGCAAGGGCGCGCCGGCAGCGTGCATCACACCATCAACGCCCGCCTGACCCGGGCCAGCGCCGATCGGAACGTATCGGACCTGATGCTGGTGCCGCAGGCGCCCGATGGCGGCGACCTGCCGCGGCCGCGGCCGTCGGGCGTGATCGACACCGAAACCCTGACCGCGCTGGTCGAGATGAGCGGCAACGACGCCAACCTGCTGACCAGGTCGCGGGCGACGATCGAGATTGCCGACGCCGAGAACGGCAACGCGCTGGTCAGCGTCGAGGCGCGGCAGGCAATGCGAGGCAACCACCTGCGCGCGTTCGCGGCGACGCTGCGGCTCGGGGTGCTGCCGCCCGGCGAGTACATCGCCCGCGCCATTGTCAAGTCGCCCGGGCAACCCGACGTGCGGCTGGTCCGCCCGTTCCTGATGGCGCCGGTCGCAGCCCCCGCTACCGCGGTGTCGATCGATCCGCTGGTGCCGCTCGATCCCGATGCCCCGCCGGCGCCGCTCGCCGAGGTGAAGATCTTCGCGCCGGTGCCGCGCTTCGCTCGCGAGAACGTGTTGATCCCGGGCGTGGTGACGCCGTTCCTCGACGGCCTGGCGGCGCTGCATCCGCCCTCGCCGGCGGTGGAAGCGCTGATCGAGAAGGCGCGCAGCGGGCAGTTCGCGCCCGGCGACATCACCGGCGAAACGCCCGAGGATCAGCTGAACCTGGCGTTCCTGCGCGGCCTCGAGGCGTTGAACAAGGGCGAGGTGCCGCAGGCCGCGGCCTGGTTCCAGCAGACGCTCAAGGGCGCATCGGATTTTCTGGGCGCCGCGTTCTACCTGGGCGCCACCCACGCCGCGCTGGGCCGTGACAAGGAAGCGGTCGGCGCGTGGCAAATGGCGCTGCTCAGCGAGAACCCGGGCGCGGTCTACCCCGTGCTGGTCGATGCCTTGCTGCGCATGGGCGACGGCCGCCAGGCGGTGGACCTGATCGAGGAAGCGCCGTCGGCGTGGGCGAGCGACAGCGACCGCATTCGCCGCGAGGCCACCGCGCTGGCCATGCTCGGCGACTACAGCGGCGCGCTGCCGAAGTTGATCGATCTGCTCGACAACACCAGGAACGACGATCAGCCGCTGTTGTTCATCGCCGTCCAGGTGCTGTATCGCCTGCACGTGCAGGATAAGGGGCTGAGCGAGAACAACCTGGCCCGCTTCCGCAACTACGTCGAGCGCCACCAGGCCCTTGGCGGCCCCGATCGCGCCATCGTCGAGACGTGGCGGCGATTCGTGCTGCGTTAGGCTCTCCCCGGGTCTGACCCCAAGCAAGCAGTGCCGAGGGGTCTGACCCGATCGCGCCACCTGCCGTCACGACGACGGGGTCAGACCCCTCGGCACTGCCTGGTCGGGGTCAGACCCCGTCGCGTAACACCTGAATCGGGTCGGTCCGCGCGACGCGCCGCGCGGGAGCGGCGCACGCCAGCACACCAGCGGCCAGCAGGAGCGCAGGGCCGGCGGCAAAGCTGATCCAGTCGCCTGCGGGCACGCCGTACAGGAAGGGCGCGAGGTTGCTCGCCAACGCCGTCGACAAGGCAATGCCGGTGGCCACGCCGAGGATCATCGCGATCGACACTTGCTTCAAGGCGACGGCGACCACCGCCGGCCGGCTCGCACCGAGCGCCGAGCGCACGGCCAGTTCGCGCGAGCGCTGGGCGACGCCGTGTGACAGCACGCCGTAGAGGCCGGCGCCGGCGATCAGCAACGCCGCAAGGGCGAATCCAGCCAGCAGCACGGCATAGGTCCGTGGCCGCGACACGCTCTGGCCAACCCGCTGATCCATGGTCATCACCGCGTCGAGCGCGATCGCCGGGTCGACTTGGCGGATGACCGTGCGCAGCGTCTCGACATACGAGGCCGGGTCGCCGCCGGTCCTGACCACGACAATCGACGAGCTCCCCTGCGACGCCGCCGCCGTCATCTGCGCCATCGCCACATACATCTCAGACTGGTCGGGCGCACTAACCGCGTCCTGCCGCAAATCGTCGGCGACCCCGACGATGACGGTGTCTCCTGCGGGCGTGGCACCGCTGATGGCCTTCGGCCCCAGAGACACGCCGACCGCGCGCTCGATCGGCACGTCATCCAGGTACTTGCGGACGAACGAGCGATTGACCACGACGCTGGTGGGCGAGCCGGCCACATCGGCATCGGTGATCGGGCGCCCGGCACGAACCCGGACACCCAGCGCGCCGAAGTAACCGGGCGTGACGACCCGCCGGATGGCCTCGGCCTGCACCTGGCCGCCGCTTCCGAATGGCGACGTCATGGTGAACGTGCTGTAGCCACCCGCCGACATCAGCGGCACGCCGGTGCTGAACGCGACATGCGTGATCCCCGGCCGCGCCGCCAGCCGCTCGACAATCTGGTTGCGGGCCTGCTGGCGCCGCTCGAACGTGTAGTCGCCGGGAAACGGCACCGTCGCGGTGATGACGTTGCTTGGATCGTAGCCACGATCGGCGGCGATGTTGGCCAGGAAGCTGCGCGTCAGCAGCACGCCGCCAATCACCAGTACGCTCGTGACCGCCACCTGGGTGCCGACAATCAGCAGCCGCATGGTCGCCATGCGGCCGCGCCCTGGCCCGGCGGATGCGAGGCTGCCGTCCGAAAGCGCCCGGGCAAGGTCGAGACGGCGGGCGTGCAGCACGGGAAGCACGCACGCGGCCAGGCTGGCCACGAGCGACAGCACCACCGTGAAGGCGAGCACACGCCCGTCGATGGCAATGGCATCGGCGCGCGGAAAGTCGGCGGGCAGCAGCGACGGCATCACCCGGTGCAGCGCAATGCTCAGGAGCAGCCCGACGCCGGCCCCCGCAAGGCCAATCATCGCGTTCTCGATCAGCAGCTGCCGCGACAGCCGCCCCATGCCCGCACCCAGCGCCGCGCGAATGGTCAACTCGCGCTGGCGTGCCGTGGCCCGCGCCACCTGCATGTTGGCGACGTTGCCGATGGCGCTCGCGAACAGAAGAACCGACGCCATCAACAGGATGATGATGGCGGGGCGCACGTCTGCCGTCGCCGCCTCGTTGGCATCGGTCACGGTGATCCGAATCGGCGCACCCGCGCCGAACAAGGCCATTGCGACCGGGCCGGCATCAGGCGCCGCTGCGGCCCGCGCCGAACCTTCGGCCGCCGCCTGCGTCGCGGTCACGCCCGGCTTGAGCCTGGCCAGCGCGCGGAAGATCTGGCCGCGCTTGACCCCGTTCGGGCCGTCAACCGGTGCGGTCCAGTGCGGAAACCACATCTGGGTCGCGGCGGTCGGAAACTGAAACGAGCGCGGCATGATCCCAATGACCGTGCACGGCATGCCGTCGAGCATGATCGTCTGCCCGATCAGGTCCTCCCGGGCGCCGAACCGCTGCTCCCACAGGCCCTGCGAGAGAATCGCGAGGCGCCAGTTTCCCTCGCGACCTTCGCCGGCCGCGAACACACGCCCCCGCAACGGCTGCGCGCCCAGCAACTCGAACATGCCGGGCGACACGTTGGTCACCGGCACGCGCACCGCATCGCCGGCGCCGCTCAAGGTCAGCGTGCCCTCGGTCCACGCGGCAATGCCCGAGATCGTCTGCGGCGCCTCGGCCCACGCCAGGAACGAGCCGTTCATCATGGTGCCCGGGATGCGGCCCTCGCGGCCGCCGCGCGACTCGACGACCCGTACCAGCCCTTCGCCCGTGGCCCACGACAACGGCCGCAACAGCACGCCGTTGGCAACGCTGAATAGCGTCGTCACCGCGCTGACGCCAAGGGCAATGGTGAGGATGGTCACGACGCCGTGCCCGGGCCTGGCGCGCAAGAGCCGAAACGCGTAGACCGCGTCGGCCCATGTGCCGGCAAGCAGGCTTTGCGTGGCCGCGGGCGGCACGATGGCGAGCGGGCGCCGCGGCCGCCGATTCAAGACTGCCGGGTCGGCGGCCCATCCGCCGATCAACGAATCGACGCCGGCGATTGCCTCTGCGTCGCTCTGCCCCTCGGCACGCGCCGACTCGTACGCGCTCTCTGCATGCTGCGCCAGTTCCTCAACGATGTCTTCGTCAAGCGGGTGACCGGCGGCAATGAAAGCGGAACGGATCTGCGAATGCCAGGGGCTACGCATGGCGCACTCCGGCCACGCGGGTCAGCGCGGCTGAAAACGTCTCCCACACCGACCGCTGCTTGGCGAGCACGCCGCGGCCGCCGGGCGTGAGCCGGTAGTAACGGCGCCGGCGGGTGCCGGCCTTCTCGACCCACCGCCCTTCGATCAATCCTTTGTCTTCCAGGCGATAGAGCGTCGGGTAAAGCGAGGTGGCGTGAAAGGTGATGGCGCCGTCGCTGCGCTCGGCGATCAACTGGCCGATCTGGTAGCCGTGGCGCTCCTGTTCTTCGAGCAGCGCCAGGATCAGCAGCTCCGCACTGCCACGCTTGAGCTCGCGCTCAAGGGATGTCATGCCCATATATTGGCACGAACAATATCATTAAGTCCTTGCGGAATCAACAGATGAAGGCCTGACACAACTATTACAGTGTGCGTGCGAGCGGCCTGCTACTGTCCCTCACATGATTCCTGTGACCGAGATTTATGGCCGCAAGGCCGCCAAGGGTATTAACTGGATCACCCTCATTGCGATGACGGCGTTCCACATCGGCGCCGTCGCGGCGTTCTGGTACATCGACTTCGGCGCCATCATGTCGGCGGTCATCCTGTGGTGGGTGGCGGGGTCGCTCGGCATCGGCATGGCGTATCACCGCCTGCTGACGCACCGCGGCTACAAGACGCCCAAGTGGATGGAGTACTTCCTCACCACCTGCGCGACGCTGGCGCTCGAGGGCGGGCCCATCTTCTGGGTGGCCACGCACCGCATCCATCACCAGCACTCCGATCAGGACGGCGATCCGCACACCCCGCGTGAAGGCGCGCTGTGGGCGCACATCGGCTGGATCCTGATGGGCAAGGGCATGCACCACGACACCGAGGTGCTGCGCCGCTACGCGCCGGACCTGTGCAAGGACCCCTTCCACGTCTTCATGAGCAAGTGGCACTGGGTGCCGCAGACGGTGCTCGGCATCGGCCTGCTGGTGTTCGGCGGCCTGCCCTACCTGCTGTGGGGCTTGTTCTTCCGCACCACGTTCCTGCTGCACGCCACCTGGCTGGTCAACTCGGCCACGCACCTCTGGGGTTCGCGCCGCTTCCAGACCAAGGACGATTCGCGCAACAGCTGGTGGGTGGCGCTGCTCTCGTTCGGCGAGGGCTGGCACAACAACCACCACGCGCACCCCGTCTCGGCTCGCCACGGCCTGGCCTGGTACGAGTTCGACATGAACTGGATCGGCATCAACGTGCTGAAGATGTTCGGCCTGGCCTGGGACATCAAGGTCGCCAAGGTCCGCCAGGAGATGGAAGAAGAAGCAGCGTAATATCAGGGATCAGGGACGGGGGATCGGGGATCAGGGGCCGGAACGGCCTTGCCCTGGTCCCCGGGCCCTGATCCCTGATCCCCGATGACAAGGCGCCAGACCGCATCGATCGTCTTCGTCGTTCTTTGCGTCGTCCTGGTGGCCGCGGCGGTCACCCTCAACATCGGCTGGATTCTCGTGAACGGGCGGCGCATCGCGCCGCTCGTGCTCGGCGTCGGCACCTTCGCCCTGATCATCGCCGGCCTCATCGTCTACACGGTGTTCCTGGTCCGCGAGATGGGCATTACCGAACAGCAAGACAGCTTCCTCAACTCGGTGACGCACGAGTTGAAGACGCCGATTGCCTCGATTCGCCTCTACCTGGAGACGCTGCAGTCGCGCGAGGTCGGCGACGCCCAGCGCAAGGAGTTCTACCGCATCATGCTGCAGGACGCCGACCGGTTGCAGCACACCGTGGAACAGGTGCTGCGGGCCGGTCACGTGCGGCAGAAGCGCAAGCTCGATCACCGCTCGCCGGTCGACCTGGTGTGGCTGGTGCAGGACTGCGTCGACACCGCGCGCATGCGCCACAACCTTCCGGCCGCCGCCATCACGCTGGCGGACTACGCGCCCAACACGCTGCTGGTGGTCGACGGTGATGTCGACCAGTTGCGCACCGCCATCCTCAACCTGCTCGACAACGCCGTGAAGTACTCGGACCAGGCGCCGCAGGTGACGGTGCAGGTGGTCGGCGCCACCCCCGACACGGCGTGGGTGCGCGTGAAAGACAGCGGCGTCGGCATCCCGCGCGCCCAGCTCGGGCGCATCTTCAGCCGGTTCTATCGCTTCCAGCCGAGTGGCTTCACCGTCAAGGGCACCGGCCTCGGCCTCTACATCGTCCGCTCCATCGCCAAGGCGCACGGCGGCCGCGTGTTCGCGGAGAGCCCCGGCGAAGGCAGGGGCGCCACCTTCACGCTGGAGTTGCCGAGGATGAAGGGCGTGACGGTCGATTCGCGGGCCGACTCCCGGCAGGCACAATGAGCCGAATCCTCATCGTCGAAGACGAGGCGCACCTCGCCGACGGTCTTCGCTTCAACCTCGAGGCCGAGGGCCACAACGTCGACGTCGACGGCGATGGCCAGGCCGCCCTCGATCGGCTGCTGGCCGACCGGGCGGCCTACGACGCCGTGGTGCTCGACGTGATGCTGCCGGGGCTGAACGGCTTCGAGGTGGTGACGCAGCTTCGCGCCGCCGGGCACTACGTGCCGGTGTTGATGCTGACGGCGCGGAGCCGTCCCGCCGACGTCCTGCAGGGCTTCGAGGCGGGCGCCGACGACTACCTGCCGAAGCCGTTCGAGCTGCAGATCCTGCTGGCCCGCCTGCGCGGGCTGCTGCGGCGGCGCCAGTGGCTGCAGCAGGACCAGCACGAACACGAGCACCTGACGTTCGCCGGCCGCACGCTCGATCTCGAAGCGCTCGAGTTGCGCGTCGGCGACAAGGCCTACCAGCTGACGCAGATGGAGTGCGACCTGCTGCAGTACCTGGTGCGCAACGCCGGCCGTCCGGTGTCGCGCAAGGCGATTCTCGAGGAAGTGTGGGACCTGCACGAGGACACCGACACTCGCGCCATCGACAACTTCATCGTCCGGCTGCGCCGCTACCTGGAGGCAGATCCCACCAAGCCGAAGCACCTGCTGACGGTGCGCGGCGTCGGCTACAAGTTCGTGGAGTAGGTCACCAGGGTCTGACCCCGAGCGGGAAGGGCCGAGGGGTCTGACCCTGTCGCTGCGACTCGGAGCCATCGCGGAGGGGTCAGTCCCCTCGGCACTACCTACTCGAGGACAGACCCCATCCCAAACAACAGGAACGACGTCTTCTGGTTCCGCCGGAAGTTGTCGTCCGACATCAGCAGCAGCGTGCGCGCGCCGTTAACCGTCGGGCCGAAGGCCAGTCCCTCGAAGTTGTCCAGATACGCCAGCGCCGGCGACAGCTTCGGCGTGATGGTCGACAGATCCAGCAGCAGCGTCTTGCGAGCTTCATCGCCCGAGAGCGTGACGACGAACAATTGGATCGGGTTGGCGGCCGCGGTGCCGGAGGCATTCAGCCAGCAGGCGCGTTCCATGGCAATGAGCGTCGTCTCGGTGAGCGCGAGCAACTCGACCAGGCCGTTCTCGCCGTCGCCGCAGGCCACTGGGAACTCCGCTACCGTGGGCGTCGGAGCAATCGGGTAACGCCACTGCCGGCCCGGCCGCCACGTGGTGCCATTCGCTACGAACTCGATCAGCCGTCCCTCGCCGCCACGCTCCGGGGTCGTCACTGGATGCTGGGCCAGCGGCTGCTCGAGCCCGGCAATCAGTCGGCCGGCAGGCGTCAGCGTGAGGCTCTCGATTCCCTGGTTGTCGCGCACGCCGGTCTCGACGCCGGCGGTGATCTGGAACTCGCCGGGGAAATCAACCATGCCCGTGACCGTGCCGTCGCGGGCCACCTGCAACAGCGCCGGCGGCCACACCGCGTCGCGAATGCGGTGGCCTTCTTCGGCCATCAGGAACGTGCCGTCCGGCAGCGCCACGATGGCTTCGAGGTCGGCTTGGCTGACGAGCCGCTCCTGGATGCCGGGGGCGGCGCGCAGCGCCTGCATGCGGCGCGGCGACACCTCGAGCCGTCCGCCGGGCGCCGTGATCGACAGCCACGCCATGCGGGTTCCTTCGCGGTCGTCGATCACGGCTACGTACTGGTCGCCGAGCGCGTCGCGGACCAGCCCCGAAAGGCTGCCGAATGCCCGGCTGTCGGAAAGTTGCGGATAGGCTGCACCCGATGGGCGCGTGAACTCGGCGAGCCAGGTGAGCGACGGCCCGCCGGCCGCGGCCGGCGGCGAGGCGGCCGGCCGAACCGGGGCGCAGCCCACAGCCACGGTCACGCCACTCGTCACGATCAGGGCACACAACCACGCCAGCCGTGGCAGAATCAGCCGGTACCGAATCACCCGTTTACTCAAGGAGCCACATCATGACACGCCAGCTCACCGCCGTCGCCTTCGCGGCCCTCATGTTCCTGCCCGCCGCCGCGTTCGCGCAGGCCAGCGCCAACCCGTACACCGACGCGGTGAAGGCGCAGCTTGCGCAGATCAAGAACCCGGTCATCCGCACCGCCGAGAAGGTGCCGGAGGACATGTATGCCTTCAAGCCGACGCCCGAGGTCCGCAGCCTCGGTCAGTTGATCGCACACATCGCCGACGGCAACAACGGCATTTGCGGCGCCGCCAGCGGCATGAAGCCGACCGGCCAGACCGGCATCGAGAAGAGCGTCACCGGCAAGGCCGCCCTGCAGAAGGCGCTGGCCGACTCGTTCGCGTTCTGCGAACAGGCGATTGCCAGCATGGACGACAAGAAGGGCGCCGAGTTGGCGAAGTCGTTCCTCGGCATGCAGCCGCGCCTGATGGTGCTGGCCTTCAACAACTCGCATGTCAACGAGCACTACGGCAACCTGGTGACCTACATGCGCCTCAAGGGCATCGTCCCGCCCTCGTCTGAACCCGCCAAGTAGAGTCCGGCTTTAGCCGGATTGCAGCGAAGGGTAGAGGCCGTGAAAGGGGCAATCCTCGAGAGGGTTGCCCCTTTTTACTTCACGCGGACGTCGTAAGCGTAGACATTGTCCTGGTCGCGGATGATCAGCAGTCCGCCGCTGATGATCGGGTGGCTCCACATCGGCAGGCCGCTTTGCTGCGAAAGCGTGAAGCGCCCGTGCTCCCGGTAACCGGCCGGCGACGCTTCGGCCAGGCCGACCACCCCGTTCTCACTGTAGAGATAGAGGCGGCCGTCGGCGAAGATCAGCGACCCCTTTCCGACGCTGCGATCGCGCCACGCCATGGCGCCGGTGTCGAACCTCAGCGCCGTCAGAATGCTGCTGGAAAACCCGTACACGTGATCGCCGATCAGCACCGAGCTGGCGTGATGGTTGCGCATGTCGCGCGTGAAGTAGACCTCGTTGGCCGACGCCAGGTTGCCGGCGGCGCGGATGTCGAGCAGCGCCGCGCCGGTGCCGTAGTCCGACGACACGAACACGCGCGTGCCGCGGACGATTGGCGTGGCGATGTTGGCGGTGCCGTTGGCGGCCTTGTTATAGGACCACAGCAGCCGGCCATCGCGCGGATCGACCGCCAGCGTGCGCGAACCGGTGAAGAAGATGACCTGGTTCAGGCTGCCGGTGCGCAGCAGCATGGGCGACGAGTAGCCGGCCTCGTCTGAGTGGTTCTGCCACAATGTCGCGCCGTCGGCCTTGGCAATCGCGACAATCGAGGCGCGCGAGCCGCCGGCGTTGACGAGAATGCGGTCGCCGATAATCAGCGGCGATTCGCTGTAGCCCCAGTAGGGATTGCGGCCGCCGAACTTCTGGATCAGGTTGATCGACCAGATGCGCTTGCCGGTCGCGTTGTCGAGACAGGTCAGGTCGCCGCTGCCGCCAAGCACGTAAAGCCGGTCGCCCTCCACGGTCGGCGTACTGCGCGGACCGTCGCCGCGATCGTTCTCGTAACGCCGGCCGTTCAGGTACTCCCAGATCTTCTTGCCGGTGGCGCGATCGAACGCCATCACGTACTCGTTGCCCGCGCGCGCGCCAAGCGTGTAGAGCCGGCCGCCCGACGCCGAGAACGACGAGTAGCCGTTGCCCGCGCCGCTGGCGCGCCACACCTGCGGCGGCCCGGCCTTGGGCCAGGACTGCAGCAGCCCGGTCTCAACACTGATGCCGTCGCGATTGGGCCCGCGCCACTGAAACCAGTCGGCCGGCACCGGCGCCTGCGACCACACCGATGGCGTCAACGCCAGCATCCCCACCACGACGATCGTCCACAGCCGAGCTGTCATCGCAATCTCCAGGGCCACAGATTACACAGATTACGCAGATGCATCCGGTACTTAGACGCCCGAACGAGCACAGGCGGCCGGTCGAAGACCGGCCCTGTCGAACCGGGAAGGTCCGAAACGAGAGCCATCGGGTAACGGTGACAGGGCGGTATTTGAATCTGAGTCATCTGTGTCATCTGCGGCCCTGGTGTATTGAAAGTCATCTGCGGCCCTGGTGTCTTGATATCTGCGTCATCTGTTACGATTCTGCGTTGTGAAACCATCAGTGTTCATTGGGGCCGGGGTTGCCATTCTTGCCAGCCTGGTAGCAATCTTCATCAGCACGAACAACCGGCGCGAGCCCGAGGCTCCGGCCGCGGCGCCGGTGGCCGCGCCCGCTCCGGCACCGGCCGCCCGCAAGGCGGAGCCGCCACCGCCCGCGCCGGCCCCCGAGCCGGCCGCCCCACGCGCGGCGGCCCCCCGGAAGACTGCCCCGGCACCGGCGCCCGTAGTGGAAACCGCGCCGACGCTGGCCACGCTCACGCTCGAATCGGACGTCCCCGGCGCATCGGTGTTCATCGATCGCCAGTTCGTCGGCAACACGCCGTTGACCCTCGAGAAGCTCGAGCCCGGCAGCAAGCGGCTGCAGTTGACGGCCACCGGCTTCGACAGCGTTCAGAAGACGGTTGACCTGGTCGCCGGGGCCAACGCCATCACCGTCCGCATCAAGGAAGTCAGCCTCAACGCCAGGGTGCCGGTCGTGCACAAGCACGGCATCGGCTCGTGCAACGGCACACTGATCGCCACGCTTGACGGCCTGAAGTACGAGACCGACAACAAGGGCGATGCCTTCACCCTGACCTATGCGCAGGCCGAGCAGTTCGCCGTCGACTACCTCCAGAAGAACCTGCGCGTGAAGCAGCGCGGCGGCAAGACCTGGAACTTCACCGACAAGAACGACAACGCCGACGCCCTGTTCGTGTTCCACCGCGAGGTCGAGGCGGCGCGCAAGAAGCTGGCCGAGGGCTACACACCCGTCCGCTAACCATCGGTTTTAACGCATGATTGCGGCCAATTTACGTAATTAGCGTCGAGAACCGCCTTTGGTATTCTTGGTGACATGAAACGCATCGTCTTGTTCCTGGCCACCAACCTGGCCGTCATGATCACGCTGTCGATCGTGCTCAGCTTGCTGGGCGTGACCGGCTACATCACGCCGTCGGGTCTCGACTACTCGGCCTTGATGGTGTTCTGCCTCATCTGGGGCATGGGTGGCGCGTTCATCTCGCTTCAGATGTCGCGCTTCATGGCCAAGATGGCCATGGGCGTCAAGCTCGTTGACGGCAAGAGCGGCCAGCCGGAACTGGACTGGCTGCACCAGACCGTCGGCCAGCTGACCCGCAAGGCCGGCCTGCCGATGCCGGAAGTCGGCATCTACGACTCGCCTGAGGTCAACGCCTTCGCCACCGGCCCGAGCAAGAGCCGCAGCCTGGTGGCGGTCTCGACCGGCCTGCTGCGCTCGATGCGCCGCGAGGAAGTCGAGGGCGTGCTGGCGCACGAAGTGGCGCACATCGAGAACGGCGACATGGTGACCCTCACGCTGATCCAGGGCGTGGTCAACGCGTTCGTGCTGTTCTTCTCGCGCATCATCGCCAACATCGTCCGGCAGGCGGTCGACGAGCGGATCTCACACCTGGTGTTCTTCGTGACCACCATCGTGTTCGACATCGCGTTCGGCATTCTCGGCTCGATGGTGGTGGCGTGGTTCTCGCGCGCCCGCGAGTTCCGGGCCGACGCCGGCGGCGCCCGGCTGGCCGGCAAGGCCAACATGATTGGCGCCCTGCAGCGGCTGATGCAGAACAAGGAAATGGTGGACGACTCGCAGCCCCAGCTGGCGACCATGAAGATCAACGGCGGCAAGGGCTTCATGTCCCTGATCGCCACCCACCCGCCGCTGGAGACCCGCATCGCCGCCCTCCAGCAGGCGCAGATCCTGTAAGGGGAGTTGGGGTCAGGTCAAGAAAATCACAGTTTGGGATGATCGGGGACAAGGAACCGGGGCAAGTGTGGTGTAATTGCCCTGTCCCTTTTCATCCCAAACTGTGATTTTCTTGACCTGACCCCAATGGCATTTTCTGAGACAGTCCAGGCCGAAGGCCACCTGATCGACTCGGGCAATTTCCAGTCGATCCTCACCACCATCGTCGAGCACGGCTCCGAGTACGAGATCCTGCGCTTCGACGTCGGCCGCAAGAACGAAGAGGGCTCGCACCTCACGCTGCGGCTGACCACCGACACCGCCGCGCGGCTCGACGACCTGTTGTCGAAGCTGTCGGTGTTCGGCTGCTACGTCGAGGGCACGCCCGAGGCGAAGCTGCGGCCGGCCGACATGGACGGCGCCGCACCGGAAGACTTCTACTCCACCACCAACCATCGCACTTCGGTCTTCCTCGGCGGCAAGTGGCTGGCCGCCGACCAGCAGCGCATGGATGCCGTGCTGGTGGTCGAGGGCGGCCGCGTCGTCTGCCGCAAGCTGCGCGACGTCCGCAAGGGCGACCAGGTGGTGTGCGGCATGCAGGGCATTCGCGTCGCGCCCGACGTGCAGCAGCGCGACAAGCCGAGCTTCGGCTTCATGAGCAACGAGGTGTCGTCCGAGCGGCGTGTCGAAACGGTGGTGGCGCGCGTCGCCGACATGATGCGCCAGGTCAAGGCCGGCGGCGGCCGCATTGCCTTCGTCGCCGGACCGGTGGTTGTGCACACCGGAGGCTCGCAGTACTTCTGCGAGCTGATCCGCCTGGGCTACGTCGATGCCCTGCTGTCGGGCAACGCGCTCGCGGTCCACGACATCGAGGTCGCGCTCTCGGGCACCTCGCTCGGCATCGACCTCAGCAGCGGCCATCCGGTGGAGCACGGCCACCGCAACCACATGCGCGCCATCAACGCCGTGCGCCGCGCCGGCGGCATTGGCGCCGCCGTGCAATCCGGCGTGCTGACCTCCGGCATCATGCACGCCTGCCACGCGCACCACGTGCCCTACATCCTCGCCGGCTCGATCCGCGACGATGGGCCGCTGCCCGAGACGATGATGGATTTGACCGCGGCGCAAGAGGCGTATGGCAAGGCGCTGGCCGGCGTCGACGTAGTGGTGATGCTGTCGTCGATGTTGCACAGCATCGGCGTCGGCAACATGCTGCCGTCGTGGGTCAAGGTGATCTGCGTCGACATCAACCCGGCGGTGGTGACCAAGCTCTCGGACCGCGGCTCGACCCAAACGGTCGGCGTAGTTACCGACGTCGGCTTGTTCCTGCACCAGTTAGCTGAAAGACTGAGAGCGAATGCATAAGACACTGATCACGCCGTCGACCCTGGCGCAGCACGTGAACGACCCGAGCTGGGTGATTATCGACTGCCGGTTCGACCTTGCCGATCCCGACAAGGGCGAGCAGTTGTATCGCGCCGGGCATATTCCGGGCGCGCGCTACGCCCACCTCGACCGGCATCTCTCGGGCCCGAAGACCGGCACCAACGGCCGCCATCCGCTGCCCGACACCGACGTGCTGGTCCGCACGTTCAGCGAGCTCGGCATCGGCCCGCACGTGCAAGTGGTGGCGTACGACGCCGACAGCAGCATGTATGCCGGACGCTTGTGGTGGATGCTGCGCTGGATGGGCCACGACGCGGCCGCCGTGCTCGACGGCGGGCTGGCGCGCTGGCAGCGCGAAGGGCACCCGGTGCGCGGTGGCGTCGAGACCTCGACCGCGGCGCACTTCCGCGGCGCGCCGCGCCCCGGGTGGCGGCTGACCGTAGACGAGGTGGCCGGAGGATTGAACAACCCGTCCCGCCTGCTCGTCGACTCGCGCACGCCGGAGCGTTACCGCGGCATCGGCGAAACCCTCGACAAGGTCGGCGGCCACATCCCCGGTGCCGCCAACTACTTCTTCCAGCAGAACCTGGCCGACGACAAGACGTTCAAGTCGCCCGAGACCCTGAAGGCCCAATGGGCGCTGGTCCTGAAGGGACGGGACCCCAAAGACGTGGTGGTGTACTGCGGCTCGGGCGTGACCGCCTGCCACAACCTGCTGGCGCTGGAGCATGCCGGCATCCACGGGGTGAAGATCTTCCCGGGATCCTGGAGCGAATGGAGCGCCGACCCCTCCCGCCCCGTAGCCACCGACCCCGAAAATGGATGATTGGGGCCAGGCCCCCAATTTCACCAATGGATGATTGGGGTCAGGCCCCCATTTTCACCATTTCCAGCCGGCGCCAACCCCTCGGGGGGGCTTCCCGTCCAATCCCTTCGACAGCCGTTTGAGGAGATTGAGACCTATGACCCTTCGCATCCTGTTCACCGTCGCCATCCTGGCCGGCCTGGCCGTCGCCCCCAGCGCGCAAACCTTCCGTTGGGAACCCAACAGCCGCCAGGACAGCGTGGCCAACCGCGTCGAGCGGGCCCTGGAACGCGCCCGGCAGCAGGTCGACCGCCGCTGGAACCGCATCGACCAGCAGTGGCAGCGCCAGGTGGAGCGTTCGCTCCGTTCGGTTGAGCGCCAGTCGGCCCGGATCGACCGCCAGGTTCGCCAGCGCATCGAGCGCCAGGTGAACGCGCAGGTGCGCGCGGCCACCCGCGCCGCGCGCGTCTATGACTACCGCTGGAACGACCGCTCGTTCAACTACGTCGGCCAGACCGGCACCGACGCCGACCCGTGCTCGGGCAGCCGTTACGATGACGACGACACCCGGCAGCACTGCGAGGTGCGCGAGTCGACGCTGCCGGCCGGCCCGCTGGCGGTGGATGCCGGCGACAACGGCGGCATCACGGTGGAAGCATGGGACCGCAACGAGATCCGCGTCCGCGCCGTGGTGCGCGGCACCGCCCGCACCGAAGAGCGTGCCCGCGAAATCGCCGGCGGCGTGCAGGTGCAGGCGGGCGGCGGCCGCGTCTCGGCCACCGGCCCGGATCGCGACAACCGCCGCGAGTGGTGGTCGGTGAGCTACCGCATCAACGTGCCGCGCCGCAACGACCTCGACCTCAACGCCAACAACGGCGGCATCAACATCACCGGCGTCACCGGCGACATCAAGTTCGACACCACCAACGGCGGCGTGCGCCTGACCGACCTGGCGGGCCGGGTCAACGGTTCGACCCGCAACGGCGGCCTGACCGTGAACCTGGGTGGCACCAGCTGGGACGGCGAGGGCATCGACGTCGAGACCAGCAACGGCGGCGTGACCGTGGCCGTACCCGATGGCTACAACGCGCAGCTCGAAACCCGCACGGTGAACGGCGGTTTCCGCAGCGACATTCCGCTCACCATTCAGGGCGAGCTGTCGTCGCGCCGTGGCGTCTCGGCGCAGCTGGGATCCGGCGGGCCGACCGTGCGCGTGCGCACCACCAATGGCGGCCTGAAGATCGGCCGCCGGTAGGCCGGCGGCTCCGCCGCCGGTGGGGCTCGGCTTCGCTCGTGGGGCTCGGCTTCGCCTTCGTAGGGCTCGCTACGCTCGTGGGGTCCACAAAAGCAAGTAAGCCCCAGGAGCGAAGCGACCCCCACGAGGCCGCGTAGCGGCCGAGCCCCACGAGGCAGCACAGCCGCCGAGCCCCACGAGCGCGCGGAGCGCGCGAGCCTTACTTCAGCGGCGACGGGGCCACCACCCGCCGCCCGCTGACGTCCCCGCCCATCAGGAACTCCACGATCAACTTCTGCACCTCCGGCAGCGGCAGCGTGCTCTCGTGCCCCGCGTCCTCGACGATGACGTGGATGCTGGCCGGAAAGCCCCAGCGCACCTTTTCCGCCTGGTATGGCGGCGTGTTCGAATCAAGCGAGCCGCTGATGAACAGCGCCGGCAGCGTTGATGCGAACGGCGCGCGATACTCCGCCGGCAGCGCCGGCACGTTCAGCAGTTCGCAGATGTCGGGAAACGGATAATTCGTCATGCGTCCCAGCAGGCTGCCCGCCACTTCGCGGTTGATGGCCGCCAGCCGTTCGGCCGACACGCCCGACGCGCAGTCCATTGCCGTGCCCATCAAGGCGCTGCCACCGGCGAACTCCGTGAACCGCCGGCCGGCAAAGCGCGCGAGCATGCCGTAGTCGCCCCGCGACGCGTCGCGGATCAGCGTGATCAGGTTAGCGGTGTCGTTGGTGTCGCCGATGTCGCGACGCAACAAGTACTGCAAGCCTTCGGCGCCTATCGTCAGGGACGAAGCGGCAGCCTGGCCCGGCAACTTGACCTCAACCAGGATCGGTGAAGCCCGAAGCCTCTCGATCAGCGCGCGGGTCGCCTCCACCAGTCCGGACTTCGGCGCCTGGGGTGAGCGTGCCTCGAGGGCAGCCAGCCGCGCCAGTTGCAGATCGTAAGTGTGTGGCAGCTTCTGCGAATCGTCTGGTCCCTCGGTGCCCGCCAGGATCAAGCGATCGATGCTCCCGGGATGACGGCGCGCCGCGGCGAGGCCGAGGTGTGTGCCGTAGCTGAACCCGAGCAGGCTGATCTTCGGCACGCCCAACGCCAGGCGCAGGTCCTCCAGATCGTCGGCGCTGGCCAGGGTGTTGTATGCCGCCAGATCAATCCCCTTCGCCCGAAGTTCGGCGGCGCACGCGACCGCGCGCGGACCCAGCACCTCCGCCATGCGATCGGCGCTGCGGAACAAGTCGAGCGGCACCGGTGTGCCGTCGCCGCGGCACGCCAATCGCGGCGAGGAGAAGCCCGTGCCGCGCTGGCTCAAGAGAATGACGTCACCAACCGCGCGCATGCCGTCGAACAGCCGGTAGTACTCGGGCACGCGGGCAATGCCGATGCCGGAGCCACCAGGACCGCCATCCAGGTACACGATCGGCGCCCCCGGCGTCGCGGCCGTGCTCTTCAGCCGCGCAAACACCAGCTCGATGCGGCGTCCCTGCGGCTTCGTTCGGTCCTCCAGCACGCTCAGGCGGCCAAGTTCCGCCGTCACTTTGCCAATGCCTTCCACGTCAACCGTAGTCGGTTCGAACTTGATCGGCGGCCCCTGTGCCGCCGCGGACACCGTGGCCACGATCACCAACACCATTGCTCCAATCGGTCGTAACATCGCGCGCTCCTTATATTGACGTTTGTCTATATTCAAACCAGCCGGACGCGCGATCCGCTGTCAAGCGGATAGCGCCGGACTTGCTACCTGTTTCTGATTTCCTCGAGGCCGCGCTCGCCGAGCACGCGCTTGATCACGATCACCGGGTCGTCGCCGGCGCGCCCTGGCGCGCCGTGTTCGGCGGCGTCTTCAAGGCTCGGCATGTGCGCGCCAGGCAGCGCGACGGCCGCCGCGATGAGGATGGCGAAGACACCAACCGGGGTCAGCCGATGGCCGCGGTCGGCACGCTCGTCGAGCAGCCGGCGCAGACGCGGACCCATCGGGTGCGCGCCGGCGGCCATGGGTGGCGCCATCGTCATCGAGCGCGCCGACTGCAGCAGGGCGTGCGCGTAGGAAAACGGATCGCGTGACGTATGGGTGACGGCCCAGTCGTCGCTGCCGTCTTCGCGAGCGGCGACCAGCGCGCCCGCGATCAGGTGCGCCAACGGGTTGAACCACACCACGCTCTTGAGCACGGCGCCGGCAGCGAGCCACCACAGGTCGCGGCGCGCGTGGTGCGCCACTTCGTGCGCGAGGACCGCGTCCATCGCGTCGTGATCCAGCAGATCGATCAGCGGAGCCGGCAACACGATGACTTTCCGCACCAGGCCGCTGGCAAACGGCCCGTCGGCCGGCGATACGCGCAGATCAATCGACGCCTGGCAGGCCAGCGCGTTCACGCGTGCCTCCAGCGCCGCGGGCGCCGGAGCAAGCGACTGCAGCCGGCGCGCCATGGCCCTGGTCTGCCACGCCAGCCGGATCAGGAGGACGGCCGTCACGACGAGGCCAATGCTGAACAACGCGACGGTCAGCCGCGGGGTGAGCCACTCGGCGGCCAGCAGCCGGGTGTCGTCGATCGGCGGCAGGTCAACCAGTGCTTCGGACCACGGCGAGCGCAGCCACGGTGGCAGGGCCAGGCTGATCATGGCAATCAGCAGGATCGCCGAGCGCACCTTTGGCGACAGGCGCCGGCGCCAGAACACCGCGGCCGCCAGCAGCGCCGCGGCGGCAATCGAGGCATCGATCTGCCCGACCATCCAGTGCTGCCACGTCGCCATCATCACCGCCGCTTGTCCTTGCGAAGCTGCTCGACCAGTTGCTCGAGCTCGTCGAGCTCCTGCGACGAGGGCGGGCGTGTCTCGAACAGCGACGCCACCAGCGCCGCCGGCCTGCCGCCAAATGCCCGCTGCACCAGGCTCGACGCTCCGGGCCCGAACGTGCGGGCGTGGTCCTTCGCCGGTCGATAGACAAACGCCTTGCCCTGGTCGGCCTTGCGGCGCTTCACCAGCCCGCGGGCCTCGAGCCGGCGCAGCAGCGTGACGACGGTGCCGTGGGCCATGGGACGCTTGCGGCCGAGGGCTTCGCGCAGGCTGCGCGCGGTGGCCTCCTGCGCGTCGAACAGGGCGGCCAGCACATCGGCCTCGGCTTCGGGGATGCGGGGGTCGGCAACCATATTGACAGTTGTCTATATCAGACGCGGACCGAAGGCAGAAGGTTCACTCACAGGAGACCAGAAGGTCAGGAGGGCAGGATTTCCACGCTGTCGCCGACGGCGATCTCACCATCGTCGAGCACTTCGCCAAAAGCGCCGCCGCCCCAGGGCACGCTCATGGCCTGCTGCAGGCCGGGGGCGACCGCCTCCATCTGCTCGCACGGGCGGGTTTCGCCGTAGATGCGAATGCGGACCGGGCCGATGCGCAGGATCTTGCCGCGGGCGTCGCTGAAGTCGATGTCTGACACCAGCAGGTTGGCGCGACGCATGCGCGGGTCGGGCGTGGCGCCGAGCGGCGCCGTTACGGCTTCCCAGTTCTTGTTCGAGACGATGGTGACCTGGCGCTTGCCGCCCTGGTTGGCGTTGCCGACAATCCCCTTGCCGGCAACGACGGTCGCTTTCGCGGCGGGGTCCATTGGCCCCTTGTGCATCCGCTTGA
Organism: Vicinamibacterales bacterium; assembly: GCA_050247355.1. Classification (GTDB taxonomy): domain Bacteria; phylum Acidobacteriota; class Vicinamibacteria; order Vicinamibacterales; family UBA2999; genus 12-FULL-67-14b. The sequence goes on along the minus strand of JBFWUK010000017.1, from coordinate 50,086 downwards.
TCCAGATCTGGGTCAGCTCGCTCATCGACAGGATTATAGGGTCAGACCCCTCGGCACCTCCGCCTCGAGGTCAGACCCTCCTGATCCCTGACTAGAAGTTCACCTTCAGCCCCAACTGGATGATGCGCGGGTCGTAGGTCGAGGTGATGGTGCCGAACCCGGCGGCGCTGCGGTTGCCGTTCGGGGCGCGGTAGTTGACGCGGTTCAGCAGGTTGAAGAACTCGCCGCGCAGCTCCACCGAGCTGTTGTGCCACGGCAGGCTGAAGCGCTTCGATGCCACCATGTCGACGGTCCAGGTCAGCGGCCCGCGCACGTTGTTGCGCGGGGCGTTGCCGAACGGCTGGCTGGGGTCGGTTGGAATCGTCACGTTGGTCCGGCTGAGCCAGTTATTGATGGTGCGCTCACCTTCCGGCACCAGCACCTCGCCCGACACGTTCGGCCGGTAGTTGTTGGCGCCGCGGAAGTCCTGCTGTATGCCCGACACCTGTTGGGCGGCGGTTGGCGTGTAGCGCAGCGTGACCTGTTCGCCCGGGATCACCGTGTTGATGCCGGCAATCTGCCAGCCGCCGAGCAGCGCGTTCACGAAGCCGTTTGCGTTCGACATGTACTTGCGATCGCGCCCGAACGGCAGGTCGATGACGAAGCTGGTCGTGCTGTTGTACGGCTGGTGATACCCCGACAGCCCGTAGTCGGCGTCGAGGTTGTTGAAGTCCTGCGGCGCGGGGAAGTTGCCGTTCGGGTTCTCGAGCGAGCCGGCGCCGTTGTCTTTCGACTCCGACAGCGTCAGCGAACTCAGGATCGAGAGGCCGGCATTCAGCCGCCAGTTGAACTTCGCCTGCACCGAACGGTAGGCCGACTTGCCGCCGTCGAAGGCATAGGTGATGTCGGCGTACTCCTGGATCGGCCGCCGCTGCTGCAGCGTGAGCGTGCCGGCGGCGTTGTTCGGCGCCGCCTGGTTGTAGTTGGCGAAGAGCAGGAGGCCGTCCGCGCGATTGCCGACATACGCGACGTCGAGCAGCGCCCCCTGCCACAGTTCGCGTTGCACCGACGCGAACCAGCTGTGCACCTGGCTCGAGCTGTAGTCGCTCGGCATGTAGGTGATGTTGGCCTTCAGCGGGTCGAACTTCGACGGGTTGGTCAAATCCTCCGGATACCCCTGCTGCGTCGTCCGGAAGTCGGGCTGGTTGGCGGTCTGCACCACCACGGCGTTGATTACCTGCGGGCCGTTGATTGGCAGCACGTTGCCGCCGCCGGCGCGGTGGAAGTGGACGTAGCTGATGCCCCAGCCGCCGCGCAGCACCGTCTTCGGCGACAGCGTGTAGGCCAGGCCCAGGCGCGGCGCGAAGTTGTTGCGGTCGGGGTTGATGGTCGAGCGATCCTTCAGCGAGCCGTCTTTCGCCATCACCATCGACCGGGTCGCCGGGTCGAAGTTCGACAGCACGTTGTTCTCTTCGACCCACGGCGTGGCGTACTCGTAACGGAGCCCGGCGTTGAGGGTGAGGCGATCGTTGACGCGCCAATCGTCCTGGAGATAGACGAAGTGCATGTTCTGCACGAGGTCGGCCACCAGGATGTTGCTGAGGGCATAGGTCGAGCGCAGGCCGAAGTAGAAGTCGGCCAGGTTGTACTGGTTGTTCGACGCCGCGCCGGCCGGGCGCGTGAACTGGCCGGCGTAGGAATCGCGGCCGTAGAGCGGGTTGACGTCCTGCACCTGCGTCTTGATGTTCTGGAACTCGTAGCCGGTCTTGAGCGAGTGCCGCCCGCTCAGCCACGAGTAGTTGACCTTGGGGTTGAGCACCGTCGGGTACTGCCACTGCGGATTGGTGGGCTGGCGGCCGAGCGCTGAAATGCCGGTGATGAGCTGGGAGGGCAGGCCACCAGCAACCCGCGGATCGGTCGGCAGGCCGCTGATGCCGTAGGCTTCGAGGGCGCCCGCCGTGCCGAGCGCGGCCGGGTCCTTGCCGCCCTTGGTGTTGGACCAGCCCATGCGAATCTCGAGCAGCGAGGTGCCGCCAGGCTGCCAGGTCACGCCGCCCGAGAACTGGCGGTTGCTGACGTAGGTGGTGGAGTTGCCGCCGCCGCCGGAGGGCAGCGGAATCGACGGCGTGTCGAAGATCTCGACATCGCGCCAGCCGACGCGGCCGAACGCCGACAGCCGCGGACTGAACTGGACGTCGACCTTGCCGCCCGCCTTGGGTGTGTCGTTGGTCTGGTTACCCAGCTGCATGTAGTTGTTGGCGGTGCCCGACGAAGTCGGCGCCGGCAGATCGTTGAGCACCTTGCGCGCGAAGGCGGTCATCGGGATCGGGGTGCCGGCTGGAAACACTTCACCGGTCAGGGGATTGCGAACGGTGACGCCGAGGATCCCCTGGCGCTGCGCCATGGTCGGCACCGTGCTGAATACGTTGCCGCCGCGCGTCTGCTTCAGCATCTCGAAGTCGGTGAAGAAGAACGCCTTGTTGCGGACGATGGGGCCGCCGAGGACGCCGCCGTATTGGTCGCGGTCGAACGCCGGCTTGATGCCGTTGGCCGGGCGGAAGGCGCCGGTGGCGTTGAACTCGGTGCGGCGGGCAAACTCCCAGGCCGAGCCGCGGAAGGTGTTGGTGCCGCTGGCGTAGGCCACGTTCACGGTGGCGCCGGCCGAGCGGCCGTACTCGGCGCTCATGTTGTTGGTGACCACCTTGATCTCGCCCACCGCATCGGGCGCCGGCTGCATCACCTGGTTCGAGAAGCCCTGGTTGCTGGTGCCGTAGGCGTTGTTGTCGACGCCGTCGATCAGGAAGTTGTTGAAGGTCGAGCGCAGGCCGTTGATGTTGAACGACCCCTCGCGCGAGGTGCCGATCGACGACTGCCGCGCCCCCGGCGACAGCAGCGTCAGCGCCGAGTACTCGCGGCCGTTCAGCGGCAGGGCGCGGGTCTGGTCGGCGGTGATGATCTGGCTGCGGTCGCTCGAGTCGGTCTGCAGCAGCACCGCCCGCGCGCTGACCTCGACCCGCTCGTTCAGCTGCCCCACCGCCATGCTCAGGTCGACCCGCTGGCGCGCGCCGACCGTCACCTGGACGTTATCGACCAGGGCGATCGAGAAGCCGGCCTTCTCGGCCGTGATCACATAGGCGCCGATGCGGACATTGAAGAACTCGTAGCTGCCGTTGGCATCGCTCATCCGCTCGGCAGTCACGCCGGTCTGGGTGTTGGTGAGCGTGACCTTGGCCTCGGGCACCACGGCGCCGGTGGAGTCCTTGACGGTGCCAACGACGGTCGCGGTCTCAAACTGGGCGGTCGCGGGGGAAGCCAGGGCGAATAGTGCAGCAATTACAAGCAGTGCTCGTCTCATCGTTTATCCTCGACGAGACGTTAACAATTGCGTTTGAACGGTGTATGACGCGGGAACGACGGAACCGTGACGCGGTTAGACTCCCGGTTCTCGACTCCCGACTCCCGTCAGGTTCCTATAGCCCAAGCACCGCCATCGGCAGCCATTCCTTCAACTTCGCGGCGTGCGGCTTCACCAGCGCGATGTTCACCTCGGGCACCTTGGGCAACGCCAGCTCGGGGACGGTGACGCCCGTCTTCGCGGCGCCGTCGCGCATCAGCGACTCGATGGCCGAGGTGTCGAAGCTGCCGGCCAGTTCCAGGCCCGCCGCCTCGTAGACGCGCCGGCGCACCCACGAAAACTCCTCGTCCGAGAACTTGTGGATGTTGAGGGCGTTGACGTGGACCTTGCGGGCCTCGGTGTAGATGCCCATGAAGTTCGAGGCCATGGCGGTGAGTTCGCTGAAGGACCACTCGGCTTGTTTGCTTTCGACCTTCTGCTTCACCGATTCGGCCGTCTTCTCGAACTCCGTCCAGCGATCGCCCAGTTCCGAACGCACGCGGCCCTGGACCGCGAGGAAGCGTTCGACTTGCGACACCGTCAACTCGCCCGCCGCCGGCGGCGTGAACGGCGACTGGTTCCTGACCTGATCGCTGAGGGCCGACAACTCGCGCGCCCGCGCCACGTAGTCGGCGGCGTTGTCGAACATGGGCCGGGCCGCGCGATACGCGTAGTAGCCGGCCACGCCAAAACCCACTATCGCAATCACCAGGACGATCAGGCAGCCGCCGAGAATCTTCTTCATTCGACTGACCAGTTTATCGCGAGTGGCCGCGCGTTCAGCGGCCGGCCGCCAGGTGCTTGACCTGTGCCGCCGCGTGACGTTTTGCCTGGCCGCACATGAGGTCGCAGAGTTGCAGGACGCTGGCGTCGGCCAGTTCGTAGATCACGAACAGGCCGTTGCGCCGGCGCGTCACGAAGCCGCTGGCATGAAGCAGCTGCAAGTGCTTCGACAGGTTGGCCTGGTTGAGCCCGGTGGCGTCGCTCAACTCGCCGACGTTGAGCGGCCCTTCGCACAATGCGTTCAGCACGGCCAGGCGCGCCGGTTCGGCCAGCACCTTGAAGCGCTGCGCCACCACGCGCAGGGTGTCAGGCGCGAGCGGCCTGTGGTTCATGGCTGCCCTCCACCGGTAGTCCTGCCGCCGTCCATGCCGAGAAGCCGCCGGCCAGGTTCGCCACCCGGGCAAAGCCCAGGCGCTCGAGCAGCGACGCGGCAATCGCCGACCGCGCGCCGCTCTGGCACTGCATGACCAGGGGTTTGTCCGCCGGCAAGCTGCGACAGCGCTCGGCCAGGTATCCCAGCGGAATGTGGATGGCTCCGGGCAGGTGACCCGCCGCCCACTCCGTGGCACTGCGCACGTCCACCACCGTCGCCGCGCCGGCTGCCGTTTGCCCCAGCAGTTCGGCGACACTGACCTGCGGCGTGCGGCGGAGCACGGCGCTTGCCGCCACGGCCGACGTGCCGAGCCAGCCGGTGATGCGATCGATGCCGATCAGCGCCAGCAGGCGGGCGACCTCGGGCAGGCGCGCGGCCGTCGCGTCATCCACGATCAAGTACAAGTCTGCACCCGACGGCACCAGCCAGCCGGCCCAGGTCACGAACGACGAGTTCAGCGGGATGTTCAGCGTGCCGGGCACGTGCTGTGCCGCAAACTCCACGGCGGGCCGGGTATCGACGACGAGGGCGCGGGAGGAGAGGAGTTCGACCAGCTTGCCATCCGCCAGCTTCGACGGCGCCTGGAACCCGCCCAGCAGAGGCGGGCCCGCCTTGTTCACCCGCTTCATGCTGGCGAAGTAGGCCGGCGGTTCAGGCTGGCCCTCGAGCACGCGCTCGACGAACTCTGCCTCGGTCTTGACGTTGAAGGCCCAGTTGAAGCGGCGTTCGTAGCCGAGCGTGGACGAGGGAATGGCGCTGATGCCCTTGCCGCAGGCGGAGCCGGCGCCGTGGCCGGGCCAGATCTGCAGCCAGTCTTCGTTGGCGGCAAACTTCTGCAGGCTCGCCCACAACGTCCTCGCCCCCACCTCCATCGTCCCCTTGATGTTGGCGGCGCGCTCGAGCAGGTCGGGACGTCCGACATCGCCGACGAAGACGAAGTCGCCGGTCACGGCGGCAATTGGGCGGTCGGCAGCGGCGCCGTCGGTGATCAGGAACGACAGGTGTTCCGGGGTATGGCCGGGGGTGTGCCGCACGTCGACGCGGATGTTGCCAATCTGCAGATGATCGCCGTCACGAATCAGCCGGCCTTCCGAGGCGAACGCGTACTTCCAGTCGGCATCGCCTTCGTCTGACAGGTACAGCGTGGCGCCGGTCTTGTGGGCCAGTTCGCGCGAGCCCGAAACGTAGTCGGCGTGGATGTGGGTTTCGGTGACGTGGGTAATCCGCAGGCCTTCCTGCGCCGCGGCTTCGATGTACTGATCGACGTCGCGATTGGCGTCGATCACGATGGCTTCGCCGTTGGACTGGCAGCCAATCATGTAGCTGGCCTGGGCGATGGACGGTTCGAAGAAGCGCTTGACGAACATGTTGTCTCCTCGATTCAGGAACGGATGAGCACGTACGATCCCAGCACCACGAGCGTGGCGGCGAACACTTGTTGCAGGCGGCGGTGAGGCAGATGATGCGCCGCCATGCCGCCGGCGAGGGTGCCCAGCGCGGCCAACAGCGCAAACGGCACGATGAACGACAGCGCCAGCGGCGTCTGCCCCAGGTAGCCGGCCAGTCCCGACATGGCGGCCATGGCCATGACCACCAGCGAGGCGCCCGCGGCTTCGCGCATGGGCAGGTGGGCCACGAGCACCAGGGCCGGCACAATCAGGAAGCCGCCGCCGACCCCGATCAGCCCGGTGAGCATCCCCAGCGGCACGCCGAGTAGCAGCAGCCGCGGCATCGAGCGCCGCTCCGCGGGCGCGGTGCCGATGATCGGCGGGAAGAACATCAGGGTCGAGGCCAGCAGCATCACCACGCCGAGAATACGCAGTTGTGTCGCATCGGCCAGTTGCGCGCCGGCGAAGCCGCCGGCGGCGGCGCCGGCCGTGGCCGCCAGCCCGACAATCAGGCCGTCGGACAGCGGCAGGGTCCCCCTGATGAAGCTGCCGACGGCACCGGCCGTTGCGGCAATGGCGACCACCGACAGGCTGATGACAATGGCTTCCTTGGGCGTGAAGTGCAACAGCAGGGTCAGCGCCGGCACGGCGAGAATCGAGCCGCCGCCGCCCAGCAGGCCCATCACGGCGCCAATCGCGATCGCCAGAGCCGCGGCCAGGGGCGTCATATGCTTATATAACTATACAGCAATATTGACGAATGGCCGCGACGGGGTCAGACTCGGTACCACTTGCTCGGGGCCAGACCCCTCGGCACCGGCGGGGTCTGACCCCGAGACGGGAGTGCCGAGGGGTCTGACCCACCGCGGCATCACGGTGTGACTCGCTGGGGCGCTGCAGCGTCACCGTCTCACGGTTGCCGCGGCCACCTCGTTCACGATCGAAACCCACCCATCCGGCAGCGCCACCGGACTCGGATCCAGCAAAGCGCGGCCGTCACTTTCCCGCTCCCACAAGCTGCTCCACCGCCACAGCTCAGCCCGTTCGACCAACTTAGCGCGTACCGGATTCGCCTCGATGTATCGCTGAACCTGCAAGAAATCGCGATCGCTCCTGATGGCATCCGACCAGAATCGACCCTGATAGACATGACCACTCCCCTGACTGGCAGTATCGCGGCGGAGTTGGCGGGAATGGCCACATGTCAGCCGCTGCATGAAGGCAGAAATCGCGCCTTCATGGCTCCCAACGGCAATCAAGTGGAAGTGATTCGGCATGACGCAGTAGGCCTGAATCTGAACACCGGCGTGTTGACGCGCCTCGATGAGCAGTTCGAGAAACCGCTCGTAGTCGCTGTCTTCGAAGAAGATCTGACGTTTGTCGTTCGCGCGGTTCACGACGTGCAGCGGGATACCGGCGGGGGCGTGACGAAGGCGGCGGGGCATCTGCATCCTCCTCAGGATGCAAATGGAGGAGCAAGGCCTATGCCGCACGGGGTCTGACCCCGAGCAGGAAGTGCCGAGGGGTCTGACCCCACCGCACCACTTGCGCGGCGTCAGCCCCATCGGCAACACGCGACGGGGTCAGACCCCACCGCACCACTTGCGCGGCGTCAGCCCCATCGGCAACACGCGACGGGGTCAGACCCCTCGGCAC
>JBFWUK010000017.1:25724-42413 GCA_050247355.1 Vicinamibacterales bacterium | reverse complement strand
GACCCCACCGCACCACTTGCGCGGCGTCAGCCCCATCGGCAACACGCGACGGGGTCAGACCCCACCGCACCACTTGCGCGGCGTCAGCCCCATCGGCAACACGCGACGGGGTCAGACCCCTCGGCACCACTTCCTCGGGGTCAGACCCCGAACACGTCGCGGTAGAACGCGAGCTCTTCCTCGAGGGCGCGGATGATGTTCTCGGCCTTGCGGAAGCCGTGCTGCTCGCCTTCGAACGTCACGTACTTCACCTTCAGCCCCTTCTTGCGCACGGCCTCGGCCATCATCGCCGACTGGTTGGGCGGCACCACCTTGTCCTCCATTCCCTGGAACAGGATGATTGGACACGACAGGCGATCAGTGAAATGGATCGGCGAGCGCTGGGCATAGACCTCGCGCGCCGCCGGATACGGGCCGATCAGCGATTCGTTGTAGCGCGACTCGAACTTGTGGGTGTCGTGCTGCAGCACCTCGAGATCGCTGATGCCGTAGTAGCTGGCGCCGGCCTTGAACACCTGGTGGAAGGTCAGCGCGGCCAGCGTCGTGTAGCCGCCGGCACTGCCGCCGCGCACGATCAGCCGCTCCGGGTCGGCCTTGCCTGCGGCCACCATCGCCAGGGCGCCGCCCACCACGTCGGCGACGTCGGCCAGTCCCCAGGCTCCGTTCAACCGTTCGCGATAGGCGCGGCCGTAGCCGGTGCTGCCGCTGTAGTTGACGTCGAGCACCGCGAAGCCGCGGCTGGTCCAGAACTGGATCTTGGGATCCAGCACATCGAGCGTCGCGCCCGTGGGTCCGCCATGCGTCAGCACCAGCAGCGGCGGACGCTCGCCGGCCGGCGCCTCGACCTCGGGGTTGACCGGTGGGTAGTAGAACGCATGCACGTCGCGATCGGCGGCGGTATAGGTCACCGCCTCGGCGACCGAGACCCACGCGGGATCGATCGACTCGGCCGACGCGAAGCGCAGCGGGTGCAACGACCGGTCGGCCAGCGTCAGGCGCATCACGGCGTTGGCCTGCGTCGCCGATCCGCCAATGAAGTAGAGCGCCGCGGCGGTGGCGTGGATCGACTCGAGCGGCTGAACCGGCAAGTCCACCGGCGTGAACGCGCCAGTGGGCGTGTCGATCAACGCCATCCGCCAGCGGCCCTCCTGCGTGCAGGTGGCGGCAATGCACTCCGCCGACACGAACGCGTAGGTGACCATGCTGAAGGTCCACTGCGGCTTGCCGAACTCCGCCGCCACGGAGTGGACAGCCTCGATGCCGCCGCCTGACCAACGATAGAGGTTCCAGAATCCGGACCGGTCCGAAACGAAGTACAGCGTGCCGTCAGGCGACCATTCGGGCTGGAAGATCGACTCGGCAGGTCCACCGGCAACAACCCGCGCCGGCCCCAGCGTGCCGTCGGCGTGGAAGCGGGCGACGCACAGCTCCGTGCCATCCCACGGCATGTTGGGGTGGTGCCACTGCAGCCACGCCAGCGACGCGGCGTCCGGACTCACGATCGGATCGGAGTAGAAGTCGGCGCCAGAGACCAACACGGCGCCAGGCAACCCTGAAGGGTTGCCTCCACCGGTGACACTGATCGCGGCGATGGTGTTGACGGCTTCTCCGTTCCCGGTGTGATCCTCGCGCACGCCGATCAGGCGATCGCGCGTCGCGTCAACGCGGAAGTCGGCGTAGAAACATCCCTCCGCGGTGATCGCGACCGGGGCCTCACCGGGAGCCTGCCGATAGATTCGCTGGTCGGCGAAATTTGCAAAGTAGATCGTCCCGCGATCGACCGTGTAGGCCGCACCGCCGTACTCGTGCACGCGGGTGCGCACGTTGAACGGCGCTGGTGTGACGTCGCTGATGTCGCCGGCGGGCCCGCACCGCACGATTACCGAGCGGCCGCCTTCAGACGCCCTCCCCTCCACCCAGTACACGTCTTCGCCATCGAGTTGAATGTGGTCGAGGCGCAGGGCGCCGGCCGTGACACGGGCCGCGGTCAGCGGCGACGGCCACGCGCCGTAGGGCAGGGTTCTCTTCATCGTGTACGCAGTTCCTGCGTCATTTTCGCACTTTCGGCGCCTGCCCCTTACAATCTGCAACCATGACCCGGCGGGAACTGATCGCGGCCCTGCTGGCCGCACCATTCCTCGGCGCGCGGCCGGCCGAGCAGGCAGGCGACCTCACGCGGCTCACCGTCGCGCAGGCGGCGGCACAGGTGGCTGATGGCGCGATCACCGGGCTGCAGCTCACCAACGCTTATCTGGAGCGCATCGCCGCCCTGAACCCGGACCTCAACGCCTTCATCACCGTGACCGCGGCGCACGCCCGCGCCGATGCGAGGCGAGAGACCAAGGGCCCGTTGCGCGGCATTCCGATTGCGCACAAGGACCTGTTTGAAACCGCCGGCATCCGCACCACCGCCGGCTCGATGTTGTTCGACACCTACGCGCCCGAGCAGGATGCCGCGATTGTCACCGCCCTGGCCGGCGCCGGCGCCGTGATGCTCGGCAAGACCAACACCCACGAGCTGGGCGGCGGCGTCACCACCATCAACCCGTTCTACGGCGCCACCCGGAACCCGGTGGATGCCACGCGCATTCCGGGCGGCTCGAGCGGCGGCTCGGCGGCGGCGGTGGCGGCCCGCCTGTGCGCCGCGGCTACCGGCAGCGACACCGGCGGCAGCGTTCGCATTCCCGCCGCGTTCTGCGGATGCGTCGGCTTCAAGCCGACGTTCGGCCGCCTGAGCACGCGCGGCCTGCTCGGCGCATCGCCGACCTTCGACCATGTCGGCTTCCTCACGCGTACGGTTGAAGACGCGCAGATCCTGTTCCACGCCGCGCTGGCGGCCTCGTCAAGCAGTGCCGCCCGATCAAGTAGTGCCGGCCCGTCAAGTAGTGCCGCCCCGTCAAGCAGCACGGCCCCGTCAAGCTGTGCTGCCCCGTCAAGCAGTGCCGCCCCGTCAAGTAGTGCCGCCCCGTCAAGTAGTGCCGCCCCGTCAAGTAGTGCCGCCCCGTCAAGCAGTGCCGCCCCGTCAGTTGTCCGAGTTGGCGTTGCACGAGCGTTCTTCTTCGACGACCTCGAGCCCGGTGTTTCAGCGCGCGTGTCCGCTGCAATCGAGCAGCTCCAGGCGGCCGGCGCCAGCGTGGTGGATGTGGCCTTTCCGGTGCAGGCCGGCACCATGGCGCAGGTGTTCGATCCGGTGGTGACGTTTGAAATCTGGGGCCGGTTCGGCGCCGATTGGCGAATGAGCCCGGGTTCGTTCTCCGAGGCGTTCTCTGCCTTCTTCGATACCGATCGGCCGTCGGTGACGGAATACGAGACGGCGCTCGCCGCCCTCGACACCTACCGCGCCGCCGTCGACCGCCTCTTCGATCGCGTCGATGTCATCGTCATGCCGACAGTACCAATCACCGCACCGCCCATGGCCGGGCCCATCGACGGCATGCGGATCCTGCGCAACACCTGGCCGCTGAACGCGGCTGGCACGCCGGCCATTTCGGTGCCGTGCGGCACCGATACGGCTGGGCTGCCCGTCGGCCTGCAACTGGTGGCGCGGCGCGGCGACGACGACAAATTGTTACGAATCGCGCGCCAGTTTCGGGTCTGACCCCGAGCAGGTGGTGCCGAGGGGTCTGACCCGATCGCACCGCCGCGGCGGGGTCAGACCCTTCGGCACTTCTTGCTCAAGGTCAGACCCCTTGCTGAGGGTCAGACCCCGATATACTCCCCAGATGCGCTTGAAACTCCGTTCGCTCTCGTTTGCCATCCTCCTGATGCTGTCGCTGGCGGCGCCGCAAGCCCAGTCGCCAGCCACCCCCAAGGTCACCAGCCCGGAACAATTCTTCGGCCACCAGATTGGCGCCGACTACGTGCTCCCGAACTACACCAAGTTCACCGAGTTCGTGAAGAAGCTCGACGCCGAATCGGATCGCATGGTCGTGCAGTCGATCGGCAAGACCGCCGAGAACCGCGACCAGTTGATGGCCATCATCACCTCGCCCGAGAACCATCGCAACCTGGCGAAGTACAAGGACATTGCCCGCCGCCTGGCGCAGGCCGAGGGCCTGACCGACGACCAGGCGCGCGCGCTGGCCCGCGACGGCAAGGCCGTGGTGTGGATCGACGGCGGCCTGCACGCCACCGAGGTGCTCGGCGCCCAGCAGCTGATCGAGACCATCTACCAGATGGTCAGCCGCACCGACGAAGAGACCATGCGCTTCCTGCGCGACGTCATCATCCTGGCCGTCCACGTCAATCCCGACGGCATGGAGCTGGTCTCCGACTGGTACATGCGCGACACCGATCCGCTGAAGCGCACCACCGGCAGCCTGCCGCGCCTCTACCAGAAGTACATCGGCCACGACAACAACCGCGACTTCTACATGTCGGCGCAGGCCGAATCGATCAACATCAACCGCCAGCTGTATAGCGAGTGGTTCCCGCAGATCATCTACAACCACCACCAGACCGGCCCGACCGGCACCATCCTGTTCGCGCCGCCCTTCCGCGATCCCGCCAACTACGTCTATCACCCGCTGATCATCACCGGCCTCGACGTCGTCGGCTCGGCCATGCACAACCGGTTCGTCGCCGAGAACAAGCCGGGCGCCACCATGCGCCGCGGCGCCAACTACTCGACGTGGTGGAACGGCGGCCTGCGCACCGCGCCCTACTTCCACAACATGATCGGCCTGCTGACCGAGTCGATTGGCCACCCGACGCCCATGGAAGTGGCGTTCGTGCCCGACCGGCAGATGGCCAGCGCCGACCTGCCCTTCCCGATCCAGCCGCAGAAGTGGCACTTCCGCCAGTCGATCGAGTACTCGATCACGGCCAACCGCGCCGTGCTCGACGTCGCCTCGCGCAACCGCGAGATCTTCCTCTACAACATCTACAAGATGGGCAAGGACAGCATTGCCAAGGGCTCGACCGACACCTGGACGATGTACCCGCGGCGGCTGCAGGCGATCAAGGACGAAATCGCGCGCAGCCAGAAGGTCGATGCCGGCGATCCGCGCATGAACGTCGGCGGCTTCGCCCGCAACACCGTGCCGATCGCGCAGTACGAGAAGCTGACGAAGAAGCCCGAGTGGCGCGATCCGCGCGGCTACGTGCTGCCGGCCGACCAGCCCGACTTCCTGACCGCCACCAAGTTCATGAACGCGCTGATCAAGAACGGCGTCGCGGTGCACAAGGCCACCGCGGCGTTCAGCGCCGGCGGCAAGCAGTACCCGGCCGGGTCGTGGGTGGTGAAGACCGCGCAGGCGTTCCGCCCGCACGTGCTCGACATGTTCGAGCCGCAGGATCACCCCAACGACTTCCAGTTCCCCGGCGGGCCGCCCATTCCGCCCTACGACAACGCCGGCTGGACTCTCGCCTACCAGATGGGCGTGAAGTTCGACCGCATTCTCGATGGCTTCGATGGTCCGTTCGAGAAGGTCACCACCCTGCAGAAGCCGGCGCCCGGCAAGGTGACCGAAGTGGCCGGTGCGGCGGGGTACGTCGTGTCGCACCACCAGAACGACGCGTTCATCGCCATCAACCGGCTGATGAAGGCGGGCGAAGAGGCGTACTTCGTCGCCGATCGCTCGTGGCAGTCACCGGACGGCACCGGCGTGATCTTCATTCCGGCCAAGGCCACGACCGGCGCGGTGCTGGCCAAGGCCGCGGCCGACCTGGGCCTCAACTTCACCGCCGTCGCGCAGCGGCCGACGGGCGCCACGCACAAGCTGACCAAGCCGCGCATTGGCTTGTGGGATCAGTACGGCGGCTCCATGCCCTCGGGCTGGACGCGCTGGCTGCTCGAGCAGTACGAGTTCGACTTCGAGGTCGTCTACCCGGCCACGCTCGATGCCGGCAACCTCAAGGCGAAGTACGACGTGCTGATCTTCCCCGACGGCGGCATTCCTGAAGGCGCCGGCGGCGGTGGCGGCTTCGGCGGCGGCGCCGGTCCAAGCCCCGACAGCATTCCGGCCGAGTTCCGCAATCGTCTTGGCCGCGTCACCCTCGACAAGACCGTGCCGCAACTGAAGAAGTTCGCCGAAGAGGGCGGCGCGATCGTCGCCTACGGCGGCTCGGCCAACATCGGCAAGCACATGGGCCTGCCGGTCAGCGACCACCTGGTCGAGATGACGTCGGCCGGCGTGGAGCGGCCGCTGCCCCGCGACAAGTACTACATCCCCGGCTCGTTGCTGAAGGTGTCGGTCGACAACACCAACCCGCTCGCCTACGGCTTCGAGAAGGAAGTGGACGTGATGTTCGACAACAGCCCGGTGATGCACCTCGGGCCCGGCGCGGCCATGACCGGCATCAAGCCGGTGGCGTGGTTCGCCGGCAAGGAATCGCTCCGCTCCGGTTGGGCGTGGGGCCAGCACTACCTGCAGGACGGCGTGGCCGCCGCGGCCGCCACCGTCGGCAAGGGCAAGGTGTTCATGCTCGGCCCGGAGATCACCTTCCGCGCCCAGCCGCACGGCACCTTCAAGTTCCTGTTCAACGGCATCTACTACGGCACCTCGGTGCCGGCAGGTGGCGCGGCAGGAACGACCATGCAGTAAGGGGCCTGACCCCGAGCGGGAATTTCCGAGGGGTCTGGCGCCATCGCGGCCGCGGTGGGGTCAGACCCCATCGCACTATCCGAGATGGGGTCAGACCCCTATACTTCCGACATGCCCGCGCTCGAGACCGTCTTCTCCTTCGCCACCTTCATCGCCATGTTCGGCTGGATCCTGCTGGTGGTCCTGCCTGCCGATCCGCGCGTGAAGCTGCTCACGGCGATCATCATTCCGCTGACCTTGTCGGCCATCTATCTCGTCTATATCTACCTCTACATCGGCGACGCGCCCGGCGGCTTCGGTTCGCTGGCTGAGGTCCGTACGCTGTTCGGCAAGGACGAACTGCTGCTGGCCGGCTGGGTTCACTACCTGGCCTTCGACTTGTTCATCGGCGCCTGGGAGAGCCGCGATTCGCAGCAGCTGGGCATTCCGCGCCTGGTCATGGTGCCGTGTTACCTGATGACCTTCATGCTCGGACCGATCGGCCTGCTGTTCTACTTCGCCATCCGCACGGCGAAGACCAAGGCGCTGGACGTGGCGGCGTGATCAACGAGCTGCGCGCACGCGACCCGCTGCTGTTCTGGACCGGCGCCGGCATGCTGCTCGGCCTGGTCGTCGCCACGCTGTTGTCGATCGGCGACCAGCGGCTGATCCTCGGTGTCAACCCGTGGCTCAAGCCGATGAAGTTCCTGATCTCGATCGCGATCTTCCTGTGGTCGGTGGCGTGGTTCATGCCCGAGACCAGGCCCGACGCCGTCAAGCGCGCGCTGGTGCGCTGGACGGTGGCCGGCGCCATGGTCATCGAGATCGTGCTGATCGCCATGCAGTCGGCCCGCGGCACCACCTCGCACTTCAACGCGCAAACGCCGTTCGACCTGGCGGTGTTCAACATCATGGGCGCGGCGATCACGGTGAGCAGCGTGGCCGTGGTCCTGCTGCTGTGGCTGATCCGCCGCGACACGCCGTCGCTGCGGGCCGGCTACCTGTGGGGCATCCGCATCGGCGTGGCGCTGTTCATCCTGGCGAGCATGCTGCCGGGGTTCATGATGGTCGCCAACAACGCCCATTCCGTTCCCGGACCCGACGGCGGCGCCGGCCTGCCGTTCGTGAACTGGTCGGTCGAGTTCGGCGACCTGCGCACCGCGCACTTCTTCGGCATGCACGCCATGCAGGCGTTGCCGCTGCTGGGCTTCCTGCTCGATCGCACGCTGGGCGCCGACCAGCCCAGCAGCGTCATCCCAACCGCGCGTAACGTCGTCATCGCCGTCGGCATCCTATGGCTCGTCGTCACCGGTGCGCTGCTAGGCATCGCGTTACTGGGCCGCCCGCTGATGGCGCTATAGTTGGACCTTCGTTTCCCTTCCGAGGTATCTGCATGAACTACTACGGGTCGAAAGACCTTGCGGCGAGCTGGCGTACCGTACGCAAGAACACCATCCAAGTCGCCGAAGACATTCCCGAAGAGCAGTATTCGTTCCGCGCCGCGCCCGGCACCATGAGCGTTGGCGAACTCCTGGCGCACCTGGCGGCCAGCCCGCACTGGGCCAACCAGTGCCACTTCGTCGACCAGAAGGTCGCCGTCACCATGGACGACTTCGGCAAGTGGATGGGCGAAGTCAGCGCTTCGTCGAAGGCACTGACCGGCAAGGCCGAGATCGTCGCCGCGCTGAAGGCCGACGGCGCGGCGTTCGCGGCCGGCCTCGAGGCCATGACCGACGCCCAGTTGGGCGAACAGGTGGCGCTGCCCAATGGCAGCAAGACCCGCTTCGAGATGCTGCTCGGCATCAAGGAGCACGAGATGCATCACCGCGCGCAGCTGTTCCTGATGGAGCGCATGATCGGCATCGTGCCGCACCTGACCCGCGCCCGCCAGGCCGCCCGCGGATAACGCGATGCCGAAGTGGCGGGCCGCCGGCCTGATCTTCGAGAACTGCACTTGCACGCTCGTGTGTCCGGGGCACATGCACTTCAGCCAGCTCTGTACCCACGAGCGATGCAAGGGCTATTGGGCGCTGCGGTTCGACGAGGGCGACTTCGCCGGCGTGCCGCTGGCCGGCTTGCGCGCCGTGATCGCCTTCGACACGCCGCAACGGATGATTGACGGCCACTGGATCCAGTCCCTGATCATCGACGAGGGCGCCTCGCCCGAGCAGCGCCTGGCGCTCGAAGCCATGCTCACCGGCAAGGCCGGTGGACCGTGGGCCAAGCTGGCGGGATTTGTCGCCACCCAACTGCCCACCGAGTACCGCCACATCGAGATCTCGGACGAGGGCGCTACCAAGCGTCTCTCGATCGCCGATCGCCTGAGGGCCGTGGTGACGCAGATCCGCGGCCGCGACAAGGCAAAACCGGTGCTGTTCGAGAACGTCTTCAACCAGATCCACGCGCCGACCCAGGTGCTGGCCCTCGGCGATACCCACTACGACGATGGCCGCATCAGCATTAGAAATGCTGAGTCGCACGGCTTGTTTTCGTCGTTTTCCTGGTCGGTCCAGTGATTCACGCGCACGCGCCGGCATTCATCCCCCTGGCCGCGATGTGGTTGGGGATGATGGCGGTGATGATGGGGCCGACGGTGTGGCCGTGGATTCTCGCCTTCGATCGCGTCGGCGGAAGCGGCGCCGGCCGCGCCGCCAGGACCGCCGCGTCGGCCGTGTTCGCCGGCGGCTACCTGGCCGCCTGGCTCATCTACGCCGTCGCCGCCGCGGGCCTGCAAATGACACTGGCCCGGGCCGGGACGTTCGACGCCGCCGGCAGCCTGGCACCCGCCGCCGGTGCCCTGGTGCTGGCGGCCGCGGGCCTGTACCAGTTCGCCCCACTCAAGCACGCCTGCCTGATGCACTGCCGCAACCCGCTTAGTTTCTTTCTCGCGCGCTGGCACGGTGGCGCGGGCGGCAGCTTCCGTATGGGCTTTGGTCATGGCCTGTTCTGCGTCGGCTGCTGCTGGGCCTTGATGGCCACCTCGCTGGCCGTCGGCGTGATGAGCCTGTGGTGGATGGCCGTCGTGACCGCGGTCGCCTTCGCCGAGCAGGTTGCTCCCTGGGGTGAGCGCCTGAGAGTCCCGGCCGGCATCGCCCTTCTGGCCGGCGCCATCGTTCGCCTCTGGTGGTGACCGGTATTCCTTCACGTCGCGTGATGCCAGGTTGGAGATAATTGGCCAACATGAAGCTGCTGTGCGCGGGCGAGGCGTTCGAAGACCTCGTGTTCTTTGCCCTGGATCGTGTGCCGGAGCTCGGCGAAGAGGTCAAGACCGACCACTTCACCGCCACCATCGGCGGCGGCGCCGTGATCACCGCGGTCCACGCCGCGCGGCTCGGCATGAGCACCGGCATTCTCAGCGCGCTCGGCGAGGCGGCGGTCGCCCGGCTCAAGAGCGAAGGGGTCGGCGTCACCAACTTGCGCAAGCCGAAAGAGCCGCACGCGATCACGGCGGCCCTGTCCACCGCCGAGGACCGCGCGTTCGTCACCTTCAACGGTGTCAACGCGAAGCTGGAATCCAGGCTGGCCCGCGTTCTTGGCGGGCCAGTCTCGCCGAAGCCCGCAGGGCGAAGGCGGACCACGGAGCGGACTGAGCGGATTGCTGCTCACATTCACCTCTGCTTCTACCCTCACGACTGCGCGCAGTGGACGCGCATCGTCAACCGGCTGCGCAAGCGCGGCATCACCACGTCGTGGGATTTCGGCTGGAACGAGCTGCTCACGAACGACCGCGGGCTGATCGACCTGATCGACGCGCTCGACTTCGTGTTCGTCAACGAACTGGAAGCGCGCCTCTATACCGGTGAGCAGACGTTGGCCGCCGCCATTCCGCACTGGCGGCAACGCCAGGCGATTACCATCATCAAGCAGGGCGACAACGGCGCAACGTGGGTGGCGCCCGATCGCGACATCCACTTCCCCGCCCCGCGGGTGAAGGTGGTCGATACCACCGGCGCCGGCGATGCCTTCAACGCCGGCTTCCTGGTCGCCTGGTTGCGGGGCCAGTCGCCGGCCCAGTGCCTGGCCGCCGGCAATCACACGGGCGCGGCGGTGACTCGCCACGCCGGAGGCATATGAAGATCGCGATCATCGGCGGCGCCGGCGTGCGCGTGCCACTGTTGACGGGCGGCCTGGCGCGATCGGACCTGCGCGTTTCGCAGATCGATCTCTACGACATCGATCGCGAGCGCCTGCACGTGATCGCCGGGCTGGCGCAGCAGATGGCGCCGGGCATTCGCGTGACCAGCGCCGGCACCGCCGAGGCGGCAATCGAAGGCGCCGAGTTCGTGATCGCCAGCATCCGCGTCGGCGGCGCGGCCCAGCGCGCGCGAGACGAAGCAGCTTGCATTGCCCTTGATGCCGTGGGCCAGGAGACCGTCGGCCCCGCCGGCTTTGCCATGGCCGTGCGTACCATCCCGGCGATGGTCGAGTATGGGCGGCTGGTGTCGCGCCTTGCGCCGCGGGCGTGGCTGATCAACTTCTCCAACCCGGTCAGCCTGATTACGCAGGCCGTGCACCAGGAAACCGACGCGCGGCTGATCGGCATTTGCGACACGCCGATGGAGATGTTCGAAGACGCCGCCCACGCGCTGGGCCTGCCGGCAACAGTGTGCTCCTACGACTACTTCGGCTTGAACCACCTGGGCTGGCTGCGCGACGTGCTGTTCGAAGGCAAGGGCGAGCTGCACCGCATATGGGACAGCGACGAACGGCTGGCCGCCGCGTATCGCTCGCCGCTGTTCGAGCCGGAGCGGCTGCGGCAGATGCGGCTGCTGCCGACGGAGTATCTCTATTACTACTACCGTCCCGAAGTCGCCCTCGCGCACATGAAACAGGCCGGCTCGAGCCGCGGCGAGGCGGTGGCCACGCTCACGGATGCGTTCTTTGCTGATTTTCAAGCCCCAGGCCCCAAGCCCCAAGCCGGGTTGACGCGCTACCAGCGTTATCTGACTGAGCGCGACTCCTCCTACATGCAGCTCGAAACCGGCGCCACCACGCCCCGCATCAAGCCCGACTGGGCGGAGCTCTCCGGCTACGATCGCATCGCCCTGATGACCATGCGCGCCATCGTCCACAACCAGGGCGCCGTCATCCCGCTCGACGTGGCCAACCGCGGCACGCTCCCCTTCCTCGATGCTGAAGACATCGTCGAGGTGCCGTGCCGTGTGGACAAGGACGGACCGCACCCGCAGGCGGTGGCGCCGATTCCCGATCACCCCCGCGAGCTGATCGAGCGCGTGAAGGCCTACGAGCGGGCCACGGTGAAGGCCGCGCTCACCGGCAACCGCGACGAGTTGATCGACGCGTTGGCCCTCAATCCGTTGGTCAGTTCGCGAGAACAGTCGGCCCGCCTGGTCGAGGCCCTTCTTTGAGCCAGGACCCCAAGACCCCAGGACCCCAAGACCTCGTGCGGTCGATGGGCCTCCTGCAAGCGACCGCCACCAACGTCATCTCCATGGTCGGCGTCGGCCCCTTCCTTACCATCCCGTTCATGGTGGCGGCCATGAACGGCCCGCACGTCATCTACGCCTGGATCGCCGGGCTGGTGCTGGCCCTTGCCGATGGCCTGGTCTACGCGCAGCTTGGGGCGGCGCTGCCGGGCAGCGGCGGCGGCTACCTCTACCTGCGCGAGGCGTTCCAGCCATTCGGCCTCGGCCGGCTGATGGCGTTCCTGTTCATCTTCCAGACCATCCTGATTGCGCCGCTGTCGGTGGCCGGCGGCGCGGTCGGCTTCGCCGATTACCTGCAGTTCGTCTGGGTGGGCATGACACCGCTGCAGCACCACCTGGTTGCCGCCGCCGTGTGCGTGGTGGCCACGGCGCTGCTATGGCGCAAGATCGAAGACATCGGCCGCCTCGCCGTGGTCATGCTGGTCGTGGTGCTGGTCACCGTCGGCTGGGTGATCGTCGCCGGCCTGTTCACGTTCTCGCCGGCGCAGGCGTTCGCGTTCCCGCCCGAGGCCTTCACGTTCGATCGCAGCCTGCTGATGAGCGTGGGCGCCGCGTCGGTGCTGGCGATGTACAGCTACGGCGGCTACAACCAGGTCTGCAACATCGGCGAGGAGATCAAGGATCCCACCCGCACCATCCCCCGCTCCATCGTGCTCAGCACCGTCCTGGTCGCCGCGCTCTACATGCTGATGACCATCGTCATTCTCGGCATGATCCCGTGGCAGGAAGTGAAAGAGTCGCGGACGGTGGCGTCGGTGTTCATCGAGCGGACTTTTTCGGATGCGGAGACCGGCCGCATGGCCGGCATCGTGATGACCGGCCTCATCCTGTTCGTGGCCGCGGCCTCGCTCTATGCCACCATCCTGGGCTACTCGCGCGTGCCCTATGCCGCGGCGCGCGACGGCAACTTCTTCAAGGCGTTCGCGCACGTGCATCCAACGAAGCGCTTTCCGGATCTGTCGCTGGTCACCATTGCCCTCGTCTCGATTCCGTTCTGCTTCTTCACGCTCGGGCAGTTGGTGAGCTGGCTGATCCAGGTGCAGGTGCTGCTGCGCTTCATCTGGCAGTGCGCGGCGGTGGTCTTGCTGCGGCGCTACCGGCCCGACATCCCGCAGCCGTTCACGATGTGGCTGTATCCGCTGCCGGCGCTGCTGTCGGGCGGGTTGTGGCTGCTCATCTTCTTCACGGGACCGATGGAGGGCATCATCTTCTCGTTCGCCTTCCTCGCCGCCGGCGTGCTTGCGTACTTGGTGTTCCGGGGTCTGACCCCTGGCCACCGTTCGGGGGTCTGACCCCGAGCCACCCTGGAGGGGTCTGACCCCGAGCCACTATTGCCGAGGGGTCTGACCCCTGGGTTCCTTGCTGAGAGCCAGCAGGTTCGCGGTAATCCGGTAGGCCCCGGCCACTCCGTACGGAAGCTGCCGGTGCAGCGCATAGGCGAAGTAGGTCCAATTCCCCTTGCCCACCTTCGTTGTCAGCCACCCACCGCTCTGCGGAGCCTGGCCCTGGTCGAACGTCGAGATCATCGGCGTGTAGGCCGCGTCCCACTTGGTGAAGAACTTCGAGCCGCGCTGCTCGACCCAGCCATCGAAATCCGCCACGGTGATGCGGTTCGGCCAGTTGAACGACTGGTGCGCGGGCGCCAGGATGGTGACCGGCGAATCCTCCTCGGACACTTCCTCGGCGTTGCGCGGCAGCTCTCCCGGAAGCGGCGCGAACGTGTTCGGCACCAGCTCTTGCGTGTTGTAGAGCACGATCATGTTGCCGCCGGCCCTGACGTAATCGAGCAGGCGGTTGGTGTAGGTCTTGAGGTCCTCGCGCACGGCATAGGCGCGGGTGCCGGTCATGATGGCGTCGTAGGCCGATAGATCGGCGCCCGCCAGGTCGCGTTCGCCGAGCAGCGTGACCTGCGCGCCGAGTTGCTGCAGCCCCATGGGCACCTGGTCGCCAATGCCCATCACGTAGCCGACCTTAAGCCCGGGCACCGTCGCAACATCGACGCCGCGAACTTCGGTGGTCGCCGGCCAATACAGGTAGCGCACCTCGAGATCGCGATGGTCGACGACCTCGTACCCTTCTCGGTACTCGCGCCCCGACACCGTTGCGACTGCCTCGACTGTGACAGCGCCGGGAGTCGGGAGTCGGGAATCGGGAGTCGAAACCACAAACCCATAGCTGGAGCGTTCTCCGGCGCGTGTAAACGAGAACGGTATCGAGAGCGGCTCAGATTTCCAACCGGCCGGCAGCCGCAAAGCCACGGCCCCGCTCGTCGCCGAATCCGCATTGTGCAAGAGCGACACTTCCACATTCACCCGCTTCGTCGCGGCGGCTACCGGCACAATGGCGTACGCGGGCGTCATCGAGACGGCAATTCTGGGCACGCTCCGCACCTCGCGAATCACCTCGCCGTAGGGCAGCTTGGCTTCGCGCCGCTTCACCGTCTCGCGAATCTCCACCGGCACGCCGTTGATCTCGTAGCGCGCCACCGCCGTGAGCGGCGCCGGCGACACCGGCCGGCCGAACTGGGTAGGATCGCTCAGCGTGTAGCGGCTCTCTTGCAGGCCTTTCCGGAAGAAGTACGGCTTCGTGCTCAGGGCTACGTCGCCTGCCAGCGTGACGCGGAATGAACCCGCGCCGGCCGCCTCCACGCGCCAGCCGTTTTCGCCAATCAGCACGGGATCAGGTGCAGTAATCGTTGTTCCGCCGCGAACATCGAACCGCACATCGACGTTGATTGTCTGCCCGGCCACCGGCGCGGCCATCACCGGCGGGTTGGTAACCGCCCGCAGCTCAGCGCCAAGCGCGGCGTTGATGGCCGCCTGGAACTGCTGCTCCTTGATGCGCCGCACGTGCGCGGCATCGGGCGCAGCATTGCTCAGCGCAGCGCGGACGAGTTTCAGCCCCTCGGCCAGCGCCGGCGCTGCCGCCGACGGATCGCTCAAGGTGAATGCCGCCAACGCCGTCGCCACGGCCTGAGCAATCGGTGCGTCCAGCGTCGTCTGAATGCCATCGAAGATGGTCGCTTCGCGCAGCGACACCGGCACGGTGGTCCCCGCGCTGGTGCCGGCCAACCGGTAGTACCCGTAGTTGGGACCCACCGTTGGCGTGAACCGGCCGCCGGTCTGCGACCGTTGGAAGCTCAAGCCGTATCGCGCGATGTTGTCGTACGACTCGCCCAGCACCGGGTTGAACTCGCCGCTGTTGATCCGCACCGTCCAGTCTTCGTTCTCGCGAACCCCGCCGATGTAGACCTTGCTGGCCTGCCACGGCCGCAGGCCCTCGGCAATCTGCTCCGGGAACCTCGCCGGATCCGCCGCCGCGCGAAACGCCTCCACCGCCATCACGCCGGCGGTCGAGTGATTGCCATGGCCGTCGCGGGCGTTGCCCTGGAAGCGCGACAGGATGATTGTCGGCCGGCTCATGCGGATGATGCGGACGACATCTCGCAGCACGGTGTCGCGCCCCCACTGGCGCAGTGACTCTTCGAGGGTCTTGGAGTAGCCGTAGTCCACCACCGAGGTGAAGTACTGCTCGTCGACGCCGTAGAAGCGGTTCGCCTGCAGCAGTTCCTCGGTGCGGATCAGCCCCAGGGCGTCGAACAGTTGCGGCCCAATGGCGTTGTCGCCCGACTCGCCGCGATTGAGGGTCAGCAGCGCGACCCGCGCGCCGTCGCCCCGGCTCAACTTCGCCAGCACGCCGCCATGTTCGTCATCCGGATGCGCGGTGATGTGCATCACGCTGGCGGTGGTGCGCAGCTTGAGCATGGCCTGCCACGCCGCCACGGCGCCGGTGTTCTGGGGAATGGTTTGGGAGTTGGAGCTGGTGGCGAGAACCGCCACCAGCGTCAGGATGGACAGACCTGCGCGTCGCATGGCTCTTTCTACCACGCGGGGTTCACTGCAACACGAAGTTCACGAAGGCCACGAAGCATAGCCGTCAGGAAAAGGCTAGTTCATGACCTTCGTGAGCTTCGTGATCTTCGTGTTTGTCATTTCCGAATCGAATCAAGACTCCACTTGCCCGACCCCATGGCCGCGAAATACAGGAACACGAAGCAGTAGAGCGCGGCCAGTTCGCCGCCGTTGGCGATGGGCCAGATTCCGCGCGGGAAATGAGCCTGGAAGTAAGCCACCGCCATCTGGCCGCTGGCCAGGAAAGCCACCGGGCTCGTGAACAGGCCCAGCGCGATCATCGCGCCGCCGACCACTTCGATAATGCCCGCCAGGCCCATTTGCGACATCAGCTCCACCGGCGCCGAGCGGCCGAAGCCGCCGAACAACTTGGGCAAACCGTGCTGGAAGAAGAGGAAGCCCGCGACTATGCGCAACAGGGCGTAAAGGTGGGACCGAAATGGGGCGAGCAACTTTTCCATGCACGGCATACGCAGGTCGGAGGACGCGTGCTTACCCGGCAGGAGGGCGGCGACAAACGGAGACACTCGAGATGGACACGCGCGCGGCGGTATCGCGTGGCCAAAGCGCGAGGATGAGGTCCGGCTAAAGCCGGACGCTACATCGATGTGAGGTCCGGCTAAAGCCGGACGCTACATCGATGTGGTGTCCGCCTTTAGGCGGACCTCATCCCCCGCCGCGTAAAGAATGCCCTGCATCGACTTCGATGTGGCGTCCGCCTTTAGGCGGACCTTCTCCCCCGCCGCGTAAAGAATGCCCTGCATCGACTTCGATGTGGCGTCCGCCTTTAGGCGGACCTTCTCCCCC
>JBFWUK010000017.1:12461-25624 GCA_050247355.1 Vicinamibacterales bacterium | reverse complement strand
TTAGGCGGACCTTCTCCCCCGCCGCGTAAAGAATGCCCTGCATCGACTTCGATGTGGCGTCCGCCTTTAGGCGGACCTTCTCCCCCCGCCGCGTAATGCGCCGCAGTAGCTACTGCTCCCGCAGCGCGATCATCGGGTCCACCCGTGTCGTGCGCAGCGCGGGCAGCACGCTGGCCGCGACGCCGGCAATCATCAGCACCACCGCGGCAAGCGCGAACGATGGGATGTCGAAGGGCCCGACGCCGTAGAGAATGCCCTGCATCGACCGCGCGAGCAGCGTTGCAGCGACCAGGCCGACCAGGCCGCCAATGGCGACCAGCGCCACGCTGCTCTTCACCACCAGCGCAACCGTGTTGCCGCCCGACGCGCCCAGCGCCATGCGCAGGCCAATCTCGCGGGTCCGCTGCGACACGGAGTACGACAGCACGCCGTAAATGCCGAGCGCGGCGAGCAACAGCGCCGCCAGTGCGAACAACGCCAGCAGCGTCGTGCTCAGTCGCGGCAGGAACACCGCGCGCGCGAGAATCTGGTCCATGGTGCTCAGCTCGTAGATCGGCTGGCCCGGATCGACCTCCCAGATCACCCGCTGGATGGCGTTGGCCACCGTCATCGGGTCCTGGCTGGTGCGCGCCACCACCGCCATGCCGGCGGTCGGGCTCTGCCGCATGGGCAGGTAGACCTGCTTGCGCGGTTCGCGATCGAGTCCCTGGTTGTGCACGTCGCCGACCACGCCCACCACCTCGCTCTTGCCGTGCGGGTTCTGGATCACCAGGCCGAGCGGGCTGCGATCCGGAAAGTAGCGGCGCGCCATGGTCTCGTTGATCACGCTGGTGCGCGGCCCCACGTCGGCATCGCGCTCGTCGAGGAAGCGGCCCTCGAGCAGCTTGATCTTCATGGTCTCGAAGTAGCCGGGCGCGACAATCCTGACGTCGGCCAGCGGGTCCTCGGTGGGGGGCGGCGGCTGCCCCTCGACCGTGAACGGCAGCGCCCCGGCGGCGCCGACGTCGTGCAGCGGCATGGCCGACACCGCTGAAGCGTTGGTCACGCCTGGCGCCCGGCGCATGCGCTCGATCACGTCTTCGTAGAAGCGCGCCTGCGTCGGCCGCTGGTACTTGGTTGCCGGCAGCAGCACCCGCGCGGCAATCAGGTTGGTCGAGTCGAAGCCGGGGCTCACCTGCAACAGCTTCGAGAAGCTGCGCGTCATCAATCCCGCGCCCACCAGCAGCACCAGCGCCAGCGCCACTTCAACCACTACGAGTCCGCTCAGCAGGCGGCGCGCGTAGGGGCTGCCGGTGGTGCCAGACGATTCCTGCATGTTGTCGCGCAGGTCCTGGCGCGAAGCGTGCAACGCCGGCAGCAGGCCGAACGCGAGCGCGACGCCGATTGAGATCACGGTGGTGAACAGCAGCACGCCGCCGTCAAGGGCCAGGCCATCCATGCGCGGCAACTGGCCTTCGGGCAGGTTGGCCAGCAGGCGCAAGCCGCCGTAGGCGCCGAGCAGTCCCAGCACGCCGCCGGCGAACGACAACAGCAGGCTTTCGGCGACGATGGGCTTGGCCACTTCCCAGCGGCTGGCGCCCAGCGCGCCGCGCACGGCCATTTCACGGCGCCGGCTCGACAGCCGCGCCAGCAGCAGGTTGGCCATGTTGGCGCAAACAATCAGCAGCAGGAAGCCGACGGCCCCCATCAGCACCATCAGCGCCGGACGCGAAGCGCCAACCAATTGCTCGTGCGCCGCCACCACTCGCGCCGTCCACCCGGCATTGCTGTCTTTGAACTCGCTCGCGATGCGGCTGGCCAGCACGCTGACTTCTTCTTGCGCCTGCTGCGGCGTGCTGTCGCCGGCAATGCGCCCGACGACGGTCAGCGACCGCGCGCGCCGCGAGCGGCCGTGCATGTCTTTCGGGTCGAACGCCAGCGGCGTCCACACCTCGACCTTGGCGCTGGTCGGAAACTCGAACGCCGGCGGCATCACCCCGACGACGGTGAACGGCACGGCGTCGAGCTGGATGATCTGGCCAATGATGCCGCGGTCGGCGGCCAGCACGCGCGTCCAGAAGCCGTGGCTCAGCACCACGACGCGGTCGGCGCCGGGCACGGCTTCGTCGGCGGTGAAGGTGCGGCCGAGCACGGCGTTGCTCTTGAGCACGTTGAACAGCCCCGGCGTCGCGCGCAGGCCGGGCACGTTCTGCGGGTCGCCCGTGCCCTTGTAGGAGAAATCAACGTGGCGATAGGCGGCAAGTGACTCGAGGCTCTTCGCCTCGCGCTGCCAGTCTTCGAACGTCGGGATCGACACCGGCCCCTGGTTGCCCTCGGGGTTCACCTCCCACAGCACCGCGATCTTCTCCGGGTCCTCGTACGGCAGCGGGTTCAGCACCACCGTCTTGATCACGCTGAAGATGGCGGTGTTGGCGCCAATGCCCAGGGCCAGCGTGAGCACCGACACCAGCACAAAGGTTGGCTGGCGGCGCAGGGTGCGGAAGGCGTAGGTGAAGGCGGCGGTCCAGTCGGCCATGGGGCGCATTGTAGCCGGTACCCGGAGCCTTGGGTGCCTGGGTTCGCGCCCGTGCTTGTTTGCGCGCCGGTGGAGGCAACCCTTCAGGGTTGCCTGCCAGTAGTAAGCTGATGCTTATATGCTCGAAGCGTTCGCTTCGTGGTCGCCCGCCTGGCAGGCGCTTGCGGCGGCGACCTTCACCTGGAGCCTGACCGCCCTCGGAGCCGCGGCCGTCTTCTTCTTCGGCAGCGTCAGCCGCAAGGCCCTTGACACCGCGCTGGGCTTCACAGCCGGCGTGATGATTGCCGCCAGCTTCTGGTCGCTGCTCAATCCCGCCATCGAGATGTCGGAAGAGATGGGGATGATCAAGTGGATGCCGGCGCTCGTCGGCTTCCTGGCCGGCGCCGTCGCCATGCGCATGGTCGACTACGTGCTGCCGCACGTCCACCTGTTCGGCGAGATGGCCGACGCCGAGGGCGTCAAGACGACGTGGCGGCGCACCACGCTGCTGGTGCTGGCCATCACCCTTCACAACATCCCCGAAGGCCTGGCCATCGGCGTGGCCTTCGGCGCCGTCGGCGCGGGTTACGAGTCGGCGACGCTGGCCGGCGCCATCGCGCTCGCCGTCGGCATCGGCATCCAGAATTGTCCAGAGGGCACGGCCGTCGCGGTGCCGCTGCGGCGCGAAGGACTGTCGCGGGCGAAGGCGTGGTGGTACGGCCAGTTGTCGGCGGTGGTCGAACCCTTTGCCGCCGTGGCCGGCGCGGTGGCGGTGACCCTGATGCAGCCGCTGCTGCCCTACGCACTGGCCTTTGCCGCCGGCGCCATGATCTTCGTCAGCGTGGAAGAAGTCATCCCCGAATCGCATGCCGGAGGTCACGGCGACGCCGCCACGCTGGGGACCATCGTCGGCTTCGCCGTGATGATGACCCTGGACGTCGCGCTCGGCTGACACCCGTGGCGGTGGCGGTAGTACTGCAATGCCGGTGGAGGCCGCCCTTTAGGGTTGCCTGGCTCGAGGCCATTAGAATCATCCCGTGACCGAACTAGACGACGTTGCCGACGGCCAGGACCACTCGCTGGATCCGCGCGTGATCCCCATGCAGCGGGTGACCGGCGGCCTGTTCACGGCCGCAGTCGCCATCGGCACCGCGATCGCCCTCGGCATTGTCCTCACCGTTGGCGACGACATCCCCGGTTGGATGCGCGTGCTGTTGCCGGCCGCCTGGCTGGCGCTTGCGGTGTTCTTCGCGGGGCTCGCGTATGCCTGGCCGCCGTTGCACTACCGGCACACCTCGTACCGGGTCGATGACCTTGGCATCGAGATTCGCCGCGGCGTCTACTGGCGCGTGGTGATCAACGTGCCGCGGTCGCGAGTGCAACACATCGACGTGCAGAGCGGGCCGATCGATCGCCGTTACGGGCTCGGCACGTTGGTGGTCTACACCGCCGGCACCGATCACGCCAAGGTGGAATTGCCGGGCCTCGAGCACGGCCGCGCGTTGCGCATCCGCGAGCACCTGCTGCCCTCGGGAGCCGACGATGCCGTCTGAGCTGAGGCTGCATCCGGCGACGCTGCTGTTCGATCTCGCCAGGCACATCAAACAGTTCGCCGTCCCCGGCATCCTGGTCATGGTCGGCGCGTCGCGATCGAGCGCCGGCGCCGACAGCGCGTTCGGACGAATTCCCTCTGGCTGGGAGAGCTGGCTGTTCGTCCTGCTGATCCCGGCGCTGGTCGTGACCGTGGCGCGCTACGTTTCGTTCCGCCTGCGCTACGAGGAGCACGAGCTGGTCATCCGCTCGGGCCTGGTGTTTCGCAACGAGCGGCACGTGCCGTACTCGCGCATCCAGAATGTGGATGCCATCCAGAACCTCTTCCACCGCCTACTCGCCGTCGTCGAGGTGAGGGTCGAGACCGGCGGCGGCCAGGAGGAAGAAGCGCGGTTGAGCGTGGTGTCGCACTCGGCGTTCGAAGAGCTGCGGCGGCACGTGTTCGAGAAGCGCGCGCCGCTGGCGGCGGCCGCGGACGCCGGCGAGCCGGCGGCCCAGCCCGAAGTGCAGGGCTACACGCTCTTGCATCTGCCGTTGCGCGAGCTCCTGCTGTGCGGCCTGCTCGAGAACAAGGGCATGGTGGTGATTGGCGCCGCCTACGGCGTAGGGTGGGAGACCGGCATCCTCGACGCGTTCTGGGGCCGCCTGTTCGGCGGCAGCGAGGCCGTTGGCCGCGGCTTCTTCCGCGCCATTCGCGACGTGCTGTTCGCGGGCGCGCCGCTGCAGCTGGATAGCATTGGCATTGGGCTGGCGGTTGGCATCGCGCTGCTGCTGTTCGTGCGCCTGGTGTCCATGGCGTGGGCGTTCGTGCGCCTCTACGATTTTCGCCTGACGCGCATCGGCGAAGACTTGCGCACCGAGTATGGCTTGTTCACCAAGGTCACCACGACCGTGCCGATTCGGCGGGTGCAGACGCTGATCGTGTCGGCCGGCCCCATTCATCGCTGGCTGAAGCGCGCGACGGTGCGGGTCGAGACCGCCGGCGGCGTCGGCAAGCAGGGCTCGTCCGAAAGCGTGCGCGAGTGGCTGGCGCCGCTGATTCATCGCTCGGACGTGCCGGCGCTGCTGCAGCAGGTGCTGCCCGGCTTCGACCTCGCGGCGCTGCGGTGGCAGCCGGTGCATCCGCGTGCGTTTCGCCGCGCGGTGAAGCCGAACCTGCTGGTCGCGGGCGGGATCGCGCTGGCGGCGGCGTTCGCGATTGGCTGGGGCGCTGTCGGCGTGCTGCTGCTGACCGTGCCGTGGGCGGTAGTCGGCGCGCGGCAATACGTCAGGCACGTCGCCTGGGCCGAGGCAGACGAGGTGGTGCTGATGCGCAGCGGCTGGATCTGGCAGCAGGTGACGATGGCCCGCGCCAACAAGATCCAGTCGGTGACGCTGCACCAGTCGCCGTTCGACCGCCGCGCCGTCATGGCGCGGGTGCGGGTGGATACCGCCGGCGCGCGCGAGCTGTCGCACCGCGTGGACGTGCCGTACCTCGACCTGGCCACCGCCCGCGGCCTCTACCAGCGCCTGTCCGCCCAAGCCGCCAACACCGCCTTCAAATGGTGAATTGGGGTCAGACCCCCATTTTCACCAAACGGTGGATTGGGGACAGACCCAGCCAGGTGGTTTGCCACTCCAGAGCCGGAAATCGTTCGATTTCCAACGTGCAAACCTGTCCCCAATCCACCAAACAGTGAAAATGGGGGTCAGACCCGCCATCGATGATTTTGGGGGCCTGGCCCCAATCATCCCTTTCGTGTTGCAGGATCTGCGACCGCGAGCGTTGCCTCGAGTTCCGCGACCGCCAGCATGGTCTTCAACTGCGAGTCGGGATTCAGCGACAGGCTGTCGATGCCCTCGCTGACCAGGAACCGCGCGAAGTCGGGATAGTCGCTCGGCGCCTGGCCGCAAATGCCGATCTTGCGGCCGGCCACGTGCGCGGCGGCAATCACCTGCGCGATCGTGCGCTTCACCGCTTCGTTGCGCTCGTCGAACAGGTGCGCCACCAGCTCCGAGTCGCGGTCGACGCCGAGCACCAGTTGCGTCAGATCGTTGCTGCCGATCGAGAAGCCGTCGAACACCTCGGCGAACTGCTCGGCCAGGATCACGTTGCTCGGGATCTCGCACATCACGTAGACCTCGAGCCCGCGCTCGCCCTGCACCAGGCCGTTGGCCTTCATCTCGGCGATCACGCGGCGGCCCTCTTCGACCGTGCGGCAGAACGGCACCATCAGCTTGACGTTCTCCAGCCCCATCACCTCGCGCACCTTACGCATAGCCCGGCACTCCAGCGCGAAGCCCTCGCGATAGCGGTCGTCGTAGTAGCGCGAGGCGCCGCGGAACCCGATCATCGGGTTCTCTTCGGCGGCCTCGAACGCGGCGCCGCCAAGCAGGCCGGCGTACTCGTTGGTCTTGAAGTCGGACAGCCGCACGATGACGTCTTTCGGGTAGAACGCGGCGGCAATCATCGCCACGCCCTCCGCCAGCCGCTCGACGAAGTAGTCGCCCTTGTCGGCATAGCCGCGCGTCAGCCGGTCGATCTCGCGCCGCTCCTTCACGTCGCTGATCCGCTCCGGGTGCAGCAACGCCATGGGATGGGCGCGCACGTGCGTGCCGATGATGAACTCGAGCCGCGCCAGCCCGACGCCGTCGTTGGGCAGGAACGACAGCCCGAATGCCTCGGCCGGATTGGCCACGTTCATCATCATCTGCGTGCGCGGGCGCACCACGTCGCCGAGCTTGGTGCGCTCGACGCGCATTGGCAGCAGGCCGCGATAAACGAATCCTTCCTCGCCTTCCGCGCACGACACCGTCACCGGGTCGCCGGTCTGGATCGTCTGCGTGCCGGTCGCGGTGCCGACGATGGCCGGAATGCCCAGCTCGCGGCTGACGATGGCGGCGTGACAGGTGCGGCCGCCGCGATCGGTGACCACCGCCGAGGCGCGCTTCATCACCGGCTCCCAGTCGGGATCCGTCATCTCGGTCACCAGCACCTCGCCCTGTTGTAGTTGCTCGAGGTCGGCGGTGGAGCGGATCAGCCGCGCCGGGCCCTGGCCGATCTTCTCGCCGACGCTGCGGCCCTTCGCCAGCACCTCGCCGCGCTTGTCGAGACGGAAGCGCTCCAGCACCATTTGGTCGCGCTGCGTGTGCACCGTCTCTGGCCGCGCCTGCACCAGGAACAGTTCGCCGGTGCGGCCATCCTTCGCCCATTCGATGTCCATCGGCGTTGGCACGCCGCGCAGCGTCGAGTAGTGCGTCTCGACCAGCACCGCCCAGCGCGCCAGCGTCAGGATGTCGTCATCATCAATGACGAAGCGGTCGCGCTCGGTTGCCGCCACCGGCACGGTGCGCGTCTGCCGCGAGCCGCCCTCTTCGTAGACCAGCTTGAATTCCTTGGTGCCAAGCTTCTTCTGCAGGATCGGCCGGCAGCCCGTGGCCAGCGTGGGTTTGAAGACGTAGAACTCGTCGGGACTGACCGTGCCCTGCACCACGCTTTCGCCGAGACCGTAGGCGCCGTTGACGAGCACGGCGTTGGCGAAGCCGGTTTCCGTGTCGATCGAGAACATCACGCCGGCGCAGGCCAGGTCGGACCTCACCATCTTCTGGACACCCACCGACAGCGCCACCTGGTTGTGATCGAAGCCGCGGTGCACGCGATAGACAATGGCGCGGTCGGTGAACAGGGAGGCGAAGCAGCGCTTCACCGCATCGGTGAGCATGGCGGCGCCGTGGATGTTGAGATAGGTCTCTTGCTGCCCGGCGAAGCTGGCGTCGGGCAGGTCTTCGGCGGTGGCGCTGCTGCGGACCGCGACGTCGCAGTTCGCGCCGTACTCGGCTTCGAGCCGGCGGTAGGCCTCGGTCACCTCACGGACGAGCGATTCAGGCAGCGTAGCGGCGAGAATGGCCGCCCGCACGTGAGCGCCGGCCGCCTGCAGCCGGTCGATCGCCGTCACGTCGAGGTCCTTCAATGTCTCAGCAATGACGCGTTCGAGTCCCGCCGCCTGCAGGAAGCTGCGATAGGCATCGGCCGTGGTGGCAAAGCCGTCGGGCGTGCGGATGCCGAGCGGCGTCAGCGCCCGCCGCATTTCGCCGAGCGAGGCATTCTTGCCACCCACCACCGGCACGTCGGTCATGCCGAGCGTATCGAACCAACGAATTGCGGCACTCATATCAACCTGCTTTCGCGGCGTCTGCCGGCTGCGCATCCAGGATCTCGCCATACAGGCGCCTGGCGCACGAGGGGCACACGCCGTGTGAGAACTCGGCATCGCTGTGGTCGCGCACGTATCGCTCGATCTGCTGCCACTCGCCGGCGTCCGTGCGCACCTGCTTGCAGCTTGCGCAGATCGGGATGATGCCGTGCAGCGTCTGCAACTGCTGGCGGGCGTGCTCGGCGCGATGGTGCGCCTGCCGTTCCCGCTCGATGGCGTCGGCCTCGTGCCGCCACGACGCCGACACCTGCTGCTGCAGAATCAGCCGGCGGCGGACGGCGCCAATGCCGATGATGTTCAGGAACACGAGCACGACCAGGTCGGCGGCCAGGCCGGCCTCGGTCTGGCCGTTCAGCCACCACAAGCGCGCGCCAACGAGGAACATCGTCAGCAACAACGGCGGCAGCGCCTGGCGCAGCAACGTGTTGGGCACGGCCATATACATCACGGCGAGAATCAACAGCAGGGTCGTCAGCACGAGGCTCGATCCTCGGGGTTGCTGAAGCTGCAAGGCGATCAGGACGGGCACCGACGACAACGTGATCAAAAAGGTGTGGAGCGAGAGCTCCTCGCGCGTCCGCGACTTCCGAATCAGCCACAGTCCGCCGAGGGGCACCGCAAGGCTGAGCGCGCGGCCGAGCAGCCGGCTCTCGAGGCTGGTTTCACCAGGTCTGACACCCAGCAGGTCGATGGCCGCAAAGACGGCGGCCGGAATGGAGATGGTCAGCAGCAGCCCCTGTATCAGCCGCCGGTCGTTGCTGACGCGCAGTTCATCCAACTGGGCGAAAGTGGGGAGCGCGAACTTGCCCATGGCTGCCCGGGGAAGTGCACGTTGCGTACCGCGATATTCGTGCGGGTTTTCTCCGATCGCGGCCGCGCGGGCGGGGAAAATCCCGCGCGGTTGCTGCATATTCAGCGCCGATCGCGGCAGAATCTGCGCCTCGCCCAGCACGACGCGCG
Organism: Vicinamibacterales bacterium; assembly: GCA_050247355.1. Lineage (GTDB taxonomy): Bacteria > Acidobacteriota > Vicinamibacteria > Vicinamibacterales > UBA2999 > 12-FULL-67-14b. The sequence continues at coordinate 16,426 of JBFWUK010000017.1, read as the reverse complement.
GCCTGAACCTTGCAGCCGTCCGGCGATATGCATCGACGTGATCTGCTTCGCCTGCTGAGTCTCTCGGCCCTGGCCGGCGCCACCGGCCGGGTCTATGCGACCGACACCTTGGCGCCGTTCGGCCAACTGTCGTCGCCGGGCTTTGTGCCCGACGTGGAGTTCACGCTGACCGCCTCCCCGGGCGAGGCGCCGATTCTGACCGGTGCCCCCACCAGCGTGTGGCGATTCACCGGCCAAGTGACGAAGGGGCCAGCGAGCACCCTGCAGGCGCTGCCCGGGTCTTATCTCGGTCCGGTCATCCGCGTGCGTCGCGGGCAAAAGGTGCGCATCCGCTTCCGCAACCAGCTGGCCGAAGACTCGATCGTTCACTGGCACGGCCTTGATGTGCCGGAGCTGGCCGACGGGCATCCGCGGCTGGCCATCGGCGGCGGCCGCGAGTACGTCTACGAGTTCGAGGTCACCAATCGCGCCGGGACCTACTGGTATCACCCGCATCCGCACATGCGCACCGGCGCCCAGGTCTATCGCGGCCTGGCCGGGCTGTTCATCGTCCACGACTCGGAGGAAGACGCCCTGGGCCTGCCGTCGGGCGGCGCCGAACACTTGTGCGTGCTGCAGGATCGCCAGTTCGACGCGCGCAACCAGTTGGTGTTCCGCGGCGACGACATGATGGAGATGATGAACGGCTTTCTCGGCGACCGCGTCCTGGTGAGCGGGCGGCCGCAGCCGGTCATCGACGTGGATGCCGGGTGGCAGCGCATCAGGCTGCTGAACGGATCGAATGCGCGCATCTACAAGCTGGCGTGGAGCCGGGACATCAAGATGACGTTGATCGGCGGCGACGGCGGCCTGCTGGAGCGTCCGGCGCGGCAAGCCGTGCTGACGCTGGCGCCAGGGCAGCGGGCGGATCTACTGGTTGATCTCACTGGCATTGCCGCCGGCACCGACATCCACTTTGACAGCCAGGCGTATCCCGAGGCCGACGCCGGCATTGTCGGCATGATGGGGATGGGCGGCGGAATGGGCCGGGGCATGGGTCGCGGCATGGGGATGGGACGCGGCATGGGCGGTCGATCCGGCGCGGCCAACGGCGCGCCGTTGCGGGTCATGACCTTGCGGACGCGGGCGCGAAAGGGCGTGTCGTTCACTGTACCCGCCCGGCTGTCGACACTCGATGCGACGTGGGCGATCGCCGCCGGCGTGAAAGTCCGCCAGGTGCCGATCGTGTTTCAACGCATGGAGTGGCTGCTCGGCGGCCGCACATTCGAGATGACGCAGGTGGCGCCCGAGGAAACGGTGGCCGCAGGCTCCACGCAGGTGTGGGAGTTCATGAATCTCGCCAACGGCATGGGCATGCAGGCCGCGCATCCCATTCACATGCATGGCCGCCAGTTCCGCGTGCTGCAGCGCAGCGGCGGCGCCGCGAACGCCCTGCGAGAGGGGTTAGCGGACGGCGGCTGGCGCGACGTGGTGCTGGTGTTGCCGGGCGAAACCGTCCGCGTGCAGGCCACGTTCACGCACCACCCGGGACTCTACCTCTACCATTGCCACATCCTGGAGCACGAGGACATGGGCATGATGCGCAACTTCCGCGTGCGCTAATGGATGATCGGGGCCAGGATGATCGGGGCCAGGCCCCCGGATTCACCAAATTTCCCGGCTGCAAGCCGTTGGTGGAGTCTGACCCCCAATCTCACCAAACGATGTGTTTGGGACAGACCTATCGGTCTATCTGCCCACCCGAAGCGACGGATTCGTTGGTTTCTGCCCCAAGAGCTCTGCCCCCAATCCACCAAAATGGTGAATCTGGGGGTCTGACCCCAATCCACCACCAATCCACCATTCTGGGGCCCTGAGTCGGGAAAACGGTGGATTTGGGGGCCTGGCCCCAATAATCCATCAGCTGCGGAGCAGGTAGGTGAGGGCGACGGCGACGACGTAGAACGCGGCGATGGCGCCGGTGTCCCAGGCGACGGCAAACCTCTTGGTCAGCACGCGATACGTCAGGCCGGTGAGGAACAACCCGTTCATGGCCACGATGGCAACGACGGCGACGATGTGGCTTGGCGCGGCTTCCGCCAGCAGCGGTCCCCCCACGTAGAACACATCGTCCAGCCCGAGGATCAACAGGTTGAACATGTTGCTGCCCAGGATGTTGCCGACGCCAAGATCGATCGCGCCAATGCGCACGGCGGCCAGCGAGACGACGATCTCCGGCAGCGACGTGGTGATGGCAATGAAAAGACTGCCGACGAATGCCTCCCCCAGCCCCGTCTGCTGCGCGATCTCCGCGCCCAGACGCGGCAGGATGAGCGCGGCGCCGACCACGAGCAGCGCAGACCCGACATAGTGAAGCAGCGCGGTGCGCATCGACACACCGGCGTAGTGCAGCTCTTCCGCCACCTCCCGGCTCTCGCGTGCCATCGTCTGCTTCTGATGCGTGAAGACAACGCGCATGGCCACGAAATAGAGGACGATCAGAACCGGCGTCGATATGCCGATCCAGCCAATCGGCGGCAAACGCGCGCCGGCCAGCAGGCCGAGCCCGGCGACCGAGACCAGCAACAAGCCAAACCCGATCGACAGCGCATGTCCCTGATGCGCACGCGCGCTGATCGGCTCGGGCTGGATGGCATCCATGAACGACAGGATCAACAGGTTGAACATGCAACTGCCCAGCACATCGCCGATGGCGATGTTCGGCAGCGGAGCCAGCGCCGTCGCGCCGAAGCCGGTGAAGAGCTCCGGCAGGCTGGTGGTCGCCGCCAGCAGGACAAGACCGGCCCAACTGCGGCCCAGGCCCATCTTCTCGCCGAGCACGTCGCCGTAGCGCGCCAGGCGCACGCCGGCAAACACGATCACCAACGCTGCAGCGACGAACTGAAGCCAGATCACCGCGCCCAACCGTCGGTTGATGGCCGCCGCCAGACCAGGCGCGACCAGCCTTCCGCCAGTGCCCACGCCAGCAGCGCCGCGCCAAACACGACGCCCCATAGCTCCAGAGAGATGGCAGCGTTGCCCAACAGGTTCGACGCCGCCGGCACGGTGGCCGCCACGATCTGGATGGCGATGCCGCCGGCAACCGCTGCGTGCAAGTACCTGTTCGAGAGCGGATGCATCCACGTATGCCGCGACGGATAGGTCAGCAACAACTGGCCCACGGCCATGAAGTGAAAAGTGACCGCCCGCGTTTCATCCAGCGAGTAACCATACCAGGGCATGGCGCCAAGAATAGCCAAAGCCAGCAGCGCTTTCATGGCGCCGGCGCCCATCACGAAACGCATCGATGGGCGATCCAGCAGCGGCGATGCGGCCGGCCGCGGCGGCTGCTGCATCACGCCGGGCGTGCGGTCGAGAGCCAGCGCCAGCGCGGGCAGGCCGTCGGTCATCAGGTTGATCCACAGGATCTGCGCCGCGGTCAGCGGCAGCATCAGGCTGCCATCGGTATCGCGCAGGCCAATCCAGAACGCGAGAATGGCGCCGCTCGCCACAAGCAGCACCTCAGACAGGTTGGTCGAGAACAGGAAGCGCAGGAACTTCTGCACGTTCTCGTAGATGCCGCGGCCCTCGTCGATGGCGCGGACGATGGTGGCGAAGTTGTCGTCGAGCAGGACAATGTCGGCCACCTCGCGGCTGACATCGGAGCCGCGCTGCCCCATGGCCACGCCGACGTCGGCGCGCTTCAGGGCCGGCGCGTCGTTGACGCCGTCGCCGGTCATAGCGACGATCTGCCCCTGCGCCTGCAGCCCCTCGACGATCTGCAGCTTCTGCTCGGGCCGCACCCGCGCGAAGACATTGACTTCGGCCAGCGCATTGGCGAGCGCCGCGCCCTGGTATTCGTCCAGATCTTCGCCGGTCAGGACGCGCACGCCGGGGATGCCGATCAGGTGCGCCACCGCCAGCGCGGTGGCCGGGTGATCGCCGGTGATCATGACCACGCGGATGCCGGCGGCCAGCGCCTTGCC
>JBFWUK010000017.1:0-12361 GCA_050247355.1 Vicinamibacterales bacterium | reverse complement strand
CGTCCAGATCTTCGCCGGTCAGGACGCGCACGCCGGGGATGCCGATCAGGTGCGCCACCGCCAGCGCGGTGGCCGGGTGATCGCCGGTGATCATGACCACGCGGATGCCGGCGGCCAGCGCCTTGCCGACGGCGTCGGGCACTTCAGGGCGTGGAGGGTCCCAGAACAGCGCGAGGCCGAGCAGCGTCAGATCCTGCTCGGCGCGATCCGCTCCCCAGGCAATGGCGAGCACGCGGAAGCCCTCGCGCGCGTAGGCATCGGCTTTCTCCTGCCACGACTCGCGGTCGGCATCCGTCAGCACGCAGCGCGCGAACAGCACCTCGGGCGCGCCCTTCAAGTAGCTGATCAACCGGCCGTCGTCGCGCACGGTAACGCGCGAGAACTTCCAGGCGCTGTCGAACGGCCGTTCGTCCTCGACGGGATGGTCGGCACGCAGCCGCCCGATGTCCTGGTGGTGACCCTGCGCGTAACGCAGCAGTCCCAACTCGAGCGCGTCGCCGGCGCCGGTGGCGAGATCGGCGTCGTTGGCGAGCACAATCGCGGCCAGCGCCCGCGGCAGGTCCGACACATCGAGCGACCGCACGTCCATGCGGCTCTCGGTTAACGTTCCCGTCTTGTCGGTGGCAATCACCGTGACCGAGCCGAGTGCCTCGACCGCCGACAGCCGCCGCACGATGGCACGATGGCGCGCCATGCGCTCGACGCCGAGCGCGAGCGCGACGGTGAGCACGGCAGGCAGTCCCTCAGGGACCGCCGCCACGGCCAGAGCCACGGCGAAGATGATCATCTCCGGCGCGCGGTCGAGGCCTTCGCCAATCACGCCGAGCACGCCGAGCACGGCCACCAGCGCCAGCACGGCCCGCGCGATTCGCCGGCCCAGTTGATCGACCCGGCGCTCGAGCGGCGTCTTCGCGGTCTCGATCGAGCCCAGCATCTCCGCCAGCCGTCCCATGGCGCTTGCGGATCCCGTGCGCGTGATATCAAGAAACGTGCGGCCGCGGGCGAGCAGGGTGCCGCTGAAAGCTTCAGCACCCTCGGCCTTCTCCACCGGCATCGACTCGCCGGTCAGCAGCGATTCGTCGAGCAACGCGCCGTGAACATCGACCAGCGTGCCGTCGGCAGGCACGCGGTCGCCGGACTCCAGCCGCACGCGATCGCCGGGCACCAGCTCGGTGGCCGGCACGCGCGTAAGCCGGCCATCGCGTAGCACCCACGCCTGCGCGGCGGCCAGGGCGTTCAGCTCGGCTAACGCCGATTCGGATCGCCGCTCCTGGTAAAGGCCAAGGGCGGCGTTGAACAGCAGGATCACGGCAATGGCGATGGCCTCGATGGGCCAGCCGTGGGCGCCGTCGCTGAGCCACAGCGCCAGGTCAAAGGCGAGGGCGAACAGCAGGATGTAGATCAGTGGGCTGGCGAACTGTCGCGCGAAGCGCCGCCACGCTGGCACGGGCGGCTTCTCGGGCAGGGCGTTCGGCCCGACTCGTGCCAGTGCCGCCGCCGCTTCGGCCGTCGTCAATCCACTCATCAGCGGTTGACAGGTACGCTGAGCACCGGGCAGGTGGCGCCGCGCAATACCGGCTGGCTGGTGGATCCCGACAGCATCAGCTCGATGCCGCCGGCACCCTGCGCGCCCATGACGATCAGGTCGGCGCCGCCATCGGCGGAACGCGACAGCAGCAGTTCGGCGCCGCGGCCGACCGCCACCACCTCGTCGATGGCGCACCAGGTTTGCGGCTCGCCGGCCAGCCGCTCGTGCAGCCACTCGCCGGCGCGCTTGATGGCCTGGCGGTGATACTTCGCCAGGTCGAGGTCGAGGAACGGGCTGGGTTCCTTCTCGTGGAGGAACTCGATGGCGTGCAGCACCGTCACGCGCCCGCCCGATTGGCGGCCGAGCTCGAGCGCCCACTGCAGCGCGGCGATCGAGGCCGGCGAGAAGTCAACGCCGCACAGGATGTTCTTGAAAACGACCGGCAGCGGCGCGCCGGTGGAGGGCGCCGGCGGCACGGTCAGCACCGGGCATGGTGCGTTGCGCAGCACGCGTTCGGTGACCGAGCCAAGAAAGAGGCGGCTGAACCCCGAGCGGCCGTGCGTGCCCATGACCAGCAGGTCGGCGGGCAGGCTGGCGGCATGACGCAGGATGGTGGCGTGCACCAGGCCGCTGTCGGCGATCAGCGTGGTGCGATCGCCCTCGACGGCCGGCCCCGCGAGCCGGCGCAATTCAGCCAGCACGTCGCTGCGTGACGCGGCCAGCAGTATGCGCTCGGCTTCGTCCAGGCCGACCACCGGCTCGATGGCGGCGTCGAGCGTCGGCACCACGTGCAACAGGGTCAGCCCGGCGCCGTACCAGCCGGCAAACGCCATGGCATAGGTGGTGGCCCGAACCGACGTCTCGGAGAAATCGACTGGGCAAAGAACGTGACTGAACTGCCGCATGACTTGGCTCCTGTAATCGAGATACCGGCTACCGGAGCATTAAATGTGCCAGCCATTTCGGCCCAAAACCCCAGTTTCCACAGCAAATCAGCGGGAATATTCCCCGCCCATGGGGTCAGGTCAAGAAAATCACAACAAGGGATGATTGGGGCCAGGCCCCCGAATTCACCAAGCTTCGGTCAGATCCCGAGGCGGTGGCATGGGTCGTGCACCGTGGGAGGGAATGATCAAGAGCGGCGTGGCTGCCCTGCTCGTCCTGTCGCTGGCCGGATGCGCCAGCGGCCGCTACGGTCCGCCGCCTGACGCCGATGCGCCCGAAGGACCGCGGACGCTGAAGAAGCTCAGCGTCGATGAACGCCGCCAGCTGATGCAGCGGGCGCGTGTCTGGCAGTCGATCAACACCTCATCACTGAACCTCCTGCGGGGGCCGCGCCTGCCGGCGTCGGAGCGTGTTGCCGCCGAGGTCACCTGCGCCTACGTGCATCCCGACGAACCGCTGTCCGGCAACACCCCGAAGTTCGAGTGCGCCTTGTCCAAGGGGGATGAGGTGAAGGTGAAGTACGGCGAAGACAACGGCGAGGTCTACGCCGAGGTGGCGGCCAGCCGGCTGTTGTGGGCGCTGGGGTTCAAGGCCGACACCATGCTGCCGTCGCGCGTGACCTGCATCAAGTGCCCGGTCGACCCGTTTGCCGCCGGCACCACCAACTGGCGCAGCAAGCCGCCCATCGACCTGGCAACACGCGTATTCGATCCGGCGGTGATCGAGCGCGACATCCCCGGCAAGTCGATCGAGACCCCCGGCTTCGAAGGTTGGGCGTGGCCCGAGCTGGATCAGATCCGCCCGCGCGTCGCGTCGCGCGCGCAGTTCGACGCGCTGAAGCTGCTGGCGGTGTTCATCCAGCACTCCGACTCGAAACCGGATCAGCAGGACATCATCTGCGCCGAGGGCCAGAGCCGCAAGGATGCCAGGGGCGGCGAAACCTGCCGCGAGCCGTGGCTCGTGATCAAGGACCTGGGCGCCACCTTCGGCAAGGCGACGCGGCTCAACAGCAGCAAGATGATCCTGGCCGACTGGGACAGCGCCGGAGTGTGGAAATCTGCCGGCTCGACCAAGGGCCAGCCGGCACGCTGTGTCGGCGACCTGCCGCGATCGCTGACGGGCAGCCTCGAGGATCCGGTGATCAGCGAGGCCGGCCGCCGTTTTCTGTCGCGCCGCCTGGCGCAGCTGAGCGATCGGCAGCTCCGCGACCTGTTCACGGTGTCGCAAATCGAGCGCCGCGGCGAAGAGATGACCGGCGCCGATGGCAACAAGCGCAAGGTGACGGTGGCCGACTGGGTGCGCGTGTTCAAGCGCAAGCGGACGGAGATCAGCACCGCCCGCTGCCTGCCCTAGCCGGTGAATCGATGCCGCGTGCGCGGTCCGGGTGATACATTGAGCGCTGCATGTCGCGATTCCGCATCGCGCTCGTCGCCGCCGTGCTGGCCGGCCTCACGCTTGGCATCGGCACCTACACCTTCGTCTATGCGAAGGGCTACTCGTACCTGACCAACGATCCCGCCGCCTGCGCCAACTGCCACGTGATGCAGGGGCACTTCACGGCGTGGCAGCGCTCGAGCCACCGCTCGGTCGCGGTGTGCAACGACTGCCACACGCCAGCCGGGCTGGTGCCGAAGTACATCACCAAGGCGCAGAACGGCTTCTGGCACTCGTTTTACTTCACCACCGGCGGCTATCCCGACCCGCTGCGCATCACGCCGCGCAACCACGCCGTCACCGAAATGGCGTGCCGCAAGTGCCACAGCGAGACGACTGCGGCGATTGACCGCGCCCACACCGATACCGGCAAACGCGGCCTGTCGTGCACGACGTGCCACAACGAAGTAGGACACATCGAATGAAGAAGCTGATCTCGATTCCAATCGCGATTGCCGTGTTGTCGGCCGCCGCGACCATCCTGGTGACGGCGTTGCTGGTGAACATCTTCACGCGCCAGCAAGAGGCGCAGACGCCGTTCTTCACCGTCGTGCAGTTGAACGACGAGACCACGGACCCGGCGGTGTGGGGGAAGAATTTCCCGCTGCAGTACGACGGCTACCAGCGCACGGTGGATCAAGTCCGCACGCGCTTCGGCGGCAGCGAAGCGGTGCCGCGCACGCCCACCGACAGCGACCCGCGCAGCATTGTCGCCCAGTCGCGGCTGGAAGAGGATCCGCGCCTCAAGACGATGTGGGCGGGGTATGCGTTTTCGAAGGACTTCCGCGAGGAACGCGGCCACGCGTTCATGCTCGACGACCAGACGTTCACCGAGCGGCAAGACGTGGTGCAGCAGCCGGGCACGTGCATGCACTGCCACGCCTCGGTCTACGTGCCGTACAAGCAGCTGGGCGGCGGCGACCTGATCAAGGGCTTCGAGGTGATGAACCAGATGAAGTACCAGGAGGCGCGGACCAAGGTGACGCACCCGGTGGCCTGCATCGACTGCCACGACCCCGCGACCATGCAGTTGCGCGTCACCCGTCCCGGCTTCCTCGAGGGCATTGTCAAGGTGAAGGCGGCGCAGGGCATCGCCAACTACGACGTCAACCGCGACGCGACGCGGCAGGAGATGCGCGCGTACGTGTGCGGCCAGTGCCACGTCGAGTACTACTTCAAGGGACCCGAGAAGCGGCTGACCTATCCCTGGGACAAGGGCATGAAGGCCGACGAGATTCTCGCCTACTACGAGGAGAACGGCTTCAAGGACTGGACGCACGCCGAGTCGGGCGCGCCGGCGCTGAAGGCGCAGCATCCCGAGTTCGAGATGTGGAACCAGGGTATTCACGCCAAATCGGGCGTGACCTGTGCCGATTGCCACATGCCGTACCAGCGGGTCGGCGCCATGAAGATCAGCGACCACCACATCCGCAGCCCGCTGCTGAACATCAACCGCGCGTGCCAGACCTGCCATCGCTGGTCGGAGGAGGATCTGCGGCAGCGTGTGGAGACCATCCAGGAGCGCACCTACAGCGTGCGTAACGTCGCGATGGATGCGCTAATGGCGCTGATTGCCGACATCAAGGCCGCCAAGACGGCCGGCGCAAGCGATGCGGATCTCGAGGCGGCGCGGCGGCACCAGCGGCGCGGGCAGTTCCTGCTCGACTTCATCGAGGCCGAGAACTCGATGGGGTTCCACGCAGACCAGGAGGCCATGCGGGTGCTGGCGCTGTCGATCGACGAGACCCGCCGTGGGCAGGCGGTGCTGCCCGGCAGCAAGGCCACCGCCGGCGCGGGTGGACAGCGGTGATTCCGGGGGCCTGGCCCCATTCATCCATTTCGATGAGCGGCGTCGCGGAGAATGGATGATTGGGGCGGCGTCGCGGAGAATGGATGATTGGGGCCAGGCCCCCAAAATCACACCGCGATCAGATCGCAGTTTCTGCCATCTCGGCGAAGCGGCAGAGCGCATTCGCCAGCAACATCTGCCGCGGGGTTCGGCAGTCGGGCTCGAACAGCCTCGGTGATGCGATCAGGAACACGGCGCACCTGGCCCGTGACGTCGCCACGTTCAGGCGATTGAGGCTGTAGAGAAACTCCATCCCCCGCGGCGCATCCTCGGGGCGCGAGGTCGCCATCGAGTAGATGACGACGGCGCACGTCTGCCCCTGGAACTTGTCGACCGTGCCGACTTGCAATGTGGTGTCCGGAGTCAATGTGGCGTCCGGCTTTAGCCGGACCTTTGCCAGCGCCTGCGCAATCCTGTTCACCTGCGCATTGAACGGCGCGACCACGCGGATGTCGGCGGCGGTCAGTGGCCTCTCCTTGCCCTTCTCGTCGACCCACATCGATCCCGGCGCCAGCAGCCGTTCGACCAGCGAGACGACGGCCGCCACTTCTTCGTTTGATGCGTTCCGGCAGCCATCGTGCTCGACCGGCACCATCCACAGCTTTGAACCGGCCAACGCGTCGACTCCACTCAGGACTTGCCGCTCGAGTCCCGCCTTCGCGTCGAGCTTGCCCTCGTAGAACAACTCCGACGTGAACTTCGTCAGCGCCGGCGACATGCGCCAGGTGATAGGCAGGAAGATGCCGCGATCGAGCGGCATGGTCTCGGCGCCCGCCAGCACGTGCTCGAGCGCCGACACGCCGACGCCGTCAGGATGGCTGCCCTTCGACGGCTGCGCGAGCTGACGCGGATCGCCAAGCAGCACCAGGCTGTTGGCCGCATGCGAAACGGCAAGGGCATGCGCCAGCGACATTTGCCCCGCCTCGTCCACGAACAGCACGTCGACGGCGGCTGCATAGTCGGTGCGCGCCCACATCCACGACGTGCCGCCGAGCACGTTCACTTCCCCGCTGCCCAGAGCCTCCAGCGGTGCGTCGTTGCCCTTGATGATCCGGACGCCACCTTGGTCATCGTCTTCATCGCCCTTCGCGGCCACCCGCACGCCATCGTACGCACCTGCTTGCTTCAGCACGTCCTCCAGCAGGTTGCGAATCACTTTGTGGCTGTGCGCGGTGACGCCGACCTTCTTGCCGGCGCGGACCAGCGCCAGGATCATCTGCGCGCCGATGTAGGTCTTGCCCGCTCCCGGCGGCCCCTGGATGGCCAGCGTCGTGCGATCGAGATCTGTGACGATGCGGACGGCGAACTGCTGGTCGGATTCCGCGGCTTGCCGCTCGAACGATTGCGAGCGCAGGCGGGGCGGATGCCGATGCAGCAGCTGGACGCCGCAGGCCTCGCCATCTCCCGACTCGGCCATCCTGATCACCGCCTCCTGCTGCACGTCGGTCGGGAAGGCGTCGAACGCAAATGCCGCTGACGGGTGGATGTCGAGCGCGGCCTTGCCCTTCTTCACGTCCAGCGTGCGCTGCTCGCGATCGTGGGCCAGCACCTCACCGAAAGGCGCGTCGACCTGCAGCTTCAGCTTGTCGCCGTCTTCAATCTCGATGTCCTGGGGAGGATACGAATAGCGGTCAATCATCGATCCGGTGGGCTTTCCGTTCTTGCCGAGGAAAGGGCCGACGCGCTCAATGTGCCTCAAGCCGGCGACGGCCTTGCGCTCGTCGAACAGATCCTCCTCGGGCAGATCGCGCAGGCGGAAGTACTCCCACCACTCGGCGTTGATCTCGCGGCGATGCCAGTCCACCAGGTACGCCAGCAGCCACTGCGCATGATCCGGATTCGCGGGATCCGCGGCCTCGGCTGGGATCGACGCCAGAATGCGCGCGCGCACGGCTTCCGCGCGCTGCTGCAGGGCAACCGTCTTCTCTTGCGGCTCCTTGGCCTCCGCCAGCGGCCGCGGCACGTCGGCGCCGCCGGCAATCGCCTCCGCGCGCAGCTTCTCGAGCCAGTCGCGCAGCGCCTCGGTGGATCGGCAGTCGTCTTCGTTGTAGCCCTGCACGGCGTCGCGAATCTCGCTCGACAGCGCGTCCACCGCCTGGCTTTCAAGCGCCGTCTCCACCTCCATCAGCGGCTGACGCACGTTCGCCAGCGCCACGTTGCGGGTGAAGCCGTAGTACTGCTCCATCTGCTTGATCGAGTAGCTCTCGACGCCGGCGCGGACCGCCTGCCGGACGATGGGATAGAGGTCGACGAAACGTTCGTTGCGCAGCAGTTCGTCGAGCGCCTCGACGCGCGTCACGTATCGCCCGGCCAGCTTCTTGAACGCCGTCGGCTCGTAGTGGTTGAAGTGGTAGACGTGCATGCCGGGATTGGCCTTCACCGCCTCGGCGATCAGATCCATCACCGCCTCGAACGCCGCCTTCTCCTGCTGATCGTCGACGGCCCACCACGCCCCGTAGTGTGGAGGCAACCCTTTCTTGTCCGCCGTAGCGCGCAGCGCGAAGTTGGAAGGGTTGCCTGTCCAAACCCCAAACAGGTACTCCCGCCCTCCCTCCCTGGCAAACGCCGCCCCTTCCAGATCCAGGAACAGGTCTCCAGGCGATGGCGCCGGCAGACGACGCAGCCCGGCTCCCTCTTCAACCGGCAGCATCTCGACAATCGGCCGCTTCTCGGTCCGCTGCTGATGCTGCACGCGGGCCTGTCCGCCCAGCCGGTCGTAGGTTTCGCGGGCGCCGCGTGCCGGCTTGAACGTGACCGGCACCGCCATGGTGGCGGCGGCGGTCAGCGTGGGCACGCCCTGCGCCACCAGCTCCACGCGATGCGTGCGACCTGAGTTGGCGATGTACGACAGGTGATCGTCCTTCCGCCGCGTGCCCTCGCATCGCCCGGCCCACACGCACACCTGGCAGGCCTCGACCGGCTCCGGATAGTGCTCGGCCAGCAGCCGCTCGTGGCCCTTCGTCAGTTCGCGTTGCAACGTGGCGCGAATCATCCGGTAGTACGCGGCGTAGTCGGCCACGCGATACGGCTCCACCGCAACCGGTGTCACGACATGGAAGCGCTCCGGCGTGCGTCCTTGCATGGCGCCGAGCATGTCGGAGTAGGCGGACAGTTGCAGGATGGTGCCGCCCTTGGTCTCTCGCGTCAGCTTGGTGTCGTGCGCTTCGTACGCCCAGGCACCCAGGTCGCTGTTCGCCGCCACGCGCCGCAGGATGTCCGCGTAACCTGCAAACCCGTCCCCCTCGAGCCGCGCCTGCACGATCACATCCACGCCCGACTTCATCGCCTCCATCGTCGCTGCGCCAGACGCGCTGGCATCAACGACCGTCAATCCCTGCGCGTAGAGCGATTGCACATAGGCGGCTTCGTGATCTTCGCCGTGCTTCTTCAGGATGGCCGCGTACGGATTGGAATAGGCCGGCCGCTCGAGCTGCTTGTGCACGACGGCCAGATCAAGCCCGGCGCGGTGACGGCAGGCAAGGAAGTTGGCGAGGTCTGAGGGCGAGAGGATGAGTTGGCCGTCGAGAATGCGCATCGGGAAGTGCCTAGTGTACCCCCTACAGTCGAGCCCGACGTGTTCTTGGATTGCCGCTTGCATTGAACTCACCAGAGGTAGATGGCAATGACGAGCTTATGGCCTCGAGCGTGGCGTCCGGCTTCGACCGCAATGTGGCGTTCGGCTTCGACCGCAATGTGGCGTCCAGCTTCGACCGCAATGCGGCATCCGGCTTCGACCGCAATGTGGCGTCCAGCTTCGACCGCAATGTGGCGCCCAGCTCTAGCCGCGATGTGGCGTCCGGCTTCGACCGCAATGTGGCGTCCGGCTTTAGCCGGACCATTCACTGCGCTTCTGCTGACACTGGCCGCGGTGCCCCTGTCGGCGCAGCGAACCACGACCGTGGCGAAAGACCCGGCGGTGCTGGCGGAGTTCGACCAGCGCGTCAAGGTCTACACCGACCTGCGCGACGGCCTGCACAAGGGTGCCGCGAAGATGAACGAGACCACCAAACCTGAGGAGATCGCTGCCGCGCGCCAGACCCTGGCGGCGAAGCTGACGGCCGCGCGCGCCTCCGCCAAGCCCGGCGATATCTTCAGCCCGGCGGTGCAGGCGCACATTCGCGCCATCCTGGCGCCCGAGTTGAAGGGCGTGAAGGGGCAGAACACCCGCGGCAGCATTTGGGACGAGGGTCCTGGTCCCGAGGCGTTCAAGTTGAAGGTGAACTCCGAGTATCCCAAGCAGTATCCGCTGGGCTCGGTGCCGCCGGCCATTCTCGAGGCGTTGCCGAAGTTGCCCGAGGGCCTGGAGTATCGCTTCGTCTATCGCCAGTTGCTGATCCGCGATACGCAGGCGAACCTGATTATCGACTTCATGCCGGCCGCGCTGCCGGTTGCGTGAGGGAAGGATATGCGTTTTCAAGCCCCAAGCCCCAGGCCCCCAGCCTTCGCCAAGGCTACGGCCGGCAAGCAAGCCGTCGTCGCCGCCGCTGTATTCTCGGCGGCCATCACCGCTGCCTGCGTCACGCCTGTTCAACCCGTTGACATGGCGCCGGTGGCGCCGCCGGCGCTGTCGTTGCCGCGGCAGCAAGACTCCATTCGCTTCGCTGTGATCGGCGACACCGGCACAGGCGGCGCGGAGCAGTATCGGCTGGCGCAGCAGATGATTGCCGCGCACTCGCAGTTCCCGTTCGAGTTCGTGCTGATGACCGGCGACAACATGTACGGCCCCGAGGGGCCGCGGGATTTCATCGACAAGTTCGAGCGCCCCTACAAGCCGCTGCTCGACACCGGCGTCAAGTTCTACGCCGCGCTCGGCAATCACGACGAGACCGACCAGATTTTCTACAAGCCGTTCAACATGGACGGCAAGCGGTTCTACTCGGTCAAGCCGAAGCCCGACCTGCGCTTCTACGCGGTGGACAGCACCTACCTCAGTCCCGAGCAGATGGCGTGGCTCGAGAAGGAGCTGGCCGACAGCACGTCGAAGTGGAAGGTGGTGTTCTTCCATCACCCGCCCTACTCCACCGGCGGCCGTCACGGCTCCGACGTCACCGTGCGCGCGGCGCTCGAGCCGTTGTTCACCAGGCACGGCGTGGACGTGGTGTTTACCGGCCACGATCACTTCTACGAGCGCATCAAGCCGCAGCAGGGCATCCACTATTTTGTGTCGGGCGGCGGCGGCAAGCTACGCCGCGGCGACGTGGCCGGCGGCGAGATCTCGGCGAAGGCGTTTGACGAGGGGTATCACTTCATGTTGATCGAGGTGGTGGGCGACGTGATGCACTTCCAGGTGATCAACGAGGTGGGCAAGACCGTGGACAACGGCGCCATCAACCGCCCCGACGTCGCCACCGCGCCTGAGGGCAGCAACTAGCTCAGCGCCAGGGAACCACATCGGTTGAGGCAACCCTTCAGGGTTGCCTGACCTATTCACTCCCCTCTGATCTTCGGCCGAACGCACCGCCGACGATGGTAGCGTCGTCATGGACCGCGCCATGCTTGGCTACGGACCGAAGGACGATGCTACCCTTCGACTATCGCTCAGGGCGAGCGATGGCCGACAACAACGAGAAAGACATGACGACCAGGATGATGTTTGAGCAGATTCGCGAAGACATAAAGAAGCTTGGCGAAGGCTACGACAACTTGAAGAGGCAGCTCTCAAGAGACGTGAAGGACATGTTCCGGCATTGGGATACCAGGTGGTCGCCCCACGATCTCGCGATCCGGAACCATGAGAAGCGAATCCGGGTCTTGGAACGACGACGGTCCCGCCCAACCAGTCGCTAGTCAGGCTTAAGCGCTACGCGCTTGACCAGTTGTTCGACCGTCCCCAGCCACCCTAAGAGCTCCACCGAAGTCGGCGGCAGCTCGTAGGGATGCTGATGGCAGGCGCCGCTGAGCCCAGCCCACGCGTAGGACACCCGTGCGCGCGGTCTCTTCGAGCGCCCTGGCCAAGCCGTCGACGCGGGCGGGGTCCATGGATTGCACCGGGTCGTCGATCACCACGAACCGGAACGGGCTTTCGGGCAGGGTGGCGCGTGGCAGGAACAGGCTGAGAGCCGTGGTCCGCATCCGGATTTGCTCGGCATTCGGCTGGCGCTGCATCCCGACTGGCGGCGTTGCTCCTCCCTTACATATGCCCAATATGCTCGGTCGTCGCGCCTTGCCACTCGGGCGCATCCCCACCCTCGTTGCTCGAGCGAATCCGGATCGGAACCACTCGCGAGTGCAGTTCGCCGTGGCTCATCACGCGCAAGGCGCGGCGCTTCAGTGCGGACGGTTACGCGATGACCTAGCCGCCGCTTTGAAGCTGGCGGACTCGAACCCGGAGCCCGGACTGCGCTTTTTGCTCGACTGTCAGGAGAAAGGGCGTGGACAGATCTCCTGCCGCGGTGTTGGCAGCTTCGAGGGCAGCTAACACGATTGCGCTTGAAATATGCCCGGGACGCAAGAAGACGACGCCTGTCGAAATCGACGAGCCTTGCACAGCTAGCCGTCCAAAATCGGGGTCGTGAGTCAGGACGATCCGGCCCTCTGCGACGGCTCGCTCAAGGATCAGGCTGTCGGCGGCTCCCGCCAAACCCAGCTCAGCGACCGTCTCGATT
>JBFWUK010000016.1:109703-121284 GCA_050247355.1 Vicinamibacterales bacterium | reverse complement strand
CCAGTTGACGGGCGTTGAGGGAACGCCCGCGATTGTAGGTGCCTTGCACTTCCACCCGCGGGCCCGCGGACGCGCGCGCATTGACGAGGAAGTAGGCCAGGCCGCCCTTGGCCGCCCCGTCAGCCGGCCCTTTCAGGTCGTACTCGAGCGCCTGATACGCGAAGAACGACTTCCCGACGGGGATGTAGTTGGCCACGCTCAACATCGCTCGTTCGCTCAATGCGCCGTGACGGATGTTTGCCAACCCCACCACGTGACGGCGCAGGAATCCGCTCTCGAGGGCAACGTAGCCTCCGTATTTCTTAACGCCCGACGCGTAGCCAGCCTCGTATCCCAACGGCTCCGTGCCGGCGAATACTCCGGCCACGAGCCGCTTCTCGGCACCCGACGCCGCGCTTCGATATTCGAAGAGGCCGCCAGCCAACGCGCCGGCGGTGCCGAGGTCGGGCAACCACATGTGGCCGGCGCGGGCGCGGTACTGTCCTCGCTCACCGAACCGCGCTCCGACAAACCCGTCGTAAACCGACACCCGTTGCGGCCGCTCAGAGGCACTGTAGCCCGTATGCCGCAGATCGACGCCGGCCTCCAGTCCGCTGCTGTCCAGGTCCGGCGTCCTGAACGTGAAGGAGGTGGCGAAGTCGAAGCCGGTCTTGGCCTCGCCGCCCTCTGGGCTGCGGCGGGTCGTCGTCAGGTAGAACGACACCCGGCCATCGGGCCTTGGCGCGGTCGATTGTGCAAATGACGGGGTCGCCGCGATCAGCAGGATGATGCGGGCCGACCAGACATGAAAACGAAACCTCATGCTCACCTCGTGTCAACTCCGCCCATTGGGATGGCAGCTGTAGCAGGCGCGGGACTCGTAGCGATAACCGTTACGGCCGCGATGCTCCTTGTCCATTTCAGACTGCGAATGTTCGTGGCACGTCAGGCAGGTGAAGTTCTGCACCGGCGTACCGGCCGGATGGCAGGTTGAGCAGGGGGCGTTGTGCCGACCCGTGATCGGGAACCGGTGGTTGAAAGTACCCTGACGCCACGTCGAATCGGTGGCGCGGTGGCAGGTCTCACACGTGAGGCCGAACCCGGCCGCGGCATGGGCCGGTGAGGTCGTGCGGTCGTAATTGGAGCGATGACAGCCGACACAGTCGCGCGCGGTGCCGCGATAGACGTTGTTCGTATGGCACGCGGTGCATGCCTGCGTGGCGTGCTGCCCGACCAGCGCGAACACGGTGGCGTGGTTGAACGCCGCGCCACGGAAGCTGCTGTCGGTGGCGCGATGGCAGTTCTCGCACGTCGTGGGGAATCCGGCGGCGGCGTGCGACGGTGAGGTGGTGCGGTCGTAGGCCGCACGGTGGCAGCCGACGCAGTCGCGCGCGGTGCCGCGATAGACGTTGTTCGTATGGCACGCGGTGCATGCCTGCGTGGCGTGCTGCCCGACCAGCGCGAACACGGTGGCGTGATTGAACGCGGCACCGCGGAAGCTGCTGTCGGTGGCCCGATGGCAGTTCTCACACGTGGTGGGGAACCCGGCCGCAATGTGCGGGGGGGACGTGGTGCGGTCGTATGCCGCGCGATGGCACCCCACGCAGTCGCGCGCCGTGCCGCGGAACACGTTGTTGGTGTGGCAGGCGGTGCAGGACTGCGTCGCGTGTTGCCCCACCAGCGGGAAGATCGCGGCGTGGTTGAAGGTCACGCCACGGAAGCTGCTGTCGGTGGCCCGGTGGCAGTTCTCGCACGTGGTCGGGAAAGCGGCGGCGACGTGATTGGGCGTGGTCGTACGGTTGTAGGCGTCGAGATGGCACCCCACGCAATCGCGAGCAGTGCCGCGATAGACATTGCCCTTGTGGCACGAGGCGCAGGCCTGCGTCGCATGCTGCCCCACCAGGGGAAAGGATGCCTGGTGGTTGAAGGTGGCCTGATTGAAGGACGTGTCGCTGGCGCGATGGCAGGTATCGCAGGTCGTGGGAAACCCGCCGGCCACATGGTTGGGGTTACGCGCCGACTGGTAATCCTGCTGGTGACAGCTCACGCATGAACTGTTGGCGGTGCGCAGGTTGTCGTTGGGATGACATGACTGGCAGGCCAGCTGCCGGTGCGCGCCGTTGAGGGGCATGCCCGTCGTCGCCCCGTGGTCGAAGCGGACGGCGGTCCAGGCAATTGGCCGATGGCACTGCTCGCACTGCGAACCAAGCTGCAGGCGGAAGCGGTCGTCCTGCCGGCGCTCCCAGTGACAGTCGAAGCACTTGTTGGGCGTGCCCTTGTAGACGCCCTTGAGGTGGCACGATTCGCAAGCCACCCCCAGGTGCCGGCCTTCGAGGCGAAAGGTGAACTGATCGTGAAACTGACGGTTGGGCGTCTCGAACTGCGCCAGGACGGGGGACGCCAGGACGAGGGTGGCACCAGTGACCAGCAACGCGATGCGAAGAATGCGGCTCATGGTGTGCTCGCTACGGCTTGTGGCAGGTCTGGCACGCGGAGCCAAGCGCTCCCCGGTGCACGTCGGTATGACAGGTGATGCAGGTGGTCGACACGTTGTAGGCAGCCACCGGTTTTGCGCCGGCGGCCACTCCGGGCAGCGGCTTGTGACAGCTGACGCACGTCGCCGTGGCGTGCCGGCCGGTGAAGAACTCGCGCAGCCCGCGCTCGTTCTTGTGCGAATAGCGCGGCAGCGCAAAGGTGTCGCTCGAGTGGCAGGTCTGGCAGGACTGGTCGAGTTGCCCATGGTGGATGTCTTCGTGGCAGCTCACGCAGGTCGTGCCCACGCCAGTGAGCCGGCGCGCGGTCCCCGGTCCCGCCGGAAATGTCCCGGTCTCCACCTTGTGACACTTCTCGCACGCGAGCGGGACGTGCTTGCCCGTCAACGGGAACCGGGTGCCGGCATGCGGGAACGCGGCGACCGCGAACTTCGGCGACTCCACGGTGTGACAGGTCTCGCAGGCGGCCTTCAGCTGGCCCAGGTGCACATCCTTGTGACACGACAGGCACGCCGTGGGCGTGGTGCGATAGCCGACACGAAAGGCCGGGATCTTGGCGGCCGTGCGCGCCGGCTGCATCGTGGTGACGTGGCACTCCGCGCAGGTCAAGCTGGCGTGCTGCCCGGCGAAGAAGGCGCGCGGGTTGGCGTGTGTGAACACCGGCACTTCAAAGGTTTTGGCCGAATGGCACTTCTCGCACGACAGGCCCAGCTCGCCGCGATGGACGTCGGTATGACACGACTCGCACGCCGTCTTGAGCCCGCGGAAGTCGTTGGCGGCGGGCCGCGCCGTCTTGTGGCACGCGACGCAGGCCAGCCCCGCGTGCTTGTCGGCCAGCGCAAACGTCGTGGCGCCGTGATCGAAGGTCCCCTTCTGGAAGCTCGATTCGGTGTGACACGAGCCGCAGTCCTGCTTGAAGACCCCGCGATGGGGATCGGTGTGACAGGCGGCGCAGGCGTCGGACCGCGGCTTCACGGTCGCGGCGGGCCTGACATGGCACTTGGCGCACTCCACCGCGGCGTGCTTGCCGCGGAGCGGAAACGCCGTGCGGGCGTGGTCCACCTTGGTGGTGCGCCAGGCCGTTTCGGTATGGCACGACGCACACGCAGTGCCCAGCTTCGACTTGTGCGGATCGGCGTGGCAATTGCTGCACGAGGCAAAGGCGATGCCCTTGTACTGCTTGTTCTTGTGGCACGACTCGCACGCCACCTTGCCGTGCGCGCCGGCCAACGGGAACTTGGCCTTGCTGTGATCGAACCCCTTGGTGGCCGCGGCGAAGGCCACCGCGGTCGAGTGACAGGTCGAGCACTCCGCGCCGAGTGAACCCTTGTGCGAATCAAGGTGGCACGAGGCGCAGCTGGTCTGGGCAGTGAGGAACGAGCGGGTCTTGTGGCACGCTGCGCAGTTGGCCGCCACCGGGGCGTGCAGCCCAGTGAGCGGATAGCCGGCGTCGCGCCCGTGGTCGAACGCCTGCTGGTCGAACGGCCGCAGTTCCGCCTCAGCACCCGCGTGCTCGACGTGGCAAGTCACGCAGTCGGTGGTCACGGCGCGATGCACGCCCTTCTTGGCGGCGATGCGCGTCGCGATCGGCTGGTGGCAGGTCAGGCACTTGGCGGCTGCCACCTGCTGGCCTTGCGAGTGGCACTGGAGGCATTTGCTTACGCCCTCGAGCGACGCGTGCGTCTTGTGCAACCGGCCCGGCGACACCAGCGCCCCCAGTTGCGCCTGCGCCACGGCCACCGCGCCCAGGTGCACCACGGCCGCCATCAGCAGCACTGCGCCCAAACGAGCCGGAGGCCACGCCCGCATCACCGTGCCGCCATCAACAACAGTTGCGCGTAGCCCAGGTAGATCGCGATCGCCACGTGGAAGCCGACGATCAGGAACATGCCGTAAACCAGGGGACGGTGGAACACGTGCCAGAGATCGAACAGACGGCGGGTCCGCTGCAGGTGGGCCACGCGCCGTACCAGCGTCGCATGCTCGGCAGCCCGCGTCACCGCAGCGTGGATGATGTCGAGGTCCGTGCCAGCCGTGCGCAGGTGCCGGCGCATGAGAAACAACCGCGTGCGGACCCGGAGCTCACCGAAGAACAGGTCGAGCAGTCCGGGCGGCCGCCCCGGCGCCGGCTCAACCGACCGATCAAACTCGTCGAGCGCTGCCCGCGCAGGCGCCGGCAGCGGCACCAGCGACAGCGCGGCGCGCGTGCTCGCCAGTTCGGACTCCATCTCGTCGCGCGACAGTTCGACGCCGCGGATGCTCTTTGGAATGCGGACGTAAAGGTAGCGTCCGACGAAGCCCGACGCCCACACCGTCATCATCAGCCAGTAGCCGACCGCGATCACGCCCTGGAACTTGAATGCGGTATGCAGTGTGACCAGCACCGGTCCGACGATCCCGAAGAAGATGTGCACCTCGAGCCACTTCGACGTCGGCCCGAAGCGGGCCAGCGGGCGCCACCGCTTGCGCACGGCGTACGGCAGCGTCAGCACCATGGCCGCGGTGCCGGCGACGCCCAGAATCAGGCCGACGCTGCCGGAGGGCCGCAGCAACCGGTGGGCTTCCATGTACCCCCGGCGGCCAACCGGCGTCCCGTAGTACTCCCATCCACCGAAGTACCAGAGCACCACGATCGCCACCGTGGCGCAAAACGCGCCGGCTACCACCAGAACCATTGACAGCGCGCGCCGCGGCCTGGCCGGGTTGCTCACATCAGGCCTCCAGCACGCAGTCGCCGTTCGGCCAGGTTACGCACGGCAGCACGAAACCAGCGGCCCGATCGTCGGGATCGAGGACATCGGAGCGGCAGTCGGCGTCGCCGGCTTTCAGCCGCGTTCGACATGACTGGCAGACACCGGCTCGGCACGACGAGACGATGGCCACTCCCTCGGCCTCGGCCGATTCGAGCAGCGTCATCGAGGACAGCGCCGACACCGAGACACCGCTCTGCTCGAACGTCAGCGTGACCGCGGCAGGCGCAGCGGTCCCGGCCGGCGCCGTGCGGGTCGCGGCCGCGTTGACCTGGGAGGCCACCACCGCGGTCTCGAATTGCTCGTAGCGCACCTGGCCGTCCGGCACGCCCAGTCCCGCGAGCGCGGCCCGCAGGTCCGCGATCATCGGGCCCGGCCCGCACAGGCAGAAGATCGAGTCGGCCGGCGCCGACACGAACTGGCGCACCATCGCGACGTCGAGACGACCCGTTCGCAACCGGGTCGGTTCGGTCGGCTGCGTCAGCGTGATGGCGACGCGAACCTGAGGATGCCGCTCGGCCAGCACGCGCAACTCGCCGTGGAACGCGACGTCGTGCTCGCGGCGCGCGGAATACAAGAGCGTGATCGGCCGCGCCGGGGCGGCCGCCACCGCGTGCCGAAGCATCGACAACAGCGGCGTGATGCCGATGCCGCCGGCGATCAGCACGAGAGGACGATCGTCACCCTGTGGATACACGAACTGCCCGGCAGGACGGTTGATTGTCAGGGTCGATCCCGCCCGCACGGTGGCGTGCAGCATGCCGGACACCAGGCCCTGGCGGCGTACGGAGATCTCGAGATAGCCGCACGCATGCGGGGCCGAGCTGATCGAATAGCAGCGCACGTGCGGCTTGCCGTCAATCTGTACGCGCACCGCCAGGAACTGGCCCGGCGAAAACTCGAATCCGTCCGGGCGCGCCAACCGGAAGGTCTTGATGTCGGCGGCTTCATCAAGGACGGCGAGCACCGCCGCCGCAGCCGATGCAGGTGGACCCGCCGTCGCAAGTCGCGGGGTGGTCGCCGGCTTCGGACGGGGCGCGGCGGGCGGGCGTTCGCCGGTGACGGCCGGGGCCAGCAGCTCGCACGTGAAGAACCAGAGGGCGTGCGCGCCGACGCCGAGCGCCAGGCCGACGGCAGTCGGCCACAGCCACGGCACCAGGACGAAGATGAACGACGGCAGCACGAACGGGCTCACGATCGAACGGCCGGCCGCTCGATGACGGCGAAGGACCGCGATCGTCAAATGAAGCGCGGTCAGCGACGCGGGTGCGGCGGTCTCTAGAAACACCGGCTTCTCCAGGAGCAAGGGTGTGAATGTCGGTCCGAGCAATCCCCGTACCGGTACGGACCGAACGCCTACAGCAGCCGCGCCGTGACGTTTCGGTAATGGCCGTTGCAGATTCGTGATCGACCGCCGCCATTGCGCATCGCGAGAGGTGCGCACGCCCGGCTCCGGCGAACCTCAATCGGTACGCGTGAGTAAATCAGGTGAAGATAAGAGGGAGATGAGAGCAGTTCTTACACGCGAGCCGCGCGAGCCGCGGGGGCGGGAGGGACGTTGCGGCTCAGCGAAAGGTCGGCTTCATCAAGTCTTCGACCGCGCGCCTGGCTTCGAGGAGGGAGAGGCCTTTCGTCTCTCGCAGGTGCTTGATCGCCTCGATGGTACGGCCGTCCTCCAGGAACGACCGCAGCACATCGTCGGAAACCGCGAGGCCGACCAGGCCAACCTGCTGGCGGACCTGTTCGGCCAGCCGCCCGAGGCCGTCACCACCATCGGGACGGTATCCGACGGTGAAGGGAATGACGCGGCCGTCGCGGGTCTTCAGGACGATCGCGGGCAGTCTACCTTAGCTTGCGTCAGGCCGGGCCGCCGCGTGGCGGCGACCCTACCGCGACCGGGGGGCGTGCCCGGGCCGGGTCTTGCGCGCCGCCACCGGCGGATGGATGCGCTTCTTGGCCGGGCGATCGTTCTCGTGCACGAGAGCCAGCAGCAGTACCTCGTCGATCGTGCTGACCAGGTGAATGGTCAGGCCCTTCAGCAGTTCGTCGCCAAGGTCTTCCTTGACGTTCTTCTCGTTCTGCTTCGGGAGGATCACTTCCTTGACGCCGGCGCGCTTGGCGGCCAGCACCTTTTCCTTGATGCCGCCAACCGGCAGCACCTTGCCCGACAGGGTGATCTCGCCGGTCATCGACAGGTCGCCGCGCACCGGGCGCCGCGTCAGTTCCGACACCATGGCCGTGACCATGGTGACGCCGGCCGACGGGCCATCCTTCGGAATCGCGCCCGACGGCACGTGCACGTGCAGCTCCGAGTTCTTGAAGAAGTCGGGGTCGATCTGCCACTCGGTGGCGTGCGCGCGCACCCACGACAGGGCGGCCCGCGCCGATTCCTTCATCACGTCGCCCAACTGGCCGGTCAGGGTCAGCGAGCCGCCGCCGGCCATGCGCGTGGCCTCGACGAACAGCACGTCGCCGCCCACCGGCGTCCAGGCCATGCCGGTGGCCACACCCGGCTGCCGGGTGCGGTCCTTGACTTCTTCTTCCATGAAGCGGAACGACCCGAGCAACTGCTCGACGAACTCGGGCGTCACCCGTACCTTCTCGTCGGCGCCTTCGGCGCGGCGGCGGGCAATCTTCCGGCAAATGGCGCCGATCTCGCGCTCGAGATTGCGGACACCCGCCTCACGCGTGTAGCCGCGAATCACCGCCCGCAGGCCGGCATCGGTGAACACCACCTGCTGCTTGTTCAAGCCGTGGTTCTGCACCTGCTTGGCCACCAGGTGGTCGCGCGCGATGGCGAGCTTCTCTTCCTCGGTGTACCCCGGCAGCTCGAGCACTTCCATGCGGTCGCGCAACGGCGGCGGAATGGTGTCGAGCACGTTCGCCGTCGTCACGAACAGCACTTCCGACAGGTCGAACGGGACGTCGAGATAGTGATCGCGGAAGGTGTGGTTCTGTTCCGGATCGAGCACTTCGAGCAACGCCGATGACGGGTCGCCGCGGAAGTCGTTGCCCAGCTTGTCGATCTCGTCGAGGATGAAGACCGGGTTCTTCGACTCGGCGCGGCGCAGGCCCTGAATGATCTGGCCGGGCAGCGCGCCGATATAGGTGCGGCGATGGCCGCGAATCTCGGCCTCGTCGCGCACGCCGCCCAGCGAGATGCGCACGAACTTGCGGCCGAGCGACTGGGCAATCGAGCGGGCGAGCGAGGTCTTGCCGACGCCCGGAGGGCCGACGAAGCACAGAATGGGCCCCTTCATGCCGGGGTTCAGCTTGCGCACGGCCAGGTATTCGAGAATGCGGTCCTTGGCCTTCTCGAGACCCGAGTGCTCGGCATCCATGATGCCCTTGGTCTTCTTGAGGTCGATGACCTCTTCGGTCTTCCTGGACCACGGCAGCGCGACGATCCAGTCGAGATAGGTGCGCGCCACGGTGTACTCGGCGGCCGCCGGCGGCATTTTCGACAGGCGGTCGAGTTCGCGCAGCGCCTCCTTCTGCACCGGCTCGGGCAGGCCGGCGGCCTCGAGCTTGGTGCGCAGCTCCTCGATCTCGCGTGTCTGGTCGTCGCCTTCGCCGAGTTCCTTCTGGATGGCCTTGAGCTGCTCGCGCAGGAAGTAGTCGCGCTGGTTCTTGCCGACTTCCGACTGCACCTGGCTCTGGATCTTCGAGCCGAGCTCAAGGACCTCGAGTTCCTTGATCAGCAGGCGGTTGAGCAGGTCGAGCCGCGCCCGGACGTCCAGCGTCTGCAGCACTTCCTGCTTGGTCTCGGTGGCGATGGTGCCGAGGCCCGAGGCAATGAAGTCGGCGAGGCGGCCCGGATCGGTGATGTTCGACGCCAGCGCCTGCAGGTCGTCCGACATCAGCGGCGACAGCGACACGATCTGCTGGAAGTTGGCCTTGATGTTCCGCTGCAGCGCGTCGATCTCGAGGCGGTCTTCGTCCTTCAGGACCTCCGGCGCCTCGGTGGCCTTGCCGCGCAGGTACGGGCGGGTGGCGGTGATTTCGTCGAGGCGCACGCGGGCGAGGCCCTGGACGATGATGCGCAGGCTGCCGTCGGGCAGCTTGAACATCTTGTGAATCTGGCTGGCGGTGCCGATGGCGTGCAGGTCGGCCTGGCCGGGTTCGTCCTCGCCGGCTTCGCGCTGCGCGAACACGGCAATGGTCTGCCCGCTGGCGACCGCCTCATCGATCAACTTGACCGAGCTTTCACGCGCCACGGCCAGCGGCATGAAGGCCTGCGGAAACAGCACGGTGTCGCGCAGCGGCAGCACCGGCATTTCCGGCGGCACGCGGAATACCGGCGTCTCGCTGGCCGACGGGTCGATGGGATCGATGGGGTCGATGGACTTGCTCACGGTGCCGACCCTCCCGGGCCGAATCGAAGTGACCAGTGAAAAGTGAGAAGTGAAAAGACTCTCACTTTCGACTTTTCACTTTCAACTTTTCACTTTCAAGAGTGAGCCGAGGGCAGGGAATCAACAGGCCCCGCCACCGGCGAGGCCTGTCATTCTAGGACGCCGGGTTGTTAGCCCCGCATGTCGAAGCCGAGGCTCGATGAACCGCGGCGCGCCTGGATGCGTTCGCGCTGCTGGGCCATCTCGCGGGCTTCTTCACAGTCCTTGCAACGGACGGCGAAGGGCAGCGCGCGCAGCCGGGGCTGGGCAATCTCTTCACCGCACTCGAAGCAGTGACCGTAGTTGCCTTCTTCGAGACGCGACAACGCCTCGTTGATCTTGTTCAGCGTTTCCGCCTTCATCTGGATGAGGGCGAATTCGATGTCTTCCTGGATGTCGACCTCGGATGTCTCACCCGGATCGAGAACCTCGTGGTCCTTCTCAGAACCTTCGGCGCGAACATCGCGGATCTTGCCCTGAACTTCGTTCAGGATCTCGCGCTGACGCTCCACGAGCATCCGCTTCAATTCGTCGTACCGCGCCGCGATGGGCGCTTCCGCTACTGCGACGTTCCGCTTCTTTGACTTGGCTGCCATGACTTCAGCCGCTCCTTCCATCCCCCCTGCCTGACAGGGAAGCCTATGATTGCCCCGCTCTCTTACTTGTCCGTCGTGTAAGCAAGAGCGATGCCTATGAACCTGACCGAACCTGCGCTTCCAATTACCGATATGAGCGACGGATAAGATGACAGGGGGTATGAACCGGGAGCTGGAATATGCCTGCCGCCGCCGTTCGAGGAGGCAGGCCCGGCCCGGTCTTCCGTATCTATCGCACCTATTTACAGAGACTTACGCGTCTCTGCCGTACCCGGATATCAGCAGTCCGAACACCGTTCACTGTTGATTAGACGCCGGACCGCTCGATTGGGTTCTCCCCGCCCTTGTCACTTATCGGGGACACCCAGAAACCGGGAAAAGGTAGCACATGGCCTAAGCTTGTGGCAAGAATTACACTGCCGGCCGGTGGGGAGGAACACCCGCCCTGCGGCAAAATGGCCTCACGGTGTGGTCCGTCCGGGCCTCACGCCACGCCCATCAGGGTTCCGCTTTTCGCCCGGGTTCCCGACATGGCTGTCGCTCCGGCGACAACCACCGGAACGTAGGGTTTCCAGTTAATGAGCCGAAAGCCAACGGGCGTACTGGTAAGATAGGGGTTTCTCTAAGGAGCCTGAGTTATGGCAATGCGCTGTGAAATCTGTGGCAAGGGTCCGGTGGTCGGCCGCCGTGTCTCCCACGCCCACAACGTCCGTCCCCGTCGCTTCGAGCCCAACCTGCAGACGGTGCGTGCGGTCGTCGACGGCGCCACCAAGCGCGTGAAGGTCTGCACGCGCTGCATCCGTTCGAGCAAGATCGTCAAGGCGGCGTAAGGGTGGCTAAGGTGCTCAGGGTGCCTGGGGTGCCTAAGGTGCAGGCGTGAAAGAACTCGTGATGGCAGCCGGCGCGGCCAAGGCCATTGGGCCCTACTCGCCGGCGCTCAAGGTCGGCAACCTGCTGTTCCTGTCGGGATCGATTCCGCTCGATCCCGTCACCGGGCAAATCGTGCCCGGTGACATCACCGCCCAGGCCACGCGCGTGATGGAGAACATCAAGGCGCTGCTGGCGGCGGCCGGCGCGGACTTCTCGCACGTCGCCCGCACCACCGTGTTCATGGTCGACCTGGGCGAATTCGCCGCCATGAACGAGGTCTACGCCAGCTACTTCACGGCGCCGTACCCGGCCCGTTCGACCGTGCAAGTGGTGAAGCTGCCCAAGGATGTGCGCGTCGAAATCGACGTCATCGCGGTGCTGGATTAGTCCGGCTAAAGCCGGACGCCACATTCCCCGTGGCACGTCACCGCCCCCTTCGATGTGGTGTCCGCCTTCAGGCGGACCTAACGGCGTTCCGGATCGACGCCGCATCGATGTGG
>JBFWUK010000016.1:97727-109603 GCA_050247355.1 Vicinamibacterales bacterium | reverse complement strand
TCGATGTGGTGTCCGCCTTCAGGCGGACCTAACGGCGTTCCGGATCGACGCCGCATCGATGTGGCGTCCGCCTTCAGGCGGACCTAACGGCGTTCCGGAATCGGCGACGACCGCTCGACGTTCAACACACCCTTAATCCCGCGCACCGACTTGATCACCTGTTCCAGGTGCTTCATGTCCTTGATCTCGACCGTCACGTCAATGCGGGCCCGCTGGTCGCCGGTGCGCGCCTCCATGTTGGTGATGTTGGTGTTGATGTCGGAGATCCGCTGGCTGAGCTCGGCCAGCATGCCCTTGCGGTCCTCGACCTCGATCGTCAGCCGCACCGTGTAGGGCGCGATGTCGGCGCCCTTGTCCCATTCGACATCGATTTTGCGCTCGGGGTCGTACATCAGGTTGACTACGTTGGTGCACTTGGCCGCGTGCACGGACACGCCCTTGCCGCGGGTGATGTAACCCACGATCTGCTCGCCGCGGATCGGGTTGCAGCACTTCGCCCTGAACACCATCACATCGTCGGCGCCGCGCACCTTGATGCGATCCGGTTCGCTGCCGGTACGCAGCACGCGCTTGACGGCCGACACCACCGGATGCTCGGGCGCCTGTTCCTTGAGCTCGCCCTGCGGCACGAGCTTGTCGAGCACCAGCCGCGGCGACACTTTGCCGTAGCCGATCTGCGCCAGCAGGTCTTCGGGCTTGGCGGCGGCAAACTCCGCCAGAATTTTCTGCATGGCCTCGCCCTCGGCCAGCTTGGCGCCGTTCAGCCCGAAGCGGCGCGCTTCCTTGTCGAAGACCCGCTTGCCCAGCTCGACGGCGCGCTCTTTCTCTTCGGCCTGGATCAGGTGCTTGATCTTGTTGCGGGCGCGCGAGGTGACCGCGAAGTTCAGCCAGTCGCGGCTTGGCTTGTGCGCCGCGTTGCGGATGATCTCGACGATGTCGCCGTTCTTGAGGCGGGTGCGCAGCGGCACCATGCGGCCATTGACGCGGGCGCCGACGCACTGGTGGCCGACATCGGTGTGAATCGAGTACGCGAAGTCGATGGCGGTCGAGCCCTTGGGCAGCACCTTGACGGTGCCGCGGGGGGTGAAGGTGTAGACCTCTTCGGGGTAGAGGTCGATCTTGAGGTTCGACAGGAACTCCTGCGGGTCGCGGACCTCCTGCTGCCACTCGAGCAGCTGCCGCAGCCACTGGAAGTACTGTTCGTCGCGGCCGGCGCCGACCCGGCCTTCCTTGTACTTCCAGTGCGCGGCAATGCCTTCTTCGGCCAGCCGGTGCATCTCCTCGGTCCGGATCTGCACCTCGAACGGGAAGCCGCGGTCGCTGATCACCGAGGTATGCAGCGACTGGTAGCCGTTGGGCCGCGGCATGGCGATGAAGTCCTTGATGCGTCCGGGCACCGGCGACCACGTCTGGTGGATGATGCCCAGCGCGGCGTAGCAGTCCTTGACCGACGGCGTGACAATGCGCAGGGCGACGAAGTCGTAGACCTGCTCGAGATCGATCTTCTGGGCCTTGAGCTTGAGCCAGATGCTGTAGAGGCGCTTGACGCGGCCGTCGACGCTGATCACCGGCACCTGCGCCTCGCGCAGCTTGTCGCGGATGTCGGCGGTGAGCTGCTCGATCATGCCCTCGGTCGGCTTGCGCTTCGCCTCGACCTTGCTGCGCAGCGACTCGAAGGCGGCCGGTTCGAGGAAGCGGAACGACAGCTCCTCGAGCTCGTTCTTGATGCGGCTCATCCCCAGCCGGTTGGCGATCGGGGCATAGATGTCGAGGGTCTCCTGGGCAATGCGCGCCCGCTTGTCGTCGGCCATGTGCTGCAGGGTGCGCATGTTGTGGAGGCGGTCGGCGAGCTTGACCAGGATGACCCGGATGTCGTCGACCATCGCCAGCAGCATCTTGCGAAAGTTTTCGGCCTGCCGCTCTTCGCTCGAGGAAAACGGGATGGCGCCGATCTTGGTCACCCCCTCGACGATGTGGGCGACGTCCTCGCCGAACTTTTCGCGAATCTTCTCCGGCGTGGTCAGGGTGTCTTCGACCACGTCATGGAGCAGGCCGGCGGCAATACAGACCGTGTCGAGCTTCATGTCGGCCAGGATGTCCGACACTTCCAGGGGATGGACCAGGTAGGGCTCGCCGGAATGGCGGATCTGTCCCTTGTGCTCCAGGGCCGAGAAAACGTAGGCCCGGCGGAGCAATTCGAGATCGGCGTCCGGGCTGTAGCCCCGGACCTTGTCGAGCAGATCCTCGAAGCGAATCATGAAGTTCGGTGTCTAATGGCTTTATCGGTCGCTGAAAGTCCGGCTGAAGCCGGACACTTGGCGCTGACGGTCCGGCTGAAGCCGGACGCCACATTTGGAGACAAGCCCGGCCAGGCCTCAGGTGCCATGTGGCGTCCGCCTTCAGGCGACCTAGCCCCATCATAGGGCATGACCCAGCTGGAGGTTGCGGGGGGTCCGGAAACGAAGCTATACTTTCCGGCCTTGCGGCTTGAACGTGTTTTATAGGGACTTACAGGGGGAATTCTGATGAGAAAGCGGTCTTCGGCAGCGTATTTGGCGCTGGTTATGGGACTGGGCGTCACGCTCGCCGGTTGTGGATACGTCAATCAGGTCCGCGCCATGAAAGCGTTCAAGGACGGCAACAAAGCCTACGCCGCGAGCGACTGGAGGGCGGCCGTCGAGAAGTATCAGGAGGCCGCGGACATGACCGCCGCCGACACCGCTTGCGAGTGGTGCCCCGCGATTTACTTCTACCTCGGCAATTCGTACGACAACATGTATCGGCCGGCGCGCCGGGGCGAGCCGGAGAACGACGCCCTGCTGATGAAAGCCGTCGACAACTACAAGCTCGCGAGCGAGAAGCTGACGGAAGAGTCGAACCCGAAGCGGTCGCTGGCCCTGGAGTTCCTGGTCGCGGCCTACGGTCCCGACAAGCTGGCCGACCCGACGGCGGCCGAACCCGTGGTGAAGCGCATGATCGAACTGGCGCCCAACGAACCCACCAACTACTTCCAGCTCGCCAAGATCTACGAGGACTCGGGCGAGTACCAGCTCGCGGAAGAGACCTACCTGCAGGGCCGTGACGCCAGGCCGAACGACCCGACGGTGTACCTGACGGTGGCCGGTTACTACAACCGCCAGGGCGACTTCCCGAAGCTGGTGGAGAACCTGCGCAAGCGCATTGAGCTCGAGCCGAACAATCCCGAGGCACACTACACGCTCGCCACCTATCACTGGGACAAGGCGTCGCGCGACTTCCGGCTGAGCGACAAGGAAAAGCTGCAGCTGGTGCTCGACGGCATAGCGGCGGTGGACAAGGCGCTCGAGATCAAGCCTGACTACATCGAAGCCATGACCTACAAGGGCCTGCTGCTGCGCACGCAGGCGCTGGTCGAAAAGGACCCGGCGACGCAGCAGCGGCTGATTCGCGAGGGCACCGCGCTCGGCGACAAGGCCAACGAGATGCGCAAGGCGCGGGCATCCAGCTAAATCCCTCATAGATCGCCCCTGTCGGGCGATCGCCCAAAGCTCGAAAACGGGCCGGTTCCGCGACGCGGACCGGCCCGTTTCTGTTTACCCGCCCGTAACCTGTAAGTGAGATAATTCACGCTCTGTTCAGGAGCGATGTAACCCATGAAACATTTGACTAGATTTGCTTTCTCCCTCGTGATCGCCACGATGTTAGCCACCGCTGTCGGTGCGCAGAACGTCACCCTCGGCAGCCTCAGCGGTGTCGTCAAGGATGCCCAGGGCGGAGTCCTTCCCGGAGCAACGGTAGTAGCGGTTCACACCCCGACCGGCACAACTTACGAGGGCACCACGGAAGCCGACGGCCGCTTCGCGCTGGTGAACGTGCGCGTGGGCGGGCCATACGAAATCACCGTCGCGATGCCTTCGTTCCGTTCACAGGTTCTGAGCGGCATCACCGTGACACTGGGCAGTGCCAGCGACGTGGCGGTTACACTGCAACTCGAGACTCTGACCGAGACGGTGCAGGTGGTCGCGTCCGCCTCGTCTGTTTTCTCGCCCGCGAAGACCGGCACCACTGAAAACGTCAGTCAGGCGGCAATCGAGAATCTGCCGACGATTTCCCGCAGTCTCACCGACTTCGCCAGGACCTCGCCGTTCTTCGTGCAGAACACGACCAACGCCAACACCGATTCGGCCTTGTCCGTGGCCGGTCGCAGCTCCCGCTACAACAACATCCAGATCGATGGCGCCGTCAACAACGACGTGTTTGGACTCGCCGACTCCGGAACGCCAGGCGGGCCTGCGGGAACGCAGCCGGTCAGCATCGACGCCATCCAGGAGTTGCAGCTGGTGGTCTCGCCGGTGGACGTCCGGCAAGCCGGGTTCTCGGGTGGTGGCGTCAACGCAATCACCAAGAGCGGCTCGAACGCGTTCAAGGGCTCGGCCTTCTACTATTTCAGGGATCAGAGCCTGGTCGGTGACGGCGTGGACAAGCGACCGATTGCCACGTTCAACGACAAGCAGTTCGGCGCGACGCTCGGCGGTCCGCTGATGAAGAACAAGGCCTTCTTCTTCGCGGCGGTCGATTTGGGTCGTCGTGACACGCCGTCGGGCTATTCGATCTCGGGCTCGTCCGGTGTGTCGTTCGGGCGCCAGGCCGAAGCTCAGCGCTTTCTCGAGATTCTCCAGCGGCGCTACGGCTACAACCCGGGTGGCCTCGACGAGTTCATCCGCAAGACCAATAGCGACAAGATCCTGGTGAAAACCGATTTCAATATCGGTCGAAACCAGCTCACCCTCCGCCACAACTACGTGGACGCCTTCAGCGACGTCGGCTTCCAAAGCGCGACGGCCTACAACTTCCCGGACAACTTCTACCGGTTCAACAGCAAGACCAACACCACCGTCGGCCAGTTCAACTCGACCTTCGGCACGATGTTCAACGAGTTCCGCGTCACCCTCCAGACCATCCGCGATAACCGTACGACGGACAGCGACTTCCCCCAGGTGACGGTTCGCCTGCCGGGCGGTGCACGCTTCGAGGCTGGGACCGAGAACTTCTCCACTGCCAACGAGCTCGACCAGGACGTCTGGGAGGTCACCAACGACCTGACCTGGGTCAAGGGACAGCATACGTTCGTGATCGGCACGCACAACGAGTTCTTCAAGTTCAGGAATCTGTTCATTCGGGACAACAACGGCTCGTACGTGTTTGAAGGCCTGGACAATTTGGAGGCCGGGTTCGCTCAGCAGTACGACTACAGCTTTTCGCTTACTGGTGACCCGCAGTTCCCGGCGCGCTTCTCCGTGCGCCAGCTTGGTTTCTACGCCGGCGACCAGTGGCGCGCCGCCAACAACTTCACCTTGAGCTACGGCATTCGGTTCGACACGCCGATCTTCCCCGACAAGCCGACCGCCAATCCGCAATCGGTCGCCCTCTACGGTTACGCCACCGATGTCGTCCCCGAGGACTACACCGTCTCGCCCAGGGCTGGATTCAACTGGGACCTGACCGGAACCGGTCAGCGCCAACAGCTGCGTGGCAGCATCGGCTACTTCGGCGGCCGGACCCCGTATGTCTGGCTGTCGAACCAGTACGGCAATACCGGCATCGAGTTTCGCCGGGTGAGCCAGTCGTTCAACGTAAACAACCGGATCGCCTTCGTGGCCGACCCCGACAACCAGCCGACCACGGTGGGCGGCGCCGCTTCGAACGAGATCGACGTCATCGATCCGGACTATTCGTACCCGAAGACAATCCGCGGAAACCTCGCCTACGATCGCGGCCTTCCGCTCGGACTGGTCGGGTCAGTGGAGTTGCTGTTCTCGAAGTCGGCCAAGGACATCGACTACCAGAACATCAACTTGCGCCAGACTGGCACCCGGCCGGACGGCCGCCCCGTCTATGGCCGCTTGAACACCTCGTTCAGTGACGTCATCCTGCTGACCACCACCGGCGAGGGCGATTCCATGAACATCGCCACCAAGATCGACCGTCCGTTCCGGAACGGATGGATGGCTTCGGGCTCGTATATGTTCGGGCGCTCGCGAAGCGTGAACGACGGCGGTTCCAGCCAGGCGCGATCGAACTGGATCAACACCTACTCGCCCGGTGACATCAACAACGTTCCGCTGGCGACGTCGAACTTCGATCCGCGACACCGTGTGACCCTGTCGGGTTCGTATCAGATCGACTTGCGCCGCGCCCGGCTGATGGCCTCGCTGTACTACAACGGCCAGTCCGGTCGTCCCTACGCCTATGCGTATAACAGCGACGTCAACGGCGATGGCGGCTTCGGCAACGACCTGCTCTACATTCCGATGCCTGGTGAGGCGACCTTCACCAACGGAACCTACGACGACTTGATCGCGTTCATCAACGCGGGCGACTGCACCGATGCCGGCGTTACTCCGGGTTCGATTGTCGAGCGAAACAGCTGCCGTGGCCCTTGGACCAACAGCATGGACTTCCGCCTGGCCCTCGATGTGCCGATTCAGCGGGTCGAGACGCAAATCACCATGGACCTGCAGAATCTGCTCAACTTGTTCGATTCCGGCAACGGGCTCGTGCAGTACGCGACGTTCAACCAGTTGCAGCCGGTGAACGCCACCGTGAACGCGGCGACGAACCGCTACAACTACAGCATCAACACCGTGGCGCGGCCTGGCGGCGTGCGCTTCTCCAGGGACGACCTGCGCAGCCGCTGGCAGGCCCAGATCGGCCTGCGAGTGCGCTTCTAGACCGGCAGTCGAGAGCCGGCCGCGACGACAACGTGAGGGGCGAGTCCATTGGACTCGCCCCTTTTTGTTTCGGGCCCGCAGTTTACGGGTTCCACCTTCGCTCGCCGGGAACCCGCGAGCTACGGCGGACAGGCCGTGACTGCGTTATATTCCCTGAATGGTCAGACCTGTCGCTTTGCTCCTCGCGGGCCTTCTCATCATTGGCGCGACCGAGACGCCCCTCGCCCGGCAGAACGAGCTGGGCAAAATCGACTTCCCAACATCCGGGGCGGCGGCCGCCCAGCCGGCGTTCCTCAAGGGCGTGCTGCTGCTGCACAGCTTCGAGTACGACGATGCGAAGGAGGCGTTCGTCGAGGCGCAGCAGGCCGACCCTGGGTTCGCCATGGCGTATTGGGGCGAAGCCATGACTTATAACCACCCGGTGTGGCAACAGACGGCACCCGACCTGGCCAAGGCGGCGCTCGCGCGTCTCGCGCCGACCGCCGAGGCGCGCCAGGCCAAGGCGCCGACCGCCAAGGAAAAGGACTGGCTCGCCTCACTCGATAGTCTGTACGGCAATGGCGAAAAACTGGCGCGCGATCGCGCCTACGCCGAGCACATGCGGCGCATGCACGAGCGTTACCCGCAAGACGATGAGGTGGCGGCGTTTTACGCGCTGGCGCTGCTCGGCACCAGCCACGGCGGCCGCGACTTCTCGATCTACATGAAGGCCGCGGCGCTGGTGGAGCAGGTCTACGCCAGGAACCCGCAGCACCCGGGCGCCGCGCACTACCTGATCCACTCGTACGACGATCCAATCCACGCGCCGCTCGGCTTGCGCTATGCCGATGCCTATTCGAAGATCGCGCCGGCCGCATCGCATGCCTTGCACATGCCCTCGCACATCTACTTCGCGCTGGGCATGTGGGACGAGGCCTCGGCCATCAACGAACGCTCGATGAAGGCCGCCGACGCGCGCCGCGAGGCAAAGAAGCTCGATGTCGAGGCCCGGGGCTTCCACGCCATGCTGTGGCTGGTCTACGGCTACGCGCAGCAGGGCCGGTTCGACGAGGCGCGGACGCTGCTGGCACAGATGGAAGCCGATGCCGCGGCCAGCGGGTCCGTCCGCACGCGCAGCCACCTCGCGCTGGCGCGGGCGGCCTGGCTGATCGAGTCGCGCAAGTGGGGCGAGGCCAAGCGCCCGGTACCGGCCGGTGGTCTTGGTACTGATGCCGCCATGGCCGACCTTTTCGCCGTCGGGCTCGCCGCCATCCGCTCCGGCAATCGCATGGCTGGCGGGAATGCGTTACGGCAGATGGCCGAGCTGATGGGCGATGCCCCCACCTCCGCGGGTTCTGGTTCGGTTCAGCCCGCCGCGGTGGGTAAACCCACTGCCGCAGTTGCAACGGGTAAGCCTGCGCCGGCATCCACGAGGGCAGGCATCTCGCCGGTGGTTGAGTCACACGCCGCGCACGCCGGAGGACAGCCCTCAACCGGACTGCCGGCGGCCGGCGCGCGCGCCGACATGCGCGCGGCCCAGGTGATGGCCCAGCAGCTCGAGGCTGTCCTGCTGTTTTCCGAAGGCCGCCGCGAAGAGGCGTTGGTACTGGCCAGGCAGGCCGCCGTGGTCGAAGACGGGATGTCGTTCGAGTTCGGTCCGCCGCTGCCGGTCAAACCCGCGCACGAGCTGGTCGGTGAGATGCTGATGGACCTGCGGCGGCCCCGCGAGGCCATTCCAGCGTTCGAGACGTCGCTGAAGCGCAACCCCCGGCGCGCCCTGTCGCTGCTCGGGCTGGGGCGGGCTTCTTACGCGGTCAAAGACATGGCCCGCGCCATGGCCGCCTACGGTGAGCTCCGGAAGGTCTGGCGGAACGCCGACAAGGGCCTGCCGGAACTCCGGGAGCTGGGCCTGGTGCCCCCGCCCAGCTTCTAGGGCGGGCCCGCTTTGCGCGGCCCGTAGGGCTCGGCGCTCTCCAGCTTCGCGCCTGCCGGCGCTACGGCGGACAAGCCGCGCCTCGTGGGGCAGGCGGCCTTCGGCCGCCCGTGGGGCTCGCTTCGCTCGTGGGGAAGGAACCTCCTCCAATCACTCACCGTCTATCTCGTTGTAGACTCCCCTGAACAATTTATGGGAAAGCGAACAGACTGCTCATCGGGCGACCTGCTGCAGGGCACGTTGGACGTTCTCGTCCTGAAGGCCCTGGCTCGCGGCGCCCGGCACGGCTACGGCGTTGCCGAGTTCATCCATCAGTCTTCCAACGACGTGCTGCGGGTGGAGGAAGGCGCCCTCTACCCGGCATTGCACCGCCTCGAGCTGCGCGGGTTGCTGGCGTCGGAGTGGGGCATCTCCGAGAACAACCGGCGGGCCAAGTTCTACACACTGACTGCGGCCGGCCGACAGCATCTCTCCGCCGAAGCTGATTCCTTTGTGCGCCTGGCCGGGGCGGTGACCCAGGTCCTGCGGACCGCGTAGACCGCGATTAGGTGAAACCATGCGTGAACACCTGAACCAGCTCTGGCTTCGACTGAGGGCGATGTGGCGCGCGCGGCAGCTGGACCGCGATCTCGAGGACGAGATGGCGTTTCACCTGGCCATGCGCGAACAGGCCTATCGCGACGATGGTGAGAACGAAACGGCGGCGCGCACTCTGGCGCAACGACGGTTTGGCAACGCGCTGCGGGTTCGTGAGTCGCTGCGCGAGATGTGGCGCTGGGGAGCGATCGATCGCGTGTGGCAGGATGCCAGGTTCGGGTTGAGGCTCGCCGGGCGCCAACGCTCCTTCACCGCGATCGTCGTGGCCACGCTGGCTCTCGGCATTGGCGCCGCGACCGCGATGTTCACCATCTTCGACGCGATGATGCTGCGGCCATTCGACATCCCCGACACCAGTCGCCTGCTGATCGTCTGGGAGACCACCCCGCAACGCCTGCGCTTCACTGGCTCGGTGGCCAACTACCTCGATTGGCGGGCCGGCGCGCGTTCGTTCGCCGAACTCGGCGCCTGGGAACACCGCAACGACAACCGGACCGACGGCGCCGAGGCCGAACAGGTGCGGGGCGCAGTCGCATCGGCGGCGTTCTTCCGCGCGCTTGGCGTCCAGCCGGCACTGGGCCGCTTCTACCGCGACGATGAGGATACTCCCGGCAATCGCCTGTTCGTCGTGTTGGGCCACAAGTACTGGCGGCGCCACTTCGGCGGGGATCCCGGGGCGCTTGGCCACTCGGTGACGCTCAACGGCGAACCGCACGAGGTGATCGGCGTCATGCCGCCGCTGCGCGCGCCGTTTGTGGCCGACCTGTGGCACCCGCTGGCGGCTGATGCCGCCGCCCTCGACCGCGGCAATCACAACGTGCTGGTCGTCGGGCGGCTGGCAGAAGGCGTATCCGCGGAACAGGCCGACGCCGAACTGCGGTCGATCGCCGGCGGCCTGGCCGAAGCCTACCCGCAAACCAACCGAGGCTGGAGCGTCCGGGTCGAGCCGCTCTATGACGCGGTCGTCACTGCCCCGACGCGCCGGGCGATGCTCGTGCTGATGGCGGCGGTCGGCCTGCTGCTGCTCGTGGCCTGCGTCAACGTCGCCAACCTGATGCTGGCGCGGGGCGCCGGGCGCCGCCGCGAGATCACCACGCGGCTGGCCCTGGGCGCTTCACGCGGCCGGGTCGTGCGTCAGCTGATGGCCGAAGCGGCGGTGCTGGCCGGCCTTGGCGGCGCGGCCGGCCTTCTGGTGGCTGCATGGAGCCTGCAACTGGCAGAGCGGTTGTACTCCGAGCAGCAACCGGCGCTCGTCGGCCTGGAGCTGAACACCTACGCACTGGCGTTCGCCGCAGGCATGGCCGCTACCGCCACCCTGTTTGTCGGCATTCTGCCGGCGATGCGGCTGTCGCGGGCCGGCGGCGATGGCGGCGCAATGCGGCTTAGCCGCATCGTGACGGATACGCCAGGGAGCCGCCGCGTGCGCAGGGCACTGGTCGTGGCGGAGGTCGGTCTCGCGCTGATGCTGGTGATCGGCGCCGGGCTCCTACTGCGCAGCGTAAGCGAACTGAAGGACGAGCCGCTGGGCTTTCGGCCCGAGGGCGTGCTGACCGCCAAGGTCGGCCTTTACGATGCCAAGTACAACTCGCTGACGGCCTATACCGGGTTCGTCGAGCAACTGCTCGCCGAGCTCGCGCAACGGCCCGCAATCAGCTCGGCGGGCGTTTCGAGCAGCGTGCCATTTGGCGGCGGCTACACCGTCATGCAGACGCGGCTGCCGG
This sequence comes from Vicinamibacterales bacterium, assembly GCA_050247355.1. Taxonomy (GTDB): domain Bacteria; phylum Acidobacteriota; class Vicinamibacteria; order Vicinamibacterales; family UBA2999; genus 12-FULL-67-14b. The sequence continues at coordinate 98,663 of JBFWUK010000016.1, read as the reverse complement.
GCGCAGCGCCAGGTGCCGATCCCGGGGTGCAGGCGGGCTGGCGGGTGGTTGGTGGCGACTACTTCGCCGCGCTCGGGATTCCGCTGCGAGCGGGACGGCTCTTCGACGCGAACGACGACCGCCGCCGCGCGGTTCGCAGCGCAATCATCAGCGAGGTGCTGGCCGAGTCGCTGTGGCCTGGGCAGGATCCGATCGGACGCCAGATGCTGGTCAGCGATTCCCGCCGTCCGTACGAGATTGTCGGCGTCACCGGGTCGTCGCGCCTGACCGAGCTTGGCCGCGATCCCGAGCCGGTGATGTACTTTCACTACCGGCAGTTTCCATGGGCATCGCTGACGCTGGTGGCGCGGACACCTGGCGATCCATCGGCCCTGGAACGCTCCGTCCGGACCGCGGTGGCGGCCGTCGATCGCGATCAGCCGGTGGCCGACGTGCGGACCATGACCGACCTGGTGGACCGCGCTGCGGGAGCCCCGCAAATGAACGCGTCGCTGCTAACGCTGTTCTCGGCACTGGCACTGATGCTGGCGGCGATTGGCGTTTACGGCGTGATGAGCTACTCCGCGGCGCAGCGCACCGGTGAGATCGGCGTGCGCCTGGCGCTAGGCGCCCGCCCGAGCGAGATGTTCGCCATGGTGTGGCTCGATGGGCTGCGGCTTGGCGGCGCCGGTCTCGCGCTGGGGTTGGCCGGCGCGTTGGTGCTCGGCCGTTCGATGAGCGGTCTCCTCTACCAGGTGTCGATGGTCGATCCGGCGACTTACGCCACGACCTTCGGCCTCATGCTGGCCATCACGCTGGCCGCCTGCTATCTGCCGGCGCGGCGCGCCATGCAGACGGACGCGTCGGTGGCGCTGCGGCACGAATAGGGGCGCGCTACGCGCGTAGGGCTCGGCGCTGGCGCGCCTCGTAGGGCGCCTCGCTTCCGCTCTGCGTGGG
>JBFWUK010000016.1:0-97627 GCA_050247355.1 Vicinamibacterales bacterium | reverse complement strand
CTAATTCCCGCCCGTGCTGCCGGCACCGGCGGCGGCGCGGCGCATGCCCTCGGTGATGATGCCGACCTTCTCGACGCCAGCGCCCTTGGCGGCGTCGATCACTTCGACGATGTCGCCGTAGCGCAGGGCGCCGTCGGCGGCGATGAACAGGGTCTTGTCCTTGCGTTCCTCGTAGATCTTGCGGAGCGAGTCTTCGAGTTCGGCGACGGTGACGTCGGTCTTGTTGATCGAGATCTTGCGATCGGCGGTGTACTCGATCACGATCTGCGAGACGTCGACCTGGGTCTGCTCGGCGGTCTTGGTCTCGGCCGGCAGGTTGACGTCGAGGCCCTTCTGCGACAGCGGCAGGGCGGCCATGAAGATCACCAGGAGCACGAGCAGCACGTCGATCATCGGCGTGATGTTCATCTCCGAGCTGGCTTCGAGCTTCTTGGCGGTGACGACGCGGTCGGCGCCGAGGTGCTGGTGTGCGTGAGCCATGGTTAGTTGCCTCCCAGCATGTTACGGGTCTTGGGGTCGGTGATCAGCCCCATGTCCTCGATGCCGCTGGCGCGCAGTTCATCCATGCAGTCCATCACGGCGGCGTAGCGCGCTTCCTCATCGGCCTTGATCAGGATGATGCGCTCTTTCTTGTTCTCGAGGATCTCTTCGACCTTCTGGCGCAGGTCTTCCTTGCGCACCGGCAGTCCGTTGACGAAGTAGCGGTCGTTGCGGTCGATGGCTACCACCGTCTGGTCCTGCGTCTCCGGCTTGTCCGCGGTGTTCGCGGCCAGCGGCAGTTTGACGTCGGCGCCCTTCTGGAGCAGCGGGGCGACGATCATCATGATGATGAGCAGCACCAGCATGACGTCCACGAGGGGCGTGACGTTGATGTCCGATTTGACTCCGCCTTTGGAGCCGCCGACATCCATTGACATAGTAAGAACTCCTTGTGGTGGTCCTGGGGACCTGGGGTCTTGGGGCCTTGAATTATTTCAAGACCTCAGGACCTCAAGCCCGCAGGACCGCCAGAAACCAACTAGGCCGTCTTCTTGATGAAGTAGTCGACCATTTCCGACGACGAGTTGTCCATCTCGACGTTGAAGAACTCGAGCTTGCCGGACAGGTAGTTGTAGAACCACACCGCCGGGATGGCCACGAACAGGCCGAGCGCGGTTTCGACGAGCGCTTCGGCGATACCGGCCGAGACGGCGCCGATGCCGCCCGAACCCGACGAGGCGATACCGACGAAGGCGTTGATAACGCCGACGACGGTGCCGAGCAGACCGACGAACGGCGCCGTCGCGCCGATGGTGGCCAGGCCCGAGACGCCCTTCTTGAGGTCGTTCGAGGTCAGCGCGGTGGCGCGCTGAATCGAGCGGCGAACGGTGTCGAGCAGGTCTTCACGCGACAGGTTGCTGCCGCTTTCCTGCTGGAACTGGTACTCCTGCAGGCCGGCGAGCACGACCTTGGCGAGGTGGCTGTAGCGGTATTCCTTCGCCGACGACAGGGCGATGGCTTCCTTCAGCCGGCCTTCCTTGAGGTGCTTGGCGACGAGGGGGGCATACATCTTCGACTGCTTGGTCGCCTGGTTGAACGTGTAAATGCGCTCAATCGCGACGCCCACCGACCAGAACGACATGATGAAGAGGATGACGGCAACGGCCCACGCCGCCGGGCCCATCTGCTCGAACATGTCGACGAGATCGAGGCCGCCGCCGCCTTCCTGCGCGAAAGCAGGCGTGCTCATGAGCAACATCGCGAAACCGGCACCAGCGATACGACCAAACTGAATCTTCCGACCTTCCATCGCTATCCTCCAGAAAAAAACGGCTTACTACGTTTGAAGACCTTCGCCGCTACTGCAGCGTGAACTGGACCGTCACCGTCATGATGACCGGCACCGGAACGCCATTGAGCAAGGTCGGTGTGAAGACCCACTGCCGCACCGCATCGAGCGCCGCCTGATCCAGCAGCGGAATCGAGCGCAGCACCTTTGCATCCTTCACCGCGCCGTCGGGGCCAATCGTCGCCTCGATGATCACGATGCCCTGCACACGCGCCGACTGTGCGATCGGCGGGTAGGTCGGGCGCACGTCGCGGGTCTTCTGCGGCGGCTTGATGTTGCCACCGACGCGCACCGGCGCGGCGGGAGGCGGCGGCGGGGGCGGGGGTTCCGGAATGCCACCGGTGATGCCACCGGCGACGCCGCCGATGATGCCGCCTTCGACGCCGGCCGAGCGCTCGAAGCCGGCTTCGAGACCGGTCTCAGCCTTGATTTCCTTGGGCGCCTCGAGCGGTGCCGCATCGGGGCTGACGTCCATGGGAGGTGGCGGCGCCTTCGCCTCGGGTGGCGGGGGCGGCGGCGGGGGCGGGGGTGGCGGAGGCGGCGCAGCCACAAACGCCATCATCGATGGCGTCGTCGGCAACACACCCGTCGCCATCAGCGGAACGATGATCAACGCAGCGACGACCGTCGCCTGGAGCAACATGGTGAGTGGCACGGTGTACCACATCTTGTTGCCCATCTTGATTGACGGATCGACGACATCACCAAACATGTCGCGTGGCACTGTTCCTCCTGCTCCCGACTGACAAACCTTGGGGGGCTTGTCCTCTATAAAACGACGACGCCAAAAGAGCGCCGATTATCCCAACGCTGAAAACCACTGTCAACGCCGGATCCAGGCCGATTACGGGCCGTTGCCTCAATTAGACACCGGTTCCCGGTATCGGCTCCCTGAAAACACCAGGCGGCTCCAAAAAAACACCGAGGGGTCAGACCCTGCAGTAGGGTCTGACCCCTCTCGCAATGCCCGGCGATTCTAGTCGTGCTTGAACACCCACGTCAACGCCCGACACCGATGGAATGGGAGTAATTACCAACATTTACAAGCGCCACAGATGACACAGATAACACAGATAAATGAATATTCTGCGTCATCGGTGTCATCTGCGGCCCTGGCCGGCCTAATCTGCGTTCTCGATCCGCATCCCGTAGAACGAGCGGTGCACGAAGTACAGGCTGACCACGAAGAACACCGCCGACAGCCCGAGGGTCAGCGCCGCGCCGGTGCCCAGGTAGACGCCGAGCTCGACCGCCAGCAGGCCGAACAGCGTAGTGAACTTGATCACCGGGTTCATGGCCACGGACGAGGTGTCCTTGAACGGGTCGCCCACGGTGTCGCCGACGATCGAGGCGTCGTGCAGCGGCGTGCCTTTCATCTTCAGCTCGGTCTCGACAATCTTCTTGGCGTTGTCCCACGCGCCGCCGGCGTTGGCCATGAAGATCGCCTGGTAGAGGCCGAACAACGCGATCGAAATCAGGTAGCCGATGAAGAAGAACGGCTCCACGAACGCGAACGCCAGCGTCGAGAAGAACACGCCGAGGAAGATGTTGAACATGCCCTTCTGCGCGTAGACGGTGCAGATCTCCACCACCTTCTTGCTGTCTTCGACCGAGGCCTTGGTCGAGCCGTCGAGCTTGATGTTCTTCTTGATGAACTCGACCGCGCGATAGGCGCCGGTGGTCACCGCCTGCATCGAGGCGCCAGTGAACCAGTAGATCACCGCGCCGCCGGTGATCAGGCCCAGCAGGAAGGGCGGATGCAGGATCGACAGCATCGCGATCGACGCCTGGTTCTCGAGGCCCTGCGTCAGCGCCATGATGATCGCGAAAATCATCGTCGTCGCGCCCACCACCGCGGTGCCGATCAGCACCGGCTTGGCGGTCGCCTTGAAGGTGTTGCCGGCGCCGTCGTTCTCCTCGAGCAGTTCCTTGGCCACGGCGAAGTTCACCTTGAAGCCGTAGTCCTTCTGGATCTCGGCTTCGATGCCGGGGATCTCTTCGATTTGCGACAACTCGTAGACCGACTGCGCGTTGTCGGTGACCGGGCCGTAGGAGTCAACCGCGATGGTGACCGGGCCCATGCCGAGGAAGCCGAACGCGACCAGGCCGAACGCGAAGATCGCCGGCGCCACCATCAGCGGCTCGCCGGCAATCATCGTCGCCGTCAGGTCCATCGACGACAGGAAGTAAGCGCCGGTCATCAGGCCCATGATGGTGAGGCCGAGCCAGTAGGCGCTGAAGTTGCCGGCCACCAGGCCCGACAGGATGTTGAGCGACGCCCCGCCCTCGCGCGACGAGGTCACCACCTCGCGCACGTGCGCCGAGTGGGTCGAGGTGAAGACCTTGACGAATTCCGGGATGATGGCGCCGGCCAGTGTGCCGCAGGTCACGACCGACGACAGCTGCCACCACAGGTCGCTGCTGCCGCCGAGCGTCGGGATCAGCAGGTACGAGAGCACGTAAGTGAGAATCACCGAGACGATCGAGGTCAGCCACACCAGCGAGGTCAGCGGCGCCTCGAAGTTCATCTTCACGGCGCCGGCGTACTTGCCGGCGGCGACCGCGTTGTTGACCAGGTACGAACCGGCCGAGGCCAGCACCATGACGACGCGGACCATGAAGATCCACACCAGCAACTGCACCTGCGTCGCCGGGTCGTGGACCGCCAGCATGATGAACATGATCAGCGCCACACCGGTGACGCCGTAGGTCTCGAAGCCGTCGGCGGTCGGGCCGACCGAGTCGCCGGCGTTGTCGCCGGTGCAGTCGGCGATCACGCCCGGGTTGCGGGCGTCGTCTTCCTTGATCTTGAAAACCACCTTCATCAGGTCCGAGCCGATGTCGGCGATCTTGGTGAAGATGCCGCCGGCAATGCGCAGGGCCGAGGCGCCGAGTGACTCGCCGATGGCAAAGCCGAGGAAGCAGGCGCCGGCGTACTCACCGGGAATGAACAGCAGGATGGCCAGCATGAACAGCAGCTCGACCGAGATCAGCATCATGCCGACGCTCATGCCGGCGCGCAGCGGGATGTCGCACACCGGGAACGCCTTGCCAGCCAGGCTGGCAAACGCCGTGCGCGAGTTGGCCAGGGTGTTGATGCGGATGCCGTACCACGCCACACCGTAACTGCCGGCAATGCCGATCAGGCTGAAGATGATGACAATGGCAATGCGCCCCGGCTCGAGGCCGGTCAGCGTGAAGTAGGCAATCATGACCGCGCCGATGAACAGCTCGAGGATGAGCAGGAACTTGCCCTGCTGGATCAGGTAGGCCTTGCAGGTCTCGTAGATGATGGCCGAAACGTCGGCCATCGACTTGTGGACCGGCAGGTTCTTCACCGCGGTGTAGGTCCACAGGCCGAACAGCAGGCCGAGCACGCAGACGACCAGGCCCGACATCAGGATCTGGTGGCCGGTCATGCCGAGGAAGTCGCCCTGGTTCAGGTCGGGCAACTGGATGTTGACCTCGCCGCCGGGGCGGTGATGGGCGGCGTCGGCCGCGGCCTCGGGCTGCCCGGCCAGCAACGCCGGCGCCGTCAGCAATGCCATCACAACGACCATTGAGGCCGTCCCAAGCGACCGGCCGACTCTATCGAGAAGTCTCATCACCATCGTTTCCTGTCCTCGTACTGATCCGCGGGGGCAGCGCCATGCCGCCCGTTAAGAAAATCCGCACGCCGTCTTCCACCGACAAATCCGGGTAGGTCGCCTGGCGCCGCGGGTAGACCAACACATCACCGAGATACAGGTGATTGGTCGGCACGTACACCGCCACCATTGCCTCCGGCCCGGCGCCGCGGTCCATCGTGAACTCGCGCGTCAGGAACCCCAGCACCATGCCCCGCCGCTCGTCGTCGACGATCACGACCTTCTTGAAGCCCGTCTCGCTGTCGGGCGAGAACGCCGCCACCAGCTGCTTCACCGGCGCATAGACGGTCTTGAACAGCGGCACGTTCAGCAGCCACATCTCCCCGCGCCGCAGGATGCGCCGGCCGATGACGTTGGTCGCCAGCGCCCCGGCCAGCAGGATCACCGCGGTGGTGATCAGCACGCCCAACCCTGGCACCTCGCGGCCAATCAGGTTCGTCGACAGCGGCGTCGCCACCCCGTCGATGAATTGAAACAGCCACAACAGCGTGACGACCGTGATGAACAACGGCACCGTCACGACCAGGCCGGCCAGAAAGCTTCGGCGCAGCCACTGCATCATCGCTACAACCCACGGACAAACCTAAAGGTCTGCCCCACCTATCTCGTCAACAGCCACGCGACGGTGACCGCCGCCAGGGCGAAGCGGTAGTAAGCAAACACCGCCAGCGAGTGTCCCGCAAGATACCGCACAAAGTACTTCACCGTGACGTACCCGACGACCGCCGAGACCACCAGGCCCACCAGCATCAGGGTCACCGGCAGGCCGGCGGTGCCGACTTCCGCCAGCACCAGGGCCTCTTTGGCGGCAGCCGCGACGATCGCCGGCAGGCTCATCAGGAACACGAAACGGGCCGCCGTGTCGCGCCGCAATCCCAACAGCATGCTGACCGTCAGCGTCGCTCCCGATCGCGACATGCCGGGCGCGAGCGCCGACGCCTGCGCCACGCCAATCAGGAACGCCTCGCCGTAGCCCAGCGACCTCGCGTCGCGCGTCTTGCGTCCCAGCCACTCGGCCACCAACAGGCCGATGCTGCCGACCACCAGCATCACCGCCACCACCAGCGGCGAGCGCAGCCGCGTCTCGATGGCGTCGGCCCACAGCCCGCCGACAATGACGATGGGGATGGTGCCCGCGATGATCAGCCGGCCGAGCCGCTCCCACTCGCCGTCGCGTCCGGTCAAGGCGCCGGGCGCGGCCATTACCAGTTGCGCGATGTCGGCGCGAAAAAACGCCACCACCGCCAGCAGCGTGCCGACGTGGCACGCCACGTCGAACGCAATTCCAAATCGCCCGGGATCCCAGCCGAAGAACGCCCGCGCCAGGATCAGGTGGCCCGAACTGGACACCGGCAGGAACTCAGTGAGTCCCTGGATGACACCCAGCAGCGCCGCCGAAATCAGATCCACCAGCGTCCCTTGATCCAGCTCCCCGGCAGCTTGCTACGACGCCTTGCGGGTGCCCGGCGTGCGGGCCTTGGCCTGCTTGCCGCTCAGCAGGGTGGCAATCGCGGCCGCGATGAAGATGGTCGAGTAGGTGCCGCTGATGATGCCCACCAGCATCGTGAAGGCAAACCCCTCGAGCACCTCGCCGCCGAACAGGAACAACGACAGCACCGCCATGAACGTCGTGCCGGCCGTGATCACCGTGCGGCTGAGGGTCTGGTTGACGCTCAGGTTGACCAGGCTGTCGAGCGAGTCGCGGCGCTTGTTCTTCAGGTTCTCGCGCACCCGATCGAAGATCACGATAGTGTCGTTCACTGAATAGCCGGTGATGGCCAGGATCGCCGCCACCACGTTCAGCGACAGGTCGTAGCCGAAGAAGAACAGGAACGCCAGCGTCACCAGCACGTCGTGCAGGGTCGCGGCAATCGCGCCCAGGGCAAACGCGAAACGGAACCGCAGGCCGATATAGATGGTGATGCCCAGCAGCGACGCCAGCGTCGCGTAGATGCCCTTACGCTGCAGGTCGGCGCCGATCACCGGGCCGACAATCTCCTGGCTGCGCACCTCGAACGTGCCGAGGTTGGCCTTGGTGATCGAGTCGACGATGGCGCGCGCATTCTGCTCGAGCGCGGCGCCCTCCTCTTCCACCAGCTGCGGCACCCGGATCAGGATCTCGTTGTTGGCGGCGTCGCCGTAGCTCTGGATGACGTTCTCGCCCGACATCCCGGCGGCCAGCGCAGACCGCACCTGGTCGACCGTGACCGGCTGCGCGAACTTGACCACGACGATGGTGCCGCCGGAGAAGTCGATGCCGAGCGGCACGCCCCGGGTGACCGCGAAGCCGATGCCCGCGAGCACGATCAGCGTGGACAGCGCGATGGCGTGCCAGCGCCACTTGATGAAGTCGTAGTTTGAGTTCGAGAGGATGGCCATATGACTAAATCGAGAGCTTCGCGACCGTGCGGCGGGACAGGCCCAACTCGAACAGGGTGCGCGAGACGAAGTATGCGGTGAAGACGTTGGACAAGAGGCCGATGGTCAGCGTCATCGCAAACCCGCGGATCGGACCGGTACCGAACTGGAACAGGAACGCCGCCGAAATCAGCGAGGCGACGTGGGTGTCGAGAATGGTCAGCAGCACGCGGTCGAAGCCGGCGGCCACCGCCTGCTTCACGCCCTTGCCGGCGGCCAGCTCCTCCTTGATGCGCTCGAAAATCAGCACGTTCGAGTCGACGCCCATGCCGATGGTGAGAATGAAGCCGGCAATGCCGGGCAGCGTCATGGTGGCGCCGACATAGGCCATCAGGCCGAGCAGCAGGATCAGGTTGATGGTGATCGAGACCAGCGCGTTGAAGCCGGCCAGCTTGTAGTAGAACAGCATGAACAGCGTGACCAGCAGCAGGCCGCCGGCCGCCGCCGTCACGCCGGCGCGGACCGAGTCGGCGCCGAGCGACGGCCCCACGGTGCGCTCTTCCAGGTAGGTCAGCGACGCCGGCAGCGCGCCCGAGCGCAGCACCAGCGACAGGTCCTGCGATTCCTGGTTCGTGAAGTTGCCGGTGATGCGGCCCTCGTCGTCAATGCGCGACTGAATCTGCGGCGCCGAGACCACGCGGTTGTCCATCACGATCGCCAGCTGCTTGCCGATGTTGGCCTGGGTGAAGATGCCGAACTTGCGCGCGCCCTCGTTGTTCAGCGAGAAGCTGACCGCCGGGCGGTTGTTCTCGTCGAGCGTGGGGCGGGCATTGCGCAAATCGCGGCCGGTGACGGCGGCGACGCGGCGCACGGCATAGTAGCCCGTGCTCGCCGGCTGGCCGGGGGCGCCCTCGAGCGTGCCGGGGAGAATCTGGATGTCGGGCGGCACGTTGCCGCCATACGCCTGGCGCGCCGAGCCGTCGTCCGGGAACGGCCCCTGCTCGACCTGTTTCAGTTCCAGCAGCGCCGTCGAGCGGATGATCTCCTTGGCGCGGTTCACGTCGGTCACACCGGGCAGCTGCACCAGGATCTGGTCGGCGGCACTGTGCCGCGCGATGATCGGCTCGGCCACGCCCAGTTCGTTCACGCGGCGCTCGATCGTCTGCAGCGCCTGGTTGACCGTGTCCTCGCGCAACTGCACGACGATGTTCGGCTTGAGGGTGAAGGTGTAGCCGCCGGCCCCTGAGGAGCGGTCGTAGTTCACTTCCACTTCGACCAGCGCGGCGCGGAACGCGGCATCCTGCTCGGCAGGCACGCCGGTCACGGTGAACGAGTTGGCACTGGCGACCGCGATCCCGCCCACCGGGATGTTCGCGGTCTTCAACTGCTCGGCCAGGCGGTCGGCGGTGGTCTGCGTCTCGAGCCGCAGGGCGTCATCGGTCTGGACGCGCATCACCAGGTGCACACCGCCTTTCAGGTCCAGGCCCAGGCGGACCTTCTGATCCGGCGGGTAGAACGCAAAAATCGACAGCGCGGTGACGCCGAGAATGACAACGACTTTCCAACGAAGGTTCTTCGACATGGCTTATGTATTCGGGGCTTCGACGACGGGGGCCTGGCCCTGGTAGCCGACAATGGCCGCCTTGGAGACGTCCATGCGGACATTGGGCGCAACCTGCAGCTGCACGACCTGGTCGCCGATCTTGGCGATTGAGCCGTACAGCCCGCCGCTCGTGACGACCTTGTCGCCCACTTTCAGGGCTTCCAGGAACTCCTGGACCTTCTTCTGCTTCTTCTTCATGGGAAGCAGGATGACGAAATAGAAGATCGCGAGTACGAGCGCGAAGGGAATGAGCTGGACGAGCGGGCTGACCTGTTGATCAGGTGAGGCAGCCAGGGCGAACAGCGGTCCGATGAGGGGATCCGTCGTGGTCATGAAATCAACGCGCGGCGGGTAAAAGTCCGATGGAAACCTTGCCTGAAATCTTCGAACCTGCCGAACGCTATAGCCTCCCTAATCCGCCGCATGGTGTCAAGGTAAAAGCTCAGGTTATGCAACGTGTTAAGGGTGCCTCCGGTCATTTCTCCCGCCATGTACAAGTGGCGTAAATAGGCCCTGGAATGGTAGCGGCAGGTGTAGCAGCCGCACGCCGGATCCACCGGCCCATCGTCGTCGGCAAACTGCGCGTTCTTGATGTTGAGCGGGCCCTGACTAGTGAAGAGCTGGCCATTGCGCGCGTTCCGGGTCGGCATGACGCAGTCGAACATGTCGATGCCGCGGGCCACGGCCTCGACCAGGTCAATAGGAGTGCCCACCCCCATTAAATAGCGTGGCTGGCCGGCCGGCAGGAACGGGACCGTCTGCTCGACTACTTGGTACATGGTCTCGTTCGGTTCGCCGACGCTGAGACCGCCGATGGCGTAGCCCTCAAACCCAATTGACACAGTGAGTTCCGCGCTTTTTTGCCGCAATTCAGGAAAGGTGCCGCCCTGGACGATACCGAACTGCGCCTGGGAAAACGGGCCAGGAAGCTGCTCGGTGACTGATGCCGGGAAGGCACGGCCCATTGCCTTTAGTTCCAGAAACCGGTCGCGGCACCGGCGGGCCCAGCGGGCGGTCAGTTGCAGCGAGGTGTCGATGATTTCCACCGTTGACGGCAAGGCCGGGCATTCGTCGAGAACCATCGCGATGTCGGAACCGAGATTGGCCTGGATCTCAACCGCTTTCTCTGGGGTCAGCAGGTGCGCGCTGCCATCGTGGTGCGAGCGGAAATGGACGCCCCGTTCCTCGACCTTCCGGCGGTCGGACAAACTGAAGACCTGGTAGCCGCCGCTGTCGGTCAGCATGGGGCGCGACCAGCCGATGAACTTGTGGAGTCCTCCGCGGCGCGCGATCAGTTCGTCTCCAGGACGCAAGTAGAGGTGATACGTGTTGCCCAGGATGATTTCGGCGCCAACCTCTTCCAGGTGTTGCGCCGTCAGCGCCTTGACGGCCCCATGGGTCCCCACCGGCATGAAGGCCGGGGTTTGAATGACGCCGTGCGCGGTCGTCAGGTAGCCACGCCGCGCCGGACCGTCTGTGTGAGTCAGGGTGAACATCAGGGGCTTGGGGGCTTAGGGGCTTAGGGGCTTGGGGGCTTGAGAGGAACACAAGTCCTGAGGACCTCTGTATTATCGCTTAGTGAAGAAGTTACGCGTTGGCGTGATCTACGGCGGCCGCTCGGGCGAGCACGAAGTGTCGGTGACCTCGGCGGCCTCGATTTTCAAGTCGATCGATCGCACCCGCTACGAGCCGGTGCCGATCCGGATCGAAAAAGACGGGCGATGGACCCTGGCCGATCGCCCGCCGGCGGCGTTATCTGCGGCCGAGGTCATCCAGCAGGCGCGCGTCACGCCGGCGCGGCCGGGCCGCGCCGGCCGCGACTCGTTGTTCGCGCCGTACCCGTCGAGCGACACGTTGATCACGGTGGAGCGCCGCAGCTCGTCGGATGGCAGCACGCCGGCCGATGTCGAACGGGCGGTGGTCACCGGCCTGGGTCTCGACGTCGTCTTCCCGGTGCTCCACGGTCCCTACGGCGAAGACGGCACGGTGCAGGGCCTGCTGGAACTCGCCAACGTGCCCTACGTCGGGCCTGGGGTGCTGGCGTCGGCGGCGGGCATGGACAAGGCGGTGATGAAGGTGCTGTTCGCGGCGGCCGGGTTGCCGGTCGTCGACTCGCGCGCGTTCGTGCGCGCCGAGTGGACCCGTAATCGCGACGAGGTGCTTGCCGGCATCGCCGGGCTGGGCCTGCCGGTGTTCGTCAAGCCGGCCAACCTGGGCTCGAGCGTGGGCATCTCCAAGGTCAAGACGGCGGGTGAACTGGTGCCGGCCATCGAAACCGCCCTCGAGTTCGATCGCAAGGTGATTGTCGAGGCCGGCGTGGTCAACGCGCGCGAGATCGAATGCGCGGTACTGGGCAACGACGATCCGCAGACGTCGGTGCCCGGCGAGATCGTGCCGTCGCGCGAATTCTACGATTACGAAGCCAAGTACCTGGACGAGGGTTCGAAGAGCCTGATCCCCGCCGACCTGCCGCCGGCGACGGCCGCCGAAGTGCAGCGCCTGAGCGTGGCGGCGTTCCGCGCCATCGACGCGGCGGGCCTGGCCAGGGTCGACTTCCTGCTCTCGCGCGACACCGGCGCCATCTACGTCAACGAGATCAACACCATGCCGGGGTTCACCAACATCAGCATGTACTCGAAGATGTGGGAGGCGAGCGGCGTCGACTACCCCTCACTGGTCGATCGGCTGATCGGGCTGGCGCTCGAGCGCCACGCCGAAAAACAGCGGCTGCGCACGAGCGCGCTATGAAATCACGGTGCCTAAGGTGCCTATGGTGCCTATGGTGCCTGGGGTGCCTGGGAGTGGGTGCCCGGTACCAAGCGATCGGCTTGAAGGCGGCGGCCGGCTTGGATGTGGCGTCCGGCTTCTTGGGCGCCGAAGCCGCGGCGAAGGCGGCTAGCCGGATTTCTCCGGCGCAGGACACCATCCGCCTGAAGGCGGACACCACAGCTGTCACGGGTCTCACCGCCGCCGCGGAGGTGGCCCGCGCCTACGATTTGATCCTCGATGCCGACTTCGACCGGCTGAAAGCGGAGTTGCCGGCGGTCTGCGGTCCGCCTCCGCCTCCGCCTGACGGCTTCGGCGGGACCAGTCCAGCGGCCAACAGCTCCGGCACGACAGGCCCGGCGGCCAACGGCTTCGGCGCGACCAGCCCGGCGCCGCGCGTGGCGTGCCTGGGATTGGAGGCACTCAGCCTGTGGTGGCAAATCCAGCTGGACCCGGAAAGCCGCAGCCTCGACCCCGCGTTCCAGACGAAGGTCGAGGAGGCCATCGACGAGGCCAAGGCCATGACCGAGACCGAGCCGACTCGCGCGGAAGCCTGGTTCTACCTGGGCGCCGCATACGGCGTGCGGGCGCAGTGGTGCGTGCATCGCGGCGATCGGTTGGACGCGGCGCGCGACGGCAAGCGGATCAAGGCGGCGCTCGAACGCGCGCTGGCGCTCGATCCGGCGATGCACGACGCCGAGTTCGGCATCGGCCTCTACCGCTACTACGCCGACGTCGCACCGGCGGCGCTGAAGTTCCTGCGCTGGCTGCTCCAACTGCCGGGCGGCAACCGGGTGGAAGGATTGCAGCAACTCGAACGCGCCGCCAGCCTGGGGCAACTGGTGCGCGGCGAGGCCGAGTTCCAAATCCACGTCCTCTACCTCTGGTACGAGAACAAGTGGCCCGAGGCCCTGGGCATTATCCGCGGGCTGCAGCAGCGCTATCCGCACAACCCGCTGTTCCGGCAGATCGAGGCGGAGATTCTCGACCGCTACTTCCACCAGCCGGCCGAGAGCCTGCGCGCCTCACAGCAACTGCTGGCCCTGGCCCGCGACGGCGGCGTCCGCCGGCCGGCACTGGCCGAGACGGTGGCGCGCCTCAACATGGCGCGCCAGTTGATCGCGCTCGAACAGAACGCCGCCGCCGCGACGCACCTCGACGCGATCATCGCGGCGAAGCCGGCCGCGCCGGCCGGCGCACTCGCGCGCGCGCAACGCATGCGGCGCGAGATCCGGTAACCCCGCCTACAGATTCGCGCGCGACGAGCCGACACGTTCTCATGAAGATGTGATCGGATGGAGCACCGGCGCGATTAATGACGCGCCGATCGGCGGTTGTTTGACAATCACAAACGCTTTGTGCTTGACAAGGTGAATTTCTCATCCATAATCTACATCTGGTATGAGGGAGTAAGGCTCAGGCCACTGATTGGGAGCACGTAAAAACAATCAGCGGTCGCCATCAGGCAAGAGTCGCCCCCCATCAGGAGAGAACAATGGCGAAGAAGGCAAAGAAGGCGGCCAAGAAGGCCAAGAAGGCCAAGAAGCGCTAGGCCGCTACAGGGGTGGTTCTCAACGGGGACTGCCCCACCCTTTTCACCAAGACCGCGCGCGTGAATAACTCACGTCGCGCAACGAAGCGCGAGAACGCCGGCATGGACAAGCCGAGTGCCAGGCGGCAGAGGCAAGTCGTGCAGCGGCAAGGTTCTTACGCATAACCCAACCTGAAGGGGGGGATTACAAATGGCAAAGAAAGCAGCTAAGAAGAAGGCAGCGAAGAAGGCGAAGAAGCGCTAGTCGCTTCGTCAGCCAGAAGATCGGAAGGGGAGCGCAGTCGCTCCCCTTTTTTAGTTGGGGCTCGAAGACTCGCCTCGAGACCAGGAGGTCTCACTGGCCGATCCAGTTCACCCCATCCCAGACCCGAATCCGCTCGATCGTGTCCCACTGCTGCAGCCGATCGACCACGTCCATCCCCGACACCACCTGCCCGAAGACCGTGTAGCGCCCGTCGAGGTGCGGCTGCGGCGAGTGGGTGATGAAGAACTGGCTGCCGCCGGTGTCGGCCCAGTCGAGCGCCATGCCGACGGTGCCGCGCAGGTACGGCCGCTGGTTGATCTCGTCGCGGATGGTGTAGCCGGGACCGCCCTCGCCGTCGCCGCGCGGGTCGCCGTCCTGCACGACGAAGTCGGGCACCACCCGGTGCAGCTGGACGCCGCGGAAGTAGTTCTTGCGGGCCAGGGCAATGAAGTTGGCGACCGTCCGCGGAGCGTCGAGCACCGCCAGCTCGAGCTGGATGGTCCCCTTGCTGGTATCGATATACGCCGACGGCGAGAACTCGGGCGAGACGAAGGTATCCACCGCCGCCAGTTCGGGCACGCTTGGCGGCGGCGCCGGCCGCATGCCGGACACGTCGGCCGCGGGATCGAGGGTGCGGAGGTGCTCGGCGGCGCGCAGCCGCACGGCCCAGTCGCGATCGTTCAGCGCGGCCGCCAAGAGCGGCCTGGCCGCCGCGGCATCGAGCGCGGTGAGCGCATCCAAGGCCGCGGTGCGGGCGACGTACAGGCCGTCACGCTGCGATAGCGCCAGCGCCTCGGTCAGTGGCGCGGTCGCGCCGGGTGCCTTGAGCGTGGCGAGCGCGCGCGCGGCCGCCGCCCGCACCACCGGATCCTCGGCCTTGAGCCTCGCCAGCAATTCGGGAACCGCGCTGACGACGCCGGCCTTGGCCAGGGCCGCGATTGCCGCGGGCACGACCCGCTGGTCGGCGGCGCGCAGCAGGCTGGCCAGCGGCTCTTCGGCGCGTTCCCGGGGCAATTCGCCGAGGGCCGTGGCGACCGCCGCCCGCACCGACCAGTGCTGCTGGGGATCCAGCGTCGAGATGGCACTAATGAACGTGTCGGGATCAGTGCGGGCCAGGGCCTGCAACGCCGCCGATTGCGCCGACGGCCACGACGCCGATACCAGGTCGATCAGCAGGTCGACGGCAGGGGCGTGGCGCAACTGGCCGAGCGCGACAATGGCTTCGAGCTGCAGGTTCTGATCGACTTGCGGCGAGGCGATGAGTTGCATCAGCGCCGGGCCGGCGCGCGGTTCGCCCAGCAACGCCAGGCCGCGGACGGCCTGGATGCGAACGGCGAGCGGCTCGCTGGTGCTGCCGGCAATGGCCAGCATCGGGGCCGCCGCGCGCTGGTCCTTCAACACGCCCAGCCCTCGCGCCGCGTACGCGCGCGTCAACTGGCCCTCGCCGGCGAGCAGCGCCAATAGTGCCGGGGCAGCGCGGGCGTCGTTGATCCGCCCAAGCGCGAAGGCCACCGGCCACCAGCGGCTGCGCGGTTGTCCCGAGCCATCGATGACCGCCGATGCCAGCGCGTCGTACGACCCCAGCCGCACCAGCGCGTAGACGCCGAGCCGCACGGCCTCGACTGGCGGCGCCTTCGGGGTGCCCATGTCGTCGGCGTTGATGCCGTTGAGGATACCGGCGCCCACGCGTGCCGCCACCATGGCGGCAACCGGCGCGGCCGCCGGCTTGTGTCCGATCAGGCCCAGCGCCTCGGCCGCCCGGCCTTGAATGATGGGGTCCGAATCGGCGAGCGCCGCGGTCAAGGCCGGCGCCGCGGCGGCGTCGCCAATCAATCCCATGGCGAAGGCCGCCATCTGCCGCACCTCGGGATCCTTGTCGGTCTGCAGCAGCGCGGTCAGTCCGTCGATTGCGCCGGGCAAGCGGACGCGGCCGGCGGCGAGGGCGGCGCGCCGCCGGAGGCGCGCTTCGGGGTCCTGCAGCAAGGCCACCAGGTCACCGCCGCCCCCGGTCAACTGCCGCTCGTCTTCCAACTGGAGGATCCACCGCATCTTCTGGTCGTGCGGCGGGACTGCTGAGGCGGCGCCGACCTGGGGGGCCGGCGTCGATGCGCAAGCGCCGGCCGCCAGCACCGCGGCCAAGGCGACCAGTGCCCGTGCGATCGACGATCGCCTCATGGTGTCGCGCGGCCGTCCCGTCATGGTGTTGCCTCGAGGGAGATGTGCCGAAGCGTAGCCTGGTCAATACGCTCGCGGACGATGTTCACGCCGATACCGGGACCGGTCGGCACCGCAATCGTGCCGTCGGCACTGACCTCGATCGCCGGCTCGATCAGGTCGGGCTGGTAGTAGCGCTTGCTGGCGGCAATGTCGCCAGGGAGCGTGAAGTTCGGCAGGCTGGCCAGGTGAATGTTGTGGGCGCGGCCAATGCCGCTCTCCAGCATGCCGCCGTGCCAGACCGGGATGCCGTGGCCGGCACACAGGTCGTGCAACTCGATCGAGGCGCGGTGGCCGCCGACGCGGCCGGGCTTGATGTTGATGATCTTGCAGGCCCTGGCCTCGATCGCGTCGCGGGCGATGCGCACCGTGTGAATCGACTCGTCCAGGCACACCGGCGTCTTGATTCGCCGCTGCAGCACCGCGTGGTCCATCACATCGTCATAGTCGAGCGGCTGCTCGATCAGCAGCAGGTCGAAGGGATCGAGACGGGCCAGCAGGTCGGCATCGTCGAGCGAGTAGGCGGCGTTGGCGTCCACTTGCAGCGGGATGCCGCCGAACCGGGCGCGAATGCGCTCCACCGCCTCGATGTCCCAGCCCGGCTTGATCTTGATCTTGATGCGCTGGTAGCCGGCCGCCAGTTCGCGTTCGACCTTTTCCAGCAACTGGTCGTACGAGTCCTGGATGCCAATCGACACGCCGGACGCGATGCGATCGCGGGTGCCGCCGAGCACCTTCGCAAGGGGCTGGCCGGTGATGCGGGCATACAGGTCCCAGGCGGCCATTTCGACGCCGGCCTTGGCCATGTTGTGGCCGCGCACGCGGCGCAGCGCCGGGAACACCTCGCGCGGGTGGTCGAATGCCTGGCCCAGCACCAGCGGGGCGATGAACCCCTCGATGATGTGCCAGACCGTTTCGGTGGTCTCGCTGCTGTAGTACGGGTTCGCTTCGGCCACCGACTCGCCCCACCCCTCGTGGCCGCCGCCCTCGACGCGAATCAGGACGAAGGTGCGGTCATAGGAACGGCCGAAGCTGGTCTCGAAGAAATGGACCAGCGGCAGGCGGCACAGGAACAACTCAATCTTCTCGATCTTCACGCCTACAAACTATACTCGCCAGCGGAGTGGCCTTTCACTATCTCGCCATCGAAGGCCCAATCGGGGTTGGCAAGACACGGCTGGCTGAGCGTTTGGCCACCCGGCTCGAGGCGACGACCATTCTCGAAGACACCGAGAACCCGTTTCTCGCCGACTTCTATGCCGACCGGCCCGGGTCGGCCCTGCAGGCCCAGCTCTTCTATCTGCTCAACCGGCACCGCCAGCTCACCAGCAAGCGCCAGGCCGATCTGTTCCTGCAGTCCTTCGTCTGCGACTACGTGTTCGACAAGGACAAGATCTTCGCCTACCTGAACCTCGACGACAACGAGCTGTTCATCTACCAGCGCCTGTTCGACCTGCTCGCCAAGGACGTGCCGCCGCCCGACCTGGTGGTGTATCTCCAGGCGCCGACCGAGCTGTTGATGAAGCGGCTGCAGCAGCGGGAGGCCGACCCCGAGGTCGAGGCGCTGCCGATGCCGGCCGAAGACTACGTGCGCGAGCTGAACGAGGCCTACCAGCACTTCTTCTTTCACTATTCGGCGACGCCATTGCTAGTGGTCGAAACCTCTGAGTTCGACCCCGAATCTGACGACGCCGCGCTCGACGAGCTGGTGAGGCAGATCAAGGGAATGGGCAAGGGCACGCGCTACTACGTGGCCCGCAAGTAGCGAGACACCTGTGCGTGGCGACAAACCTGCGCATGGCGACAAACCTTTGGGTTTGTCGTCTTTTTGGTAAGCTGGACTGATATGGCTTGGTTCAAGAAGGCCCGCAAGCCCATTGCCACGCCCGAAAAGTCCAGCCGCGTTCCCGAAGGGCTGTGGGTGAAGTGCCCGGAATGCGACGGCATCATCTACACCAAGGATCTGGTCAAGAACCTCCACGTGTGCGGCAAGTGCGCGCACCATTTCCGGCTGTCGGCGACCGACCGGCTCAAGACGCTGTTTGACGACGAGCGGTGGGAGGAACTGGCGCCCAACCTGACCTCGAACGATCCGCTCAAGTTCACCGACACCAAGCCGTACAAGTCACGGCTGGCCAACACGCAGAAGTCCACCGGCCAGAAGGATGCCGTGATTGTCGGCGTCGGCCGCATCAACGGCCTCGAGGCGGTGGTCGCGTCGATGGAGTACAGCTTCATCGGCGGTTCGATGGGCGTGGTGGTGGGCGAGAAGATCGTCCGCGGCATCGAGATGGCGCTCGAGCGCAAGGCGCCGATGATCATCGTGTCGTGCTCGGGCGGCGCGCGCATGATGGAAGGCGCGCTGTCGCTGATGCAGATGGCGAAGATCTCGGCCGCCCTGGCGCGGCTCGACCGGGCGAAGCTCCCCTACATTTCACTGCTCACCGATCCGACCACCGGCGGCGTGACCGCCAGCTTCGCCATGCTGGGGGACCTCAACATCGCCGAACCCAAGGCGCTGATCGGCTTCGCCGGTCCGCGGGTGATCGAACAGACCATCCGGCAGAAGCTGCCCGACGGCTTCCAGCGCAGCGAGTTCCTGCTCGAGCGCGGCATGCTCGACCTGGTCGTGGATCGGCGTGAGTTGAAGGCAACCCTCGGCCGCACGCTCCGCTTCATGAGCCAGTGACCCCGCACGAACGGCTGTTCGCGCTCGAACAGTTCGGCATCAAGCTCGGCCTCGACAACATTCGCGCCATCCTGGCGGCGCTCGGCCATGCCGAACGGGCCTGGCGGTCAATCCACATCGCGGGTACCAACGGCAAGGGCTCGGTCGCGGCCATGGTCGAGCGAGGTCTGCGGGCCGCCGGCTTCACGACCGGCCGCTACACCTCGCCGCACCTGGATGTCGTGGAGGAGCGCGTCGCCATCAACGGCGAGCCGATCGATCGCCGGGCATTCGCGGCGGCCCTTGACGCCGTGTTCGCGGCGGTCGATCGCGCCACCGCCGCCGGCGCGCTGACCGTCGTCCCGACCTTTTTCGAAGTATCGACGGCTGCGGCATTCGAGGTCTTCCGGCAGGCCCGGGTTGATGTTGCCGTGGTCGAGGTCGGACTCGGCGGCCGATTCGACGCCACCAACGTGTTGGCGCCGGAAGTAACCGCCATCACCTCGATCGCATTCGATCACGAGCGGCACCTGGGTTCCACGCTGTCGGAGATTGCCTTCGAGAAGGCCGGCATCGCCAAGCCCGGCACGCCGATGGTCGTCGGCCGGCTGCCGGGAGAAGCGCTCCGCCGCGTGGAGGCGGTGGCGGCGGAAGTCGGCGCGCCAGTGATCGATGCCCACGGGACGGCCACCGACCGCGTTTACCCGCCGTTGACGCTGGCGCTTCCCGGCCGGCACCAACTGGAGAATGCGGCGGTTGCGGTGGCCGTACTCGAGGCCTGGTCGGCGCGGGTCTCGCCAATCCCGACCGGCGCGATTGTGACCGGACTGACCGACTGCCACTGGCCCGCCCGCCTCGAATGGCTGCGCCTGGCGAGCGGCGGCGAGCTGCTGATCGACGCGGCGCACAACCCGGCGGGCGCGACCGCGCTCGCCACCTACCTGCGGGACGCCAGCCTGGCGCCCCTGCCGATCGTGTTCGCGGTAATGGAAGACAAGGATCTGACCGGCATGGTGACGCCGCTCCTGCCGTTCGCCTCCCGGTTCGTGGCGACGACCGTACCGCACGCGCGCGCGCGAACGGCCGACAGCCTGGCGTCGGCGATCCGGGTGTTGGCCCCGCAACTGCCGGTCGAGGCCGAGGCGGATCCCGGCATGGCCGTCACGCGAGCGCTGGCCCATTCGCCCCGGGCCGTGGCTGCCGGGTCCATCTACCTGATCGGCCCGCTCCGCGCCCGCCTGCTGGCCAACGGCGCCACGACGATAACTTTCTAACTGAGACTCAAACTACCGACTCTCAACTTTCAACTTTCAATTCCACCCCCCGCCATCTGCTATTCTCGATCATCCGTGCGGCTCCGCCTTTACCTCGTCCTGACGTCCGCCATCCTGCTGAGCACTCTGGCGCAACCGGCGTTCGCGCAAGTGGTGCCCGGCTGGACCACCAAGCAGGGGTCCTTCGAGCAAGTCAACGCCGACCTGGTGGTCCTGGTCAGCGAGGTTGAGATCGAGGGCGAGGCCGGCAGCCCGAACGCCGGCCAGAAGTTCTTTGCCGACCAGGTCGAGATCAACATCAAGTCGGGTGAGTTCACCGCCAGCGGCAACGTCGTGTTCCAGACCCCGACCTCGCGCCTGGCGGCCGAATCGGCGGTGTTCAACAGCAAGACGAAGCTCGGCGTCTTCACCAAGGCGACCGGCATTGCGCAGCTCGGCGAACGCGGCCGGCAGAACCAGAGCATGTTCGGCCGGATGGAACCCGACGTCTACTTCTACGGCGCGGAGATCGAGAAGGTCGGCGCCGACAAGTACCGCATCACCAAGGGCGGCTTCACTACCTGCGTGCAGCCGACGCCGCGCTGGGAGATCGTCAGCGGCCGCGCGACGGTGAACCTCGACGACTACGTGGTGATGCGCAACGCCGTGGTGCGCGTGAAGAACGTGCCGGTGTTCTACCTGCCGATCATGTATTACCCGATCCAGGAAGACGACCGCGCCACCGGGTTCCTGCTGCCCTCGTATGGCGCGTCGACCTATGCCGGGTCGTCGATCAGCAACGCGTTCTTCTGGGCCATCAATCGCAGCCAGGACCTGACGCTGTTCCACGACTGGTTCTTCACCGGCAGCACCGGGGTGGGCAGCGAGTACCGCTACCTGTTCGGACCGACCTCGCAGGGCAACTTCCGCGCCTACTGGCTGAACGAGCAGGAGGCGGTGGTCAATGGTGGTGCGCGGCCGGCGCGCAAGAGCCAGATCTTCACCGGCGGGCTCAACCAGGGTCTGCCGCTCGGCCTGACCGCGCGCGGCACCGTCAACTACACGACCGACATCACCACGCGCCAGTTGAACAGCAACGACTTCATCGACGCGACGACCAGCCAGCGCATCCTGAACGGCGCCGTGTCCGGCGCGTGGGGCGGACTCAGCCTGAACACGGTTTACGACCGGACCGAGATCTTCTACAACGCCACCGATTCGCAGGTCATCGGCCGCGGGCCCGGATTCAACGCCACCTACAGCGGCCGCAAGCTGCCCATGCTGCCGGTGTATTTCTCGCTGGTGGTGGATGCCGCCAACATGCTGTACATCGGCAACTCGGTCGCCACGACTGACGGCCAGCAGGTCAAGACCACCGTCGACAAGAGCCTGAACCAGGTCGACCTGCAGCCGTCGATCCGCGTCCCGCTCAGCACGCTGCCGTTCCTGACGGTCAACGCCACGGTCGCGTACCGAACGACGTACTTCAGCGAGAGCCTGGGCGAGGACCTGAAGACGCAGGTCGAGGAAGCCGTGACCCGGCGTTACACCGACATGCGGGCCGACATCGTCGGGCCGGTGTTCTCGCGCGTCTTCAACCCGAACAACGCGTTCGCGGAGCGCATGAAGCATGTCATCGAGCCGAGCTTCTCGGTGCAGCGGCGAACCACCATCGACAGCCAGGACCACATTCCCAACGTCCAGGGCCGCTATGACCGCATCGTCGGCGGCACCACCCAGTTGACCTACGGCCTCGCCAACCGGCTGCTGGTGCGCAAGCGGGCGGCCGAGGGCGCGCAGGCCGGTTCGCCGCAGGAACTGCTGAACGTGCAGATTCGCCAGAGTTACTACACCGACGAAACCGCCAGCCAGTTCGACCCGAACTACGCCAACAACCAGGGCCGGCCGCCCAGCCCGTTCTCGCCGATCAGCCTGCTGGCCAAGGCGGTGCCGACGCAGCCGATGAACATCGACTTCAGGCTCGATTACGACCCGCGCGCCGAGGCCGACGTCAGGGTGATCGGCTATGGGCTCAACGGTGTTTATCGCACCAACCTGGTCGAGACGTCGGCCGGCTGGAGCCGGCAGAACTACGGCGCGGCGTCGGGCGGCCAGTCCACCAACTACATCCAGCAGCGAACCCAGCTGCAGTTGAACGGCGGCAAGTACGGCGGCACGGTGGAGTTCAACTACGACATTGCCCGGTCGACGCTGCTGAACCACCGCTACATCGCGTTCTACAACGCCCAGTGCTGCGGCATCTCGTTCGAGTACCTCGCCTACAACTACGTGCCGTCGGCCAACTTCCCGATCGGCCAGAACCGCCGGTTCAACATGTCGTTCACGCTGGCCGGGGTCGGGTCGTTTTCCAACTTCTTCGGGGCCTTCGGCGGCCGGTCGTATTAAAATTACCTGCCCTCATGGTCAAAGTACTCGTCACCGGCGGCGCCGGGTTCATCGGCAGCAACTTCGTGCGTTACGCGCTGCAGGCGCATGCTGACTGGCACGTCACCAACCTCGACAAGCTGACCTACGCCGGCCGCAAAGAGAACCTGCACGACGTGATCGACAATCCACGCCACACGTTCGTGCACGGCGACATTCTCGATGCCGCGGTGGCCGGCCCGCTGGTCGAGGCCGCCGACTACGTGGTGCACTTCGCCGCCGAAACCCACGTCGATCGATCGATCATGTCGGCCGCCGATTTCATCAAGACCGATGTCGAGGGCTCGTTCGTGCTGCTCGAAGCGGCGCGGCGCAATCCCGGCCTGAAGCGCTTCATCCAGATTTCCACCGACGAGGTCTACGGCAGCGTGCCGGAAGGCTCGAGCACCGAAACCGATGAACTGCGTCCGCGCAATCCATACGCGGCGAGCAAGGCCGGCGCCGACCGCCTGGCGTATAGCTACTGGGCCACGCACGACGTGCCGGTGATCGTCACGCGCGCCTCGAACAACTACGGGCCCTACCAGTTCCCCGAGAAGATCCTGCCGCTGTTCGTCACCAACCTGGTCGACGACATGCCGGTGCCGCTCTACGGCGACGGCGGCAACATTCGCGACTGGCTGCACGTGCTCGACCATTGCCGCGCGCTCGACCTGCTGCTGCACACGGGCACCAACGGCGAGGTCTACAACATCGGCGGCGGCAACGAGGTCAAGAACATCGACCTGACGCACACCGTGCTGAAGTTGATGGGCAAGACGACGGAGCTGATCAAGCCGGTGGCCGATCGCAAGGGCCACGACCGCCGCTACAGCCTCGGCACCAAGAAGCTCGAAGGCATGGGTTGGAAGCCGCAGGTGCCGTTCGAGCAGGGGCTTGCCGACACGGTGGCGTGGTACCAGGCCAACGAGTGGTGGTGGCGCCCCCTCAAGGAACGCGATCCCGCCTACAAGGCCTACATCGAAGCGCAGTACGGCAAGCGCGGCTGATGGCCCGCGTCCTCGTCACCGGCGCGGCGGGGTTCGTCGGCAGCCACCTGCTGGAACTGCTGGCCCAGGACGGCGCCGACCTCGTCGCCTGGCAGCGCCCCGGCACGGAACCGCTGGTTGCCGGTAACGGCGTACGCTGGACCACGGTGGAGATGCTCGATCGTGACGCGGTCCGCGCCGCGCTGCATTCGCTGCAGCCCGAGATGATCTACCACCTCGCCGGCCTGCCCCACGTCGGCGATTCCTGGGGCAAGACCCGCGACACGTTCGAAGGCAACGTGCTCGCCTCGCACTATCTGTTCGACGGCCTGCGGCGCGAAGGCCTGAAGCCGCGTGTGCTCGTGTCGAGCACCGCCTTTGTCTACAAGCCGGTCGAACGCGCGCTCGTCGAGTCGGACGAGGTCTGCCCCAACAGCCCCTACGGCACCAGCAAGCTCGCCCAGGAAATGGTCGCCGTGCGGGCGTGGCTGGACGATGGGATACCGGGGTTGATTGCGAGAGCGTTCAACCACGTCGGGCCACGGCAGTCACCGACGTTCGTGGCGCCGAGCATTGCCCGGCAGATTGCCGCCATCGAAGCCGGCCGCGCCGAGCCGGTACTGAAGATGGGAAACCTCGAAACCCGGCGCGACCTCATGGACGTGCGCGATACCGTCAAGGCGTATCGCGCCATGATGGTGAGCGGCGCCACCCCGGGCGTTCCGTACAATGTGTCGTCAGGATCGTCGGTGGTGATCAAGGACCTGGTCGGCTTGTTCATCGCCCGCGCCAAGATCCCGATCGGCGTCGAGCAGGACCCGGCGAAGTTCAGGCCGGTGGACACGGCGTTTCTCCAGGGCGATCACAGCCGGGTGACGGCAGACACCGGGTGGGCGCCACAGATCCCGCTCGAGCGAACCGTCGACGATCTCCTTACCTACTGGCGAAGCCAGCCCTGAATCGGGCTTGACTGGCGAATAAAAGGCGAAATAATAACGGGTGTGGCCAGTTTCCCGCTGTTGTTCGACTTGGGGCGCTCGCCGACCACACGTGATGTCGCCAGGCTGGTGAAAGACGGCGGTCTCGATGCCCTGCCCGACGCCAGACGCCGCGGCGATGCCGCAACCTACCAGGAAATCCGCTGCCGCTCGGCCCTGAACCGCGTGAAGGGCATGCCGTTCTTCAAGTGGACGCTGAATCCGTACCGCGGCTGCACCCACGGCTGCCACTACTGCTTCGCCCGCCGTTACCAGACCCAGCTCGAGCTGAATGCGGGCGATGACTTCGCCTCGGTCATCTTCGTGAAGACCAACTTCGTCGAGGTCCTGCGGCGCGAGCTGGACAAGCCGTCGTGGTCGAACGAGATGATCGGGTTCGGCACCGCGACCGATCCTTACCAGCCGATAGAGGGTACCTACAAGATTTCGCGCGGCGTGCTCGAGGCGTTGCGCGATGCCGCCAACCCGGTGGGCATCGTCACCAAGGGTCCCATGATCGTGCGCGACATCGACGTGCTGCAGGACCTGTCGCGGCGGACGTCGTGCCGCATTCACATCAGCGTGCCGACGGTGGACGAAGAGGCATGGGAGCAACTGGAACCGGGCGTCGCCCATCCCATGCAACGGCTGCGGGCCGTGCGCGAACTGGTCGATGCCGGACTCGATTGCGGCGTGCTGATGGCGCCGATCGTCCCGGGCTTCTCGACACAGCCGGCGAAGATCGAGCGGACCATCAAGGCGATCGCCGACTCCGGCGCGCGCTCAGTCGGCGCCATGGTGATGCACCTGCAGGGCGGCACCCGCGATCACTTCATGGCGCTGCTGGCGAAGGAGTATCCGCACCTGGTCGACCGCTACGAATCGCTGTACGCGGGAAAGTACGCGCGGAAGGATTACCTCAAGCAGGTGGACGAAGTGGTCGGGATGTTGCGAGCCCGATATCTGCCTCGCCCCGGTCCCCGGGGTCTGACCCCGAGAGGATAGTGCCGAGGGCGCTGACCACTACGCGGTCAGCCGCTGAAGCAATCCGGCGATGACCGCAGCCCTCGGCACGAGCGCGTCGATCTCGACGTGCTCGTGAATCGCGTGCGCCCCGTCGCCCACGGCGCCGAAGCCATCGAGGGTCGGCACACCGAGGGCGGCCGTGAAGTTGCCGTCTGAACCTCCGCCGGCACTGCCCTCCTCTAGCGTTTGTCCCAGCTCCTTCGCCACCTCCTGCGCCGTCTCGAAGAGCTTCACGACACCTTCGCTTCTTTCCAGTGGCGGACGGTCGAAGCCGCCGGTGACGTTCACCTGGGCGCCGTCGAGATAAGGCGTCACGGCCTGCAGCGCCCGCTCGACGCGCTCCGCGTCGGCACGGGTGACAGCGCGCGCGTCAATGACAGCATGTGCCTCGGCAGGAACGACGTTAGCGCGAGTGCCGCCGGCGATGACGCCGACGGTGACGGTGACCCCGCGCGCCGGATCCTGCAGATCGTCGATGGCGACGATCTGCCGCGCCAGCTCGCGTACCGCGCTAATCCCCTTGCCCGGGTCGAGCCCGGCGTGCGCCGACACGCCGCGCACACGCATCTCGAATTGCCCCACGCCCTTGCGGCTGGTCTTGAGCGCGCCGCCCGGCAGCGACGGTTCGAACACCAGCACGGCTTCGCTGCGCCTGGCCTCCGCCTCGATCAGCGCCCGCGAAGTGGTGCTGCCCACCTCCTCGTCCGTCGTCCACAGCATCACCACCTGGCAGTTGCCCAGGCCGCCGGCCTCCATCACTGCCCGGGTGGCAAGGGTCGCCAGGCCGATGCCGGCCTTCATGTCGAATACGCCGGGACCGTACAATCGGCCACCCTCGCGCTTGAGCGGCATGGCGGCGAGTTGCCCGACCGGCCACACGGTGTCGAAGTGTCCCAGCAGCAGGATCTGCCGCGGTCCCGTGCCGAAGCCGACCCTGAGATGGTCGCCCGCTGCCGCCGAGGGTACGCGCGTAACCGCACCGCCAAGGGCTTCGAGGCGCGATGCCAGCTCGGCTCCGCAGCGATTCACCGCGACAGGGTCGTCGCTTGGGGATTCAGTGGCGACCAGCGCTTCGATGAACTCGAGCAGCCAGTCTCGATTGGCTGAGCAGTAGGAGAGGAGTTGAGAACCCATGCAGATTGGGTCCTATAATAAGCGGGTGATGCAAAGGTGCTGGGGTGCTGAGATGCTTCGGTGCTCGGGTGCCGGGGTGCTCGGGTGCTGGGGTGCTCGGGTGCGACGGTGGTCGAGCGCGGGTGCATGCGTGCTGCTGCTGAGCGGCGCCGCCGAGGCCCAGACGCCGCAGCCGTTCCCTCGACCGGGCGCGCCGGCGCCGAAGCCCGCAAGCCCGACGGCGCCTGCCGTCCCTGAACAACCGGCCACGCCGGCGCAACCCGCGGCGCCGGGCTCGCCGGATGCTCCCACCGAAGAGATGCTTGGCGCGCCGCTATATCCGTCGGCGGTCTTCCTGACGTCGTACGACGCCGGCCGCGGCCAGCGGTTCTACCTGTTTGGCTCGACGGTACCGTTTGCGGATCTGGTGGGGTACTACCGGACGGTGCTCAAGAACAGGGGCGACGAGTTGTTCGAAGCGCCGCCCACGCACCAGTTCGAAACCGCCCGCTACCGCGACGAGTCGATGGCATTTGCCCCGAGCGTCACGATCAAGGACTACACCTACGGGGGCTCGGCGGGCTTCCCCAACCCGAAGCCGGGCGCGACCCCCGAACGATTTCCGACCGTGATTCAGATCGTCCCGGCGCCCCGGCCCTAGCCGGGGAGGCAATCCAGCGACAGCAGTGGAGGCAACCCTTCAGGGTTGCCTGTCAGGCCTTCACGTAGATCTCGCCAGCCTTCCGGAACTCGGCCGACTTTTCTTCCATCCCCTTTGCGGCTTCGGCGCGCACCTGCTGCGTCAGCTCCATGCTGCAGAACTTCGGTCCGCACATCGAGCAGAAGTGGGCGACCTTGGCGCCGTCGGCGGGCAGCGTTTCATCGTGGTAGGCGCGCGCCGTCACCGGATCGAGCGACAGGTTGAACTGATCTTCCCAGCGGAACTCGAACCGCGCCTTCGACAGGGCGTCGTCCCAGGCGCGGGCGCGCGGGTGACCCTTGGCCAGGTCGGCGGCGTGCGCGGCGATCTTGTAGGCAATCACGCCGGCCTTCACGTCATCGCGATTCGGGAGGCCAAGGTGTTCCTTCGGCGTCACGTAGCAGAGCATGGCGGTGCCATACCAGCCGATCATGGCCGCGCCGATCGCCGAGGTGATGTGGTCGTAGCCGGGCGCGACATCCGTGGTGAGCGGACCCAGCGTGTAGAACGGCGCCTCGGCGCACCATTCCAACTGCTTCTCCATGTTCTCCTTGATGAGGTGCATGGGAACGTGCCCGGGGCCTTCGTTCATCACCTGCACGTCGTACTCCCAGGCAATTTTCGTCAGCTCACCCTGGGTCTTCAGCTCGGCGAACTGCGGTTCGTCGTTGGCGTCGGCGATCGATCCCGGGCGCAGGCCGTCGCCCAGCGAGAACGACACGTCGTAGGCCTTCATGATCTCGCAGATCTCGCGGAAGTGCGTGTAGGTGAAGTTCTCCTTGTGATGCGCGAGGCACCACTTGGCGAGAATCGAGCCGCCGCGCGAGACGATGCCGGTCAGGCGTTTCGCGGTCATCGGGATGTAGCGCAGCAGCACGCCGGCGTGGACCGTGAAGTAGTCGACGCCCTGCTCGGCCTGCTCGATCAGGGTGTCGCGGTAAATCTCCCAGGTCAGGTCTTCGGGACGGCCGCCGACTTTCTCGAGCGCCTGGTAGATCGGCACGGTGCCAATCGGCACCGGCGAGTTGCGCATGATCCACTCGCGGGTCTCGTGGATGTTCTTGCCGGTGGAGAGATCCATCACGGTGTCGGCGCCCCACAGCGTCGACCAGCGCAGCTTCTCCACTTCCTCGTCGATCGACGACGAGACGGCGGAGTTGCCGATGTTGGCGTTGATCTTCACCAGGAAGTTGCGGCCGATGATCATCGGCTCGAGCTCCGGGTGGTTGATGTTGGCGGGAATGATGGCACGGCCGCGCGCCACCTCGTCGCGCACGAAGTCGGCCGGCAGGCCTTCGCGCGACGCGATGTAGGCCATCTCCGGCGTAATCTCGCCCTTGCGCGCGTAATGCAACTGCGTGACTGGCTGACCAGCCTTGGCGGCGGCACGCCTCGGAGCGACCCATGCTTCCCGCAGCTTCGGCAGGCCGGCGCGCGGATCGTGCCCCTGCGGACCACTGGTGTCGTACAACCGGATCGGCTGCTCGCCGCCGCCGAGCGCGACCTCGCGGAACGGCACGCGCAGCGTGGTCTCGCCGGCGGGCGTCTGCACCACCTGCTCGTCGTAGACCTTGGTTGAATTCGGATAGGCCTCTTCGTACGTCGAGGCAACTGGCACTGGCGTGGACTTCTTCATTCCGCTCTCCCTCCGCCCGTGTCAACGGGATCAGGTTCCAGGGTGTGTCTCAATCTCGCCGAAGCCGCCACTGGATTGCGGCGGCGAAGGCGGATACCCCTGGCGGTCTCTGGATCTTACTTCACGGGTCGTCCGGCGGCGTCGAGGATCGCGACGTTGACATAGAAGAGTTCGGTGGCCACCTCGAGGCGGCTGCCGAGCTTGTTCGCCATTGTCTGCCAGTCCGCGCGCGGCGTAATCACTTGCCAGTTGCCGGCGGCGCCAACCTTGATCGGCATGGCAAACGCGCGCTCTTCGGCGTTCCAGCGGTAGGCCACGGTTTCCGCCTTCTCGTCGAACGTCAGTTCCAGCGTCGGCAAGTCGGCGCGGCGCAGGTACTGGTCGAAGATTGGCGTCATGTCCCGCTTCAGCTCGGCGCTGAAGAAGCGGACCAGGTCTTCGGTCATGATGTTCCGGTACTTGAAGTGGTCGTAGGTGTCGCGCACCAGCTTCCACCACCGGGCATCGTCGTTGACCATGCTCCGCAGCGTGTGCAGGAACAGGGCGCCCTTGAAGTACATGTCCTGGTTCGGCGTGCGGTGAATGCCGCGCTGGCTGATGATCGGCTCCTTGTTGCCGACCTTCTTCTTGTAGCCGTTGGCGTACTTCAGCGCGTCCTCGGCGCCGAACAGCGCCTCGACATACACGAACTCCAGGTAGTTGCACCAACCTTCCTGGATCCACATGTCCGAGACGTCGGCCGCCGAGACGGCGTTGCCGAACCACTCGTGGCCGCTCTCGTGGATGATGATGAAGTCGAACTTCAGGCTGACGCCCACCTCGGTCCAGTCGCGCTCGAGGTAGCCGTTGGCGAAGCGGTTGCCGTAGGTCACCGCGCTCTGGTGCTCCATGCCCGAGTACGGCACTTCGATCAGCTTGAAACCGTCCTTCGGGAACGGGTACTTGCCGACGTATTTCTCGAACGCCTCCATCATCGGCCGGGCCTGTGCGAACTGCTTCTTCGCCTTCTCCAGGTTCTCGGGCAACACGAAGTAGTCCATCGGCAAGTCGCCGAGCTTCTCCGCGAAGTGCACGTAGTGGCCGATGTTGAGCGACACGTTGTAGGAGTTGATCGGGTAGTGGACGCGGTAGTCCCAGCGTGTGTAGCCGTCACCAAGGTCGGTCTTGCCCAGGAACCGGCCGTTCGAGACGTTGGTCAGGCCGTTGGGCACGGCGACGCGGATGTCGGCGCCCTCGGGCTCGTCGCGCCATTGATCCTTGCTCGGCCACCACACGCTCGACCCCTCGCCTTCGTTGGCGGTGTTGATCCAGTGCCGGCCGGCGGGGTCCTTCCTGAACGCCAGGCCGCCGAAGCGGCCCATTTCCTGCGGCAGGCCGGTGTAATGGAAATCGATGGTGTAGGTGCGGCCGGCGCGCAGGGTGTCGGGGAAGTCAACGTAGACCGTGTTGTGGTCGCGTTCGTACTCGAGCGTGGTGGCGCCCATCAGGATCCTGTCAACCGACAAGTTCGCGTACAACTCCAACTGGATGCGGGTGTCGTCCTTCAGCATCTTGAAGCGGATGGCGTTCTTGCCGGTGATCAATCGCTTCTCTGGATCGACGCGGACATCGAGTTCGTAGTGGAGCAGATCGTTGTTCGCGCGGTAACGCCCGTACTCGCCTCGCAGAATGTCGAGCCGCGTCGGCGCCCTCAACGTCGATGGGGGCTCGCGACGCTGGGCCGGGGCCGCGGATTGCGCAGACGCCACACCAGGGCCGCAGATTACACAGATGACGCAGAGCATCACAGGCAACCCTAAAGGGTTGCCTCCACGAGTGAGCGGGCACCAAAAGCGCGAGAAGCGAGCCGAGGTCATGGTCTGACATCATAAGGGAGGTGCCGCCAATCCCCCTCCCCGTCGATACCTTCATCGACCCCATTCGCCAGGCGCTCGATCGGCATCGGGCGGCGGTGCTGACCGCGGCGCCGGGTGCCGGCAAGACCACCCGCGTGCCGCCTGCGCTGGTCGACACCGGCCGCGTTCTGCTGCTGCAGCCGCGCCGGGTGGCCGCGCGGGCCATGGCCAGGCGAATAGCCGACGAGCGCGGATGGACGCTGGGCCGCGAAGTGGGATGGCACATCCGCTTCGAGAAGAAGGCCGCCGCCGACTCCAGGCTGCTGGTCGTCACCGAAGGAATCCTGACGGCCTACTTGCAGGACGATCCGCTGCTGAGCGAGGTCACGACGCTCATCGTCGATGAGTTCCACGAACGCAGCATCCACGCCGACCTTGGGCTCGCGCTGGCGCGACAGGCGTGGCTGGCGCGTCATGATCTGCGGATCCTCGTGATGTCGGCAACCCTCGACACGGCGCCGGTCTCGCGCTTCCTCGGCGGCTGCCCGGTAATCACCGTGCCGGGAACCCTGCATCCGCTGGCCATCGGCTACGCACCTGGCCAGTCAGTCGCGGCTGCGCTCGATGAAGTCCTGCCCGTCGCGCGCGGCAACGCGCTCTGCTTTCTGCCGGGCGCCGGTGAGATCGCCCGCGCACTGCGCGAATCCGAGCCGGTAGCGGCCCGGCACGGCGTCGATCTGCTGTCGCTTCACGGTTCCATGGACGCTGCCGAACAGGACGCGGTGCTCCGCTCTGACGAGGGCGCCCCTGGCTCGCCGAAGCGCGCAGCGCGAAGGCGGGTCATCCTGGCCACGAACATCGCCGAGACCTCGCTCACGGTTCCGGATGTCTCGATCGTGATCGATAGCGGCCTGCACAAGGTGGCGCGCTACAACGGCGAGCGTGGGGTGGACAGCCTCACCCTGGAGCGCATCACCCTGGATTCGGCGGACCAACGGGCCGGCCGCGCCGGACGGCTGGGGCCCGGAACGGTGCGACGGCTCTGGGACGAGCGCGATCGGCTGCGGCCGCATCGCGAGCCTGAAGTGCAACGGATCGACCTCGCGCAGCCGGTGCTGTCGATCCTGGGATGGGGTGCCGACCCGGCAACCTTCGAGTGGTTCGAACGCCCCTCGGACGATCGGCTGAGGGTCGCCATCACCCTGCTCGAGCGGCTCGGCCTCGTGCGCGAGGGCCGCGCGACCGAGGAGGCGCGGGTGCTGCGACGCCTGCCCTTGCACCCGCGACTGGCCCGGATTCTGGTGGCTGGCCTGGGCTCGTTTGAAGCCGCGGCCGCCTGCGCGTGGCTGTCGGAGCCAGGCCGATCCGAAGGCGGCCACCAGTCGACGTCGTGCGACCTGCTGCCGGTCATCGACAGCTGGCCGCGCATGCCGTTCCATCTCAAGCGAGTCGCCGGAAACCTGGAGATAAGTGCGGAAGCCGCTCTAGGCAGGCGCAGGACCCGCCACATAGATGAGACCGCGTTCAGGCAGGCGATATTCGCCGGCTACCCCGATCGGGTCGCAAAGCGGCGGCATCAAGGCCACCCTAACGGGCTGCCTCCTGCAGGCAACGATCGAGTGACCCTGGCGACAGGGCATGGCGCAGTGATCGGACGCGAGAGCGGCGTGCGCGACGGCGAGTGGCTGGTGGCGCTCGATGTCAGTTCCGGCCCGGTCCGCCTGAAGGCGGACGCCACATCTGCTGGTGAGCAGCGAAGGGTCAATGTGGCGTCCGGCTTTAGCCGGACCGTTGCAACGGCGACCACAGAAGCGCTGGTGCGCTCCGCATGCCGAATCGAGCCGGAGTGGCTGACACCGACGCGAAGCGAAGTGATCCACAGCATCGACGACAACGGCGTGGCGCGCGCGCACGCAGTGGATTGGTACGACGCGCTGGTGCTTCGGGAGCGGCATGTCCCGATCGATCCAGCAGTCGCTTCGCCGCTGCTGGCCCAGGCGTGGTTCGAGCGCGAACGCGATGCGGACACCGATCGGCTGGTCCGTCGCGCGGCCTTCGCCGGCCACTCCCTTGACCTGCCCGGCCTGGCGGCCTCGGCCGCGGCAACGGCGCGGTCCTTCCATGACATCGATATCGCCGCCCATCTGCCGTGGACCATCAAGCAGGCAATCGAACGCGACGCCCCCGACACGCTCACCGTGCCGAGCGGCCGCTCGATGCGCCTCGAGTACGGCGCCGACGGTACCGTTTCGGTCGCCGTGAAGCTGCAGGAACTGTTCGGCCTCGCCGAAACACCGAGGCTTGGACCGAAACGAATTCCGGTCACCTTCCACTTGCTGGCGCCCAACGCCAGGCCGGTGCAGACGACCCAGGACCTCAAGAGCTTCTGGGCGACGACGTACCAGGAAGTGCGCAGGGAGCTGCGCGGCCGCTATCCACGGCACCCCTGGCCGGAAGACCCGTGGACCGCGACGCCGACACACCGAACGACGAGGCGGCCACGCTGATCCTCGTCTCTTGCGATCCTGTTAGTGGTTATCATCGGAGATGCGATTTTTTCGGCTGACCGTTCTTGCAGTCATTGTGCTCGCCATCGTTGGGGCGGGGGCCGGCTGGTACCTCGCCGGGCGCGAAGCTGGACCGTCAATCACGATCCAGTCGCCTGACAAGTTCATCGGCCGAGCTGGGACTCTTGCGGTCGTGGCGGAAGCGGCGACGCCGGTCACCGAGGTCAGCGCCACGCTCGAGCAAAACGGCCAGGCGACCGTGCTCGCGTCGTACGCCAACGACGGCACGGCCCAGAACCAGGTCACCCTGTCGGCCGCCCTCGGGAAATCGGCGCAGCCGGCATTGGTCAGCGGCCCGGCCACGCTGACCGTCACGGCGTCGCGGACGGTGTTCTTCGGCCTGCGCACGGCGGACAGCACGGTCACCCGCGACCTGGAGGTCCGCCTCGATCCGCCGCGGATCGCCGTCACTTCGATTCACCACTTCATCAACCTTGGCGGCGCCGAGTTCGTGGTGCTGCGGGCGACCCCCGATGACGTCGAGGCCGGAATCCGGGTCGGCGACACCGAGTATCGCGCATACCCGGGGGCGGCGGTCGGCATTCCCGATTCCGCCGTGCGGGTGGCGTTCTTCGCCTTGAAGCACGACCAGGACGTCAACACGCCAATGGCGGCGTTTGCCAGGGACGTGGCCGGCAACGAAGCGACAACGCCTCTCGACCACCAGCCCACCAACAAGCGGTTCCTGCAGTCGCGCATCCCGATCGACCAGCGCTTCCTCGACCGGGTGGTGCCGGCGATCGCCTCGAACACCCCCGACCTGAAGGTCGACACCGGCTCGCCCGAGGGCCTGTTGAAGGGCTTCCTGACCATCAACGGCGATCTGCGCAAGAAGAACGGCGAGACCATCACCGCGCTGGCGGCGAAGAGCCAGCCGAAGATGTTGTGGACGGAGGCGTTCGCGCAGATGGGCAACTCCCAGGTCGAATCGCGCTTCGCCGATCGCCGCACCTATTTCTTCGGCGACGAGGAGATCGACCGCCAGGTACACCTCGGCTTCGACCTTGCCTCGGTGCAACGGGCGCCGGTGCACGCCTCGAACGCCGGCGTCGTCGTGTTTGCGGATTACCTGGGCATCTACGGCAACTGCGTGATCGTCGATCACGGCCTTGGCGTGCAGTCGCTTTACGCGCACTTGTCGACGATTGGCACCGCCGTGGGCGAGACCGTCACCAAGGGCCAGGAACTGGGGCGCACCGGCGCCACCGGCCTCGCCGGCGGCGACCACCTGCACTTCACGATCCTGTTACAGGGCGTGCCGGTGAATCCTGTCGAGTGGTGGGATCAGCATTGGCTGGACGATCGCGTCAATCGCAAGATCAAGGACGCGGGTGGTCGCTGAACTCCGCTATGCCCCTGACAGCCACCAGTAAACGGCCGCCGCGATCAGGATCAAACCAGCAACCATTACCAGCGGTGGACCGTTTCGACCGCCGCCCGCAGCGCGAAACTGCTGATCGGTGGTCGGATGCGCGGCCAGGTAGGCCTCGACAGCCTCTTTCGCGTCCTTGAGCCCAAGGCCCGTGGCCTCTCGCGTCCGCTTGATGGCGTCAATCAAGCTGCCCTGGTGCAGAGCCGAAATGGCCTGCAGAGGAATCTGGACGCCGTCGGGACCGTTCGCGATCGGCGCACCGCCGCGGTATGCCTCGACGGCTTCCTTTGCCTCCTTGAGTCCCACCGAGGTCGCTTGCCGCGTGATCTTGATGGCCTCGATGAGATCACCGCGATCAGCGGCCGCCTTGGCGTCGGCAGGAATCTCCATCACTGCCTGACGGCTTGCTGTAACGCCGACGTCGCCTGCTCAACCTGCGCCGCCAGCGCATTCACCGCTGCCGACACCGTCCGCACGCCGCCCTGCGCCTCGGTGAAGCGGTTCTCTTCAAGCCCCTCGCGAATCTGCGGCATCGTCTTCACACCGTAACCGGTGTAGAAACCCGGCGCGTAGATCTGGTGTTTGAACCACTCGCGGCGGGGCAAGCCTTCGGTGTTCCCGAGCTTCCGCTCCGACGTGATCAGCAACTGGTTGAGCGCCTGTAGTTCCTTGCGTGCCTGCAGCGCTTGCGTGTTGGCGCGGCCGAGCGAGCCATAGGCCTTTTCGAAAGCCCGGCCGGCGTCTCGCAGCTTCTCCACCGCCGAACGCACCTGCCGCATGTCGACATTCGACTCTTTCTTCGTTGCCGCCAGCGCTTCGAGTTCGACGACGTAGCGCATCAGCGTGTCGGCGGTGTCGGTGAACTGGAACGGCAGCACCGGCGCATCGGCGAGGCGCAGGATCATGGTCCCCGTCAACTGCGCCAGCGTGCGCCCGTAGCTGTAGTCGGTGTCGGAGTAGGTCTGGTACCACTTGATGGTGTCGTATGCCGAGTGGTACACGCCGCCGGGGCTCTCGCCGCCGAAACTGACGTTGAGCGACGACAGGGTGAGGTGCTGCAGGAACGGCGTGAAGTCGGAGCCAGACCCGAGCGGGGCGATGCGGAACGACGGATCAGCCTCCGCCGCCTTGCGCTCGGCCTCGGCATGGCCCAGGATGGCGCGGCGGCGGCCCTCGTCGAACACCGGCTTGCCGGTCCGCGGATCCATGACGTCCTTGGCCACCTCGCCGAGGAACTGCTGCAGGCCGTGCGAGCCGCCGGCGTTGAGCCAGCCTTTGCCGGTGCCGTCGGTGTTGATGTAGACCGCGGCCTTCTGCTTGAGTTCCGCGTTGTTCTTCTCGGCCCACTCGGTGGAACCGAGCAGCCCCCACTCCTCGCCGTCCCACAGCGCCAGCTTGATGGTGCGCGACGGCCGCCAGCCGGTCTTGAGCATCTCACCCAGGCCGCGCGCCGTCTCCATCAGCGCCGAGGCGCCGCTGATCGGGTCGTCCGCCCCCATCACCCACGCGTCATGGTGATTGCCGAAGATCACCCATTCGTCGGCCCGGGTGGTGCCGGGAATGGTGGCCATCACGTTGTAGAGCGGCCGGTTCTTCCACTCGAACGACAACTTCATGTGCAGTTGCGCCGGCCCCGGACCGACGTGGTAGGTCACCGGCAGCGCGCCGCGCCACTCGGGCGGCGCCACCGGTCCCTTCAACTGCTTCAGGATTGGCAGCGCGTCGCCGTAGCCGATCGGCAGCACCGGGATCTTGAGGATGGTCTGCGAATCCTCGCGGCGAAGCTTCTTGCCGCCGGGTTCGCTGCCCCAGCCTGGCGTGATGGGGTCGCCCGGATGAATCGGCATGTCCATCACGCTGCCGCGCTGCGCGCCGAACTCCGGCCGGTACGGGCCGATGGGATACACGTCGCCCGCGTAGTAGCCGTCGTCACGGGGATCGGAGTAGATCAGGCAGCCAATGGCGCCGTTCTCGTACGCCACCTTCGGCTTGATGCCGCGCCAGCCGGCGCCGTAGCGCGCCAGCACGATCTTGCCCTTCACGCTGATGCCCATCTGCTTGAGCCGCGCGAAGTCGGCGGGCATGCCGTAGTTCACGTAGACCACTTCCCCGGTGACGTCGCCGTCGGCCGAGTAGGCGTTGTAGAGCGGCGTCTGGTCGCCGGAGTCGGGATCTTCGGGCAGCACCGGCTCCTTGATCTTCAACGCGTACTTCTCGGGCGCCACCAGCTCGACACTGGTCTCGAGCGGCCACGGCATCATGGCCTCGAATTCCTCGATGCGGGCATCGAGGCCGAATGACTTGAACTGCGCCAGCGCGTAGTCGGCCACCTTCTTCGAAGACGGCTGCCCGGCGACGTGGGACTCGCCGGCCATGGCTTCCATGTATTCCTTGAGCCGCGCCGAGTCGGGGAACTTGCGGAATTGCGCCTCCCGCGCGCGTTGGGCCGCCACGGCGTCCTCCGGAAACCCACGCAGCGCCGGCGATTGCGCGGTGGCGGGAAGCTGAAGCGCCAGGGGCGTGAGAACGACCAGCAGTGCCAGGGTGCGAAGGTTGCGGCTCATGTGTGGGCTTTATATCGCAGTTCCGGGCCGGCCAGCTAACCCTTGCCCCCACGGGATGGCGGCGATATCCTCGGCGCATGATTCGCACTGCCCTCGCCGCCGCCTTGTCTCTGATTGTCGCCACCGGAGCGTTTGCACAGGAGGCGGCCAAGCCCGCGGCACCGCCCCAGACCATCGTGCAGAAGGTGCGCGCGGCGATTGCGCAGAACGACTTCGCGGGGGCCGAGAAGCTGGTGCTCGACGACATGGCGGCGCACGGCACCACGCCGATCGCCGTCGAAGCGTTCTCGTGGCTCGGCCGCGGCGCTGTCGCGGCCAAGGACTACGGCGCGGCCATGACCTACGCCGCCCGCACCTACGAGATCGTCGAAGAACAGTTGAAGACGCGCAAGCTGGATGACGAGGCGCGGTTGCCGATCGCCCTCGGCGCCGCGATCGAAGTGACGGCGCTCGCCACCGCGGGCCAGGGCGGCCGGTCCGACGCCGTGCTCTACCTGCGCCGCGAGCTGGACACCTACAAGGGCACCTCGATCGTCGAACGCCTGAACAAGAACGTCAACCTGCTCAGCCTCGAAGGCTCGCCGGCGTTTCCCGTGGACAGCCCGAAGTGGATTGGCGCGGCGCCGCCGGCAATGGCGTCGCTCAAGGGCAAGCCGGTGATCCTCTACCTGTGGGCGCACTGGTGCCCCGACTGCAAGGCCCAGGGTCCTGTCCTCGAAGCGCTGTTGGAGAAATACAAGAGCACGGGCCTGACCCTGGTGGCGCCGACCAAGTTCTACGGCTACGTCGCCAAGCGCCAGCCGGCAGGTCCGGACGAGGAACTCACCTACCTCACCGGTGTTCGCGACAGCGACTATCCGTGGATGAAGAACATCCCGGTCCCGATCAGCGAACAGATCTTCGCGCAGTACGGCGTCTCGACCACGCCAACGCTGGTCTTGATCGATCGCGCGGGCAACGTTTCGCGCTACAACCCCGGCCAGCTGACCGCGGAGCAACTCGAGCCGCTGATCCAGAAGATCATCGTGCCGGCTGCCACCGCGAGCCAGGATTAGGAGGCGGCCCTAGCGGGGCTGGCGTTTCAGGTACTGCTCGCGCCTGGCCAGCACGCGGACCGCCAGCGCTTCAGGCATCGGCAGCTTGATGGCCCGATCGATGGTTGCGATCGCCAGGTCGAACGAGCCGACGGCCGCGTAGGCCTCGGCCAACCCGAACAACGCTTGCGGATTCGAGGCATCCAGGCTGACCGCCTCCTGGAGGTGTTTCAGCGCGTCGCCGGTCTTCCCCTGCGCCAGCAGGACCTGGCCAAGATTGTTATGCGCCAGCGCGTAGTCCGCGCGCCGCGCCAGCGCCGCGCGGAAGGCCGCGACGGCCTCGTCCAGGCGGCCGGCCTGCGCCAGCGCCGTGCCCAGGTTGAACCGCGCCGCCGCCGAATCGGGCTTCAGGGCAACCGAGGCCTCGAAGTGGCGCACCGCCGGCGCCATCTGGCCGACGCCCATGTAGAGCAGCGCCACGTCATCGTGCAGTTCGGCGTCGTTCGGATCGACGCGCAGCATCGTCTCGTAGCCGGCTATGTCCTCGAGGGTCATCTTGGTGGCGATCTGGTCGCTCATCAACTGGCGATCGCGATCGTTGGTGGCGAGCAGCTGGAACCACAGGTCGCCCATTTCGTCCTTGGATCGCTGGCCCCAGTAGACGCGCGCGGGCGGTAACTGCGGGTTGCGGATGTTCCCGGCCGAATTGTCGTAGGTGTACTCCATCGACAGGCGGGTCCCCTTCGGCAGGCGGATCGGCGCCTCCTGCCGATAGACGTGCTGCCAGCGGAAGTCCCAGTCGGTGATGTGCATCACCACGCGCGAGGTGCCGTCGGGCAGCGTCGCCGTACCGCGGATCTCGCGGGCGCGATAGTGGGCATGGGGCTGAATTGCCAGCAGGTCGGCATCCACCGGCAGCGTGTAGGCATCGCGGATGATGTAGTTCGACTCGCCCGGCGGGATGTCGATGCCCTGCGAACCAAGCCGCAGGATGGTGGGCGTGCGCGTCGGCGGCCGATCGCTGAAGAACAGGCCGATCTCCGGCAGCACCTGCTCCACCGCCCCGCTCGGCTGAAGGTGCAGTTGCACCACGAGGTCGCTGCCCGGCTCCAGCGTCCACGCCAGGTCGGGGCCGACCAGCGGCGCAACCTGGCCGGGCGTCCAGCCAAGGAAGTGCCCGTCCGGGTATTCGGCCGACCGCGGCATCAGGCCATCGTAGCCCGGCAGCGGATCCGCCTCGTCCAGCAGGCGCGTCGCCGGGGTGCGATCGACACGAATATTGGCGTGATGCACGACACGGGCATTCCCGGGATGAAACTCGATGCCGCGCACGTAGGTCCGCTTGGTCACCGGCAGGCGAATCGCAAAAATGCGGAAGGCATCGTCGGGCTGCGCGTGCAGCGTGAATGCGCGCGCCGGCCTGACCACCAGGTCGGGCTTGCCGAGTAACCACCCGTCGGGCAGATTCGGCAGGGCCGGCATGGCGGCGGCTTCCCCCTCGGGAGCGCCACTCGAAGCCCACGACTCGATCAGCGCGATCTGCGCGTCGGTCAGAGGACGCTGGCCGACAAAGTGGCCAATGCCGGGTTCGACCTTCCATGGCGGCATGAATCGGCTGCGGGTGACGGTGGCAATCTGCGTAGCACGCCGCCGCACCTGGTCATAGGTGGTCAAGCCGAAGGGCGCCGGCCCGCCCGCGCGATGACACGAGACGCAGGCGTTGAAGACAATGGGCGCGATGTCGCGGGTGAAGGTGACTTCTTGCGCTTCGGAAGTGAGAAGTGAAAGGTGAAAAGTGAAAAGGACGAACGCCGCCGCGGTTCTCACTTGAGTAAGTCCGGGAGAAAGCAGCCAACCGCTTGCGTGACGGGCACGATGACGGGCTTACCCTGCGCCACCGCATCGAGCGCACGTTCAAGGGTGCGTTCCGTGGGCTGCGGACGCTCCTTGCCGAACGCGACGTAGCGATCGTCGATGCGGCCGCGATACAGCACCCGGCCACCGTGGCCGATCACGGCGACCTCGGGGGTCACGCCGACGCCGGTGTGCTTCACGAGCTCTTGCGCGGTATCGCGCACCACCGGAAGGTCGTAGCCGAACTTCGTCACATGATCCCGAATCACGGCCGGCGTATCGGTTCCGACCGGATAGACCAGCGTGAAGCCTATGCGCTGGCCCGCGAATCGGGTCGCCAGGTCCTGGATGACAGGGGTATAGCGATTCGAGATGGGACAGTCGGTCGTGGTGAACACCAGGACGGTGGCAACGCGGCCCTTGGGCAATGCCAGCGGGTTCACTGGCTTGCCCGACAGGTCCAGCACACGGCCGGGCGCGGCCGCAAAAGAGCCGGCGGTCGCCAGGAGCATTGCCGTGATGAACAGGAGCTTGCTGCCCACGAGACCAGTATAGGGCGGGTGGGGCTGGTGGGGCTGGTGGGGCTGGTGGGGCTGGTGGGGAGTACGCAAGTTGGGCGGGTGAGGTTCCCCCCCCACCCGCCCAACCAGCCTTACCTGCCTTACCTGCCCTTACCCGCCTGAAACTACCAGGTCACATCCACGCCGACGCGGATGATGCGGCCCTGCAGGATGACCGACGGCCGGTTGTAAGCCGCGGCACCGAACTGCTTCGTCGAAACCGACGAGTAGTCATCGGAATTCAAGGCGTTGAAGAAGTCCACCTTGGGGAGCGCATTGACGCGGCCGAACTGGACCCGCTTGGACAGCGAGAAGTCGACCTGGTTGATGCGCGGGGTGTACTCGGTCTCTGGTGCTACCAGGGGTACCGACAGGCTGGCCACGCCGCTCGCGGCAAGGGCCGGGAGGACGAGCGCACCCGGCGTGCAGGGTGCCGCGCAATTCGCGGCATAGCGGGTCGCCGACGTCAGCTGCCAGAAGGTGCCCAGGCCGCTCGGACGGTCGAAGCCGGTGCCGGCGGTGAAGCCGCCGTAGGCCTGCGCCGCCGAGCCGGTCAGGTAGCCGTTGAGGTTCTGGTAGGACGCGCTGACCGAAATACCGAACAACGGCAGCGGGTAGACCACCGTGGCCTTGAACTGCTTCTGCCACGGGATGCCGCTCTCGCTCTGGTCGCAATAGAGCAAGCGGTTGGGATCGCTGACGGCCGAGACGCACACATTGTTGAGGGTGCGCTCGAGGTTGAAGCCGCCGAAGGCGCGCACGCCGCGCGGCAGGCGGGCGTTGAAGTTGAAGTCGGCGCCGTTGTAGGTGCGCTTCATCTCGTCGTTGGTGCTGTCGACGT
Source organism: Vicinamibacterales bacterium (assembly GCA_050247355.1). Taxonomy (GTDB): domain Bacteria; phylum Acidobacteriota; class Vicinamibacteria; order Vicinamibacterales; family UBA2999; genus 12-FULL-67-14b. Next base: position 56,002 of record JBFWUK010000016.1, on the reverse strand, counting down.
TCGCCACCTGGCCGCGGAATTCCGGCTTGATGACGTAGGCCGGAATCACGCTGCCGTCGAGCGGGCTGACCACGTCGAAGCGGTTGTAGCTGGCGGCCGTCAGCAGGCTGTTGGTGCGCATCGTGAGGTTCTTGAATGTGATGCGGTAGAACTCGGCGGCCACCGAGAAGCCGTTGAACAGCTCGTGGGTGACGCCGACGTTGATCGGGAGCGAGTACGGACGCTTGAGGTCCGGGGCGGGCGTCGCGAGCGCCCGTCGTCCGAAGTTCGTGGCCAGGTTGGCGAAATTGATCTCGCAGCCGACCGACGGGAAGCCGGCGCAGCCGCGTTCGCCCTGCGCAATGTCGTCGCCGTTGACGTCGGTCCACGGCAACGCCTGAGTGGTGAGGGCAGTCGGGTTGTAGAGCTGCGAGAAGCCGGTCGTCTGGGCGGTCACGAACTTGTTGAAGCCGGCGCGAATGGCGGTCTTGCCGTTGCCCGAGATGTCGTAGACGACCGACAACCGGGGCGAGAAGTCCTTCCAGGTCGGCACGGCCTGGAAGCCGTCGTAGGCGGGGCTGTTGGCGAACCGGCCAATCTGCTCTTCCTGGCCGCGAATGGTCTGCTTGTTCAGGTCGAACCGGAGACCGAAGTTCAGGGTCAGGCGGTCCAGGCTCCAGGTGTCCTGGACGAACACGCCGAAGTTCGCGTCGAGGTCCTCACCCACCCGCAGCGGCGTATTGAGCACGGTCACCTGGAACGGCCGGCCGTTGTTGTAGCTCTGGTAGAGATCGGCGTTGGCGTTGTTGTAGCGGATGTACTTGCCCCACTGCCAGGCGGCGCCGAACTTGACGTTGTGCGCACCGGTGACATACGACATCGCGCCCTGCAGGTTGTAGCGATCGGGGTAATTGCCCAATTGCGCACCGGATGCGTTCCACAGCAGGCCGGTGCTGGTGTCGTTCTTGCGGACGTTGCGGTACCAGTCGGCGGTGTTGCGCTCGGCCAGAATACCGGGCTGGTAGAGGTTGTCGTAGCGCTCGCGATTGCCGGAGAGTCCCAGCTCAAGCAGCATCTTCGACGACAGCGTGGATGTCCACTTGATGGAGCCGGTCGCGAAGGTCGGCGTGTTCCAGATAACCGACGCGGTGTTCTGGTCGGTCAGCGCGCCCATGGCGTGGCCGCGCAACCGCAGCGCCCGGTCCATGTAGACCGCCACCTTGTTGCGCTCCGACGCCTGCCACGTGAGCCGGACCACCGGGTTGTCCATCTTCTCGTCAGACACGCCCTGCTCGCAGCTGTCGGGGTTGGCCCGGCAGGCGGCAAAGGCCTGCGGCACGTTCTGGCCCGCCGGGATGATGAAGGTGTTGGCGATCGGGCGGTCGTAGCGCGCCTTGCGGTAGGCGCCGAAAAACCACAGTTTGTTCTTGACGATCGGGCCGCCCTGTTCGAGGTTGACCTCGAAGAAGTTGGCAATCTTGTCCACGCCGGTGACGCCAAGCGCCCTGAGGTCGTCGGTCAGGTTGTCGCCCTGCCAGCTGGCCGGCGACTTGAAGCCCTTCAACCCGCCGCGGAACTGGTTGCCGCCGTCCTTGGGAATCAGGTTCATGTTGACACCGCCGGTCAGCGTCTCGGCGTTGCCGCCGGCCGTCTGGTAGACCGCTTCCTGCGTCATCGACTCGTTGTGGTAGCCCTGCACGGCGCCATCGCCCATCAGGCCGTTGGTCATCATGCCGTCGACCAGCACCACCGTCTGCGCGCCGCCCTGGCCGCGCACGGCGAAGTAGGTCTGCTGCATCGCGCGCGAGCCGCCGACGTCCGGGACGTTGAGCGTCACGCCGACCACCAGTTGGCCGAGGCCCTGGATGGTGCCGGCGGTTGGCACCGCGTTCAGCACATCCCGGGTCAGTACCTGTTGCTTGGCGTTGCTCTGAACGTCGACCACCGGCGAGGCGCCTGAGACCGTGACCGATTCCTGCAGCGTGCCGACGGACAACTCGATGTTGATCGTGGCGGTGAAGTTGCCCTGCAGTTCGACGCCTTCACGAATGACGGTGTTGAAGCCGGGAAGGGTGTAGGTGAGCTTGTAGGTGCCGGGCCGCAGGTCGACGATGCGGTAGCCGCCGTTTTCGTCGGTAATCGCCGAGCGCACGCCCTCGATCAGGGCCGGGCTCGCTGCTTCCACCGTCACCCCGGGCATCACCGCGCCCGACGTGTCTTTCACCGTACCCGTGAACACGCTCTGTGCGTGAGCGAGTGCGGGCACGAGTACGAGGCTTGCTAGTACAAGGAAGAACGTTCTTGCAACGACCTGTCGCGCCATCAGTTTCCCCCAATCAGTGGACAGGAGTACCCGACAGCGCCAACAGCCGCCTTCAAGAAGCCTATCGAGGCGAGACGCGAGTACTCTCCACCAAGAGCAGAGGGAACGTTAGCCTCGTGACGCAGTTACGTCAACGTCGATCTGTGGAAACATGATCCGAAAAATTGGAATGCGCGCAGCAAATGAAAGAGCCGCGATCCGGTAATGGACCGCGGCTCTCTGTTGCGCTTTCGCGAAAGCCGTTGGTGACGGACGGCGGCTAGTGGCCGCCGGTGTTGGCGGCCTTGACGTTCACCTTTACATAGACGGTCGACCAGCAGCACTGGAAACCACCGCCGCCGACACCGGACGTGTCGTTGCCCTCGATGCGGATGACGTACTCGCCGGGCATCGAGAACGTGGCGGTCGTCGAGATCATGTCTTTCTCGACCGCGGGCGTGTTGTCGGCGAACGTGATATCGCCCGGGCCGCGGTACTTGGTCAGGATCGCGCTGATGCGCGGACGACGCGGCGGCGCCTGTGCACCCGCGGGCGGTGCGGCTGCGGCACCGCCGCCAGTCGGTGTCTCTTGATGCCCATCGTCGGTCAGCCAGGCGCTGATCGTCACCGGCTCGCCGACGACGCCGCTCAGCACGGGAGCCGCCGACAGCGGCGGCGGCGGTCCGGTCAGGGCGGGCCCGCTCTCCGAGAGCTTGAACACCGGCGGCTTGTTGCCCATTGCGGCATCCAGGAACGGTTCGATCTGGTAGCCCTTGGTAAGTCCGAACAGCCCGGTCACCGTCTTACCGTTGGTGGTGAGCGTCCACGTCAGCTTCTTGTCGCCGAAGTCCTTGGGGACCTTGATGGCAATGGTGCCCCAGCCGCGGCCGACCAGGAAATGCGTGGGCTGGCCCTGGTCGGGACCACCCGGCTCGATGCGGTTGGCCGGACCGATGGGCACGTCGAGCACTTGTTTCTTGTTGCGGTTGTAGTAACCGATGAGCAGCGTATAGGTGCCGTCGGCGTTCTGGTACCAGCCTTCAAAGGCGGGATACACGTTGAGGCCGGAGTCCTTGAGCGGCTCCATGACGAGTTCTTGCTGGGCGGCGGCGCTGCCAGCCAGCAGCGAGGCCACCACGGCCACGGCCGCGGCGACGCGCCTGACGGTCACGAATGACGACATAACGGAAACTCCTGGATGGAAAGACAGAAGGGGCGCCACCTGGCGCCCCTTCGAGTCAAATCCGACTAGTCATGAACTACTGCTGCTGGCGATCGGTGGTCGTGGCCAGCTTGGCCTTGCGCGCCTCGATCTCCTTGGCGAGATCCTCGTCACTCATGTAGGTGATGTTGATCCAGAGGTGCGCCATCTCGTCGACCGTGCGGTCGCCCCAGCCGACCCACTGGTTCGGGTCCGGGTTGTTCTTGTTGGCAGCGGTGTTGTCGTGCCACGAGGTGACCTTGAGGATCGTGCCCTTGGGCAGCAGGGGCGCGTAGTCGTCCTCGAACACGTAGTTGTTCATCCAGTTGAACTCGAACCGGTTGACGTGGCCGAGCACCATCTGCTGGCCGTTGGGCAGGATGGCTTCGAGCATCTGCGCCTTGCCGCGCAGGTGCATGTGGGGCTGGAAGTTCTCGACCCGGCCGGCACGGCGCATGACGTGGAAGTTCTGCGTCACGCTGATCGTGTTCGGGGCGATGTCGAGGGCGCGGTTGCCGCCCTGGATGCCGCTGTAGAGCGACAGCGCGGTGCGGTACTTCGGCTCCTGGCCCTTCGGGTAGAAGTAGATGCCGAGCTCGACTTCGTCGGTGATGTCCTCGCCGCCGGCGCTGTAGTGGATGTCCCAGCGGATCTTCGAACCCGGCAGCATCAGCTTGCCGGTGTTGGGCCGCAGCAGTTCACCCTGCTTGTTGACCGCCCACTCCATGAACAGGCCGGCGCCGCTGTCGGCATCGGCGTTGTTCAGCATGGCCTGCACCTCCTTCTCGTCCTGCATCAGGTAGGCGAGGGCGTGGTGGGTGATCTTGCGGCCCTTGAGGGTGCCGGGACGCATCTCGATGGCGCGAACCCACCGCGGCTCGGTCAGCCCGGTCTCGACGACGGGCTTGTACCAGGCATCCATGGCCGTGGCCTTCTGGGTGTACTTGGGCGACTTGATGACGAGGTCGGGCGGACCGCCAAACTTGCTGGCGTAGTTCCAGCCGTTGCCGCTCTCCCACGTCTTGGGCGCCGGCATGTCCTTCATGTCGCCCTTGGGCGCGCCGTTCGACGCCCACTTCACGATGATGTCGATTTCCTTGTCGCTGAGCGACCGGTCATCCTTGTAGTGCTGGATGCCGACCGTCTTGTCGATGTGCCAGGGCGGCATGTTGCGCGACGCCACGCGATCGCGGATCGACCGCGCCCAGGGACGCGCTTCCTCGTAGGTGATCAGCGAGAACGGCGCAATCGAATCCGGACGATGACACGACTCGCACTTGTTCTGAAAAATCGGCGCGACGTCTTTTGTGAACGTCGGCGTTGCGGTCGTCTGAGCTGCGAGCGACGCTGGTAGAGCCAGGAGGCCCACCACGCCCACCGCTCCACTCAAGACCCGGCCGAAGATACCGTTTGCCATCTTCCCCTCCGAAAAATTTACGGTCCCGCCACTGGCGGGCTACTCTGCGCGGTTGGGGAGTGTACACGGTATGTAACGTGATGTCACTCCCGCAATAGCCTAATGGCTACCATCACTTACGCGTATGCTGCCAGGCCCGTTCATCCACCTTCGCGCGGGGCGCAACGGCGGACAAGCCGGCTGACCAGAAGGATATTTTAGGCCAGTTTGCGGAGGATCAGGCACTTCAAGTAATAGGTCTCCGGCACCCCCAGCAGGACCGGGTGATCCCGCCCCTGCATGCGTTTTTCCACCAAAGTTACGGGAATATGGGCATCGGCTGAGGCGGCAAACACGGCCTGGGCGAACATGCTTTCGTCCACGTTGTACGAGCAGCTGCACGTAATCAGGTAGCCGCCGGGGGCCAGCAGGCGCAGGGCGCGGAGGTTGATCTCCTTGTACCCGGCCAGGGCGTTGGTGACCGCTGACTTGTTCTTGGCGAACGCCGGCGGGTCCAGCACGATGGTGTCGTAGCGGGCGCCCTCCCGTTCCAGGTGGCGCAGTTCGTCGAACACGTTGGCTTCGCGGGCGGTCAGGTTGGTGATGCCGTTGGCCGCGGCGTTGGCGGCAATCCGCGCCACCGCGTCGGCCGAGACGTCGAGCGCTTCCACGGTCTGGCAGCGCGGCGCCAGCGCCAGCGCGAACCCGCCGTTGTAGCTGAAACAATCGAGCAGCGCCCCGTGCGCGTAGCGCGCGGCCGCTTCCCGGTTCTCGCGCTGATCCAGGAACAAGCCGGTCTTCTGCCCGCGCCACGGATCGACCTCGTAGCGCACGGCGCCCTCGCGCACGGCAATGGCTTCGGGCACCGCGCCGTGCACGGCCTCGACTTTCTGCTCCAGGCCCTCGAGCAGGCGGACCTTGGGATCGTTGCGCGCCAGCACACCCTTCGCCCCGGTCAGCTCCACCAGCAGCCGCACCAGCGCCGGCGTCAGCCGGTCCATGCCTTGCGACAGCGCCTGCATCACCAGGTAGTCGTCGTAGCGGTCGACCACCAGCGACGGCAGCAGGTCGGCCTCGCCGTGCACCAGGCGATAGGCGGTGGCGTCGATCTCCAGGATCTCGCGGAACGCGATCGCGTTGGCCAGCCGCTCGCGCCAGAACGCGTCGTCGATGACGCGGTCGTCGCGCGCGATCATGCGCAGGGTGATTTGCGACTGGTCGCTGAACAGGGCGCGGCCCAGGGCGCGGTCGCGCGGTCCGCGAACCTGGACGACGATTCCGGGTTCGACGTCGGCGACGTCCATGACGTCGGACCGGTAGATCCAGGGATGGCCGCCGCGAAGACGGTCCTCTCCCCTGGCGTTGATGATGGCGGTGGGCGGCACCTGTCTATAGTGTCACGGCGTCGCGATAGAATCGGGCCATGCGGATTGCGCTGGGGGCCGACCACGCCGGGTTTCACCTCAAGGACTCACTGAAGCGGACGCTCGATGACCTGGGCGTCGCCTACCAGGACTTCGGCACGGGTTCGGCGGCCTCGGTCGACTATCCCGACTTCGCGCAAGCCGTGGCGCACGGCGTCGCCAGCGGCCAGTTCGATCGCGGCATCCTCGTCTGCGGCACCGGCGTCGGGATGGCGATTGCCGCCAACAAGGTTGCGGGCATCCGCTCCGCGGCGATCGTCGACACCGATACCGCCCGGCTGGCGCGCGAGCACAACGATCTCAACGTGCTCACCCTCGGCGCCCGCGTCACCCCTGAGGTGCGCGCGCGTGAGATCGTCCGGGCGTTCCTCGAAACCCCGTTCGAAGGTGGCCGTCACGCCAACCGCGTGGCGAAGATCGAGGCGCGCTGACCCGGACCCGCGGCGCAACAGGTCTGACCCCATCCCGCGCCACGCTGATAGAATCAGACCTTCCACATGGACAACCTGTCATTGATGCAGCGTTCCCTCGCGCAGTCTGATCCCGAGATTGCCGCGGCCATTGCCCACGAAACCGCGCGCCAGGCGGAGGGTCTCGAGCTGATTGCTTCCGAGAACTTCGTCAGCAGCGCCGTGCTCGAGGCGGCCGGCTCGGTGATGACCAACAAGTACGCCGAGGGCTACCCGGGCAAGCGCTACTACGGCGGCTGCGAGTTCGTCGACGTCGCCGAGTCGCTGGCGATCGCGCGGGCGAAGGCGCTGTTCGGCGCCGACCATGTCAACGTGCAGCCCCATTCGGGCGCGCAGGCCAACATGGCGGTCTACCTGACGCTGCTCAAGCCGGGCGACGTGGTGCTCGGCATGAACCTCGCGCACGGCGGCCACCTGACCCACGGCCACCCGCTCAACTTCTCGGGCAAGCTCTACACCATCGTCCCGTACGGCGTCCGCAAGGACGACGAGCGCGTCGACTACGACGAGTTCGAGCGGCTGGCGCACGAGCACCAGCCGAAGATGATCATCGCCGGCGCCAGCGCCTACCCGCGCGTGTTCGACTTCGAGCGCATGGGCAAGGTGGCGCGCGCGGTCGGTGCGCCGTTGATGGTCGACATGGCCCACATCGCCGGCCTCGTCGCCGGCGGCCAGCACCCCAGCCCGGTGCCGCACGCCGACTTCGTCACCACTACCACGCACAAGACACTGCGCGGCCCGCGCGGCGGCATGGTGATGTGCCGCGAACAGTACGCCAAGGACCTCGACCGCACTGTGTTCCCGGGTGTGCAGGGCGGCCCGCTGATGCACATCATCGCGGCGAAGGCGGTCTGCTTCCGCGAGGCGGCGACGCCGGCATTCAAGGCCTACCAGCAACAGCTCGTCGCCAACGCGAAACGGCTGTCGGCGGCCATGGTCGCCGCCGGCTTCCGCATCGTCAGCGGCGGCACCGACAACCACATCGTGCTGGTCGACACCTTCTCGAAGGGCATCACGGGCAAGGTGGCGGAAGCCGCCCTCGGGCAGGCCGGCATCACCGTCAACAAGAACGCGATCCCGTTCGACCAGAACCCGCCGATGGTTGCCAGCGGCGTGCGGCTCGGCACGCCGGCCGTGACGACGCGCGGCATGGGTGAAGCCCAGATGGACGAGATCGCCGGCTTCATCGCCCGCGCGCTCGCCACTCCGGAGGACGCGGCCGCGCTGGCCATGATCAAGCAGGAAGTCGAGCAGTTGTGCCGGAAGTTCCCGCTCTACCCGGAACGCCGGTCCTAATGGAGCGTATCAACCGATCGGCAGGTGTCAGGACCGTCGCTCAGCCAACGCGCTGGCGCCGTTCCTACGGAACGGCCCGATGCAGGATCAAGCGGACGTTCCATTAGTCGCGGCGGTCGCGGCGGCGTTTGCCGACGACGGCGTGCTGGCGCGGGCGGTCGATCAGTTCGAACCGCGCGCCGGCCAGCGCGCCATGGCCCTGGCAGTCGCCGAAACGCTCACCACGGGCGGGGTGCTGCTCGCCGAGGCCGGCACCGGCACCGGCAAGACGCTCGCCTACCTGGTGCCCGCCATTCTCAGCCGCCAGCGCGTGCTGGTGTCGACCGGCACCAAGAACCTGCAGGAACAGATCTACTTCAAGGACCTGCCGGTGCTGCGCGAGGCGCTGGGGGTGCCGTTCAAGGCGGCCTACATGAAGGGCCGGGCCAACTACCTGTGCCTGCACCGGCTCGATCAATTGCGCGCGTCGCCGGCCGTGCCCCACGACTTCGTCTCGATGGTTGACGAGTGGCGCCGCGTCACCGAAACCGGCGATCGCGCGGAGCTGCGCGACCTGCCCGAAGATTCGTCGATCTGGCACGACGTATCGGCCACCGCCGACACCTGCCTCGGCAACGACTGCCCGCAGTACCAGGAGTGCTACGTCACCCGCATGCGCCAGCGCGCCGCCGAATCGGACGTGGTGATCGTCAATCACCACCTGCTGTGCGCCGACGCCTCGGTGCGGCAGAGCAGTTACGGCGAGGTGATCCCCGAGTGCCACTACGCGGTGCTGGACGAAGCGCACCAGCTCGAGGACGTCGCGACGCAGTACTTCGGCATTGCCGTCAGCAACTACCGGGTCGACGACCTGGTCAAGGACGGCGAGCGCGCCCTCAACCTCGGCGTGGTCGAGGACGCCGATGCCAACATCCGGCGGGCGTTGAACCGCGTCGACGATCACGCGCGCGAGTTCTTCGGCCGCCTCGCGCTGGCCCGGCAAACCCGTCCGTCTTCGTCGTCCCGCGCCGGCGGTGGTTTCGGCGAGGAGCGCCTGCGCATTGGCCCCGAGTGGTTCGGCGACATCGTCGACGATGGGTTGGGGTTGATCAGCGGGCTGGACGCGGTCGAGCGCGAGATGTCGCGGATGGCGGGCACCGGCACCGGCGGCAGCGTTGCCAACGAAGAGGCCGGCACGCTGGCGCGGCGCGCCGCCGAGCTGCGCGACAACCTGTCGTTCCTGCTGGAGGCCGCCAACCCCGCCTTCGTCTACTTCCTCGAGACGCGCAACCGCGGCGTCTTCCTGCGCGCGGCGCCGATCGACGTCTCTGGGATCATCCGCGAACAGTTGCTCGACCGCATGCGGGCAACCGTGCTGACGTCGGCGACGCTGACCATTGCCGGCTCGTTCGAGTACGCGAAGCGCCGGCTCGGCGCCCACGACGCCGCCGACCTGCGCGTGCCGTCGGAATTCGACTTCAGCGAACAGGCCATCCTCTACCTGCCGCGCCAGATGCCGGCGCCCAAGTCGCCCGACTACGGCGAGGCGGTCGCCCGCGAGGTGCTCGACCTGCTGCGGCGGAGCGAGGGCCGCGCCTTCGTGCTGTTCACGAGCTACGCGATGCTGCGGCTGGTGCGCGACCGGGTCGAACTGGAACTGCCCTATCCGCTGATCGTGCAGGGCACGGCCCCGCGGAGCGTCTTGCTGTCGCAGTTTCGGGCCACACCGAACGCGGTGCTGCTGGCGACCTCGTCGTTCTGGCAGGGCGTCGACGTGGTCGGCGAGCAATTGAGCTGCGTCATCATCGACAAGCTGCCCTTCGCCTCGCCCGGCGATCCGATTACCGCGGCGCGCATCGAGGCCATCACCGCGGAAGGCGGCGACGCGTTCCAGGAGTACCAGGTGCCGCTGGCGATCCTGGCGATGTTGCAGGGCCTCGGCCGCCTGATCCGCCATCGGAGCGACCGCGGCGTGCTCGCGGTGCTCGACCCGCGGCTCAGGACCATGGGCTACGGCCGGCGCTTTCTCGACTCGTTTCCGCCGGCGCCAGTGACCCAGAGCCCCGAGGCGGTGTCCCGGTTTTTCGCCGACTGACGTACACTCTGGGTACTGAGGCAGGTCGTATATGACACACATTTTCACAGCCCGCGTCGCTCCCGTCCTGTGCGCGTTGCTGCTGGCGTTCGCGCCGGCCGCCATCGCGCAGACCACCATGATCAAGGGCAAGGTCGTCGACGCGAAGGGGCAGGCCGTGGCCGGCGTCGCCATCACCGTCGAGTCGATCAGCGGTGCGCGCAAGCTCAACACCAAGACCGACCGGCGCGGCGAGTTCATCCAGTTGCTGACCGAGTCGGGACTCTACCGGGTCACCGCCACCGACGAGAAGGCCGGCACCGCGGTCGCCGAGCTCCGGGTCGGCATTGGCAAGGCCTCCGAGGCGAACCTGGTGCTCACCCCGGCGACCGCCGCCAACAACGACGCCAAGGCCGCCGAGTTGAAGAAGGCGTTCGACGATGGCGTGGCCGCCAGCCGCGCCGGCAACCACGACGAGGCGATCGCCAGGTTCCAGGCTGCATTCGAGCTGTCACCGAACTGTTTCGACTGCCTGTACAACATTGGCGTCGCCCAGCTCGCCAAGAAGGACGACAAGGCGGCGGAAGAGTGGTGGCTGAAGGCGCTGACCGTCAAGCCTGATTACTCCGAGGCCATGAACGCGCTGTCGACCCTCTACAACAACCAGAAGCGGTTCGACGAGGCGGCGGCGATGAGCGCAAAGGCCGCGGCGGCCGGCGGCGGCGGCGGTGCCGACGCGACGTTCAACCAGGGCATCATCCTGTGGAACCAGGGCAAGATCGCTGAAGCCAAGGTGAAGTTCGAAGAGACGATCAAGAACAACCCGGCCCACGCCGACGCGCACTACCAGCTCGGCATGGCGCTGCTCAACGAAGGCAAGCTGCCCGACGCGGTGGCGGCGTTCGAGTCGTACTTGAAGCTCGACCCCAACGGCCAGTACGCGACGCAGGCCAAGGGGATGGTGGCTCAACTGAAGAAGTGAGATGTAGAAAGTCGAAAGTGAAAAGTTAGAAGCGCGTGTACGAACACATTCCCGGACGCCTGGCCGAGGTTCGCAGTCGCATTGCGGACGCGGCCGGGCGCGCCGGCCGGCCGCCGGAGTCCGTCCGGCTGATCGCCGTCTCGAAAACCCATCCCATCGATGCCGTGCGCGCCGCGGCCGATGCCGGCCAGCTCGACTTCGGCGAAAACAAGGTCCAGGAAGCCCTGCAGAAGATCGCCCTGTCGGCCGATACCAGCCTGCGGTGGCATCTCATCGGCCACCTGCAGTCGAACAAGGCAAAGAAGGCCGCTGCCGCAGTGCATTCGATTCATGCCATCGACAGCGTCGAATTGCTGAAGAAGATCGACCAGGCGGCTGCCGACGCGAGCCGCACGCTCGAAGTGCTCGTGCAGGTGGACCTGGCGCTCGAGGACACCAAGTTCGGCGCCCCGGTCGACCGCGTGCCCGGTATTTTCGCGGCGGCGGCGGAATGCCGGTCGGCGGCCCTGGTGGGACTGATGCTCCTGCCCCCGCTGGCCGAAAACCCGGAAGACGCGCGCCCCTGGTTCGCCAGGCTGCGGGCGCTGCGGGACCAGTTGGCCGAGGCCGGCGTGCCGGCGTCGCGGCTGCGCGAGTTGTCGATGGGCATGAGCCACGACTTCGCCGTCGCCATCGAAGAGGGCGCCACCATGGTCCGGGTCGGCACGGCGATATTCGGCGCGAGGGATTATCCATGAAAGTCACACCACTCGATCTCAGGCAGCAGCGCTTCAAGACCGTGATGCGGGGCTACGATCGCGGCGAGGTGCAGGCCTTCCTGCTCGAGGCCGCCGACGACTACGAGAACGCACTGCGCGACAACGACAAGCTGCGCCAGGACGTGACCAAGCTCGACGCCGTGCTGGGCGAACACCGCGGCCAGGAGCGCAACCTGCGCAACACGCTGCTGACCGCGCAGAAGCTGGCCGACGAGATCAAGGAGCACGCCCAGGCCGAGGCGGCGCTGATTCTGCGCGAGGCGGAGGGCCGCGCCGACATGCTGCTGCAGAAGTCGCAGTCGCGGCTCGAGGACATCCAGCGCGAGATCGACGGACTGCGGATGAAGCGGCGCGAGGTGGAGAACGACATCGAGGCGCTGATTCGTACCTTGAACAGCACGCTCGAGTTCATTCGCGACCAGGATGAGCGCTCGCGCGAAGACCGCGTGCTGCTGCACCGCCCGCGCGCGGCGGAAGCGGCGCCCGCCCAGGCAACACGGCCGGCGGATGTCACGCCCAAGACCGACACCCAGGCCGGCTAGCCCCGGCCTGATCGAGGTCCGCGTCATTCCGCGGGCCGGCCGCAGCGGCATTACCGGCATCCGCGATGGCGCGCTGCGGGTTCGACTGGCCGCCGCGCCCGTCGACGGCGCCGCCAACGCCGAACTGATCGCGGTGCTGGCCGATGCCCTTCACCTGCCCAAACGCAGCATTCAGATCGTCAATGGCGAGCGCTCGCGTACGAAGCGGGTTCGCGTCGACGGCATGGACACGCCGGCCGTGCTCGCCGCGCTGAAGCTCGAGCGCCCGTCGTGATCCGGCACGCTACTCCATTCGCTGCCGCACGCGAATCGTGTCGTTCGGCTGGACGGCCGAGTCGAGAGTTGCCTCGATATCGACGGACTGGCCGTCGGTCAGCCGCCGAATCCTCAGCCCGCTGGCGGTGCCGCGGTCGGTGAAGCCGCCGGCGATGGCAATGCCCTCGGCCACGGTGATCTGCCCCGCGAACCGGTATGAACCGGGGCTCTTGACGAAGCCAGTGACAAAGAACCGGGCATCCTCCTGGCCGGCCCCTGATTGAGCTACGGCGGCGGCCCCGGCAGCCGCGATGGCCATCGCGGCAACCAACAGCGAGACGACAACGTGGCGTTTCATTCAGCTGCTCCTTCCATCATTGGGCGCGTACGACTGCAGCAGTCCGCACTTTGGGCAGCGGTAGGTCGCGACGCGCAGCTTGTCTTTGCCCTTGAGACTCAGCCCCAGCCAGAACGATGGTTCCGGCTCACCTTCTACCCACTCCTGCTGCGTCCGGGAGTTGGCGTGGCCCTTGTCCATCAGGAACCCCTCTTCCATCTCGGTCCGGCACGACGGGCAGTTGTGGCTGGTCATGAGGGACAATGATTGATCAATGACGGCCGATTTCCTCATCCACGACGCCGACCTGGTGGCCACCTGCGCCGGCCCCGGCCCCCGCGCGGGCGTAGCCCAGAACTCCATCTCGGGCATCGAACGCGGCTCGGTCGCCGGGTTCGAGGGCCGGATCGTGTTCGCCGGCTCCGCCGAGGAGTGCGACCGGGTGGTCAACCTCACACCGGACGCGCAGGTCGTCCAGGCGCAGGGTTGCACGGTGGTCCCGGGATTCGTTGATCCGCACACTCACCTGGTATTCGGCGGCGATCGGCGCGAAGAACTGCGCCGCCGGCTGGGCGGCGCCACCTATGCGGAGATCGCCGCGGCGGGCGGCGGCATCGTCAAGACCGTGGCGGCGACGCGCGCGGCCGGCGAACATGAGCTGATCGAAGGTGGACGGGCGCGGCTGGCGGAGATGCTGTCGTTCGGGACCACGACCGCCGAGGCCAAGAGCGGTTACGGCCTCGATCTCGAAACCGAACTGCGGATGCTGCGGGCCATCCGCGCGCTGGCGGCCGGACAGCCGATCGAGTTGACCGCGACGTTCATGGGCGCGCACGAAGTGCCGGTCGAGTATCGCGGCCGCCGGGCGGAGTACGTGGAATACGTCATCGACGACATGATTCCGGCGGTTGCGCGCGAGGGGCTGGCGGAGTGGTGCGACGTGTTCTGCGAGGCCGGCGTATTCACGCCCGAGGAATCGCAGGCGATTCTCGAGGCCGGAGCCCGGCATGGGCTCAAGCCGCGTATTCACGCCGACGAATTGGCCTTGAGCGGTGGGTCCGCGGTTGCCGCCACCGTCGGCGCGCGGTCCGCCGACCACCTGATCTTCATTGACGCCCCGCACGCGCAACGGCTGGCGGCCAGCGGCGTGGTCGCGACCCTGCTGCCGGCGGCGGCGTTCTTCCTGAAACTGGGCCGCTATGCGCCGGCCCGGATGCTGATCGACCAGGGCGTTCCGGTGGCCCTGGCCACCGACCTCAACCCCGGCGGCGGCTTCACCACGTCGATGCCGTTCGTGATGTCGCTCGCCTGTTTCGGGATGAACATGACACTGGAGGAAGCGCTGGTGGGCGCGACCCTGAACGCCGCCGCCGCGGTCGATCGCGCTGATGCGATCGGCAGCCTCGAGCCTGGCAAGCAGTTCGATGCCGTGGTGGTGCAAGGCGCACTGGCCGACCTGATCCGGGTCGGCGCCCCGGTGATCCGTCACGTCGTCAAACGCGGGAGAATGGTCACATGAAATTTGGTGAGATGTCGGTAACGCAGTTCCTCGACGCGTTGTCGAGCCCGGCGCCCACGCCAGGCGGGGGGACCGCGTCGGCCGTGGCCGGGGCCATGGCCGCCTCGTTGTTCGTGATGGTCACCGGGCTGGCGAAGTCGAACACCAATACCGAGCAGGAGAAGGCGGCGCTGGCCGCCGCGAAGGTCACGCTACAGCCGGTGATTGCAACCCTGGCGGCCCTGGCCGACGCCGACGCCGCCGCGTTCGACGAGGTGTTGAACGCGTACCGGCTGCCCAAGGCGAGCGAGGACGACAAAGCGGTGCGGTCGGCGGCCATTCAGTTGGCGCTGCAAGGCGCCACCGCCGTACCGCTGCAGACCCTGCGCGCCTGCGCCGCGGCAATGGCCCAGGCCGAAACGGTGGCCGCGTGCGGCAACCGCTCGGCGGTCAGCGATGTCGGAGTGGCGATCGGGTTGCTGGAGGCAGCGGCGGCGGGCGCCGAAGCCAACGTGCGGATCAACCTGGCGAGCGTTCGCGACCTGCAGTTCACCTTGGCGGCCAGCGACGAGACCGGCCGCCTGATCTCGGAGATCACGAGCCAGGCTCAGGCGGCGAGGCGGCGACTTAGCTAGATCTCGTGACCGTTCGTGACGGGCGGCGGCGAGAGTCGTTCACCGTCGGACGAAATCAAGCCTGACCGCGGTGTGCTCGCCCTCGGAAACGAGAAAAAGCCGGGCCCGCGTCGACCACAGCTCGAGGACGTCTCGATCGCGCTCTTCGCCGAGTTCCAGGAAATCAACGGCCACCCCCAGATATTCCCCTGGGGGAAGGCCGCGAAGCTCGAACTGTCCAGATTCGTTGCTCCGGGCCGCCGCGATGAATCTCGACCGGAGATGCCACTTCTCGGTCTGCCTGGCGAAGATGACCGCGACGAAGTCCCTGGGGTCCCGGGTATCCGTTAGCGTCCCGGTCACAACCGAAGGACGATCCGTAATCGTGACTTCGATGTCGTGTGCCGGCTCGTCTTCCGCAACCAACAAACCGGCGTCCGTTACGTCGTTGCCGTTGTGCAGCACGCGGACGACGAAGTTCGGCCTGGCTCCGACTGGAACATCGAGGAACAGCCGCCCAGGGCGAACCTCACCGGCAAAGCTCCCGTCGTCGCGGACTGCCAATATGGTCGAGGCGTCTGTCAGGTCCGCCGGCTCAAAGGACCTGAGCCGGACCTGCACTCCTTGAAGGTTGGTCGCACCTTGCAGGGATCTGACCTTCCCAGCGATCTGGCTCAGCTTGGGAACCGTCAGCGTGATGCCATGAACATCGCCGAGGGTGGTGTCGATGCCGGTTGTTGCGACCTCGACAGGAACCCCGGCGACCGGCGCCGCGTTGCTCGTTGCGTTGAGAGTGAACCTGCCTGGAGGCAGACCCTCGAAGGCGAAGGTCCCCTGAGCCGAGATCGACGTCGATGCGGCAGGCAGTGGCAGGCCGCCGGCCCAGCTGAGCGCCACGACGACGCCACCGTTCAACGGCGCGCCACCGCGGTCGAGCGCCACACCGCTGACCGAGACCGTCTTGACCGTCGCAAGCACCAGGGAGACGCCGGCTTTCTGCTCTCCCGGTTCGAGCAGGATGGCGTCGGCAAACGCTAGGTCGGACGTTCCGGGGAAATATGACGGCGCGAATCCCGATCGATTCCCGCCGTCATCGGCGCTTTGCGTGGAGTTCGGCAAGGCGGACAGGATGTAGGCCCCTGGAGGCAGTCCGAACAGGCGGAACTCGCCTCGATCGTTGGTCGTCAGGACTCGGCCCACGGGGGCCAGCCGGCGCTGCCCACCTGCGTACCGGTTGCGAAGGGACATCATCACGGCATCTGCGACCGGCTCCCCGTACTCGTCGAACACCACTCCCTCGATCGATGCGCCGTAGGGCAAGTCAAGAGTGACGTCAACGGTCTCCGCCCTCCGAACCTCGACTGGGGTGCCCTGTGTGAACGAGCGTTGTTGACCATACTGTGCGGTGATGTACCCGCCTTTCGCGCCTGAAATGAGGTAGCGGCCCGCCGGCAAGTCCTTGAGGTCGAATCGGCCATCGCCGCCGGTGACAACGGTCTTCGTCTCGCGACGATCGATGGCACCAACCCGGACGGTCGCCCTCCGAAGCGGCTTCAGGGTGCCGCTATCGCGGACGATGCCGGTGAGGCGGCCCGCCTCCTGGACTGGATTGACCACTCGCGTCTGAGCCCAGGGACTGACGCCCATGCCAACCGACAGCAATCCCACCAGGGCGATGGTGCAAGGGTCGGGTGAACGTGACTCACCCTGTCGCGCCATTCTCAATCTCCACGGGTCAGGACGATGATAGCGATTGCCGCAGCCAGCACCAGGCACTGGACGCAGACACGAAGGAGGCCGGAGCGAATTGCCATCCCGAGCGGAGCAACCGACGCCAGGACGATCAACGCAGCCGCTCGATTCAGGTCGCTTCTCAACGCGATCAGCACGGTCGAATGAGCCAGCAGCATTGCGCCTGCAGTCGTCGCCATGAGAGTCATAAGGTAGCGGCGGCCCCGCGGCGCCAGGCGCGCGCGGTCTGGCGTTTCGCGCTCCCAGCGCAGGAGGTGACCAACGGCAACCATCGGCAGCACCGTCCCCAGCGCCACGGCCATTTCGGGGCGTGGAAATGGCGCGAGCGCGAACAACGGCAGGACCGCGGCCATGGACCAGGGAAACTGGGTCCGACCGGCCAGCAGCGCCAGCCACCGCGGCCGCCCCCACCGCACCGGCGCAGCTTCCTGATGGATTGGGCTGCTCGCCAGCGCCTTCACCCACTGGTCGGCGGCTTCGTGGACAACCCACGGCAGCAGGGCCGTGCAAACCACCAGCACCAGGCCGGCGGATGACGCCGGCGTCAGCCGTGCCACCTCCGGCGACAGAAACACGAATGACATCGACACCGGCAAGGGCAGCAGGCTGCCGGCGCGTTCGGACACTCTCGCTCCCCAGATTCGATGGATCCCGGCCACCAGGAGAACCGATAACGACGTACTCCAGGCAATGCCCAGGATCCAGATCACGGCGGCCAGGAGCAACAAGGGCACGCTCACCGACGCGGCAGCCAGCATGGTCGGAATCGCCGCGAGCGATGTGACGAGGGCGGTCAGGAGCACGATCGACAACAGCGGGACGAACACCGCTACTTCGCCGGGGACCGGTGCCAGCCGCCAGACACTCCCCGCAGCCTCGCGCCGCTGCAGCGACGAGGCGCCGGCGATGCCTACCGAGAGGCCGAGGCCGCACATCAGGTACAGCGACGGTACGGTCGCACGGCCCTGCACTGGCGTCCGGCCCTCGGTCACCGCCACCCACAGCATCAGCGCGCCGGTCAGCAGGGCCACGATTGCCGCCGTGCCGCAGAGCGCGGTCCGCAGCGTCGCGGAAGGAATGGCGGTTCGGAATATGGCTCGGGCCTCGAGCGTGACCAGGCGCAGATAGGTCATCGGTCTTCCAATACCTCGTCGAGGCGTTCCCTAGGTGATGCGGCCATCTTCGATGGTGAGCACACGAGTCGCCAGGCCGTCGATGAGCCGCCGATCGTGCGAACTGAAGAGCACCGCGGCGCCCGCGGCCGCACGGTCCCGGAGCATCCGCTGGCTCCACGCCGAGGCGTGAAGATCCATCGCGGTGAATGGCTCGTCCATGATCACCACGGAAGGCCTGTTGAGCAGGGCACAGCAGAACGACAACTTCTGTCTCATGCCTGCCGAGTACTGACTGACGTAGTGGCGGCGCGACTCGGACAGGCCCACCTCCGCGAACAACGCGTCCGAGCGGGATCGGATCTCGCCTGGCGCCAGTCCCCACAGCAACCCGAACATGTTCATGTTCTCTTCGCCGCTCAACGCGTCGTAGAGCAACGAGTGGTCCGGTATGAACGCGGTGATCCGCCGGCGGGCGGTTCCGTCCCCGCCCGCAGCTGCGCCCGCCACGTGCACGGCTCCCTCGTCTGGATTGAGCAGGCCCGCGATGATCCGGAGGGTCGTGGTCTTGCCGGAACCGTTGGGACCGGCCAAACCAACGATCTCACCAGGCCGCACCTCGAAACTCACGCCCTTGAGGACGGGATTCCGGTTCTTGAAAGCAAACCAGAGGTTCGCTACCGCGATGCCGTTCATGGCTTCACCTGTGATCGGGAACATGAGTCCGCGCAGTCCGTGATCCGTCCGAACCAGTAACGCCGGCCTGCGAAGGCGTCGTAGACGGGCGCCCCGATCCCGAGCAGCCGGACGAAGGCGAGACATGGCAACAGCAGCCACCCGGCGGGGAGCCGCCAGCACAGCAACGTCACCGCATCGATGCCGGCAAACACCGCGTGTCCCCGGGCCTCATGAACCACCAGGTGCATGCGGTCCTCGAGCGACGCCGGGGCGATCCCGAACTGCTCGAAGGTGGTTGATGCGCGAAATGACCGTACGTCGAGCTTGCCCAGGACGTCGGCGCTTGTGACGGCTCGGCCGAATCGTGCGCAGACCGCACAGCTTCCGTCGAGGTACAACGTGGCGCGCGCAACCCAGCGGCGTTGACCAAACCCCTGGAGCTGCTCCTTGAGCCGGCGCAGCCTGTCGCCCAGCCGTCGGTACTCATCGTCGGTGATCAGGCTGAGGTCCGCGCCCGCCATGACCAGGGAGAACGAGATCAACCCCATCGACACGGCAATGCCCAGATGAAACCCGAACGCCGCTATCAAGAACACACCCTTGAGCCGCGACAGCATGGCAATTGGGAACCACACCTGAAAGAACACGGTCGAGTAGGCTGCGGCAGTCGCGACCAGGCCGTTCGAGAACCACTGCCTCGTTGACGGTGCAGAGAACCACTCGACCTGTGCGATCAGGTACAAGGCGGTGCCGTTGTTCCAGGTGTCACCGTGCGCCTTCGCCAGGCCGGCGATGAAGTACACGACACAGACCTGAAACAGGATCGCGACAACGGCGAGGTTGTGCAGCCAGACACGAACCGAACCCGGCCGCCAGGGCGCCCCGGCCGGCAATGCCAGGACCATGCCCATCAGGGCCAGGTACGTCAGGTTGTCGCCTCCGTCGCTCAGCTCGACCGTCCTGAACAGCAAGGTCGAGAACGACGCAAACAACACCACTGTGGCCAGCTGGGTCCACTTCTGGAAGAGCAAGGCAGCGGCGGCGATGCCCTCGATGACCAGCAGGGCCTGCGTGCCTTCGGTCGATTCGAAGAACCGGTCCAGGGCGTTCGCGAACTTGAAGGACGAGATCGAGTCAGGCCCCCACAAGAAGCCGGCGAATCTGAACTCGGTAGCAATCCGGAACAACACCGCCGCCGCCAGCAGCCGCTGGAAGGCGGCGAGGCCCATCCTCTGGCGGGGAGCGTCATTCAGCCAGCGATAGACCGACACCAGGGCAGTCACTGCTGCCCCTCCGTATAGAAAATATCAATGCCGCGCACGGACCGCTGAATCGGGTGGAGGCCCAAGGACACGTCGTTGGTCTCCGGCCTGAAGGCGCGATCGTAGCGGCGCGACCACGGGACCGCATTCTCGACCCGTGCGCGCAGCGCCACCGCCACAGAGCCGGGGGCAATCCTGTTGCAGACAGCCGAACCCAGCCGCCGCAGCTTCGGTTCGCTGGCTTCCCGAGCCCTGACCACGCCCTTGTCGTAGACCTCGCACGCCGGTTTGTCGCCCTTGTCCAGGCACGCGCTACGCCACCGGTTCAAGCCGGTGCCGCCATTGATGTACGTGCGCACGGTCGCGGTAAACGGGCGGGCGAGCCGATCGTAGGCGGCGAAACGCTGCGACTGAAACCCTTCCCACAGCGGCTGGGACAAGTTGGCCCAACCGGAGGACTCGTTGGTCGCCAGCAAGGCATCCACCGCCGAGGAATCAAGCGCCGAGTCCAGGCACCGGGCCAGCAGGATGAAATCGGTCGAGATGGGGTTCGGCGCAAACAGGTTCCATGTCTGCCTGGCGTAGACATCGACCGTCGCGTTCAGCAACGGCAGCAGCTGCGCCTTCACCGGGTTGTCGGGAAGCACGTACACGGTCGTCAACAGCAGGTGGAAGACCAGGGCGAGAGTCGCGGCGGCCTTCACCGCGACTCGCGCCAGGGTTGCTGCGACTCTCACCGCACTCGACATGGCCGAGCCAAGCCTGGGCATGCCAATCACTCCGTGAATGAACCAGCGGCGTGGGGGTACTAGTCGAAGGCCAACTGCGGCATCTTGGAACGCTCGGGCAATCCGGTGTACTCGGACGGGTCGCCAAAGTAATGCACCAGCACGCCGATGACGAAACCGCCGGCGAAGCCCCCAAGCCCGCCCAGAATGGCGCCGGCGCCGGTGCTGACGGCCAGGCCGCCGACAGTGCCGCCAAGCCCGCCGAGCATGGCTTCGTACATGGCGTCGTGCAGAACGTCGAGAACGTCCTCCTCGCCAACGGTCGTCGGCGCCAACGACAACTTCGATGTCAGCTGATTGGCCCGGACGGGGACGGTGGACATGCTGAGCGTGAACAACATCACCAACAGCGAGAACCCTGCCACGACTCGGCGTGAGAAACGAGACATCGCAACCTCCCTTGCGGTTTCCTGGATTGGGACCGCGAATGCGAAACGCCGCGACTATAGCGACCAGTCGAATCGTGGGCAATCGGCCGAATCAAACATTCGTTGGCGCGGTCGCGCATCCGTTGGCCAGAACGAACATTTGAGAACAAGAGAGGGGGCGAAGCCGGCAGAAATGCCGGCTTCGCGAATCGGACCGCGGGCCCGCCGGCTAGCGCCGGCGCGACAGCAACCGCACCGAGGCGCTGGGATTGAACGTGATCGGCTGGGTGATGATGCCGGGAATGAACGCGACGTCCATCGAGTAGCTGACTTCCACCACGCGGTCAGAGGCGCGCTGGCTGATGGTCACGTTGTCGGCTTCCACTGGCAGTCCGTGCTCCTCGGCCAGGGTCAGGACCTGTTGGGTCAGTTCGGCCTCCGAGGCGTTCGGCGCGAACAGCAGCGCCTGCTCCACCGCGTCTTCAAACTGGTAGTTCGACATGGCGGCCCGCGCCCCCTGAAACGCGGCGGTCAGGATCGCCAGGGCCAGGACCAACTTGATGATGGTTGTCATGTATCCACGGGGGCGCGCCGGGGGGTGGCCCTCGCCTGCCGACATCATACGCCCAACGGAAGTTGAAAGTGGAAGGTTGGCGGGCAACCTTCAACTTTCAACTTTCAACTAATGGATTTGATGCAACAGCCGGTCCCAGCGCACGCCCAGGAACGACGTCGGCGCCGAGCCGTCGTCGGGATTGTCGAACGACCAGTAGATGAAGAGGGCGCGGCCCTTGACGTACGACGCCGGGAGGAAGCCCCAGAAGCGGCTGTCCTGCGAGTCGTCGCGGTTGTCGCCCATCATGAAGTAGTGGCCGTCGGGCACCGTCACCGGCCCGTACTTGCGCCGCAGGTCGAAGCTGTCGGCCTGGCCGTCGCCGATCGGCGGGAACAGGTAGTGGGCGTACGGTTCGATCAGCGGCAGGCCGTTGATGTGCACGGTCTGGTTCTTCAGTTCCAGCGTGTCGCCGGGCAGGCCGACGACCCGCTTGATGAAGTCGCGCTCCGGCTCTTCGGGAAACTTGAACACCACCACGTCGCCGCGTTCGATCGGCCGCATCGGCAGCAGGGCCCGCTCCAGCCCGCTGGCCGCCGGCGCGAAGATGAACTTGTTGACTAGCAGGTGATCGCCGACCAGCAGGTTGGGCTTCATCGAGCCGGTGGGAATCTTGAACGCCTGGAAGACGAACGTGCGGACGAACAGCGCCAGGATCACGGCGACGACGATCGACTCGAAGTACTCGCGGGCGGTCGACTTCTGGAACGTCGCCTCGGCCATGGCTAATCGTCTCCGATCTTGAGCACGGCCAGGAAGGCCTCCTGGGGAATATCCACGGTGCCGACGCGCTTCATGCGCTTCTTGCCTTCCTTCTGCTTCTCGAGCAGCTTGCGCTTGCGCGAGATGTCGCCGCCGTAGCACTTGGCGAGCACGTTCTTGCGCAACGCCTTGACCGACTCGCGGGCGATGATGCGGGCGCCGATGGCGGCCTGGATGGCGACCTCGAACATCTGCCGGGGAATCAGCTCGCGCATCTTCGACGCCAGCATGCGGCCGCGGTCGTAGGCCCGGTCGCGGTGGACGATGATCGACAGGGCGTCGACCGGCTCGGCGTTGACGAGAATGTCGAGCTTGACCAGCGGCGACTCCCAGTAGCCGGTGACGTGGTAGTCGAGCGAGGCGTACCCGCGCGAGATGGTCTTCAGCCGGTCGTAGAAGTCGAGCACCACCTCGTTGAACGGCAGTTCGTAGGTGATCAGCACGCGATCGGCGGCCTTGAACTCGAGCTGTTTCTGCACGCCGCGCTTGTCCTGGCACAACTGCAGGATGGCGCCGACGAACTCGGCCGGCGTCAGGATCATCGCGGTGATCACCGGCTCCTCGATCTTGCTGATGTGGCCGGCCTCGGGCAGCTTGGCCGGGCTGTCGATCTCGATCACCTCGCCGTCGGTCTTGGTCACGCGGTAGAGCACGCCCGGCGCGGTCGTGACCAGGTCCATGTTGAACTCGCGTTCGAGGCGCTCCTGCACGATCTCCATGTGCAGCAGGCCGAGGAAGCCGCAGCGGAAGCCGAACCCAAGCGCGACCGAGGTCTCCGGCTCGAAGAAGAACGCCGCGTCGTTCAGGCGCAGCTTCTCGAGCGACTCGCGCAGTTCGGCGTACTGGTGGCTCTCGACCGGATAGAGGCCGGCGAACACCATCGGCTTCAGTTCCTTGAAGCCGGGAAACGGCTCGGGCGTGGGCCGGTGGGTCTCGGTGACGGTATCGCCGATCTGCGCGTCCGACACCACCTTGATGCCACAGGCAATGAAGCCGACTTCGCCCGGGCCGAGCTGTTCAATCGGCACCGCCTTGGGCGAGAACACGCCCAGCGTCTCGACCTCGTGGTCCTGCTTGGTGTTCATCAGCGTGACCTGGGTGCCGGCCCGCAGCGTGCCCTCGAGCACGCGCACCACGATCACCACGCCCCGGTACGAGTCGTACCAGGAATCGAAGATCAACGCCTTGAGCGGCGCGGCCGGGTCGCCTTCCGGCGGCGGCACGCGCGTCACCACCGCCTCGAGAATCTCGACCACGCCGGTGCCTTCCTTGGCGCTGGCGAGAATCGCGGTGTCGCCGTCGAGCCCGATGATCTCCTCGAGCTGGCGCCGCGCCTCGTCGGGCTGGGCGCTCGGCAGGTCGATCTTGTTGATGACCGGAATGATCTCCAGGTTGTTGTCGACCGCGAGATAGGCGTTGGCCAGGGTCTGCGCCTCGACCCCCTGCGAGGCGTCGACCAGCAGCAGCGCGCCCTCGCAGGCGGCCAGCGACCGCGTCACTTCATAGCTGAAATCGACGTGGCCGGGGGTGTCGATCAGGTTGAGCACGTAGGTCTTGCCATCCTTGGCGGTGTAATTCAACCGCACCGGGTGGGCCTTGATGGTGATGCCGCGCTCGCGCTCGAGGTCCATGCTGTCGAGGACCTGCGCCGACATCTCGCGCTTCTGCAGCGCGCCGGTGACCTCGAGAAAGCGGTCGGCCAGTGTCGACTTGCCGTGGTCGATGTGCGCGATGATCGAGAAATTGCGGATGTGGGGCTGATTCACGGACTATTTCGTTCCTGCGATGTGGCGTCCGGCTTCAGCCGGACCATGAGCGGCAGGCAATCCTGACTATTATGACTCATGCCCGACCCGAGCCAGGGATTCAGCCGGCCCTGCCCATCCTGCGGCCGCCGTGTCCCCAGGACGGTGGCCGTCTGCCGCTGTGGCGCCGCAGTCCCGGTGGTCGAGGCGCTGCCGGATGCCCCGGCGCAGGGCGCCGGGGTCTCTCCGGCCAACCTGGCTGTCGGCGCGCTGTTACTGGCAACGGTGGTTGGCACCGGCTACTGGTCGCTGTCGCCAGCGCCAGCGCCGGCAGCGGCGACCGCCGCCCCGGCTGTGCCTGGCGGCGGCAGAAACCCTGATCGCTCGCGCCCGGCGCCTCCGGCCGCCGCCGCCGGGCAGGAACTGTCCCCGGAACGCCGCGCCTGGGAAGCCGAACTGGCCCGGGCCGAGGCGCCGCCGCCCGGCACACCCGCCGCGCCCGCCGCGCCGGTCAGCGCCGTCCCCGAATCGGCGTCACTCGAAGACGTCGTCAGCCGCGTCATGCCCGCGGTGGTGCTGGTCGAGACGTCATCGGGACGCGGCAGCGGGTTCTTCGTCCGGCCCGACACCATCATCACCAACGTGCACGTGGTGAAAGACGATGCGTTCGTGAAGCTGCGGCGCATTGACGGCAGCACCGTCTCGGCCCGCGTCGAGTTGAAGTCGCCGGCGTTCGACATCGCCGTCCTCAAGGTCAGCGCACCGGCGACCGACCAGGTGGTCATCACCATGGGCTCGGCCGACAGCCTGCGGCCGGGCCAGGAAGTCATCACCATCGGTTCGGCGCTCGGCACCCTGCAGAACAGCGTCACCCGCGGTATCGTGAGCGGCGTCCGCCGCTCGGGCGATGCCACGCTGGTTCAGACCGACGCCGCGGCCAGTCCGGGGAACAGCGGCGGGCCGCTGCTGGACCGCCAGGGCACGGCGATCGGCATCACGACGATGGGCTACCGCGGACAGCAAGGGCTGAACTTCGCGGTTGCCATCGACCATGCCCGCGCCATCATCGAGGGCCGGGTGACGTCGCCGGCTGCCAGGCCGCTGGCCATGAACGAACTGAACACGCTCTCGCCTGCGCTGCCATCGGAGTCGGAGCGCGCGCGCGACGAAGGACAACGCGCGTTTCTCGCCAGAATGACGCAGGCCGGGCGCGCGGCCGACGCGCTCGACAGCGAGTGGCGGCGCTTCAGGCAGGCGTGTTACCGCGGAGACATGGCGGCGGGGTCGTACAGTCACGAATGGTTCATCATGCTGACGCCGCGCGCGGTCACCGCCGCGCAGTCGGGTGGCGGGTCGTGCACCACCTTCCTGGCGGCGTTCCAGACGGAAGCGTCGCGGGTCGGCACTGAGATGAGACGGGCGCTCGAAGACGCGCGCCGGGCCGGCGTGCTGCCCGGCGTGGTGCGCGATGCCCTGCGGACGAACCGTCTCGAATTCGACGGCTGGGACCGCTAGGACGGCGATCCGCGTCGAGCGCTACGGTATAGTCAGGCGTCGTCATGATCATTCGTCGCATCTTCGCGCACCGCGTCGAGCTGCCGCTTCGCGAGGGCCGCTACAGCTGGTCGGGCGGCAAGTCGGTTTCCGTGTTCGACAGCACCGTGGTCGGCGTCGAAACCGATACCGGGCTGGTGGGCTACGGCGAAGTGTGCCCGCTGGGACCGTTCTACCTGCCGGCCTACGCCGAAGGCGTGCGGGCGGGACTGCGAGAGCTGGCGCCGCACCTGATCGGCCAGGACGCGCTGGGTCTGGCGGCGCTGAACCAGCGCATGGACGCGGCGCTCAAGGGCCATCCGTACGTCAAGTCGGGCATCGACATGGCGTGCTGGGATCTGCTCGGCCACGCCAGCGGCCTGCCCGTGTGCACCCTGCTCGGCGGCCGCTTCGGCGAGCACGTTCGTCTGTACCGCGCCATTTCGCAGGAATCGCCGGAGGCCATGGCCGGCAAGGTTGCGGGCTATCGCGCCGAAGGCTACACAAGGTTCCAGCTGAAAGTCGGCGGCGACCCCGACACCGACGTCGCTCGCATCCGCGCCGTGCGCGCGCAACTGCAGCCAACCGACCGGCTGGTCGCCGACGCCAACACCGGGTGGACACAGCATGAAGCCATCCGCGTGGCGCGGGCGGTACGGGATGTCGACGTCTACATCGAGCAGCCGTGCCTGACCTACGAGTCGTGTCTCGCGGTGCGGCGCCAGACCGATCATCCGTTCGTGCTGGACGAAAGCGTCGACGGCATTGACATGCTGCTGCGCGCCCGCGGCGACCTGGCGATGGACGTGGTCAACCTCAAGATCAGCAAGCTCGGTGGCCTCACCAGGACCAGGCAGGCACGCGACCTGTGCGTGGCGATGGGCGTGGCCATGACGATCGAGGACAGTTGGGGCGGCGACATCACGACCGCCGCGATTGCGCACCTGGCCCACAGCACTCCCGAGGAGTACCGGTTCACGGCGACCGACTTCAACAGCTATGTCACGGTGAGTACCGCGGAGGGCGCGCCGGCGCGGGTCCAGGGGCAGATGGCCGCCGCCACGACGCCGGGGCTGGGCATCCGCCCGCGCCAGGATGTGCTCGGTGCGCGGGTGGTCGACATCAGTTGAGATGACGAGTGCCGCCATCGCCCGGGGCCTGATTGCACTGCTGGCCGCGTGCCTGCTTGCACCGCCGGCCGCCGTCGCGGCCGACCTAGTCGTGGTTGCGATCGAGACCTCGGCGGGCGTGATCGAGGTGGCGATCGACGCCACTCACGCGCCCATTACCGCCGCTAACTTTCTGCGCTACGTGGACGCGGGCCTCTACGACGGCGGCCGCTTCCACCGCGCGGTCAGGCGCGACAACCAGGCGCGGAAGGACGTGCTGATCGAGGTGATCCAGGGCGGGCGCGACCCCGCGCGCGCGAAGCTCACGCCAGGGTTCGGGGCGATTCCGCTCGAGCGCACGTCGGTCACCACCCTCACGCACGTGGACGGCGCCATCTCGATGGCGCGGGGGAACACCGCCGACAGCGGATCATCGGATTTCTTCCTGTGCGTGGGCCCCCAGCCGGCGCTTGATTTCGGCGGCGCGCGCGCGGCCGACGGCCAGGGGTTTGCCGCGTTCGGCCGGGTGACCAGGGGCATGGACGTGGTCCGCCGGATCCAGGCCGGCGCCACCAACGAGCGCGAACAGCTGCTGGCGCCCGTCACGATCGTGCGCGTGCACCGGAAGCAGTGATAGCATTCGCGCTCGATGCAATTTCGCGGCGACATTGCCACCCCTGCCCTGCTGCTCGATCTCGACGCGTTTGAATCGAACATCTCGACCATGGCCACCCACCTGCGCGAGCGGGGCAAAGGGTTCCGTCCGCACGGCAAGACCCACAAGTGCCCGGAGGTGGCCCGGGCGCTCGTCGCCGCCGGCGCCGTCGGGTGTTGCGCGGCGCGGCTGGCCGAGGCCGAGGTGTTCGCCGATCACGGCATTCCCGGCCTGTTGATCACGACGGCCGTGATCGGCCGCCACAAGATCGCCCGCGCCGTGGCGCTCGCGGTGCGGGCGCCGGACACCATCTTCTGCGTCGACGATGAGGCGAATGCGCGGGAGCTGGATGCCGCCGCCCGGGCGGCCGGCGTCACGGTGCGGGTCGCGATCGATCTCTACTTCGGCCGGACCGGGGTGCCGCCCGGCGAGCCGGCGCTGGCGCTGGCACGTGTCATCGCGTCACTCCGCAACCTCACGCTGGCCGGCCTGCAGTCGTACGACGGCGAAGCCGCGCACACGACCCCGTTCGAGGCCCGCAGGGAGCGCACCAATGGCTCCATGGCGCAAGCGATCGAGACGCGGGCGTTGATCGAGCGCGACGGCATCGCGTGCCCGATGATCACCGGCGGCTCCACCGGGACGTATCGCTTCGACGCCGAGAATCCAGGGATGACCGAGCTGCAGCCCGGCAGCTTCGTGTTCATGGACATTGACTACGGCCGCATTGGCGGTCCCAGCGGTCCCGAGTACCGCGACTTCAAGAACGCGCTCACGGTGGTCACCACGGTGGTGTCGCGGCCGCCGGGTTTTGCCATCGTCGATGGCGGCTACAAGGCGTTCTCGACGGATCGGCCGTTCACGCCGACGCCGGTGGATCTGCCGGGGGTCGCCTACGGGTGGGCCGGCGACGAGCATGGCCGATTGGACCTCGCCGCTGCGCCCAGGGAGTTGAAGGTCGGTGACCGCCTGGAGTTCATCCCGCCGCACTGCGATCCCACCGTGAATTTGTACGATCAGCTCTACGCCCTGCGGGGCGATCGGGTTGAGGCCGTTTGGCCGATCGCCGCGCGCGGCAAGAGCCAGTAGCCGATGAGCGAGGCCCTCAGGCAGGAGCTGGCCGCAGCGGTCGACGGCGAGGTCCGGTTCGACCGGGTCTCGCGGGCCCTGTATTCGACCGACGCCAGCGTCTACCAGATCGAGCCGCTCGGCGTGATCATTCCCCGCTCGGCCGAGGGCGTCGCCCAGGCCGTGAACATCGCGGCGCGGCACGGCGTGCCGATCACGCCGCGGGGCGGCGGCACCTCGCAGGCCGGGCAGGCGATTGGCGCCGGCCTGGTGCTCGACACCTCCAAACACCTCAACCGCATTCTCGAGATTAACGCCGGCGAGCGCTGGGCGCGTGTGCAGCCGGGCGTGGTGCTCGACGAGTTGAACGCGGAGCTGCGCCCGTTCAACCTGCGGTTTGCCCCGGATGTCTCGTCGGCCAGCCGCGCCACCGTCGGCGGGATGATGGCCAACAACTCCAGCGGCGCGCGCTCGGTGCTGTACGGCAAGACCATCGATCACGTGCGCGAACAGCACGTCGTGCTGTCGGACGGCCGGCTGGCGCACCTGCGGCCACTGACCGCGGTGGAGCTGGATGCCGCCCGCGCCGGCGACGGCATCGAGGCCCGCGCCTACCGCGACATTCCCGAACTGGGCCGGCATCACGCTGCCGAGATCGAGCGCCGGTTTCCCAAGGTGCTGCGGCGGGTCGGCGGCTACAACCTCGACGAGTTCGTCGATCCATCGCGGCCCGTCGACCTGACGCGGATCATCGTCGGTTCCGAAGGCACGCTGGGTTTCATTGTCGAGGCGAAGATCGGGCTGGTGCCGCTGCCCGCCGCCAAGGCCGTTCTGACGGTGGAGTTCGACGAACTGCTCGACGCGCTCGCGGCAACGCCGCTGATCCTGCGGCACGGGCCGTCGGCCGTCGAGGTGATGGACGACTTCATCCTCCGCCATGCGCACGGGCACGCCGTGCTCGACGCGCAGCGGCGCTCGATGATCGATCGTGATGGCTCGGCCCTGCTGTGTGTCGAGTTTTACGGCGATGCTGAGAACCCGGCTAACCACCTTCGCCAAGGCTACGGTGGTCGAGAAGCCGGACACCACATGGACCAGCTGCGCGAACGGATGGAGGCGGTGGAGCGCGATCTCAAGGGCGCCGGCATGGCCTGCCGCTGCCGCCAGATCACCGACCCGGCCGCCCAGCAACGGATCTGGAGCTTCCGCGAGGCCGCGCTGGGGCTGTCGACAGCGATGAAGTCGGACGGCAAGGCCATCTCGTTCGTCGAGGACACCGCCGTCGCGCCCGAGAAGCTGCGCGACTACATCGACCGCTTCGTCCGCATCGTGCAGCGTCACGACACCGTCGCCGGCGTCTACGCCCACGCGTCGGTCGGCTGCCTGCATGTGCGGCCGGTCGTCAACTTGAAGACGGCGCGCGGCGTCGCCACCTTCGAGGCCATTGCCAGCGAGGTGGCCGACCTGGTGCTGGAGTTTGGCGGCGCGCTGTCGGGCGAACACGGCGATGGCCTGGTCCGCGGCGCCTTCAACGAACGGATGTTCGGGCCGCAGCTCTACCAGGCCTTTCGTGAGGTCAAACGCACCTTCGATCCCAACGGCCTGTTCAACCCCGGCCGCATTGTCGACACGCCGCCGATCACGTCGCACCTGCGGTTCGGCGCCGGCTACGAAACCCCCGCCCCCGTAACCTTCTTCGACTACTCGGACCACGGCGGTTACGGCCGCGCCGTCGAGATGTGCAGTGGCGTCGGCCTGTGCCGGAAGAAGCGCGAGGGGACGATGTGCCCGTCGTACATGGTGACGCAAGACGAGGCGCACTCGACCCGCGGCCGCGCGAACGTGCTGCGGCTGGCCATGACCGGCCGCATGGGCGAAGCCGGCCTGGCCGATGACGGCGTGCACGAGGTACTCGACCTGTGCCTCGAGTGCCGCGCCTGCAAGGCTGAATGCCCGGTGGGCGTCGACGTCGCGAAGTTCAAGAGCGAGTTCCTGGCCGGCTATTGGGAACGCCACGGCCGGTCGGCGGCCGCACAGGTGTTCGGCCACGCACGGGCGGCGGCTGAATGGGGCAGCCGCCTCGCCCCGCTCTCGAATGCGGTGGCCGGCAGCGCGCCGGCGAAGTGGCTGGCGGAAGCCGTGTGCGGCATCGATCGCCGGCGGCGGTTGCCGCAGTTCACGCGCCGCACCTTGCGCAAGCGGCTGGCCCGCCGCCGCTCGACCATCGCTGAACCCAGGGCGGTGCTCTTCGCCGACACTTTCACCGAGTTCGAGGACCCCGAGATCGGCATCGCGGCGATCGATGTGCTGGACGCGGCTGGCCTCGGCGCGCGCGTCGCCCCCAACGTCTGTTGCGGCCGTCCGCTCATCTCGCAGGGGTTGCTGCGCGAGGCGCGCAAGCAGGCGGCGGCCAACGTCCACGCCCTTTATGACCTCGCGGAGCGCGGCGCCGCCATCGTGTTCGTGGAGCCCAGTTGCCTGTCGGCCGTGCGCGAAGACGCCCCCGGCCTGCTGCGCGGCGAGTTGCAGCGCCGCGCCCGTGTCGTGGCCGGCGCCGCGGTCCTCTTCGAGGACTACCTCGAACGCGAATTGCACGCCGGCCGGGCGGCGCTGCGGCTGAAGGAAGGCCCGGCGCGCGTGGAGTTGCACCCCCACTGCCACCAGCGATCGATGGGCCTGGCCGCGTCGGCGAAGAACCTGCTGTCGCGCATTCCCGGCGTGCACGTCACCGATCTCGACGCCGGTTGTTGCGGCATGGCGGGTTCGTTCGGCTACACTCGCGACCACTACGAGGTGTCGCGCGCGATCGCCGAGCGCAAGCTGCTACCGGCGGCCCGCGCCCTTGACGACCGCTCGACCCTCGTGGCCGGTGGCACGTCATGCCGCCACCAGGTGGCGCACTTCGCCGGCGTGCGCGCGGTGCACCCGGCCACCCTGCTCAGATCGCTCCTGGAGGAGATTCGATGAACCTTGCCTGGATTTCGCTGGTGGCGCTCGTCATCGCCGTCACGCTCAGCATCGTGACCAGCGTCAACGTCGGCGTGGTCTCGCTCGCCTTCGCGTGGATCGTCGGCGTCTACCTGGGCGGGCTGCCGCTGAATACCGTGATCGGCACCTTCCCGATCCAGTTGTTCCTCACCCTGGTGGGGGTGACGCTGTTGTTCGGGATGGCGAATGTCAACGGCACGCTGGGCCGCATCGCCACCCGGGCCGTGCGGCTGTGCCGCGGCAATGCCGGCGTAATCCCGGTGATGTTCTTCCTGATCGCGCTGGGCTTGTCGAGCATCGGACCCGGCAACATCGGGACCACGGCGATCCTGGCGCCGATGGCGATGGCCGTGGGCGGGCGGGCCATGGTGCCGCCGTTCCTGATGGCGCTGATGGTCGGCAACGGCGCGCAGGCCGGCGCCCTGTCGCCGTTTGCGCCAACCGGCGTGATCGTCAACGGCATCATGGACCGCATCGGCCTGCCGGGATATGAGTTGCAGACCTACACCAACAACCTGCTCGCCCACGTGGTGGTCACCTTCGCCGCGTATGTGCTGTTCGGCGGGTGGAGGCTGTTCACCAGGACGCCGCTGGAACGGCTGCCCTCGCAGGGCGACCAGGCCGGCGCCCGCGCCGACCGCGAACTGGTCGAGACCGAACCGTTCGAGTGGATTCACTGGGTGACGCTGGTCATCCTGACCACGCTCGTCGTCGTGGTGGTGGTCTTCAACATGCAGGTCGGCATGGCGGCGCTGACCGGCGCGGCCATCCTGTCGCTGCTCAGGCCCGGTCACGAGAAAGAGGCGGTGAAGAAGATGCCGTGGGGCGTCGTGATCATGGTGTGCGGCGTCACCGTGCTGATCGGCGTGCTGGAGAAGACCCAGGGCATGTCGCTGTTCGCCGACCTGCTGGCCAGGATTTCGACGCCGGGCACCGTCACCTTGACCATCGCGTTCGTGACCGGTGTGGTCTCGGCCTACAGCAGCACGTCCGGTGTGGTGCTGCCGGCGTTCCTCCCCACGGTGCCGGCGCTGGCGACGCAGCTCGGTGCCGATCCGCTCGCGATTGCCTCGGCCATGAACGTCGGCGGCCACCTGGTCGACCTGTCGCCGCTATCGACCATTGGCGCGCTGTGCATCGCCGCCCTGCCGCCCGAAGCGGATCCCAAGAAGCTGTTCAACCAGCTGCTGGCGTGGGGCCTGTCGATGATGGTGGTGGGGGCGCTGATCTGCTGGGTGCTGTTCTAGGGGTCAGGCCCTTGAGAAGCGCGGTTTGCGGCCTTCGAGAAAGGCGGCAACGCCCTCTTTGAAATCGTCGCTGCCGTAGCACTCGCGCAGGATGTCGTCGGCGGCGCCTGGCGGCGGGCGGCGGTGGTCGCGCAGCCTTAGCAGCATCGCCTTGGTGGCCCTGATTGTGCTGGGGGCGCGCGCCGACAGCTCGGCGGCCAGCCTGGCCGTCGCGGCCTCGAGTTCATCGGGGGCCAGCACCATGCTGGCCAGGCCGCGGTTGTGGGCCTCCCGCGCATCGATCAGCCGTCCGGTCAACAGCAGGTCGCGGGTCAGTGCGACACCCAGCAGGTCCGCCATCCTCGCGGTGTTGGCCAGCGACAGGCAGTTGCCCAGCGTGCGCGACACGGGCACGCCGAAGCGCGCGCGATCGGAACAGATGCGCAGGTCGCAGGCCAGGGCAATGGCACACCCGCCACCGACCGCCGCGCCGTCGACTTCGGCAATTGTCGGGACGGCCAGGCGCTCGATGCGATCGATCACCGCATCGAGGCGGCGTTCGTAGGCAACGCCGGCGTCGCCATTCGCGAACTCGCGGAACTGTGAGATGTCGGTACCGGCGGCAAAGGCGCCCCCGGCTCCGCGTATGATGAGCACGCGCACGCGGCCGGCATCGGCCGAATCGCACGCCGCGACGAGCGCGTCGTACATGTCCCAGGTCAGCGCGTTGCGCGCGTCGGGCCGATTGAACGTGACCACTCCCACGGATCCGGTGATGTCCCAGGCTAGATCGCTCGAAGGCATAGTTGTTCTCGATACGACGCAGGTCATGGCCGGGCCGTATTGCGCGATGTTACTGGCTGACATGGGCGCCCGCGTCATCAAAGTGGAGCCGCCGGCCGGCGACTCGACCCGGGTCATGGCCGGCGCCCGCGGCAACGACAGCGGCGCGTTCAACGCCGTCAATCGCGGCAAGCTCGGGATCGTGCTCAACCTGGCCGCCGACCAGGGCCGCGAGGTCTTTGCGCGCCTGGCCCGGAGCGCCGACATCGTGGTCGAGAACTACCGGCCCGGTGTGATGGCACGCCTCGGCCTCGACTACCCCACGCTGTCGGCCGACAACCCGCGGCTGATCTACGCCTCGATCTCGGGATACGGGCAAACCGGGCCGTGGGCCGGCAAGGGCGGCTTCGACCTGATCGCGCAGGGCCTGTCGGGCATCATGTCGGTCACCGGCGCGGCCGGCGGCCCGCCGGTCAAGGCCGGCGTGCCGCTCACCGATCTCGGGGCGGGCCTGTTCGCCACCATCGGGATTCTTGCGGCGCTGCACCATCGCGCGCAGTCGGGCCGCGGGCAGCACATCGATACCTCGCTGGTCGACTCGGGACTCGCCTTGTCGGTATGGGAGGTCACCGACTACGTGACGACCGGGCGGATTCCCGGGCCGATCGGCTCGGCTCACCGGCTGACCGCGCCGTACCAGGCGTTCCAGTGCGCCGACGGCTACATCACCATCGGCGCCGCCAACGACCGCAACTTCGCCAAGCTCACCACCGTGCTCGGCCATGCCGAGTGGGCCGAAGACGGGCGCTTCGTCACCAACCACCTGCGGGTGCAGCATCGCGGCGAACTGGCGGCGCTAATCGAGGCGATCACGATCACGGCGCCCGGCGCGGCCTGGCTCGAACGCCTCGACGCCGCCGGCATTCCGTGCGGCCCCATTCTCAACTACGAAGAAGCCCTGTCCACGCCCCAGGCCGCCGCGCGCGAGATGGCGCAGGAGGTCGACCACCCCATCCTGGGCCGGGTGCGAACTATCGGCACGCCGATCAAGATGTCGGCGACGCCGCTCGACCCGGCACGGCGGGCGCCGATGCTCGGCGAACATACCGACAGCGTGCTGGCGAATGCCGGCTACAGTGACGACGAGATCGAGCAATTGCGAGACGCCGGCGCGGCGTTGTGAGCGAACCGGCTACGTCCAGATCACGGGCGCGCCGTACGGCTCGAGGGCGCGATCGTGGGTGACCAGTGTGGCCTTCTCGACCATCGCCTGCGCGACCAGCAGCCGGTCGAAGGGATCGCCGTGGTGGGGGGGCAACTCGAGCAATCGCTCGGTGTGCGCCAGCGAAACCGCCAGCTCCGTGAAGTCGTCGGCCGCGACCAGGATGCGGAACTTCTCGTCCAGCCGGAGACGGCCGAGGGCGGCTTTGATCGACGCCTCCCATCCCGACACGGCGCTCACCCATACCAGATCGGCGGTGGCGATGGCCTTGCGAGCTTCGCGCCCCAGCCGGCGATCATCGGTCTGCCACCACAGCACGACGTGGGTGTCGAGCAGCAGCCTCAATCTGAATCTCCGTTGAACGCCGCCTGCAGTTCGACCGGCAGCGGCGCATCGAAGTCGTCGCCGATCCACACCAGGCCCTTCGCCCGGCCCGGTTTCCGGCGGGCCGTGGCGCGAAAGGCGACCAGCTTCGCGAGGGGCTTGCCGGCCTTGGCAATGATGATCTCGGCCCCTGCTGCCGCCTCGTCCACCAGCGCCGACAACTGGGTCTTCGCCTCGTACAGATTCAGCAGCTTCTCCATCCCCAGAACATACCGTCGTCCCCACAAATTGGTCAAGTTGGTCAACCCGGTGCCGTCCGGTGAACCGTCACCTAGCGCGTAACTGCCAAGTATGAGATTGTGTGAAGCACACCCGTTCACGCAGCCGCACCTATGAATCAGCTTCGACTCCTCGCCGCCGTCCTCACCCTCATTGTCGTGACCGCCACTCTCGCCGCCCAGGGCAGGCGCGGTGGCACCCAGATTGCCCCCGGGCAGGAATGCCCGCCGGGGACGACGGAGGTCAGGCCCGGGAGCTGCGTGGCGCCGTCGGAGCCGCCACCGAGCATCCTCGACTACCGGCCGCGTTCGACGCTGGTGACCGCCGAGCACAAGGTGCCTCGGGCCAAGTTCCCGGTGGTCGACGTGCATGGCCACCCCGGCAACCTGACGACACAAGAGGCCATCAAGCGGGTCATCGGCATCATGGATTCGCTCAACTTGAGGGTGATGTTGGTCGCCGAGAACCTGTCGGGCGCCCGTCTGACGAACACTTTGGCGGCCATCGACGCCAGCCCGTACAAGGAGCGCTTCCGCGTCCTGGCCGGGGTCGACTTCCGCAACGTCGGGCCTGACTGGGGGGCCAAGGCCGCCGCTCAACTCGAAGCCGACATCAAGGCCGGCGCGATTGGCGTGGGCGAAGTCGGCAAGCAGTTCGGCCTCCGCATCACCAAGCCGGACGGCTCGCGGCTGCGGGTCGACGAGCCCCAATTGGATCCGCTGTGGGAAGCGTTCGCCCGGCTCGATGTCCCGGCCTTCATCCACACCGCCGAGCCGCAGGAGTTCTTCCAGCCGCAGGACTTCAAGAACGAGCGCTGGCTCGAGTTGTCGCTGTTCGCCGACCGCCGCAACAACCGGCCCGGGCAAGTGACGTTCGAACAGTTGATCACCGAGCGCAACAACGTCTTCCGCAAGCATCCGAAGACGCGCTTTGTCGCCGCCCACTTCGGCTGGCACGGCAACGACCTGGCGCGCGCGGCGAAGATGCTCGACGAGTTCCCGAACGTCACCATCGAGGCCGGCGCGATTCTCTACGACCTCGGCCGCCAGCCGCGCGCCGCCCGCGAGTTCTTCGTGAAGTACGCCGACCGCATCATGTTCGGCAAGGACTCGTTCCAGCCGAACGAGTATCCGTACTACTGGCGCGTGTTTGAAACCGCGGACGAGTACTTCGACTACTACCGCGACTACCACGCCTTCTGGAAGTTGTACGGCATGGACCTGCCGGACGACGTGCTCAAGAAGGTCTACTACAAGACCGCGCTGAAGGTGTTCAAGGGCCTGCCCCAGGGCGGCTGGCCGCAATAGCCGCCGCCTAGCGCTGCTCGACCGGGATCCAGGCCTGCGGGTAGCTCGGCCCGGTGTAGTCGGCGCGCGGCCGGATCAGCCGGTTGTTCGCCAGCTGCTCCAGCACGTGGGCGGTCCAGCCGGAAATGCGGCTGACCGCGAAGATCGGCGTGTAAAGATCGATGGCGATGCCCATCGTGTAGTACGTCGATGCCGAGTAGAAGTCGACGTTGGGAAACAGCTTCTTCTCGGCCCTGACCAGGGCCTCGATCCGCTCGCACATCTCGAACCAGCGGGTGTTGCCGGCCTTCTGGCCGAGCGCCTTCGACATCTGCCGCAGGTGCGTGGCACGGGGATCCTCGGTGTGGTAGACGCGGTGGCCGAAGCCGGAGATCTTCTCCTTGCGCGCGAACTTGCCCTTGACGAACGCGTCAATGCGCTCGGCCGGCGCGTCCTGGCCAATCTCAATCAACATCTTCATCACTTCGGCATTGGCGCCGCCGTGCAAGGGACCCTTCAGCGTGCCGATGCCGGCGACGATCGCTGAGTGGATGTCGGTCAGCGTGGCCGCCGCCACCCGCGCGGCGAACGTCGAGGCGTTCAATTCGTGGTCGGCGTGCAGCG
The DNA here is from genome assembly GCA_050247355.1 of Vicinamibacterales bacterium. GTDB lineage: Bacteria > Acidobacteriota > Vicinamibacteria > Vicinamibacterales > UBA2999 > 12-FULL-67-14b. The sequence goes on along the minus strand of JBFWUK010000016.1, from coordinate 18,718 downwards.
TCAGCGCCACGTCCATGGCGCGAACCGAAGTCGCGTCCGGACGCGCGCCCGACAGCATGTAGAGAAAGTTGGCGGCGTGGCCGAGCACCGGGTCTGGCGCAATCGGACCGCCGCCTTGCTGCATGCGTCCCCAGGTCGCCACCAGGCTCGCGACCTGGCCGGTCAGCCGCACCGCCTTGCGGTACGACGCGGCCGGCGAGTTGTCGTGCGCGTCGGGGTCGTAGTGCCCCAGTGCCGAGGTCAAGGTGCGCAACGCATCCATCCCGTCGGACGGCGGCAGCATGTTCATCAGCCGGATGATCGATTCCGGCAGCGGCCGCGCCGCCGCCAGTTGCGATTGCAGGTCGCCCAGTTCGGCGCGGTTCGGCAGGCGGCCGTGCCACAGCAGGTAGCACGTCTCCTCGAACGTCGCATGCCGCGCCAGGTCGTGAATGTCGTGCCCGCAGTAAGCCAGCACGCCGCGATCGCCGTCCAGAAAACAAATCCGTGACGACGTCGCGACAACGTCTTCGAGTCCGCCCTTGGGTTTTACCTCTGCCGCCATGGGGTGATCTTACTCGGTTGGGCTTGGGCCGCGCCCGGCAGTCCGTCACGAAAACCAAACCAGCGCCGGGGCCTGTGCTAGCGTTCCTGGATGCGCCGCACCTGGATCGCCCTTGCCGTTGTGCCGCTCGTGTCGATTGCCGCCCTGCAGGCCCGCCGGGCCCCGGACGTCGCCTGGCCGCAGTTCAGGGGGCCCTCCGGAGCGGGCATCCTGGACAGCGGCAAGCTGCCGACGGCGTGGTCGCCGTCCAGCAACGTCGCGTGGAGGGTCGAGGTCAAGGGCCGCGGCTGGTCGTCGCCAGTGGCCTGGGACAACCTGGTCTTCGTGACTTCGGCCATCAGTCCAGGCACGTTCAAGGCGCCGTCGACCGGCATCTTCGGCAACGACTACGCGGCGGAGCTGTCCAGCCAGGGGCTGTCGGACGACGAGGTCGTGAAGAAAGTGGTGTCGCGCGACATCGAGTTGACCGCCGAGAGCGGCGACATCCGCTACATGGTCTATGCCTTCGACGCCGCGACCGGGAAACTGCGGTGGGAGCGCGAGGCGCACAAGGGTGCGCCGTTCGGCGGGCGTCATCGCAAGAACACCTACGCCTCCGAGACACCGGCGACCGATGGCGAGCGTCTCTATGCCTACTTCGGCAACGTCGGCCTGTTCGCGTACTCGCTGGACGGCAAGCCGCTGTGGCAGGCGCGCTTCGATCCGCAGCCGATGTATCTCGACTTCGGCACGGCATCATCACCGGTGGTCCACGACGGCCGCGTGTATGTGTTGCACGACAACGACGGCAAGTCGTTCGCGGCGGCGGTCGATGCGAAGACCGGCGCCATCGCCTGGCGGGTGGACCGTGCCCTCAGGTCCGGCCAGATGACCTCGGGCTGGTCGACCCCGTTCATCTGGACGAACGAGCGGCGAAGCGAGCTGGTCATCATCGGTCAGCAGCATGCGGTCAGCTATGCGCTCGACAGCGGCAAGGAGCTGTGGCGAATCGGCGGCCTCACCGGCCAGTCGACGCCAAGCCCGGTGGCGGCCGGCGGCCTGCTCTATCTCGCCACGGGATCGCAGGGCGAGAACAACCGCCCGGTGTTTGCGGTCAGGCCGGGGGCCACCGGTGACATCACCCTCGCGAAGGGCGAAGACCGTAACGCGTTCGTCGCGTGGTTCCACCCGCGCGCCTCGGCCTACACCTCGTCGCCGCTGGTGTATCGCGGCCGCATGTACGTGGTCAACGACAACGGCATTCTCACGGTGTTCGACGCCACGACCGGCAAGGAAATCTACAAGGCAAGGGCGGGCGGATCGGGCAACACCTTCTCCGCTTCACCCTGGGCCTCGGACGGCAAGGTCTACCTGCTCAGCGAAGACGGGCACACGTTCGTGATCGAGGCCGGCGACAAGTACGTCGAGCTGGCGAAGAACAGCCTCGACGAGATGAGCCTGGCCTCGCCGGCCCTTGCGCCGGACGCCCTGTTCATGCGGACGCAGACGAAGCTCTATCGCATCGGGACGCGCTAGCGCCCCGAAATGCCGAGCCGCTGGCCGCCGCCCGAGGGCACGGCCAGCCCGTCCCACGGGTCGTAGGCCGGATCGCCGGTGGTCGAGGTCGTCGGCAGGCCGTCCAGCACCGTGGTGGCGTGCTCGAGCGCGGCGTTCTCGCGCTCCTGGTGATCGATGATCCAGTCCAGCCGGTCGCCCAGGTCGCCGCGGGTGGCCGCATCGATGCCTTCCCGGTAGTGGTCGCTGTCTTCGAGCTCATCGACCGAGTCTGCGTCGCCGCGCGAACCGGCGCGGTCGGCGCGCTCCCGGTAGAAGTCGTAGCGGTCGTGAATGTCCTGCGCCTGCTCCGCCCGCTCGAACCAGCGATCGAACCAGTCCTGCGCGGCGGCCCGGAACCAGCCGGGGGCGCCGTAGGCCACGCGCGCGAATCCCATGACCGGCGCCGCCTCGACACGTTGGCGGCGCGGCCGCGACCGGTGAAAGGTCCACCCCTTGTCGTGCACTTCGAAGACCTCGGGCGCGCCGTTCGCGCCCCGCTTCACGAAGCGGACCGTCTTGAAGGCGTAGGCCCGCAGGCCGAGACCGGCGGGCGCCTCCCTCGGCGGCACCGCGTCGTTGTAGACCGTTTCGGTCCGCCCGCCGCGGCTGTCGGCAATCGAGACGATGCGGTTCAGGCGGTCGCGCGTCACCACCACCGGCTCGGGGACGAGCACCTGCACGCGCGTTCGCGCAAACGAATCCGGGAAGTAGCGGACGTAGTATCCGCGCGGGTGGCGCGACCATTGCCCGCGGCGAATGGCGTTGCGGTTGTCTTCCGGCGCGGCACCGCTCAACACGGCGATGCGTTCGACCTCTTCGTAGGTCACGGTGGCGCGGCTGAACCGATAGCGCAGGTCGGCTTCCACCTCGAGCGTGCGTCGCACCGGCGCCGGCAGGCCGCGGAACAACCGGTTGCGCTCGGCCGCGCCGATCAGTTCGAACGCGTCGGCGTCGATGGCGCGAATCTCGCTCGCCGGCAGCAGAACGCGCGCGACCGCCTGCATCTTCGGCGGCATCGACCCGATGCGGGCATACGAAAGGATGCCCCACAACAGCATCTGGATGTCGCTCTGGGTGACGGCGGGATGCCTGGACGCGGCCGACAGGATGGTGCGAATGGCGGTGGCGCGGGAGCCCTTGACCGGCGCATACAGGTAGCCGTCGCCTTTGCCGGGCGCGTAGGTGCCCGGACGCAGGCAATAACTCTGGAAGGTGTCTTCCCACAGGCCCGGTTTCAGGATGAAGCCGCCGCTCGACGTTCGGGCGAGACTGCGGAGGGGGCGAGCCGGGCCGACCGTTTCGCGCCGATCGAGGATCGGCTGCTGGCCGACGGTGTCGTCGAAGTCGGTCGACAGCGGCGGCGATCCCTTGAGCAGCCGATCGAGCGACGGCAGCTTGCGGGCAATGGCACCGAGATCCCGGGGCAACTGAGCTGCCAGCACAACCGGCACCGCCGCCACCATCACGAGCGTTACGACAACGCGCATCGCGAACTCCTGGGGAGGAGAGGGCGATTGTATCCGAGTACACTGGATCCGACCGCATGCCGACCGCAATTCACACCCTCTCAACCAACGACGAGCTCGACCGTGCGCTGGCGCGGTCGTCGCAGCTCCCGATCGTGATCTTCAAACACAGCCCGACCTGCGGCATCAGCGCGCAGGCGTTCGAGTCGATCAGGGAATGGCTGGCCACCGCGCCGCCGGCGGCGGAGTTCTTCGTCGTGCCGGTGCAGGCCAGCCGGGCGTTGTCAACCGCGGTGGCGAAGATGTTCGGCATTCGTCACGAGTCGCCGCAGGCGCTGGTCATTGACGATGGCCGGGTGGTGTGGCACGGGTCGCACTTCCGCGCGACGGCAACCTCGATTGCCGCCGCGCTCGAGAAACTGGCCGCCGCTACTTAGGCTCGGGAATCGGCTTGCCGGTGAGGTCCACGAACGTGATGTTCGTGAAGGCGCCCAGCTGGTCCTTGACCTTGGCGTAGTCGCCGACGATCACCACCACCGAATCCTCCGACCCCAGCAACATCTCGGCGCCGGTCTTGATCGCCTCGGCCGAGGGCTGGGAAATCTGCCGCTGGAAGGTCTCGGGATAGTCCTTGGGCAGGCCGAAGGTGTTGACGGTGTTGACGGTGCCGGCGAAGCCGCCCTGGGTCGCGTTCTGAATCAGGAACAGGCCGCGCGAGTACTGCTTGGCATCGGCCAGTTCTTCCGCCTCGGGGCCGCCGGCCCGCAGCTTGTCGATCTCGGCGTAGATCTCCTTCAGCGTGGCGCCGGTCACCTCGTTTCTGACGTCGGCCGCGGCGCGGTAGAACCCGCCCTCGGCCATGGCCTGGAACTGCGACTGCGGTGAGTAGGTGTAGCCCTTCTCTTCGCGGATGTTGCGGACCAGCCGCGAGTCGAAGGCGGCGCCGTAGATCTGGTTGGTCAGCTGCAGCGTGTACCACCGCGCGTCGTCGCGCCGGGTGGCAAAGTTGCCGACGGAAATCGACGACTGCACGCTGTTGGGGCGCTGCACGAAGACCAGCCGCCGGCCCTTGATGGTGGGCATGGCCGGTGTCTTCGCCTCGGGGATGGCGGCGCGCGGCCAGCTGCCGAAGGCCTGTTCGGCTGCCGCGAACACCGCCTCGGGCGGGGCGTCGCCGACCACCACGAGATAGGCGTTGTTGGGACGGTAGTAGGTGGAGTGAAACGAGGCGATGGCGGCCCGATCGATCGCCGGCAGGCTCTCGAGGGTCGGTCCGGTGCGCGCGTAGGGATGGTCGCCGAACAACGACTGGCGGAAGACCTTGTTCGACACGAACTGCGGCGACGCCATCTGCGCCTGGAGTTGTTGCGCGGTGTTGGACTTGAGCAGGTCGACCTCGGCCTGCGGGAAGGCGGGGTTGCGCGCGACGTCGGCCATGAGGGCCAGCATCCGCGGCAGCGACTCGGCGAGCCCGCGCATCTGGAAGGTGGTCGAGTCCTGGCCGGCAAATCCGGCCAGCGACGCCCCCATGGCGAAGACCTCGCGCTTCAGCTGCTCGCTCGACCGCGTGGCGGTGCCTTCCTGCGCGGTATCGGCGACAAACTGCGCGAGACCGGCCTTGCCGGCCGGGTCAAGGGCGAGGCCGGCGCGAACCGTCAGCATGGCTGTCACCTTCGGGACGGTCGCGTAGCGGACGGCAATCACCTGCAGGCCGTTGGCCAGCGTGCGCTCGACCCGGGGCGGCGGCGCGAACGGCTTCTCCGGGCCGACGTCGGGCTTCGGCAGGGCCTGGCCCCACGCCGGGAGTCCGGCCGCCACGACGGCGGCCAGGGCAAAGGCAACGGTGTGCTGGCGGCGGATCATCGGGCACCTCCCTGTGCCGGCTTGGCCGCCGGACGGCTGTCGATCGACGTTCGATTCGCCGGCACGAGCCAGCGCGCGGCCGCCGCCTTGACGTCGTCAACGGTGACTTTCTCCAGCTCGGCCAGGATGGTGTTGATGCGGCCGGGGTCGTTGTCGAACAGCGCGAAGGCGGCCAGCAGGTTGGCGCGGCCAAATCGCGGCATGCCGCCGCTTTCGAGGTCGTCGAGGAACGCCGAGCGCATGGTGGTCTTCGACTGCTCGAGCTCTGCCGCCGTGATGCCCTTCTCGCGCACCTCGGCCAGCACGCTTTCGATCGCGGCCAGCACCTGTTCGACGGTCTTGTCGTTCAGGTAATCCACCCGCATGGTGTAGAGCATGGGGCCCTTCATGTCCCAGTTGCTGCCCAGGAAGTTGAAGCCCCCCTGCGAGGCCATCGCCAGGCGCTCTTCACGCACCAGCTTGCGATACATCCGCGCGCTGTCGTCGCTATTGAGCAGCGGGTCGAGCACGCTCAGCGCGAAGAAGTCTTTCGACATGCGGGCCGGCAGGTGCCAGGCGACGGCCATGGCCGGCGTGCGGGCCAGCTTGTCCTCGCGCACGAAATGCCTGGTCGCGGTTTGCGGCGGCTCGGAAACATCGGCCGGCGGAGGCAGCGGCTGGCTCGGTATCGACCCGAAGTGCTTCTCGGCCAGGCGCTTGACTTCGGCGGCGTTGGTGTCGCCCACCACCACCAGCACGGCATTGTTCGGCGCGTAGTAGGTCTTGAAGAAGCTGCGGACATCGTCGAGCGTCGCGGCTTCGAGTTCCTTGAGGTCACCGTAGAAGTTGTGGGCGTTGTGCCAGTTGGTATTGGCGCGTTCCCAGATATCGAGCCATTCGAAGCCGCCGTGCGGCTGGTTGAGCACGTTGACGCGAACCTCTTCGCTGACCACGTTCTGCTGGTTCTTGAGGTTCTCGGCGCTCACGTCGAGCGACCGCATGCGATCGGCCTCGAGCCAAATCGCGCGCTCGAGGGCGTTGGCCGGCAGCGACTGGAAGTAGTTGGTGTAGTCGAACCGGGTCGAGCCATTGACGACGCCGCCGGCCTCCTGCATCAGGCTGACGTGCTCCATTTTCTTCACCTGGGCCGATCCCTGGAACATCATGTGTTCGAAGAGATGGGCGAAGCCGGTGCGGCCCTTCGGCTCGACGCGGAAGCCGATGTTGTACATGACCTCGACCAGCACGACCGGGGCGGCGTGGTCCTCGCTGACCACCACCTTCAGGCCGTTCGGTAGCGTGAAGTAGTCGACCGGCACCTTGAATTCCTGCCCCTGGGCCGGCACGGCCGCCAGCGCCAGGAACAACGCCGAGAACAATGCAATCGATCGTATTGGCATGCGGTTCACCTTATTCCCGACAGGATAGACGAAGGCGGCGGGCCGGCGGTTGCCGTTCGTCCCAGGGTCAGCCACAAACAGTAAGGGCGGCCACCCGGCCGCCCACCTCGTCAACGACAAGCTCGCGAACCGTCAAATCCCTAGGCTTCTTTGCCCTGCACCACTTCGACGGCGGAGTCGCCGCCGTACTGCTGCAGCAGCGACAGCATGCCGGTATAGAGGAAGCCGACCTGGAACAACATCAGGAACGGCACCGTGCCGTAAATGCCGTTGGCCAGCGCGTAGAACAGGGTGGCGGTGAAGTAGAGACCGAGGGCCAGTTCGATCATCGGCTGCACGGCCACCGACTGGCGGTACTTCTTCTGGCTCCACTCGTCGCCGTTGGCTTCAACCGCGTATTTCGGCGTGCGCACGAACTCGCTCGGCTTGTGGAACAGCGCCTCGAACACGGCCTTGGTGTTGTTCACGGCCAGGCCGATGCCGATTGACATGAGAATCGGCAGGTACTTCAGCCGTTCGGTCCAGGTCTGCGGATACAGCTCACGCTGGCAGACCATGTAGAAGTTGGCCACCGACGCGGTCGCCGCAAAGAACAGCGGGATGTCGATGAGCAGCATTTCGTACCAGCCCATGTTGTAGCGGATGACCATGGAGGGTCCCATCAGCACCGACAACACCACCATCAACGGGTAGTTGAAGTTGGCCGACAGGTGGAAGAAGGCCTCGGCCTTGACCTTGAACGGCTGATCCGACTGCAGGATGCGCGGCATCAGCTTCAAGAAGGTCTGGATCGAGCCCTTCGCCCAGCGATGCTGTTGCGACTTGAACGCGTTCATCTCCACCGGCAACTCGGCCGGCGCGACGTGGTCCTGCACGAACACGAACTGCCAGCCCCTGAGCTGCGTGCGATAGCTCAGGTCGAGGTCCTCGGTCAGGGTGTCATGCTGCCAGCCGCCGCCGTCGGCGATGGCGTCCTTGCGCCAGATGCCGGCGGTGCCGTTGAAGTTGAAGAAGCACCCGCCGCGGTTGCGGCTGCCGTGCTCGAGCACGAAGTGCGCGTCGAGCAGCACCGCCTGGATCTTGGTCAGCAGCGAATAGTCTTCGTTGATGTGGCCCCAGCGCGCCTGCACCAGCGCCACCTTGGGGTCGGTGAAGTAGTGCACCGAGCGCATCAGGAAGTCAGGCTGCGGAATGAAGTCGGCGTCGAAGATGGCGACGAAGTTGCCGCGGGCGACCTTCAGGCCCTCGTCGAGCGCGCCGGCCTTGTAGCCGGTGCGATCCTCGCGGTGCAGGTACTTGATGTCGACGCCCTGCAGCGCATGGCGGCGCACCGCGAGCTCGGTAATCTGCCGCGTCTCGTCGGTCGAATCGTCGAGGACCTGGATCTCCAGCTTCTCGCGCGGGTAGTCAATCTTGCAGACTGCGTCGATCAGGCGATCGACGACGTACATCTCGTTGTAGAGGGGCAGCTGGATCGTGACCACCGGCAGCTCGTCGAAGGTGGCCTTCGGAATCGGCTGCTCGTGTTTGTGCTTCATGTAGATGTACACCAGGTAGTACCGGTGCCATCCGTACACGGCCAGAATCAGCAGGACGAAAAAATACGACGCGAGTATGAGAGTTTCGACAGCGGTCATCTTATTGGTCGTCCGGCCTGAGGTGGCGGATAATGGCCAATCCCCTTGTCCTGCGATCGGGCGGCCGCGACATCGGAGCGGCCGGTGCGTCTTTCAAAAAAGACACCACTGCTATTGGGGTTTCTGCCCCGTAGTCCAGTCCATGATTATAGGAATCGGCTGTCAGTAAAGTCAACAAAACACGGACGATATCGTCATGACACCGGCTGAACTACGCGCCATTCTGGAACAGGTTCGCGAAGGCCAAACCGACACCGCCCAGGCATACGACCAACTGCTCGGGGCGTTTCGGGACCAACCCTTTGAGGACCTTGGGTTTGCAAAGGTCGACCACCACCGGTCGATGCGGCAGGGCTTTGCCGAAGTCGTGCTCGGGCTGGGCAAGACGCCGTCTCAAATTGCGACGATTGCGGCCGAGATAGCCGGCCGCGGCCATTCCCTGCTGGTGACGCGGGCCGATGTGGCGGCATGGCAGGCAGTCCAGGCGAAGGTGCCCGAAGCCGAGTACCACGCGGTCGCCCGCGCCATTACCCTGAAGCGCGAGGTGCCGCCAGGGGCCGGAACCATCGCGCTTTGCTCGGCCGGCACGTCCGACATCCCGGTCGCGGAAGAAGCCGCGGTCACGGCCGAGTTGATGGGCAACACCGTCGATCGGCTCTACGACGTCGGCGTGGCCGGCATCCACCGCATCCTGAAGCAGCGCGCCCGCCTCGAGTCCGCGCGCGTGATCATCGTGGTGGCCGGCATGGAGGGTGCACTCCCCAGCGTGGTCGCCGGCATGGTCGGCGTGCCGGTGATCGCCGTGCCCACCAGCATCGGCTACGGCGCCAGCTTCGGCGGCGTGGCGGCGCTGCTCGGCATGCTCAACTCGTGCGCCAACGGCGTGTCGGTGGTCAACATCGACAACGGCTACGGCGCCGGCTGCATCGCCTCGATGATTAATCACTTGTGACGGGAGCCGGGAGGCGATGCCGTCCCCGATTCGCGCCCGGTTCGCGGTTCCCGACTCCCGACTCCCGGATAGAAACATGCTCGCGACACGAACCCTGGAATTTGATCGCATCGTTGACGCCGTAACGGCGCTCGCCCTGACGCCGCTCGGAACGGCGGCGCTTTCCGAGCTGCAGCCGTCTACCGATCCCAAGGTCGTGGTGGCCGCGCAGGAGGCCACCGGCGAAACCGTGCGCTTTCTCGAGCGGCATCCGCTGTTCCCGTTGCGGGCCGGCGACAGCCTGCCCGACGCCCTCGCCTCGCTGGCCATCACCGGCCGGCCGCTCGAGCCGCTGCAGTTGCGGATGCTCGCCGACTTCGTCGATTCGGTGGACCAGGCCGGCGTCAGCGTGCGGCGCGCCGGCGCCGACTTCCCGATTCTCGGCAAGCTGGCCGCCCATGTCACGTCGTTCAAGGACGAAGTCGGCGCGGTGCGCCACGCCATCGACCCGGGTGGCGACGTCCTCGATCACGCCAGCCCGGAGTTGAGGCGCATTCGTAACGAACTGCGCCAGAAGCGCCAGAAACTGCGCGGCACGCTCGAACAGTTCACGCGCGGCAGCTCCGCGAAGTACCTGCAGGACGAGGTCGTCACCGAGCGCAATGGCCGCTTCGTGCTGATGGTGCGGGCCGAGCATCGCGGCAACGTGCCGGGCATCGTCCACGGCAGCTCCACCACCGGCGCCACGCTGTTCATGGAACCGGCGGCCACCGTCGAGATCAACAACGACATCGTCGAACTCGAGGATCGCGAGCGGGAGGAGATCTTCCGCATCCTGCTCGAACTGACGGATCGCTTCCGCAGCCGGCCGGCGGATCTCGCGGTGATCCAGGACGTAGCCCGCGATCTCGACACGCTGCAGGCGAAGGCGCGCTACAGCTCGAAGGTCAACGGCATCGCGCCGGTGTTCACGGCCGACACCAGCCTGGAACTGAAGGGCGCGCGTCATCCCATGCTCGAGCGCGCGGTTCCGGTCGACGTGCTGCTCGACCCGCCGAACCGCGTGCTGTTGATCACCGGCCCGAACACCGGCGGCAAGACGGTGGCGCTCAAGACCGCCGGCCTGTTCGCGCTGATGGCGCAAGCCGGCTTGCAACTGCCGGCGGCCGAGGCGCGGTTGCCGGTCTTTCGATCGGTCTTTGCCGACATCGGCGACGAGCAGTCGATCGAGAACAGCCTCAGCACGTTTTCGTCGCACATCACCAACCTGGTGGCGATGGAGCGTGACCTGCAGTTGCCGGCACTGGTCCTGCTCGACGAAGTGGGCACCGGTACCGACCCCAATGAAGGAGGCGCACTGGCGACGGCAATCGTCCAGCACTTTCGCCAGCGCGGCGCCCTGGTGATGGCGACGACCCACTTTGATTCGGTCAAGACGTGGGGCATCGGCACCGAGGGTGTGGCGGTGGCGGCGTTTGCGTTCGACCCGCAGAACTTCGCACCCACCTATCGCCTGCTCTACGGCGCCCCCGGCCGCAGCCTGGCGATTGAAATGGCGCAGCGGCTCGGCATGCCCCAGGCGGTGATTGCGGCCGCCCGCGGCTACCTCAGCGACGACCAGAAGCGCCTGCAGGCGCACCTGTCCAGGCTTGACGCACAAGCGCGGGCGCTCGAAGCCGACCGCATCAAGCTCGAACGCGAGCGGCGGGCCTTCAACGAGACGAATGCGGCGTTGTCGCAGCGCGAGCGATCGCTCGCCGAACGCGAGGAGGTGTTCAAGAAGCGCCTCAACGAGCGGCTCGACGAGCGGCTGCGCCAGGCCAGGCGTGACGTCGACGCCGTGATCGATCAGCTCAGGGAAAAGTCCGAGGCGCTGGTCGAGAAGGCCTCGCTGCGCGCGGCGATCAACACCGGCGATTCGGGAGCGGCGAAGGCCGAGGCGCGGGCCGAGATCGACCGGATTGTCGAAGACCTGCGCCACCCCGACACGCGGGCCGCGGCGCGCACGCCGGCCGGCGAGGCGCCCGCACCATTCGTCGGCGCCAAGGTATCGCTCGGCATGGGCCTCGAAGGTACCGTGGTCGCTATTGACGGTAATCAGGCCGAGGTGGATGTCCGCGGCAAGCGGATGCGCGCCAAGCTGAAGGACATCCGTGTGATCGGCGGCAGTGCCGGTGGCGGCAGTGCCGGTGGAGGCAACCCTTCAGGGTTGCCTGACAAGGGACGCGTCCGCGTCAACGTCGATTTGAAGCCGCGCGAGGGCATGCTGAGCGAGTTGAAGGTGATCGGCATGACGGTCGACGAAGCGATCGATCGCGTGTCGCGCTTTCTCGACGACACGCTGGTCACCGACATCTTGCAGGTGCGGATCGTCCACGGCCACGGCACCGGGGCGCTGCGGAAGGGCCTGCAAGCATTCCTGAAGACGCACCCGCTGGTGGAGAAGCACTATCCCGCTCCCGACAACCAGGGCGGCGGCGGGGCGACGATCGTCGAGCTCAAGGACTGACGCGGCTACTGCTTCGCGGCGCAGACCTGGCGGGCGCGATCGGCTTCGAAGGACGGAATGCCCGTGAGCGCAATTCGACGGAGCCGCTCTTCGAGGGATCGCCACATTGGGTTCAATGAACGGGTACCGGGGAGGGCGCGAGGTCCAGCGGGGCAGTACGCGGTTTCATCATCATGGCCGCGCCGACGCCGCCAAGCAGCCCACCTATGAACGCGGCGGTCGTGCCAACCTGCTGAAAGAACTGGGGCAGCAGCAGCACGGGCACCGACAACTCTTCCGCGGCCTGCAATCCGGCGATGGCGCACAACATCGTGGTGGCACCAAAGCCGACGATCCGCGCCAGGCGATGGTCGCCGCCCGAGCTGACCACGCGGCCGACGAGCCATCCGGCGACCAGCGCCAGCAACGGCGCCGCCAACGGCCAGCGCGCCAGCCAGGCCGGCACGCGCGAGAACAAATGCACGCCTTCGAAGCGCAACAGCCAGTCCGTGACGTTGACGACGTACACCACGTAGAAGCCGAGCATGAAGAGCATCATCAACCCGAGCATGGCCGGCTCGAGGCCGGACAGGCCGTGAGCGCGGACCGGGCGGGCAAACGCCACCGCCGCCGCGCCGAACACCTGCTGCCAGTACCACAGCCGCGATCGTCCCGAGGCGAACTCCTCGAGCAGGTCGCCGTGCAGCGAGGCGTTGGCGGGGTCGACCCACTCGAGCAGGGTCTGGGCGAGAACGGGTGGGCGGCGGGGTGTCATGCACGGCCTCCTCGTAGCTGCGGCAGGTTACTCCAAAGCGCGGTGAGTGCTTCCCGGGTGTCTTTCGTTTGCTCCAGGCCTTTCGGCGTAACCCGAAACAGGCGCTTGGCGCGTCCACCACGCTCGGGCGTCGGTTCCCCAAGCGCCGAGCCCACAAGGCCACGCGATTCCATGCGATCGAGCGCGGCGTAGATGGCGGCAAGCTGCACGGAGCGTCCCGCGGTCTGCTCGATTTCGCGGGCAATCCGCACACCGTACGCGTCGCCTTCAACCCTGAGGATGGCCAGCAGGATCATCAACTCGAAGTCGGTCAGCAGTCGGCGAGACATTTCTTTGCATATTGTGAATTAATGGTCGGCAACTGTCAAACGTCGGGCGGAGCGAAGCCGGCGCCGGTGGGCGGATCGCGAGTGCAGGAACAATCCGCCACCCCTTTCTCGTCCTTAGTCCTGTCATGGGATCACTCGGCGGAGACCTGAGAATGTCGGTGCGTCAGCTGATCAAGACCCCCGGGTTCACCGTGGCGGCGGTGGTGGTGCTGTCGCTCGGCATCGGCCTGAACGCGGCGATGTTCAGCCTGGTCTATGCCTTCGGCTTCATGGGCCGGCCCTACGCCGAGCCCGAGCGGTTGGTGCAGCTCTATTCGAGCCAGACGACGAAGGTCGACTCGTTCCGCGCCTTCTCATACGCCGCCTACCGTGAGCTGGCCGATCAGCCCGGTTTGTTCGCCGGTGTGCTCGCCCACACCCCGACCATGGTCGGCTTGAGCGAGGGCGGGCAGTCCAGGCGGTCCATGGCGGTGCTGGCCAGCCGCAACTACTTCGACGTGCTCGGTGTGCCGGTGATCCGGGGCCGGGGCTTCACCGCCGACGAAGACCGCGTCGGCCAGGACATCCCCGTCACCGTCGCCACTTACGCATACTGGCAGCGGACCGGTTTCAAACCCGACCTCGTCGGCTCGACCATCCGCGTCAACGAACGTGCGTATACCGTCGTGGGCATCACGCCACGGGGCTTCACCGGCACGATGATGATCGCCGGACCCGAGTTGTTCTTCCCGCTCGGCGTCTTCCACACCCTTTCGGACGCTCTTGACGGCGACGGCCGCCGGGCGCTGACCCGCGATGACGTGTTCAACCTCTTCCTGGTGGCGCGTCTCGAACGGGGCGTGACCCTGGACAGCGCCACGACTCGAGCCAACGACCTGGGCCCGCAGCTGACCCGGAGGTTCCCGGCCGAGTACGAAGATGCCCGCGTCAGCGTCGCTCCGCTGCCGCGGTTTGGTACGACCGTGGCGCCGCGAGACGAAGGGGTACTCGCCGTGCTCGGCGCCGTGCTGCTCGGGCTGACAGGAGCGGTGCTCCTGGTGGTCTGCCTCAACCTCGCCGCCATGCTGATGGCCCGGGGGCGCGCCCGCCGCAAGGAGTTCGCGATCCGGCTCGCGCTCGGCGGCGGCCGCGGCCGCATCATCCGGCAGTTGCTTACCGAGGGATTCCTGCTTGCCGTGTTCGGCGGCGTTGGCGGCGTCGCACTGGGGCTCTTCGCCACCACCTCGCTGGTCAGCGCGCTATCGGCGGCCCTGCCGATCTCGTTCGTGCTCGAAGGGGTGCTGTCGCCCGCACTGGTGATCGCCACGCTGCTGTTCTGCGGGCTGGCCACCACCTGGTTCGCCCTTGCTCCCGCCCTGCGTTACTCGCGGGCCGACGTGATGACCGACCTCAAACCGCAGGCCGGCGAGGATGTCTACGAACGGCGCCGCCGCTTCGTACCGCGCAATCCGCTGCAGGTCGCGCAGGTGGCGCTGTCGATTTCGCTGCTGATCGCCGCCGGCATGTTCGTGCGCATGGTGCTCGGCGCACTAAGCGTCGACTTCGGCTTCCGCGCCGACGACACGGTCGTGGCCGAGGTCGACAGCCGGCTGGGCGGCTATTCGTCGTCGCAGTCACTGGCCCTCTACGCCGACCTCGAGCGCCGGCTCGCCGCGCTGCCCGGCGTCGAGTCCGCCAGCATTGCCGCCATCGTGCCGCTCGGCATGTCCGAGATCAGCCAGCCGGTTCGCCGCGCCGGCATCCATGTCCCTGACGATGCGCGCCCGCTGCGGCCGGAGGACGGCCAGTCGTTCAACGTGCCGTGGAACGCCGTCAGTGGCGGCTACTTCAACGGCATGGGCGTGGCCCTTCGCGAGGGTCGCACCTTCACCGAGGCCGAAGCGTACGGCCCGGTTGGGCGCCGCGTCGCGATCATCGACGAGACGCTGGCCCACCGCCTGTGGCCCGATGGTCGCGCGCTCGGCCAGCAGGTGGAGATCGTGGAGCGCGGGCCACTTGCCGGGCGGCCCGCGGTGGCCTACGAGGTCGTCGGCATCGTCGGCTCCACGCGCCGGCAGTTGTTCGAGGACGAGTTACGCGGCTCCATCTACGTGCCGTTTGCGCAGGGCGCGCTCAGTAACGCCCACTTCCACGTCCGTCCGCGCCCGACCCAGGCCGGCTCGCCCGGGCTGACTGACGCCGTGCGGCAGGAGATTCGCTCGGCCGCCCCGGGCCTGCCGTTGTTCAGCGCCCGTACGTTCGCGGCGCACATGTCGTCGGCGCCGGAATACTGGACGCTTCGGATCACCGGCGGCTTATTCGCCGCCTTCGGGGCGCTGGCAATGCTGGTGGCGCTGGTGGGCATCTACGCCGTGATGAGCTACGCCGTGGCGCGCCGCACGCGCGAGATTGGCATACGCATGGCCGTGGGCGCAGTGCCGGCGGCCGTCAAGCGGATGATCATGGTTGAAGGCCTGACGCTGACGCTGATGGGCGTCGGGCTCGGGCTGCTGCTCGGCGCCGGCGTCGGCCGGGTGATGGGCAGCATGTTCGTCGACCTCCCCGACTTCGACCCGGTGACCTTCACGGTGGTGCCGATTGCGTTTGTCGCTGCCGCGGGCATCGCCGCCTGGCTGCCGGCCAGGCGGGCGACGCGGGTCAATCCGGTCACCGCTCTCAGAAGCGAGTAACGCGGCGGCTACCCCGGACGCGATAAGCTGGAGGGTCACCGTGGCCCTCTTTCCCCAGGCGTTCATCGACGAAGTGCGCGCGGCGGCCGACATTGTCGCCGTCGTGTCCGACTCGGTGTCGCTGCGCAAGGCCGGCGCCACCTACAAGGGGCTCTGCCCGTTCCATGGCGAGAAGACCCCGTCGTTCAACGTCAACCGCGATCGCGGCTTCTTCCACTGCTTCGGCTGCGGCGTCGGCGGCGACGTCTTCAAGTTCATCGAGCTGCAGGACAAGATCGGCTTCCAGGAAGCGGTCAGAACGCTGGCGCAGCGATTCGGCATTCCCATTCCCGAGCTGGAAGCCAGCGGCGAGCAGCGCGAAACCGCCGCCGAGCGCGAGGCGCTGGTCAAGATCCACGAGGTCGCGGTCGCGCACTTCCGCGAGCAGCTGGCGTCGCCGGCCGGCGCGCGCATTCGCGAGTACCTGCTGAAGGACCGCGGGCTCACCCAGGACACGATCGACAAGCTGCAGATCGGCTTTGCCCCCCAGGGCCGCGATGCCCTGCGGCAGCGGCTGCTCAAGCAGGGCTTCTCGCCGCTGCAGCTGGTGACCAGCGGCCTGGTCAGCCGCCGCGACGATGGCAGCGAGGTGGATCGATTCCGGAACCGGTTGATGATCCCGATTGCCCGCGACACCGGTACGGTGATCGCCTTCGGCGGCCGCGCGCTCGAGAAGGACCAGCAGCCGAAGTACCTGAACTCGCCCGAGACGCCGATCTACACCAAGAGCCGCACGCTCTATGGCCTGAACCTGACCAAGGGCGATCTGCGCAAGGTGCGCTACGCGATCATCGTCGAGGGCTACTTCGATTTCGCCCAGGTCTACCAGGCCGGGGGCTTCCCGGTGGTGGCCACCTGCGGGACGGCGCTGACGCCGCAGCAGGCGCAGATCCTGCATCGCTTCACGTCGAAGACCGTGCTCTGTTTCGATCCCGACAGCGCGGGGCAGACCGCCGCCGAGCGCAGTTCGGAGTTGCTGGTCGCCGAGGGTTTCGTGGTGAACGTGATGACGCTGCCGGGTGGCGGCGATCCCGATACGTTCATTCAGAAACAAGGCGCGGAGGGCTTTCGCGAGCAGCTCAAGCACTCGCGGCCGTACCTGGAGTTCCTGCTCGACCGGGCGGCGGCCGAGTTCGACTTGACGCGCGACGACAACCGGCGCGAGTTCCTGAAGCGAATGCTCGGGGTGGCCGCCCGCATTCCCGATCCGGCCGTCCGCGACCAGTTTGCCGACCGGCTGGCGCACAAGGCCAGGGTGACGGAAGACGTGGTTCGAGCCGAGATCAGGAAAGCAGCGGCCAATCGCAAGACCGAGCTGCCGGCTGAACGGGTTCCCAGCTTGCAGGGTCATGTCCGGAAGGCCGAAAAGGGCCTCATCTGGAGCCTGGTGCACGATCCGGTGGGCACCATGCAATGGGTGGGTCAGCTGGAACCAGAAGACTTGAAAGGACTTAGCACGGCCAACATACTCAGGACCGCCCAGGAACTGGACGTGAAACCCGAGGATGTGCCTGCGGCGCTGATGGAGCGTCTAAGTACACAGGAGGCGGAACTGCTGGCCTCCGTGGCAGCTGAGCCATCGGCTCCCGCCGTCCTCCCCGATTTGTGCGTCGTGGCCCTGAAGTATGTGCGGCTCGAACGCGAGTTGGCCGACGTCCAGAGGGAGCTCAACCGCTTGCAGAATATGGGGGATAGCGGTCCTGCGTCGATGGCGCTGCTGGCGAGAAAGACGCAAATGGTTCGGGCTCTCGAGGCGATGAAGCCGCCAAAAGAGCTACAATAAAGGGCTCCGCTACCGGCGGCCACGAGCCGCCGTTCTGGAGGACCGCCTGAACAGGGGGTCCCTACACATCTGGTTTTGGGGGTCGCACGCAATATGGCCTTGGCGCTCGAAGAGAAATTCGATGAAGTCCGTCAGCTCATTGTCATCGGCAAGGAGAAGGGCTACCTCCTGTACGACGAGGTCAATGACCTGCTGCCGGCCGACCTGACGGCCAATCCTGAAGACCTGGAAGAACTGCTCGCGGTGTTCGCCGGCGCCGGCATCGAGCTGGTCGACTCGGAAAAAGGCTACAAGCTCGAACGCGAAGGCATCGACCGTCATGAAGGCCCCGAGGGCGAGGGCCCCGAGCTGGACCTGACCCCCGGTTCGCTCGACAAGACCAACGACCCCGTCCGCATGTACCTGCGCGAGATGGGCACCGTGCCGCTGCTGACGCGCGAGGGGGAAGTGGAGATTGCCCGCCGCATCGAGCGCGGCAAGCTCTCGGTGATCAAGTCGATCTCGCGCATGCCGGCGATCACCAAGGCGGTAATCCGCATGGGCGACGCGCTGAAGGCCGGCGAGCGCACCATCCGCGAGCTGGTGATCTTCAACGACGAAGAGATCACCGACGACCGCATCGAGGAGCGCGCCCAGCAGTTCCTGAAGCAGGTCGAGGCCGTGCGCAAGGCGCGGCTGGCGGTCGAGAAGCACGACGAGAAGCTCGAAGCGATTCCCAAGGCCGACAAGAAGAAGTACCGCCGCCAGCGCTGGAAGCTGATGCGCGGGCAGGTCGAGACCTCGCGCTACATCCGCAAGATCGAATTCACTGAACCGGTCAAGCGGCGCCTCGTCGAAGAGGTCAAGGACATCGTCGAGCGCGTCTCGAAGCAGCAGCGCGAGCACGACAAGCTGAAGAAGGAACTGCTGCTCAAGGTCCGCAAGCCCAAGCTCAAGGAAGACGAGCGCAAGGCGATGACCAAGCGGATGAACGATCTCAAGGCCGAGATCAAGACCCGCACCGAGGACCTCGAGGAGAGCGTCGATCACCTCCGCCACACGCTCGAAGTGATCATGCGCGGCGAGGCGCAGGCCGAGCAGGCGAAAAAGGAACTGGTCGAAGCCAACCTCCGCCTGGTGGTCTCGATCGCCAAGAAGTACACCAACCGCGGGCTGCAGTTCCTCGACCTGATCCAGGAAGGCAACATCGGCCTGATGAAGGCGGTCGACAAGTTCGAGTACCGCCGCGGCTACAAGTTCTCGACCTACGCGACGTGGTGGATCCGCCAGGCGATCACCC
>JBFWUK010000015.1:96406-124865 GCA_050247355.1 Vicinamibacterales bacterium | reverse complement strand
TCGAACTTCACGCCGTAGGTGCCGGGCACCAGCCGGTCGAACCGGTAGTTGCCGGACGTGTCGCTTACCTGGGTCTGGGGGCCGCCAATCAGGCGATCGCCGCTCAGGGTGATAGTAGCCCCGGGCAATACGGCGCCGCTGGCATCAGTTACTGTACCCGTAATCGAACCGGTCGTCTGGGCCGATGCGAGCGCGGTGCTCGCCACCAGGGCCAGACAAACGAGTACAGCTATCCGCCTTACAATCTTCATGCTCTGCCTCCACGTCAACAAAAAGTAACAATCTCCAGCACCGTCAAACTGTCTTCCCTTATTGCTGGAGAACGACGCGCCATTGTCGCCGATTTGTCGCGCCGAGCAATAGCGGTATTCCGTGAACGGTGGGATAAGCGGCCCGCATGTATACTCGGCCGGATTCCCAGGTGCGCCGTCCGATCCAAATCGTTGGCGCAGACTCCCTTGGTTCACCAGCCTGAAGGTGCCTCAGATGACCACACGAACCTTGCTCGCGGCCCTCGTAACCGTGGCCATGGCCGGATGTGCACGGCCGACCGCCGAACAGCAATTCATCGACGCTGCCGCCGCGGCGCTGGGCGGGCGCAGCCGGATTGAGGCGGCCAGGACCTTGACCATCGAGGGCACCGGGGTAAACTACAACCTCGGGCAGGACATGGCGCCCGAGGCCGCCACGCAGACCTTTGCCATCAGCGGCTACAAGCGGCAGATCGACGTCGCCAACAGCCGTCAGCGCGTCGAGCAGACCCGCACCCCCAGGTTCGCCTACTTCCAGGGGCCGCAGCCGCAGGCGCAGGTCCAGGGCCTCGACGCCGGGGTCGCGTTCAACGTCAACGCCGCCGGCGCCGCCACCCGGCTAGGGGGCCTCGCGGCTCGCGATCGCCACAACGACCTGTACCATCACCCGCTGACGCTGCTGCGCTCGGCCATGGATTCCAGGACGACGGTCGGCAACGTCCGCACCGTCGGCGCGGTGCGGCAGGCCGACATCACCACAGCGGCCGGTCCGGTGGTGACCATGACCCTCGACGCCGCGGGCGTGCCGCTGTCGATCTCGTCCAATGCCTACCATCCCAACCTCGGCGACGTGGTGATGACCACCACGTTTGCCGACTACCAGGCGGTCAACGGCCTGCGGCTGCCAGGGCGTTTCGCCGGTAAGGTGGACGACTTCACGACCTGGGAGATCCAGGCCACCGCGCAGACACTCGATGCAGAGATCGCCGGCCTGGCCGCCCCGGCTTCGGTCGCCGCGCCCCCGGCCGACAAACCTGAAAGGTCGTCGCCGCCGGTGACGGTGACGGTCGAAGCGGTGGGCAAGGGTGTCTGGCTGCTCGCCGGCCAGTCGCACCACAGCGCCCTGGTCGAGTTCAGCGATCACCTGATGTTGATCGAGGCGCCGCAAAGCGAAGCGCGCACGCTGGCCGTGATCGCCAGGGCCCGCGAAACCGTGCCCGGCAAGCCGCTGACGCAGCTGGTGACGACCCACCACCATTTCGATCACACCGCAGGCCTGCGGGCGGCCGTTGCCGAGGGCCTCACGGTCATCACCCACGCCGGCAACCGCGCCTGGGTCGAGCACATGGTGAAGCGCCCCCATACGCGCCAGCCCGACACACTGGCGGGCAAGCCGGCGGCAGTCTCGGTCGAGGCCGTCGATGCCGAGCGCGAGTTCAAGGACGCAACAATGGCCGTCACCCTCTATCACGTCGCCGGCAACCCGCATTCCGAGACCATGCTGATGGCGTATGTGCCGAGCGCGCGCGCAGTCATCCAGGTCGATGCGTTCAGCCCGGGCTCACAATCCCATCCATACGCGGCCAACTTGTTGGAGAATATCCAGTCACGAAAGCTCGCCGTCGACCGGATCGTCCCGCTGCACGGGACGATCGCGCCGATGGCGGACCTGGTGAAGGCCGGCAGTTAGGTCGGGGAGCAGGGATCAGGGATCAGGGACTAAGGATCAGGCATGTTGATGAGAGCAGTCGGCTTGGCGTTAGTGCTCACGCTTTCAATCGTCACCGGTGCGCAAGCGCAGGAACCGCAGCAGCCGTTCGAACCCAAGAGCGGGCAAGCCGGCAAGGATGTCGTCTGGGTGCCGTCGCCGCCGGCCATGGTCAACAAGATGCTCGAGATGGCCAAGGTCACGCCGGCCGATTTCGTGATGGACCTCGGCTCGGGCGATGGCCGCAACATCATCGCCGCGGCCAAGCTGGGCGCCCGCGGCCTGGGGGTCGAATACAACCCCGACATGGTGGCGCTGTCGCGCCGGCTGGCCAGCGAAGCCGGGGTCGGCGACAAGGCGCAGTTCGTCGAAGGCGACATGTACGCCGCCGACATCTCGAAGGCGAACGTGCTGGCGCTGTTCCTGCTGCCGGTCAACCTCAATCGCCTGGCCCCGAAGTTCCTGGAGATGACGCCCGGCTCGCGCATTGTCGGCAACACCTTCGGCATCGACGGCTGGGAACCGGACGAACGGTTCACGCTCGAACCCGAAAGCGACTGCTCGAGCTGGTGCGAAGTGCTGTTGTGGATCGTACCGGCCAAGGCCGAGGGCCAGTGGAAGATGGCCAACGGCACGATGGAGCTGTTCCAGACCTACCAGATGGTGCAGGGGTCGATCACCGTCGACGGGGCCAAGCACACGATTTCGAACCGGGCACTGAACGGCGACGAGCTCACCTTCATTGCCGGCGGCCTGACCTACCAGGGAAAGATCAAGGGCAACACAATCGAGGGGACCATCACGACGCCCGGCGGCCAACTGCCGTGGCGGGCGTCGCGGCAGTGATCACGGCTGCGCCAGTTTCTCCATCGCAATCGTAAAAGCCCGCCGCCCGGCCTGCGGGTCGTAAACGATTACCGGCATCAGCCGCCCGCGAATGCGGTCGGGGTTCGAGCGGGCGTAGCCCATCAGGGTCGCGGCCAGCAGTTGCTGCGACCCCTCCTCGATCCCCTCCCTGGCCACACCGGTCAGCAGGTCGTTCAGCGACAGGTCCCAGGCCTCTCCCCACAGCAGCGCGTCCACCACCGTGCCCTTCAACACGTTGTGGGAGAAGTTGAAAAAGAACGACAGCGGCGAGTAGGCGGTGTCGGTGGGCCGATGGCGTTCGAAGGCGGCGAGCAGCGCCGGCCGGTGCTTCGTGAACAGCTCCAGAAACTGGGCGCGGTCCTGCTCCGATTGCGACAGCGACGATGGCGGCACACCGATGAAGGCGCGGGCGTCGGGCGTCAGGCCGTTCAGCAGCGCCTCTTCGAGCACAGGCAACCCTGAGGGGTTGCCTCCACCGATGTGGTGTCCGGCTTTAGCCGGATTGACAGCACGATCGTATTCCCTCATCACCGCGGCCAGCGCGAAACACAACCACGGGTAGTCGGCGATGTTGTCGTCGCGCAGGGCGACGGTGTCGCGGCCGCACTGCGCTTCGAAGCCGAAGCGCAAGTGGCACCCCATGCTGGCGGCGTGCCCGAGACCAATCCTCGCCTGGTGCTCTTCGTTGAGCGTGCGGACCCTGGCGAGCAGCGTGGTGTAGCCCCGCTCGTCGAGTTCGTAGTGAGAGGTGCCGATCAGCATCAGCGTCTCGGCATCGGCAGCGAACATCTGGCCGCTGCCATTGGCTCCCTGCAAGTCGGCCAGCAGCTCGCCCACCCGATCGAGGTTGCGGTCCGGATCGCCATCGTCCCAGATGCGCAGCGTCAGCAATTGCAGGACGTGCGCAAAGTAGTAGTCGAGCAGGATGGCCAGTTCCACCGCGGTCGCCGGTTCGGTCCCGCGCTGGTCGATCAGGAAGTGCAGCACGTCCACCGGGATGATGTCGGGATTGACCTGCTGCGAGACGCCGTCCCAGTCGTGGAGGACGTGGAAGCCCTCGGCGCGGGTCCGGCCGTCGTAGGTCCGGATCATGCGGTCGAGAAAGATCTGGTGCGCCCCGACCTTGAATTCGTTGGCGCGCATGGCGTCGCGCAGGCGCAGGAGCGCGCCGCCCAGGTTCCGGGCGCGGGCCATGTCGGCGACGATTTCCTGGCGGGCGGTGCCGCGCAGGGCGCTGCCGGCGAGGTTGGCGGCCTGTTCGAAGGTGATCTCCATCCGCAACTAGAATACCCGCATGAAGCAGGTCATCCTCGTACTGGTATTGGCTGCCGCAGCCGTCGGGGCGCATGGACAGGCGCGCGCAACCGCGGTCCCCGCGTTCGATGTCGTCGAGGCGACCATTCCGCAAATGCAGGCGGCCATGGCCAGCGGGCAATTGACGTCGCGGCAGCTGGTCGAGATGTACCTGATTCGGCTGGGCCTCTACGAAGACCGCCTGAACGCGGCGCTGGCAGTGAACCCGGCCGCATTGCGGGAAGCCGACGCCAGGGACCGGGAACGCGCGCAGGGCAGGCTGCGCGGCCCCCTGCACGGCATCCCGGTCGCGCTGAAAGACAACATCCACACCACCACCATGCCGACCACCGGCGGCGCGCTGGCATTTGCCGGCTACGTGCCGCCATATGACGCCACCCTGACCCGCAACCTCACCGCGGCCGGCGCCATCATCATCGCCAAGACCGGGCTCACCGAGCTGGCCAACTGGGTCGCCGGCAATCCGAATGCGATGCCGGGCAACTACAACGCCATCGGCGGCTTCGCGTTCAATCCCTACGACCCGCGCCCGGACCCGCGGCCCAATCCGGGAGATGGCCGTCCCGTGCTGCAGACCGGCGGCTCCAGTTCGGGTGTCGGCACGGCCGCCAACCTGTGGGCGGCCAGTGTCGGCACCGACACCGGCGGCTCGGTGATCAGCCCGTCGAACGCCAACATGCTGGTCGGCATTCGCCCGACGATTGGCCGCATCAGCCGCCACGGCGTGATTCCCATCACCGCCGATCACGACACCGCGGGACCGATGACGCGCACGGTGGCCGACGCCGCCATCATGCTCGGTGCCATGGAAGGCGCCACGCCGGATCCCAACGATGCGGCGACGCGCACCTGCGCACCGCCGCCGAACCGCGACTACACGAAGTTTCTCAACGCCGGCGGTTTGAAGGGCGCGCGCATCGGCGTGCCGCGGGCGTTCTACCAGGATCGCATGACCTTGCCCGGTGAATCCACGCCGCGCGGTGGAGTGAACGCCGAACAAGCCAGGGTCATGGCCGAAGCCATCGCGATCATGAAGCAGCAGGGCGCGGTCATCGTCGACCCGGCCGACATTCCGAGCGTCGTCGCCACGAGTGCAAACGACAGTTTCCCGCTGTTCGATTTCTGCGCCGGCGCGGAGCACGCCAAGGGAAAGGACGCCAACTGCTCGATCAACTTCAAGTACGGCATGAAGCGCGACTTCAACGCCTGGCTTGCCAGCCTCGGCGCCACGGCGCCGGTGAAAACGCTGACCGAGCTGCGGCAGTGGAACCTGGCGCACGCCGGCGCCAACGCGATCCGGTACCAACAGTCGCGGCTCGACATCTCGGACGAGATGGACCTGGTCGCCGACAAAGCGCGGCTCGATGCCGACGACGCCAAGGATCGGCGGCTGAGCCGGGAGCAAGGCATCGACGGCGTGCTGAAAGCCCACGACCTTGATGCGTTTGTTACGCCGGGATCCTCCGGAGCGCGCATCGCCGCGACGGCTGGCTATCCAATCATCGCCGTGCCGTTCGGCATGGTGCCCAATGCCCCGAATCAGAGGTTTCCGGAGGGCTTCAACGCCAGGCCGGCGCCCTACGGCATCGGTTTGGTTGGCGCGCAGTGCAGCGAACCGCGGCTGATCGAACTGGCATATGCGTTCGAACAGGCCACCAGGCGAAGGGTCCCCCCGCCGGCGGCGCCGTGAGGATTTCCTGATGCCGCGCGGGTTATTCCCCGCCCCGGCGGCGCCGACCCGCAATTTGCCGGGCAAATAGCGGTGGCACCGCTCATGCAGTAGGGCCGGGCCAGGAGAACAGTTATGCGCCTCACATTCTGCGGACTTGCTTTCGCCCTGGTGGCCGCCGCCGCGCTCAGCAGCGCGCCCGTCGCCACCGCCCAGGAGCCGGCCCGCGCCCGCACGTCGCTGGCGATTGCCGGCGCCAACAACTTCGCGCAGTACTGCGTCGCCTGCCACGGCAAGGACGCCAAGGGCACCGGCCCTCTGGCGGCGACACTCAAGCCAAAGCCAGCCGACCTCACCGGGCTGACCGCCCGCAACGGCGGCAGCTATCCGCGCGACATGGTGTTCCAGGTGATTGAGGGCAGCAAGAAGGTCCAGGGCCACGGCGGCCGCGACATGCCGGAGTGGGGCGCCGCGTTCAAGGCCTCGTCGGGCGGCGGCGATGCCGAGGCCGTCGCGCGGCAGATCGACTCGCTGGTCGACTACCTCGAGACCATACAAGTGAAATAACGAAGGACGACGTTCTTCGTTCTTCCTATTGCGGCGGCAGCGCCGCGCCGGGCGGGTCGTTCGTGCCGCGTGGACGACCGTTGCGATCGAGGGCCACGCGGTTCGCGGTCGCGCCGGGCGGCGCCTGCGGACGTGACGGCAGGTCGCTCCACGAGAAATCAGGCACGGCCGCGCTGCGGGCGCCCGCAAGGGCGCCCGACGGCCGCACGTCCCCGGCCGACAGGTTGACGAAGGTGGGCTGCTGCGTATTCACCGCGTTGTTGGCGGTGATGAAGGGCTCGCCGCACGTGGCGTGGCTGGCCGGGCAACCCGAATCGTCGCCGACGCCTAGCGGATGCCCGGCCGGGCCGTTCCAAATCACGTTGCCGGCAATGCGCAGGTCGTCGTCGGCGCGGTCCGAGTCTGGCGCGCCGGGGCCGGCCGGCCCGCCGGCATACCGGCCATTGACCTGGAAGTGCTGCCACTGGCTGCCGGCGCCCTCCGGGTTGAATACCACGTTGTTCATCAGGAACACGTGGCGGTTGGGAATGCGGATGAAGTTGTCGCCATCGTCCACCGCCAGCGTGCCCCATGCGCCGCTGGCAATGCGGGTCTCACAGGCCGCGCGCTCGGCGGCGACGTCGGCGGCGTCGCAACTGCGGGCGCCGAAGCCGGCCTCCATCACGTGGCTGCGCGTGCCAACGCGGTACAGGGTGTTCCAGGCTACCAGCACGTTGAATCCGCCGTTCACGCCCAGCCCCGCGCCGTCGGTGTCGTGCACGATGTTGTTGACGACACGGATGTCGTAAGCCTCGTAGTGCAGCCAGGGCGAGGTCATGAACTGCAGGCCGGTGCCCTGCCCCACCGTGAAGCCGCCGGTGCCGCAGTCGTGAAACTCGTTGCTGTCGATCAGGATCGAGGCTGACCCGCCCTTGACGTACCCGCACCAGTCGTTGGCGCCGTGCACCCGGCTGCGGACAATGTGGCCGTCCTGGACGGCGACGAAGTCGATGGCGTTGTCGCCGGCGCCGCCGATGCGCGAATCCTCGATATAGAAGTGGGTCGACTGGTTGACCTTCACGGTCTCGTGCGCCACCGCCGCCTCGACGCCTTCCATTGGACGAGTGCCGCCGGTGAAGGTGACGTTTCGCAGCAGCATGTGGTCGCAGTCCTCGCAGTGGAACACGTCGGCCGCGGGCGTGGGCATGATGTCGAGGTCGATGAAATAGAGGTAGGCGACGTGCGCGATATTCAGGCCCGTGCGCAGGGTTGCGGACCCCGCGCCATTGACCGCCCGAAAGACGATCGGCGCGGTCTGCGAACCATAGCGCCGCTCCATGTAGTGCGGAATGCCGTCGGCGGGATACTCGCCCGGCTGCAGCCGAATCTCGTAGCCGCTCGCGGCCAGCGGGCTGGCGGCGGTGTTGGGCGGCACGCGGTTCCAGGCCTCGATCAGCGTGCGTACGGCCTCGTCGGCGCTGCGGCCGCTGGCGCGGTCGTTACCCCGCACCGGATCGACCCAGATCTGTTGCAGGGTGGGGTTGCCCGCGTCGTAACGGGGTTCCGGCTGTGCCAGGCCGGGCAGCGGAAACGCGGCGAGAACGAACCAACCAAGGACCAGGCGACGCGTCAGGGCACTCACTCAGGGATTATCGGCCAACTGCAGCAGTTCCTCCACGGCGGCCAGCAAGTCCCTGGTCAGCGGCGCCCGGTACCTGTGCGCCAGGGCGTTGGCGACGGCGTCGTAGTACCACAGGGTCCCGTCGCGCCGCCCCTCGAACCGGTCCCACACCTCGTCGCCGTGCATGCGCAGGTCACGAACGATCGAGCGCACGTTGTGCAGCTTGTCGGCGGCCGATACCAGGCACACCGGCTGGCTGGCCGTCTCGACGTGGGCGACGTATTGTTCCTTCCGCTCGCGCCACGGCAGCTTGTCCTCGGGGTGCTCGACCAGGCTGTCGCTGCAGCCGAAGACGATGTCGCCGACGGCGTCGCCGAACCGGGCGCGAATCTCGGCCAGCCGCGCCTCGCCGCCGCCGTCTTCCGCGGCGTCATGCAGCAGCGCGCCAATCGCCTCGTCTTCGTCGGCGCCGTACTCGAGGGCAATCGCCGTCACGCCGAGGATGTGGGCCATGTAGGGGATGCCCGTGCCCTTGCGCCGCTGTCCCTGATGCACACGGTTGGCATACACGAGGGCCGATTCGAAGCGGGTCACACCGCCAAGCCTAGCCTAAGAAACGGGCTGGCGGGATTTCCGAACGGCTGACGTTTACAAGGAGGAAGGCCGGATCATCCGGCGCACTCATTGGAGGAATCATGCGAATGCCCCTGAACGGCGTTGATACGCCGACCCTGTTTGCCACCCTGGATGCCGTCAAGGCGACCCCCACCCTGGCGCAGTTCCAGTTCCGCGCCCGCAACCAATGGGTGCGCGGCACCCACAGCCGCAGCACCATCGATACCTTCCGCGGTGCGGGCGGCGAACAGCGGCACGCCGTGACGTTCGAATATGACGGCGATCATCCCGCGGTCCTGGTCGGCGCCGACCAGGGGCCGACGCCGGTGGAGTTCCTGCTCCACGCGCTGTGTGCCTGCATCACCGCCGGCATCGGCAACATCGCCGCCGCACGGGGCATCACCCTGACGAGCGTCTCCTCGACCATCGAGGGCGACATCGACCTGCTCGGCATTCTCGGCCTGTCACCCGACGTGCGCAATGGTTACCAGGCCCTGCGGCTTCACTTCGACATCGCCGGCGATGCCCCGGCCGAGACACTGCGCGCGCTGGTCGAACAGGGCCGCGCCCGCTCGGCGGTTTACGACGTGCTCACCAACGGTGTGCCGATCGAAATCGCGGTCAACGCGAGCTAGCGATGATCGCCACCGAGGCAATCGTGATCGGCGGCGGCCAGGCCGGGTTGGCGATGAGCCGCTGCCTGGCCGGCCGCGGCATCGAACACGTCGTGCTCGAGCGGGGCCGGATCGCCGAGCGGTGGCGCAGCGAGCGATGGGACTCGCTCCGCCTGCTGACGCCGAACTGGCAAACCCGGCTGCCGGGCTTCAGCTACGGTGGCGACGATCCCGACGGCTACATGACGATGCCGGAAGTGACGGACTTCCTCGACCGCTTCGCCCGGTCGTTCGGCGCGCCGGTCGTCACGGGCGTCGAAGTTCGAGCGGTACGGCGGTGCGGCCGCGGCTTCGTGGTGACCTCGGAAGCCGGCAAGTGGTCCGCACCGGTGGTGGTAATCGCCACCGGCCACTGCGACACACCACTGGTGCCGGGCTTCTCGACCCGTCTGCCCGGCCACCTGTTGCAGATCGTGCCGCCGGCCTACCGCCGGCCGTCGGACCTGCCCGACGCCGGCGTGCTGGTGGTCGGCGCCTCGGCTTCCGGCCTGCAACTGGCCGACGAGCTGCAGGCCTCCGGACGCCCTGTGACTCTGGCCGTCGGGCAGCATACCCGGTTGCCGCGCCGCTACCTCGGCCACGACATCTGTTATTGGCTCGATGCGATGGGACTGTTGACCGAGCCGGTGGAGAACGTCGCCGACGCCGCGGCGTCGCGATCGCAGCCATCACTGCAACTGGTCGGGCGGCCCGACCACGCGACGCTGGACCTGGCCGCGCTGCGCGCCCGAGGGGTCACGGTCGTCGGCCGCGTGCTCGGCGTTGACGGCCATCGCTGGCACCTGGCCGACGACCTGGTCAAGACGACGGCGGCGGCTGATGCCAAGCTTGCCCTGCTGCTCGACCGCATCGACCGGTTTGCCGCACGGCATACCCCGGGTCCCATACGCGACGGGCGCGACCGGTTCGAGCCGCTGTGGCCCGCGTTCACCGAGGCGCCGCGCACTGTTGATACGCGCGCAGCGGGCATTGGGTCGATTGTGTGGGCGACCGGCTACCGGCGTCGCTACCCGTGGCTCAAGGTCCCGGTGCTCGATTCGCGCGGCGAGATTGACCACCGCGGCGGCGAGACGCCTGAGCCAGGGCTGTTCGTCATCGGCCTGCACTTCCTGCGCCGGCGCAATTCCAGCTTCCTCGACGGCGTGGGGGCCGATGCCGAAGCCCTCGCTACCCGGGTGGCCGCCTACGTGCGCGGCCGTCAGGCGGCCTGACATGCGCAGCCATTACGACGTCATCGTGATCGGAGCCCGTCCCGCCGGTGCCGCGACGGCCTTGTTGCTCGCCCGGGCGGGCGCGCGGGTGCTCGTCATCGACCGCGGCCAACCAGGATCGGACACGCTGTCAACGCACGCGCTGATGCGAGGCGCCGTCATGCTCCTCGATCGCTGGGGCGTCCTGCCGCGCCTGGTCGCGGCTGGCACACCGGCAGTGACCGCGAGCGAGTTCCGCTACGGTCCGCAGCACCTCGTCGTGCCGATTAAGCCGCGCGAGGGCCTCGTTGCACTCTACGCACCGCGGCGCACGGTGCTCGATGCAACCCTCGCGACCGCGGCGCGCGAGGCCGGCGCCGAGATCGTCTACGGTGCGTCGCTCAGGTCGCTGCAGCGCAGCCGCCTGGGCCGCGTCGACGGCATCGTGATGTCGGCCGACGAGCGGCGCACGGCGGTCACCGCGGGGATGGTCGTCGGCGCCGACGGTCTGCGCTCGACAGTGGCGGCAGAAATGGCGCCCGCGCCGTACCGAATGGGCCGCCACGCCAGCGCGGTGGTCTACGGACACTGGCACGGAGTCGAGGTCAACAGTTACGTGTGGTCGTACGCGCGCAACGCGGCGGCCGGGGCGATTCCCACCAATGACGGTGCCACCTGCGTCTTTGCGTCGGTGCCTGCGTCCCAATTCGCAGCCGCGTTCCGGCCCGACCTCGCCGCCGGCTACCGCGCGGTCATCCGCCGGGCCGACCCGGCGCTGGCCGAGACCCTGGCAACTGCCACGCCGCTGGCACCGCTCAAGGGATTTGCCGGACAGCCGGGGCTGATGCGCCAGAGCTGGGGCGACGGCTGGGCGCTGGTCGGCGACGCCGCGCACTTCAAGGACCCGATCACCGCGCATGGCATTACCGATGCCCTGCGCGACGCCGACTTGCTGGCATCGGCCATCATCCACGGCGGCCGGCGGGCCCTGGCCGCCTATCAGGAGCAGCGCGATGCCTTGTCGAGCGCAATCTTCGAGACGAGCGATGCCATCGCCTCCTTCGACTGGGATCTCGATACGGTTGGCGGGCTCCATCGGCGATTGAGTGAGGCGATGGCGGCCGAGGTCGACGCGATTCGCGCGCGCGGCACGCTTACGGAGTCGTCCAGTTCT
Source organism: Vicinamibacterales bacterium (assembly GCA_050247355.1). Lineage (GTDB taxonomy): Bacteria > Acidobacteriota > Vicinamibacteria > Vicinamibacterales > UBA2999 > 12-FULL-67-14b. The sequence goes on along the minus strand of JBFWUK010000015.1, from coordinate 113,236 downwards.
GGACGACCACCAGGGACTCGGCCGGCGCATTGCGCGCGGCCGGCGGCAGGATGAACAGGAACCGCCCGGCGCCGGGATCCACTTCGTAGTCCGGGCCGAGTCGGCCCGAGAGCGGCTGCACCTCGAACAGCCGGCGAGGCGCGCCCGCACGGAAGGCGGCGCCGGCGGCAACCGCGCTCACCGCGATGCCGGCACCGTCGAAGAAGAACAGCTCGCCGCCGTCGGGATTCCACCGCGGCGATCGCCCGCCATCGACCGACACCTGCCACCGCCCGCTTTCGACCGCGGGATACGGCCGAACGTAGATCTCGAACTCTCCGGTCTCGTCCGACTGGTACGCCAGCCAGCGCCCGTCGGGCGACACCTGGGGGTCGAGCTGCGCGAAGTCGCCGTCAAGCAGCACTTTGACCTCTCGCGACGGCGGCGTCACGCTGGCGATCGCCTGGCTGCTGTAGCTGCGGAACACCGCCATCAGCAAGGTCTTGCCGTCGGGTGTCCATGAATAGGGACTCTGAATCGGACCGGCGGTTTCCGTGAGCCGTTCGATCGGACCGGCGCCCTGCGCGTCGCGCCGGAAGATCCCGGGACCGCCACGCTCCGAGCGGAAGGCGACGAACCGCCCATCCGGTGTCGGTGTCGGCATGGTCTCGAGCGTCGGCTCGAGCGTCAGGCGGCTCAGCTGGCCACGCGCCAGGTCGCCGACCCAGATATCGGTGTTGTCGTCCTGCTCGATGGCAGCAGCGAGGCGGGTACCATCGGCAGCCAGGCCGATGCGCGTATAGCCTCGCTCGTCGAGTGGGCTACCCACCTCTTCACCGGCGCGGTCGAACCAGGCGAGTCGGGTCAGGGCCGCCGGCGGCCGCGCGGGCAGGTAGACCAGCGCGCCGGACGGCGACACATCGTAGTGGGCGACGGTGCCATCGGTATGTTCGACGCCCGTCGCCAGCGCGGTCGCGCTCCCGCCGACCGTCAGCCGATCCGGGTCGAACGGCAACGCCCACAACGACCCGTCGCGCGACACCACGAGGTGATTGCTGTCGACGAATCGGCCATGAGTGCCTGGCGCAATGAGGCGGGTGTCGCCGGTGTCGAGCGTCAGCGCCGCCACGTGCCGGTCGGCGCCGCTCACGACCGTGAACAGCACGGTCCGGCCGTCGGGCAGGGCCTGGGGCAGCAGGTGCAGGGTGTCGCCGCGCACCGGATCGAGTGTCGTCAGTGTCTCGGGCTCACCGCCGGCGACCGGCACCCGCTGCAGCACCCGCCCGGTATTGGTGGCGAAGACGATGTGATCGTCACGCGTCCAGGTCGCAGTGGCAGTCCCCGGGGTGGGACAGATCGTCAGCGGTTCACCGCCGGCGATCGGCACGCGCTTCAGGGTCCCGCCACTGTCGAAACCAATCCACTGGCCATCGGGCGAAAAGAACGGGCTCGTCGCGTTGTCGGTGCCGTCGATCGCGACCGCTGCCAACTCGCCAAGCGAACGCTTGTGCAGTCGCGTCACGCCGTCCCGCGACGCGCGATACACGACCGTACGCCCGTCGGGCGACACCGCCACCGCCGGCTGGAAGGCCAGCACGAGGTGCGTGCCGGCCGGCACGCTCAGCTCGAGCCGCGACAGCGGCGGCGGCGAGGCGGGCGCCCTGAGCAGTGTCATCGCCGCCACCGCCACGACTGCCAGGGCGGCGGCCGCCGCGATCAGCAGCGGCGCCGGCGAGAAGCGGCTCGCGGTCTGCGGGCCGGGGTCCGGGTCGAGGCGCGCATCCTCGAGGTCCAAGGCGGCGTCGGTGATGTAGCCGAGGCGGCGACGCGGATCCTTCGCCAGCGTGTGCCGCAGCAGGTTGCGCAGCGACGCGGGTGTCGTCGGCGGCAACAGGCTGAACGCCGGTTCTCGCTCGATCACGCGGGCGGCCACGTCGGCCGTTGACTCGCCGGTGAACGCGCGTTGGCCGGTGAGCATCTCGAACAACACGCAGCCGAAGGCCCAGATGTCGGTGCGCTGGTCGACCGGCTCACCCCGGACCTGTTCGGGGCTCATGTAGGCCACCGTGCCGAGCAGTTGGCGCGGCGACGGCCCGGTCAGATCGTTGGGCGGCGCCTGCTCTTCACCGGGCGAATCAAGTTCGAGGACCTTGGCGAGGCCGAAGTCCAGCACCTTGATTGCCGCCTCCGGCAGCAGCTTGATGTTGGCTGGCTTGAGATCGCGGTGGAGCACGCCCGCACCGTGGGCATAACCAAGAACTTCGACCAGCGACTGGGCGATGTCGATTGCCTGGGCAACGGTCAGCGGCCCCTCGGCCAGGCGCTCGGCCAGGGTCGGTCCTTCGACCAGTTCCAGCACGAGGGCCTCCACTTCGCCGCTTTCGGCCACGCCATGAATGGCGGCGATGCCGGGATGGCTCAAGGCGGCGAGGACGCGCGCTTCACGCTGGAATCGAGCGCGCCGGTCGGCGTCGCGGGCGAAGCGGTCAGGCAGCACCTTCAGTGCCACATGGCGGCCCAGCTTCTTGTCGGTCGCGAGATAGACCTCACCCATTCCGCCACGTCCGAGAAGGCTGCCGACCTCGAAGTGGGCGATCGAGGTGCCGGGCTCCAATCGAGCCGATTCCGACAGCAGGTCGGCCGTCACCAGTTGTCCAAGCGGACCTGACAGCGCGCCCCCGGGTTCCAAGAAGCCGGGGTCGTCGTTCGCCTCGGCAATCACCGCCAGCAGCGCGGCTATCTTGTCCTCGTCGTGGCCAGCGTGACGGCGAACAAACGCCACCCGCTGCTCCCTGGGCAGATCCAGCGCCCGATCCAGGAGGTCATCGCCATCCGCCCAGCGCGACAGGTCAATCACCGTTGCGCCTCGTTCCCAAGTGCGGACCTCAACCAGGCCCGCGCCTTGAACCACTCGCGTTGGGCGGTCCTGACCGACACGTTGAGTGCGGTTGCGGTCTCGTCCTCGCTGAGCCCAGCGAAGAACCGGCATTCCACCACCTGCGCCAGCCTGGGATCGATCGCTGCCAGCCGCTCGAGGGCCCGATCGACTTCGAGCACGCGGTCGGCGTCCTTCGCTGCCGGATCTGCCGCGTCTTCGAATGGCACCATCACCTGGTCACCACCGCGCTTCTGGCGGGTCCGCCGGCGGGCGTGATCGACCACGATCTGCCGCATGGCCATGGCCGACACGGCGAAGAAGTGTTCGCGCCCGGTCCAGGCCTGGCGGGCGTGATCGGTCAGCCGCACGTAGGCCTCGTGGACCAGGCCGGTGGTGTCCAGCGATTCGCCGGGCCGGCGTCGGCGCAGTTGTCCCCGGGCCACGCGGCGCAGGTCCTGGTAAACCAGCGGAATCAGCCGATTCAGGGCATCGCGATTGCCCAGTCCCAGGTCTGCCAGAAGTTCGGTGATGTCGGTCGGCACACGTCGCTCGCTGCCGCATCCGGCAGCCGGGCGCCCCATGGCGGGATTCCGCGGCAAACGGCGTTAGCACCAGAGAGGGGCGTACTGCGGCGGGGCCATTCTAGCAACCGCCGGCCGCGCCTGCCACCAGCGAGGAACGGGAGATGACGGACAGCGGCAACGACCCGGGCGGCCGGGTCGCGGAACTCGAGCGGCGAGCACCGGTTCCCCAGGGAACCGGTGACCGATTCGGCGGATACGCCGTGATGGGCCTCACGTTTGCGGGAGGCGACGTCCTGGCGCTCCGGCGTTTTCCGGCATCCTCAGCGGGCCGGCCATACACGTCGGTATGGCATCGATCGGCCGAAGCGAAGTGGACCTTCTACTCCGACGTATCCGAACACCAAGGGTGCGATCGCTATTGGGGTCCCCTGGTCGACCACCACGTCGTCGCGCCGATTCGCCTCGAGTGGACTGCGCCATATCGCCTGCTGGTTTCGGTGGACGGCGGTCGCCTGTTGTCGTGGTCGCTCGTCTTGCGTCCAACTGCCGCGACCACGGTGTTGAACCTGCTGGCAACCTGGCTCCCCGACTCCTGGTGGGGACAAACGGCGGTGCTGCGCGCCATGGCGGCCGCGGCGCGGGCTTTGCTGGGCACCGGGCCGATGCGCCTTCGCGGCCGCACGCCGAGCGGACACCGGTTCACCTCCACCCCGCAGGCCCTGTGGGACATTTCGTCGAGCAGTGCCACGCTCAACGGGCGCGATCTCGGCAGGCCAGGCCCGCTGGTATCCCAGGCCACGCTCGGTGAGTTCGCGATTCCCCAGCGCGGCCTGTTCGTGCTCGGGCGGGTGACAATGGAAGCACCACACCGCGCCGGGTCCGGCCGATGACGGCGATGATCAATGCGGCTCACGACCCCCGCATCGGCGAGGTGGTGGCCAACGGACAATATCGAGTGCTCGAGCGACTGGGCCACGGCGGGTTTGGCACCGTGTACCTCGTCGAAACCGTGGTCGGCGGCCTGCGCCGGGCGCTGAAGGTGCTGCATGCCCACTGGGCCGCCGACGCGGCCGCGTGCCGGCGGTTCGTGAACGAGGCGGTGGTGCTCGAGCAACTCAACCATCCCAACATCGCGCGCTGCTATTCCGCGGGCACGCTCGAGGGCGGGGCTCCGTACCTGCTGCTCGAGTTCGTCAAGGGTCAGCCCTTGCGCGACCTGCCCGGCGCCAACGCCCGCCCGCTGCCACCCGTGCGAGCGGTCCGCCTGGCCAAGCAGATCGCGTCGGGCCTGGTGGTGGTGCACGCCAACCACGTCTTGCATCGCGACCTGACCCCCCAGAACGTCCTGATAGTCGGCGCCGGCAGCGCGTCCGAGCACGTCAAGCTCGTGGACTTCGGCATTGCCCAAGCGCTCGATGACCGGACCCAGTCGGGCGTCACCACCTTTGGCACACCGCTGTTCATGGCGCCCGAGCAGCTGGACGCCGCCACCGAACTCGACGGCCGCGCCGACCTGTGGCAACTGGGCGTCCTGCTCTACTGGATGCTGACCGGAGCGTTGCCGTACGAGCCACAAGAAGTCACGCTCGCCAACCTGTGTGCCCTGCACCGGCAATTCCCGGCCGCCGGGCCCTCGCCGGCCGATGCGCACGGCGTTCTCCTCGCCGCGCCGGATCTGAACCGCCTCGTCAGCCGCCTGCTGGCGTCGGATCGCCATCACCGGCCGACGACGGCGCTCGAGGTGTGCGAAGAGTTGGCGCGCATTGAGCACCTGCTGACACCGCAACTCGCCGGCGATCCCGCGCTCGCCTTTCTCGACGCGCTCTGCTCGCAGCCAGGCGGCAGTGGCTGGTCGGCCATCTGCCGGTTTCTCTCGGGACAGCCCGATCAGGCGCGCCTGGCGGCCGCCGCCAACGCCCGGCTGGCCGAATGGCCCGATGACGTGCGACGAGCGCCGCTGCGCTGGTGGGATGACGCCAAGCGCGGCGCGCCGCCGGCGGCCTGGTCCGTGGCGCGGCGTCTCGACTTGTCCGGCCACGGCCTGGACGACCAGGACGCGGCGGCCCTGGCGGCGACCGCCTCGCTCGCGACCATCACCGAGTTGATCCTTGCCCACAATCAGATCGGCGCCGCCGGCGCGGCGGCGCTGGCGCGCTCGCCGCACTTGCGCGCGCTGTCAATGCTCGACCTGTCGGACAACCGGGTCGGGTCGGCGGGCGCCGCCGAGTTGGCCGCGGCGGCGGGCCTTCCTTCGCTGGCCACGCTGAACCTGTCGGCCAATGGCGTCGGGGCACGAGGCGCTGCGGCCCTGGCCGGCGGCAGGCTGTCACTGCAGTCACTCGACCTCGGCGACAACGACGTGCGGACCGACGGTGCCGCGGCGCTGGCCGGCGGACCGGCGCTCGGTTCGCTGCAGGTTCTGAACCTGCGCGACAACGCGATTGGTTCAGATGGCGCGTCGTCGATTGCGGTTTCGCCGACGCTGTCGGCGCTGACCAGCCTCGACCTCAGCGGCAACGGCATCGGCGCCGGTGGCGCCGCGGCGTTGGCCTGGTCGGCCACCATGAGCCGCCTGACCCGGCTCTCGCTCGCGAGAAACCGGCTTGGACTCGACGGCGTGGAACTGCTGGTTGCCCCCAATCGGCTTGGACTGCTGACCGCGCTGGACCTGTCGTCGAACGAGATTGGCGCACGCGGCGCCATGGCGGTGGCCGGCGCTCCGTTTGCCCGACGGCTCAAGGAACTCCGTGTCGCCGACAATCGCCTTGGCGACGCGGGCCTGGCCGCCCTGCTCGGCGGGCCTTACCTGTCAGGTGTGCGACGCCTCGATCTGGGCCAGAACGGGATCACCGCCTCCGGACTGGCCCTGTTCAGTTCGGCGCCGCTCGAACTGACTGCCCTCTCACTCGCGGCCAATCCCCTCGGCGCCGACGGCGCCAGCGTCCTTGGCCACGCGCTGTCGCGTCTGTGCCTGACCGAACTGGATGTCAGCGACAGCCAGCTCACCGCCGGCGCGTTGACCGATCTGATCGCCGCCGCACCGCCGCGCCTGGCGTGGCTCAGCGTCGCCGGTAACCTGCTGGATCAGCCCGTCACCCAGGCTGCGGCCGCGCCGTCACCCGCCCTGCAGTATCTCGACGTCTCTCGATGCCGGCTCGGCGCCGGCGGCGTGTCCGCCCTGCTGGGGCTCGGGTTCGTGCGACATCTCGAAGTGCTGCTCGCCGACGGCAATGACATTGGCGACGATGGCATGGTCGCGGTCGCGCGAACGCTGCGCGAGTTGCCGGGCCTCGCCCGCCTCCAATTGCGCGACAACGGTCTCACCGCCCGGCTGTTCACCACCCTCGCGGCCGCCGCGGTCTCCGCCCGGCTCGTCGCACTCGACGTGGCCGAGAATCAGATCGGCGATGACATCGCCTCGCTGGTTTCAGCCCCCGACGACTGGCACCGTCTACAGCAGCTCAACCTGGCCGACAACACGGTGTCCTTCGCCGCCGCCACCGCCGTATGGTCGGCGCCGGCCCTGCCCGACCTGCACGACGCCAGCTTTGCCCGGAACGCACTGCGTGGCCTGGTCGACCTGCACAGCCTGGCGCGCCACAAGGTGAGCCTGCTCGAAGACAGCTTCGCGACGCTCGTGCCGCAACTGGCCGACGTAGCCTCGCGCTTCTACGAGACCCTGTTCGAGCGATATCCATCGGTGAAACCGCTGTTCTCGCGCACGTCGATGCGGAACCAGCAGCAGCATCTGGCGGCGGCCCTGACCCTGGTGATCGATCACCTGCGGTCGCCGGATACCGCCATCACGCACCTGCGCGCGCTCGGCGCGCGCCACGTCGGTCACGGGGTGCAACCGTCGCATTACTCGGCGGTCGCCGGCATCCTGCTCGAGACCTTGCGCGCGGCCAGCGGCGGCGGATGGTCCGACGATCTCGAAGCGGCGTGGCACGATGGCCTGCAGGCGATCTGCGCGGCCATGATGCAGGAGCGGCACCGGGACCGTGAACCGTCGGCGCGCTAGTCGGTCCTGAGCGCCTGCATGACATCCACCTTCGCGGCACGGGCGGCCGGCATCAGCGACGCGCCAATCGCCGACACGATCAACACGGCCGCGGCCCCGACCACGGGCGCCACGCCCGGCAACCGCACCTGCGGGAAGATGCCGCCGGCCAGGCGCCACGCCACCAGCCCCAGGGCGATGCCCGCCACCACGCCGAGCGCGCCGATCAGCGCGCCTTCGCCCAGCACCTGGCGCAGGATCTCGCGCGGCTGCGACCCCACGGCCATGCGAATGCCGAACTCGCGCGTCCGGCCGCTCACCGAAAACGCCAGCACGCCGGCCACGCCCACCACGGCAATCGCCAGCGCCACCACGGCGAACCCGCCAAACACGATCGCGTTCAGGCGATCCGGCGCCATCACCTCGGCGCGCACGTCTTCGAGCGTCGCCGGCCGCTCGACCGGCACGTCTTGCGCCATCTCGCGCACGATCCGGGTGATGGTCGGCACCAGCGCATAGGGATCGCCGGCCGCGTGCACGAACAGGCGGCCGCCGCCACCCTCCTGCTCGAACGGTTGATACACCGTCATGGTTGGCTGCGGCGTGATGCTGGCGTCATCGACATCGGCGACCACGCCGACGATGCGCCGCGGCTCGGCGCTGAGGTTGATGAACTTGCCGATCGGATCGGTCCAGAACAGCTTGCGGTTCACGACATCGGCGGTCGCGAACATGCGCTGCGCCAGTGTCTGGCTGACGATCACGACCTTCTCGGCGCCGGCACGATCGGCGTCATTGAAGTCACGGCCGTCCAGGAGCGGCACCCCCAGCGTGGCGAAGAACCCGGGACCCACCGCCCGCGAGCGCGCCACCGGATCCTCCTCGCCGTCTTCCTTGACGCGGCCCTCGACCGAGAACTGCATGCCGCCGCCGACGTTGGTGACGTCACGCCACGGCACGACCGTGCCAAGGGCGACGTTCTGCACGCCCGGCACCTCGGCCGCGCGGCGACGCAGCTCGCGGTAGAACTGCAGCACCTGTTCACGGGTCCGCCCGAACGACGTGACCGGCACGTTCACCGCCAGCACGCCGCTGGTCTGGATGCCCGGGCGCGCCGCCTGCAGCGTCATCAGCGTCCGCACCAGCATGCCGGCGCCGGCCAGCAGCAGGAACGACGCCGCGATCTGCGTGACCGCAAACGCCTTCAGCCGCAGGTTGGTCGAGCCGGTGAGCCGGGCGCTGTTGCCCGCCTGCGCCAGGCCATGCGCCGCGTCGGAAGACGGCAGCCGCGGCACGAACGCCAGCAGCACCGCGGCGACCGCCGCCAGCACGACGCCCACCCACAGCAGGCTGGCGTCAAGTGTCAGGTCGAGCGCACGCACCGAATAGCGGGCGGCGTAGCGCCCCAGCACCGACACCATGGGCTGGGCGATCAGCACGCCAACGATGGCGCCGGTCAGGCACACCACCAGGCTTTCGGCCAGCAGCGTCTTGCGCAGGGCGGCCGTGCTGGCGCCGAGCGCGGCGCGGACCGCGAGTTCCGATTCGCGCCGCACCGACCGCGCCAGAATCAGGTTGGCGACGTTGGAGCAGGCAATCACAAAGATCAAGGCGGCCGAGGCGAGCAGCACCAGCAGCACGGTGCGGGCTTGCGAGGTGATCTGGTCGCGCAGCAACCGCGCATCAATACGGAAGTCGGCCTTCGATGGATACGCCTCGGGGTAGCCGCTCACCACCGACGCGTGCACGCCGCGCAGCTCGGCCCGCGCCGATTCCAGGTCGGCGCCCGGCGCCAGCCGTCCGAACACCTCGGTCATGCGATGCTCGCGGCCCGTCACCATGGTGGCCGACATGTGGTGCGGGCTGGTCACCATGTTGGCAATCACTTCGGTGTCTGCGGGGTATGGCACCGACGGTTCGAGCACGCCGATGATGGTGGCGGTGCGCGTGCCGAGCCGCACCTCCTTCCCCACCACCGAGGGATCGCCCTTGTAGGTCGTCATCCAGAAGCGGTGAGTCAGCATGGCCACGCCCGCGGCGCTCGGCCCGTCGTCGGTGGTCGAGATGGCGCGGCCCAGCACCGGGCGCAGGCCCATGACCTCGAAGAAATGACCGTCGACGACGCCGGCGCGCACCTGGCGCGGTTCGCCCAGGCCGACCATCAGGAAGCCGATGGTCGAGAACTCGCCGAAGGCCGCGATGGTCTTGACGCGGCCGCGCAGGTCCTGGATCTCGGGCACCGAGAACGTGGTGTTCTCGACGTTGCGCCCCGGCGCGCTCTGGCGGATGTAGATCAGCCGGTGTTCATCGCGATTGACCAGCGGCCGCAGCAGCACGCCGCTGACCACGCTGTAGATGGCCGCGTTGGCGCCGATGCCCAGCGCGAGCGTGAGGACGACGGTCAGGAACAGACCCTTGGCGCGGGTCATGGCGCGAAACGCCATCCGGAGTTCGTGGAGGAAGGCCATAGGGTCCCTATTCAACCACTACTCGAATCCCTGTACGTCAGGCGTAATTCACCACTGGGCCCGTCGGCTACCGCGCGCGGCCGGAGGCCACGTTGCGAGCCAGCTGCGTGACCCGCAAGGGCTACGTGATCAGAGGGGTCCAGAGCGGGTGATAGCGGTACTGCTTGCGGCCGGCGGCGTCGCGGCCGGTGGCCTGGATGTGCGCGCGCGGATCGGGCGCGATCCAGACCTCGGTCCAGGCCGGCGGAATGACCAGCGCCCGAATGCGATCGAGCGTGCGCGCGTCGCGGATGAGGCGGCCGGCCGGCGAACGATAGCTGAAGCCGGCGCCGCGACGAAGTCGGGCAATGCCCGGCACATCGGGGTCCGCATAGCGCAGGCCCGCCGCCTTCGCGCTGGTGTGGCCGTGGCTTGCCATGCGGCCGGCAGTGCAATGGCCCTGCCAGCTCCATGGCCGAGGTTGAATCGGCGTGGCTCTTGCAGCGGCCACGGCGGAGGCGCCATGCGAGATCCACGCGTACCCGATCCATCACCCGACCAACCCATCGCGAATCTGCCAACCAGTCACGCGCCGACACCGCCGGCCGCATCGCCCGAAGGCATCAATCCCCAACGGCCGTCGACCATGCCGCGTGGGGAAGACGATGCCGAAACTGAGCGGAACAGTCCCGAGTTTCACGACCGTCCAGGGCAAGCCGCTCCCTGACCGCAGGCGGGCCAGTGCCGGCCGCCCGCGGCGTTCAGGCGGAGCGAACTTTCTTCCGGATGTAGTCGAGCGCCTCGGGAAACTCGTGCGAGTCGATGAAGTGCCCGCGATTGTCGAACTCGAAATAGCTGCACTTCAACTGCGCGGCGACGTGGCGGGCTTCGGCGATCGGAATCAGCGGATCGTCGGTCGAGTGGTAGATGCCGATCCACTGCTGGTTGTCGCGAATGCGCTGCCATTGCCACGGCTCGCGGTAGTAGCCGCTCGCCGCTTCGAACGCATCGCCCAAATCGGTGTGGCACACACTCACCAGGACTGATCCCAGCAACCTGTGCGTCTCGGCATAGCGCATGGCCGCCACCGCACCCGAGGAGTGGCCGACCAGGATGGTGTTCTCATCGGCGTCGAGCGACTCGAGATACGGCAGCCACACCTCGGCCCGCGCCTTCACGTTGTCGGGGAACGTGTGGTTGATGACATCGATTCCCAGCTGCCTGACCTCCCGTTCCAGCCACGGCAGCCAGCCGTCGGCCGCAGTGCAGCCGCCGTTGCCGTGAATGAAGATCGCCTTCCGCGGTCCCGAAGCGGTCATCCCTGGTTCGCGAGGATGAAGATGGTGACGGCGATCAGCGCGAGCAGGATGGCAAAGAAGATCTTCCAGCCGCTGAGCGGGTACTTGCCGGCAATGCGGCCGGTGGAGCCGTTGGCCAGCACCTGGTACGACTTGCGGCCATACAGGTAGGTCAGCAGCCAGATGGGCACCAGGATGTGCTTGAAGGTCTGCCCCGAGAAGGTCGGATGGATGACCAGGTTGCGGTGGGTGTCGCCGGGAATCTGTCGCGCGCACAACTGCCGCAGGGTGGCGTGCATCTGCTCCACTGACTGGCTCGACGCATCGGTCAGCACCACCTGGTAATGCTCGACCACGTGACCCGACAGGAACGCGGTGTCGTAGGGCACCAGTTCCTTGGTGGGAAACGGCTCGACCTGCCGCAGCAGGTCGATCGGCAACCCGACAGTGCCCGGCACCGGCTCATCGTCGAAGTCGTGCTCGATCGCACCGGCGGCGGGTTCCCAGCGCACGCGCCGCTCGCGGCGCATGACTGGACGGCCCTTGTTGTCGCGGCCTTCGACGTTGACGTAGTAATAGTGGCCGGCTTCCGCCTCCCACGGGCAGTGGGCGTGCGCGTCGAACGTCCAGTACGGGATGTAGAGACTGTGAACGGTGTCGACCAGCGCGGCTTTCGCCAGCCGGCCCGGCGCGAACCACTTGCTGCGCCACCAGCGGCGAATGTCGTCGCGCACGCGGTTGCGATCGATGCGGAACGGCAGCACGCCTTCGGGTTTGATTGGCGACTTGATCTGGTCGTAGGCGACCAGCGCCGGCGACCCGCAGAACTCGCAGTTCTGGCCGACGCGGTCCGACTCGTAGACCATCACGGCGCGGCAACTCTGGCACTGCACGCTGCGGCGGGTGGCCTGCCACTGCTGCTCGGCCGCCGGCAGGTCGCGCAACGCGGCCGCCAGGTCCTTCTCGGCGACCTTGCCGAGATCGCGGTTGATGGCGTAGGGCGACTCGGTGCCGCAGAACGGGCACACCAGTTTCTGTTTCGACGGGTTCCACTCCGCCTGCGCGCCGCACGCCGGGCAGGCGTGCTTGTCGAGCGCGGAGACCTCGTTCTCACGGCCTGAGGGGGTCGAGTCCTCGCTCATTTACTCCGCGAGATATGCGTTGAGGGCCGCGCGCGTAATGCGCCACGACGACCCGATCTTCTTGCCCTTGAGCTCGCCCGATTCAAGCACGGTCATCACGTCGGCCAGTGTGACGCCGAGGGCGGTGGCCGCCTCGGCCGGGCCGAGCAGTTCAGGGGCGGCGGCAACGGTCGGCGCGGCACTGCCGCCGGCGAAGCCCTGCTGCATCATCTGCTGCGCCATGCCGAAGCCCATGGCCAGTTCGGCGGCCGTGCCCGCGGCGCCGCCGCCGGTTCCGGTCGCCAGGCCCTGCGCCATCTGGTACTTGACGTAGTCGTTGAGGTTGCCGATGGCCGTCATGCTCGCCCGCTTGTCGAGCGCCGCCTCCACTTCCGGCGGCACCGACACGTTCTCGACGATGAAGCTGGTGATGGCCAGGCCGTACTTCGCGGTCACGGCCGGATTGATCATCGGCAGCAGCGCGTCGCCCAGCTCGCTGTAGCGCGAGGCGACGTCGAGCACTGGAATCTTGGCCGAGGCAATGGCGTCGGTGAACAGGCTGACAATGCGCGAGCGCATGGTGTCGGCGAACTCGTCGAGGCGGAAGTTATGATCCGAGCCGGCCACCTCGCGCAGGAAGGTCTTGGGCTCGACGATCTTGAAGTCGTAGGTGCCGAACGCCCGCACGCGGGCGACGCCGAAGTCGGCGTCGCGCAGCATCACCGGGTTCGAGGTGCCCCACTTGTTGCCGGTGAACAGCCGGGTGATCACGTAGTAGACGTCGGCCTTGAACGGCGAGTTGAAGCCGTACTTCCACGACGCCAGCTTGGTCAGGATGGGGATGTTGTCGGTGGTCAGCGAGTGCTTGCCGGGCTGGAAGGTGTCGCCGAACTCGCCGAGGTAGACGAACTGCGCCACCTGCGACTCGCGGACAATCAGCTGGGCGCCGTTCTTGATCGCCTTGTCCTCGTCCGGGAAGCGGTACGACAACGTGTCGCGCGAGTCATCGGTCCACTCGATGACGTCAATGAACTCGCCCTTGAAGAAGTCGGTGATGCCCATGCGGAGATATTACAGGAGATCAGGAGATCAAAAGGAACAGGAGACAAGGAGGTCAGGAGCCTTCAAGCATTCAAGCCATAAGCCCCACGCCCTCATGCTTGATCTCTGAGCCATCGGGCCAGGCTTGCCAGTCCGGCTCCGACCAGCCCAAGGTTCAAGTCGTCTCCGTTCCACGCAGAATTCCGTGGCAGGCCCTTGAACGCCTCCTCAGCATCGCGCCGCGCCCGGGCCAGCGTTAGTGGCAGGGCCGGATCCACCGGCCTGTCGGTGCAGTCCGCCTCGCGCAGGCGGGCGACGAGCGTTTCGGCCTGCTGCATGTCGAGCACCGACAGCGGCGAGCCACAGTGGCCGCAGTCGGTGCGCCGGGCCAGGTCGATCGGCGCGCCGCAGTTCGAGCAGTTGACGATCTGGATGTTCTGGCGCAACTCGGCGATCTGCAGCGGCGTCAGCGGCCGGATGAAGTCCTTCTCCTTGAGGAAATCAAAGAAGGTCGTGAGGCGGCCATGGTCGTGCGGGCAGCGGTAGTACTCGAAGCGCGTTGACCGCTGCATGTCCTGGGTCCGGCGCAGCCGGGCGCGGCAGCGGGGACACTTGGCGGTCTCCGACTCGAGGGCGTGAGGCTTGGCGATGTGCTCGCCGATGATCCGGAACAGCATCAGCGTCGCCCCCGGCGTCAACTGCAGGCTCTCGCGCGGGTCGAACCAAATCGCCTGGCAGGGATCGCAGAGATCGATCGTCACCGGCCGGCCAAGCTGGCCTTCCACCGTGTGAGCAGTCATCACGAGCGCGCAGCGCGGGCAATCCACCCGCAAAGATTACAGGAGGTAAGGAGATAAGGAGAAAGGCTTTAGACAGCTGCCGGATTTTCACAGGAGGTCAGGAGTCCAGGAGGTCCGATCCCGCCAGTCCAACCTCAACGCAGGGGTTGGGCCAACGTGTGCTGCTCAGTCGCGCGGTCCAGTCGCCCGAGTTGCGGACCCCACTGGCAAACGCTTGGTGGACCCACGATTTCCCAGCTGGAATCCGCTCGTCACGTGGTTGCGCAACATCGAAGCACTCAAAGCTACCGAATCCGTCGAATGAACTTGACCAAAAGGGGCCGCCGCCACTCTACGTGTCCCTTTCACCACTTGACATCCAAGTTGACGCACGGGCAACGGCCCCTCGCTCGCGCAGCAGCGTCACCGTTCTCCTCCGAGGCGGGCCGCCAAAACACTTTGCTTTAGATCCAAAAGTTCTTGATATGCGGCGGCACTTGCTAGCGATCGATCACAATCGTCACGCGACGGTTGAGCTCGCGGCCGCCAGGATTGTCGGAATTGTCGGGATTCTTGTTTGGTGCAACCGGCTGTGTTGCGCCAAAGCCTTCAATCGTGAAGGCGACACTGCCGAGACCTCCAATCGTCGCCAGCCAGCTTCTGACGGCCTCAGCCCGAGATAGCGACAGCTTCGCATTGTAGGCTTCGGGCCCGATAGCGTCGGTGTGCCCTTGAATTCTGGCCCGCGCAATCTGGCTGTCCCGGATCCGGTCGGCTGTCACGCGAAGCCTCTCTGTAGCATCGGGCCGGAGGACCCACTCATTGAACGCAAACAGCACATCGGCCGGGAGATTCAATTCAACCGTCGTCGCAGTCTCTTTGACGTCTTTGTTCTGAAACGCCATGGCCACGCAGGCCAGCGACAGCACAAAGCTGCCCATGAACACGATGTAGATGGCGAGAAGGAGGGATTGAGCGGTCGCCTGCGACAAGTTGGTCCAGACAAACTCGGGATCGCCTTTACTACCGCAGAAAAACAGTGCGGTATTGCGCGGCGGCGTGATCTTGTCGTAGGCCGGAATGCCGGTCTCCTGTCCACGCATCCGAAGACGAGCCTCGCGCCGGAGCCACATGCCCTTGGCGCGGCGGGTCGTCTCCAAATCGCACACGAACGTCATCGTTGAATACGCAATGAGGTAAACAAATGCACCGACGATGCCTGTTGCGATCAGCAGCAACGCGAGTCGAAATGCCGGCGCGGTGGGGTCCTGGGCGAGCCAGATCATCAGGGCGAACACGAAGAACCCGAGGATGGCCACTACGATCCGCGGCCCGAAGCCTTTGAACGCTGGTGTCGGCGGCGCCCAGAGGGTCTTGCCGGCGAAGAGCGACGCCAGAAGGCCGCCGGTGAGCAGGAGCTGCCCGACGAGAATCACTGTTGGGCCCGACGGTCCTAGTACCTCCAGCATGTTGCCGCGAACGTACTGCAGGCCCTCGAGTATGGAGCCGACGATGGGATGAAAGAAGTTCACGACACGTCCTTGAGAATGGTGGAGCGGCGATTGGGTGTGTTCGGATGCCTGCCGCTGTCAATGATGCAAGCAGTGTCGTCGGTGGCCTGGAACCGGTAGTAGCCGCACTCGAGAAAATCGCTGACCGGGGATGACTTGCGGTCCCCGAACATTGTTGGAGCGTATCGGAACTCTTCGAACCACTCGAGGACGAATCCGTCGCGGCAGTTGACCGTGTAGTCGGCGGCGCAGGATGGCGCCTCCGGTTGCTGCTGGCGCGCCTTGAAGACTCCGCGCAGGTTGAACAGCAGCGACGTCATGAAACCGCGCGCCGCCGTGCGATCGTCAACCACGGCGATCCCGCCAAGTCCGGGAAGCACCCTCTTCAATGCGGTGGGCCACTCCGTCGATTCCGGGCCGGGCATCGTCGGTTCAATGCCGGCCGCGACGCGCGCGGCCTCCTTGTGCAGCATGAGGCTGCGGATGGCCGGTGGATGAAACACATCGACGACTGTCAGCCCTGTGTCGCCGTAGCCGGCGTCAGGCACCAGCACCGGCACCCCGCCGAGCCGTCGGCTGAGTGACATCGTTCGAATCGCATTGCCGACGGCGTTTTCATATCGTCGTTCAGCCTCGCCGGGCAGTCCCCGCTCGACGAACGAATCGCTTCGGCGAGAGTGGTATTGGGTAGCCTCGTCGATCGCGGCTCGTAACACCTCGTGCGCTCGCGGTTTCGGTCGAAGGAACGCCAATATTCCGAGCCGCGGCTCCAGCAGGCGGTCGGCCAGGCGACGCCCCATCTCATTTGCGAACTCGACGTCTGTTCCGTCTCGATCGTCGGCAGCTTCCATGCCCGGGCTCCTTGGGCACCCTGGGTTTGCGGTGCGCGCCGATTGTAAGGCCATTCCGGCCGGACAGCGAGACGCGGTGGGCGGGGTTGCCCGAAGGAGTTATTCAGCATGTGAACGTCATGGCCAGATAACGGGTGCGCGGCCAGTGGTGGCGGCGCACCCGCGAATTGTGAATAGAGCACGCTCGCCAACGTCCACGTCACGCGCGGGCCATTTCGAACGTGCTGGGTGCAGCCGGTCGTCAATCGATCTGCGAGAGCAGTACCCACTCGGTGCCGTCAGTGACGAACGTCAGCGAGTCGCGCTGATCCTCCATGCGCAGTGGTCTGGCGGCTGGCCTCGATCGTGCCGTTGCCATTCGGGCGCACGAACACATTGCGCCCTCGGTCCTGGCGCTTGCC
>JBFWUK010000015.1:25682-96306 GCA_050247355.1 Vicinamibacterales bacterium | reverse complement strand
GCCGTCAGTGACGAACGTCAGCGAGTCGCGCTGATCCTCCATGCGCAGTGGTCTGGCGGCTGGCCTCGATCGTGCCGTTGCCATTCGGGCGCACGAACACATTGCGCCCTCGGTCCTGGCGCTTGCCTGTCTGCGGCGGTCTGCTCAAAGCTATTGGCAGCTCAACACTGACAGTTGTCGACCAGGAGCGGCCAGCGCTCAGCAGGCGCGGTCGGGCGGGACATTAGCGCCGGCGGTTCCAGCTGCGGTTGGGTACTGAAAATCGTACGTTTAGAATCAACGAGTTGGAGTTGGTGGACCAAACCCGGATCGAACCGAAGGCCCGAATGACCCATCCTCCTTAACTCCTGTCCTCCTGTTCCCTACTCCTGCCCTCCTGTTTTTCTCACGTATCGATCCGGATGATCGAGACGCCTCAGCCCCGCCCGTAGCGCCGTCACGTTGAAGTTCATCAATAGCCCGGCCGGGAACCCGGTCAGCCGGAGATAGGTCAGCACTTGGGCCGAATGGACCGGATGCAGCGCCTCCACCGCCTTCAGTTCGACGACCAGACATCCCTCGACGAGCAGATCGAGTTTCAACCCGCCTCGCACCCGACAATCCTTGTATTCGATCGGCACGAACCTCTCGGACTCGAACTGCATGTGGTTCGCATGAAGCTCCATCATCAGGCATTCGCGATAGATGCTCTCGAGCAACCCTGGCCCAAGGTGCCGATGCACTTCGATGGCGCTGCCGATGACCTGCTCAGTCAATGAATTGATACGGTTCCCAACGATGTCCATGCCCCCTTCTGGAGCAGGAATCGATCCGCGGCCTTTTGCGCGGAGATTCGCCTGAACAGGCGGTCGAGATCGCAAGAATCGAGACAGCGGCGAGGCTGGCGGTTAGCAGATATTGAGATGAGGGCCGAGAAACGTTCAGACAGTCACCGGGTCTTCACAGGAGGCCAGGGGACCAGGAGCGGAGCACGCCGAGATCACGAGCGCCGACGCTCCGCGGACGTTCAGGCGTCCCTGAGGGCGTCGATGGGATTGATCCTGAGCGCGCGACGGGCGGGCGCGACGCAGGCGATCAGGCCCGCAACCAGCATCACCGCGGAAGACACGCCAATCCAAGCGGCGAACGACGTGACATCCGCTGAAGGCCGGCCTGTCGGCCCACCTCCCATTGCCACGAAAAGCAGCACAAGGCCACTGCCTGCTGCGACACCGCTCCCCATCAGCACCAAAGCGTGCGCCACGATTCTGCCGAGCACCCGGCGTGGGCTCGCACCGAGCGCCACGCGGACCCCGATTTCGCGCGTCTGCCGATATACGCTGACCGACATCAGCGAGTAAAGCCCCATGGCCGACAGAAACAACACAAGGACGCTGACTCCCGCAAGTGCTCCGACGGACGCGACCATCCAAGAGTCCCGCTGCCAGAGCGATTCAGTGAGTGGCCGGGCTTCCAGAACCGACAGTCCGCCATCGACTCGAGCGGCAATCGTCGGCAGGCGAGCCGCGAATGTTGCTGGATTGCCGCGCAGACGCACACTCAGCGTGAGCGGAGAAATGGTGGCGACTGACGCAGCGTGAAACACATACGCGGGCTCGTCGCCCTGCTCCCCAGGGTCAAGGCCGAGATCCCGCACCAGGCCGACAATCTCGAACGGCGGCTCCGCGGCTGAGCCAGGTTCGCTCGCATACCTCAAGCGGGCACCGACCGGCGAAGCGATCCCACGTTGAGCGACCTCCCGCACGAACGCTTCGTTGACGATCACTGTTCGGGACGCGGACCTGAAGTCGCCACCATGGAACGCGCGCCCGGACACGATCGGGCGGTCGAACGCGCCGAAGAAATGCGGGCCAACCGACAATGTCGCGAAGCCGGTCTGGAACGCCGGAACTGCGCCGGAAGGGACTTCGACGGACGCGGTCCGGTGGATTGCAAACGACGCCCCGGGCACGCGGTCGGAGAAGGTGACCGCGACCACGTCGGCTTCCTCCGCGATCTGCTGCGCCAGCCTCGCATACGTCAGCGCGCGTCGCCCTTCAGAGGTGAGGGCCGTTTCCTCCCCAGCGGCCCGATCGAGCTCGAGGCGAGCGGTGAGATACTCGTGACTCGGAAACTGCGCGTGGATTCGGACGCGCCGCACCGCCTGACTGGCGCCCTCGACGCCGCCGGGGATGGCGATGGCCGTCAGCGCCACCTGCGCGATCATCGCGGTCGTCCAAACGCGGCCGAACCGGAGCGTACTGCCGCCAGCGCCCGGATTCATCACATGCGATTGCAGGCGATGTCGCGTGACTCTCAGCGCCGGCATGAGCGACACCATGGCGGCGCCTGCGATCGCGAGGCCGGCAGCGTAGAGCATGGTCGTGAGGTCAAGGCCGGGCGTCATCCAGAACGGAACGCCTCCTCGGCCGTCGGCCACTGCTTTGATTCCCCAGCGCAACGTGCGATCGGCGGCGAGCAGGCCGACCGCGGCCGCGACCGACGCGAGCACCAGGGCCTCAACGAACAGCTGACTGAGGATTCGCCTGCGGGTGGCACCGAGCGCCGCACGCATCGCCAGTTCTCCTTCGCGGATCGCCGTGCGTGCGTAGAACAGGGTGCCGACTGTCGTGCATGCAAGGAGCAACACCAGCAGCGACGGCAGGTACATCAGCGCAAGTCCCGCGCTGTCCGAAATTCCCGATCCTTGCCCAAGTCGCGCCACGACCGGTCGAAGGTGCGCGTGAGTGGCGGGCAGCGCGGCCGCAGCCTGCTCCCCGAGTACGCGCAGCTCGGCGTTCGCCTGCTCCAGCGTGCTGCCAGGTTTCAGCCTGCCGATGATGTCGAGCGGGCCGCCAACCAGCGCTTCGTATGAGTCGCTGAGTTGCAGTGGAGTCCAGGCCTCATGGCTGACGGGATAGGCGAAGTCTTTCGGCATGACACCCACCACGGTGACAGGTATGCCGCCCAGCCTCACCGTGGTACCCACCACGTCGTCGCGTCCCTCGAACGAGCGCTGCCACACGTCGTACCCCAACACGACGATGCCCGGAGCTCCAGGCTTCTCGTCGGCGTCGGTAACTCCACGACCAATCAGGGGATTCACGCGCGCGGTGCGAAAGGCGTTGGCCGTGAGCGCCGCCGTCCGGATCGATACCGGGGGTGTGTTGCCGGCGGTCAGATTCCGGAGTTCCGTGCGGTATGCCCCGAGGTCGACGATCGACCGCAGATCGGTGCGCCATTCGAGGAAGTCCCGAGCCACACGGAGCTCAGGTCCATTCGTTACGACATTGTGCGTCTCGATACTGACGATACGATCACCGTCGGGTAGCGGGATCGACGGCCACATCAGTTTGCGCACCAGATCGAATGAGCCTGAACTCACCGCGATCGCGATGGCCAGGGCCAGCCCCCCGGCGATGGTCAGACCCGGGTATTTCAGAAGCATCCGCACGCCGGACTTGTAATCCTGCAGCATGTCTGGTTGCCTAGTTAGTCACCGCAGCGATTTGAGTTAGCGGTTGTTCCTGCCTCGGCAGTCCAAGACTTCTTATACTTGGTTTCGACTCCGTTCCTCGCGCAAAGTCTCCGGGCGGTTGCGACAACAGATAGGAGTGGAACGCCGTTGAGATCGGCAGAATCTTCGACCACAGTGCCGCTTGCCGCGGCGTTTTCTGCGTACCCGACGTTCTTGATGACTTGGTGTCTCCTAATCTCATCATCTCCTGTCCCTCCTTACCTCCTGACCTCCTGTAAGAAGACCGGCCTCGCCGTCCCGCCCAGTTACCTCTGCGGCGTGTAAGGCAGGCGCGCGACTGCGGCGCAGCGACCCTC
Source organism: Vicinamibacterales bacterium (assembly GCA_050247355.1). GTDB lineage: Bacteria > Acidobacteriota > Vicinamibacteria > Vicinamibacterales > UBA2999 > 12-FULL-67-14b. Next base: position 92,493 of record JBFWUK010000015.1, on the reverse strand, counting down.
CAGCTGGCGCACCGGCCTTGGCGCGTAACGTGCAACAGCAGTGGGCATGATGCGCGGTCATGCAGCACGCATACACATTTGGGGCATCGCCGGCCTGCTGCTGGTGCTCACCGTGCCATTCGCTGCGCCGGCCAATGCCCAGCAAGGTCAGCCTGCGCCCCAGAATGTCCCTGAGGTTCCCGAGCGAAATCGCGAACCTCAAGGGCTGATCGCCGAACCGGACTGGCTGGAACGCGCCATTGTATTCGGCGACCGCCACCTGAGCGGGGGCGGCGGCAGCAACGGCTTCTATGTCAACACGAAGAGTCCTCTTCCCGGCGCCGGCTGGCTCACGGTCGGTCCGGGCTACCGCCATTGGCTCAAGAACGACGCCGTGCTCGTGGACGGCTCGGCCGGGGTGTCGTGGCGCGGCTACAAGGTGGCGCAGGCGCGCGTCGAACTGCCCAAGCTGCTGCGCAGCCGACTGACACTTGGCGCGCAGTACCGGTGGCAGGACTTCCGCGCCGTGAAGTCGTTTGGCGAAGGGTCGCGCACGGCCGCCACCGCCTTGACGCGGTATCAACTGCAGGCGCAGAACGTCGTCGGCTATGCCAGCGTCCGTCCCCTGCGATGGATGGCGCTCGATGCGCAACTAGGCTGGCTGGCACCGACCGTCGACACTGCACCGGGCGACGAGCCGGACTTTGCCTACGGCGAACTATCGCTCACCGCCGACACGCGCGACTTCCCCGACCATCCGACCCGTGGCGCGGTGGTGCGGGTGGCCACGTCGCGGTTCAACGACCGCGATCGCGGCGACTCGAGTTTCGATCGCCACGAGGCCGAGGTCGCCGGCTTCATCCCCCTCGCCGGCTCGCGCATTGTCCTGGCCACGCACGGTTGGCTGGTTGCGTCCGACACCGATCCGGGCCAGTCGGTGCCGTTCTACCTCCAACCCAGCCTCGGCGGCGGCCGGTCGTTGCGATCGTTCTCGGACTATCGGTTCCACGATCGCCACATGCTGCAGGCAACCGCTGAAGTGAGGGTGGCGTTGATGACGCACGTCGATCTGGCCGGCTTCGTCGACGCCGGCAACGTCGCGGCGCGGCTGGGCGACCTCGACCTCGCCAAGCGGTCGTATGGCGCGGGCCTGCGCTTTCACTCCCGCCGCGATACCTTCCTGCGCATCGATGTCGCGCACGGCAGCGAGGGCTGGCGCACGATGTTCAGCCTGAGCGAGCCACTCAGCCTGTCGCGCCTGGAACGGCGTACGGCGCCAGCGCCGTTCGTCCCCTAGAAGGAGCGCCTCATGATCCGCCCGATGGTGACGGTGAGCATTGCATTGGCGGCGATCGTGGCGGCCGCCGGTTGCGCCAAGGCCAAGCGTCCCGCGCTGCAACCGTCGGCGCCGGTGCCGGGTGCGGTGCTGTGGGTCGAGCCGGCCGATCTGGCCAAGCGCGACCTGTTCCACGGCCCCTGGGGCAAAGACGCCGCTCCCGATCCCACCGACACCTATGAACTGGTCGAACTCAAGCACTCGGGCGTGAACATGGGGATGACGGTCGAGGACTCCCAGGGCCGGGAATGGAGCGTCAAGACGCCCTACCCCGGCGGCCTTGATTCAGAAGCGCCGGTCGAAGTCGCGTTGTCGCGAATTCTCTCGGCGGTCGGGTACCCGCAGCCCCCGGTGTACCACCTGGCGGCGTTCCGATTGAAGGACGGCTTCGGCACTCGCACGGTCGAGGGCGGACGCTTCCGCCTCAAGGACAGCACCTTGAATGACGAGGGCGATTGGCAGTGGGAGGAGAACCCGTTCATCGGTTCGCGTCCGTACCAGGGCCTGCTGGTGTTGTTGATGATGTTCAACAGCACCGACATGAAGAACAGCAACAACACGCTGTATACACGCCGCAATGGCGACCTGGTGGAACAGTGGTACGCCGTTCGCGACATCGGCTCGGCGTTGGGCGACACCGCCTTCCTGGCGCCGCGCAAGAACAACATCACCGCCTTCGAGAAGAGCCGGTTCATCGACGGCGTCACCAACGGCAAGGTCGACTTCGCTTACAAGGGCGTCTACAGAAAGTACGTGGACGACCGCGTGACGCCGGCCGACGTCGAATGGGCCTGCCGGCTATTGGGCCGGCTGAGCGACCGCCAATGGAACGACGCCTTCCGTGCCGGGGGATACGAACCTGACGTGGCTGCCCGGTTCATCAGGGAACTGCGAGACAGGATCGCAGAGGGGCTAGCCTTAAACGCCACGCTCGCGGCAACTAACAAGAGATAAGAAGTATCAACAAGAGATGAGAAGGTCAGGAGAAAACGTTGCTCCTGATCTTCTTGTCTCCTGTTCTTGTCTTCACTCGTAGCGTAAGGCCTCGACGGGATCGAGGCTCGAGGCTGCCCTCGCCGGCCAATAGCCGGCGATCACGCCGACCGCGACCGACGTCAACAGGCCGGCGGTGACCGCCCACAACGGCGGCGCCGCCGGGAAGGTCGGCGCCACCGCCGCCACCACCGCGCCAATGATCGTGGCCAGCGTCACCCCGGCCAGCCCGCCCGCCCCGCTCAACATCGCCGCCTCCAGCAGGAACTGCCGGCGCACTTCCGCCCGCCGCGCGCCAATGGCGAGCCGCACGCCGATCTCCCGCGTCCGCTCGGTCACGCTGATCACCATCACGTTGGCAATGCCAATGCCGCCGATCACCAGGCTGATGGCCGCCAGCGCCACGGTGGCAATGAAGATCTGCAGGCCGATGCGGTCGAAGGTGGCGATGATCTGGTCGGCGGTGTTCATGGCGAAGTTGTTCTCGGCCCCGAGTGGCACCTGCCGCAGCAGCCGCAGGATGGTGCCGGCTTCCTCGCGGGCCTGGTCGCGCAGGCCCGGTTGCGCGCGGATGTAGAGCACCATGTTGCGCGCCTCGGGAAACCGCCGCTTCGCGGTCGCCACCGGAATGGCCACGACGCTGTCGTTGCGGTTCTCGCCGAAGAACGTGCCCTGCCGCTTTTCGAGCACGCCGACCACGTAGTAGCGGTCGCCGCCCAGCAGGAATGACTTGCCGACCGCTTCGCCCTGCCCGAACAGCGCCCGCGCGACACTGGCGCCGATCACCGCCACCTGGCTGCGCGCCCGTTCTTCGGTCGCCGTAAACGGCCGGCCGTCGCGGAACACGGCCCCGACGACGTCGAAGAAGTTGGCCGACGCGCCTTCGATCAACACGGTATCGAGCTCGTTGGCGCCGGCGCGGGCAGTGATCACGCGCGTGCCCGTCACCGCCGGCACGATCAACTGCACGCCGACTTCGCGAATCGAGGGTCCCAGCCGTTCCAGCTCGCGCACGTACTCGACCTTCAGTTGCGGATTGCGGGCATCGGCCTCGGTCGGCGCGGCGTAGGGTTCGCCGTTCAAGTGATAAGCGAAGATGTTGTCGGTTCCCAGCTCGCGGAACAGCAGCGCGACGCTGTTGCGCAGCCCGACCAGGGTCGACGACACCAGCACCACGGTGACAATGCCGATGACCACGCCGAGAATGGCCAGGGCCGATCTCGCCTTCTGCGCGCGCAGCGATTCGAACGACAGCTCGGCCGCCTGGGTCACGGCATCGACAAATCCGGTGCGTCGGTCAGTCATCGGTCAGTATCCACGCGATACACTCGGCCTACTCCGCGCGAATCGCCGTCACGACGTCGATCGCCACGGCGCGCGTGGCGGGATACCAGGCCGCCACCAGGCCGCTGCCCGCCGCCGCCGTGATGGCGATGGCCAGCGTGCCCGGCGCCACGATCAAGGGCAGGTCCAGTGCGTACTCGAGCGCCGCCAGCAACGACCACGCCGCCAGCGCGCCCGCCGTGCCGCCGGCGATCGACAACAACAGCGACTCGGCGAGCACCTCCTGGACGATGCGGCGGGCCGGCGCGCCCAGGGCCCGGCGCACGCCAATCTCCCGCGTCCGCTGGGTCACTGACACCAGCACGGTGTTGGTGACCACGACGATCGCGGCCAGCAGCGCCATCAACGAGATGGGTCCGGCCGCCGCCCCTATCCGCTGCGACAGGTTGGCCACGAACGATCGCGCGGCGTCAGGCGTCAGCACGTCGAAGTTGTCGGGCAGCCCCGGCCGCAGGTTGCGCTTCGCCCGCAGCGACACCCGTGCCCGGTCTTCGGCGGCCGCCGCGGCGCGGCCTGGCGCAGCCTTGGCAAACACCTGCAGCGTTCGCGGCGCGCCGAACGCGCGCTCGTACGCGCGCAACGGAATCCAGACGTACTTGTCGAGCGAGCCCGCTCCGGCGCTGCCCTGGCGGGCCTGGACGCCGATCACGGCAAACCGCCGCCCGCCCAGGCGCAGCGTTTGCGTCAGCGGGTCGCCGGCGGGAAACAGGGCGTCCACGACGCCGGCCCCAATCACGGCCACCGCGTCGCCACCAACATCCTCGGCCGGCAGGAAGAAGCGGCCGCGTTCGAGGTCGAGATCGCGGATGTCGGACAGCGTCGACGTGGTGCCGGTCACGGTGGCGTCTTCGAGCATGCGGGCGCCCGCGGTCACCTCCGCCCGGGTCTGCGCGCTCGGCGCGTATAGCGCCACATCATCCGCGAAGCGGTTGAGAAACCCGAGATCGCCGCGCCTGATGGGCGGGTTGCGCGCCAGTTGTTCCTGCAGCTCGCGCCGCGACACCCGGCTGGCGCCTGCCACCTGCGCGATCACGAACGTATCGGACCCAAACGTCCGCGCCGTCGTCGCCTCGGCGTAGAGGCGCACGCCGTCGAGCGCGGTGACGACGGTGACGATGGTGGCGACGGCTACGGCGATGGCGAGTCCGCCCAGCGCCGATCGCATGGGAAATGCGGTCAGCGCCGTCGCGCCTTGCCGTAAGGACTCCAGCCACATAACAGGTACATTAGACGCTGAACGGGGACGTCTCGTCCCGAGATAGCGTCATAGTGTCCATATGAGTCGTCGGATGATCATCGGCGTCGTGGTGGTGGCGGTCGCCGGCACGGGGGCGGTGTTCGCCCTCCGTTCGGGCAATACGGGCATCGAAGTGGAGACGGCCAGCGCCGCGCGGGTCGCGGCGCTGCAGTCGTTCGTGACTGCGTCTGGCGAAATCGTCGCCACCCGTTATGCCGACATCGGCTCGGCGGTGATGGGGCGGCTGGTCGAGGTGATGGTCAAGGAAGGCGACGCGGTGAAGGCCGGGCAGGTGCTGGCCCGCATCGACCCGGTGCAGGCGTCATCGTCGGCCGCGGCAGCGGCGGCATCGGTCGGCGCGCTCGAAGCCGACGCCCGGGCGGCGGCCACGCAGGTCCGCGCCGCCGAGGCGGCGCTGGCCGAAGCGCGATCGCGCGACAAGGAAGCCGCCGCAGCGTGGGCGCGGGCGCAGGAGCTGCAGCGCGCAGGACTGCTGCCGCAATCCGAGTTCGACAAGTCGAGCATGGCGGCCAGCACCGCCACCGCGCAGGTCGCGGCGGCCGTGGCGGCGCTCGAGCGGGTCCAGCAGGCGCTGGGCGCCGCCGAACGCCGCATTGCCCAGGGCCGGGCCGAGCGCGCGCGCGCCGAGGACGCCCTGGCCAAGACCGAGATCACCGCGCCCATCGACGGCGTGGTCACGCGGCTCGACGTCGAGCAGGGCGAGATGGTGGTGATGGGCGTGCAGAACCAGCCCGGCACCATCCTGATGACCGTGTCGGACCTGAGCGCGGTGAACGCCGAAGTGAAAGTGGCCGAAGCCGACGTGATGCGTTTGGCCAACAACCTCCCCGCCACCGTGACCCTGGAAGCAATCCCGCTGCAGAAGTTCACCGGCCGGGTAGTGGAGATTGGCGCCAGCGCACTGCCGCTGGCTGGCACCCAGGCGGCGGCGCGCGAGTTCCGCGTGAAGGTGCGGCTGGACGGCCCAGCGGCAACGCTTCGGCCCGGATTGACGTGCGATACCGAGATCCTGGTGGCCGAGCGCACGAACGCCTTGACCGTGCCGCTGCAGGCGGTGGTGGAGGTTGACGGCAAGACCGGCGTCTTCGTGGTGCGCGACGGCGGCGTGGCCTTCACACCGGTGACAACCGGCATCATCGGCGGGCTGTCGATCGAGGTCGATGGCGTGTCCGAAGGCACCGTAGTAGTCTCGGGCCCCTTCCAAACCTTGCGCGACCTGCGCGACGGCGACCGCGTGAGAGTGCGCTAGCGCCGTCTCACGATGGTCTAGTCGTCGCGGCGCGATAAGCGGTACAACACCGGCAAGACCAGCAACGTCAGCAGAGTCGACGATACGATGCCGCCGACCACGACCGTGGCCAGCGGGCGTTGGACTTCGGCGCCGGTGCCGGTGGCCAGCGCCATCGGCAGGAAGCCCAGGGATGCGACCAGCGCGGTCATCAGGACCGGGCGCAAGCGCGCCAGGGCGCCCTCGAACACCGCGTCATCCACCGCGGCGCCATCGGCCCTCAGGCGATTGATGAAGGTCAGCATCACCAGGCCGTTCAGGACGGCGACGCCCGACAACGCGATGAACCCGACCGCCGCCGAAATCGAGAACGGAATATCGCGCAGCCATAGCACGAACACGCCGCCGGTCAGGGCCAGCGGCACGCCCGTGAAGACCAGCAACGCGTCCTTGACGTTGCCGAAGGTGGCATACAGCAACCCGAAGATCAGCAGCAGGGCCATGGGCACGACCACCATCAGGCGGCCACGAGCCGACAGCAACTGCTCGAACTGACCGCCCCATGCTGTCCAGTACCCCGGAGGAATGGTCACCTCGTCCCTGATGCGCTGCCCGGCTTCGTCTACAAACGAGCCGATGTCCCTGCCGCGCACGTTGGCGGTGACGATCACGCGGCGCTTGCCGTTCTCGCGGCCGATCATGTTCGGGCCGGTGGCAATCTCGAATTCCGCGATCGACCCGAGGGGGATATAGCGATCCGAGCGGCCGGCCGCCAGCGCGGCATCGCCCCGGCCACGCCCGCTGGCCGCCAGCGGGATCGGCAACCGCTTCAGCCCCTCGATGTCGGCTCGCAGATGTTCGGGCAGCCGCACGATGATGTCGAACCGGCGGTCGCCGTCGTAGACCTGCCCCGCAACGCGACCGCCAATCGCCACCTGGATCACGTCCTGCACCTCGGCGACGTTGAGGCCGAGCCTCGCCATCGCCGGGCGATCCAGGTGCACCGTCAACAACGGCAGCCCCGTCGTCTGCTCGATCTTGACGTCGGCGGCACCGGGCACCGCCGCGAGCACGCGCTCGACGGCATCGCCCACATCGCCCAGGACCTCGGTATCGTCGCCGAAGACCTTGATCGCCACGTCACTGCGCACGCCGGCGATCAGCTCGTTGAACCGCATTTGAATCGGCTGGATGAACTCGTAGTTGTTGCCGGGCAGATGATAGAGGTCGGCCTCGAGCTGCGCCACGAGCGCGGCCTTGGTTTTGCCGGGGTCCGGCCACTCCGACGGCGGCTTCAGCATCACGTACGTGTCCGCGACACTCGGCGGCATGGGGTCGGTCGCAATCTCGGCGGTGCCGAGTTTAGAGAAGACGTAGTCCACTTCCGGGTAGGTGTTCAGCTTGCGCTCCAGCGCGTGCTGCATCTCCACCGCCGTGGTCAGGCTGGTGCCGGGAATGCGCAGCGCATGGACGAGCAGGTCGCCCTCGTCCAGGCTGGGCAGGAACTCCGTGCCGAGGCGCGTTGACATGACGCCGGTGACCAGCATCAGCATCACCGCGGCGGCGACCGTGGCCAGGCGGTTGTGCAGGGCAATCCGGAGCGCCGGGCGATAAGCCCGCGTCGCCCACCGGACCAGGATGTTCTCCTTCTCCGACAGGCGGCCGGTGAGGCAAATCGCCAGGGCGGCGGGCACGAAGGTCATCGACAGCACCATCGCCCCGAACAGCGCCGCCAGCACGGTGAAGGCCATCGGGTAGAACATCTTCCCTTCGATCCCGGTCAGCGTCAGGATCGGCAGGTAGACGATCATGATGATCAACTCGCCGAAGATGGTCGCCTTGCGCACCTGGCGCGACGCGTCGAACACCACCTCGAACCGCTCGGCCCTGGTCAGCACCCGTCCCAGTTGGTGTTGCCGCTCGGCCAGCCGCCGCACACAGTTCTCGACGATGATCACCGCGCCATCGACGATGATGCCGAAGTCGAGCGCGCCCAGGCTCAACAGGTTGCCGCTGACGCCGCGCTCGACCATCCCGATGATCGCAAACAGCATCGACAGCGGAATGACACAGGCGGTGATGACGGCCGCCCGGATGTTCCCGAGAAACAGGAACAGAATCATGATGACCAGCAGCGCGCCGACCATCAGGTTCTCGCGAACGGTCGCGATGGTCGCGTCCACCAGCTTGGAACGGTCGTAGACGGTCTTGGCCACCACCCCCGGCGGCAGCGTCCGGTTGATCTCGGCCATCCGCTCGGCCACGCGCTGCGAGACGACGCGGCTGTTCTCGCCCATCAGCATGAACGCGGTCCCCAGCACGATCTCGACGCCGTCCTCGGTGGCCGCGCCGGTGCGCAGTTCCTGGCCGAGCAGCACCTGCGCCACGCTGGACAGGTAGATCGGCGTGCCATCGGCATTGCCGACGACAATCTGCCCGATGTCGGCCAGCGTCTTGACCTGGCCCGGGGCGCGGATCAGGTACTGCTCGCCGCGCCGTTCGATGTAACCCGCGCCGACGTTGGCGTTGTTGGCCGAGAGCGCCGCCAGCACGTCGCGAAAGCTCAGGCCGTACGACACCAGGCGCGCCGGGTCGGGCGTGACATGGAACTGCTTGGTGTAGCCGCCAATCGTGTTCACGTCGGCGACGCCGGGGACGTTGCGCAACTGCGGCCGGACGATCCAGTCCTGCACCGTCCGCAGGTCCATGGTCGAGTAGGGTTGGCCGTCGGCGGTGCGCGCGCCGTCCTGCGCTTCGACCGTCCACAGGAAGATCTCGCCGAGCCCGGTGGCAATCGGCCCCATCGACGGCGCGAGCCCCGGCGGGAGGTTGCCGCGGGCCTCGAGAATGCGCTCGTTCACCAGCTGGCGGGCGAAGTAGATGTCGGTGCCATCTTCGAAGATCACGGTGACCTGCGACAGCCCGTAGCGCGAGATCGATCGTGTCTCCTCGAGACGCGGCAGGCCGGCCATCGCGGTTTCCACCGGATAGGTGATGCGCTGCTCAGCCTCGAGCGGCGAGTAGCCCGGCGCCTCGGTGTTGATCTGCACCTGGACGTTGGTGATGTCCGGCACGGCATCGATCGGCAGGCGCTGGTAGTTGTAAATACCGAACACGGCCAGGCCGAGCGTGGCAACAATCACCAGCCAGCGTTGCGCGATTGAGAACCGGAGGACCCGATCAATCATGACGGCCCTCGCGTCCATCCGCGACTCGCGGAGGCGGGCCTTCAGACCCGCCTCTAATCGGAGGTGCCGTCCTAATGGTCATGGGTGGCCCCGAGCTTGCCGATCTCGGCCTTCACCGCGAAGCTGTTGGTGGCGGCAAACCGCTCGCCGGCCTTGAGCCCGCTCAACACCTCGACCCAGGTGCCATCGGAGCGGCCCAGTTCAAGCGGCCGGCCCTCGAACCAGTCGCCGTAGCGGACGAACACCACCTGCCAGTCGCGAAACGTCTGGATCGCTTCCAGCGGCACGGCCAGCGGCACCGTGGCCGTGGACTGGACGAGCTTGATCGACACGAACAATCCCGGCCGCCACTTGAGGCCCGGATTCGGCAGCACGATGCGGGCGGTCGCGCTGCGGCTGCCCTGGCCGACCAGGGCGCCGATGAAAGCGATGCGGCCGCTGGCCTCGGCGTCCAGTTCCCGCGCGGTCACCGTTGCCTCCTGGCCGCGGCGCACCTGGGCCAGGTCCCTGGCGGTGATGGTCGCCTCGACCCAGACCGAGGATAAATCGGCAATCACGAAAATGTCGCGGTCGGCCGGCACGGCCTCGCCCATGGTGAGGTCGCGATCGAGGACGGTGCCGCTGATCGGGGCGCGAATCTCGTAGCGTGGCAGGCTGGCGGCCGGCGCCTTCTCCAGCCCGGCGAGAGAATCGGGCGGCAGGCCGAGAGCGACCAGCTTCTGCGCCGCCACCTGCTCGTCCAGTTGCGCTTCTTCGAAGTCGCGCCGGGCCGAGAGGTAATCCTGCTCGGCGGAGATCTTCTTCTTCCACAGGCTCTCTTCCCGGACGAGCCGCGTTCGCGCGAACTCGGCGTGATGCGCCGCCACCATGTACGCGCTCTTCGCGTCGGCGAGCTCGCGGCTGCTGATCACCGCCAACAGTTCTCCGCGCTGCACCATCTCGCCTTCGCCCTTGCGGACATCGATGACCACCCCCTGCAGGCCAGGCACGACATGCGCGAGCCGGGTTTCGTCGACCTTGATCTCGCCCGGCACTTCCAGCATCGTCGTCATCGCCCGCGGTCCCGCGGCCATGATTTCAATGCCGGCGCTCTTCAGGGTTTCGTCCGGCAGCTGCACCTTGCCTTCGACCTGCGAGTAGGTCCACTCCTGCGTGCGTCCGTTCCGCACGGCCCGGACCTTCACGTCGAAGGAGTGCGGCTCCTCGACCAGGCCGTCGCCCAGCAGGTAATCGGCTTCAGGCGCGAACCCGATTCGATCGACGCGCCCACCCAGGCGGTGCAGCTCAACGGTCAGCGCCACTTCGCCCGGGGGAATGGGATTGCCGGCCGTGTCCAGGGGATAGACGCGGAAGTGCGGCGGCACGCCCGTCTCGTAGATCGTCATCTCGACCTGAAAATCGTCGCCCGACAATAGCCGCGCGCCGTGCGGGCCGCGGGGGTAGTCGAGCGGACCCGCCGGCGCTTCCGCCGCGGGCGCGCCCGAGCCGCTGCGCAGCAGCATCATGACCACGACGAGACCGGCGACCACGATCGCGCCGGCAGTGAGCAAACCTGTTTTTCGCATGACTGTCTCTTCCCTACTTCACCGGCTGGCTTGACGGCGCCGGTACCGAGGCGGCGTCGGCCACCGGCATGCCAATCAATCGCTCGACCTGGGCCACGGCCTTGTGCACATCGGTCAGCGCACGCAAGTGCTGGCCTTCGGCGGCAACCAGGGTGCGTTGCGCATCAAGGACCTCGAGATAACCGAAGCGCCCAAGTCGATAGCCTTCTTCGATGGCCGCGAATGCAGAGCGCGCACCGGGCAGCACGTCAGTGGCCAACAGCGCCGCCTCGCCCTGGGCACTGGCCAGCGTGCTGTAGGCCGCGGCCAGCAGTGCCGTAACGCGTGCCTCGGCGGCGCGTTGCTCCTGATAGGCCTTGGCCGTGCGGTCGGCCGCTTCCTGGATGCCGGCCTTGTTGCGATCGAACAACGGCAAGGGAATTGAGCCGCCGACAACCCACGCGCTGCTGTCGATGTCGGTGAATCGGCGGTAGCCCGCGCTGACAGTGATGTCGGGCGTTCGGCGCGCCTGTTCGAGGGCGCGCGCGGCATCACGCTGGGCAATCTCGGTCGTCCACCGCGCCACCTCCGGGTTCTGTGCCACGCGCGGTTGCAGGAGTGCGAAGGCCGGTACCGCCGGCTGTGCGGACAGGTCGCCCTCGACCGACGCGAAGGTGGCCGACGACCGCCCCCACAACACGGCAAGCCCGGTGCGGGCGGCCTCGAGCGCGCGCCGGGCCCGTTGCTCGTCCACTCGGGCCATGGCCAACGCCACTGCTGCCTTCGTCTGCTCGATCGGCGACACCACGCCGGCCTCGACCCTGGCACTGACCGTCTGGTGGACCTGCTCCACGAGGGTGCGACCCTTTTCGGCCAGGGCCACGGCCTGCTGTCCGGCCAGCACGTCCAGGTAGGCGCTGGTTACGCGCGTGAACACATCCATGCGCGCCGCCTCGAAGTCCCAGGTCGCCAGATCGCGATCCAGGCCCGCCACCTTCCGGCGGGCGGCGCGTTTGCCGCCAAGCTCGACCAACTGGCTGAGCTGAATCGTCGCCTGCGTCTGAACCACCGAATCGGCGCCGCTGGCCCCGGAAGGCCCGCCGAGATCTTCGAACAGGACGCCAGCGACGGGGTTCGGGCGCTGGCCGACCTGCAACAGCCGGGCGTCCCTGGCCCGCAACTCCCATCCGAAGCTGGCCAGGTCCGGGCTGAACCGCAGGGCCAGTGACAGGGCATCACGCAACGACAGGCTGCCCTTCGGATCTTCAACTGCGGGCTCGCGTGCCTCTGCCGTGTATTCGGCCACCGGCACAACGGGTATGTCCGCACCCAGGGGCCGCGGCGAGGCTGGCTGGCCGCTGACCCACTGTGCGCTGCCAACCAGCAGCATTGGCACCAGCGCGAACCGCAGGACAAGTTCAACACGACGAGCTGTGAGACAAATCGAGGCAGCCAATGGCAGAGCCCTCCGGCCGGATCAGGGCCGAACGTAAACCTTCAGATCGATTGAACGAACGGGTACGTACGAGGTGGCTAGGCGGCGGAGGGCGGGGCGGGCGACGAGACGAACCGGAGCGGCGGGTCGTGAGTGGGCAAGAGCGTCGAGCGGATCGGTGGGGTGACTTCGGCGTCGGCGGGCGGCGCCGGCACACCAACCAGATGAGTAGGATTGAAGGCGGCGATGTAACCGGCGAACTCGAACGAGAGCGTCAGGATTCTCGCGGTGGTGTGGTCCGGTCGCTCGACGCCACCGTGATGTTCGCCGTCCGAGTCATCGTGATGGCCTGCGCCGTCGGCGATGGCATGCTGGTGAACGAGCCGCTCGCCGTCGCCGTCATGCACGTGCGGCGCGGGCAACAGGCCCGCCAGGGCCAATGCCAACGCGGCGACCGCCGCAATCATCCGGGTAATCCGAAGGGTCGGCACTGCAGGCAGTATGTCGTCGCGCGGACTGGGCTGTCAAACCAGCGAAAGGGTGCCCCGGGCTGGTTCGGGCTAGACTGGTCGGACGCGCCCGCCCTCGGCGTTCAGGAGAATCGCCATGCACAAGTCGCTCATCGCATTCGCACTGCTGTCGTTGATTGCCACCGGCGCTGCCGCGCAGGAAATGCCGCCGGAGTACAAGGGCGTGCTCGACACGCTGGCCCGGACCGGCGATTTCAAGGACGGCGTGCTCAAGGTCAACGTCCCACGCGGCGACCTCAAGGTGACCGTCGCCGGCGTGGCCACACCAACACCGTTTGGCTTCGGCGGCTGGATCGCGCTCACCAAGGGCAGTGGAATGGAGGTCATGATGGGCGACCTCGTCCTGACCCAGGACGAAGTGAACCCGGTGATGTCGGCGGTGCTGGCGCAAGGTCTGAATGTCACCGCGCTGCACAACCACTTCTTCTGGGAATCGCCGCGCATGTTTTACATGCACGTGCATGGGCACGGCTCGGCCGCCGACCTGGCCAAGCGCATCAAGCCGGCGCTCGACCTGATCGGCACGATCGCCTCGCGCCCGGACGGTGCCCCGGCCATGGCCTCGACCGTGACTGCCGGCACTCTCGACACGGCGAAACTCGCCGGCATCATCGGCACGGCCGGCGAGCAGAACGGCCAGGTCTTCAAGATCACCATCGGCCGCCCGGACCTGAAGCTGCAGGAAATGGGTGCCGCGATCAACGCGCGGATGGGACTGAACACCTGGGCGGCGTTCTTCGGAAGCGATGCCAACGCGGTGGTCGCCGGTGACATCGCCATGCTCGACGCCGAGGTGACGCCGGTGCTGAAGACGCTGCGCGAGAACGGCATCGACATCGTCGCCATTCATCACCACATGACCGGCGCGAAGCCGACGGTGATCTTCCTGCACTATTGGGGGCACGGCCCGGCGGAAAAGCTGGCGGCCGCCGTGCGCGCCGCGATCGACCAGACGGGACCCAGGCGCCGGCGATGACCGTGCTCGTGAGCTGGCGCATCGGGCAACGGGTCAGGACATCAGCGCATCGAGATCGATGTCGAGTGCGGCGACCAGCGCGTGATCAAGGGCGCGGATCTTCGCCGCCGAGAGCCGGCCGACGAAGGCGGTCAGGCGCGCTTTGGGCAGGCTGACCAGTTCGTCACAGTGCAGGGCGCTGTCGTGTTTGAGGCCCTCGTCCACGCCCACCGCGACCTGGCTGCTCAGGCCATGCCGCGCCGAGTACACGGGCGCACACACCACCGTCGAGAACCGCGAGTCGATCACGGCCTGCCGGCCGACGACCGCGAACACGCGGTACGCCTTGGGATCGGCGCCGCCGGGGCGTGCGACGCGAAACAGGTCGCCGCGCCTCACACGTCGCCTTGATACGCCAGCACGTCCGCAGCCTCGGCGTTGAGCGCGTCGGCATGCCGATTAATCTGGGCGACTTCGCGGGCCCGCGCGGTCTCGGCGGCGTGCTCCGCGAGCCGCTCGCTCAGGAGGCGGTTGACCGTTTCCGAGCGGCTTTCGCCGCGGCGCGCGGCCTTCTTGACCGCCGCCAGCACGTCCTCCGACAGCGTGAGCGACGTCTTCTGTCTCATGCGCCAATCATACCAGCAAGATCCTACCTTTATCCCACCACGACGGGGCGAAGGCCAGGCCCGCTGCCGAGTTAGTGCACGGGCCGCAGGTTGGCGAACACGCCGACGCCCGGGGCCACTCGTCCGCCGTAGCGCGGCGCCAGCAGTTCCGGCAGCAAGCTGAGGTTCACGTGCGCGCCAACGCCCGGCGCCCAGTGCTTGATCGCCGGCAGCTGATGCAGGTAGCCGACCTGCGCCTTCCCCACCGTGAAGATGTTGGTGATGTATTCATGCACGTGCAGATCGTGCGCGGGCTTGCCCACCACTTCCATCCGGCCAAACCACCGGTGCCGGCCGCTGGCCGAGCGCAGGCTCGTCTCCGCGAGCACGGCGTGCGTCGATTGCTCCAGCAGTCCTCCCGGAACGCTGCTGGTCTCGTGGTTCACGCCGTAGGCGACGGTCGCGGCCCAGCCGCCCGATCCGGAAGTAGGCCGGAAGTAACTGGCCGAGGCCGTGGCGCGATTCACATCCTGCCGGGGCTGGCTGCCCAGGCCCGCCTCCGATTCGCGAAGGTGGCCCGCCGACATTTGCAGCGACCACCGCTCGTTGGGTGCCATCGAGACGCGGGCCGCGACCGAATCGAGCGGAGCCAGATCGATTCCCAGGCGCGACTCATCCGGCTCCCGTCCGTTGAACACCGAGCCTTCGGCGCGCCAGCGTGATCCCGAAACGCCCGCAGTCACGACCCCATAGGCAATGTGGGTGGCGTCGAGCCAGTGATGGGCGATCGGCGCAATCGGGTTGGGCATGGCCGAGACGCGATGCGGAAAGGCCGGCGGGCCAAGCGCGGGCTCGCCCGCCAGTCCGGCGTAGACATGCAGCCGCAACCGGTCCGAGAGCGGCCGCTCGTAATCGGCGGCGAGCTCCATGAACAAATCGTGGGGGTGTTGCTGATCGTGAAGCGTGTCGCCGTCGCATACCTCACCGGTGGCAAGCAGATCCGGGTAGCCGCAGCCGCCAATCGTCCACGGCTCGGCGCTCAGCATCGCACGCAGGCCGATGCGGCCGCGGCCGAGCGGCCGGCGGGCTGTTCCCATGAACCAGTTGATGCTGCCCGCCTGGCGGCTGGTGCGATGGACTTCGCCCGCCTCGTAGAGGAACTGCGCGAACACGTTCGCGTGTCCCATAAACACCCAGTCGCCGATCGAGGCATGGATGCCCTCCATGGGGGTCGCCGCTGGTTGCCACGCCGTGCCAGAGGCGTCGCGCGCCGGTTGGTCCTGCGCCTGCGCCGCACCCGCGGCCAGTGTCAGCAGGATCGCGATCGCTACCGGCAGGATTCGCAACATGCTCCGGCCAGCGTAGCAGAGTGGCCGGCAGCGATCAGTGCTGCGGGCGAGCCAGCCCCTCGTACATGAACGTCATTGGTCTCGGGCCGTCCATGTAACCCTTCTCGATCCGATCGAAGCGAAAGCCGGCCGCGGCAACGAGTTGCTCGATGGGCCGGTTCAGATGACACCCGCCTGCCAGCCGCTTCCAGAGCGGTGTCAGCCGATGCTGCCAGCGCGCAACCCCGGGTTCGGGCGAGCGGCCATGTTCGACAAACACCAGCAGACCGTCCGGCGCGAGCACCCGTCGCATCTCGGCCAGCGCCCGCGGGAGTTCCGGAATCGAGCACATCGTCCAGGTCGACACCACAGTGTCGACCGCATGGTCCGGCAGCGGAATGGCTTCGGCCACGCCTTCGATCAGCTCGATCGATCGGTCGAGGCCGCCGGCGGTCGCGCGCGCCATCGCCAGCAGCCTTGACGAGGGGTCAAGCCCGACAACGTGGCTCGCCGCGTCATACAAGGGGAGGTTGAGGCCCGAGCCGACGCCAATCTCCAGCACCCGGCCGCGCGCCTGGGCGGTCACGCGCTGGCGATACGGCGCCAGCGTCGCCTGGCTCATGGACGAGTGCACCAGCCGTGGCAACACCCGCTCGCTGTAGAAACTCATCCTGTTCTCCCCGCGCGACCGCGCGTGATGGACGACTTTCAGGTGCCGGGAGGGTTCTTGATCACGATCTGGATGCCGGCCACATAGGCCAGGCAGGCACCGAGGATGGTCGTCCCAAAACCGATCGTGAGTTCGTTCACGCCGGCAATCGAACTCGACGGGATGACCACACCGTAGCCGATGATCAGCGTCGACACAACGAAGCCGGCCAGGGGAAGCAGGTAAAGAAGCCTCATCACAGGAGGATTGCGGAGGGGGCCGGAAAAGTCGCGCCGGAAACCGCCCACGCCGGCCGATTGTCGAATTCGGCCGCGTTTTTCACGATTCGGCCTGCGGGTTCAGGCCGCCGGCGATGAGGAGCCGAGCCGCGACCTGCGGTAATCGGTGGGGGTCTGCCCGGTCCTGGCGCGAAACGCGCGGTTGAACGCCCCCGGAGATCCGTAGCCGAGATCGAGGGCCAGGTTCAGGATCGGCCGCCGTTCCTGAGCGGGGTCCGCGAGCATGCGGCATGCTTCATCGATCCGGAAGCCATTCACGAACGCGTTGAAGTTCCGATAGCCCAGTTGCTGGTTGATCACGCGGCGGAGGCGGTACTCAGGCAGGTCCAGCGTGCGGGCGAGAGCCGCGATGGTGAGGCCCTCCTGGCGGTAGGCCCGCCCTTCGCGCATCAAGGCGAGCAGGCGGTCCCGAAAACGAACGTCTTCAGGCGATGCCCCCGCCGCGAGCAGTGGCGAGGCGGCGACCCGATCGGGCGGTGCTTGCGATGCGAACAGATCGGTCCGCGGCGACAACAGCCAGGTCGCAAACCACCACGCGAGGCCAAGCGCGCCACAACTCTTCAACGTATCGACCCACCGTGGCGGCCGTTCGCCTCCCAGGAGTATCTCGCCGGCAATGACCAGCGCGATGGTGACGCCGACCGCGATCGTCAGGACGACGCGTAACCGCCGGCGGGGTTCAACCAGGTCGCCGGGCAGGCCGCGCACGACCCGGGCCAGGCCGTACCCGACCAACGCGAGACTGCCGCCGTAGAACAACACGGTACCGACCGGCGCCAGTGACGTGCCGCGCATAAAGCCCGTCGCCACGAGGGCGGCGAGCGTCGCCACATCCAGCCAATCCCCTTGTCGCTCGTCGTCGAAGAACGCGCGGCTGAACAGCAGGAACGCACCGGGGACTGCAAACGCGCCGGCCATCAGCGCGGCGTTCAGCCCGCGAAGCGCGACGTAATCCGGCGAGGTCAGCACCAGGTGCGCGGCAATGGTCAGGAACAAGCCGACGGCGGTCGCCGCCGAGGGAATGCGACGAGCATCTCGGATCAGCACGACGGCGAGCACGGCCAGCAGCGTGATCGCGGAGCTGCGGGCGAACTGGTCCAGCAACGCCATGGCCGACGATGACACGTTGATACTACCGTGGCGCGGCAGGGCGCCTGGCGCGAATCATCCAGAACGCGCCGCGAGTAAAGGTCGTGAACGGGTCCTGACGCTCGACAATCTCGAACCCGGCCTCGCGAAGCTCGGCCTCGACAATCTCCGGCGCAATCTCGTGTTCCTTGACCTGCTCCTCGCGCGTCTTGGCGCGGTTATCGTCACGAATCGATTCGATGACGACCAAGGTGCCGCCCGGTCGCAACCCGCGCGCGACGCCCGTCACCACGCTGTGATGGGCCGGCATCTCGTGATACGCATTGCGGATCAGAACCGCGTCGATTGCCGCCAGCGGCAGCTTGGGATCGTCGGGCGCGCCGAGGATGACCTCGACGTTGGTGATGGAGTCGCGTGCCGCCCGTTCGCGAAGTTTCGTGAGCGAGCCTTCGTCGATATCGACGGCATAGGCGCGCCCGGTGGGAGCCACGGCGCGGGCGATGCGCAAGGCGTAGAAACCATCCGCCGCGCCAACATCGGCGATGTGGGCGCCATCCCGCGCGCCGAGCGCGGTCAGGATATCGGCCATTCGCACGGTGCGTTCGCGGTCGGCTTCAGCCTGTTGGCCGGTGGCCGACGCGACGCTGAGAATCAGCCCCGAGAGCGCGACCCCCAGGATGCGGAGAGCAGGGCGGCCAGCCATTGCCGGCCATCATACGCCTGTCCGCGATTTGACCGTCATTTTCATATTCAAGTATTCTCTTGAATATCGCGATATGGCGCAACCCACCCGCTTCAAGACCGCCCTCTACGAGCTGATCGCCCACGTCGGCAAGGCCGCCGCCAACCCGGTGCGGCTCGAGATCCTCGACCTGCTGGCGCAGGCGCCGCGCACGGTCGAGGCCATCGCCGGTGACATCGGGCAGAGCATCGCCAACACCTCGCACCACCTCCAGGTGCTGCGCGGCGCGCGGCTGGTCGACACCGAGAAGGCCGGGCTCTATGTCACCTATCGCCTGACCGACGCGCTGGTCGCCGACTTCGTGCTGCGGTTGCGGACGCTGGCTCACGCCCGCATAGCCGAGATCGACCGGGTGCGGCAGGACTATCTGCACCATCGCGGCATGCTGGACGGCGTCAGCCAGCAGGATCTGATCCGCAAGGTGCGGTCGGGCGAAGTGACGGTGCTTGACGTCCGCCCTGACACCGAGTTCAAGGCCGGCCACCTTCCCAACGCGGTCTCCATCCCGCTGGGCGAGTTGAAGAAACGGCTTCGCGAAATCCCCAAACATCGCGAGGTCGTGGCCTACTGCCGCGGGCCGTACTGCGTGATGTCAACCGACGCGGTCGCGGTGCTCCGTGCGAAGGGTTACCGCGCCCATGCCCTGGACGAGGGCGTCACCGAATGGCGCGCACGTGGCTGGCGCGTGGCGACCGGCAGGAGCCACGAAAGCCCACGCCAATGACCACGGCCCCGCGGTCTGGCCACGGCGCCGTCCGGCTCGGCCTTCGCGAGAACGCCGGCCAGTTCTGGCTGTTGGTCCTGGTCAACGCGTTTGTCGGCGCGATGGTGGGCCTCGAACGCAGCATCCTGCCGGCCATCGCCGAGCAGGAATTCCACCTCGTCGCGCGCACCGCGATGCTGTCGTTCATTGTCGTCTTTGGGGTCGCGAAGGCGCTCACCAACTACGGCGCCGGCCGCCTGTCGGATCGGTGGGGACGCAAGCACGTGCTGGTCGCCGGCTGGCTGGTCGCGACGCCCGTGCCGTTCATGTTGATGTGGGCGCCGACCTGGAACTGGGTGCTGGTCGCCAACCTCTTCCTCGGCGTGAGTCAGGGGCTCACCTGGTCGACCACGGTGATCATGAAGATCGACCTGGCCGGATCGAAGCAACGCGGCCTGGCCATGGGGATCAACGAGTTCGCGGGCTACCTGGCGGTAGCGGCCAGCGCGCTGGCCACGGGCTGGGTCGCGACCCGCTACGGCGTGCGGCCCCAGCCGTTTTACCTTGGCGTCGGGTATGTGGCCCTCGGCTTCGCACTGTCGGCATTCCTGGTCCGCGAGACTCGTCATCACGTCAGCCACGAGGCGGCGCTCGCCGGTGCAGCGCCCCAGGGCGGCATGCCGTCGCCACGCGAAGTGTTTTGGCGCACGACGCTGGGCGATCGAAACCTCTCGAGCGTCAGCCAGGCCGGCCTCGTCAACAACCTGAACGACGGCATGGCCTGGGGCCTGTTTCCGCTGGTGTTCATGGCCTCGGGCATGAACCTCGCCCAGGTGGGACTGCTGGCTGCGATCTATCCGGCCAGTTGGGGCGTCGGGCAACTGGCGACGGGCGCGCTGTCCGACCGCATCGGGCGCAAGCCGCTGATCGTCTGGGGCATGTGGATCCAGGCGGCCGGCATCGGCGTCGTCGCGCTGGCGCGCGGGTTCACCGGCTTTGTCGCCGGCGGGTTGTTGCTCGGCATCGGGACGGCGATGGTCTATCCGGCGTTGCTCGCGGCAATTGGCGACGTCGCCCATCCGGCGTGGCGCGCTTCGGCCGTCGGTGTATATCGGCTGTGGCGCGATCTCGGCTACGCGGTGGGCGCCTTGCTCGCCGGCCTCACCGCCGATGCGTTTGGGCTCATCGTCGCGCTCTGGGTGATTGCGGCACTCACCTGCCTTTCAGGACTCGTGTCGGCACAACGGATGTCGGAAACCCTGCAGACAGAACGGAAGTGATGCGATGGCGAAAACACTCGTGATTCTGAATGACCCGCCCTATGGAACGGAGCGCAGCTACAACGGTCTCCGCCTGGCCGGTTCGCTGTCGAAGCGCGACGGCGAAGAGGTCAAGGTCTTCCTCATCGGCGACGCGGCCAGTTGCGCCAAGAAGAACCAGAAGGTCCCGCCCGGTTACTACAACACCGAAGTCATGCTGCACGCGGTCGGCCGCCACGGCGGCGAGATTGGCGTGTGCGCGAGCTGCATGGACGCGCGCGGCATCGCTGACGCGGAACTGACGGACCCGTCTCACCGCAGCACGATGGAAGAGCTCACCAACTGGACGCTGTGGGCCGACCGCACGCTGGTGTTCTAGCCCCGGTTGCGCAAATCCTCCGAGTAACACAGGAGGCAAGGTGTGGGTCGATACGCCGCGGCCACACGAAGCTGTGGCAACTAGATCTCCAGACCGGCCCCGCGCTCCTCATCCGTGCGGCCGTCGCGAATGTGGTAGATGCGCTTGAACGTCGGGATGATCTTCTCGTCGTGGGTCACGACGATGATGGCGGTCTCGTACTGGGTGGCCAGTTGATGGAGGATCCGCATCACCGCCAGGCCGCGCGCGCTGTCCAGGGGCGCCGTCGGCTCGTCCGCCAGGATCACCGGGGGGCGATTCGCGAGCGCCCTGGCGATGGACACACGCTGCTGCTCGCCGCCCGAGAGTTCCGACGGGAGGGCCTTGGCCCGATGCGCCACATCGAGCGCCTCGAGCAGCTCGCTGGCCCGCGCTCTGGCCTGCTTGTTGGGCTGCCCGGCCAGCATTGGTAGCAGCGCCACGTTGTCGGTGGCGTCGAGAAACGGGATCAGGTACGGCGCCTGGAAGATGAAGCCAATACGGTCTCGGCGGAGCACCCGGAGATCGGGAATCTTCCACCCGTCGTCGTAGATCACGCTGCCACCCAGTGTCATGCGGCCGCGCGTGGGCTCGATCACCGCGCCCAGGCACTTGAGCAGCGTGGTCTTGCCCGAGCCGCTCGGGCCGACCAGGCCCACGACCTCACCCGGCGCCACCTCCATGTTCACGTCCACCAGGGCGTCAACCGCCGTGTCGCCGGAGCCGTAGCGCTTGCTCAGGCCTTCGATCCGGATGCCAATGCCCGCCCCCATGTCAGCCGCCGATCGCCGTCGCCGGATCGACCGCCAGCGCGGCGCGGATGGCCAGCGTGCTGGCCAGCACGCACACCACCATCACGATCACGAACCCGCGCACGGCATCGCCCGGTTCCAGCAGCACGTAGCGCGGAAAGATCGGGCCCCAGAGCGTGGCGGCGATCTTCCCCACCGCGAAGCCCACCACGCCCAGCCCCAGCGCCTGCTGCAGGATCATGCTGGCGATGGTGCGATTGTGCGTGCCAATCAGCTTGAGCACCGCGATCTCCCGGATCTTGCCCAGCGTCATGGTGTAGATGATGAACGCCACGATCGCCGCGCTGACGATCGTCAGGATGACGAGGAACATGCCGATCTGCCGCGACGCGGTGGCGATCATCTTGGCGATCAGGATGTTCTCCATTTGCGCGCGCGTGAACACCTGCAGGT
This sequence comes from Vicinamibacterales bacterium, assembly GCA_050247355.1. Lineage (GTDB taxonomy): Bacteria > Acidobacteriota > Vicinamibacteria > Vicinamibacterales > UBA2999 > 12-FULL-67-14b. The sequence continues at coordinate 70,427 of JBFWUK010000015.1, read as the reverse complement.
GTTTCCACCGGCGGATGCCCTGCGCGACCTCCTCGGCCGAACGGCCCTCGGCCACCCGCACGAGCACCGCATTGACGTTGTGGTTGCTGGCCTCGGAGTCGTCGCTGGACGCCGGCACACGGTTGGCCGCCGCGGTCGCGGCCGTGCGCGCGCGCTCGTTGACGATGGCGTCGTTGTCCTTGAGGAACTGGGCTTCCTGCGCGTCCTTGAGGGGCACGAAGAACATCGGGTCGCCGCCCGACGACACCATGCGCCGGGTCAGGCCCACCACCGTGTAGTCGTGGCGGCGAATCCGGACGCGCTCGCCGAGCCCGACACCGGCGGTCACGTCGGCCACGGTTTCGTAGTGGCTGCGGGTGACGCGGCGGCCCGCGATCAGGTACCCGGGCTCGCCCGGCTCCCCCGTCACGAACCCCACCACCATCGCGCGGACGTCCTGAATGCCCTTGCGCACCTGCATCGTGAAATACGTGACGTTGGCGGCTTGCGTCACGCCGGGCATGCTCAGGATGTCGCGGTAGACGTCATCGCGGATACTCGACGCCTCGGCGTACGGTCCGAGCGTGTCTTTCTGCACCACCCACAAGTCGGCGCCGCTGTTGTTCAGCAGCACCTTGGCGTCGTCGACCATGCCCCGGTAGACGCCGGCCATGGTGAACGTCACGCCGATCAGCAAGCCCAGGCCGAGCCCGGTGAGCACGAAGCGGCCCGACGAATGCAGGATGTCGCGACCGGCAAGGCTGATCATGGCTGGTCCCCGCGCAAGGAGGGCACCACCGTGTGGCGGCTGGCGTCGGTAAGCTCGCGCTCGCTGTAGACCACCACCTGGTCACCGGCGCGAAGGCCGTCGAGCACCTGGACGCGGCCATCGAGCCCTTCGACCCCGGTCGTGACCGGCGCGAACCGCAGTTGCTCGCCGTCGAGGCGCCAGACACCTGCCTGCGATCCGCGGTAGCGGATGCTGGCATTGGGCACAATCAGGGTGCCGGTCACCGCGGGCAGGTCGAGGGTGACCTCCACCATCTCAGCGATCGAGAGTCCCGGTGGCAGGGTGTCGAACGCCACCTTGGCCAGCCGCTCTTCGGTGACGTGGTCGCTGATCGGCTCAACGCGCACGACTTGACCCGAGAGGGACTGCAGCGGATTGGCTCGCCGGGTGATGTGGGCGGTCAGCCCCACGGCGAGACCGGCCGACCGGCCTTGGTCGATACGCAGCGCGATCCACAGACTCGCCGGGTCTTGAAGCCTGAGAACCGGTTGCCCGGCGACTACGGTGGAGCCCGGCTCCGCATCGCGGGAGGTGACGACGCCGTCGACGGGGGCGAGGAGCCGGAGGTTGGCGCGCTGCTGCTGGGCGCCGCCGCGATCTGCGCCGAGCCGGGCGAGATCGCGCCGAGCGCCGCTCAGCGCGGCCTCCGCCGCGGCGACCTGGGCATCCGCCGCGCTCCTGGCCTGCAGTGCGGCGTCAACCACGCTCTGGCTCACGACACCGGCCTTGCCAAGGTCCACGGCGCGGCGCTCTTCGATGGTCGCCAGCTTCTGGCGGCTCTGCGTGTCCCGCAGTTGCGCCTGCGCTGCCGCCACGGCGCTCTGGCCCCGGTCCTGCGCCGAGGTTGACGCGGTCACGCGCTCGTCCAGGTCAACGGGCTCCATCTCGGCCACCAGCTGGCCGGCGCGCACCGCATCCCCTACGTCCACGAGCACCCGTTTCACGCGGCCTGCCGATGTCGGGCCAATGAAATAGGAACGGCGGGCCTCGACCGTGCCGATGCCGAACAGGGCCGGCGAGACATCGCCGGTCGCAACCTCGGTGACGGTGACCTGCACCGGCGCAAGGGGGCCGCTCTGGGTCGCCACCCAGCCAAGGGCCGCGAGCAGCGCCACGCCAAAGACACCGAACCCAACCTGTCGCGCAACGACTCGGGAGAAGGCCATCTGTGATTAAGAGATGCAGGATGCGGAGAAAGGTGACAGTCCGCGGTACATGGCGCATCGAACCAGCGTTGTGCCCGGTCACGTCCCCCGTCGTCACAGACCACGTCATGCCAGAACGGGCGCCGGCGGCGATAATGGTGACGTGATCAAGTCACTCCAGGCCTGGCTGGGTCTCGAGGCTGTCTCCCAGGCCGCAGCCACCGAAACCGCTCCCCTTCGTGAGCTCGTCACTGCGCTCGACCGGCTCGAGCCCGACCGCGCGCAGCACCTGGCGCGGTTCGCCTACCTGCTGGGGCGGGTCGCCCGCGCCGACCAGGACATCAGCGAGACCGAAACCCGCGCCATGGAAGCGCTGCTGTGCGAGCACGGCGGACTCGCCCCCGACCAGGCCATGCTGGTGGTCAGCCTCGCCAAGGCCAGCAGCCTGATGTTCGGCGCCGCGACCGGCGACTTCGCCGTGACCCAGGAGTTCACCGACCACGCCAGCTACGAAGACAAGCTGGGGTTGACCCGGTGCCTGTTCGCGGTGGCGGCCAGCGACGAGCGCATCTCGATTGCCGAAGAAGCCGAAGTGCATCGCATCATCGGCCAGTTGCGCATCGAGCCGAAGGATTTGCTGGCCATCCGGCTGCAGCACCGGCGCTTCTTGCCGGGCCTCTCGACCTAGTTGAGGACATGGTGGACCACGCCGTGCGCCGACTCGTGCTCCTGCTCGCGGTGACCGTCGTCGCCGCGGCTCCCCTGTCGTCGAGCGGCCAGCCGGCGCCGCGCCCGGCGCTCGAGGCCCGCTTCATCGGCAACATGGCCTACGCCATCAGCGACGGCCAGACCACGCTGTTCACCGACTTTCCGTATCAATCGGGCTACAGCGTCTACATGGAATACGACGCGGCCGAGATCCGGTCGCGCACGCCTGCGGCGGTGGCGCTCATCACGCACCGGCACGGCGATCACTGGGATGGCCCGCTGTTCAACCGCACCAACTGGCGGGTGGTGGCCCCGGCCGACGCGCTGACCGGCGTCGCGGCCCCGCGAATCGCGGCGGCGCTGCCCGTCAAACCGGCCGGGTCGACGGTGACGGTCAACGGCATCGCGATCGACGCCATCCCGACGCCGCACGCCGGCATGGGCCACTACTCCTACATTGTCAGCTGGCGTGGGCAGCGCCTGTTCTTCAGCGGCGATACCGAAGACCCGGCGGCGTTGCTCGCGGCCCGCAACCTGGATGTGGCGTTCGTGTCGCCCTGGCTGTTCCAGAGCGTGCGCAAGAGCGGCCGGATCATCGACGCGCGCCGCATTGTCATCTACCACCAGACCGCCGCCGAAACCACCGTGGCCGGATGCGGCGAGCGGTGCACCGTGCCGAAACAGGGCGACACCCTGACCTTGCGCTGAATCTACCAGGGCGGCAGCGTCAGCAGCAGGTACTCCTTGAGGTAGGGATCGGGCGAGGCCAGCAACTCCGCGGCGGTACCCTGGAAGTAGATGCGGCCCTCGTGCAGCACCATGAACTGCACCAGGCCGGCGGTTTCGGCGTCGGCCTGGACGATCTTCACTCGCTTGCCGTCGCGCTGCGCCTCGTGGGTGGCGATGTAGAAGGCATCGCGAATCTGGTGGGTGACGACGATCGACGTCACCCGTTCGAGATCGCGCACCTTGATGATCTCGCTGTCGACGGTGGTGGCAATCAGCGGATCGAGGCCGGTGATCGGATCGTCGAACAGCAGGATGCCCGGCGCCGGCGCCATGGCCCGGCCAATCGCCACCCGCCGCCGCTGGCCGCCCGACAGTTCCGACGGCAGGCGATCGGCGAACTCGCTGAGGCCGATGAATCCCAGGACCTCTGCCACGCGCGCCTCGACGCGGTCTTTCGCCACCTTCTCCTCGACCAGCGGGTAGGCGACGTTCTGCGCCACCGTCAGCGAATCGAACAGCGCGTTCTCCTGGAAGACCATGCCGATGCCGACGCGCAGGGCCAGCAGGTCGTGCTCGCTCATGGTGTCGACGCGCTGGCCGTTGACCAGCACCATGCCGGTGTCGGGCCGCAACAGGCCGAGAATGAGCTTCAACAACACGGTCTTGCCCGAGCCGCTGCGCCCGAGCAGAATCCGCATTTCGCCCTTGGGAATGGTGAAGCTCAGATCGCGCAAGACGACGAGGTCGTCGAAGGCAAGCGAGACGTGGCTGAACTCGATGGCGGGCGACTCGGTCACGTTCCTAGTATGTAACTCAACGGTGGCGAATGGCGCTGCCTTTGCATCATCCGGCGGGCAATGCGGGAGCAGGCCCAGCTCGTGACCGGCAAGAACGACGATATCGCGCGCGCCTATCAGCGCTGGTCGCCCTTGTACGATGTCCTGTTCGGCGGCGTCCTGCAGGAGGGCCGCCGGCAGGCCGTCCGCGAGATGGCGCTGCGACCTGGAGAAAGCCTGCTCGAGGTTGGGGTCGGCACCGGCTTGACGCTGCCGCTCTATCCGACAGGGCCGCGGATTGTCGGCGTCGACTACTCCACCGACATGCTGGCCCAGGCCCGGCGGCGACTCCGGCGAATGGGCACGCCGCAGATGCGGCTGATGCGGGCGGATGCCGGCCGGCTGCCCTTTGCGGATGCGACGTTCGACGCGGTGTATGCGCCCTACATGATCTCGGTGGTGCCCGACCCGCTGGGGGTCGCTCGCGAACTGCGCCGCGTCTGCCGGCCCACGGGCCGCGTCGTCCTGCTCAGTCATTTCCAGCATGAACCGAACCCGGCCTGGTTCGAACGCCTGCTCGCGCCGCTGGCCACACCGCTGGGCTTCAGGACCGATGTTGCGTTGTCGCCGCTGCTCGCCGGCAGCGGCCTGCGCCCGCTGTCGATTCGCCCGGTCAACGTGCCGGCGATCTGGCGGCTGGTGGTATGTGAACCGGAGTGACGCCCGCCACCAGGTCGAGCACGTGTTTTGCATCGGCGATCGGGTGAGGTTTCTTGATGGCAAAGTACGGAAAGGCCGCATCCAAGAACGTGGCGTCGGCCATGCGCCGCCGCAAGAAGGGCACGCTCAAGAGCGGCTCGGGGAAGACCGTTCGCAGCCGTAAGCAGGCGATTGCGATTGGCCTGAGCGAAGCTCGCGAGAAGGGCGGCAAGGTGCCGAGCCGCAAAGGCAAGAAAAAGGCCGGCACGGCCAAGAAGACGGGCACGCGGCGCGGCGCCAAGAAACGCTGACCCGGGCCGTTCGCACGATGCCCATTGCGATCGGGCTGCTCTATTACTTCGGGCCCGATGCCGAGCGGAACTGGGTCGGGATCACGCCGGGCATGCCAGTGTGATAAACCGGACCCGTCATGACCATGCCCGCGTGGCTCGAGCCAATGGCGGCGACCCTCACTGAAGAGCGGTTTGCCAGTGACGACTGGGTGTTCGAGCGCAAGTTCGACGGCATCCGCCTGCTCGCCTACAAGCGCGGCGCTCGCGTCGAGTTGTTCTCGCGCAACCACCTGCCGCAATCCATGCCGGAGGTGGCGGCCGCAGTGGCGGCGCTGCCGGCCAGCAACGCCATCCTCGACGGCGAGGTCGATCGACCGCGCGGGCGGGCGCGCCGGCGTCGCATTCGCGATCGTCGAGGGCCGGCAGTCGGTGGTGTCGGACATCCGCATTGCCGGCAACGACGAGACCAGTGACCAACTGGTGCGCGATCAACTGGTCATCGCACCCGGCCAGCCATTGAACCTGCAGGCGCTCAGCCGCTCCCGCAAGAACCTGTACGACAGCGGCGCCTTCTCGATCGCCGACCTGACGCGGACCACCGCGACCGGCGCCGACGACGACGACGACGACACCGTGGAGTTGATTGGCGGGCTGGGTCCGGCTGCCACTCAGGAGCCAGTGGTGGTGGACGTCTCGATCCGCGAGGTTCAGCCATTCCAGCTGCGCTACGGCGCCTCATTCGACAGCGAAGGCGGCCTCGGCGGCATCGTCGACGCGTCGAACCACAACAGCCTGGGCAAGGCTCGGGTGCTCGGCGTCAGCGCCCGCTACGACAGCCAACTGCGCGACGGCCGTGTCTATCTCAGCCAGCCGACGCTGCGCCACTGGCCGATTCAGACCACCGCCTCGGTCTACTACCGCGAGGAGCGCAACCCGTCGACGCAACTGTCGAAGGCCTTCACGGTCGAGCGCAAGGGGCTGTCGATCCAGCAGGAGGAATCGCTGGCCAACGCCTATGTCTGGACCTATGGCTATCGCTACGAGCGGGGCCGGACGTTCGATCCGCTGCTGCCCACCGAACCCGGGCGTGTGGCCACGGTGTCGCCGCTGACCAGCACACTGGTCCGAGAGGCCCGCGACGAGGTGCTCGACGCCTCACGCGGCTCGTTCACCTCACATGCGCTGTCGTTCTCGCCGTCGTGGCTCGGATGCCACCTTCATCAAGTACTACGGCCAGTACTCGCACTACTTCCCCTTGCGGCCCGAGCGGCGCAAGCGTTTCTCCAACGAGATCCTGCGGCCGCGTTTTGTCTTTGCCACCAGCGTCCGCCTCGGCCTGTCGCGGGGCATGGGCACGCTGGTGCCGAACACCGAGCGGTTCTTCGCGGGCGGCAGCACGTCGCTGCGCGGCTTCGAGCAGAACGCTGTCGGCCCGGTCGGCCCCGACAGCATTCCTACCGGCGGCGACGCCATGCTGGTGCTCAACAACGAGTTGCGCTTCCCCTTGATCAGCCTGCTCGACGGCGTCACGTTCGTTGACGTCGGCAACGTGTTTCCGCCGGTTGGCGACTTCTCGCTCAGCGACCTTCGCAAGACCGCCGGCGTCGGCCTGCGCCTGCGCACCAAGTGGGTGTTGGTCCGCGGCGACTACGGCTTCGTGCTCGACGTCCGCGCCGGCGAGCGCAAGAGCCGCTTCTACGTCAGCATCGGCCAGGCGTTCTGACCGGCCTGATTGAGGCGCCCGGCGCCGTGCAGTATCGTAGACGCACGGACCATGACGACCTCGGCACACCGGATGAACCTCGACTCACTCCAACTCGAAACCTCGCGCCTGCTGCTGCGCGTGCCCAGGGTCGAAGACCTGGACGCGTGGGCCGCGATGATGGCAGACGCGGAAGCCGCGCGCTTCATCGGCGGCGTCATGGGGCGTTCGATGTCGTGGCGCGGGTTGATGACGATGATCGGCTCGTGGCACGCCACCGGATTCGGCATGTTCTCGGTGATCGAGAAGTCCAGCGGCCGCTGGGTCGGGCGGCTGGGGCCGTGGATGCCCGCTGACTGGCCGGGGCCGGAGGTCGGCTGGGCAATCGTCCGCGACTGCTGGGGCCGCGGCTATGCCACCGAGGGCGCGGCGGCCGCCACCACCTGGGCGTTCGACAACCTGGGCTGGACCGACGTCATCCACAGCATCGCCCCCGACAACGTGGCGTCGCAGGTGGTGGCGCAGAAGCTCGGCTCGCGCAATCTCGGTCCCGGCCGCTTGCCATCGCCGTACCACGAGTCGCGCATCGACATCTGGGGGCAGTCGCGCGAAGAATGGCGGGCCAGGAACTAACCCGTTGCGGTTGGTCGAGTGATTAGTAGCCATGCCGTGCCAGTTGCATAGGGGATGCCGACGTGCAGCCCAGCCGCCCGTGACCGGTATAATCGCCGGCAATGTCGATACCACCGGTTTCACGACGGCAGTTCCTGGCCACCGGCAGCGCGCTGGTCGCCGCCACCTGGGTTCCTGATTGGGCCGAAGCCTTCCAGCCCGGCGCCACCGACGATGAACGGCGCGCCGAGGCGGCCGACGCGGCGCTGGCACGGGCCACGGCGCTTGGCGCCAGCTACGCCGACATCCGCATCAACCGCTACCGTCGCGAGTCGATTGCCACCCGCGAGCGGCAGGTGCAGAACGTGTCGCGCTCGGCCAGCTACGGCCTCGGCCTGCGGGTGCTGGTCAACGGCGCCTGGGGCTTTGCCGCGACCAACCGCGTTGACGCCGCGTCGGCGCGGGCCGCCGCCGAGCAGGCCGTCGCCATCGCCAAGGCCAACGCGCAACTGGTGACCCGCAAGGTCGTGCTGGCCAACGCCGACAAGGTGGTCGCCACCTGGGCCAACCCGATCAAGCGCGATCCGTTCGAGGTGCCCCTCGAGACCAAGACCGCGTTCCTGATGAAGCTGAACGAAACCGCCATGGCGGTGCCGGGCGTCAGCTTCGTCAGCTCGCAGATCCTGTTCGTCGACGAACAGAAGTACTTCGCTTCGACCGAGGGCTCGCGCATCACGCAGCGGCTGGTGCGCACCTACCCGCAGTTCAGCACCACCGCGGCCGATCGCACCAGCGGCGACTTCCAGACGCGCCCGGTCGTCGATCGCGCCAAGCTGATGGGCTATGAATACGTCGAGGACTATCCGTGGTTCGCCGATGCCGAGAAGGCCGGCCACGAGGTCGTCGAGAAGCTGAAGGCCAAGCCGGTCGTCGCCGGCCGCTACGACGTTGTCGTCGATCCGTCGCAGCTGTTCCTCTGCATCCACGAATCGGTCGGCCACTCGACCGAGCTCGATCGCGCGCTCGGCTGGGAGGCGAACATGGCCGGCACCAGCTTCCTCAAGCCCGCCGACGCCGGCAAGCTGCGCTTCGGCGCGAAGATCGTCAACCTGGTCGGCGATCGCACCCAGCCCGGCGGGCTGGCCACGACCGGATATGACGACGAAGGCGTGAAGTCGGACCGCTGGCACATTGTCCGCGACGGCATGTTCGTGGATTGGCAGACGACGCGCGAGCTGGCGCCGCTGGTCGGGCAGGATCGTTCGCACGGCTGCCTGCACGCCGACGACTGGTCGAGCGTGCCGTTTCCGCGCATGCCCAACGTGTCGCTGGAGCCGGCGCCGACCGCGGTCACGCTCGAGGAGCTGTTCAGCGACATCAAGCGCGGCATCTACGTGGTCGGCCGCGGCGTCTCGTCGATCGACCAGCAGCGCTACAACTTCCAGTTCGGCGGCGCAGTGATTCGCGAGATCACCAACGGCAAGCTGGGACCGATGCTGCGCGATGCCGCCTACCAATCGCGGACGCCTGATTTCTGGGCGTCGTGTGACGGCCTGGGAGGTCCGGCGACCTATCAGCTGTGGGGCACGTCGGCCGACGGCAAGGGCGAGCCTGGACAAACCAACGCGGTCAGCCACGGCTGCCCACCCGCGAGATTCCGCAACGTGACCGTTCTGAACACGGGGGCGGCGTAATGTTGAACCGGGACGAATCGCTGCAAATCTGCGAGACGCTGCTGGCGCACGCCGTGACCGCGGGCGCCGAAGACGCGGCCGTGTCGGTGCAAAGTTCGGTGCAGTCGCACGCGCGCTTTGCCGACAACCGCATCACCACCAGCGGCCGCGCCGAGGACCTCGGCATCAACATCACGGTGTGGGTCGGCCGCCGGCGCGGCGCCGCCACCGGCAACGACTCGAGTGCCGAGGCGTTGAAGCAACTGGCAAACGAAGCGGTGCAGATTGCCCGTGTCTCGCCGGTGCACCGCGAGTACGTGCCGACCCTGGGCCCGCTCACCTACGGTGAGGATCGTGGCTTTGCGGCATCGACGGCCGAGCCCGATCTCGCCGCGCGCGCGTCGGCGCTCGGCGCCGTGCTCGACACCTGCCGCAAGGAAAAGGTTACAGGCGCCGGCTTCCACAGCGCCAACGCGTCGGCCACCGGATCGGCCACGGCCAATGGCAACCGCCGCTACTTCCGCTCCAGCCAGGCCGAGCTGAGCCTGACGGCGCGCAGCGCCGACGGCACCGGGTCGGGCTATTACGCCGGCGATCACTTCGATCTCGCCAGGCTCGACTCGCAGCGGATTGTCGAGCAGGCGGTCGGCAAGGCGGTTCGCTCGCGGGCGCCGAAGCCCATCGAACCCGGCGTCTACCCCGTCATCCTCGAGCCGCAGGCGGTGGCCGACCTGCTGGGATTCCTCACCGGCAGCCTCGATGCCAGGACGGCGGACGAAGGGCGCAGCGCGTTCTCGGGTAAGGACGGCAAGACCCGCGTCGGCGACGCCCTGTTCAACGAGCGCCTGAACATCTACAGCGACCCGATGCACCCGGAGCTGCCGGCGACGCCCAGCACGGGCGAAGGCGTGCCCGCGTCGCGGTTGTCGTTGATCAAGGGCGGCGTGCTCGAGAACCTGAACTACTCGCGCTTCTGGGCGCAGGAAAAGAAGCGCGACGCCACGCCCGGACCGGTGAACTACATCATCGAGAGCTCGCAGCCGCCGGTGTCGATGGACGACATGATCAAGGGCATGGCGCGCGGCCTGGTGATCTCGCGATTCTGGTACGTGCGCCAGATCGATCCGCGCACGCTGATGCTGACCGGCCTGACCCGCGACGGCCTGTGGTGGGTCGAGAAGGGGCGCATCCAGTACCCGGTGCGCAACCTGCGCTTCAACCAGAGCGTGCTGGCCATGCTGGCGCCGTGGAACGTGGAGGCCATCGGCGCGCCGGAACGGCGGTCGCCGATGATGGTGCCGGCGCTTAAGCTGTCGGGGTTCGCGTTCACGTCGATCAGCGACGCGATATGAGGCTCGCCCCCGCCTGGCGATCGCCCACTCGATCAACACTGACACCGATCGTCAACGCCACCGTCGCCTGGGACTGCGTGCAGGTGCAGATGTCCGCCCGCCGCCCGTTCTGCTTCTTACAGAAGATCAGGAGTTGAAGAGTTAACTCTTGATCTCTTCAGCTCCTGTTACTTCACCCCGAAGAGGTGCCGCTGTCCGCGGATCAGCAGCATCCCGTCGGAGGCGGCCGGCGTCGCCATCAGCGGCTCGCCCATGCGGTTGGTCGCGAGCAGCTCGTACACCGGCCCCGCCTTGACCACGAACACCTCGCCGTCCTCGCTCGAGAAATAGACGCGGCCGCTGCCGGCAATCGGCGACGCGCTGAACGTGCTGTTCGTCGTGCCAATCCGGTGCTGATAGCGCTGGGCGCCGCTGGCGGCGTCATACACCGTCAACACGCCGTTGTCGTTGCAGACGTAGAGATGGCCGTCGTAGACAATGGGCGTGGGCGTGTACGGGCTGCCTTTTTGCTTGCGCCACGCGACGCTGGCGCTCGAGTCCTGCGTCAGCGGAATGGACACGTCGCCCGCCGCGTTGGGCCGCATCACGTAGAACTCGCGGCCGCGCGGGTTGCCGCCGGTCAGGTAGAACAGGTCGTTGGCGATCACCGGTGACGGCACTTTCACCTCGCTGCCGTCGCGCAGACGCCACAGCTCCTTGCCGGTCAGCGGATCGTAGCCGCGGTAGTACTTCGAGCCGCTGGTGACGAGTTCGGTCCGGGTCTTCCCGCGGTAGATGACCGGCGTGCTCCACGCCGGTATCTCGTCGCGCGTGGTCGTCCAGGCGCGCGAACCGTCTTTCAGGTTGAACGCCGCGATGAACGACCCCTTCTGGATGTCGCACTGCAGGATGACGAGGTCCTGGTAGATCACGGGCGAGCTGGCGAAGCCCCACGACAGGTCGGGCTGGCCGGCGTAGCCCGGATCGAGAATGCCGAGGTCCTGCTTCCACCGCAGCGTGCCGTCCATGTCGTAGGCATAGAGACCTTCCGACCCGAACGATACGACGACGACGTTGCCGTCGGTGACCGGAGTGGCGTTGGCCTGCGTCGCCTTGACGTGGCGCTTTACCTTCGGCACGCCCGTGTGCGCGGTCTGCGACCACAGGATCTTCCCGCTGCGCTTGTCGAGGCTGACCACCCGCCATTCGTGCCTGGACTGATCGTTCGACGGCTCGATGTCGGCGTCCTTGGGATTGTGATTGGGGTTGGCGGCGCTGCTGATGGCCAAGGTCAGGAAGATCCGGTCGCCCCACACCACCGGACTGGAGTGCCCCAGGCCCGGCAAGGGCGTCTTCCACAGGATGTTGCTGCCGTTCTCGCCGTCCCACTGCGCCGGCAGCGGACCGGCGGCAATGCCGGAACCGTTGGGACCGCGGAAGGCCGGCCACTTTTGTGCCTGGGCCGCCGGCGCCCACAGTAACAGGGCAAAGGCAGCGGCCGTGGTCATGCGGCGAGTGGTCATGTGTGGGTTATGCCCGAGACGTGGGTCCGGCGTCCCGATCACCACCCGAGGTCTGGCCGATGATCGACGATCCCGCCCGATTCAGGGATGAACGTGGTGACCGGCCGCGGCGCGGGCGGCGGAGTCCTTCAGGTTTGCCGCGTAGAATGCGGTGTGCTGCTCAGGCAGGCGTTGGTCCGGCTCGTGGCCACGCCCATGTTCACCATCTTCGCCGTCGTGTCGCTGGCGGCCGGCGTCGCCATCACGACGGCGGTGTACTCGGTGGTCGACGCCCTGCTCGTCGCGGACCTCGGTGTCGATGACGCGGAACGCGTCGCATTCGTGTCGACGCCAGTCGGCGGCCGGACGCAAGCGAGTTCGCTCTCGCGGCCCGACTTCGATGACCTGCGAGCGGCCCAGTCGTCGTTCAGCGCCGTCGCGGCAAGCCTGCCGCTGCTGCCGTCGGTGACGACGACGACCATCGCCGAGGTCCTGACCGCCGAAGCGGTGGACGGCGCGTACTTTTCAACCCTGGCCGTTGGCGCCCAACTCGGCCGCGTCATTCAGCAGGCCGATCTTGCCGGTGACGCGCGGGTGGCGGTGCTCAGCAGCGAGCTCTGGCGCAATCGATTCGCGGGGCGAGCCGACGTTCTTGGCCGCACCATTCGCGTCAACGGCCAGCCGTTCGAAGTGATCGGCGTGGCGCCGCCCGCCTATCGCGGCCTGCTGGGCGGCCTGCGCACGACGCGCCTCTGGATCCCGCTGTCGGCGGGCCTTGACTCCACCGCTGCGGCCGCAGGCGAGAACCCGCGCGAACGACGGGGGCTGCTCGTGTTTGGCCGCCTGGCGCCGAACAGTACCGCGGCCAGCGCCTCGGCTGAACTCACCGCCATCGCCGCCCGTCTCGACCAGTCACACCCGCAGACTCAGGTCAGCGGCCGAGTCGGACCCAACCCGCGCCGGTGGTCGGCCAGGCCCGTGACCGACACCGGGCAGGCGGGCGATACCAACCGCCGCTTCGGCCTGATGCTGGTGGCGCTCGTGGCGCTGGTGCTCGTCGTCGCCTGCACCAACCTGGCCAACCTCGTGTTGGCGCGCGGCGCGGCGCGGCAGGGCGAGCTCGCCGTTCGCATGGCGATGGGCGCCTCGCGCGGACGATTGATCTGGGAGCAATGCGTCGAGAGCCTGATCCTGGCGGCCGCCGGCATGGCCGCGTCTTATGGGATCTTCCTGGTGCTGGCGGCGGTGATGACCACCGAGTTCACGTTCGGCTTCGGCCCGGTGCGCGCGTCGCTGGCCATCCGTCCGGTGCTCGACCCGCGGGCGTTGGCCGTCGCCCTGGCGTCGACGCTGCTGGCCCTGGCGGTGTTCGGCCTCGAGCCGGCCGTGCAACTGGCGCGCACGCTCGACATCCGGAGCGCGCTCGCCAGAGGCGCCAGCGGCGTACGACCGCGCGTGGGCCGCCAGCGACTGGTGATTCGCTGGCAGGTCGCCATCGCCACCGGCTTCTTCATCGTCGCCACCATGTTCATCCGCGGAACGTGGCAGTTGGCGCGCCACGACACCGGAGTGGAGATCGACCGCATCGCGGTGGCCGCGCTCAACTTCCGCAATGGGCCGTGGGATGAGGGCCGCATCCGGCGCACGATCGATCGCGTGCTGGAAGAACTGCGGCACCAGCCCGCCGTGGATACCGTGGCAGCGTCAACGGGCCTGCCCTTTGGCGTGATGCCCGGCATGGAAGCGGCGATCGCCCTGCCCGACGACGCCGCGGCACTGACTCGGCCGCCGGTGGCGGCCCTGGCCGTGACACCGATGTTGTTCCGCACCCTCGGCACGCCGATCGTGCGCGGGCGCGCCTTCAACGACAGTGACGGCGCGGCCGCGGCGCCCGTCGTCATTCTGAGCGAGCTGACTGCGACGCAGATATTCGGCTCGCGCGAGGCGGTCGGCCGCTCGCTGGCCCTTCGACGCGGCGGCCGGGACGTGCTCGCGGAAGTGATCGGCATTGCGCGCGACACCGATGTCTCGTTCGTTTACAGCCAACGGCGGCCGCTGGTCTACCTGCCGCTCTCGCAGCACTTCGCGGATGCGATCACGGTGACGGCGCGGGCCGGCGGCGGCGACGCGGCCGCGGCGGTCGCCGCCCTGCGCGAGGCGATCCGGCGCGCCGATCCGGACCTGGCGGTGGACGTCATCGGCACCGGCGGCGCGACCCTTGCCGGCCCCTTCGCGCTGCTGCGCGCCGGCGGCCTTGCGACGCTGTATCTCGGCGGCTTCACGCTGCTGCTGTCGATGGTGGGGCTGTTCGGCGTGCAGGCGAACGTGGTCGCTCATCGCACGCGCGAGATCGGCGTCCGCATGTCGCTGGGGGCAACCGCCGCCCAAATCAAGCTGATGGTGATGAAGGACGGCTACCGCCCGGTCATTGAAGGCCTCGTCCTCGGCCTGTGGGGCGGCCTGGCCGCACGCCTGCTCGTGCGTGCCTACATGGATGTCGACGTGGCGGTGATTGACCCGTGGATGCTGGTGGTCGCGCCGATTCCCCTGGTGCTCGCCGCATTCAGTGCCTGCTACGTGCCGGCGGCGCGGGCAGCGGGCGTCGACCCCACCGTCGCCTTGCGAGCCGAATAGCTGACCCGCCCGCGGCCCTTTTCCAGCACGACAATTCGGAATACACTATCCATCTCCCGGGGGCTGTGGTGGCACCTCTTCCATCAGAAATACGGATTGTTCTGATTCCCTAGAGGGCTGGTCACGCAATGAGTGAGATGTGGGTGTTGGCGTTCGGAGCCGCGGTTGCCGGCCTCGTGCAAGGAATCTCCGGGTTTGCCTTCGCGATGGTGGCGATGGCGATTTGGGTGTGGGGCGTCGACCCGGCCCTGGCCGCGATCATGGCCGTGTTCGGCGGCTGGACCGGGCAGGTCATCTCGGTGCTCAGGGTTCGCCGCGGCTGGCACCTGTCGTTGCTCTGGCCCTTCGTGGTGGGCAGCGCCGTGGGCATTCCGATTGGCACCATGCTGCTGCCGTTGCTCGATCCCAATCGTTTCAAGCTGGTGCTCGGTACTCTGCTGGTGGTGTGCTGCTCGGCGATGATCGCCACGGCCAGCCTGCCCGCCATCCGCCGCGGCGGCCGGCTGGCTGACGCCGGCGTCGGCCTGCTCGGCGGCGTGATGGCGCCGCTCAGCGGTTTCAGCGGCCTGGCGCCGGCGCTGTGGTGCGCGCTGCGCGGCTACACCAAGGACGAGCACCGCTCGGTGATGCAGAACTTCAACTTGATCGTGTTGTCGGCCACGCTGGCATCACTCGTCGCCTCGGGCCGGGCCCATGCCGGCCTGCTGCCGCAAATGGGCGTGGTCGCGGGCTCATTGATACTGCCCTCGGTGTATGGGTCGAAAATCTACATCGGCATGAGCCCGGGGGCATTCAAGAAATGGGTGCTGTGGCTGCTCATCCTTGCCGGCGCGGCAATGATGGCGGCGGCGATCAGGAACATGCTGAGCTAGGACCGCCGGGCGCGGCGGGCGCCGCCAAACAGGATATGATGCCCGCCCTACCATTCTGATGGCTGCTGCCACGCTCGGCGTCAACCTTCCATCGTGGCGGTCGCTCGAGTGGCGACTGACCCTGCTGATCGCGGGCAGTTGTCTCGCGGCGCTGGTTGCCGTCCTGTATCTGGCCTTCCTCGAGGTGTCGTCCACCCTCCACGATGCCGCGGCCGAGCGCGCCGGCCAAGCCACCCGGCAGGTCGCCGGGCTCCTGACCCAGAGCGCCGCGCAATCGGTGGAACAAATGCGTGGCGCGGTGCCGGCAGTACGCGCCGCCCTTGCCGATCCCACCACTTCCAAGCTCGACGCGGCTCGCGCCCGGCTGGCGCCGTTGGCGGCCGTGGGCAACCGGCGGGTCACACTGTGGAGCGCCGACGGGACCCTCGCCCTTGACCTGCCGGAAGACTCGCCGCCGGGAACCGGCGCCGACGACTTGCCCTCCCCGTTGCGGGCACCGCCGCCCGGTATCGGTCCCATGCAGGCGCTCGGCACGCGCGCCATCACCGACATGGCCTTGCCGATTCAAAGCGACGATCCGGCGCGCCGCCCGTTGGGAACGCTCGCCTTGCGCGCGGGCCTGGCCATCAACCCGCCCGGCCTGTTGAACCGCCTGGTCGGCCAGGACGCGCGCGTTCTGTTCGGCAATCGCGCCGGCGACGTCTGGACCGACGCGACCCGGCTGTCGCCGGGCCCGCAGGTCGACCTCTCCACCGACGGCGCCCGCACCTACGATGCCGGCGCCGGCGATGTTCGCATTGGCGCCGTCGGCGCGGTGCCGGGCACCCCGTGGGTGGCGTGGGTCGAGTTCCCGGAACGCGAGATCACCACCCGCGCCAATCACTTCCTGCGGCGGATGGCCGGGCTCGCGTTCGCCATTGCCGGCAGCACCGCGCTGCTCTCGTTGTGGTTCAGCCGGCGCTTGACGACACCGCTGGCGCAGATGACCACGGCGGCCGAGGCCATTGCCGGCGGCGACTTCTCTCGTCGGGTCGCGACCGGCGGCACCGAGATCGGACGGCTGGGGCATGCCTTCAACACCATGTCGGCCGAGGTGGCGAATGCGCACCAGCGGTTGGAACAGCGGGTCGTCGAGCGAACGGAAGAACTGAACACCGCGCTGGCCGCCCTCGACCATCGCAGCCGCGAACGCGAGAACTACCTTGCCACCATCGTCGACAGTTCGCTCGACGCCATCATCGGCAAGGACCTCGATGGCCGCGTCACCAGCTGGAACCGTGGTGCCGAGCAGATTTTCGGCTATACCGCCAGCGAGGTGATCGGCCGGCCGAGTCTGTTCCTCGTCCCGCGCGACCGCCGCGATGAAGAAGCGGCCATCCTGCACACCATCCGGCGCGGCGGCACCGTCGGCCACTTCACCACGGTGCGGCAGGCCAAGGACGGGCGGCTGCTCGACGTGTCGCTGACTATCTCGCCGATCCGCGACGCCGCCGGCCAGATTGTCGGCGTGTCGAAGGTGGCCCGCAACGTGACGGCGGCTAAAGAGGCCGAGGCCAGGCTGGTCGAGCGCGAGCAGCAGCTCAGCTTGTATGCCGAGCACAGCCCGGTGGCGGTGGCGATGTTCGACGTCGACATGTGCTACCTGGTGGCCAGCACCCGCTGGATCGAGGACTTCAAGCTCGGTGATACGCCGCTGATTGGCCGCAGCCACTACGAGGTGTTCCCCGGCCTTCCCGAACACTGGAAGGCGATTCACCGGCGCTGTCTGGCCGGCGCCAGCGAGAAACGCGACGAGGAACAGTTCGTCCGTGCCGACGGCAGCATTAGCTGGATTCGCTGGGAGGTCAAGCCGTGGCGCCAGGCCGACGGCGCGATCGGCGGCCTGATCATCTTTTCGGAGGACATCACCGCGCGCAAGCACGCCGAGGAGCGGCTGAGCGCCAGCGAAGACCGCTATCGGACGCTGTTCGACTGGGCGCCCGACGGCATTGTCATCTCCGACACCGATGGCTACTATCTCGACGCCAATCCGAGTGTCTGCGACATGCTCGGCTACCATCGCGGGGAACTGGTCGGCCTGCACGCCACCGACATCGTCAGCTCGTCAGAGGTGGACCACATCGAGCCGGCGCTGACCACCATTGCCGGCAACCTCGACTACCAGCGCGAGTGGACGCTCCGCCGCCGCGACGGCACGACGTTCCAGGCCGATGTCATTGCCACGAGAATGCCCGATGGCCTGATCCTGGGGATGTTGCGCGACGTCACCGAGCGAAACCGGGCCATCGAAGCCGTGCGCGCGGCCGAAGAACGCATGCGGTTTGCCCTCGAGAGCGCCGAGGTGGGCATCTGGGATGCTGACTACCGGACCGGCGTGGTCGTCTGGTCGCCGATCCTCGAGCGCCAGCACGGCCTCGAGCCGGGCACCTTCGCCGGCACGTTCGAGGCGTTCATGGCGGGCGTGCATCCCGAGGATCGCGCGACGGTCAGCGGCATTATCGACCGGGCGGTGAAATCAGGGCAGGACTACTCGATGCAGCACCGCGTGATCTGGCCCGACGGATCCGTTCGGTGGCTCACGGTCGCCGGCCGCGTCCACCTGGACGCTCACGGCAAGGCCCTGCGCGCGACCGGCGTTTCCATCGACAACACCGACCGCCGCCAGCTCGAGGCGCAGTTTCAACAGGCGCAGAAGATGGAGGCGATCGGCCGGCTGGCCGGTGGCGTGGCCCACGACTTCAACAACCTGCTGACCATCATCCTTGGCAACTGCGAGTTGCTTGCCACCAGCGTCAGCGACGCCCGCACCCTGCGCCAGGTGATCGGCATCGAAACCGCGGCCAGCCAGGCCGCCGGACTGACGCGGCAGTTGCTGGCCTTCAGCCGCAAGCAGATCATCGAGCCGACGCTGGTCGATCTCAACAAGGTGATCGGCGACCTGCGCAAGATGCTCGGCCGGCTGATCGGCGAGGACATCACCGTGGTGGTCGACCTGCCGCCGGACGTGGGGCCGGTGCTGGCCGACCACAACCAGATCGAGCAGGTGGTGATGAACCTGGCGGTCAACGCCCGCGATGCCATGCCGTCGGGCGGCACGCTGACGCTGCAGACCGCGAATGTCGATCTCGACGAGCACTATGCGGCCAGTCACTTCGGCACCCCGCCGGGCTCCTACGTCGTGCTGACCTGTTCCGACACCGGCACCGGCATGACGCCCGAGGTGCAGGCGCGCCTGTTCGAACCGTTCTTCACGACGAAGGAAATGGGCAAGGGCACCGGCCTTGGGCTGGCGACGGTCCACGGCATCGTCAAGCGCAGCGGCGGCAGCATCGGCGTCTACAGCGAGCCCGGCAAGGGCTCGTCGTTCAAGGTCTATTTCCCGCGCGTCGAAAACGCCGACGTCGTGGCCCCGGCCATCGTCAAGGCCCCGGTGCGCGGCGGGGCGGAAACCGTGCTGGTGGTCGAGGATGCCGATTTGCTGCGCACGGTGACCAAGGAACTGCTCGAGCGCCTGGGTTACACCGTGCTCACCGCCGAGAACGCCGGCGCCGCGATCACGGTGTTCGACCAGCATCCCGAGATCGCCGTGCTGTTGACCGACGTCGTCATGCCGGGCTCCAGCGGCCCGGAGCTCACCGAACAGCTGACGACGCGGCGCCCGGAGCTGAAGGTCGTCTTCATGTCGGGCTACACCGAGGAAGCCATGCTGCAGCACCGCGTGGCAATGTCGGGCGCGGCGTTCCTGCACAAGCCGTTCAACTCCGACGCGCTGGGACGCGCGATTCGCAACGCCCTGGCCACTTGAGCGCCGACGCGCGCTCCCTCAATCACCGCTTCAGGCTGAGCCGCAGCCATGCCGTGCGGCCCGGCTCGCGCACCTGACCAGTCTGCACCGCAAACCCGGGGATGCTCGCGCCCTGCCGGCTGATGTGCTCGGCAAAGTTCTCGTTGAGCAGGTTGTCGACGCCGGCGGTGAGTTGCTGCGCCGAGGTCAGGCGCCAGCCGGCGTTGGCCGACAGCACCGTGAACCCCTCGGTCGCCCGGAAGTCCTGGCCGACGATGGTCCCCTGGTTGACGGCGATGCGGTTCTGGGCGGCCGCCAGCCGGGCGAGCGCGCCGAGCGACAGCCGTTCGTGGTCGTACTGCAATCCCAGCCGGGTCTCGAGCGGGGGAATCTGTGCCAGCGCGCCGCCGTCGGTCACGTTGGTGCCGCGCACCCAGGCCAGCGAGCCATCCGCGGACCAGCCGGTACCGAAGCGTTGCGTGACGCCGGCCTCGGCGCCGACCGTGCGGGCATCGACGTTGCGGGTAATGCTGGCCAGGCGCGTGCCCATGCCGGCGCTCTTGGCGTAGTTCGACTCGATCAGGATGAAGTCGTCGATCCGGCTGGCGTAGGCCGAGAGGTACACCGAGGTCGAACCACGCTTGATCTGCGCGCCGGCATCGACCTGCGTCGTCGCCTCGGGCCGGGTGCCGAACGCCGACAGCGACGCCCCGGATTCCTTGGTGATCAGCTCCCAGTAGTCGGGGAACCGGCGCACGTGGCCGACGCCGAGGTAGAGGCTGGCCGGCATCGTCGCCAGGCCGTGCTCGATGCGCGAGAAGCCGCTCGGCAGCACGTCTGTCCGCTGCGAATCAGCCGTTGGATTGGGCATGCTGCTCATCATCGACAGCGCGACGGTCTGGCGAAGGTCGGTGCCTTCGGCGCGATCGACGCGCAGGCCGCTCACCCAGCGGGTGCGCGCGGCGGCGCGATAGTCGAGCTCGGCGAACACGCCGGCGGTGGTGAAGCGGGCGTCGGCGACGCGGGCCAGCGACTCGACCGGCATGGTGTCCTGCCGCATCGACATGCGGCCGGTGTGCTCGTTGACCTGGAGGTCGGCGCCGGTCTCGACGGTCGCCTTCGCGGTGGTCCACGTCGTCGCCGCCCGTCCGCCGTAGGTGGTGCGATCCGGGTTCATCGACGAGCGGAACATGGACATTGGCGATGCCTGGAACTCGCGGACCGAGTAGTTGTCCATGATGTGATCAACGTAGTTGTACGAAGCGGCCACGTCGATGCGGCTCAGCAGCGCGCCGGGCCGGGTCTTCTCGAAGGTGACGCCGCCGCCGGTGCGCAGGAACTTGGCGCCGTCAACGGCGCGATCGGCATAGGCGGCGTGGCCGTCGCTCGCCCCGGCCGTGACCTCGAGGCGGGTCGTCGCGTTCGGGGTCCAGCCGAACGCGGTGTCCATGTTCCAGCGCATGTACTCGGAGTGCACCGTCTGCCCGTCGCCGTCCTGGTAGTTGTCCATCGACGATCGGCTGGCGGCGCCGCGCACGTAGAACGCCGGCGTGCCGGCGTGCGCGTCGAACACCTGGTCGTTGCGGCCCCAGGCACCGACCGTGGCGCTGGCGTTGCCGGACCACTCGGGCTGGGCAAGCCGGGTGTTGTTGCGTTGGAACAAGACGGTGCCGGCCGACCCGGCCGGTCCGTACTTGACGCTCTGCGGTCCCTTGATGACGGTGATTTCGTCGTAGGTCTCCGGGAAGATGTACGCGGTCGGCGCGTCCATCCGCGCCGAGCAGCCGCCGAGGATCATGGCGCCGTCGCTCAGAATCGAGAGCCGCGACCCGGCCATGCCGCGGAACATCGGGTCGCCGCCGGAACCGCCCTTGCGAACGGTGGCGAAGCCGGGAATGGTCTCGAGATACTCGGCGCCATCGTGCGCCGGAATCGGCTGCCGTGGCTGCTTGGCATCCATCACCACCTTGAACGGCGCGCTCTCGGCCGCCGCCGTGACCACCACGTGCTCGGTCTGCGGCGCCAGCGACAAGCCAACGATGATGGTCCGGCCACCGGAGGTGGTGTCGATCGGCAACTGCGTCGAGCGGAAGCCGGGGAAGGCGATTTCAAGCACGGCCGGCGACGCCAGTTCCACCACCAGCACCCAACGGCCATCGCGGCCGGTGGTGGTTTGGCCGACCACGGCTCCCTCTCGTGTCACGACGCGAACCGTGACGCCCGGCAGCGGCTGCCGCGTTTCGTCCTGCACCAGGCCATGCAGGTCAGTGCCTGCCCCGGCGCGCACGGTGGCCGCGCCGGCCACCGCCATCATCATGACCATCACCGCAATCGTGCTGAGCCGCTTCATGCCACACCCTCCAGCGCCGGCCGGCCGATCGTGGTTTCCGATCGCGCCAACGTCATGTTCTCGATGTTAGGGTTGAGCTGGGTCGTGGCGCCTGAGGCATGTTGTCGCACCCGGCGAGTCACCTGTCACAATTGAGGCGCGCGCCCGTCTTGGCTTGTGATGGCTGCTACACCGTCTCGCGACCCGTCCGACCCCTTCGAGGCCCATCGCCGCCGGCTGTTTGGCCTGGCCTATCGCATGCTGGGTTCGCGGGCCGATGCCGAAGACATCGTGCAGGAGGTCTACCTGCGCTGGCACGAGGCCGATCGCGCGAGCATCGAGAATCGCGAGGCCTGGCTGGTCACCGCCGCCACCCGCTTGTCAATCGACCGGCTCCGCCGGCTGAAGACCGAGCGCGAGGCCTATGTCGGCCAGTGGCTGCCGGAGCCGATCGTCACACCCGAGCCGCCGCCGGATCGCCACCTCGAGCTGGCGGACGACCTGTCGGTGGCGTTCCTGACCCTGCTCGAGCGGCTGGCGCCCGACGAACGCGCGGCGTTCCTGCTGCACGACGTGTTCGACGTCGGCTACGACCGGATTGCCGCCGTGCTGGACCGCAGCGCGACGGCCTGCCGCCAGGTGGTGCATCGCGCGCGCGAGCGTGTGCGCGGCGACCGCAAGCGCTTCGAGGCCAGCGAGCCGGCCAAGGCCGAGATGGTGCACCGGTTCATGACCGCGCTCGACGCGCGCGACGAGGCGGCCCTGTTGCAGCTGTTTGCTCCCGATGCCACCTGGACGGCAGACGGCGGCGGCAAGGCGGCCGCCGGGCTGAATCCCATAATCGGCGCCAATCGCATGGCGCGTCTCGCGGTTGGCCTGCGCGAGAAGTTCTGGCCGCCCGGCCGGACCATGCGGGCGGAAACCATCAACGGCGAACCCGGAGTGTGCATTTACGACGGCGATCGGCTGATGGCGACGATGGCGATCGCCACCGATGGCGAGCGCATCCTGGCGGTCTACGCTGTGGTCAATCCCGACAAGCTTCGTTCGTAGCTGTTTATCCTCCCCAGCCGTGGCGCAGGGGTGTCACAGGTTCCGAAGCGGTCCGTCTTTGCTTATGAAAGCAAAGGAGACCGACATGAATACTCGTATTGACCTGACCAAATACCTGCACTCCAAGCTCGGCCGCGCCATGCTCGCGCTGTCGGCCGAGAGCGCCGCCCAGCTCGAGCCGTCGCTGACGGAACTGGTGCGGCTGCGCGCCTCGCAAATGAACGGCTGTGCCTACTGCATCGACATGCACACCAAGGACGCCCGGCTGGCCGGCGAGACCGAGCAGCGGCTTTACGCGCTCAGCGCCTGGCGTGAAGCGCCGTTCTACACCGACCGCGAGCGCGCCGCCCTCGACTGGACCGAGGCCGTCACCGCCGTCGGCGACACCCACGTTCCAGACGAGGTTCACCAGCGCGTCAAGACGCAGTTCAGTGATGACGAGCTGGTTGCGCTGACCTTCGTCGTGATCGTGATCAACAGCTGGAACCGCCTGGCCGTGTCGTTCCGGGTCCCGGTCGGCAGCTACCAGCCCGCGAAGCTGGCCGCCGTCTAGCGGCTCCGGCAAGGCGGTGGGCCGGGCCCTACCTGGCCATCGCCTTGTTAATCGCGTCGACCGTGAGCCTGGTCCGCAGCTCGACGATCTTCCGGCCCATCTCCAGGGTCTTGCTCATCGGCAGCAGGCTGACGCCGTTGATGGTGGTTCTGTTGGCCTTGGTGCGCTCGTCGATGCGGATGCTCTTCGGGTCGTGGAGCGCCATCAAGGCGTCGATGCCGTACTCATCGTGAATCCGGTCAGAGCCCTGGCTGGCGCCAATCTCGATCTGTTCGGCAATGCCGCTGCTCTGCAGCATCTTCTGCACCGACGCGTAGTCGTAATACTCGGGGATGAAGTGGAACCGCGAACCCGCGGCCTTGTACTTCTCGTCGAGGGCGGCGGCCACTTCCTTCATCGGCCCCTGGTTGCCGCCGCTGTCGCCCATCAGGATCACGTTGGTGAAGCCCATGCCCTTGAGGCTGGTGGCCATGTCGGTGAGCACGCCGCGGTAGGTGGCCTGCGACAGGAACACGCTGCCCGGCGCCACGCGTTCGCCGTCGGGGCGGCCCGGCTCGAGCGTCACGATGGGCGCGACCAGCGCGTTGCCCAGTTTCCGCGCGATCGCCTCGCCCATCACCTTCAGGATGAAGTTGTGCTTGCCGGTGGCCAGGTAGGGGCCGTTCGACTCCACGCCGCCGGTCAGGATCAGCGCGGTGGTCTTGCCGGCCTTGATGGCGTCGCGGATTTCCATCCACGTGAGCTCTTCGGTCCACACGCTGTCGAGCGCGTCGATCGGCCGCGGCGCGGCCATTTCCGCCGCGCGCCGCTTGGCGGCTTCGGCCTGCTGCTCCGGCGTCATCGGCGGACGCTGCGGCCGGCCTCCTGGCGCCTGGGCCGAGGCGGCGACGGTGAACAGGCAGACGGCGAAGACAACGCGCACAAGTAGTTTCATGAATGGCTCCAGGGGAGGCATTCTAACCCGGAGCTGGCTCGCGCAGGGCGCGCAACAACCCCCGTCGAATGGTATACTTTTTATACCGTTATGGACTTCGAGTTCGACCCCGCGAAGTCGGCGGCGAACCTCGCCAAACATGGCATCGACTTCGTCGCGGCGCAGGCGCTGTGGCAAGACCCGGATCGCCTGGAGGTCCCGGCGCGCTGTCTCGGCGAGTCGAGGGCACAGGTCATTGGGCGGATCGGCGAAGCCATCTGGTCGGCTTTCACCACGAATCGTGATGGCCGAGTGCGAATTATTTCAGTCAGGCGGGCCCGTGATGAAGAAGAAGACGCGTATCGTGACACCTAAGGCGAAATCGGCGACGTCGCTCGATGCCATGCACGACGCCGGCATCGACCTGTCCGCCCACATGGATGTGACGAAGGCCACGCGCCCTGGCCGAGCCGTCCAGCGGGTGAACGTCGATTTTCCGGCGGACCTGCTCCGGGAGATCGACCAGGAGGCGCGACGCCTGGGGGTGACCCGCCAGGCGTTTATCAAGATTCGGATGGCTGACAGCCTCGAGCAGTCATAAGCCGGCAGATGAGCGATAATCCCGGCTCATGACGCTGACGCTTGCCCGCACGTTCACGGCCCTGGCGGCCGGCTTGCTCCTCCCCCTGGCCGCCCACGCGCAAAGCGCCAATGCCGCGGCGGCGCCCGGCTCGCCGACCGCCGAGCGGCTGCCGATCTACGAGATCGATCCGACCTGGCCGCCGACGCTGCCCAACGACTGGATTCTCGGCGACATCCGCGGCCTGTTCGTGGACGACCGCGATCACCTGTGGGTGATTCACATGCCGTCGAGCCTGACCAGCCAGGAGATTGGCGCGGCGGTGAAACCGCCGATTGCCGACTGCTGCTTCCCGGCACCGCCGGTGCTGGAACTGGATCCCGAGGGCAAGCTGATCAAGGCGTGGGGCGGCCCCGGCGACGGCTACACCTGGTTCGACCAGGAGCACGGCATCTACGTCGACCACAACGGCTTCGTCTGGATGGGCACCAGCAACGGCATGCACGTGATGAAGTTCACCCAGGACGGCAAGCACGTGATGACCATCGGCACGCCCGGCGTCAACAAGGGCAGCAACGATCCGGATCACCTGGGCGGGCCGGCCAACTTCTACGTCGAGCCGAAGACCAACGAGCTGTTCATCGCCGACGGCTACATCAACAAGCGCGTCGTCGTCTTCGACGCGGCGACCGGCAAGTACAAGCGGCACTGGGGCGCCTACGGCAAGGTGCCGGACGACACGCAGAAGTACGCCTACCCGGTGAAGCTCGACACCCCGCCGCAGCAGTACTCGACGCTGCACGGGCTGGTCGGCTCGAAGGACGGGCTGATCTACGTCTCGGATCGCCGCGGCAACCGCATCCAGGTGTTCCGCCAGAACGGTGAGTACCTGATGGAGCGGTTCGTCCGTCCGGAGACCGGCGGCTCGGGCAGCGGCTTCAGCCTGCAGTTCTCGCGCGATCCCGAACAGAGCCTGCTCTACCTGATCGACGGCACCAACCAGCGGGTGTGGATCCTGCGCCGCAAGGACCTGGCGATCCTGGATCGCTTCGGCCGCCCGGGCCGGCAGGCCGGCGAGTTCATCCGCGCTCACATGGTCGCCATCGACTCCAAGAACCGCCTCTACACCGGCGAAGCCGGCAACGGCCGCCGCATCCAGCGCTGGATTCTCAAGGGTACGCGGCCGGCATCGAGCGTCAAGCCGCCAGTGGCGGCAACCCCGCCGAAACAGTAGCGACGGCGGCTCGGGGCATTGCCCCGGGCCGCGGGTCACGGCTTGAGCAACAGGCGCGTGAACTCGAGGAAGTCGTCCAACCGCTCGACCAGGATCGCCCGCACGACATCGAGATTCAGTTTCTGGTAGTCATGAACGGCTACATTCCGAAACCCGACCATCTTGCGCAAACGTGTTGCCAGCGAGGGATCGAGGTGGCCGGCACGTTCCAGCAAGTCAAACGCCTCGCGCGTCTCTTGAGGGATGCCGAGCCGATGGACCCGCACCAGGTGCATGGCGGCGTCGATGCTGCTCTCGCATGCCCGCTGCAGGTTCAGGATGATCGCGTCCTGGCGCGTCTGATTGCGCAGCAGGTTCGCGTCGTCGCCGGCATACTCCTCGCGGGCGCGTGCCACCGCGCGCTCGATGGCGGCGGCCTTGTTCAGCAGGACGTCATCGGCCATAGACGGAGCCCTCGGCGGCAACGCGCTCCAGGATGCCCCGCCGCTCTTCGTTCAGCCGCGCGTACGAGCCCAGGGCCCGATCTTCGAACAGCCCGCGCGCCTCTGGATCGGCGTCGTCGAGCAACTCGCCCGCCCCCAGGACCTGCGTAGCCATGACCGGCGAAGCCGATCGCAGATCGACCAGATCCACCGGGCGGCGGACGACCGCGGCCAGCTGTTCCTGGAGATCGAACCGCACGACCGGATCCAACGGCTGAGAAGCAAGCACGGCCAGGTCGAGGTCGCTACCTGGCGCGTCCGTGGCCGCCGCCGTGGAGCCGAAGCAGTAAATCGCCTGGACGCCAGGCAGCGCCGCGCGGATCGTCGCCACCGCGGCCCGGACTCTTTCGAGAGCGTCGACATTCATCGCTTGGCGGCCTCCTGCTCCGATCTTATCCGAGGCGCCGATCCGGCCCAGGCCTGATGTGAGGTCCGGCAGCCGACCGAACCGCCGCCTGCGTCGTCAGCCCGGACGCCTGACGGCCGCCATTGCGACCTTGATCGCCGCGTCGAGCGCATCGGCGCTCGCCGTCACGATGTCGGGCGTCACGCCGGTGCCCTCCCAATTCGATCCGGTCACGGGATTGGTTACCCGTCCCGTTGGCACGAACGCCGCGAAATCGCCGGGCAGCCGGACGATGCCGCCCGGGTTGGCGGCGCCGGCCGATTGCTCGCCAACGACCGTCGCCCGCCTGGATGCCTGGAGGAAGTACGCCAGCGACTCGCCCGCCGAGGCGGTGCGGCGATCGATCAGCACGTAGACCGGACGCGACTCCCCGTATCGCGGTCCCTCCACGGCGGCCGGCGCGCGGCTTTCGACCCGGGACTGCTGGAAGCGGTTGTCGATGGTGGCCAGCAGCACCGGCTCGGGCTTGAGGAAGTACGCCGCCAGCAAGGCCACCGTGCCGGGTTGACCGCCGCCGTTGCCGCGCACGTCGACGATCAACGCGCCCGTCTCCACCACCGTCCGCATGGCGCCGGCAAACAGCGGCGCCGCCTCCGCCGGAGACGCGACAAAGCTCGGCACCTGCAAGTAACCAACGTTGCCGGGCAGCACCTCGACTCGTCCAACCACCGGCCGCGTGGCCATGGTCGGCCGCGGCGGCGGGGTGTCGAACACGCGCAGGTGCTTGTCGCGGCTGATGCCCTGCAGGCGCTGGGTGAGCGCCTGGGCGATCCCGGCGCGCGAGCCCATGGCGGCGTAGACGCCGGCGGCCTCGTCGGCGCGAATCGCCGCCGTCATGCGCTCGGCGACGTCGGCATCGATGTAACGCTCCTGCAGCGCCGCCGTCAGCGCGTCGAGCATCGAGTCGAGAGCGGGGACGGGGGGGGCTGGCGGCTGGAGGACAAGACCGAGCAGAATCGCAAGCAGCATGGGCATGCCGCCAACCCTATCCTAGCGGCAGCGCGCGGTGGTTAACCCGGCGTTAAGAGGTTGTTAGCGGTGTTAATTCGCCGGCGCTCGTCCGGGACGAGTGCCGGTCAAGATCGCAGGCACGGCGCCGGTCCCTCGCGGCTGCGACGCTGTCACGCCGCGAAGCCGCGCCACAAGTACCACAATCCCATCACCAGCACGAACGCGTGCGACAGGCGATTGAGCAGGGGCCGCCGGCTGCCGATCAGGTGGTCGGCCAGCGACAGGCCAAGTAGCGCCGGCGCCGTACCGACGCCGAACACCGCCATCGCGGTGGCGCCCTGTGCCATCCCGCCTTGGGTCGCCGATGCGAGCACCGCGGAGTACAACAGCCCGCACGGCAACAGGCCGAGGAACATGCCGATCAGGATGGGATGTCCCGGCACGCGGCCGCGAATGCGACGGGCCACGCTCGCAAACAGCGCGCCGCCCTCGGGCGACCGCCGGCCCAGGTCCAGCAGGGTAACGAGCGCCCACACTACCAGCACGCCACCCGCCACCGTCGCCGCCGTGCGCTGCAGCCCCATCCACGCGCCCGCGCGATCGACGGCGTGGCCCAGCGAACCGGCCACGGCCCCGAGCAAGACATACGTGATGATGCGGCCGGTGTTGTACCAGGCCTGTGCCATGGCGACCGCGTGGTGGCCGGCCGGCGGCGTGTAGTGGCGCGACACCACCATCACGAACGGCGCGCACATGCCGACGCAGTGCGCGACGCTACCCAACAGGCCCAGCACCAGGAAGCCGAGCAGGTCGAGGTCAACGCCCAGGTGCGCGCTATGAGTCATAGGCCAGGCACTCAGCCAGGGCCGGATCCTTCAGCGGGACTGCCGAGTGGCGGCCCAGCGACCAGCCGAACACCAGCGTGAACAGACCGAGGAAACCGAGCGTCGTCGCCAGCTCAATCCACGGCAGCCGGCCGTGGGCAGCCTCGGCACCGTGGCCGATTGCCGGCCCGACCATCACGTAGAGCTCCCAGAACTGCGCGAAGATGATCAGCATGGCGACCGGCACCAGCCTGACCGGATTGCGCTTGGCGTCGCGCGGCAACAGCAGCAGGAACGGCACGACGAACTTCAACAGCGGCAACACCAGGAAGTACGGCAGCCAGCCATTTGCCGACCGCCGCAGGAAGTAGGCCGTTTCTTCCGGCAGGTTGGCGTACCAGATCAGCATGAACTGGCAGAAGTAGATGTAGGCCCAGAAGCCGGTGGTGGCAAACACCATCTTGGCCAGGCTGTGGATGTGGTTTTCGTTGACGAAGCCCTTGAGATTGCCGGTCGCCACCATCAGCCCGACCACCACCGCCACGAACGCGGTCCCGGTCTGCATCACATCCGTAAACACCAGCACCGCGAACATCGTCGAGAACCAGTGCGCGTCGAGCGACAGCAGGAAGTAGAACGACACGATGCTGATGGTGATGGCGAAGACCACCAGGAACACGGCCGAGACGGTGCGGCTGGCGTTGGTGGCGGCGGTGCCGCCGTCGCGATCCTGCCGGCGCGAGTTGCGCACGAACAGCGCGGAGAACGCCACCCACAGCAGCAGGCTGACGCCGATCAACACGGTGAACATCTGCATGTTCAGGAACGGCGCCTTGTGCGTCAGCAGTTCGTCGGCCGCGACCACATCCACGTGCGACCACTCGTAGAGCGAGTGCGCGCCAAGGCCGACACCCATGGCCAACACGCCGCCGGGCAGCAGCCAGGCGGTCATGGCCTCGGGAATGCGGCGCATGGTCACCGACCACGTCGCCCCCGTGAGATAGAGGATCGACAGCCACAGCGCGCCGAACACGCCCAGGCCGAGAGCGAAGAACGCACCGATTAGATAGGCGCTCCACGCCAGTTGCTCGTGGCCGCTGGTGAACGCCCAGGCCAGCGCACCGGCACCGCCGGCGGCGGCGGCCAGCGACAGGCCCCGCACGACGGCGGGCAAAGCCAGCCGTTCGGGAACCGGCGGCGGGACGACAGGGTGTGAATGACTCATGGCTTGACTCCTTGCCCCGCCGTAGCGGCACCGGGAACAGGAGCCGCGGAGGCGGAGGCCTGCCCCGCCGTAGCGGCACCGGGAACAGGAGCCGCGGAGGCGGCCGGCGCAACTGCTTCAACCGACTGCATCTGCCGGATGTAGTGCACCACCGACCACACGTCGTTGGCATCGACCTGGCGCGAGTGGCTCGGCATGGAACCCTGGCCGCGCATGGGCCGGTGGAACAACTGCCCGTCGGGCCAGTCGCGCACGCGCTGGGTCATCAGGCTGGGCGGCTTGGGAAAGAGCGCGGTGAGATGACCATCGCCGGCGCCGCGGGGGCCGTGGCAGGTGATGCACACGCCCTCGTAGACGAACTTGCCGTGCGCCAGAACCGCGGGCGTCGGCTCGAGCGGGTTGACGAGCGCCGCGCCGGCCTGCTCCGCCTGGTCTTGCGCAAAGGGATACGGTACCTCGCCCACGGCCACGCTGCCCGGGGGCGGCGCCAGCGCGCCGGCCAGCATGCCGCCCTGCGGCTTCGGCCTGGGCTGATCGACCATGTCGAGGCGATTGCCCTCGACGTGCGGCGACCGGCCGGCCGGCAGGCCGATGTCGCAACCGGCCGCGAAGACGGCCGTGGTGGCGAACGCCGCCGCGGTTATGTACTTACGCATGAAGGCCTCCATCGGCATCGACCAGCCGCACGCGGTCGGCGCCGAGCGACGACACGAAACTGGCCGCCGAGGCGGCGTCCCACTTCGGGTCGGTGGCCGCAATCCACAGCACGAAGCGATCGACGGTGGCGCCGGTCGGCGCTCCCGGCGGCGGTTGTGGCACGGTGTCTTTCTTCCCGGCAATGATTGCGATCGCGGCGGTGCCCAGGGCGGCCCAGAACACCATCGCCTCGAAAGTGATGGGAATGAACGCCGGCCACGAGGCGTACGGCTTGCCGCCGAAGTTCATCGGCCAGTCCCACACCATCACGTAGTTCTGCAGCGCCTGCGCGAACAGGATGCCGCCGACGGCCAGTCCGGCCGTCGCCCACGGCACCCACGACCGCTTCTGCCCCATCGCCTGTTCCATGCCGTGGATGGGGAACGGCGTCAGGAAATCGAACTGGGTCCAACCGGCGGCGCGCACCTGCTTCGCCGCGCGCACGGCCTCGGCCGGCTCGTAGAAGTCGCCGAGCACACCGGCCATCGTTGTCGGGGTCATGGCTGCACCTCCTGCAGCGCCGGCACCAGAGCCGGCTGGTCGCGGCGCGCGCGCGCCACGTGCGGATCCATCACGCCCTTCACCTCCGAGATCGCCACCACCGGCAGAAAGCGCACGAACAACAGGAACAGCGTGAAGAACAGGCCGAACGAGCCGAGCAGGATCGCGTAATCCCAGAACGTCAGCGCATACATGCCCCACGACGAGGGCAGGTAGTCACGGTGCAGCGAGGTGACGACGATCACGTAGCGTTCGAACCACATCCCGACGTTCACCAGGATCGAGACCACGAACAGCACCCAGGTGTTGCGGCGCAGCGCCTTGAACCAGAACAACTGCGGAATGATCGCGTTGCAGGTGAACATGATGGTGTAGGCCCACCAGTACGGCCCGAAGGCGCGGTTCTTGAAGATGAAGCCTTCCCACTCGCTGCCCGAGTACCACGCCATGAAGAACTCGGTCGAGTAGGCGAAGCCGACCAGCATGCCGGTGAGCATCAGCACCTTGGCCATGTCCTCCATGTGGTTGATGGTCACGTAGTTCTTCAGGCCGAAGTAGCCGCGCATGAACGTCATCAGCGTGATGACCATGGCGAAGCCCGAGAAGATGGCGCCGATCACGAAGTACGGCGGGAAGATGGTCGTGTGCCAGCCGGGGATCACCGAGGTGGCGAAGTCGAACGAGACGATGGTGTGGACCGAGAACACCAGCGGCGTGGCCAGCCCGGCCAGCACCATGTAGGCCGACTCGTAGTGGCGCCACGCCCGGTGCGAGCCGTTCCAGCCGAAGCTCATCGCGTTGTAGAGCTTCTTGCGCCACGGGTGGGTGGCGCGGTCGCGCACGGTGGCCAGGTCGGGCAGCAGGCCGAGATACCAGAACGCCAGCGACACCAGGCCGTAGGTCGAGATGGCGAAGATGTCCCACGCCAGCGGCGAGTTGAAGTTCACCCACAACGGCCCGCGGGCATTCGGATACGGCACCAGCCAGTACGCGAACCAGGCGCGGCCAAGGTGAATCACCGGGAAGATGCCGGCGCAGGCGACGGCAAACAGCGTCATGGCTTCGGCGGCGCGGTTGATGCCGGTGCGCCACTGCTGCCGGAACAGGAACAGCACGGCGCTGATCAGCGTGCCGGCGTGGCCAATGCCGATCCAGAAGACGAAGTTGATGATGAACGAGCCCCAGCCGACCGGCTGGTTGACGCCGGTGACGCCCATGCCGACGTAGAACAGCGTGATCAGCGAGAACACCAGCAGGCTGAGGAACGCCAGCGCCACGCCGAAGGCCAGCCACCACCGCCGCGTCGGGAACTGCTCGGCGTGCATGCAGATGTCGCGGTCGACGTCGGCCCAGGTCTTGCCGCCGGTCACCAGCGGTTCGGCGATCTCGAGATCACCGCCGTACGGGCCGGCGCCCGGCACCACGATCGGCCGGCCGGTCAGCTGGCTGTCGTCCATGACGGTGGCGTAGGGACTCCTCTCAGGCTTTGTCATTGCGCACCTTCGTCAGGTAGGAAACCGACGGCTTCACGCCGAGCGCGTCGAGCAGCTTCATCGCCCGCGGATGAGACGCCTGCGCCGCGACCTGCGACGCCGGATCGTTGACGTTGCCGAAGCTGATGGCGCCGGTCGGGCACGCCTCCATGCACGCCGGCACGACCGCGCCGTCGGGCAGGCCGTCTTTCGGCCGTCCCTCGCGCGCCGCGTCGGACCGCGCCGCGTTGACGCGCTGGATGCAGAACGAGCACTTCTCCATCACGCCGCGGCTGCGGACGGTGACTTCGGGGTTGTTCTTCAGCTGCATCGGCTCGCGGGTGTTGACCTCGGCGTTGCGCTCGATCCGCGGCACCAGCCAGCGGAAGAACGCGCTCTCCTGCGGCTTGCTGTACTCGAAGTAGTTGAAGCGCCGCACCTTGAACGGGCAGTTGTTGGCGCAGTAGCGGGTGCCGACGCAGCGGTTGTAGATCTGCTGGTTGACGCCCTCCTCGCTGTGCATCGTCGCCACGAACGGGCACACCGTTTCGCACGGCGCGTTCTCGCAGTGCTGGCACAGCATGGGTTCGAACAGCGTCTGCGGCTCCTCGACCACGTCGAGCGGGCCGTCCCACACCTCGGCGTCCCAGCCGCCGTCCTTCTTCGGCGCGTCGTAGTAGCGGTCGATGCGTATCCACGACATCTCGCGGCCGTCGAGCATGCCCTGGCGGCCGACCACCGGGATGTTGTTCTCGGACTGGCAGCCGACCACGCACTTGCCGCAGCCGTTGCACTTGCTGAGATCGATGGTCATCGCCCAGCGCGTCTTGCCGTATTCATGCAGCGGCCACATCGACGGCCCGCCCTTGACCTGTTCGGTGCCGGCCGCGGCGTTCTGCTCGTAGGCGGTCAGCGTGGTGGTGGGCACAATCGGGCGGCTGGCCCGGTCGATGACATCCGACCCCTGCGCCACCGCCAGCGCCTCGCGGCCCTCGACCTTGCGAATCGTGACCGGCAGGCCCGCCGACACGACGCGGCTGCCGGCAGCCAGGCGCAACGCGAACCCGTTGGGTCCAACGCCGGCGCCAATCGCGCCGCACGCCGTGCGGCCCAGACCCAACGGCAACGCCACCTGGTCGTGATGCATGCCGGCATGCCGATAGGCGGGCACGACCAGCTTGCCGTGGCCGGCATCCACTTCCACCAAGTCGCCGTTAGCCAGGCCCATCTCGTCGAAGCGGCGTGGCGCGATCGACAGCGCGCCGCCCCAAGTGATGCGCGTGATCGGGTCCGGCAACTCGTGCAGCCAGCCGTTGTTGCCGGCGCGGCCATCGCCGAGGGCCAGGTGCGGGTAGAGCTGCAATTCGAGTCCGCGCGCCGCTTCGGTAGCCGGCGGCAGGGTGGCCAGCATCGCCAACGCCGCGGGCGAGAACACCGGCGTCGCCGCCTGGCTCGGCATCCCCTGCCAGGCGCCCGTGCGCAGCACTTCGTGCCAGGCCGTGTCGAACGCCGTCGTGGCTGCTTCGACATTCAGCCGCGCTGCCCACTGCGCGCGCAGGTAACGCCAGCCGAGGCTCGTACTCTCCGCCGGTTGCGCGGTTGCCGGCGGCGGCGCCGCCGTGACGGCGGTGGCAGCCGTAACCACCGCCGCCGCGGCAGGGTCGCCGAGAGCGGCGGCCCACTCCACGAACAGGTCGAGGGGGCCCCGGGTATCAAACAGCGGCTGAATCACGGGCTGCTGCACCACGAACACGCCCCTCGGCAGGGCGGCGTCACTCCAGCACTCGAACGGGTGGCTCATCGGCGCCACCGCGTCGGCCAGGCTGCCGGTCTCGTCAAGACGGTCGTTCAGCGACAGCACGAACGGCACCTTGCCGGCAGCGGACGCGAAGTCGATCGAGGCCGGCGCGTCATAGACAGGGTTGACCCCGGCAATCAGCAGCACCTGCACCTGGCCGGCGGCCATGTCGGCGGTCAGCGAGGTCAGCGCAGCCACGCCATTGACCGGCGGCGCCATCGTCGAGGTGGCGTCGAACAGCCCGGCATCGAAGGCACCAACCGTGACGTTCAGCAGGGCGGTGACCAACTCGAGCACGGTGCCCGAGGCGGCGGCGCTGGCGGATCCGCCGGCGACCACGATTGCCTTGCCGGCCGCGGCGGCCAGTTCACCGGCAAGCGACTGCAGCACGTCGGCGCTCACGCCGGTGGCGGTCGATACCGCCTGGATGCTGTAGGGCGCCAGCGCTTCGGCGACCGCGGCATCCGCTGCCAGCGGGCCGAGCTTGCGGACCACGATCAGTTCGTGTGCCAGGGCCGCGCCAATGGCGGCGAGGTGCGAATCGCGGACGCGCACCCGGCGATCGGCGTTGGCGCCGGTCAGCGTGAGCCGGCCCTCGATCTGGACGAATCGGCTCATGCGCGCCCCGCCCGACTGGTCGGGCGAACGCCGCGCCGCGAACTCGCGTTCGAAGCCTTCGTCCGGCCGATCCAGGAACTCGGCGCCGAGACCAAGCAGCAGATCGGCCTGGCCAATCCGCGGCCGCGCAACTCGCGGATCGCCGAAAGCCCGTTGCCATGCTTCGTTCGCCGCGTCACACGACAGCGGCGACCACACCACGTGACGCAGGCCGGTCTGCGCGACCAGCGCGGCAATGGCCGACCCAAGCGCCGGGCTGTCGATCGGACCGGTCAGGAGCACGGCCTTCGGGCCGGCGGCCTTCAGTCGCGCCACGACATCTGTGTTGATGGCGTTCCAGCTCGATGCCACGGTCACGCCAGTGCCGCGCCGAACCGACACGGGGCCGCGGGCGCGATCGGGATCGTAGAGGTCCATCAACGCGGCGTGGTGCCGGGCGCTCAGGCCGCGGCCGCTGGCATCGGTTGCGCTCGGCGTCACCAGAATCGGCCGGCCCTCGCGCGTGCGCACCAGGACCGGCGAGCCATGCAGCACGGTGTGGAAGAAGCGGGCGCGCCCCAAGCCGTCGACCAGGCTCTCGGGCATGTCGTGGAACGGCACCGTCAGTTCCTGCGGCACCTGGCAGCCGGCGCTGGCCAGCGCGCCGGCGGCGGCCACGGCGGTACTGACGCGAAGAAACTCGCGGCGGTCGAGTCCGGTCGCGGCCGGCGGAACGGGATGATCGTGAGAATGCATGCTCATGGCTTTACCGGTGACACGTGACGCAGGAAGTCGGGGCCTTCATTTCCGGCTTGCGGTGGCAGTCGAGGCACCACTGCATATTGAAGTTGGTCTGCACCGAGACGATGTCCATCTGATCGACTTTGCCGTGGCAGGTCTGGCACGCCACCATCGGCTGCCCCGCTTCGTCGGTGACCGGCAGCTTCGGCTGGCCGTGCGCGTCTTTGGCGTTCAAGTGGGCGGAGTGATCGAAGTAGACGAAGTCGGGCAGGTCGTGCACCTTGACCCACGGGATCGGCTGGCCGCGGTCCCAGTACTCGCGCATCTTCAGGACCCACTCCTTGTTCAAGCCGACGGTCGAGTGGCAGTTCATGCACACCGCGGTGGACGGAATGGTCGCATGCCGGCCCTTGTACGGCATGGTGTGGCAGTACTGGCACGGGATGGCGAAGCCGCCGACGTTGACCGGCTCACCCTTGTCATTCGTCTGCATCACCGGCGCGCCGGCCATGCGCTTGTGCGAAAAGGCGATCGGCTGCCGCGGCTCGTATCCTTTGCGCGAGTTGCTCACCGCATAGGTCAGCGCGCCAACCGTGGTCATCACCACGAGCAGCCCGATCACACCGGCAGACTTTCTGGGGGCCTTCATTCGGGAACACTCCTTGTCGAAGCGACGGGCGCCGGCGGCCGGCCCTCGCGTGGCTCGACATCGTCGAACAGCATGCGGACGGGCGGCGTCTCGAGATCGTCGAACTGGCCGCTGCGGGCCGCCCAGATGAAGAAGCCGACGGCAATGGCGGCAATCAGCAGCGCGAGCGGGAGCAGCACGAACAGCGTCTCCATGTCAGGCCGCCCCTCTGAGCCGCCGCAAGCGGCGGCTGGCGCGCACCGGGGGCACCGCAAACGTGCGGGTCAAGGCCGACGACAGCACCACCGTGAGTGACGACAACGGCATCAGCACGGCCGCCAGCAGCGGGCCGACCAGCCCGGCCACCGCCATCGACGAAGCGCCGGCGTTATAAAGCAGGGAGAAGGCGATGTTGCGGCGAATGACGCCGCGCAGGCGGCGGGCGCCGTCAAGGATGTCCACGAGCGGCGCCACGCCTTCGCGGGTCAGGACGATGTCGGCAGCGACAATAGTCGCGCCCATGCCGCCGTCGACCGCGACGCCGACATCGGCCAAAACCAGTGCCGCCGCGTCGTTGACGCCGTCGCCCACCATCATCACGCCGCCCTTTCGGCCGGCGCGCGAGACCAGCGCCGCCACCGCATCGCGCTTGGCTTCGGGCGTCAGCCCGCCCACGGCATCTTCAGGAGCAATGCCCAGCTGCACTGCGATGCCGCTGACGATGCCAGGATGATCGCCGGAGAGAATCCGAACGCGCAGGCCGCGGCGTTGCAGTGCGTGCACGGTGGCGAAGGCGTCGGCGCGCAGCGCATCGCCGACGCCGGCAATGCCGCAGACCCGTCCGTCAACCGCCACGAACACGGGGCTCAGCGCGCGGCTCACCATGACGGCCGCCGCCCCCGCCTGCGCGCTCGACACCGTGGCGCCGGCGCTCTCGATGAAGGCGCGGTTGCCGACCTGCACGTCGTGGCCGTCCACGCGTCCGGCAATGCCCTGGCCGCGCACCTCGAGCACATCGCTGACGGGACGCACGACGTGGAGCGGCCGCACCGGCCTGGTGGTGAACGCGCGCGCCACCGCATGCGAGGACTCGACTTCGAGCGCCGTTGCCAGTTCGCGCGCGAACAGGTCGCCGTGCCACTGCGCGATGGTCGAGCGGCCTTCGGTGAGGGTGCCGGTCTTGTCGAGCATTACCGTATCAATGTGCCGCAAGCGCTCCAGCGCGTCGGGGTTCTTGATGAAGATGCCGGCGCGGGCCGCGCGCATCAGCGCCATCGACATGGCCAGCGGCACCGACAGCCCGAGCGCGCACGGGCACGACACCACCAGCAGGGCGACCACCCGCGTCAGCGCCACATCGAAGCCGTGCTGCCGCCAGGTAACGACCAGGGTGGCCGCGGCCGCCACCAGCAGGATGTGCACGAAGCGCCGCGCCATGACGTCGGTGGTCTGCACCAGCGCCGGGCGCCGCGACGTGGCGTCCTGCACCAGCGCCAACAGGGCGCCCACGCGGGTGCGGGTGCCGATCGCGTCAACGCGAACGATCAATCGGGCGCCGAGGTTGGTGGCACCGGCATTCACCGCGTCGCCCTCGGCGACCGGCAGCGGCACGGCCTCGCCGGTGAGCACAGCGTTGTCGAGCGAGGACGCGCCCTCGAGCACCACGCCGTCAACCGGAACAAGTTCGCCCGAGCGGACCTCGACGCGGTCGCCCGGCACGAGCGCCGCCAACGGCACTTCCACCATCGGCGCATCGTCGCCGTCGCCTTCGAGCCGCCGGGCAAACTCGAGGAACGCCACACCGCGCAGGCTGTCGGCGCGCTCGAGCGCGGTGCGCTGAGCACTGCGCTGCAGCTGCCGCGCACCCAGCAACGCCGCAACCAGCATGGCGAGCGAGTCGAACCACAACGGCCCGCTCCCCCACAGCGCGTTCCAACTGCTGGCCGCCGCGGCGATGGCAATGGCCACCGCGATCGGCAGGTCGATGTGAACCACTCTGGTGCGCAGTCCGGCGAGGGCCGTCTGGAAGAACGGCCGGGCCGAGAAGCCGAGCACGGGCACCGCGATCAGCAGCGACAGCCACCGGAAGAAGCCTTCGTAGGCCGAAGCCATGCCGCTGTGTTCGCCGGCGTAGAGCGCGCCCGAGATGAACATCAGGTTCATGGCGCCGGCCGCGGCCACCCCCAGGCGGGCCAGCATCACGCGGTCCTCCTCGCGGCGCGCTTCGTGCGCGCGCGACGCGCGATGCACGTGCGGGGTGTAGCCCAGGCGATCGAGGGCGCGAGCCACGGTAGACAGGCGGGTGTGCCCCGGCCGCCACGTCACCTCGGCGACGGCGCTGCCGTAGTTGAGGCGCACTTCGTCCACGCCGGGCAGCACCGCGGGCAGTTTCTCGACCAGCCAGACGCACGCCGAGCAGTGCACGCCCTCGAGGTACAGGCGCGTGCGCCGGCGCTCGGGGCTGAGCGCATCTGTCGCCTCGTCTTGCAGCCGCGCATCGTCGAAGTCTTCGAAGGTGCGGCCGCTGACCCGCGCCGGCGCCAGCACGCCGGCCTGGCGATCGACCAGCTGGTAGTAGTGATCGAAACCCCACTCGCGCAGCAGCGCATGGACCTGGCGGCAGCCGTTGCAGCAGAACTGCTCCGGCGCGTCGGCGCGGCACAGCGCCGCCGGTACGTCCAGTCCGCAGTGCGCGCAGGCCGCGGCGGCCGCTCGCGCCGATCCGGCCCCGGGGACGGGAATCATTACTGGGCCGCCTCCTGCCCGGCGCCCGCGTCCACGCTGATCCGTGCCGCGTGGACGAACCGCAGTTGCTGCTGCGTAGTGTCGATCCGCAGTTCCCATGCTCCCGGCTCATCGAGCTGGACGAGCGTGCGGTAGCTGCCGGCGTGGGTCGGCAACTCGACCAGCTCGCCGCGCCGATTGAGACGGGTGTCGGCGGGGCGCACGGCCAGCAGGTGCCCGGCCAGCCCCGAGACCGGGCGGCCGTCGCGATCGGCCACCGTGACATCGACCAGGCGTGGCATGCCGCGATAGTGCGGCACGTCGGACGGCAGCTCGTAGCGCACGGTCCAGCCGAGACGCCGGCTGGCGTGCTCGATGGCCTCATCGCGATCCCACGACTGGGCGGTCTCGTAGTAGTCGGGAATCGGCCGCGGCGCATCGGGCCGCGTCGCCACCCACACCAGCACGCCGCAGGCGACCACCGACATCAGGAGATGTCCGGCGATGTAGATCGGCCAGCGATAATCCGAGACCAAACGGAACAGTTTCATGGTTGCGCTCCGCCGGATCCAAACGGCCCGAGCAGCAGGAAGTCGAGTTCCCGCCGGAAGCCGCGATCGGAGGTGATGAGGTATCGAACCGTGGCCTGGCCGTCGGCAAACAGCGCCCGCGGCACCGTGGTCACGGCGTTGACGGTGACCACGGACTGCGGCGCGACGATGACGGGCGAGGCGCTCAGCACCAGCGCCGCGCCCGACGCATCGGCAACGGTGACGTCGAAGCGCTGCGGTTGATCGAGCTGGTTGGTGAAGCGGATGCGCTGCTGGTTGGCGACTTCGCCGGTCGTCAACATGCGGTACGGTTCGCGGCCGCCGCGGACGATTTCGACCTGCGCGTCGGCGCGCGTGAACACCAGTGTGCCGAAGGTGCCCCAGGCCACCGTCATCATGACCAGGTAGGCCAGGTTGCGCGGCCGCCACAGGCGGCGGGCGCTACCCTGCTGCTCGCGTTCGGACGTGAACTTGATCAGCCCCGTCGGCCGGCCCAGCTTGCGCATCACGTCGTCGCACGCATCCACGCATTGCGCGGTGCCGATGCACTCCACTTGCAGGCCGCGGCGGATGTCGACGCCGGTCGGGCAGACGCTGACGCACGCCCCGCAATCGATGCAGTCGCCGGCGCGGACGCCGGCCGTCGCGAACTTCGGCGCCATGCGCGGCTCGCCGCGGGCGGTGTCGTAGGCGACGAGAATGGTGTCCTTGTCGGCCAGCGCGTTCTGCAGCCGGCCGTACGGGCAGGCGATGGTGCACATCTGGTCGCGGAACCAGCCGAAGTCGAACAGGATCAACCCGGTCAACGCCGCCATCGTGAACAACGCCGCCGTCCACGCGCCCGGTTCGGTCGCCAGGCCATGCACAAGCGGCGCCCAGCCGGTGAAGTAGGCGACGAAGGTGGCGGCCATGCTGACTGCCAGCAACGACCACAACACCCACTTGCCGGTCTTGATCGCCGCCTTGTGCAGGCTGAGCGGCTGCTTGTTGAGCCGCCGCTGGTTGGTCGGTCCGCCTTCGATCCATGCTTCAATCGGCCGGAACAGGAACTCCAGGTAGATGGTCTGCGGGCAGCCGAAGCCGCACCAGATGCGGCCGAAGGTCGAGCCGACGAAGAACACCGTGACGACCACGCCAAAGCCGAAGGCCGCCAGCACCAGGTTGTCGGTGGGACGGAACGTGAAGCCGAACAGGTGTGTCAGGCGGGTCGACAGGTCGAACTGCACCGCCGGCGCGCCACCGACCGGGATCAGCGGCAGCGCGTAGAACAGCGCCACCAGCGCCCAGGCAATGGCGCGGCGGATCTTCCAGTAGTGGCCCTTGCGGACCACCGGGTGCATGAAGCGCCGCTTGCCATCCTGGGTGATGCTGTAGAGCAGCTCCTCGGCCGGCGCGCCTTCAAAGACGGAACTCATGGTCAGCCTTCCGGAACCGGTTCCGGCGCCACGACGTCGCCTTCGGGCGGCCGCGGGTTGGCCGGCATCGAGCCCTGCACACTGCGCACGTACGAGACCAGCGCCGCCAGTTCGTCGGGATTGAGCGTGCGGCCCCACGGCGGCATGCCCTTCGACGGCCAGCCCTTGGCCACCGTCTGGAAGATCTGCTCGACCGAGCCGCCGTGCAGCCAGCGATCGTCGGTGAGGTTCGGGCCGATCAGGCCCTGGGCGTGGTCGCCGTGGCACGACGCGCACGAGCGCGCGAAGCGCTCGGCGCCGAGGTCGGTCACCGCCGCGTTCTTGGCGCCGGCCAGCAGTTGCGCCGGCGACGGCGGCACCAGCGGGTTGGCGTCGAAGTACGCCTGCACCGAGGTGACGCCGGCCTGCGTCTGGGCGCGGTACTCGGCTTCCATCGAGCCCTCGCCGAAGCGCAGCGCATAGAACATCAGGTAGCCGGCCGAGAACAGCAGCGACCCCCACCAGATGGCCATCAGCCAGCCCGGCATCGGGTTGTCGTATTCCTTGATGCCGTCGAGCTCGTGCAGAACCTTGTCTTCGAATTCGGCCATGATCGTTTACGCCTTCTCGTCGTCGAGTGCCATGCGCGCGCGTGCGGCCAGGTCTTCGGGACGCGCCCGGACGAGGCGCACCACGACCACGGCATAGACCGCGATGAAGAACAACAGCGAGCCGATTGCCCAATTGGCGGCGCCGGTGCCGGCGGTAAGTTCCTGCAGCATGGCTACCTCATTCCTCCGCCGGCGGCCGGAGGCGGGGCCGGGGCGGGCGTCAGCGCGATGGGCGCTTGCGGCAGCGGCCGCTTCCAGCCGATGTCGGTGCCCAGGCGCTGCAGGTAGGCCGTGAGCGCGATGATTTCCTTGTCGTCGAGGCCGGTCGGCCCCTGCTGCTGCGCCACTTCTCCGGCAATGGCGGCGGCCTGCATGCGCATGGCGGTTTCGGCGGTGTCGATCTCACCCTGGCTGTAGGGCACGCCGAGCGAGCGCAGGGCGCGCATCTTGGCGCCGATCAAACTGGTGTCGAAGGTGCTGGTCAGCAGGTGCGGATAGCGCGGCATGATCGAACCCGGCGTGGTCGAATCGGGCCGCGCCATGTGACGGACGTGCCACAGCGACGGGTACTTGCCGCCGACCCGCTGCAGGTCTGGACCGGTGCGCTTCGAGCCCCACTGGAAGGGCCGGTCGTAGATGAACTCGCCCGCCTTCGAGTAGTCGCCGTAGCGCTCGGTCTCGTAGCGGAACGGCCGGATCATCTGCGAGTGGCAGTTGTAGCAACCCTCGCGGACGTAGATGTCGCGGCCGACCACTTCGAGCGGCGTGTACGGCTTGACGCTGGCAATCTCCTTGACGTTGCCCTTGGCGAAGAACATCGGCAGCGTTTCGACCAGCGAGCCGACGCCAAGCGCCAGCACCGTCAGCACGGTGAAGATGACGACC
Organism: Vicinamibacterales bacterium; assembly: GCA_050247355.1. GTDB lineage: Bacteria > Acidobacteriota > Vicinamibacteria > Vicinamibacterales > UBA2999 > 12-FULL-67-14b. Next base: position 28,050 of record JBFWUK010000015.1, on the reverse strand, counting down.
TTGCTCTCGAGCATGCGGTGGAACCCGTGGCGAATCGCATGCTGGAATCCGAACAGCGCGTGGTCGTAGGTGTTGGCCGCGGTCACCGCGCCCGGCGCGGGCGCCATCTCGAACACCAGGGGTGGAGCATTGACCTCGGGTTCGTCGGCATAGTCGGCCGGTGCCGACTGGATGGTCTTGAACAGGTTCCAGCACAGCATCAGCAGCCCGCTGAAGAACACCAGGCCGCCGGCCAGGCGAACCCAGTAGAGCGGCACCAGCCGGACCACCGTCTCGATGAACTCGGGATAAACCAGGCGGCCGTCGGGCTCGAAGGCGCGCCACATGGCCCACTGCGTGATGCCGGCCACCCACATCGACACCTGGTAGGCAATCAGGCCGACCGTGCCGGTCCAGAAATGGGCCGTCGCCAGCTTGGTCGAGTAGAGCTGCGTCTTCCACAGCCGCGGCACCGCCCAGTAGAGGATGGCGAACGACAGGAACGCGTTCCAGCCCAGCGCGCCGGCATGGACGTGGCCGATGGTCCAGTCGGTGAAGTGCGACACCGCATTCACCGACTTGATCGACATCATCGGCCCTTCGAACGTCGACATCCCGTAATAGGTAATGGCGACGACCATGAACTTGAGGATGGGATCCTCGCGCAGCTTGTGCCAGGCGCCGCGCAGCGTGAAGAAGCCGTTGACCATGCCGCCCCACGACGGCATCCACAGGATCAGCGAGAACAGCATGCCCAGCGTCGACGCCCATTCGGGCAGCGCCGAGTAGTGCAGGTGGTGCGGGCCGGCCCAGATGTAGACGAACACCAGCGACCAGAAGTGCATGATCGACAGCCGGTAGCTGAACACCGGCCGCTCGGCGGCCTTGGGCAGGTAGTAATACATCAGCCCCAGGAACGGTGTGGTCAGGAAGAACGCCACCGCGTTGTGGCCGTACCACCACTGCATCAGCGCGTCCTTGACGCCGGCGTAGGCGGAATAGCTGCCCAGCCACGAGTACGGCATCACCATGCTGTTGCCGATGTGCAGGATGGCGACGGCGACGATGGTGGCGATGTAGAACCAGATGGCGACGTAGAGGTGCTTCTCGCGGCGCATCGCGATGGTGCCGAAGAAGTTGATCGCAAAGATCACCCACAGCACGGCGATGACGATGTCGAGCAGCCAGGGCAGCTCGGCGTACTCCTTGCCCTGGGTATTGCCGGTGACCAGGGCGACGGCGGCGGCGACGATCAGCAACTGCCAGCCCCAGAAGTGAATGGCCGACAGCGCGCCGCTGAACAGCCGCGCCTTCAGCAGCCGCTGCATCGAGTGATAGGTGCCGGCGAAGATGATGTTGCCGCAGAACGCGAAGATCACCGCGTTGGTGTGCAGCGGCCGCAGCCGGCCAAACGTGAGGTACGGCGCCAGGTTCAGCGCCGGCATGAAGAGCATGGCGGCGATCAGCACGCCGACCAGCATGCCGACCACGGCCCACACTACGGCGGCGAGAAAAAACAGCCGTGGCGTTCGATCGTCGTAACGGACGGTATTCCCCATCTATTCCTGCTCTTCTCTGCGAATGGGCACAACTCGGGTTCACCACCCGACAAGGCAAGACCTGTTCCAGCCCGGATGAGGTGGGGCCCGCTCTGTGCGAGAGGAAACGACGCCGTGAATCACGGGGGAAAGTTCGCAGGACGGCGGAAATCTTCGCGGCCGGATCGACGCGCCGGAGACAATTCGAGACGAAGCCGCGGCGGTTGGCGCGTGACCGCGGCGTTTGACGAGTGGCCGGCGACCGGGCAAGATTAAGTTGTGCGTCGCATGTTCCTGCTGGCGATCGGCCTGTCCGCCTTGTTGTGGACGGCGGCCGCCCGCACGGCCGCCGTGGATGTGGCGTCCGGCTTCAGCCGGACCTCGGCATCCGCCGTTGTCGATGTGGCGTCCGGCTTTAGCCGGACCTCAGAGGAAACGTGCGCGCTGTCGTCCGGCACCGACAGCCCCAGCCAGTCGGAACTCAAGTGGCTCGCCCAGCTTCACACCATCGGCATCGTCACCGAGTCGATCTGGAAGTCGTCGCTGGTGCACGTGGAGCTTGGCGCCACGCGATCGCCGCGCTCCGTTGACATCAGCCTCGCCGCCACCTCGCCGGATCCGCCGGCCGCATCAGCCCCGCCCTATCTCCGTCATACCCCGCTCCTGATCTGATCCGCCCCGTGGCGCCGCCGCTGTGGCGTCCGCCTTGTGGCGTCCGCCTTGTGGCGGACCTTTCGTCTTTGGCCAGACAGGAGAAGTTCTCATGCATACGGAAAAGTCATTCTTCGGCGCGAGCACCCGCAACCGGGTGCTCGTCATCATCGGCGTCATTGCTCTCTCGCTGTGGACGC
>JBFWUK010000015.1:5210-25582 GCA_050247355.1 Vicinamibacterales bacterium | reverse complement strand
GGCGGACCTTTCGTCTTTGGCCAGACAGGAGAAGTTCTCATGCATACGGAAAAGTCATTCTTCGGCGCGAGCACCCGCAACCGGGTGCTCGTCATCATCGGCGTCATTGCTCTCTCGCTGTGGACGCTGTTCCCCATCGAGGAGAAGATCAAGCTCGGGCTCGACCTGAACGGCGGCGTGCAGCTGGTGCTGCGCGTCAAGACGGATGAAGCCATGGCGCTGCAACCCGGCGCCACCCGCGACGACATCGTCGAGCAGGCCATGCGCACCATCGACCGCCGCGTCAACGAGCTGGGCGTCGCTGAACCCGTGATTGCGCGCTACACGGCGGCGGACCAGATCCTGGTGGAGCTGCCGGGCGTGTCGGACGTCGATCGCGCCAAGCAGATCATCAAGTCGACGGCGCAGCTCCGGCTGACGCTGGTCGAGCAGGGCCCGCTCCCCAGCCGCGAGGCCGCGCTCCAGGAGTTCAACGGTCAGTTGCCGCCGGACCTCGAAGTGCTGCCCGGTCCGGCCGTTGCCGGCGACGCCGGCGCCGCGTTCTACGTCGTCCACCGCATGCCGGCGGTGACCGGCAACGACCTGCGCAGCGCCAGGCACTCGCTGGATGAGTACAACCGGCCGGCGGTGGGCTTCACGCTCAAGCCGGATGCCGCCCGCCGCTTCGGCGAGTTCACCGCAAAGAACATCAACCGCCCGCTGGCCACCGTGCTCGACAACCGCGTCATGTCGGTCGCCACCATCCAGGGGCGGATCGACGACGAGGGGCAGATCTCGGGCGTGAGCCGCGACGAGATGATCGCGCAGGTCATCAACCTGAACTCGGGCGCGCTGCCCGCCGACCTCGAGTACATCGAGGAGCGGACGATCGGCGCCAGCCTGGGCCAGGCGTCGATTCGCGCCGGGGTCATGGCCTCGCTCGGCGGCCTGGTGCTGGTGGTGATGTTCATGCTCGCTTACTACCGGCGGGCGGGCCTCAACGCGCTGGTCTCGATTGGCGTGAACCTCCTCATCCTGCTGGCGGTCATGGCCTATCTCCCCGCCACGCTGACGCTGGCCGGCATTGCCGGGCTGATCCTGACCATTGGCATGGGCGTCGATTCGAACGTGCTGATCTTCGAGCGGATCAAGGAGGAACTGGCCGCTCCCCAGGCGCCGCGAGCCGCGGTCAAGGCCGCCTTCACGCGCGTGTGGCTGACCATTGTCGACACTCACGTAACGTCGCTGATCGCGGCGGCGTTTCTGTATCAGTTCGGCACCAGTTCGATCCGGGGGTTTGCGACCACGCTGGCGATTGGTCTGCTGGCCAACGTCTTCACCGCGGTGTTCGTGTCGCGGACGATGTTCGAGCTGGCGTTGAGGCGTGGACGCACGGTCACCGCGCTCAGCATCGGCACGTCGCGGATGTTCGCCGGCAGCCGCATCAACTTCACGCGCTGGCGCTGGCACGCGCTGGCCGCCTCCGTAATCGTGATCCTCGCCGGCGTGGCCACCATTTCCCTCAGAGGCCTGCCGCTCGGCATCGACTTCTCAGGCGGCACGCTTGCGGTGGTCGAGTTTGCCGCGGAGGGTGTGACCGAGGAACAAGTGCGCGCGGCCGTCTCGGTGTTGCCGGGAGATGAGGTAGTGCAGCGCTACGGCGCCGCAGCGGACCGCCAGTTCGTCGTCCGCCTGCCGCTGGTGACCGCGGCGGGCGACGGCCTCGAAGCCACGATCCAGCAAATCACCCAGGCGCTGCAGGCCGCGGATCTGCCGGCGTTCCGCTTCGAGAAGCGGGAGCTCGTGAGCGCGATGATCGGCGGTGATCTGCAGCGCCGCGGCATCTACGCCGTCGGGGCATCGCTGGCGGCCGTGGCGGCCTACATCGCCGTCCGGTTCCGCTTCGCGTTCGCGATGGGCGCCATCGCGGCGACCCTGCACGACGTGCTGGTGACGCTGGCCTTGCTGTCGCTGGCCGGCTACGACCTGTCGCTGAACGTCGTGGCCGCCTTGCTGACCATCATCGGCTACTCGGTCAACGACACCATCGTCATTTTCGACCGCGTGCGCGAGAACGCGAAGCAGTCGCCGCGGGAGACACTCGATGCCATGGTCAACCTCAGCGTGAACCAGACCCTGTCGCGAACGGTGATCACGGCCGGGACGACCTTCCTGTCGGTGGCGGGGCTGTACCTGTTCGGCGGCGAGGCGCTGCAGGGGTTTGCCTTCACCATGCTCGTCGGCATCGCGGCCGGCACCTACTCCACGGTGTTCATTGCCTCGGCCATCGCCATCGTCTTGAGCAAGTCGCGGCGCCGCGCACGATCGTCCATGCACGCCGAACCCAACGCGTCGCGACACGCAGAGGCGGGCCTTTAGGCCCGCCTCTCATCCTCGCTCCGCAAGGGCTACCGCGTCAGCCCCCGCCGGGAAGCGCAACCGGTCCGACGTGTCGTTGGCAGCCCGCCACACCACCTCGGCCACGTCCTCGGGCGTCGTGACGACCGTGACCTGTCCAAACGCCGCGAGCACCGGATTGGTGAATGCGGCGTAGGCCTCGGGAAACACCCCGTCCATGCGCGAGCCGACGTTGTCGCCGAAGCGCGTGCTGGGGCCATAGCCGGGCTCGACCAGTTTGGCCCGCACGTTGAACGCCGCCAGCTCGTGCGCCAGCGATCCGGTAAAGCCCTCGATGGCGCTCTTGCTCGCCGTGTAGGCCGCCGCCAGCGGCATGGCCGCCAGCGTGACGCTCGAGGTCACGTTCACGACCGCGCCCGATCGCCGCTCGCGAAAGGCTGGCAGCACGGCCTGGGTCATGGCCATCACGCCGAAGGTGTTGGTCTCGAACACTTCCCTGACCGTGGCCATGGGCGTGGCTTCGAAGACGCCGATTACGCCAATGCCGGCGTTGTTCACGAGCACGTCGATCGGTCCGGCCGCGTCGAGGGCGGCGGCAATGCTGTCGGGCTTCGTCACGTCGAGCGCCACGACCGTGATGCGGTCCGATGGCGGCAGAACGCCGGGGCGCGGCGTGCGCATGGTGGCGACCACGCGCCAGCCCTGGGCGTGGAAGTGGTGGGCGGTGGCAAGGCCATAGCCAGAAGAGCATCCGGTAATCAGCACTGTGTTCATGTCGATTACAGTAGCGCCCGGACGCTGGACTATCTACCATACGGAGTCCGCAACTCATTTGCTAGAGTCCAATCATGACCGATCCGCTTGCCGACGTCATTGCGCTGCTGCAGCCGCGCACGGTGTTCTCGAAGCGCATCAGCGGCGCCGGCCGCTGGGGTGTGCGCTACTCGGCGTTCGGCCAGCCGAGTTTCTGTGCCGTGCTCGAAGGCAGTTGCCGGCTGGCGGTCGACCGTCATGCCCCGGTCACGCTCGAAGCCGGCGACTTCGTGCTGCTGCCGGCAACGCCGGGCTTCACGATGTCGGGCTTCGAGCCGGTCGTCCCGCAGCGCATCGACCCTGCCGCGACGCCGTCGCCATCTGGTGAGGTCCGGCACGGCACTCGCGGCGGGCGGCCCGACGTGCGGCTGCTCGGCGGCTATTTCGTGTTTGGATCGCCCGACGCCTCGTTGCTGGTGTCGTTGTTGCCGGCGGTGGTGCACGTCCGCGGCGTCGAGCGCCTGACGACCCTCGTGCGCCTGGTCGGCGACGAATCGATTGAGCGTCGCCCGGGGCGCGAGTTGGTGCTGGCGCGGCTGGTCGAGGTGTTATTGATCGAAGCCCTGCGGGCGGCGCCTGGCGACGATGCGCCTGCCGGACTCCTCCGCGGGTTGGCGGACCAGCGCCTGGCGCCGGCCATGCGCCAGATGCACGCCCAGGTGGCGCGGTCGTGGACGATGGCGGCATTGGCGAAGGTAGCAGCGCTGTCGCGCTCCGCGTTCTTCGAGCGGTTCACGCGCACCGTCGGCGTGCCGCCAATGGAGTATCTGCTCGCCTGGCGGATGGCAGTGGCCAAGGATCTTCTGCGCCGGCAAGGGTTGGACCTTGCCACGGTGGCCGAGCGGGTCGGCTATGCCTCGCCGAGCACGTTCAGCACCGCGTTCAGCCGGCACGTGGGCCAACCGCCCGGCCGCTACGCACGCGAGTCGCTGTCGCCCCAAGGGATTGCCGGCAGCGTCGCTGGCTGAGCAAGCCGCTACGTCCGGCGGCGCGCGCGGATCACGGCGTCGACACCGGTGCCGGCGATGGCGCGGGGACGTTCTTCCGCGACGACAAGTTCCCAGGCATCGGGCGCGAGCGCGGCGACCGCGGCCTCGACCGAGACTTGCACCTGGCCGGCGGCGGCTGTCGCCGCGCCGGTGCCTGGATCGATTGGGCGGTGTCCCACCATGAGCAGGGTGCCTCCCGGCGCCACGCCGTCGGCCATCCGGCCAATCATGTCTGCCACGGAACCTGCCACGTGAACATACAAGCACGCGACAAGATCGTAGCGTCGCGGCTCCGGCGTCCAGGCCGCCAGATCTCCCTCGACCCAGACAATGCGTTCAGCGAGTTCCGCGTCTGCCGCTTCGGCCATCGACCGCCCGTGCGCCAGGGCCGCTGCCGAGAAGTCGACCGCGGTGACCTGCCAGCCATGAGCGGCGAGCCAGAGTGTGTCGGCGCCATGGCCGCAACCGGCATCGAGGGCGCGTCCCGGCGGCAGGCCGGCAATCTCCGATGTCAGGTGTGCATTCGGCGGACGGCGCGCCACCGTGTCGGCATGCTCGCGCAGTGTCTTGGACCACAGCTGGTCCCAGAAGTCCTGATCGAATGTCTGCTTGGGCATGGGGATCCGATTCTATCGCCGCTTCCCTTCTTCAACAGCGAGGGTCGCTACTCAGCAGTCGCCGGCAAAGTACCGGGGACGTCGCTGCATCGGCGATGCGGTTCAGCTTCACTGCTCTGGTGACGGCCAGTATGCTGATAGCAATGAAACACGCCCTGATCGTCACTGCCCTGCTGGCGTCGGCAACCATCGCCGCCGGCCGGCAGCCGATCTTCAAGTCGGGCGTTGAAGTTGTTTACCTCGATGTCACCGTCCAGGCGCCGGACGGCTCGATCGTGCGCGGCCTCGCGAAAGATGACTTCGTGATCTACGACGACGAGGTGCCCCAGGACGTGGCGGTGTTCTCGGCCGAGCCGGCGCCGATTAGTGTCGGCGTCCTGATTGACACCAGCGGCAGCATGACCGGTGGCCGCATGGCCGCGGCGACTCGGGCAGCCGACGCGCTCGGGCGGTCGCTGCAACCCGGCGACCAGTGGAGCATTTCCACCTTCGACAGCACGCGGCGCACGATGATCACCTGGCGCCCGTACGATCCGGGCATCGTCAACTCCCTCAGGGCCATGCCGACATCCGGCAGCACGGAGTTGTTCAGGGCCGTCACGGAGATGGTGCCCTACATGAAGGAAACGCCGCATCGCAAGCGGGCGATGCTGCTCATGACGGACGGCGTCGACAACTCGATCATTTCAGCCAGCCGCGATGGCCGGGGCGATCCCTTCGAAGCGCCCGGCCCGCTCGAAAGTTCCGCCAGGGCGCAGGCCGCGCTGCGTGAAGGCGAAGTGCTGCTCTACGCACTCGGCGTCAACGTGGCGGGGCGGGCAGGCGCCGTGCACGTGCCGTCGCTGCAACGATTGGCCGAACCCACGGGCGGGTCGGTCATCATCGCGTCGACCATTCGCGAGGTGGAAGCGGCGGCGCAGCGGGTGGCCGAAGAACTGCGCCAGCAGTACACCCTGGGGTTCTATCCGCAGAGCGCCGGCGACAAGACGTATCACCGCCTGAGGGTGACGACCAGACATCCGGACCACCGCGTTCGCACCCGCGCCGGATATGTGACGGCCAGCCCGAAGTAAGGCTAGCGCGACGTTGCGGCTTGATCACCGGCATTGGCGAAGTGCCGCTTCGCGAAGGCCCGACCTGAACCCGATTTCAGATACCGTTCGAATCGACGAGCAGCCGCCTCAGTCGCGAACCCTATCGACACGACCAGCGACCACGGACGATGGTGGATGGTGCAACCGCAGGGCCCGTGATTGTGCCAATCAAGACGGGCGGCGATGTCACCGGTGATGCCGGTGTAGTGCCGATTCGGGTCGGCATCGCTGCGCAGGATGTAGACGAAGCGCTTTGCTTGTTTCTCCATGCGCGGGATCACGCAGGAATCAGGCCGCACGGAATTCGGGAGGAATCCGCGTTTTGCCGCAGCAAGGTACGCAATTCCGGCGAAGGGCAAAGCGCTCCAAGGTAGAAGATTTTGCCCCCGATGGTGGTCCGCCTCCGCGGCTGCGCCGCTTCGGCGAGACAGCCTTCGCCAGTCGGTGTGGGTTGTGAGCGTTACGGCCAGCCCGGAGGGTGAGGTGCCCGAGGAGGTCCGACTTCGCCCTCTTCGAGGGCTTCGTCGAGACAGCCTTCCAGTCGAAGCTTGCTTATGTGTTGATGGCCGGCCTTTGGCCGGCCTAGCCGAAGCTCGCAAGAAGTGCCGAGCGAAGGCTGGCTCCTCGGGCTGGACTCGAACCAGCAACCCTCCGGTTAACAGCCGGATGCTCTGCCATTGAGCTACCGAGGAATACAGGCAGGACCTCTCGCGACGAGAAGAACTCCCATCGTAAGACAGAACAGGCCGCTCCCGCAAGCACAGAGACCAACGGCCGCCACGAAATCCCCGTCTAATGCCCCATGGACGATCTGCGGTTCGCACTTCGGCACGTGCGGCGCCGGCCCGCGTTTGCCGCCACCGTCGTCGCCACCCTTGCCGCGGCCACCGCCGCCGCCGTCACCACCTTCGGCATGGCCACCGCCGTCTTGTCACGGCCGCTGCCGTTCGACGATGCCGGGCGGCTGGTGTTCGTGTGGGAAAGCACTGGGCAGGACGGCGCTGCCCTGCCCTCCCGCGTCACCGGCTCACGCTTTGCCGACTGGACCAGCGGCACGGCGTCGTTCTCGTCGCTGGCCCTGTTCGGCGCCGCCGGCTTCACCATCGACACCCCCGCCGGCGCCACCGCCATTCGCGGCGTGCGGGTGTCGGGCGGCTACTTCGACACGCTCGGCATTCGCCCCCTGCTCGGACGCACCTTCACCACCACGGACGACACACCGGGCAACGACCAGGTCGTGCTGCTGTCGCATGCGTTGTGGCAAGAACAGTTCGGAGCGCGCCGCGAGGTGGTGGGCCAGACCATCCGCTTGAGCGGCCGGCCCTATACCGTGATCGGCGTCATGCCGCCGGTGGTGTTCCCCGCCTGGCCGGTCAACCCCGCCACGGTCACGCTGGATGCGGAAGCGGCCCGATTCTGGGTGCCCATTCCCCGCACCCCCCAACTTGCGCAGAACAACCGCTCGCACGTCTTTGGGGTGATCGGGCGGCTGGCGCCGGGCATCACCCCCGCGGCGGCGCAAGACGAACTGATCCGCACCACCGACGGCACCGCCGCCGACGCGCACGCCGCCCACGTGGCGCCGCTGCGTGAACAGTTCGTCCGCGACGCGCGCACGCCCCTGCTCACGCTGCTCGCCGCCGCGCTGGCCGTGCTGCTGATCGCCTGTGCCAATCTCGCCGCGCTCTACGTGTCGTCGTTCGAATCGCGCCGCGGCGAGCTGGCCCTGCGCGCCGCCATCGGCGCCGGCACCTGGCGGCTGGCCCGCCAACTCACCCTCGAGGCGTTGCTGCTGGCCGGTGCCGGAGGCCTCGCCGGCACGCTGCTGGGCCGCACCGCGCTAGCCACCCTGCCGGCGCTGCTGCCATCGTCGGTTCCGTTACTCACCACGCCGGCGCTTGATTGGCCGGCGCTCGGCTTCGCGCTGGCGTTGACACTGGTCGCCACCGTCGTGCTCACGGCATGGCCGGTGTCGCGGCTGATTCTTTCGGCGCCGGCGCCGCGCGGTGTCGCCGCCGCTCCGCGCGCCGGGGTGTATCGCGGCCTGGTCGTCGCGCAGGTGGCCACCACGGTGGCGCTGGTGGTGGCGGCTGGCCTGCTGGCGCAGTCGCTCCGGTCAGTGCAGCATCGCGATCCAGGCTTCGCCCTCGACCGCGTCTTCGTTGCCGAGGTCGGTCTGCCGGCAGCCGCGCCGCTGAGTGCCAGCCAGGTGATCGCCGCCGAACAACGGGTGCTCGACGCCATTCGCGCCACGCCCGGCATTCGCGAGGCCGCCGCCGCATACGACCATCCCCTCGAAGCCAACTGGAGCGAGGGCTTCAACGTGATGGGCGACGTCGCGGCGGTTGACGAAACACGGCCGGCGGAGTTGCGGATTGTCAGCCCGGGCTACTTCGACACCATGGACGTCGAGGTGCTCGACGGCCGCGCGTTCACGCCGCAGGACGATGTGCGGGCGGCCGGGGTCGTGGTGATCAACGAAGCCTTCGCGCGCGAGCTGGGCGGACAGCCCCTGGGCCGCCGCATCCGCAGCGGCACCTCGCGCTTTCAATACCCGGAGGCGCCGAACGAGTTCACTATCGTGGGCGTGGTCGAAGACGAACGGTCACGCGGCCTCGAAGAGGCGGCACCGGCCGCGGTCTACATGAGCACGCGACAGTTCCCGCAGCAGGGCTTCGCGGTGATGGCGCGCACCACCGGCGAGCCATCATCCGTGGCCGCGAGCGTGCGGTCGGCGATGCGGGCGATTGATGCTGCGATCACCGTGAGCAACCCGACATCGCTGGCGGCCTTGCTTGGAGATCAACTGGTGGCGCGGCGCGTCACGACCCAGGTGACGTCCGGGTTTGCCATGGCCGCACTGGCGCTGGCGGCGCTTGGGATGTACGGCGTGCTGTCAATCATGGTGACCGGCCGCTCGCGCGAGATCGGCGTCCGCGTCGCACTTGGCGCCTCGCCGGCCACGGTCGCGCGCGGCGTGGTCGGCGACAGCCTGCGCACCAGCGCGGCGGGTGTGGCGGCCGGCATCGTGATTGCCCTGATCGCCGGCCGGCTCATCGAAAGCCAGCTGGTCGGCGTAAGCGGCCGCGATCCCGCCACGCTGGCCGGGGTCATCATCTTTCTGCTGGCATTGGCGGCACTGGCGGCGGCCGGCCCGGCCCGCCGTGCCGCCCGCGTAGATCCAGTTGTCGCGCTTCGCGCGGACTAGTCCGCGCCCCCGATCCCCGATCCACGATCCCCGATCCCCGATCCGGTGTATGTACTAGCCCTACTGACCCGTATCCATCGGGACGTGAGGAGCCGACATGTGCGATAAGGACCATTTTGCGGAAAGTGTGGCGGAGTACGAGGCCAGGGGGCTGGTCACGCGACGGCAGTTCGGTGTGATACTCGCCGCCGGCGCCGTCATGGCATTGCCTCAGCTCGCCAATGCGCAGACAACCAGCGAACGGGACGTCGAGATCAAGACGCCGGACGGCACGTGCGACGCCTACTTCGTGCATCCCTCGTCTGGCGCGGCGGCCGGCGTGCTGCTCTGGCCCGACATCTTCGGGCTGCGCCCGGCCATGCGGACCATGGGCAAGCGGCTGGCCGGGGCCGGTTATTCCGTGCTGGTGGTCAACCCGTTCTATCGGGCCGGCAAACCCACGGCAACCGGCGCGACGCCGATCAAAGAGATGATGGCGTTCCGCAAGGGCATGAGCGCGACGACGGACATGACTGATGCCAGGACGTTCGTCGCGTGGCTCGACGCGCAGCCGCAGGTGAACAAGAACCGGAAGATCGGCGTGCAGGGCTACTGCATGGGCGGCCCCATGTCGTTCCACACCGCATCCGCGATGCCCGGCCGCATTGGCGCCGTCGCCTCGTTCCACGGCGGCGGGCTGGTCAACGACGCCGCCGGGCCGAACAGCCCGCACCTGCTGGCGGCCGCCACCAAGGCATCGTTCCTGATCGCCATTGCCGAGAACGACGACAAGCAGCGGCCGAACGACAAGACGGTGCTGAAAGAGACGTTCGACAAGGCCAAGCTGGCCGCGGAGATCGAGGTCTACCAGGCCGCGCACGGCTGGTGCCCGCCCGATAGCCAGGTCTACAACGAGCCGGCAGCCGAGCGGGCGTGGAGCCGGCTGCTCGCCTTGTACGGGAAGGCACTGGCCTGAGCTGAGAACATGGCTGCAAAGGAGACAGGGGTCTCCTTTGCGGTCCCGTTCCGAACCCACCGGGTGCGCCGGGCGGGAATTTTCCCGGCCGCCGCGAACAAACTCTCGCTAGCGCGCGTCCAGCAGCGCATGCCACTCGGCTTCGAGGGCGCCGAGCGTCTTCCCATAAACAGACTCGATATTCCGGCGCGTCGTCTCCGGCGCATCCTGCTGTGTGGATCGACTGAACAGTTCCTTGATGGGCGGCACGCCGCCTTGCGAATCAAGCAGGAACCGGACGAACGATCCCGCCGCCGGATACGTGATCTGGTCGTCTACGGCGCGAAACTGCTCAATCGTCAGCAACTGGTCGAGCGCGACCAGCCGCCCCTGCCGCCGCCAGCCAGCCGACACATCGTGGATGTGACGGTTGTTCCAGCGCGGCGTCATGTCCCCACGCACGGGGTCCACTTGGTAGGCCACCGCCAGTCCTTCGTTCAGCAACGACGTCGCCCGCCCGAACGTCGACGCGTACAGATGGATGACCTCGTGGCTGTCGGTCGGCCAGATGGTGTGGATGGTGAATAAATTGGGGTCCGCCCACGCATTCACGTTTCCAGGCCCGTAGTGCAAGGCGAGCATATGCGCCGGCGACAGGTACTTGCTGTAGGAGATCCGGCGGGTGATCGTGACCTGCAGTTCGCGCGTGGCCCAATCGTGAAACGCCTCTTGCCACTCGACGTTGACGGGATCACCCGGCGACCAGGCGAAGTCGAAGTGGGCGGTCGCGGCTCGCTCCGAGAGTTGGGGACCCGTTGGCGATGGTGACGTCGGCGAACCGCCGCCGCACCCGGCGATCAAGGCTGGGACGAGCGCTGTGACGAGCAGCCAATAACGACCCGGCATGCCAGCTCGACTGCAATTCACATGCCCTGCTGCCGGAGGCTGCTCACCCAGCGGGCGGCGCGTTTCCTTTGATAACCTCACTCCATATGCGCACCGACGAGATCACGCGAACGTTGGAGAACCTGTTCGGCGAGCTGATGCACGGCGTGTCGGGCAAGGGCGGCTTCATGCTCAACGTCGGCGACCGCGGGCTGCTGCGATCGCTCGAGCGGCTGTCGGCGTCCGAGGCGTCGGCGGCCACGCGCACGGGATCCTCGATCGCCGCGCACGTCGCCCACGTGGCCTATGGCCTGTCGTTGCTGAACCGCTGGAGCCAGGGCGAGAATCCCTTCACCGACGCCGACTGGGCCGCCAGCTGGAAGAAGGTGACGGTGACGGAGCCGGAATGGGAGGCGCTGCGCATTCAGCTGCGCGACGAGGCCGCGAAATGGCTGGTGGTGCTGCGCACGCCGCGCGAGGTCGCGGACATCGAGTTGAGCGGCATGATCGGCAGCATCGCGCACCTGGCGTATCACCTGGGCGCCATCCGCCAGATCAACGCCGTCGCCCGCGGGCCGGCCGAAGGCGAGCGCTGATCGATCTCAGTGCGGCATTTTGATCCGCACCCGCAAGCGCGGCGCCGGGCCAACCCGGCGGGCGTCAGACACCCACGCCCGCGCCGGCTGCTCCGCCGTGTCCGGCGGCTCGCCGCCAGCGCCATCGAAGAGGCGCGAGATCACGCCGGTGCCGCGCCGCCAGGCCGCGGCGGTCGCGGCATGGCCGTGCGCCAGCACATCGATGATGAACCGGCCACGCGAGAATGCCCACGCCGCAAGGCTGCTGCCGCACGCGACCGTCGCCAGCGAGAAGTACGCCAGCGCGACGATGGCGAGGGTGATGGGGAGGGGAAAGCCGGCGACCCACGCCAGCGCGACGGCGACCAGCGTGACCGCACCGGCATCGGCCAGGGCGGCCAGCAGCCGCGACCGGATCGGCGCGTGCGGTCCGTGCCACGCCTCGTCCAAGACCAGACGCACATCAGTTTCGGCGGCCGCGACCACCGGAGCAGCGGGTTCTACCGCCGCGCTGGGCTCGACACCGTCCTCCTCTGGAAACAGCCGGACGAACTCCGCGCACGCTTCGGCTACCGGCAGATCGATCGCTCTCGCGTAGTCGCGAAAGAACGATCGCCGGAACAGGCCCTTCGGCCAGTGGCGCAGATCGTTCCGCTCGAGCTCGACGAAGTGAGCGGCGGCAATCTTCGTCTTCTCGGAAATCTCGGCAAGCGAGATGCCCTTGCGTTCGCGCGCGGCCTTCAGCGCGAGGCAGAATTTCTGGCGTTCGTGTGTGTTCGGAGCTTCGCTGTTCAATGGCATCCGATTGGTGATCCCCAGGGGTGACGCCTGGCGAACAGCAATTGCGTTGCCAACCTTTTGCCCGGCGCCCTCCCCGGCAGACGCGCGCTTGCAGACCCATCGATGCAGAAATTTCTACATGTGGTGTGTTCTTTCGATACGGCGGGCGCGAGGTTGCCGGTTCGCGCGGCCAGCGGAGCCGTGACGAGCGCCGTCTCGCGTCATGTTCCTGACTTGACTATATATCGTTTAATACACATACTGCCGGTCATGTCCGACAAGCCACGGAGCGTCGAGCCGCTGCTGCCGCTCAAACCCAAGGTGCTGCACATCCTGCTGGCGGTGGCCGACGGCCCCCGGCACGGCTACAGCATCATGCAGGAAGTCGCCGAGCGCACCGAGGGGCAGGTCCGGCTGTGGCCGGCGGCGCTCTATGGGCTGCTGCGCGAGCTCGAGAAGCTCGACCTGATCGTCGAGTCGGACAAGCGGCCGGCCGCCGGCGAAGACGACGAGCGGCGCCGCTATTTCGCGCTCACCCCGCACGGCAAGCGCGTGCTCGACGCCGAAGTGCGGCGGCTCGAAGCCATCGTCCTCCACGCCCGCGCCAGCCGGGCGCTGCGCAGAGCCCGGGCATGAACATCGATCGCCATGCCATCCGCAACGACCGCCGCCGGCTGCTGGACGACGCCCGCGCCAGAGGGCCGATGGCGTATGCCGCGACCGGGCTGGCCCTGCTGTGGGACCTGGTGTTTGCCGGCATCCGGCACGACCTGACCCAGGCGCTGCGCTCGGTTGTCCGCTCGCCGGCCGTCACCCTCGGCATTTCGCTGCTCCTCGGCCTGGGGGTCGCGGCCACCACCACGCTGTTCGCGTTCGTCGACGCGGCGCTGCTGCGGCCGCTGCCCTACGACGACCCCGATCGGCTGGTCCTGATTGTCGAGTCGAACCTCAGCCAGGATCGCTTGCGCGAAGGCGGCTCGCCGGGAAACATCGTCGACTGGGTCGCCCGCAACGACGCGTTCGACGCCATCACCGCCGCCATGACCGTGTCGGCGACGCTGCGCGCCAGCGACGGCGGCACGCCGATTTCAGGGGTGCACGTCACGCGCGGCTTCTTCGACGTCTATCGCCGTCAACCGCTGCTGGGCCGGACCTTCTTGGACAACGAGTACGAGGGCGCGGTGTCGATCACCTCGCGGCAGGCGTCGAGCGCTGAGCCGGTGGTCGTCCTCAGCTATCGGCTGTGGCAGACGCTGGGCGCGGATCCCCGGATCGTCGGCCGCACGGTCAGCGTCGAAGGCCGCGACTGGCACGTGATTGGTGTCATGCCCGCCGACTTCGCGGTGCCCGACCAGACGGCGGCGTTCTGGGCGCCGTGGGACATGACGGTGTCCTACCGTCCCCGCTTTCCAAACGGTCCGCCGCGCGACGCCCGCTTTCTGCGCGTCACCGGCCGCATGAAGGCCGGGATGTCGCTTGCGGGCGCCGAGGCGCGCATGCAGACGCTGGCCGGGGTGCTTGCGGCGGAGCATCCCACCATCAACGCCGGCTGGAGCGTGCGGCTGTTGCCGCTCGCCGACGAGATCTCGCGGACCAGCCGGCTCGAGCTGCTGCTGGTGTTTGCCGCCATGTTCTGCCTGCTGTTGCTGCTGTGCGCCAACGTGGCCAGCCTGGCCATTGCCCGCGGCGTGGCCCGGGCCAGGGAAATTGCCATTCGCCTGGCCCTGGGCGCCCGGGCCGGCCGCGTCACGCGACAGCTAATCGCCGAAAGCACCCTCAGCGCCATCGTCACCATGGTGATCGCCATCCTACTCACCACGTGGTGGGTGCAGGCGGCCCTCTCGATCGCGCCCGCCGGCATTCCTCGCCTGCACGAGGTGGCGATGAACGCGCGTGTCGCCTCGTTCGCGGCGGTGCTCTCTCTGCTCGTCACCGCCATCGGCAACGCCGTGCCGACCTTCCGCGCCACGCGCACCTCGATTGCCGGCGCGCTCAAGGACGGGGCGGCGGTGTCGGCCAGCGCGTCGGGCCGGCTGCGCGCGGGACTGGTGGTGGCCGAGATCGCGGCTGCGGTGATGCTGCTGGTGGGTGCGGGCCTGCTGGCGCGGACGTTTGCCGAGCTGCAACGGGTGGACGTCGGCTTCGACACCGCTAACCTGTTGGTGCTGCGCGTGACCCCTGATGCGGCGCGCTATCGCACCGGCGCCCAAACCACCGGTTACTACGGGCGCGTGCTCGACGCCATTCGCGAAGTGTCCGGCGTCGAGTCGGTCGCCGCGGTGACGTCGCTGCCGATGAGCACCATCGGCTCGGAGTTCACCCGTCCGTACTGGCCCGAGAACGCCCGTCCCGAGGGCAACGCGGCGGCGCAGGCCAGCATCCGGATGGCCACGCCGGGCTACTTCTCGACGCTGGGCTTGCCGCTGATCGGCGGCCGCGAATTCACCGGCTTCGACGATGCCGCGGCGCCGCGGGTCGTGGTCGTCAACCAGACGCTGGCGCGCACCGCATGGGGCGGCGACAACCCGGTGGGACGCAGGCTCGTGCTCGACTACCAGACCGGCGCCTATCCCTATGAAGTGGTCGGCGTCGTGCGCGACGCGCGGTTCGACGGCCCGCGCAGCGAGCCGGTGCCGGAGATCTTCATTCCGCACGCGCAGAACCCGTATCTCGTGTTGAACGTGATCGCGCGGACCACCCTGGACCCGCTGGCCATCGCCCAGGCGGCGCGCGCGGCGGCCCTGCGCGTCGATCCCGATCAGCCGGTGCACTCGGTGACGTCGATGGACCAGTTGCTGGGCGATGCCGTGCAGATGGACCGGTTCTCGATGATGCTGATCACGCTGTTCGCGGTCGGCGGCCTGGTCACCGCGGCCGGCGGCGTGTACGCCCTGCTGGCCTACACCGTGGTGCAGCGGCGCCGCGAGATCGCGCTGCGCATGGCGCTCGGCGCGTCGCCGCGGCGGGTGGCCCGGTCGATCGTGATGGAATCGCTGGTGCTGGCCGCGGCCGGCGGCACCATTGGCCTGGCCGGCGCGGCGGCCGGCAGCCGGTTCGCGCGCACGCTGCTGTTCGGCGTGGCGCCGCAGGATCCCGTCACATTGACCACCGCGGTGGTCGTGCTGCTGGTGGTGGTCGTGGCGGCCAGTTGGTTGCCGGCACGGCGGGCGTCGCTGATCGACCCATCGCGGGCCATGCGAATCTGACGCGGCCGGTCAGCGTTCGCGCTGCGGCGCGGCTTCCGCGAAGGCCTCGGCACGGGCGAAGGGTCCCAGGTCGTACGGGGCGGACAGAAATACGCTAGTCGCGCTTCGCGAAGAAAGTCCCCGCGCATCGCAGGACCTCGTGCCGAAGGGCAGCGGTATCACGCGGTGTCGGCGCCGTCTCTGCGCAAGTTGTCAATTCGCGGCGTCCCTTCAACAACAGTGTCGGCGCCGACCACAAGGAGGAAACGACGACGATCGCCGCGACAACCGCGATGACCCGCCTGGTCAACAACTGTTGGTGATGTGGCGCCACTTCCATGCGCCATCCCACATCGTCCGGTATTCCCTTCACCAGGCGGAGCGTCGCGAGGAACACTCGGACCCAAGACCCGGCCGGCTCAGGATCTTGGCGCATCTCCCACAGATCCGATTCGACCTCTTCGCGACGGCAAATCGCCACTTCGCTCGCCAGCCCGGCGGTGTACGCGCGGAGCCACGCTCGAGTGACCGATCCGACAACGAGAGCGGCAAGTTCGCTCATGCTGGTGCCCAGCCCTTGCGCAGGCGCTTGGCCTTTGCGGCTTTTGCGGTGACTGCCTCGCGCGCGGCGGCCCGTCCGGCCGTGGTCAGCGAGTAGAAGCGACGCCGGGGCCGGTTCTCGTCGGCCGCGGCCGAAGGATCTTCCCAGCGGCTGGTCAGCATGCCCATGTCGACGAGGCGTCCCAATGCGCGATACAGCGTGCCGTAAGCGGTGAGCGACTGACGACCTGAGTTCGACGCGATGTGCCTAGCCAGGTCGTAGCCATGGAACTCCTCTGTGCCATCGCTGGACAAGTTGGCAGCACATAGACAGATTTCCACTTCGAGCGGCACGAGGGCACCAAGTTTCCTACGCACAACTTATTATATGCAGATATCTGCTATTGACAATGACCAGATATCTGCATATAACTTGGCGCCATGCGAACCCGCCTCTTGGCAACGGCAATGGCAGTGGCGCAGCTCCATGTTGTGGCGAGCGCGCAGCCAGCGATGGTCGATCGCGATGTAAAGATCCAGGGAACGTCGGTGAGGCTACGATGTGGCGGGACGCGATTGCCAGGCGCGGCGCTCGTGCTGCTCGAGGCTGGAGCTGGCGGCGGCATCAATTCATGGGGCAGGGTTCCGGCTGGTATTGCGTCATTCGCGCGCGTCTGCGCCTACGACCGGCCCGGGACCGGAGCGAGTGCCCCCTATCCCACTGGGCTGAAGGCAAGTGACCACGCCGCCTTTCTCCGCGGTGTGTTGCAGGAGGCGAATGAACAGCCGCCGTACGTGATGGCCGGCCATTCCCTTGGCGGAGTTCTAGTGTCGCTCTACACGATGACGTTTCCAGGCGATATCCGAGGCCTGGTTCTCGTCGATTCGTCGCATGAAGATCAGGAAAAGAGAATGGAGCCCGTCACGGGGCCACCGCCGCCGAAGCGGGTGCCGCTCAACCCGCCGCCAGGCGTTCTGCCACCGCCGCCGCCGGGACTGCGGCTCGAAGATTTTTTCGCCGAGCTTCGCAAGGACCCGCTGAGCGGCGACATTCCACTGTTCGTGCTGACTGGCACACGGCCGCCGCCGAGCAACGATCCGATCGCGGTGGCGCTGCAGCCCATCTGGCTGGAAATGCAGAAGGACCTCGCCTCGCGATCGTCGCGCTCAGAACACCGGCTGTTGCCGATGTCGGGCCACCTTGTGCCACGCGACGATCCGCAGGCGATCGTTGATGCGGTCGAGAAGGTCTTGAGCTGGCAATAACCTGAAGCGTCACGTCCCTGGTTCAAGCGCAGGACTTCAACGGCGTCGTGGAGTCGCCTCCGCGAACGCCTCGGCAATCTTCACCGCCACGGTGTAGGTGTCGGCGTACGAGGTGTTCGACGTAACCGCGACCGTAATGCCGTGCTCGGGGAACGTCATGAACGACGACACCACTCCCCCCAGCGACTCCCCATCGTGACCAATCACCGGGGTCGGCCGTCCCGCGATTTCAGCAGTCTCGAGATCCCAGCCGAGGCCGTAACCCGTTTCCTGCCCAGACGCGAGCCGCTGCGATGCCTGCAGCAGTTCAACGGTGGCGGGCTGCAGCAACTTGCCGCTGTTGATGCCCACGGCGAAGCGCACCAGGTCTGACGGCGTGGACAGGAATACGCTGGCCCCGGCGTAGCACGAGTACTCGAGCGGACGCATCGGGTCGGGGCCATAACGAGGATCGGCGGCAAATCGCGGAAAGTAAAACGACGTGACGTCCGCGATCGGCACGGAGCCGGCGTCGGCCCTGGTGGCAGTCATGCCGAGCGGCTCGAAGACGTGCTGCCGCATGAACGCCAGCAGCGGCTCGTTGGCAGCCGCCTCGATAGCCGCGCTGACCAGGATCCAGCCGTAGCTGGAATAGCGAAACTCCGTTCCCGGCTCGAAGCGCAGCGACCGGCCGGCGAAGTGCGGCAGCGCCTCGACCGCGCGCTCGCAGCGCTCCGCGAAGAGCGGCCCCTCGTCGCCGCCGTCGGTCGGGACGCCGGCCACGTGACCCATCAACTGGCGCACGGTCACCGGCCACTCTTTCTGCGGGAACTCGGGCACGTAGGCCTGGATTCTCTCATCCAGCTTCAGTTGGCCCTTCTCGATCAGCAGGCCGGCGGCGGCCGACGTGAGGGCGACGGATGCGGTGCCGATCCTGAAGCGCGTGTGCGGCGTCACCGGCGTCCGCTGCTCGATGTCGGCCCACCCGAAACCCTCGGCCCAGACAATGCTGCCACCGGCACCAACGGCCACCGACGCGCCCGGCAGGTTCTGTTCGGCGACGCTGGCGCGAACGATCTCTCGCGCGCGCGCTGCGGCGCCCGCCCATTGCGGCTGCTCCTCCCCGGCGACGACAGTCACGTCCTGCGCGTTCGGGTGCAACGGCGGTGTCGCGCTCATGACCACCCACAGGCCACCCAGCCCCAGCAGGAACAGGGCGATCGCCCCGACGATCAGCGCGAGCCAGGTTTCGGTGCGGGTCTTCAACATGGGCGATCCACCGTGTAGCCTACTCGGAACGAAGCGCGGGCATTGGCTGCAGCGTGTGCCGGCGCATGCGCTCTGCAATGTAAATGACGATCTTTGTGACGGCAGTGACGACGGCAAGGACCAACCGCAGTGGAAAGACGCCACGACAGACGGAGCTGCGTGCGGCATAGTGACCGGCCGCCGTAGCGGTTAGTTCCATGGCCTCTGTCAGCGACGCCGCCGCCGTCAGGAAGCTCGGCAGTCCGGCCCGCCAATCCTCCTGATAGTCGATCACATCGTCCACGATCTGGCACTGCATCAGGATGTGAAACAGCGTCGCCAAATCGCCGTCGGCCCGGGTGGCGCGAATCGCCTCGTCCAGAGTTCCGTCGTCCATTGCGATCGCCGCGGCCGTGGCTATCGACAGCCGCGCAACCCGTTCACGATAGCCGCGGACCTCGCCGAACCGGAGACCATCGCCACCAATGGCCGGCCGCCGTTGTTCCAACTCACGAAGCCGGCCCAGGTAGTCGGCGACGAGCGGCCCGTGGCCGGCCCACTGCAGCCGTTGCCTGAGCGCGTGGTAGTCGGCCGCGCACATCTCTTTTCGGTCCCAGGCGGCGTTGGCGCACCCTTCGAAGTCGAGGAACATGGCCAGCTCGCGCACTCGCTGCCTGGGCAACGGCCGCGAACGCCGGAGGACATGCAGCGTGTCGAGCGCGATGATGCCGAGCACTCGCAGCGGCGTCCGCGGCGCGGCGGCAAAGAACAGCGGCAGGCCGCGCACGAAGCACCGGATCGAGACCATGGCGGCCCAGGCGGCGCCGTCAGACATGGCACAGCACCACTTCGCGCGGACACTGCCAGCGAATGGGCAGCAGGTCGCTGACGCCGCGGCTGACGACCAGCCGCGTCGGACCGCGCTGATGACTGAGGTAGCAATACGGGTAGAGCATCGCGCCCGGGTAGAGCCGGTCGCGATACTGGTAGGCCACCAACTGGCAGCCGTGCAGGTGGCCGGCAAGGACGAGGTGATAGCCGGCGTGGCGCGACATCTTCCAGATGCGCGGGTTGTGCGCGCACAGGACGCGGACATGTCCGTCGGCGCAGGATGGAGCTTCAGGACCGGCCACGGCGATCACGCGGCCGCGATGCGTCACGCGCGCGGCGCTGTCATGGATCCACTGCCCGCCACCAGCGACCACCGCATCGCGAACGCGGTCCATGCCCACCTGGCGATCATGGTTGCCGCCAACGGCCAGCACCGGCGCCATCTCGCGGAGCTTCTGCACCAGTCCGGCAAGCCCGCCCAACTCGGAGCGGCGATCCACCAGGTCGCCGCCAAGCAGCACCAGGTCGGGTTGGCAGCGGAACGCCGCATCGAGGACCTGCCGGGCCAGCGTCGCCGACCGGCCATTCCTGAGGTGGATGTCGCTGACATACAGCAGCCGGCAGTGGCCATCGCCGGTCGAAAGCCGTTCCTCGCGAACGTGCAAGGGCTGCCCCAGCCCGATCTCCAGCGTCAATGGACCGCCACCTCCGACAACGAGCCGGCTGGAACTCGACGTCTCGCCATCGGCCACTCGCGAACCATCGGTGGCAGCACCCGCCGGACGATGCGGAGCATGGCAATCCAGCGGTCGAGAGCCCGTTGATCGCGCGCGTGCCACGCGAACCCGTAGGCCTGGCGGAGCGATGGTGGCAGGGTGCCAATCGTCAGCAACTGCATGGGCCGGAACACCAGCCAGGCGGCGTGCCACCGCGGTGGGTAGAGCACGGCCCGCGCCAACGCCCGGCTGGTGTCGGTCACAACCAGGGTCCCGCTCGACAGCATCTCTTGCAGGTAGGCATCGACGTGCGCCGCATCGCGGGGCAGAAAGCCTGCGGGCAGGCCCATCAGCGGCTCCATGATGGCCGCCTCG
>JBFWUK010000015.1:0-5110 GCA_050247355.1 Vicinamibacterales bacterium | reverse complement strand
AACGGGCGTCATAATGGACGTCAGATGCCCGTCCTGCTCGCCGAACAACTCCAGAAGACCTACACCAGCGGTGAAGCCGAGGTCACGGCCCTGGCCGGCGTGTCGTTTACGGTCGAGAAGGGCGCCTTCGTCGCGCTGATGGGACCCTCGGGCTGCGGCAAGTCGACGCTGCTGCACGTGTGCGGCGCCATGGACCGCGCCTCGGCCGGCCGCATTGTGCTGAACGGCCAGGACCTGGCGTTGCTCGGTGACGATCAACTGACGCGGGTGCGGCGCGAAGAGGTGGGCTTCGTCTTCCAGTTCTTCAACCTGCTGCCGACCCTGACCATAGCCGACAACATCGCGCTGCCCTGCCTGCTGGCGGGCATGAACGGCGATGCCGCCGATGCCCGCGCCCGGGCGCTCGCCGATCGGGTGGGCATTGCGCACCGCCTGTCGCACTTCCCGCAGCAGGTGTCGGGCGGCGAGATGCAGCGCGCCGCCATCGCCCGCGCCCTGGTCCACGAGCCCGCCCTGCTGGTGGCCGACGAGCCGACGGGCAACCTCGATTCCGACAACGGCACGCGGGTGCTGGCGCTGCTCTCAGAACTCAACCGGGAGCTGGGCGTCACCGTCTTGCTGGCCACCCACTCGGCGGATGTGGCGGCGGCCGCGACGCACGTGCTGCGGATGCGGGATGGACGGTTTGAGGCAGGCAACCCTGAAGGGTTGCCTCTACCGGCGTTGCCGTCAACGGCGCCGTGATGCGGCTCTTCACCCAGTTCATCCTGCGGCCCCTCGCCGCCGACAAGCTGCGCACGGCGACCACCGTGCTGGGCGTGGCGCTCGGCATTGCCGTGGTCGTCGCCATTCAACTGACCAACGCCAGCTCGGTGCGCGGCTTCGAGACGGCGCTCGAAACCGTGGCCGGCAAGACCGCCGTGCAAATTGTCGGCACCGGCGGCGTTGACGAAGACCTGCTGCCGTCGCTTGGCTGGCTCCGCGAGTACGGCGCGGTCAGCCCGGCAATCGAGGGCAACGCGGCGCTGGTGTTCGGCGAGCTCGACTCGCTGCGGCGGCGCGACCTGGAGGCCGTGCGCGTGCTCGGCATCGACATCCTGCGCGACCTGCCGTTTCGCGAGTACCGGTTGCTGGATATCGGAGATGAGCCAGGCAACCCTGAAGGGTTGCCTCCACAAGAGCGAGGGACGTCTCCACAAGAGCGAGGGGAGGCTCCACAAGAGGACGTCACGACGCAGCGGTTCCTGGAGATCCTGACCAACGAACGGTCGGTGGTGATCAGCGAGAAGCTGGCGACGCGTCGCGGCTACCGCATCGGCGGCGAAATGCGGCTGATGTTCGGCGACCGGGTCGCCACCTACATCGTGCGCGGGCTGCTGAAGGACCAGGGGCCGGCGCGCGTGCTCGACGGCAATTTCATCCTGATGGACATTGCCGCGGCGCAACTGGCCTTCGATCGGCTCGGCCGCATCGATCGGCTCGACGTGATGCTTCCGCAAGGCGCAGACCTGCAGGCCTCGCTTGATGCGATCTCGGCGCGGATCCCGCCGGGCCTGACCGCGCAACGGCCCGGCCGGCGCGGCCAGCAGGTGGAAACCATGCTGGCGGCGTTTCACGCCAACCTCACCGCGCTGTCGTGGATTGCCCTGATCGTCGGCCTGTTCCTGGTCTACAACACCGTCACCATTTCGGTGGTGGCGCGGCGGCAGGAAATCGGCACGCTGCGCGCGCTCGGGCTGACGCGGCGCAAGGTGCTGTGGCTGTTCCTCGGCGAAGCCGCGGCACTCGCGATTGCCGGCGTCGTCATTGGCCTGGGCCTGGCGCGGCTGCTCGCCGACGTGGCGGTCGGGATGACGGCGGCAACGGTCAGCACCATCTACATCGCCGCGGCGGCGGCGCCTCCCGAACTGACCTGGAGTCACGTCTGGCTGGCGGTGGCGATTGGCCTGCCGTTGTCGCTGCTGGCAGCCGCCCTGCCGGCGCTCGAAGCCAGCCGCGTCGAACCCACGGCCGCCATGCGCGGACACGACACGCTCGACATGCGCCTGCGGCTGAAGCCCGCCATGCTGATCGCGCCGGTCGCCGTCCTGGTGCTCGCATTCGCCCTGGCCCAGGTGGGGCCGGTGAACGGGCGGCCCCTCTTCGGTTACCTGTCGTCGTTCGCCATCGTCATTGGCGCCGGCCTGCTGGTGCCCGCCATCATGTTCGGCCTGGCCCGCGCCGGCCGCGGCCTGCTGCGGCGGCGGTTCGGCGTCGAAGGGCTGCTGGCGCACGCCAACCTCACCTCGGCGATTCCGCGCTTGTCGATCTCGGTGGCGGCGCTGGCGGTCAGCCTGTCGATGATGGTGGCGATTGCCATCATGATCGGCAGCTTCCGCGACACGGTCGTTTATTGGGTGGGGCAAACCCTGCAGGCCGACTTGTTCATCGGCCCGGGCATGCGGCCGACGATTGGCCAGGAACAGACGCTGTCGCCCGACGTGGTCGCCGCCGTGCAGCAGCACCCGTTGGTGACCGCCATCGACAGCTTTCGCAACCTCGACCTGGTCTACGAGGGCAAGCTGACCGTGCTCGGCGCCGGCACGTTCGACGTCGTCCTGGATCATGGCGCGCTGATGTTCAAGAGCCCGGCCGACGCGCGCAACCGGGTACGCGCTGCCATCGGCACCGACAGCGTGATCGTGTCGGAGGCGTTCACCAACAAGTTCGGCAAACGCGACGGCGACGTGGTGAGCCTGCAGACCCCGCAGGGCATGCGCGACTTCACCGTGGCCGCGGTCTACTACGACTACTCCAGCGACCGCGGCGTCGTGATCATGGACGCGGGCACCTTCCGCCGCTACTTCGGCGAGATGGGGCCATCGGGCATTGCCGCGTTCCTGGCCGAGGGCGCGGATCCAGAGACGGTACGGTCCGAGATCCTGGCGGCCATGGACGAGGGGCACCGCGCCTTCATCTTCGACAACGAATCGCTGCGTAACGAGGTGCTCCGCATCTTCGACAGCACCTTTGCCATTACCTACGCCCTCGAGCTGATCGCCATTGTCGTTGCCATGTTTGGCGTCGCCGGCACGCTGCTGACGCTGGTGCTCGAGCGCCGGCGCGAGCTGTCGCTGCTGCGCCTGACCGGCGCCGACCGGTCGCAGGTGCGCAAGATGGTGATCATCGAGGCGGCGCTGATCGGCGCGGTCAGCCAGGGCATTGGCCTGACCATGGGGTTCGCGCTGTCGATGGTGTTGATCTACGTGATCAACGTGCAGAGCTTCGGCTGGACGATTCAGTTTCACCTGCCGCTGGCGTTCCTGATTCAGTCGTCGATCGCCGTCGTCATCGCCACGGCCATTGCCGGCGTCTATCCCGCCAGGCGCGCGGCCCAACTGGTCTTGTCCCATGACGAATAGACACGTGCTCCGGTGCTCAGGTGCTCGGGTGCTGAAGTGCTTGGGTGCTTTGGTGCTTGCGGGGGGCGTCGTGGGTGCCCAGGCCCAGGGCCCGAAGCCCCAAGCCTCAAGCCCCAAGCCCCAAGCCTCGTGGAAGGACGCCACGGCCGGCTACACCTATGCGTTCCCGCGGGATCATGCGTCGCATCCCGACTACAAGATCGAATGGTGGTACTACACCGGCAACCTGAGGGCCAGCGACGGCCGGCGCTTCGGCTACCAGGTCACCTTCTTTCGCGTCGGCATTGACCCGGCTCCGGCCAACCCCTCGAAGTGGGCCATCCGCGACCTCTACATGACGCACCTGGCGATCAGCGACCCTTCGGGCCGGCGGTATCGCTACGCCGAGAAGCTGTCGCGCGGTGGGCCGGGCTTCGCCGGCGCGGCGACCGGCCGATATCGGGTGTGGAACGACGACTGGGTCGCGATGCTCGACGACAACAACCGCCACGCACTCAAGGCCTCGGGCCCGCAGGCGGCCATCGACCTGACGCTGGACGAGGGCAAGCCGCCGGCCATCAACGGCATTGACGGCATCAGCCAGAAAGGCGCGCAGGCCGGCAACGCCTCGCATTACTACTCGCTCACGCGCATGCCGACCCGCGGTTCGATCACCGTCGACGGCGAGCGCTTCGAGGTGGCCGGCGACAGTTGGATGGACCACGAGTTCGGCACCAGCTTTCTCGAGCCGGGTCAGCGCGGCTGGGACTGGCTGTCGATCCAGTTGTCCGACGGCCGCGATCTGATGCTCTATCAACTGCGGCGGGATGATGGCAGCCGCGACCCGCGGTCGAGCGGCACGCTGGTGGAGGCCGATGGCCGCACCAGGCATCTTGCTGATCACCAGTTCACGCTGACGCCGGGCCGCGCCACCTTCACGTCGAAGAACGGCGCCGTCTACCCCATCGAATGGTCGATCGCGATTCCGTCGGAGCAGTTGGAAATGACCGTGACGACGCCGCTGCCCGACCAGGAACTGTCGCTCGAACGCTCAACGGGCGTGGCGTACTGGGAAGGCGCGATCGACGTCTCAGGCTCGCGCGGCGGCAGCAAGGTGACCGGCGTCGGCTATCTCGAGATGACCGGCTACTTCGGCAGCCTCGGCCGCGTGCTGTCGGGGAGGTAGGCACTGCTTGACGGGAGGGAACTTCTTGTCGGGAGGGAACTTCCTGTCGGGAGGGAACTTCCTGTCGGGAGGGAATTTCTTGTCGGGAGGGAACTTCTTGTCGGGAGGGAACTTCTTGTCGGGATCGGGAGCCCTGCTCCCGCTACACGTCGAGCCTAACGGGATAGGGAACGCGCTCGCCGAACTCGACATAGCGGCGCAGGATGCGCAGGTAGCTGGCCCAGCAGCAGCTGGTCGTCCGGTAATGATCGCCGACGTCGCGCCAGCCGCGGTGAGAGAACTCGACGAAGGTGCGGTCGCCGTTGGGCACGAGGGCGATGCCGACCACGGTGCCGGTCCAGTCAACGTCGGCGCGCGTCATCGTCCATTCGATCGCGCGGCCTTCGTCAAGCTGAGTCACCTCGCCGCGCCAGTCCTCGAAGCCCGGCCCGAAGCCGAACCGCCAGGTTTCGCCGCCACGAGCCACGCCGTCGCAGTCGAGAGTCCACCACTCGTTCAGGCCGTCTGGTGTTGCGATCGCGGCAAAGACGCGGGCGGCCGGCGC
>JBFWUK010000014.1:111527-144954 GCA_050247355.1 Vicinamibacterales bacterium | reverse complement strand
ACCTAGCGCCCCGTACCATGCCCCGGCCAGGCAGCGCCACTGGTGGGCGGTGTCGGTGCGCCGACGATCCGACGGCCATCCGGCAGGGGTGCCGCTCAATCCAGGGTCCACAGCGCAGGCGCGGCCGTGGCATCGCTCTTGCTGAGGCGACTGCGGCAATGGTCCGCTTTCCAGTGAGGGCAACTTGGCTCGTACGCAGCGGCTTCGCCCGGGCCGGTATCCTGACGACGGCGATGCTGTTGTGTGCCGGCGCCGCGCCCCGGCCGATCGCCGCCGAGGGCGACGCCACGACCGATCTCAGGGCGGCGTTCCTGTACACGCTGGCGCGGTTCACGGAATGGCCGGCCGACAATCCCGCCGGCCCCATCACGTTGTGCGTCCGGGGAGATGACGCAGTGGACGAAGCGCTCGTTCGCCTCGCCGGCCATCGCCACATCGGCGGTCGCACCGTCGCCATCACGCGCCTTGGCGACCCGGCACAGCCGCCGGCCTGCCACCTGCTTTACCTCGCCGGCGACGCGGCCGCACTCAACACTGAGACGCTGCGCGCGGTCGCCTCGCAGGCGGTGCTGACGGTCGGCGACGGCGAGCAGTTCGTCCGGACCGGCGGCGTCGCCGCCCTGTTCATGGATGGCGGCCGGATGCGGTTCGCCATCAACCCGGACGCGATGCTGCGCGCCCGGCTGCGGATCAGTTCGAAGCTGCTCGGCATCGCGCGGCTGCTGAAAGACGGCGATGGCCAACCGTAGGAGCTGGCTGCGCCGGCTGCTCGACTGGCCGCGGCTGTCACTGACCAGCAAGCTGACGGCGCTGGCCGTCGCCACCGCATCGGTGGCCCTGATCGCCGCCGCATTGATTCTGATGGCCGTCGACCTGCGCGATGCGCGCGAGCGGCTGCTGCGCGACACGAGTCTGGTGGCGAGCGTGGTTGGCGCCAGCAGCACCGCTGCCCTTGCCTTTGGCGATCCGGTGGCCGCCGCCGAGATGCTGCGCACGGTTCAGGTGCGCGGCGACGTGGTGTCGGCCGCCTTGTGGTCGGCCGAGGGACGGCTGCTGGCGCGTTACCGCCGCGACGGCGACGTCCTGGCGCCGGCGGTAACCCCGATCGAGGCAGAGCGGCTGGCCGCGCACCCGCCGTGCTGCGCCTACTCGAGCGGTCTGCTGGTCGTGACCCAGCCGGTGCGGTTCGACGACGAGGTCGTCGGCGTCGCCATCATCGAGGCGGACCTGTCGACCCTGCGCGCCCGCGCCGCCGGCTCGGCCGGCGTGGTCGCCGTGGTGCTGGGCGCCGCCTTCGGCCTCGCGTTCATGCTGGCGTCGCGACTGCAGCGGGTCATCTCGGGGCCGCTGCTCCGCCTGTCGTCGGTCACCCGCGGCGTGACGCAGGAGCGGCGTTACGACCTGCGGGTCGAAGGCGAGGATGACAGCGAGATCGGCGAGCTGATCCGCGGCTTCAACGGCATGCTGGCCGAGATCCACCGCCGTGACGTCGAACTGGTGCGGCACCAGGAGGGGCTGGAGCGGACCGTCGAGACGCGCACCGCCGAATTGCGCGCGCTCAACAACGACCTGCGGTCGGCACGCGACCGGGCAATGGCCGCCAGCCGCGCCAAGAGCGAGTTCCTGGCCAACGTCAGCCACGAGATCCGGACGCCGATGAACGGCATCATCGGCATGACCGAACTGGCGCTGGCCACGGCCCTGAGTGGCGATCAGCGCGAATGCCTGGAGACGGTGAAGTCCTCGGCGGCGTCGCTGCTCGACATCCTCAACGACATCCTCGACTTCTCGAAGATCGAGTCGCGCAAGCTGCAGCTCGAGGCGGTGCCGTTTTCAGTCGCCGACCTGCTGACGGAGCTGATCAAGCCGCTGGCGTTCCGGGCCCGCCAAAAGGGGCTGGCTGTGGTGTGCGAGGTCGCGCCCGGCGTTCCCGCCGCGGTGGTCGGCGATCCGCTGCGCCTCCGCCAGGTGATCGTCAACCTGGTCGGCAACGCCATCAAGTTCACCGAGCGAGGGCAGATTGCGGTGACGGTCACCACCGACACCGGCCCCGACTCCGGCGCCAACGACACCGCCGCCGGCGAGGTCTTGTTGCGGTTCGCGGTACGCGACACCGGCATCGGTATCGCGCCGGGCGACCAGGCCGCCATCTTCGAGGCCTTCAACCAGGCCGACGGATCGATCACGCGCCGCTTCGGCGGCACCGGCCTTGGCCTCGCGATCTCCTCCACGCTGGTCCAGATGATGGGCGGCCGCCTGGGCGTCGACAGCAACCCGGGCGAAGGCAGCACGTTTCACTTCACCGCGGGATTTGCCGTCACCGAACTGGCGCCGCTGGCGCGCCCAAGGCCGGCGGCGTCGCCGTCAACCCGGCAGGGGGCCGCGCGATCGGTCCTGCTCGTCGAAGACAACGTCGTCAACCAGCGCGTCGCGGTCGGCCTGCTCGAGGGCCGCGGCCATCGCGTCACGGTCCGCAGCAACGGCCGCGATGCCGTCGCGACGCTCGCCCATACCAGCTACGACGTGGTGTTGATGGATCTGCAGATGCCCGGCATGGGCGGCCTCGAAGCGACGGCGTTGATCCGCGAACGCGAGGGTGCCACCGGCACGCACCTGCGCATTGTCGCCATGACCGCGCACGCCATGACCGGCGACCGCGAGCGTTGCCTGGCCGCCGGCATGGACGGTTACCTGTCCAAACCGATCGACCCGCCGGCGCTGTTCGCGCTGGTCGAACAGACGGCGCCGCCGGCGGCCGCCGCGCGCGCGGCTGCGGCCGTGCTCGACGAAGACGACCTGGTCAGCCGCGTCGGCGGCGATGAGAGCCTCGCGCGCGAGGTGCTGTCACTGTTCACCGAGGACGCCGCGGCGCGCATGGCCGCGCTAGAGGACGCCTGGTCGTCCGGGGACGCCGGCCGCCTGCGGCGCGCCGCTCACGCCATCAAGGGCGCCGCCGCCACGATTGGCGCGCACGATCTGGCCGGCGCCGCCCTCGACGTCGAAGAAGCGGCGGCGGACGCCGGCGCCGACGCCGTCGCGCGCTTGCGGCTGGCCGCCGCCGCCCTCGCGGATGAATTGCACGTTCGACTCGATCGACCGGCGCAGGAGGCGCCCCCCCATGCGTGCACTCGTAGCCGATGACGACCGCGCCGCCGCGGCCATTGTCACCCGCAGCCTCGTCGCCTGGGGCTTCGACGTCACCGTTGCCCACGACGGCTTGCAGGCCTGGGAGTGCATCCAGGCGGAACCGGCGCCGTCGCTGGCGGTAGTCGACTGGGAGATGCCCGGGCTGGATGGCCCGGAGCTGTGCCGCCTCATTCGCCGCACACCGTCGAGGGCGCATCTCTACGTTTTGCTGCTGACCGCACGCAGCGGGCGTGCCGACGTGGTCATGGGCCTCGACGCCGGCGCCGACGACTACGTCGTGAAACCGGTCGACGCCGGTGAGCTGCGCGCCCGCCTCCAGGTCGGGGCGCGGGTCGTCACACTCCAGGAAAGGCTGGCGGAAAAGGTGCGAGAGCTGGAGATGTCACTGGCCAAGGTGAAGCAGTTGGGCGGCTTATTGCCGATCTGCTGCTACTGCAAGAGCATTCGCAACGACCAGAACTACTGGGAGCGCGTCGAGGTGTTCGTGACCGAGCACAGCAACGCCAAGTTCACGCACGGCATCTGCCCGTCGTGCTACGAGGCGGCGAAGGCGGAGCTCACTGCGTAGCTGACGAGGGGCGGGCGGCCATCCGCCAGAAGGCGGACACTACTTCTGGAGGGCGTCTTCCAGGGCGACGGCGGCCTGGCTGCGCACCACGATCGAGACGCGGCGGTTGCGCGGGTCGAGCGGCGCCTTGGTGACGTGCAGCTGGGTGTCGGCGAACCCGCGCACGGTCTGCACCTGCCCCGCCTTGAGCCCGGTGCGTTCCATCTCGCGGCGGGCGGCGTTGGCGCGGTCGGCCGACAACTCCCAGTTGCCGTAGCGATCGCCGTTGGCGTAGGCGCGGCGGTCGGTGTGGCCCTCAATCACCACGTCATTCGCGAGCTTGCCCAGTTCGCCGGCGATGATGGTCAGGATGCTGACGCTTTCGCCGCGCAGCACGGCGCTGCCACTGTCGAAGAAGCTCGACCCCGCCCGCTCGATCAGCTCGATGCGCAGGCCTTCCGACGTGAACGTGAACTCGATCTGGTCGCGCAGCGTGGCAATACCCGCCGCCTTCAACAGCTGCTGGCGAATCTGCTCGGCCGCCGACTGCAATTCCTGCCGCTCCCGCAGCAGCGCCGCCGGGTCTGGCCGGGTCATCGCCTCGGGCGAGCGGCCCGGCTCCATGCCGGGGGTGCCGCCCGCCAACATGCCGTTCGACCGCTCGAACTCGAACACGCCGGGGTCACGGAAGTACCCGGCGACATTCGCCTTGACCTCCGCGCTTTGCGAGACCAGCCACAGCACCAGGAAGAACGCCATCATCGCCGTCACGAAGTCGGCATACGCAACCTTCCACGCCCCGCCGTGGTGGCCGCCGTGGTGCGCGCGCCTCTTGCGGATGATGATGATCGGCGAATGGGGCTTCATGGCTTAGGCCGCCGCGGCCGGCGTCGCCGCATCGGTGCGCGACGCGCGGCACAGCTTCTCGGTTTCCTCGAACGACGGGCGCACGTCGTGCGGCAGCACGCGCCGGGCGAACTCGACCGCGATCGCCGGCGGCAGGCCCTTGAACATGGCGATGACGCCGGCCTTGATGCACTGTTCGTACCGGCCATCGTCGGTCACCCGCTGTTCGAGGCTGCTCGACAGCGGCTGGGCAAACCCGTACGACGCCAGGATGCCGAGGAAGGTGCCGACCAGCGCGGCGCCGACATGGTGGCCAATCTCGGCCGGCGGCCCGTCGATGTAGCCCATGGTGATGACAATGCCGAGCACGGCGGCGACGATGCCCAGCCCGGGCAGCGCATCGGCCACCTTGGCCAGGGCGCTGGCGGCGCTCTTCTCATCCTCGTGATGGATGTGCAGGTCCTCGTCCATCAGCGCCTCGAGGTCGTGGGCGGCCAT
Organism: Vicinamibacterales bacterium; assembly: GCA_050247355.1. Taxonomy (GTDB): domain Bacteria; phylum Acidobacteriota; class Vicinamibacteria; order Vicinamibacterales; family UBA2999; genus 12-FULL-67-14b. The sequence continues at coordinate 139,916 of JBFWUK010000014.1, read as the reverse complement.
GCCGCCGACGATGATCACCTTGATGGAGTCGGCCAGAAACGCCAGTGAGTGGTGGCGGGCCAGGATCTTCGGATACTTCGAGAGAATGGCGCTGCTGGCTGGCGTCTCGAAATGCGGTTCGAGGGCCATGACGCCGGTCTGCTGCACGACCCGGAACAGCTGGTACATCATCGACAGCAGGTCGGCGAAGTCGGCCTTGGTCAGGCCGGTCCCGATCACCGCCATGCTCTGCTTGAGCAGCTTGCTGACGACCCGCGGCGGCGTGCTGATCAGGACGCTGCCGATGGCGGCGCCGCCAATGACGACGAATTCCGACGGCTGGTTCAGGACCTCGAGGTGGCCCCCTGCCATCAGGTAGCCGCCGATCACCGAGCCAATCACGACCACGACGCCTACGATCAACAGCATGTCAGCCTCAGTTCATCCGGTCGGCCGATGCCCACCACGGCACCAGGGCCGCCGGGACTTCTTCCGAACATCTCAACCAGGCGGCGACCACGTCGGGGTCGAACCGCGCTCCCGCCATGCGGACCAGTTCGGCGTTGGCGACTTCGGCGGAACAGGCCAGTGACAGGCACACCGACGTCAGCGCATCGAGGGTGTCGGCGACGTGCAGCACGCGCGCGCCGACCGGGATCGCCAGCCCGCGCAAGCCGTCGGGGAAGCCGCTGCCGTCGAAACATTCGAGGGACGCGCCGACAATGGCGGCGGCCGGTCTCAGAAACGGGTGGTCTTTCGCCACTTCCGAGGCGAGACGAACCTGTTCGGCGCGCCGCTCCATTGCGGCCCGGTCGGGGCTGATGCCGTTGGGCACGCCCGCGGCGTCGGGCAGGACCAGGCGGCCGACGTCGTGCAGCAAGGCGGCCCGCTCCAGGTCGTCGAGGGCGCGCTCGGCCATGCCGAGTTCCTCGCCGATGCGCGTCGCCAGGGCCGCCACGCGGTGGGCATGCGCCAGCGCCTCTGGCTCCTTGCGATAGAGCCGTGCCAGCAGGGACTCGAGGGCGGCGGAGCTGCCGATCGCACTCTCGAAGAATGCGGCGGTCACACGCCATTGACGTTCGGTCCGCTCGCGCGGGTCATTGCTCGTCTCGCGGTGCATTCGCGGTGTATCCGTCCGGTCAATCGGGTCTGGCGCCGCAAACCTTGAATCGCACGGGGGCCGCTCTACAGAAGACGGTGAGGGACCAACACCGGAGGTGACGAGACAAGGAGCCATTGTCTCCAACGCTGTCTTCGACTCGTCTGTCACCAATTGACTCCGGTTCTGTCGGTGAGTGCCGATTACCCCCACAGATTCGGCATTCATGTCATTCACCTTCAGCAAGCAGCGGGTGGCTACCAGCCATTGCCGCACCGAAGCGGCGCTCGAACATGTCGATCGCCTGATTGCTGCCTGCGGCGGCGGCCGCGTGATGGTGATCGGGACCGACGTCTCCTCCACCGTGCGGGCCTTCCGGCGCCGCGGCGTGGACGCGGCCGAAGGCACGCTCGACGCCCTCGGTATCCCCGGCACCGTGGATCTGGTCGTTTTGGTCCACGCGCTGGACACCATGGCCGAAACCGAACGCACCGCCGCCATTGACACGCTGCGCAAACTGGCGCCGCGGGCCCTGGTGGTGCACAGCCACGGTTGCCGCCACGAATGGGAACGCCGCTTCCTGGCGCGCGAGTGGCGCAAGCACCCGCTGGCGCAGACCCTGGTTTCCTTCAACGAGCTCGATCAGGAGGGCGCCGTCGCCCAACTGCTGCTGCAGCCGCTGCCCGCCCCCGCCCGGCTGGGCCGCCAGCTCCGCGAACTGGCCAGGAACCGGGACACGCGGATGGACATGCTGCGCGAGGCGGGCGCCGACGCCGATGCGCACGCCGGCCGCTACGCCTGGGCGACGCAGTTCGTCCGGCCCGGCGACCGCGTGCTCGACGCCGCCTGCGGCCTGGGCTATGGCAGCGCGATCCTGGCCGACGCCACGCTCGCCGACTCGGTGGTCGGCGTCGACATCGATGAAGACGCCGTCCGCTACGCCACCGATCACTACGCCCGCGATCGCCGCCGCCTGAACTTCGAGACGCGCGACCTCAGCACCGTCAGCGACTGGTCGCGCGCGTCGTTCGACGTGATCGTCAGCTTCGAGACACTCGAGCACCTGACCGCGCCGGCGAAGTTCCTGGCCGAGTGCCAGCGCCTGCTGACGCCGGGCGGACGGCTGATCTGCTCGGTGCCCAACGAGTGCGCCGAGGACGACTGCGCCGATTCGCGGCCGCAGCACGTCCACATCTTCACCCGCGCCCTGCTCGAACAGTTGTGCGGCAAGTTCCTGGCCATCGAACAGGTCTGCGGCCAGACCTTCGGCGGCCGGCCCGGGACGCCGGCGGAGCGCAGCATCCGGCCGGCCCGCGGCGAGGACACGGCGGCTGAATCCTGGCTGCTGGTCGGCATGACCGACCCGTTCGCCTCGCGGAGCATCGAGTTTCGTCACGGGCTGCTGTCGTCGTACGTCACCGACCCGACCAACCTGCTGGCGTTCGAGCGCGACTACGAGCGGCCGTGGCTGCTGCGGGGCATGGTGGCCATTGGCCTGCGCACCGAGTCGCCGGCCCTGCTCGAGCGCCTGGCCCAGCGCACGATCGTCGCGACGCCCGCGCACAGCGCCGACCGCGGCGCGGCGCTCTGCGTCAAGGCCTACCTGCACCTGGGCCGATCTCAAGGCGTGGAGGCGGACCTGCTGCAGCAGATCCAGGACTACTGCGCCACGCCGGCGGTCAACCCGCATGCCCACCGCTGGCATGTGTCGCTCCGCTATGTCGAAGGCCTGGCCCGCCTCGATCGCGGCGAACGCGACCTCGCGGTCCGTGCGCTCGAACAATGCGCGGCCTGCGATCCGCTGGAGTACAACCCGCTGCTGGCGACCAAGACCGTGGCAGCGTACTGGCTGCTGGGCTGGATGGCGCTGCAGTCGGGCGACCTCAATCGCGCCCGCGCGCAGTGGACGGCCGGCATCACCGCCGCCGAACGAGCCATGCACCGCCCCTGGGAAGAGATGCTGGTGACGTGGTCGTCGCCGGTCCTGTTCGGCCTGCGCGAGGCGGTCCACATTGTCGATCTCGCCAGCCAGTGCGCCTCGGGCCTGCACCTGCTGCCGCATGCCATCGACCGGCCGGGGGTCGTCGCCGCGCACCTCGCCGAGTCGATGGCCCGGCAGATCGAGCACCAGACCCGCGCCGCCCGCCGCCTCGAAGACGACGATCAGCCGGTGCTGGACGCCGGGACCGCCGACCCGCCGCGGGCGATGACGACCGCGCCGTCCCGGCCGAAACAGCGCGCCACCGCCATGCTCGATGACACCGCGCCGGCGGTCGCCGCCGATCTTCGCGTGGCCATCTTCGGCGCCGGCTCGCGGGGGGTTCGCACCCTGGCGCAGCTGCGGCGCAAGGGCGCGACCGTCGATTGCTTCGTCGACAACAACGCCACCAAGTGGTACGAGAACATCGGCGGCGTGCCGGTGGTGGCGCCGGCGGCGCTGCGGGCCCGGCGCATCGACGTGATCGCCGTCGCATCCATTCCCGGCCGCGACGCGATTTTCTCGCAGCTTGAGCGGCTGGGCTACCAGGCCGGGCACGACTTCGATGCCGTGGCGTACTGAAGAGGACGCGTGTTCATCTCCCTGCTGCCGCCACCAGTAACGGAAGGCGAGGCCGCTCGCCAGTCGGCCGTCATCCGCGATCAGGTCGCCGCTCTCGGCCGCCAACAGCTGGCAGTGGTGGCCGATGCGCAGGTGCTGCGCCGGGCCGACCGCATAGGCCTGAGCGGCATCGATACCGAGGCCTTGCCGGCCGAACTGCTGGCGCCGCGGCTGACCCGCATGCGATCGCGGTGGAAGTTGCGGGCGCATGTGCAGACCCGCCGGGTGCCGGAACTGGAACAGGCCCTGGCCGTCGCGGTCGATCGCCTGCGGGCCCGCCATGAGGTCGAGGCCATTCTCACGCCGCCCGACACGCCGGTGCTGAAACATCTTGCCTACCGCCAGAAGCTGCCGCTGCTGCAGTACGAATACGGCGCGGTCGATGAGCCGGAGTGGGGCCTGGTCCGAGTCGAGGCGCGCACCGGGCCGCGGCGCGCGGACATCCTGCAGCGCTTCCGCACCTTCTGCTGGCTGCGGCACCGGGCGGGGACGCCGGCGCTCAGCCGCGACGAACTCCTCCGCCTGGTCCACGGCCGCGCGGCCGCGCCCGCCCTGCCGCAGACGGCCCGGTTTCGGCTCGGGATTGTGGTCGAAGGCGAGAGTACCGACTGCGTGCAGCGGTTCAGCGCCGCGGATCTGGTGTCGATGGCGAGGGAGAGCCATGCCGCCGCCGACATCCTGATTCGACATCAGTCGCCGGCGCTCGCCAGGTTCGCGCCGGCTTGCGGCGTCGGCGACGATTCGCCGACCAGCGCCGCGTTCATCGGTCAGTGCGAGACCGTGGCCACCGTGGCGTCGGCGGTGGCGCTCGAAGCCATGCTGTTGGGACGGCGCACGCTGGTGCTGGGCGAGAGTCCCCTGCGGCTGGCCGCCGATCCGGGTTTCGGCACGCGCCGTGATCCTTCACAGCAGCTGCTGGCGCTCAATTTCCTGGTCGGCAGTCTTCATGCGCCGGCCGGCCTGATATTCGATGCCGAGTACCTGACGTGGCGGCTCGGCCAGCCGTCCGAACTGGCGCTCTACGAGCGCCATATCGACTGGCTGCAACAGTCGCGCGACACATCCCTCCTCGCGCGACCGGCGTGACGGGTGTCAGCGGCGATAGAGCCGCTCGAATGCCGCGGTCGTCGCCGTCCAGGAATACCGCCGTTCGACCATGCGGCGAGCGCGTCTGACGGTGGCCTGCACGCCGCGCCGCGCCAGGGTGCCGGCGAGCGCGTCGGCGGCTGATCGGGTCGACTGGCCTTCAATCGTGTAGCCGGTGCGGCCGTTGCGAAGAAAGTCGCTGATGCCTGCCACCGGCCGCGCCAGCACCGGCACGCCAATGGCCATCGCCTCGAGCACGGCCAGCCCCTGCCCTTCATCACTCGACATCGAGACGAACAGGTCCCACTGACGCACGCGAGCCGCGGCGTCGGCCACCTCACCGGCGATCGTCACGGCGCGGCCGAGGCCGGCGGCGCGAACGGCGGCGCGCACTCGTCCGGCATAGCGGGCATCGGCAATCGGTCCCACCAGTTCGAGCCGCGCTCCCGGACAGTGGCGGCGCAGCGCGGCAAACGCGCGGACCAGTTCGAGCTGGCCCTTGCGGGGTTCAATTCTGCCGACAGAGCCAATGAGGGGCGCCGCCGCGGGAATCGCGCGGGGAATCCGGAATGGCAACTGCTCGAGCGGCAGTCCCCACGGCAAGTAGGTCAGCTTGCGCTCGGGCACGCCGCCGGCGACCAGCAAGTCCCAGTACGCCTCGGCCGAGCAGACCACCCGATCACACTGGCCGAGTCCCCACAGGTCCTGGTCGTCCATCCACCGCGGGCGATTCGGTCCCCAGCTGTACATCTGGCCGATCAAACGCGGCGCCAGGCCGCTCAACTGCCGGGCGATGACGGCCGCGCCGGCGGGCACGCCGGCATGGGCGTGGATGACGCCTGGTTGGAGCGCGGCGATCAGCCGGGCCAGTGCCACCGTGCTCGTCCACAGCACCGCCTGGTCACGATGGTAGAAGTCAATGGTGTGGTGCGAAACGCCCGCGCGCCTGAGTCGCGTACGATAGGTCTGCCAATCGGGCTGATCGCCGCTCGCGCCCGTTGTCACGATCGTCACCGGACCGTGCCGCGCCTGTTCCTCGCACAACCGGGTCACGACGCCACCGGCGCCGCTCCACAAGTACGGGATCACGTGCAAGACCGGCGCGCGCATGCGGTCAGGCAACCCGCATCCGGCTGGCCGACGTCGTGTCAGCCGCCACGCGCTGGGCCTGGGCCATCGCCGAAGCCTCGGGGCTGACCCGGAACTCGGGCACGGCGGCCGCCAGCCACGCCAGGGCGCCGGCCGAATCGCCGCGCGCCGTGCGAGCCCGCAGGCGCCGCTCGGCGCGCGCCACCACCGTGAAGCTGGCTGCCGGCTGGGTGGCGACCCAGATGCGCTTGTGCGAGGTCCGGCACATTCGCAAGCCCTGCGTCGTCAACTCCTCGCGCAGCTTCTCGCCGGGGCGCAGGCCAATCACCTGCAGCGGCACCGGGCGGTGGCCCGCCGCCTTCTCAATGGCCATCATCCGCGCCGCCAGTTCGCCGATGGTGACCGGCCGTCCCATGTCGAGCCAGTAGGTTTCGGCCCGGTCCGACAAAAGCCCCGCCTTGATCACCAGCGATGCCGCCTCGCCCACGGTCATGAAGTAGCGCGAGGCCTGCGGATCGGTCACCGGAATCGGCTGGCCGCGGCGAATCGCATCGCGCATGATCGTCAGCACGCTGCCGCTGCTGCCGAGCACGTTGCCGAACCGCACCACCACCGGCCGGAACGCGGCGGTGGCGCGCGACAGCGCCACCAGCTCGGCCAGACGCTTGGTCGCCCCCATCACGCTTTCGGGAGCGGCCGCCTTGTCTGACGAGATCAGCACGAACCGCGCCCCCACCTCGCGCGCCGCTTCCGCGACCATCGCGGTGCCGAGCACGTTGGCCTCGACCGATGCGCAGACCGCGCGTTCGACCATCGTGACGTGCTTGTAAGCCGCGGCGTGGTAGATCACGTCGGGCCGCGATACGCGAATGGCGTTGGCGACGACGCGGCGGCTGACGTCGCCGAGGACCACGTCCACCGGCACGTGGGGCGCCGCCTGCTGCAACTCGCGCTCAACCTGGAACAGGTTCAGCTCGGAGCTGTCGACCAGGATCAGGCGCGCCGGCGTGCACCGCGCGATCTGCCGGCTCAGTTCGGAGCCAATCGAACCACCGGCGCCGGTGATCAGGACGCGACGGCCGGCAAACGCCTTGCGGTCCGCTGCCGTGAGCAGGCGGCAGATCGGGCGATCCATCAACGATTCGAGTTCGTCTTCAGTGAAGGGAATGGTCATGATCAGGGATCAGGGATCGGGGATCAGGGCTGCGGCTCTTCCGCTGCCTGCGTGGCCTCGTTGAGAATCACGATGTCAACACGACGATTGCGAGCCCGGCCTTCGGCCGAGCCGTTGTCGGCGCGCGGGTGGAATTCGGAATAGCCCGCCGCCGAGAGGCGATCGGCCGGAATGCCGGCCGACGACACAAAGAACGCCACCACCTGTGTGGCCCGGGCCGTCGACAGCTCCCAATTGGAGGCGAACAGCGCGGTGCGGATCGGCGTGTTGTCGGTGTGGCCTTCCACGCGCACGCCGTTGGGCACGCCGGACAGGACGCGGCCGACGCGCGCCATCAACGCCGCCGATGGCGCCGAAAGGTCGGCGCTGCCGTTGTCGAACGAGAAGGCTTCGGGAATCGCCAGGACCAGGCCGCGGCGGTCTTCGATCAGTTCCAGGCGCTGCGCGAGCAGATCGTCCTGGAGTTCGCGCTCGATGGCGTCGCGGAGAGACTCGGGTTCGGACACCGGCGGTTTCTGGCCGGCCGGCGACTCGAGCGGACGGTCACCCCCGGCGAGCACACCGGCACCGCCCGAGACCGCCTCGCGCATGGCCGCGGCGACAATCGGCAACTGGCCGGGATCCGACGCCGTCACGGCATAAAGCGCGGTGAAGAACGCAAACAGCAGCGTGACGAAGTCCGCGTAGGGAATCACCCATCGGTCCTGCGACGGCCCGGTGCGTCGGCGCCGACGGCCGCTTCTCATGCCACCGCCTTTACCCGGTCGCTGGCGCGGGCTCGAACGTAGCCGCCGAGATAGGCCTCGACAATCCGTGGATGCACCCGGCGCTGCAGGATCACGGCGCCCTCGATGATCAGTTCCCGCGTCAGGGCGGCGGTCCGGCTGACCGCGCGCAAGCGAGCCGCCAACGGCAGCAGGATGAGATTGGCGACACCCACGCCGTAGACGGTGGAGACGAATGCCACGGCAATGCCGGCCCCGACGCCGGCCGGCGTGGCCAGGTTCTCCATCACCCGGATCAACCCGAGCACCGCGCCCAGAATGCCCAGGGTTGGCGCATAGCCGGCCGCCGCCTCGAGAACCAGGGCGCATTCGTCATCGCCGTCCTCGCGCGCCTCGCTGAACGTGGTCAGCGACTGGCGCAGCTCGGTGGCGTCGACACCGTCGGCCACCATGCCAAGGGCGCGGCGCAGGAACGGGTCTTCGGCCACGGCAATTTCTGGCTCGATCGCGGCCACGCCCTTGCGCAGGACGCGGACCGCGTATTGCTCGAAGCGGCCAATCAGCGCCGGCTCGGGTTCCGCGGTCACCCGGAACACACTGGCCACCGCCCGGGCCGACCGCATCAACAACGGCAGCGGAAAACTCAACAACAACGCGGCCGCCGTGCCGCCGAACACCACCAGCGCGGCGGTCGGCTGCAGCAGCGCGCCGAGCGGCCCGCCCTCGGCCACCTGCGCCGCCACGATGACGGCGCCGATCAGCAGCAGGCCGGCAAACGACGCGAGGTCGCGCCTGGGACGGCGGCCCTTGCTCATCGTCCGCCAGTCCCGGAGGCGCCACCCTCGATCTCGGCCACCATGGTGGCCGCCGCGATCAATTCACAGAGAGGCGCCGGTCCAGGCATTGCCGAGGCGACGGCATAGACGCGGCGAACGAACTCGAGGTCTTCGGGCGTGTCGACGGTCAATCGCAGCTCCGGGCAGCGCACCGCGGCCGGGGCCAGCGCGTCGAGCGCCAGGAAGCGACGGTTGCGTTTCAGGAACGGCGTGACGTGCTCGCGATCGTAGGCATCGGTCGCGTCGGCGTCGGCTTCGCGTAGCGCCGCACAGGATACGGCTTCGACGGCGGCGCCGTACGGCAGGCCGTGCTCGACGACGTGGGCGGCGCCGGTGCGATCCAGCAGCTCCAGAGTACGGCGCGGCGCGTCCATGTCGACGGCCGGGTTGTCGGCGGTGGCCCGCACCAGCGTCGTGAGCTGGAAGGTCTCGGCCACCAGCACGAACCGCGCCAGCACGTCGTCCACCGGCCCGCGCACCACTGGCGCGTCCAGCCGGCGCGCCTCTCCCGCCAGCACGTCGTCATCCGACGAGGTGGTGGTGGCCACGATCACACGCAGGCCGGAGCGGTGGCGGAGCCGTTCGAGGCAGTGGGCCAGGATGGTGCGCCCGTCGATCGGGGCAAGTGTCTTACCGGGCAGGCGGATGGAGCCCATGCGGGCCTGCAGGACGATCGCCGACTGGCTGCTCACGCTACCGCTCCTACCGCTCTCGCCGGCCGATAGTCGGGCAGGTGGACCCTGCCGTCATCGAGAAACACCGACGCTTCGTAATTGGTCATCCAGAGCCGATCGCGGAACTGGCCGATGGCCGGCGCGACGGGACGCCCCGCCGCCAGGTCGACCAGCATGCGCGGGAAGTCGGCGCCGGCTTCGATGGTCAGCGGGATGCCGCCCGAAAACCGTGGATTGATCTCGAACACCACCGGCGTGCCGTCAACGACCCGGCACTGGATGTTGATGGCGCCGAAGAACGGCAGGGCCGTGGTGCAGGCCTCGGCCAGGGCAATCAGCGCCGGATCCTTCACGGTGCAGCCGCGGTCGATGACGCCGGCGCGGACGTGGTCGCGGCGCCGCGGCACGATCGACAGCGGCCGGCCGGCGAAGTCGCACAGCACGTCGATGGTGAACTCAGGTCCGTGGAGGTACTCCTGGATGATCGGGCCGTCGACGTAGTCGAGGAAGAACGCCAGGTCGCGGGCGTTGCGAATGCGGTGAGCGCCGAGCCCGCCGCGGCCGTGCCGCGGCTTGACGAACAACGGAAACTGCGGGTTGACGGGAAGGTCATCGGGCAGCCACGACATCGCGGCCGCCACGCCGCGGCTGGCCAGCTCGCGGCAGGTCGCGAACTTGTCGTCGCAAAGCGAGGTGGTGTCCGGCCGGGAGACGGCGACCACGATGCCCCGGTCGGCGAACCGCGAGCGGGCCTGGCCAAAGATCGCCAGCTCATCGTCGATGGTCGGCACCACCAGGCCGACACCCTCGCCGATGGCAATCGCCAGGATCTGATCGATGTAGCCCGGGTCTTTCGACAGGCCGACGCGGAACGCGCGGTCGGCGGCGTAGACCGCGGGCGACATGTCGCTGACGTCGGTCACCACCACGACGCCGCCGTGGGCCGATTGCGAGAGCGCGCGCTGAAAGCCTTGCACCAGCGGCACGCGCCGCGAGCCAGCGGTGATCAGGACGTTACGCAACACGATCGACCTCCAGTGGCCCCGGCGCCGACTGGTCCGCCGCGGCGGTGGCGAAGGTGGAAGGATTGGCGAAGGCCGCCACGAGGTCGCGATCGACAAACGCCATGCCGGGTTCCATGTCGCGCTGCAGCACCAGACCGACCAGGTCGTCCTGGCGGTCGGCCGACAAGCCAATGCCCGGACGCAGCGCGATCAGGTCGTCGTTCTCGACCCGGTGACCGGCAGCCAGCCGGCGGGTGCAGTAAAGCGCGCGGCGGCTGCCAAGCTTGTTGGCGCGCTCCGCCGGCAGGCACACCTTCTGTCCCGATCCGAGGGCGGCACGGGCGCGGGTGGCGGCCCGAATCAACTCGGCGAGCTGGGCCGGCGTGCTCGACACGGCTGCGTCAATCGAGCCGTCGTCGGCCGCCAGCACCAGGTGACGTTCGTAGATCGCGGCGCCGAGCGCGACGGCGAGCGGCAGCGAGAAGCCGTCGGCGGCGTGATCGGACAGGCCGACCGGGACGCCAAAGGCCTGCGACAGGGAGCCGATCGCGCGCAGGTTCTCGTGGCCTTGCGGCACCGGGTACGCCGACACGCAGTGCAGCAGGGCCACGCCCGAGGCGCCAGCCGCGCGCGCCCAGTCGAGGGCCTGTGCGGCCTCGTTGAGGCCCGACATGCCGGTGGAGATGACCAGCGGTTTGCGGGTGCGGGCGCAGCGCGTGATCAGCGCCTTCCAGGTGATGTCGCCGCTGGCAATCTTGAAGGCGTCGATGCCGAGCCGCGCCAGCATGTCGGCCGACGCCGCGCTGAAGGGCGTCGCCATCACGGCCAGGCCGTGCCGGCGTGCCCGCTCGATCATCAGGCGATGCGCCGCCTCGTCCAGTTCGAACTGGGCAAAGAACTCGCTCATCGAGCCGGCCTGCACGTGCGCGGGCGCCGGCGCGCCCGGCGCCACCAGGGCGCCGGCCTCGAGGGTCTGGAACTTGACCGCGGTGGCGCCGGCCTCGGCGGCGGCGTCGATCAGCGCCAGCGCGCGATCGACCGAACCGCCGTGGTTGAGGCCGATCTCGGCAATCACGAACAGGGGCGCGAAGGCGGCAATCGAGTGGCCGCCAATTTCAAGTTCGGGGTGTTCAAATGACATAGGTTCTCCGGGTTTCAAGCCACAAGCCGGGCCGCAACATCTGGGACCTCGCTCAACGAGCGCACCATCGCATCGGCCACCAACGCCGCGCCGGCGGCGGTGGCGCCGGGGCCCGCGACGTGAATGGTGCGCATGCCGACGCGCCAGGCGCCGAAGACGTCACGCACCGGGTCGTTGCCGACAAACACCGTGCGATTGACGCCAACCCCGAGCCGTCGCGACGCCTCGAGAAACGGCGCCGGGTCGGGCTTGCCGGCACCGCCGCCGAACGCATCGGCATAGACCACGGTATCGATGCGGCCGGCCAGGCCGAGCGCGGCGATTTTGCGCGCCTGGATGTCGGGGACGCCGTTGGTCACGACGCCAATGCGCCAACCGGCCGCGAGCGACGCAAGCGTCTCGTGCGACGCTGCGGGCAACGCCAACGCCGGCTGGTGGCGGCGGATTACCCCGACCAGCGATGGGGTAATCGCCTCGGGCAGCCCGAACCGAGACAGGCAGATCTGCAGTTCGCGGCCGCGGCCGCCGTTGTGAAACGCCTGCAACAGCGTGGTCCACGCTTCGAGCCGATCAACCCCGAACATCGCCGCCATGTGGGATGCCACGGCATCGAACCCGCTCAACACGAACCGCTCGAGCGGGTACAACGTGTCGTCCAGATCGAAGATCACGGCGCGCTCGCTACGCGGCATGCTGTTTCCCCTGGTCGATGGCGTCTCGATCGCGGCGGTCGTGGCGCAGACGGTGGGCCGAACCAATCAGCTGGCGGAGCCGCTCAGCCACCCGGCGGGCGCCCTGGCCATCCACCAGCTGGCGGCCGGCTTCGGACTGCCGGCGCCGCAAGGCTGCGTTCTGCAGCAGTGCCGCCACCGCATCCGCGGTGCGCGACACCATGCAGTCGTCGACCGGCGGACGGCCGGTATCAATAGCCGCGCCGCGGCACGCCGCGGCGCGAACGGTCAGGTGCTGGGCGGCCGTCACGGGAAGGGCGACAACCGGCGCGCCGAGTGCGCACGCCTCGTACAAGGTCACCCCGCCGGCCACGACGGCGGCTTCGGCGCCGGCCAGTTCGTCGGCAAGGCCGTCGGGCGCATCCACCCAGGTCGCGTGACGCAGCGCCGCCGAGCGGGGCGTCGGAACGAACCCACGCACCACCCTGACGCCGGCCTGCGGCGACCGCGCGGCAATCGCCGCCGACAGCCGCCCGGCCAGGGCCTGACCGTGCGAGCCGCCGCCGAGCGCAATCAGCACCCGGCCGGCGACCGGCCGGCGGTTCTCGTCGCGAATGGCGGCAATCGACGGATCGAGAATGGCGAACCGCGGCCCGCGCAAGTCACCGTGCGCGCCGATGGTGCCGTCGATCACGAGGTCGGACTCGACGTGCGCGAGACCGAGATCGTGAATCGAGGCGACCGGCACGCCGAGGCGGCGGGCCCGCGCCACCCATGCCGCCGCGGACTTGGCGACCGGGTCATCGACCACCATCAGGTCGGGAACCGGGAACGCGTCGCCGACGACGGTCCATCCCATGGCGGCGGCACGGTCGCGGGTCGGCCGCGTGCCGCGGATCGAGACCAGCGGCGTCACTCCGAGCGCACGCGCGAGGGAGCGGCATCGCACCAGGTGACCGAAGCCGACGCGGGGACCCGCGGCCACCCGAAACAGGACGGTGAACGGCTTGCCGGTGGTCATGCCGCCTTCCGCTTCCCCACCACCAGGTTGCGCAGCACGTCGATGACGCGGCACGCATCGGCATCGGTCATGCCACCGGACAGCGGCAGCGACAACGTCCGGTCGGACACCAGTTCGGCGTTGGGAAACATGCCGCGCGTGTAACCGAAGCGGTCCGCATAGTAAGGATGCAGGTGCAGGGCGCGGAAGTGCACGCTGGCGGTAATGCCCTGTTCGGCCAGCGCCGTCACCAACCCATCGCGGGTCCAGCCCGAATCGGGGTTGACGAGCACGGTATAGAGGTGGCGCGCATGACGGTCGCCCCGCGCCACCGGCGCCGGGCGGGTCAGCGGCAAGTCCGCCAACGCCTCGTCGTAGAGCGCGAAGATCGCCTCTCGGCGTTCCAGGTGCTGGTGCAGGTTGGCCAGCTGGTGCAAGCCAATCGCCGCCTGCAGATCCATCATGTTGTACTTGTAGCCGGGCATCACCACGTCGTAGTGCGGCGTGCCGCCCTTGCCGTAGCGGTTCCAGGCATTGCGGCTCATGCCGTGCAGCGCGGCGACGCGCGCAAATTCCGCGGCCGGCGCCGACGAGGTCGTGAGCATGCCGCCTTCGCCGGTGGTGAGGTTCTTGGTGGCGTAGAAGCTGAAGCAGGAAAAATCGGCGGTCGTGCCCACCTTCTCGCCGGCGGCCACGGTTTCCACCGCGTGTGCGGCGTCTTCGATCAGCACCAGGCGGTGCCGGCCGGCCAGCCCGCGGAACGCCTGCACGTCAACGGGACGGCCAGCGTAGTGCACCGGGATGACGGCGCGGGTGCGCGCGGTCACGGCGGCGGCGGCCGCCGCGGCCGACAGGTTCCAGGTCAGCGGGTCGATGTCGGCAAACCGCGGCGTCGCCCCGGTGTGCACCACGACGTTGGCAGTGGCACAGAACGTCAGCGGCGTCGTCACCACCTCATCGCCCGCACCGATTTCAGAAGCCAGGAGCGCCAGGTGCAGCGCGGCGGTGCACGAATTCACCGCGACGGCATGCTCCACGCCGATGTACTCGGCGAAGGCGCGCTCGAAGGCGCGGACCCGGGGGCCGGTCGACAACCATCCCGACTGCATGGTCGCGATCACTTCGTCGATCTCCTGCTGCCCGATCGACGGGGGCGCGAAGTTCACGGTGTGCGGCGTGGTCGACATGGGGCGGACCATCTAGTTGACGCGGGCGCTGGGGAACAGCCACTCGCGCGGCTGCGGGGCAATGCCGGTGTATTCACTGAGCAGCGCGGCGGTCAGGTTGACGCGCACCCGCCGGCCTTCGACGCCTTCCACTTCCAGCACCGGCGGCCGCCACGCCAGCGCGCACGGGGCGCCGATGGCCCGGTCGTCGTTGGTGTCGAGCGTGGCGACATACGCGCCATCAAGTTCGAACAACTGCACGCGGCGGTTGCCGTAATCGGCGACCGCGAGCCAGACGGCGTCGGGGCCGGTCACCGGCAGCACCTCGCCGAAGAATTCGGGCCGGACGAAGGTGATATCAAGGGGCGTGTTGAGCCGGCCGAGGCCCCGGCCGTAGCCGCCGAAGGCCATGACCACGGTGCCGAACTCGTCGATGGCGGTGACCCGGTGCAGGTCTGCCTCGCAGCGATAGGTCAGCCGCCGGCCGGCGGCGCCGAGCACGATCGACGCCACGCCGGCACAGGGATGCTCGATGCGGATGCTCATACCGCGCACCGATCCTGCATGGCGTCGAACACGACGCCCCATTGCAGCAACGCCGGCGCCAGGTCGTATTCCAGGCCGTCGGCCACCGCGGTCCAGTCGCGGCCCTGCTGCCACTGCGCGAGGCTGTCGAGCACGACCCCGACCCCGCCCAGGACATCGGAGCCGGTGTTGGCACCGCACGGCAGGTACTCGAGGTCGGCGCCGGCGGCGGTGGCCGAGGCGACGGTGAGAATTGTCAGGGTGCGGACCGCCTCGACCAGCGCGGTCAGCTGGTGATGGGCGCCGGCCAGGTCGTTGGCGCGGAACGAGGCGGCCGCGCGACAGGCGCTGGCGGCCAGGACCGGCAGGCTGTTGCCGGCCGCTCCCAGGGTGTTGCGAAGCAGGCGCGTGCGATCCACCAGTTCGACTTCGATCCGCGCAATCGACGCGAGCGGCCGGCGGGCCAGTTCCAGGCTGCGGTATGACGGCTGGTCGACACCATCGAACCGGACCTCCGTCACGGTGCGGCGGTCGGCCTCGCAATCCAGATCGAGGTCTTCCAGGAGATCTCCCCACGTTTTCAGGCCGGAACTAAGCGTAATTGGCTGCCGATTGACCAGGAACTCGAGCATCGATGTACTCCTCGCCCAGCCGTAGAGCGAGAAGCTTGCCAACCCCGGCCCGGGGTCATTCAAGAAGCCGGCGGGGTGCCCGATTACCTACCCGAACACGGATGCAGCGGTAGGCGCTGCTCCACAGCCGGCAAGGACGCCGGCTTCACTTTCACGGAGGAGATTCACATGGCTTCGTTTTCAGTCGTCAGCAACATCTCGGCGTCCAACGCCCAGGCAAACCTTCAGACCACCAGCATCGGCTTGCAGAAGGCGTTGACGCGCCTGTCGAGCGGCTTCCGCATCAACAACTCGGGCGACGACGCCGCGGGCCTCGCGGTGGCCAACACCTACCGCAACACCCAGGCGGTCCTCAACCAGGGCATCCGCAACGCCAACGACGGCCTGTCGACCCTGCAGATCAAGGACGGCGCGCTCAACAACATCGGCACGCTGCTCGACCGCCTCTCGACGCTGGCGACCCAGGCCGCCTCGGACTCGAGCTCGGTTGACCGCACGACGCTCGACGCCGAGTTCCAGGACGTCCTCTCGGAAATCGACCGCGAAGCCAACGTCGCGGGGCTCGATACCGCGCAGGGCTTCTCGGTGTTCGTCAGCAACGACGGCGCCGACGGTTCGGTGGGCGGCACGATCGGTGCGGCCGACGCGACCGCGCTCGGCGTGAACGCGCTGGACATCACCACCTCGGGCAACGCCTCGACCGCGGTGTCGACCATCGCCACCGCGGTGGGAACGCTGGGCGACGCACAGAGCACCATCGGTACTCTGCAGAACCGCCTCTCGTTCGCCATCAGCCTGGCGTCGAACCAGGTGGTGAGCAACAAGGCTGCCGAGAGCCGCATCCGTGACGCGAACGTCGCGGAAGAATCGGCGAACATGACGCGCTACAACATCCTGACCCAGAGCGGCATCGCCGCCCTGTCGCAGGCCAACCAGGCCAGCCAGTCGGTGCTGTCGCTCCTGCGGTAAATCCGTGACGGGCGGCGCCGGTATACGGCGTCGCCCGTCGTCTTTTCGAGCGGAGATCGTCGCATTGGGCGGCTACAGTGTCGGCCTTCCGGCGGATCGTGGGCTCCCGCCCGGCTCGAGCCGCTGGCCACAGGGATCTGGCAGGGATCTCGCATAAGGGGACCGTGTGAGCACCGGCATAACATTCAGCGGCTTCAACGACATCGACTTCAACGTCGTCCTGAACGCCATCATGCAGCAGGAACAACAGCCGCTGCAGGCCCTGGAAACACGGCAAACCAACCTCAAGTCGCGGGTCACCAACTTCACGACCCTGACCAACCGCATTTCGTCGATGCAGAGCGCCGCCACCGCCCTGTCGACGCCGGCGGCGGCATCCAACTACAAGGCCACCAGCAACGACGGCGCCGCGGTCGGCGTGTCGGCCGGCACCGCCGCCGTCCCCGGCCGTTACGACATCGTCGTCAACGAGCTGGCCCGGGCCCAGGTCACGGCCAGCGCCAGCAGCGCGCCCGACGCCGACACCACGGCGGTGGCAACCGGCGGCACCCTGACCATCGGCGGCGAGGTCATCGCCATCGACAGCGCGATGACGCTGAAGCAGTTGAGCGAGGCGATTAACGCCAACGCCGACGCGCCGGCGCGAGCCTCGGTGGTGCAGTCCGGCGCCAACAGCTTCAAGCTGGTGCTGACGGCCAAGAGCACCGGCGAGGACAACGCCTTCACCATCACCAACGCCATGACCGGCGGCGCGGGCGTGACGTTCACCGACACCGACCTCGACGGCACGTCCGGCGACTCGGCGGCCGACAACGCCGTGCAGGCGACCAACGCCCAGGTGCTGGTCAACAACATCGCGGTCACCAGCGCCAGCAACAACCTGGACGAAGCGGTGCCCGGCGCCACCATCACGCTCTACAAGAAGGACCCGGCGGCCACCATCGTCGTCGACGTCACCGCCGACCCCGGCGCCCTCAAGACCAAGCTGCAGACGTTCGTCACCACCTACAACGACCTGGTCAAGTTCATGAACGACCAGGTCACCGCGGCGGTGCGGAACAACGACTCCAGCATTGGCCGCGACCCCGGCGTGCGGCAGTTGAAGAACAGCTTGCGCGCGGCCCTGACCAGCGCCTACCCGAATACCGGCGGCTTGCAGTACTTGTCGCAGTTGGGCGTCGAGATGACGCGCACGGGCATGCTCGAGATCAAGGACTCGGTGTTCGACGCCGCCGTCGCGGATGGCGCCGACAACGCGGCCAAGCTGCTGGCCGGCACCACCGAGGCGCCCGGCGCGCTGGTGTCGATTGGCGCGCTGCTGAAGGAATACACGAAGGGCGCCGGCGTCATCCAGTCGGCGCAGACCCAGATCAACGCGCAGATCTCGAGGATCAGCGATCAGATGGGCCGCATGGAGGAGCGCTTGTGGGTGCGCCGCATGGCATTGCAGCAGGAATTCACCGCCGCCGACGCGGCGATGTCACGACTGAAGGCGCAGAGCGGATCGCTCGGCGGCCTGTCGCTTTAAGGGGATTGGATCATCTGAATGTTGCCGAACAAGGGTCTGCACGCGTATCGCTCCACTGAAGTCACCTCGCGGACGCCGCTGGAACTGGTGGTGATGCTGTACGACGGCGCCATCCGGTTCGTCGGCGCCGCCCGGGAGGCGATCGGCCGCGGCGACATCCGCGCCCGCAGCCAGGCCATTTCGCGCGCCCTGGCCATTGTCTCGGAACTGCAGAATACGCTCGACATCGAGCGCGGCGGCGAGATGGCGGAGTCGCTCGACGATCTCTATCGCTACCTGACCCAGCGCCTGGTCCAGGCGACCGTCAGCAACGATGTGTCGGCGCTCGATGAGGCGCGGCGGCTGCTGGAAACGCTGCGCGACGGCTGGCACACGATCGCCGCGCAGGCCGCGTCGGCGGCGCCGATCGGGGCGCGCCGGTGAACCCGCAGGAGATCGCCGACGCGCTGGAGCAGTACCGCGCGGGCCTCGAAACGGCGGTCAGCCTGCTGAAGCAGCTGCGCGACGTGGCGGCGCGGCAGCATGCCGGCACCGCCGCCCGCGATTTCGCGGCGCTGGCCGCCGACAGCGATACCCGCGATCGCCTCACCGGGGCGCTGGTCGCCATCGAGCCGGGGATGCGCGACGTGCGGGCCGCGCTGGCCAACGAGCACGTCTCGCTTCAGGGCCGGCCGGACTACGAGGATGTGCTGGCGTTGCGGCAAACCGCCGCCGACCTGGTGTCGACGATTCTCGAAACCGACAAGGCGTCGATGCAAGCGCTGGCGGATGCGGAACTGGCGCGCAAGGCGGCGATGGCCGGGCTCGATGCCGGCGAAACGACGCTGGCCGCGTATCGAAGAGTGTTGTCGCCGCCGGTCGGGTCGGCAAGCGTGCTGGATATCCGCGGCTAGATTCGTCCGGCCGCGCAGAAGTCCCGTCCGGTTTCCTCGAAGCCCAGCCGCTCGTACAACCGGAGCGCGTACTCGTTGCGCTCGCTGACGAGCAGGGTGACACTGTCGCAACCCGACTGCTGCGCCGCCGCAACCGCGCTGGTCACCAGGTGGCGGCCAATCTGACGGCCGCGCGAGACCGGGTGCACCGCCACCTGGGCCAGATGCGCCACCCGCGGGCTGACGCGGGTCACCAGGGCGGCGCCCTCGAAGCCACCGAACTTCGACCGGGCCACCGGGCTCAAGGCCGGGTCGAAGACGCCGCAGGCGTCGCCGCAAGTCAGTTGCGCGACGTATTCCACCCACTCGTCATGATGACCGTTCCTGGCGAACGGGCGCAGCGGATCGATCGCCGGATACGACGCAGCGAGCAGGTCGGCCATCGCCAGGGCGCCGGAGTGATCGTAGGTTTCGGTGAACGCCGGCCCGGCGGCCGCGGGCTCGATCGGCTTGCGCAGGTAGCGATATCCTTCCAGGCCCAGGCCGCGCCGGCGCAGGATGTCGCCAAGGCCCGGGGCGTCGAAGTAGCCGAACATCATCACCGAGGCAGCGGCACGCGCTTCACGGCTGGCGAGGATCGCCTCCACCAGTCTTGCAGTAATCGCCGGCTCGCTGGCCACCAGCGCTCCCACCTGGAGGACGTGGCGATGCAGCAGGTGGAACGACCAGCCCACGGGGTTGCCGCCGGCCGACCGGGCGATGAATCCCGGTAGTTGCTGTTGGCCGCGGGCAATTTCAACGGTCGCCCACTGCGGCGCGATGTCCCACTGCAGCTCGCGAGCCCACCGACTGGTCTCGGCCGCGTAGAGCGCCTTGACTTCGCTGCTGGCAGCGTCGTGCCAGGGACGGACGACCATGGCCTAACCGCCGGCGTGGCCGGCCAGGCGCGATCGCAGCCGGGCGGCGGCCTGCTCGACGCCGGGTTGCGGCGCCGCGGCCGCCGAGGCGTTGGCGGCCGACACCAGTTGGTAGATCTCCTGGCGGTGAACGGCCACCGCCTTCGGTGCCGTCACGCCCAGGCGCACGCTGTCGCGCCCGACCCGCAGCACCCGGATCTCGATGCCGTCACCAATAACGATGGCTTCGTTCAGCTTCCTTGTGAAGACCAGCATGGCGCTAATCCAGCGGCAGGACGTGCTCGGTGGTGTACGGACTGTCGGACTCGACCAGCTGCACGCCGAGCATGCGCCGCGGGTTGACGACAATCGGCGCCCGCAGGTTGACCAGCGCGCGGCGGTCGTCGAGGCGCACCACCGCCATCCACAGCAGCACGTCGCCCGGCACGGCGTCGATCAGTGTGCGCGCCGCCTCCGACAACGCCGGCTGGTAGTCCGGCAGGACCATCCGCGGATCCAGCGTCAGGAACGAAGGCTTGCCCTCGTCCAGGCCCTGCAGGCAATTGAACGGCTGCAGCGTCGGCCCGGTCACGATCACGAAGCGCCGGCAGCGTTCGAAGCCCGGCATGCCGTCGGGCAGCGTGACGACGGCGCCGGCCTTGGCCAGGAACGAGCCGAACCGCGTGTCGACGGCGAGGTCGTCGGCCATGGTCTCAACCAAGGTAATCCATCAATGACACCTTCGACGTGGCGCCGACGGCCTGCAAGGCGGCGCGATAGGCAGTATCGGCCTGCGACATCTCGGTGATCGCCTCGGCCATGTTGGCATCGCGGTCGAGCGAAATCGCCTTGAGGTTGGCGACGCGGAAGCTGGCCAGGTTCTGCTGCTCCTGTTCGATCCCGGTCAGGTCGATGCCGACACCGCTCTGCGCCCGCACCGCGCGATTGAAGGCCCGCTGCAACGCGTCCATCCCCGTTGTCATGCCGGCCTCGTCGGCGGCCTGGACGGCGGTGATGAGAGCGTCGAACTCGGTGAACAGATCGCTGGCGTCGGCGCCCTGGGCAATGGCCTGGCCGTCGAGCGCGACCGCAACATCGCGGCCGCGGCCGATATCAACCGTCACCTGGTCCGTGCTCCCCTGGTAAGTCCACACTCCGGCGACCTGGGCATAAGCCTCGGTCTGCGCCTCGGCGCCGCTCAACAGCGAGGTGCCGCGAAACGTGGTGTTGAAGTCGCCGACCAGGCCGTCGCGGATGCCGCGCAGCTTTTCCGCCAGCGCTTCGCGGGTGGCCGCGTCGGCGGTCGTGCCGCGGCCCTGGGCGGCGGCAGCCTGCGCCTCGGTGAGGCGATCGACGATCGTCCCCAGCACGTTGTCGAGCACCGTCAACCGCGAGCCGGCCGTGTCGTTGGCCCGGGTGTAGGCGTCGATGGTACCAATCTCGTTGGTACCCTGGATGATGCGCATGGCCGCGGATGGATCGTCGCTCGGGCTCTGCAGGCGGCGTCCGGTCGCCACCTGGCGCTGCGCGAGCGAGAACTGCTCCGCGGCCGTGTTGAGGGCGTCGATGCCGTCGTCAATGGACCGGAAAGTTACGCGCATCAGGCTGCTCCGACGATGTGCATGAGGGTCGCCAGCATGTTGTCGACCGCCGAGAAGTAGCGGGCGTTGGCCTCGTAGGCACGCTGGAACCGCATCAAGTGCGCCGACTCTTCGTCGAGCGAGACGCCCGACACCTGGTCGCGCAAGCGGGCGACCTGGTCCACCACTTCCTGCCGACTCTGTTGCTGCGCGCGCGCGGTCTGGCTATCGGAGCCGACGCGATACACCAGTTGGGCCCAGCCCTCGCCAAACGTCGCCGACCCGCCGACGACCCGGGCATCGCGCAGGTCGGCGAGCGCCTTGGCCGTGCCGTTGTCACCGGGCGCGCCGCTGAGCGACGCCGCAACCAACTGCGAGTCGGCGGACACGGCGGCGTCCACCGCGATGGCGCTCGCCGCGCCGGCCGGCGCGCCGATCGTAGCGAAGAAGTTGTTGCCCGAGGCGCCAAGCATGTCGGTGCCGGCCTGGTGCACGGTGTTCACCTCGCCGGCGACCTCGAAGGCCAGGGTGTCGAGGCCGCTCAGGTAGTCGGGAATCATGGCATCGCGCACCTCGATCCACCCGGACAACTGGCCGCGGCCAATCTCCGCGGTGATGTCGATGCCGCCCAGTTCGATGGCAGCAAGGCCGTCGGGCGGCAGGCTGACCGCTGTGAGTGCGTAGGTGTTGGCGCCCATGACAATGGCGCGGCCCTCGCCGAGCGTCACGTCGACGCCGCCGTCCTGCCGCTGCAGTACCGTGATGTCGGCCAGTTCCGACATCTCTTTCAGCGCCTGGGCCTGCTGATCGCGCAGGCCCTCGTTGTCGGCGCCGTTGGTGGCATTGATCGCCTGGTTGAGTTCGGCCACTTGCGCCGCCAGGCGGTTGAGATCGGCGAGGCCGCCCCGCACCTGCGTGTCGGTGCCGCGGCGGGCGTCGTCAAGGCGCGCGGCGATGTCGTTGAACGATCGCGCCAGCAAGCGGCCCTGCTGGACCACGCTGTCGCGAGCCACCACCGACGTGGCGTCCTGCGCCAGCGCCGAGAAGGCGTCGAAGAACTTGGTGAGTTGAGCGTCGAGCGACGCCCCTTCCTGGCCGAGCGAGGCTTCGACCACCGATAGCGAACCGGCGATGGCGCGTTCGCGCGATTCCGCCGGCAGTTCCTGCCGCACCCGCGCCTCCAACAGCAGGTCGCGGCGCGCGCGAATGCCGATCACGTCGACGCCGCCGGCTCCCGGCATGCCTTCGGCGAGCTGGATCGAGCGGCGGACGTATCCGTCGGTATTCAGGTTGGCGATGTTGTTGCCGGTCACGGCCAGGCCGGCACGCTGCGCATCGAGAGCGCGGGCGGCCTGCGACAGGCTGGTCATCAAGGACATTTACAGCCGCGCCTTCAGTCCGCTGCCGCGGACGGTCGCGCCGGGCGCGGTCGCGCCGGCCCGGGTGTAGCCGGCGGCCTTGCCCTGCGCCGCCAGCGACAGCGTCGCCGCATCGGCGGCGGCGGCGCCAAGCACGCGACAGCGCGCCAGGGCGGCGCGGGCGGCGGCCAGTTCGCTGGCAACCGCGGCGCGGTCGGCGGCGTCGATCCGGCGGATCGAGCCAAGATCGTATAGGGCCGCGGCCAGGCCCGACTCGGCGGCAACGAGCGTTGCCAGGTCGGGTGACGACAAGGCACCCGCCACGAGGTCGAGCGAGGCGCGCAGGCGCCTGGCGGCGTCGAGAACTCTGGACCCGGGCATATCGGCGATTCGTTCGAGTGGTTAGTCGTCGTTGGTGATGGCGCGATCGATCAGGCGGTCGGCCAGCTTGTGCGGGTCGATGCCGAGTTGACCGCTCTCGAGCAGCGCCTTGGCGCGCTCGACCTTGTCGCGGCGAAGGTCGGGAGCGCCGGCCGCCGCCGTCGCCGCCGAGGACGCCAACTGCACGCCAGCCGACAGGCTGACCTGATCGCCGCCGCCGGCCTGGCCGGCACGACCACCCCTGGCGGGCGACGTCTGGACCGCTTCGGTCTTGGCCTGTTCGATGCGATCAAAGTTGGCGCGGTTATTGTCGATTCTCATGCTGTCACCTTCCGCAAGCTGGCCCCGGACTGTCTCCAACGAAGAGACCGATATGTTCAGCAATCGGCAATCGCGGGGTTTCCTTTAACGGCGCGATTCCGCGGTCAGATCGGCCACCGGGAAAAAGCCCGTAACCCTATCGGGATCAATAGGTTGTCCATCCTGGCGCACCTCGAAATGCAGGTGCGCGCCGGTGCTGCGTCCGCTGTTTCCGGAACGGGCGATCGGCTGCCCCGCGGTCACCACCGCGCCTTCGCGGACATCGGCCGACGACAAGTGGGCATAGCGGGTCTCGAGACCGTTGCCGTGATCCACCACCACGGTCGTGCCGTAGCCGGCCTGCTCGCCGGCGAACTTGATCACGCCGTCGGAAGCGGCGCGGACTTCCTGTCCGTAGGCGAGTTTCAAGTCGAGGCCGGCGTGAAACCGCGCCTGGCCGTGAATGGGATCCGGACGCCAGCCGAAGTCCGAGCTGATGGCGCGCTCGCCAGCGCCCGTCAGGTCGGTGAACATCGGCATCGGCATCGGCGCCGCGCTCGTGAACGGCATGGCGCCCACCGCCGCCTCGAGCTCCGACTGCCCCGGCTGCTCGTCGATCCGCGACAGCGCCTTCATCAGCGAATCGGCGAGGCCGACGCCGCCCGACTTGGTGAGGGCGAGGCCGAGTTCGGTGTTGACGGTGTCGGCGAAGATCGCGCCGCCGAAACCGGCACTGTCATTCTCGGGCACCATCGAGTCCTTCATCTGCTTCAGCATCTGCGACAGCAGCATCGACTCGAACTGCGCCGCCAGCGTTCTGACCTTGGCCAGATCTTCCGGCTTGCTGCGGACATCGTCTTGAACAGTGCCGGGCGTCGTCCCGGGCGGCGTCGCCTCGGGCTTCAACCGAAGTTCTGAAAAATCCATCGTCAATCCCCTTACAACAGAACCAGTTCGGCGTTGAGCGCGCCGGCGGCCTTGAGCGCCTGCATGATGGCGATGATGTCGCGCGGCGTCGCCCCGAGCGCGTTGAGCGCGCGGACCACGGCCTCGAGGGTAATGCCCTCTTCGAGCGCGACCAGGCGCGCCGGCTGCTCTTCGACGTCGACCTGCGTGTTCGGCACCACCACGGTGTCGCCGCGGCTCGAGAACGCGTTGGGCTGCGAGACGTCGTACTTCGTCGCGATGGTCACCGACAGGTTGCCGTGGGCGACCGCCGCGGCGCCAATGCGCACGTTGCCGCCGACCACCACGGTGCCCGAGCGTTCGTTGATCACGACCCGGGCCGGCGCGTCGGTCTCGACCGGCAGCACTTCCAGGCGCGCCATCAGCTCGGCGATGGACGTGCGGTAGGCGTCGGGCACCGCGATCGAGACGGTCCCCGGATCGATGACGCGCGCCACATCAGGGCCCAGGTCGTTGTTGATGACGCGCGCGAGGCGCGAGGCACTCACGAAATCGGGCTCGCGCAGCGCGAGCGACAACACCTCGGCGGTCGGCATGGTGGTTGCGCTCGCGACCTGCACCAGCGCCCCGCCGGGCACGCGGCCGACCGTGAGGTGATTGACCGCCACCGAGTTGCCGCCACCACCGCCGCCAAAGCCGCCAATCGACAGCGACCCCTGGGCGAGCGCCATGACCTGGCCGTTGAGGCCGCGCAACGGCGTCGCCAGCAGCGTGCCGCCCTGCAGGCTGCGCGCGTCGCCGACCGACGACGCGGTGATGTCGAGGCGGGCACCGGGCCGCGCATACGACGGCAGTTCGGCGGTCACCAGGACGGCGGCGACGTTCTCCACCTTCATCCGCGCGCCGTCGACCGACAGCCCGAACTTCTCGAGCATGTTGGCCAGGGTCTGCTGCGAGAAGATGGTCTGGTTCTTGTCGCCGGTCTTGTTGAGCCCGACCACCAGCCCATAGCCGATCAGCGGCGACGAACCGGCGCCCTGCAGGCCGGCAATGTCCTTGAGCCGGGTGGCGACGTCGGCCACCGCCCCCACGGGCATGGCCAGCGCCGCGGCCAGCACGACGAAAGAGAAACGCACACCAGTCATCATCACCCTCAGAAGATCTTGTTGAGAAACCTGACCAGCCAGCCCGGCGACAGGCTGTCCTTGATCAGCCCCTTGCCGAAATAGCGAATCCGCAATTGGCCGATGGCCGGCGACGGCAGCACGTTGCCGGGACCGACGTCGGCGACGCGGGCGATGCCGGTCAGCACCACGACCTGGCGGTCTCCGTTGATCTCCACTTCGCGCACGCCTTCGAGCACCAGGTCGCCGTTGGGCAGGACCTCGGCCACGCGCGCCGTGATCACCGCCGACAGCTGCCCGGCGCGGGTGGTGGTGCCGGCGCCCTTGAAGCCGGTGTCGGCCCCGGCCGTCAACAGGTCGGCCGGCGTGATGAAGCCGGGAAGCTTCCCTTCGAGCCCGAACACGCTCGGCACCCCGGCCGTCGCGCTGCTCTTCTTCGACAACGACGAGTCGGCAGTTCCCGACGCGGTCATCGACTCCTGCACGTGGACCGTCACCAGGTCGTTGACGTGGCGGGCGCGCGGATCGCCCATCAGGCCGTTCATCCAGGCGCCGGCCTCGGGCGGCGCGCCGGCGTGCTGCTGCCGTGCCGCCGCGAGGTACTTGGCCACCAGCTCGTCGTAATTGTCGCTGGGCGCCTTGGCCTTCTGGCCGGCGACGACCGCCGACGACACGCTCACCACCAGCACCATCACCAGGAACGATCTCGTCATTTGATGATCTCTACGATTCCGGCTGACACGACGCGGGCCTTGAGCGCGCGCCGGCTTTGCCGATTAACTACACGAATCACGTCGCCGGCATCGCCGCCGCCGGCCGCCACCATCACCGCCCGGGCTTCGACACCGTCGAAGCTGACCACCGCGGTGACCTGCTGGCCGGTGCGCACCGCCAGCACCGGCTGGATCAGGTTGCGGGTCACGCAGGCGCCCGCCGCCAGCGCGCGCAACAGCCTGCCGCCGACCGCCGACTCGGCGCCGGGCCATTCACGCAACGGCCCCGACGCGACCACGTGGGCCACCGGCGTCAGGTCGCCGGGCGCCAGGCCGGCGCCCCGCGTCAGCGGCTGTGCCGCGTGCAGGTGCGGCACGATCGCCGTCACGCGAGCGGTGGCCGCGCCGAACGTCGTCGCGCCGTCGCTCGAGTGCAGGGTGAAACGAATCACCGCGCCCAGCCGGGCATCGGGTCCGGGCACCGCCCGGGCCGACGCCGCCGTGATCTCGCCGCTGACCACGAGACGCTCGAGCACGACTTCGACCCCGGCGCCCATGCGTTGCTGCACCGCGGCGACGATGGCGTCGTGGGCGATGGTCCGGCTGAAGCCGGACGCCACATCGGAACCGAACGCCACAGTCGATCGCGACGCGACAGCGGCGACGGCAACCACGGCGGGCGGCGGCCCGGCGACCAGGGTGAGGAGGAGCAGAATCATCTACCGCACCAACTGGTTGACGTGGGCGAGCATCTCGTCCGCCGCCTTGATGACCTTGGAATTGGCCTCGTAGGCGCGCTGGCCGAGAATCATGTTGATCATCTCTTCGACGACGCTGACGTTGGAGTCTTCGAGGAAGCCCTGCTGCACGGTGCCGCGGCCGTCGGTGCCGGGGGCGCCGGTCTGCGGCTCGCCCGACGCCGAGGTCGTGGTGAACAGATTGCCGCCCATCGGCTTGAGGCCGGCCGGATTCTGGAACGAGGCCAGCTCGATGGTGCCAATCTGCTGCGACGCCGTCTGCCCGGCGATGGTCGCCGAGACGATGCCGTCCTTCGCAATGGTGATGCCGGTCGTGCTCTGCGGAATGGTGATGGCCGGCTCGAGGCGATAGCCCTCGGAGGTCACCACCATGCCCTGCGCGTCGCGCTGCAGCGCGCCGGCCCGGGTGTAGCCGATGCTGCCATCGGGCATGCTGACCTGCAGGAAGCCGTCGCCCTGGATGGCGATGTCGAGCGGTGAGTTGGTGGCGCGCAGGTTGCCCGAGCTGAAGTCGCGCGACGACGCCACGGCGCGCGTGCCGAGGCCGGTCTGCAGGCCGGTCGGCGATTCGCCGGAGCCCGGCGTCACCGACCCGGCGGCGGTCACTTCCTGGTAGACCAGGTCCTCGAACTGCACGTGGCTCTTCTTGAAGCCGGGCGTGTTGACGTTGGCGAGGTTGTGCGCGACGTTGTCGATGTTGGCCTGCTGCGCGTTCATGCCGCTGGCCGCCGTGTATAGTGCGCGAATCATTCGGTCTCCTTACCTGCGTCCGAGGGAATCGATGGCGCGGCCATCGACGTCGTTCATCAATACCGAGAGCGCCTTTTGCATCGCCTCGAAGCTGCGGGCCAGGTCGGCCAGCTCGCCCATGCGCTCGACCACCGAGACGTTCGATTCCTCGATCGCGCCCGGCGCCAGCAGCGACTCGCCCTCGGCCTCGGTCGGCACGACGCCTTCCGGGGCGCGCAACAGCGCGCCGCCTTCGCGGGTCATCAGCCGCGGGTCGGGAAACGACACCACCGACAGCTTGCCCTTGACCTCGTCGCCGATCCGCACAGAGCCGTCGGTGCCGATTTTGATGTCGCCCTTTTCCTCGATCTTGATCGGGCCGTCCTCGCCCATCACCGAGCCGCCGTCGGAGGTGACCAGGCGGCCGTCGGAGGTCCGCGCCAGCTGGCCGTTGCGCGTGTAGCGCACGCCGTTCTCGGTCTGGACCGCCAGGAAGTTGTCGCCCTGCAGCGCGACGTCGAGCGCGCGGCCGGTCGGCAGCACGTTGCCGCGCTGCATGTCGAGGTTGCGGCGGCCGGTGGTGACGTCGATCGCCGTGTCGAGCGCGTCGGAGAACGCCGGCCGCATGGCGTGGGCCTTGGCCGTGCGCTCGCCCTTGAAGCCGATGGTGCTCGAGTTCGCCAGGTCCTCGGACAGCCGATCCAGCTGGTCGAGGCGCGAGCGCATGCCGCTTAGTGCGACGTAATAACCGCCGGACATGGCTCATCCTCCTGGGTGCCGGACACACCTTCGACCGTGCTCAGGCCAGCCCCGAGCGCAGTCGAGGGGCGGCCTTCGACCGTGCTCAGGCCAGCCCCGAGCGCAGTCGAGGGGCG
>JBFWUK010000014.1:100220-111427 GCA_050247355.1 Vicinamibacterales bacterium | reverse complement strand
CCTTCGACCGTGCTCAGGCCAGCCCCGAGCGCAGTCGAGGGGCGGCCTTCGACCGTGCTCAGGCCAGCCCCGAGCGCAGTCGAGGGGCGCGAGAACAGCACGTCGTCGACCCGGCCGCTGCGGCCTTGCACGCGCACCCAGGTGTAGGGCTCCCAGCGCGCTTCGGTCACGGTGGTGTCGCCGCCGCGCGTGGCGGCGGCGGCAATGCGGGCGGCCGCGTCCGCCAGGCTCTCGGTCTGCACGAACTGGGTCAGTTCGCGGACCGGGCGGTCGCCGTGGACGTCAACGCCGTAGTTGCGGACCAGGATCTGGAAGTCGGCGTCGGCGACGAGATAGGCCTCGGGGATCCAGCCGGTCAGCCGGCGAAACGCGCTGAGCGCGCGGCGCGGCACCGGCGCCTGGCAGGCGACGCGGATGCGGCCCTCGTCCTCTTCGCAGAGCGGCACCAGGCCGAGCGCGCGGACGGCGTGCGGCGACAGCCCGCCGGGGGCCTCGCGCACCTTGTCGGCGTCGACCTCGGCGAGATAGCCGACGCCGGCCTGGGCGGCAAGGGCGCGCAGCACCCCTTCCTTCTCGGCCGCGCCCATGGCGAACAACTGCTCGCCCAGCTTCAGGCGGCTGCCGCGCTGCGCTTGCAGGGCGCGCTCGATCGCCTCGGCGCCGCACACGCCGTGGTGGCGAAGCAGCGCGCCGAGCCGCATGGGCGGCACGGCGGGAATGCCGGCGGCCACCGGGCGGGCGTCGATCAGCCGGCGGCGCACCATCTGCTCGACACAGTCGCGCGAGCAGAACCAGTTGTTGTCGACGTAGGTGCCGACGCCGCGGCGCACCAGCAGTTCCGGGCACCAGCGTCCGCAGGTATCAGTTGCGCAGCGAGCCACGGTCCACCCCCTCTATCGCGTTGAGCGGCGCCAGCTGCAGGTGGAGGCGCACTTCGCTCTCCGACATCAGCTCATCGGCCGCAATCTCTTCCAGCGAGCCGCCGCGGCGGGCCGCCGAGGCAATGCGCTTCGACGTCGCGCCGCGGGTGGCGCGGGCGGCGCGCTGCGGCCCTCCGCGTTCCAGGGCGACGGCGACGTTGCCGAGGCCGGCCTCGGTCGTGTCGGTCAGCAGTTCCAGGGCCGCCGCCAGGTGCGCCAGCCGGTCGCCGAAACGGCCGACGCTGCGCAGCGCGTTCGTGACGCGCACGATCACCAGCGTCTGCGCGATGATCACCAGGGCGAGACCGATGCACACGTAGATCAACACTAAACCTCCATGACCCGGGCCCGTTCGGCCGGGCTCACCAAGTCCGTTATCCGCACGCCGTAGTTGCCACCCACGACCACCACTTCGCCGCGCGCGATCACCTGGTCGCCGACCAGCATCTGCACCGGCTCGTCGGGCGACCGTTCCATGTCGACGATCGATCCCGGTCCGAGCGCAGACAGCGCGCGCAGCGACATGATGGTGCGGCCGAACCGCACGACCAGCGGCAGTTCCATGTCGAGCACGATGTCGAGCTTCTCAGCCGGGGGCGTCACCAGCGCCGGCTTGGCGATCGGCGCGGGCATCGCCCGTTCCGCCGCCACCGCGTTGCCGCCGACGGCGATGCGCGCGGTCAGGTCGCTGGTCGCCAGGTCGCACACCACGCTGGTCGCCGGGGCGGGGGCGGCCTCGGGCGCCGCCAGCACCAGCTTGATGCCGGTGAACGGCTCCTTCAGCGACAGCGCGCCGGCCGCCTGCGCCCACATCTCGCGCAGCATGTCGGCGACGGTGGCGGCATCGGGCGCCTCGTCCATGCCCATCACGCGCTGGGCCAGCAACTCGCTGCCGGCGCGATCGATCCACGCCACGATGGCGCCGTCGAGGTCGCCCGCCGCGGTCGCCGCCAGCTGCCAGCCGTCGCCGTCGGCCGGCTGCGGCACCGGCGTCGTGGTCACGCCGCCGAGCACCGCCTCGACCGCCGCCGCGAACTCGTGGATCAGCGCGCGCTGGAAGGCCTTGACCGTCACGCCTTCGGCCATTACGCCTCCACCCCGGCCGCCGCCGTGCAGCGCTGTTCGATGCGCAGGCCGATGCGGCCCGACTCGACGGCCAGCCGGCCCTTGAACTTCAGGGTGCTGCCGACCAGCACGTCAATCGGCTTGTGGGTCGCCACGCCAAGCGAGACCACGTCGCCGGGGGTCATCGCGATCAGGTCGCGCGCCGTCAGTTGCGTCTGGATCAGTGCGTTCAGCGACACCGGGACCCGCGACAGGCTTTCCTGCACCCACTCGCGCTCGGCCGTATTCGGCTCGCGCCGCTGGCGGTGCCAGGCCTGCGCGAAGTGGCTGCCGGTGGTCTCGACGATGCTCACCGGCAGGCACAGGTTGACCATGCCGCGGACGTCGCCGATCTTCATGTCGAACACCACCATCAGGACGGTTTCGTTGGGCGCCGCCACCTGCAGCATCTGCGGGCGGGTTTCGCGGCCGCGAATGCCGAAGGCCAGGTCGACGATCGGCCGCCAGGTCTCGGTCAGGGCGTCGAGCAGCAGCTTGACCACCGAGTCGACCACGTTCTGCTCGATCTCGGTCAGGGCGCGGTTGGGGGTCGCCACCTTGCCGACGCCGCCGAGCATGCGGTCGATCGCGGCGTAGGCGATGGTCGGGTTGATCTCGAGGGCGCCCAGTTCGTCGAAGGGCGGGATCGCCAGCGCGTAGAACGCGGTGGGATCGGCCAGCGACATCAGGAACTCGGAATAGGAGAACTGCTCGACCGAGACCACCGACAGCTCGATGATCGATCGCAGGTACGCCGACATCGACGTCGCCACGTTGCGGGCGAAGCGATCGTGCAGGAAGTGGAGCGAGTGGATCTGCTCCTTCGACACCCGATCGGGCCGCCGGAAGTTGTAGCGGATGACGGCCTGCGCCTCGGACGTGGCGCCCGATGACGGCGCGCTCGTCGTCTCGGCCCGCCCCGACAACAGGGCGTCGATTTCGTCCTGCGAGAGGATCTTGCCCATGATCCTAGTGGGTGCCCTTCTTCTGGATGACGCCGCTCAGGATCGAGCGCAAGCGGGCAATCGCCTGGGTGCGCAGCTGCGAGACGCGCGACTCGCCGACGCCGATCACCTCGCCGATTTCCGCCAGCGTCAACTCTTCGTCGTAGTAGAGCGCCAGGATGTGGCGCTCGCGCTCCGGCAGTTGGACGATGGCCTGGGCCAGGTACTGGCGCAGTTCCTTGCGCTCGAGGCGCGTGTGCGGCCCCTCGGACGGATCGACGGCCACCTCGAGGATCGAGCCGCCCTCGCTGTCGGTCGACGCCTGGCGAATGGTGGCCAGATCGGCGCTGCGCAGCTGGTCGAGCATCTTGTCGTATTCCGGCTCCGAGACGCCGAGCGCGGTGGCAATCTCGCCGGCCTCGGGCTCGCGCTTGAGATCGGCGCGCAGCGCGGCCATCGCGGCGTCGACATCGCGCCGCATCTTGCGCAGCGCGCGCGGCGCCCAGTCGAGATCGCGCAGCGAGTCGAGCATGGCGCCCTGGATGCGGCGGCGGGCAAAGGCGTCAAAAGGCACGCCGAGCGACGGCTTGAAGCGGCCGGCGGCGTCGATCAGGCCCAGCACGCCGACGCTGATCAGCTCAGAGACTTCCACTTGTGACGGCAGACGGTTGGCCAGCCGGCTCGCCATGGCCTTGACCAGGCCGACGTGCTCCATCACCAGCTTGTCGCGTGTTTCCAAATCCTCCGGCAATCCCGCATTCATCCCGCGCATCAACGTCTCCTGTCTCACTTGCCCGAACCACTAACCTGATCCAATCCCTGATCCCTGATCTAGACCGCCGCCGCCCAGCCGCCGTGGCTATCCCTGAGCACAACGCTTGCCAGGTTTTGCGCGGTCGCGCGATTGAGGTCTTCGGGCACGCGCTGGCCGGTGGTCACGTACGAAACCGGCAGCCGCCGCTCACTGAGCACGCCCAGCAGCGGCGAGATCGACTCGGCCTCGTCGATCTTCGAAATCACGACCCGGTCGGGCCGCGCGTCGTAATAAGCGTCGAGAATCCGTCGCGCCGATGACGCGCTGGTGTCACCGGCCATCACGATGTGCGTGCGCACGCCCCGGCGCGAGCCCAGCAGCCGGCGCAGGTCGCGCAGGCCGCCGTCCTGCGGCGAGCGGCCGGCCGTGTCGACCAGCAGCGAATGACGACCGGTGGTAATGGCGTCCTCGAGATCCTCGATGGTGCGGGCCACCCGGAAGGGCGCGCCGATGATGCTGGCGTAAGTGCGCAGTTGCTCGACGGCGCCGGCACGGAAGGCGTCGGCGCCGACCAGGCCGAGGGCCTTGCCCTTGCGCGCCCGCTCTTGCGCGGCGATCTTGGCGATGGTCGTCGTCTTGCCGACGCCCGGCGGGCCGATGAAGACCTCGACGCGCGAGAACGGCTCTTCTCCCGCGGTCATGGCTTCGAGCTGCGACGCCAGCACCCGCTGCAGGTCCTTGAACGAGGCGCCGCGGAACTCGGAGGCGCTCAGGCTGCCGATCACCGACTCGGCCAGCGTGCGATCCACGCCGCTGGCCAGCAGCCGTGCCAGAAGGTTTTCGCGAGGCGTCGATCGCGCCGAAGCGTCCTCGCGGACGTGAGCTTGCCCTGCCGAAGCGTCGTCGCGGAAGCGGGCCTGCCCCGCCGAAGCGTCTTCGCGAGTGTCGGCCGGCCGACCCCTGCTGGCGGCCGGACGGCCGCCCGACAGCTGCGCGGCGACGCCGGCGGTGACCTGGACTTCACGCATGCCCACCCACCCGCGCCAGCCCGCGACCGGCACCATTTCGGTGTTCAGCACGAGCGCACTCGGGCCCAGGTCTTCTCTGATCGCCCTAAGTGCTTCTCTGACAGTCTGTTGGCGGAACTTCTTAACCTGCATCGTCAGTCCAGCGTGGCAATGGCCGCCACCTGAATTTGTGGCGGAACCTCGTTATGCGACAGAACCCCGAGATGCGGCAGCACTCGCGCGAAGAGTCGCCAGATGTGCGGCCGCAGCGACGGTGTGCACAAGAGCACAGGCTGTGCCACCGCCCCGCCGATGATTTCGGCGATGCGAGTGGCCAGGTTCTGGGCCTGGGCCGGGTCGAGTGCCAGCACCAGGCCGTGCTCGGTCTTGACGATCGACGACACCAGCCGCTCTTCGAGTGCCGGGGAAATGGCAATGGCCGGCAGCTCGCCCTTTTCGGTCTGGTGGGGCCGGCAGATGGCGCGGCCGATCGCCGCGCGCACCGCCTCGGCCACCGCCTCCGGATCCTTCGAGCCGGGCATCGCGTCGGCAATCGCTTCGAGAATGCTCGACAGGTCGCGAATCGGCACGCGCTCGCGCAGCAACTGGCGCAGCACCTTCTGGATGTCGCCAATCGATGCCAGCTTCGGCACCAGTTCCTCGATCAGCTTCGGCGACGTCTGCGCGACGCGGTCGACCAGCTCCTTCGTGTGCTGGCGCGTCAGCAGGTCGGGCAGGAACGTGCGGATGGTCTCCGACAGGTGCGTCGACAGGGCCGTCGTCGGGTCGACGACCGTGAAGCCCGCGGTCGAGGCGCGTTCGCGCTGATCCTGGCTGATCCAGACCGCCGGCAGGCCGAAGGCCGGTTCGCGGGTGGCGGTGCCTTCGAGGGTGACGTCGGCGGTGCCGGGATTGATGGCGAGCAGGCGGTCCGCAAACAGCTCGCCGCGCGCCACCTCGACGCCCTTCACCTGGATGGCATAGCTGCGCGGCGGCAACTGCAGGTTGTCGGCGACGTGCACCGGCGGCACAATCACGCCGGTCTCGCCGGCGATCTGCCGGCGAATGGCGCGCACGCGATTGAGCAGCGTGCCGCCCTGCTTCTCGTCGACCAGCGCCACCAGCGCGTAGCCGACCTCGACGCTCAGCGGATCGACGGTCACCGCGGCTTCGAGCGCGTCCGGTGCCGCGGCCGGCGCCTCTTCGGCCGCCGCAGCGGCGGCCTTGGCCTGCACCGCGGAGTCGCGGTTCATGTAGGCGGCCGCGCCGAGCAACGCCGCCACGGTGAGGAACGCCACTTTCGGCAACCCGGGAATCATCGCCAGCAGCACCAGCGTGGCGGCCGCCACGGCCAGCGGCTTGGCGCGCATGAACAACTGGTCGGCGACTTCCTCGCCGAGGTGCGATTCCGAGGCGGCGCGGCTGGTGATCAGGCCGCCCGACATCGACACCATCAGCGCCGGGATGGCGGTGACCAGGCCTTCGCCGATGGTCAGGATGGTGTAGGTCTCGGCCGCCGTCGCCAGGTCGAGGCCGTGCTGGAACACGCCGATGATCAGGCCGGCGACGATGTTCACGAAGGTAATCAGCACGGCGGCCAGCGAATCGCGCTGGGTGAAACGAATGGCACCGTCCATCGAACCGTAGAAGTCGGCCTCGCGGCGCACGCGGTCGCGCCGCAGGCGCGCTTCCTTGTCGTCGATCACCCCGGCGTTCAGGTCGGCGTCAATCGCCATCTGGCGGCCGGGCATGGCGTCGAGGGTGAAGCGCGCGGTGACTTCCGAAATGCGCACCGCGCCGTGGTTGATGACCAGGAACTGGATGGCGATCAGCACCACGAACACGACGATGCCGACCACGAAGTTGCCGCCGACGACGAACTGGCCGAAGGCCATGATCACGTGGCCGGCGGCCTCGACGCCGTCCTGCCCGTGCATCAGGATCAACCGGGTCGAGGCGACGTTCAGCGACAGCCGCATCAGCGTGAGCAGCAGCAGCAGCGACGGGAAGACCGAGAACTCCACCGGCTGCTTGATGTAGACCACCGTCAGCAGCAGCACCACCGACAGGCCGATGTCGATCGACAGCAGCAGGTCGAGCAGGAACGGCGGCAGCGGCACGATCATCATCAGGACGATGGCCAGGACGGCGCCCGGCACCAGCAGGTGGGACGCGCTCGAGCTTTTCGGCAGGGCAAGAGTGGACATGTCGGTTTCCTACAGCAGCACTTGCTTGATGCGGACCAGGTAGGCGAGCACTTCGGCCACCGCGCCGAACAGGTCGGCCGGAATGGCCTGCCCGACTTCGGCCTCCCGGTACAGGGCCTGGGCGAGCGGCACGTTCTCGACCATCGGCACGCCCTTCTCGCGCGCGATCTGCTTGATCCGCTGGGCGAGCAGGTCCTTGCCTTTCGCCACCACCACCGGCGCGCTCATCGTCGAGCGGCGGTACTCGAGAGCGACGGCGAAGTGCGTGGGGTTGGTGATGACGACGGTGGCGGTCTTGACGTTGCCAAGCATGCGGCGCTTGGTCATTTCGCGCTGGATCTGCCGCACGCGGCCCTTGACTTCCGGGTTGCCGTCGTTCGACTTCGACTCGTCGCGGACTTCCTGCTTGGTCATCTTCAGCGACGAGTAGTGCCGCCACTTCTGGATGCCGAAGTCGGCGCCGGCCAGCACCAGCAGGGCGAAGCCGACGCGGTTGAGCATGGTCTGCAGGTGGCGCCCGCCTTCGGTGGCGGCGGCCGCCGGCGCCATCCACGCCAGCCGCGGGCTGTCGAACAGGATGGCCTTGCCCACCTGGTAGGCAATGATCGCGATCACGGTCGCCACGGCGATCGTCTTGATCAGGTCGAGGCCCGACTGCGACGGCTTGAGCCGCGCCAGGCCGGTCGACGGCGACAGCCGCGACCAGTCGGGCGTCAGCTTCTCGGTTGAGAACACCCACCCGGTCTGCATCAGGCTGCCGGCCACGGCGACGCCGACTGCCGTCGCCAGCATCGGCCCGGCGACCAGCCCGAGGGTGCCAAGGTCGCGGACCAGCATCAGCAACAGGTCGCTCACGTTCACGTTGCCGCGGCCGGCCTCGGCAAACTGCGACAGGCCCTCGACCAGCCGTCCCTGCAGACGGCCCAGGGCGCCGGCCATGGTGTTCGCCAGCACCGCGGTCAGGGCAAGCAGGGTCGCCGCGGCCACCACGTCCTGGCTGCGCGCGACCGACCCCTTCTCGCGCGCGTCCTTGAACTTTTTCGCGGAGGGTTTTTCTGTTTTCTCGCCCGACGACTGCTCAGACATGACCGGTTACCGGAAGGCCCGCGCGACCTGCATCGCGATCTCGCTGGCCAGGGTGACGAAACGGGCGGCCAGGCCGGGGACGAGCGGCACGGTGGCCGCCACCGCCAGCAGGCCGACCAGAATGCGGACCGGCGTGCCGATCACCTGCAGGCTGATGGCGGGCGCGGCGCGGGAAATCAGCGCGGTGCCGAGCTCGACGATCAGCATGACCACGATGATCGGCGCCGCCAGGCGCAGGCCGAACACGAAGACGACGCCCAGCAGTTGCATCACCCCGCCCACCAGCGACTCGTCGACAGTGCCCATGCCGATGGGCAGCGCCAGGTACGAGTTGGTCAGGCCGCGCAACAGGGCGTGGTGGCCGTTGACGGCAAAGAACGTCAGCAGCGTGAGGTTGCCGTAGAGCACCGCGATCACCGTGCTGCGCACGCCGCCCTGCGGGTCGATGGTCGAGCCGTACGACAGCATCAACTGGCTGCCGGTGAGGTGGCCGCCAAGCTCGGCGCCGGCGACCAGCGCCCGCAGCGACAGCGAGAACGCCAGGCCGATGGCCAGTTCGCGCGCCAGCACCAGGCCCAGCTCGGTGATGCTGACGACGTTGGGCACGTCGACCACCGGCATCAGGATGATGGTGACGAGCAGGGCCAGGCCGATGCGCACGTGGGTCGGGGCAAACTGGCCGCCGAACACCGGCGCCGACATGATCAACATGCCGGGCCGGGCCAGCAGCAGCCCCACGCGCACCAGCACCCCGAAATCCATCTAGCGGACCAGCTCGGGCAGCC
This sequence comes from Vicinamibacterales bacterium, assembly GCA_050247355.1. GTDB lineage: Bacteria > Acidobacteriota > Vicinamibacteria > Vicinamibacterales > UBA2999 > 12-FULL-67-14b. The sequence continues at coordinate 102,620 of JBFWUK010000014.1, read as the reverse complement.
GGCGAATGATGCCGGCGGAAAAACCGGTGACGATGCGCAGCATCCAGGGGAACGTCAGCGCGAAGACGATGAAGATGGCCATGGCGCGCGGAATGAACGCCAGCACGTTGTCCTGGATCGACGTCACGGTCTGAAAGATGCTGACCAGGACGCCGGCAATCAGGCCGGCCAGCAGCATGGGCGCGGTGACCATCACCGCCATTTCAATGGCCTGGCGGACGATGCCGACGACGAGCGCTTCGTTCATTACACAAAACTCCTCACGAGCGAAGCCACCAGCAGGTTCCAGCCGTCGATCATCACGAACAGCAGGATCTTGAACGGCAGCGAGATCATGGCCGGCGGCAGCTGCAGCATGCCCATCGACAGCAGCGTCGTCGAGACGATCAGGTCAATCAGCAGGAACGGCACGAACAGGAAGAAACCCATCTGGAAGCCGGTCTTCAGCTCCGAGATGGCAAACGCCGGAATGACCACGCGCATCGGCAGGTCGTCGGGCGTCGCCGGCCGCGGCTGCCGGCCCAGTTCGACGAACAGCGCAAGGTCGGCCTCGCGGGTCTGCCGCAGCATGAAGGTGCGCAGCGGCGGCGCGCCGCGCTCGAGGGCCTCGGTCACGCTGAGCTTGCCGGCAATCGCCGGCGCCACCGCCAGCTCGTGGATGCGCTCGCCGACCGGCGCCATGATGAAGACCGTGAGAAACAGCGTCAGGCCGACCAGCATCTGGTTCGACGGCATGTCCTGCGTGCCGAGCGCCTGGCGCAGGAAGTGAAACACGATGGCAATGCGCGTGAACGACGTCATGATCACGAGCGCCGCGGGAATGAAGGTCAGCAGCGTGAGGAACAGCACCACCTGCAGCGGCGCCGACACGGTGCCGACGCCGTCGACCTGGACGTCGAGCTGCGACGGCTGCGCCAGCACGGTCGCCGACGAGGCCAGCAGCAGGCCGAGCGTGAGGCTGATGCCGACGGCCCAGCGAATCACGAAGCGCCGCCCGTCTTGAGGCTGTCGTCGAGGGTCTCGCGAAACGGATTCTGCAGCTCGGTGACCAGCGACACTTGCGTCGGGGTCAGGCCCAGCAGCAGGCGGCGGCCCTCGACCGACACGATCACGAGCGAGCGGCGCTCGCCCAGGGGCACCGCGGTCTCGACGCTGATCGGCAGGTTGCGCCGGCGCAGCGAGGCGCTGCGCCGCAGGCCCCAGGCCAGCGCCGCCAGCACCGCCACGGCGATGATCGCGGTGGCAATGGCCTGCATCGAGATGGGCGTCGGGTCGGCCACTATGCCGCCTCGCTGCCCGTCGGGTTGGTGATGCGGGTCAACCGCAGCGCGGTGATGTCATCCATGATGACCACCTCGCCGACGGCCAGCGGCACGCCGTGCACCCGCAGTTCGAGGTCGGCGCCGCCGGATTGATCGAGCCGCACGATGCTCTGGCGCTCGAGGCGCAGGCAATCGCGCACCTTCAGGCGGCCGGTGCCGATGATGAAGTCGACGCCGCACTCGACGTCGAGCATCTTCGAGAGATTGGCGGCCTTCGCGCCGTCGTCGCTGGACATGGCGGCCTCAGAACTGGACGACGAAGTCGGAGAACAGCACGTCGATGATCTCGATGTCGCCGGCGCTGTGCGCCACCTGCTCGCCGATGGCCTTGCGCAGGGCGATCTTGCCGTCGGCGGTGACCAGCACCTCCGAGGTCTGGGTGGTCAGCAATTCGAGGATGGTCGAACGCGCGCGGCTCAGGGTGACCAGCGACTTGGTCATCTTTTCGGCCTGCTCGGCGTTGGCCACCACCAGTTGGACCTTGACCCGCAGGAAGCGCGATACGCCGGCATCGGCGAGGTTGACGACGAACGGCTCGAACACGACGATGCCGCGCTCTTCGGTGTCGGCCTGCGTGGCGTCGGCGGATGCTGGTTCGGCGGCCTGCGCGCGGTTCGTCCACCAGAACGCGCCGCCGCCGATGCCACCGAGAACGAGGACGGCCGCGAGGCCGATGACGAGTACGGATTTCTTGCCCTTTGGGGGGGCCGGGATTGCTGCAGTGGTTTCGCTCACGCCCCCCTACTGAGCAAGGCGGGTGCCAGCCGGCCCGGCTGGCACGAGCGGGAATTACCGTCTGTTTCTTGGGGATTTACGGCGGAGTATTCAAGCCGGCACGCGAAAGTGGCGTGGCCGGAGTCGAGTTACCGGACGCGGTGACGGTGGGGCGACATCTCGAAGTGGAGTCCGCCTTAGGCGGGACCACCTCGCATGTGGCGTCCGCCTTTAGGCGGACCACCTCGCATGTGGCGTACGCCTTGAGGCGGATCACCTCGCATGTGGCGTCCGCCTTGAGGCGGATCACCTCGCATGTGGCGTCCGCCTTGAGGCGGATCACCTCGCATGTGGCGTCCGCCTT
>JBFWUK010000014.1:31829-100120 GCA_050247355.1 Vicinamibacterales bacterium | reverse complement strand
CGCCTTGAGGCGGATCACCTCGCATGTGGCGTCCGCCTTGAGGCGGATCACCTCGCATGTGGCGTCCGCCTTGAGGCGGATCACCTCGCATGTGGCGTCCGCCTTTAGGCGGACCATCCTCTATTCGCGCGGCAACCACTGCCACGCGACGCCGCCGCCAGGATACGCGCCCTGGATGACGTCGATCGGGCCGTAGCCGTCACCGAAGTCGATCTTGTCGTGGTCGGTCTGCGTCGCGTCGAAGCCCATCGCGCGCAGTTCGGCCACCACCGCCGGCAGGTTCTCGGGCATCGGCTTGAAGTTCTGGAACACGCGCGACGCCTGGTACTTGCTCGTCATGGCATCGCGGATGTCGGGGTTGTCGATCTTCACGTGGTCGAAACCGGCCAGCGTACTGCGGTACTCCTTCAGGTTGGCCTTTTGGGCCGCGCTCACGCCGGTGCCCTCGCCCGCCGGCTTGTCGGTCAGCCCGGCCACGCCGGTGCCGCCAATCAGGCCCGACAGGAAGCTGCTGAACTCGTTGGCCGACAGCTTGCTGTCCTTGTCGGTGTCGTACTTGTCCATCACCTTGGCGATCAGGTCGCTGATGGCGGCATTGCCCGGCGTGCTTGCGCTGGTATTCATGAACTCAATCCTCTAGACGATGACTTCGAACGTGGCGTCGGGCGCAGGCTTGCGCTGCCGCCGTGACTGCGATTCCTGCTGGTCCTCACGCTCCCGCTGCTCCTGCGATTCGCGTTCGCCAGTGTCGGCCGAGGGCGCTTCGTCAGAGACGGTCAGGCGATCCAGTTGCAGGCCATGGTCGGCCAGCGCCTGGCGCAGCGTCGCCTCGTTGCTCTCGACCCACTTGCGCACCGCCGGCGTGTCGGACTGGAGCGCCGCCGTGACCGCGCCGTTCTCGACCTTCACCGCCACGACCAGCTCACCGAGGTAGTCGGGGCGCAACCGCACGATGGCTTCGCCGCCGCCATCGATCGCCTGCATGCGAATGGACTGCACGACCTGTGCCGGCAGTTCGGCGGCCGCGGCCGCGTCAACCACTACTGGCGCCGCCACGACCGGCGCGGCCGGCGCAGAGGCGACGACCGGTACCGGCCGCTCGGCGATCACATGAAACGGCTGGGCGGCGGCGCGAATGTCTGCGGGAGCGCCGGCGGACCGCAGATCGGGATCCGGCTCAGGGCGGGCGTCGCTGAAGCCCTGCTGCGTATCCCGGAACGGCGCCTCCGATGCGGCGGCCGCGTAAGCCCGCTGGCCGGCGTCAGCCGCCACGCGGGTGACCGGCCGAGCCGCGTCGTGCCGGTCGGTCGCGCGCGAAGCCGGCGACGGGGTCGGCGCGAACTCACGTGCCGGCTCCGTCGATACCGCCTCCGAAGGTGAATCCTGGGTGGCCGCCGGTGGTGCCGGCGCTTCCGCAGGCAGCGATGGCGCCGCTGCGCCATCAGCCTTGACGTCGCGCCTGGCAGCCGCCGGCGCTGCCATAGCGGTTGCCGTTGCTGGTGTCGTGGTCGTTGGTGTCGTGGTCGTTGGCGTCGTGGTCGTTGGCGTCGTGGCCGGTGCCGTTACGGGGACCGGTGACTGGGCCGCCGCCGGGGCCGCGACCGTTACATCAGCCGAAGCCTCCACGTTAGTCGAGGCCTTGACGCCGGCAGCTGCCACGGCGGCTACCTCGGCTGCCGGCACCGGAACTGGTCCCTCCGCTGCCGCGGCCGGTAGCGCCGCGAACGAAGTGCCCGAAGCACCGGTTTCCGGCTCCGGCACATGGACGCCGGCGGCCGGGCGCATCGCGACGCCGGTGATCGCTGCGGCATCCATCGCCGCCGCCAGTCCGGCGGTGCCGATGGCCGCGTCGAACGCCGGCACGTTGGCCACATCGACCGCGGCTGCCTCGGTCGCCGGCATCGCCGCCGTCTCGTTGACGGCCCATACCGTGGTCGCGGCCAGACGGAGAACGGGTTGCGCGCCAAGGTCCACGACGATGGCATTCACCAGTTCGTCGACGTCGTCACGATCGGTGCGTCGTCCGGCGTCGTCGTCTTCGCCCAGCGGCAGGTTGACGTTGGGCCGGGCGCCAGGCGCCGGCCCCATGAGTTGCTGCAGCACGTTGCTGAAGTCCGCGGTCGGTTCGGCGCCGACGGCGCCGCCGGCCTCGGCGGTCAGCACGACGGCCGGGATCGCCTCGGCCGCGACGGGTAATCCAAGCGTGATCACGATGGCGAGTCCTAGCGCTTGAGATTCAGCGTTTCGACGAGCAGTTCGTCGGCCACCGTGATGCTCTTCGAGTTGGCCTGGTAACCGCGCTGCGCGAGGATCATCTGCGTGAACTCCTGCGCGATGTCGACGTTCGACTGCTCCAGCGAGCTGCCGATCAGCGAGCCACGGCCGCCGGTGCCGGCCACGCCGACGTTCGGAATACCGGCCGACGCGCTTTCGCCGTAGCGGTTCGAGCCGAGCTTGACCAGGCCCTGGGGGTTGTTGAAGTTGGCCATCGCCAGCTGTCCCACCGAGACGCTGCTGCCGGTGCCGAACGTCGCCAGGATCTCGCCGGTCGAGTTGATGCTGATGCTGTTGATGGTGCCGGCGGCGGCGCCATTCTGGGTCACCGAGGAGGTGGCCGACGGGCCGGCGAAGCCGGTCAGCGAGGCCACGCCATTGGCGTCGACCAGGTCCCACGTGAATGCGGTGGCCGCGGCGCCGTTGGCCCATGCCGGACCGACGATGGCGACGTCGGCGGCGGCCGCGCCATTCACCAGGTCGAGCTGGCCGTTGGCGTCGAACGTCAGGTCGCCGGTGGCAATCACCGAGGGCGTGCCGGGCACGCCGGCCGTGATCTCTTCGCCGGGTACGGTGATCTCGTAGTCCCACGCGCCGGCGCCGGTGTTGGTGTAGGTGATGGTGGCGACGTGCGGCGAGCCGAGCGCGTCGTACACCTGCACCGATGCGGTGAACTCGGCGGCCACCGCCGCCCCTGAATTCAGGTTGCTGACGGTGCCGAACGAGGTGGTCGCCGTCGGCGCGCGCAGCACGCCGGGCGGCACGACGATGTTGCTCGCCTGGCCGGTGGTGATGATGGCGCCGGTCACCGGATCGCTGGCGGTAAAGCCCTGCACCGGCAGGCCGTCGGCGGTGACCAGCATGCCGTCGGCGTCGAACGAGAAGTCGCCGGCCCGGGTGTACGACCGGTTCGAGGCGTCGCCGACGACGAAGAAGCCGTTGCCCTGAATCGCGACGTTGGTCGGCACGCCGGTGTTCTCGATGCCGCCCTGCTTGAAGCTGGGCGAGATCGAACCGGTCATGACGCCGAGGCCGACCTGCATCGGGTTGGCGCTCGAGCCGCCGACCGACTGGCTGACCAGGTCCATGAACTGCACGGTGCTGGCCTTGAAGCCGATGGTGTTGATGTTGGCCAGGTTGTTGCCAATCACGTTCAGCTTCTGCTGGTTGACGTTGAGGCCCGAGAGACTGGACGAAAAACCCATTTACTGCTCCTTCGTCGCGCCGACATTCGCGGCCGACTCAACCTGATTGAAGAAACTCGCCATGCTTTCGAGCTTGGCATTCATCGCCTGCAGCTGTTCGAGCGCCGAGAACTGTGCCAACTGCGCGAGGAACTCGCCGTCGGCCTGGGGCTGCGTCGGATCCTGGTGCTGCAACTGGGTGAGCAACAGGTTCATGAAGGCATCGCGGCCAAGCGGGTCGGCCCGCTTGTCGCTCTTACCGGTCGCCGCCTGATCCGCCGTTCGTGTCGTCGGGTCGATCGTCACTGTCAGTTCCTCCACCGCCGGCGGCCTGCGCGAGATAGCGCAAGTTTGCCAACTGGTTCATCTCGTTGGTGGCGTGGCGATCGGCCATCTGCCGATGCCGCTCCAGCGCCCGTTCCCGGAGCCGCTCGAGCACGCGCCGTTTCTGGTGCGCGATGCTGACTGACGCGGCCGCGCGCTCGGCGACGGTGGCCGATACCGCCACGGTCCGCCGACACGCCTCCGCGTCCAGTCGCTGTCTACGTATCCAACTTTGATGCCAACCGATGCGCCAGGCCTCGGTGCCGGCCGTTTGCGCCGCGGCGAGGCCGGCCACCGCGACGCCGGCGGCGTCGTCGGCGTCGGCGACGCGCTGCTGCGCCTGTTGCAGGTTGGTTTGCGCGCGGGCTAGCCGCAAGCGGGCGGACTCCTCCTCTCGCCGCCGCAGATCGAGGGCGGCGGCGGCGCGAAAGCGGAAGGCACGCATCGCGCTTACAAAGCGCCGAGCGCCGTCACGGCGTCGGCCAGGCCGCCACTCGTGTCAGACGGCTGACACAGGAACGCCGACACGGAGTCGCGCTTCTCCAGCGCGGTGTCGATGCGGGGGTTGCTGCCGCGCACGTAGGCGCCGACGCTGACCAGGTCGTCGCTGTCACGCAGCGTCGCCAGCCACTCGCGCACCTGGCCCGCCTTGCGGCGGTGATCCTGGTCGGTGACCTGGGGCATCGTCCGGCTGATGCTGGAGAGGATGTCGATGGCCGGATAGTGGTTGCGGCCGGCGAGGTCGCGCGACAGCACGATGTGGCCGTCGAGAATGCCGCGCACCGCGTCGGCGATGGGCTCGTTGGTGTCGTCGCCCTCGACCAGAACCGAGTAGATGGCGGTGATGCTGCCGCTGCCGCGCACGTTGCCGGCGCGCTCGAGCAGGCCCGGCAGCAGCGCGAACACCGAGGGCGGATAGCCCTTGGCGGTCGGCGGCTCGCCGGCGGCCAGGCCGACTTCGCGCTGGGCCATGGCAAAGCGGGTGACCGAGTCCATCATCAGCAGCACGTTCTTGCCCTGGTCGCGGAACGACTCGGCGATCGCCGTTGCCCCATAGGCGGCGCGCAGGCGGACCAGCGGCGGGCTGTCTGACGTCGAGACCACCACTACCGACTTGGCCCGCCCGTCGAGTCCGAGATCGTGTTCGAGAAAGCTGCGCACTTCGCGGCCGCGCTCACCGACCAGCGCCAGCACCACGACATCGGCTTCGGTGCCGCGCGCCATCATCCCCAGCAGGGTGCTCTTGCCGACGCCGCTGCCGCCGAACAGGCCGACGCGCTGGCCGCGGCCGCAGGTCAGCAGTCCGTCGATCGCGCGCACGCCGGTGCCGATCGCCCGGGTGATCGACTCTCGCGAGAGGGGATTCATCGACGGCGGCTTGAGCGGGTACTGGTCGCGCGCCCGCAGCGGACCCAGGCCGTCAATCGGCTGGCCGAGGCCGTCGATCACGCGGCCGATCAGGGCCTCGCCCGCCGGAATCGACAACACGCCGCCGCGGGCGACCAGGCGATCGCCCGGACGGATGCCGGCGGTGTCGCCCAGCGGCACCGACAGCAGGCGGCCGTCGCGGAAGCCGACAATCTCCATCGGCACCTGCACGCCGTCGCCGCGGCGCAGTTCGCACACTTCGCCAATCCGCGCCTGCGGTCCGATCGATTCCACCAGCAGGCCGACGACCCGCGACACCCGGCCCATCATCGGCGCCGGTTCGGCGCTGCGGACCAGGTCGAAGTAGCCGGCGAGCGAGATGCCCTCGGCCGGATCAGCCAACAAGGCTGGCCTCGGCCACCATCTGGTGCTGGCTTTCGTCGCTGCCGAGCAGCGCCGTCGCCAGTTCCTGAATCTGCGCGTCGGCGCTGACGTCGATCAGGCCGAATTCCGACTGCACCAGGCAACCGCCGCGGCGGACGATCGGATCGGCCACCACGCGGACGACGCTGGCGTCGGCGCGCGCGCCGCCGCCGGCGCCGGCGGTCGCGGCGTAATCGTCCGGATGCAGACGAATGGTCGCCGACGCGGCGTCGCCCAGGCGATCCAGCGCGACCCGCGCCATCGCGCTCAGCAGCTCCGGATCGAGGCTGATCTCGCGGTGGACGATGCGCTTGGCCATGGCGATCGACAGTTGCACCACCTGCCGTTCGGTCTTGTGGATCATCTCGGCCCGCAGCGTCTGCAGTTCGCCGATGGTCTGCTTCAACCGCTGCAGCACCGCTTCGCTTCTCGCCGCCGCGGCTTCGGCGCCGGACCGCTCGCCCTGGGCAAACCCCTGGGCGAAGGCGTCTCGCTCGATCGCCGCACGGTCGACCGACGGCATGGTCGGGGGCGGCGGCGGGGCCGACGCCGCCGGCGCCTGGCGGGCGGCCGGCTGGTCGGGTGTCCAGCCGCCCCAGTCGTAAGCCTCGACGGCGACCGACTTCGCCAGGCGAACGGCTTTAAACGACATACGGCTCACCCGCCCCGGCGCCGGTGGTGATCACGCCCTCTTCTTCGAGCTTGCGGGCAATCGCGACCACGTCGTGCTGGGCCTTCTCGACATCCCGCAACCGGACCGCGCCCATGATCTCCATTTCTTCCTTGAGCAGCTCGCCGGCCCGCTTCGACATGTTGCCGAAGAATCGCTGCCGGATCTCCTCGCTCGCGCCCTTGAGGGCAATCGTCAGCACCCGCTTGTCACTGCGGTTGACGATCTCGCGGATGCCGGCGTCCTCGACGCTGGCCAGGTCCTCGAACACGAACATCAGGTTGCGGATCTGCACCGCCATGTCCTGCGATTCCGCCTCGATGCGCTCGAGCGCGGGCTGGCTGACGCTGCGGTCGAGCCGGTTGAACAGTTCCGCCACCGCCCGCACGCCGCCGTGGGTTTCGCGCGAGCCGCTGCCGAGCGACTTCAGGCGCTGGTCGATGACGCTCGAGATGCGGCCAATCACTTCCGGCGAGATGTCCTCGATGCTGGCCATCCGCATCAGCACGTCGGCGCGCATCTCGTCGGGCAGTTGGGTCACCAGCTGCGCCGCGCTGCCGGCATTGAGGTGCGCCAGGATCAGTGCGATGGTCTGCGGGTGCTCGCCCAGGATGAACTTCGAGAGCTGCTGCGGGTTGGCTTTCTCGAGCGTGGCAAACCCGGCGCTGGCGTTGAACGACTTGATGACGCGGTCGAGAATGCGGCGCGACAGGTCGGGACCGAGCGACTTGGTCAGCAGGCGGCGCGCGTGTTCGACGCCGCCGCTGGAGATGTACTCCGAGGCCGACGCCATCTGGTGAAATTCCGACAGCACCAGCTCGCCCTGTTCCGAGGCGACGCTGCCAAGCGACGCCACCTCGCGGGCAATGCGCTCGATCTCTTCTTCCTGCAGGTACTTGAACAGCTTGGCCGAGGATTCCTCGCCGATCGCCATCATGACGATCGCCGCCTTGCGGGCGCCGCTCAGGGGTCTGGGGACCGCGGCCATCGCTTACCGATCCTCCTCGATCAGCCACGACCGCACGAGCCGGGCCATCTGCTCGGGTTCGGTTTCGGCCTTCCTGGCAATGCGCTTGGTCAGCACCGGCAGGCGGCGCGCCTCGGCCGACGTCGGCGTCGTGCTGGCGTCGAGCTCGGCCTCGATCTCGCCTTCCAGGTCGGCGACCGTCCGCACGACCTGCGGCAGGCCGCCCGGCGGCGCCGCCGCCGCGCCGAGCATCGCCGGCGCCGGGAACGCCGCGCGAACCATCGGCCGCAGCACCATGCTGAACGCGAACGTCGCCATCAGCAGGATGCCCAGCAAACGAACGGCCTGCGGCGCGTAATCGGTCACCGGCGGGGCAATCCGCTGCCACAGGGAGGGATCCACGACGTCTTCCACGGGCACTTCGCCGAACGAGATGTTCTCGACGGTCAGCTGGTCGCCGCGGTCGCTGTCGAGACCAACGGCCGCAGCGACCAGGTTCTTGATGCGTTCGACCTCGCCGGCATCTCTCGGTTTGGTGGTGGTCTGCGTCCTGCCCTCGGCGTCCTTGGCCGTCGTGCGCACGTCGTCCAGGATGACGGCGACCGACAGCCGCGCCAGCTGGCCGCGCGGCGCGACCGTGTGGCGGGTCAGCTTGCTCACTTCGAAATTGGTGGTCTCGCTGCTGCGCCCGGCCATCACCGGCGCCGGCGAGACGACGGGCTTCGGCGCCTGGCCGACCGGCAGGGGCGTGTTGGCGCGTGCGCCGGCGACGCCCGCCGCCCCGGACACGCTGGTGGCATCGGTCGACGACTGGCGGCTGCGGATCACCGTGGTCGGGTCCCAGCGTTCTTCGGTTTCTTCCTGCGAGTTGCCGTTCAGCCGGGCCGAGACATTGACGCGGACATGACCGGGGCCGACCACCGGTTCGAGCAGGGCAACGACCTTGGCCGACAGGTCGCGCTCGAGCCGCTGCTGGCGTTCGAGCGGCTGGCCGCCCGTGACCTCGTCCTCGGCGCCGGCCCGCGGCGACAGCGGCCGGCCGAAGGTGTCGATGATGACCACCGATTCGGGACGAAGCGATTCGACGCTGGCGGCGACCAGGCCGGCGATGCCGGCGACCGTCGACGGCGCCAGCGGCTTGTTGTTGCGCAGCTTCAGCACCACCGACGCCTTGGCCTGCTCGTTGTCGCCGGTGAACAGCGATGCCTTGGGCAGGGCAATGTGAACGCGGGCGCTCGCAACCTCGGCGATCGTGCCAATGGTGCGGCCCAACTCGCCTTCGAGGCCACGGCGAAAATTCACCTGCTCCAGGAATTCGGTCGTGCCGAACGCGGTACGGTCGAAGATCTCGAAGCCGATGCGGCCGGTGGTCGGCAGCCCCTGCGCCGCCATGTCGAGGCGCAGTTCGTCGACCCGCTCCATCGGCACGCGCACCGCGCGGCCGCCGTCGTCGAGCACGTAGTCAATCTTGGCGGTCTTGAGCTTCGCCACCACGGCGTTGGCCGATTCCGGATCGAGGTCGGCGTAGAGCAGCGTGTAGGACGGCGTGTTCATCCAATACGCCGATCCGGCGACGACACCGACCACGCCGATAAAGGCGGCGGCGAGCGTCGCGAGCTGGCGCGGCGTGAGCGTCGAACCAAGCCGCTTGAGCGGCGCGAGCAGTTGATCCGGATTCACGGGATATCAGACCGCGACATCAAATGGGCATGCGCATGACGTCTTGATACGCCTGCACGAGCTTGTTGCGGACCTGCACGGTCAGCTGCAACGTGGTTTCCGCGCGTTGCAGCGCGATCATCGCTTCGTGCACGTCGCCGGTGCCCTGGACCATGTCGGCGACGGCGTTGTTGGCGGCGCCCGCCGATTCGTCAACCGACGCCAGCAGGCCGGCGAGCGCGTCGCTGAATCCGCTGGCCGACGCGGGGGCGGTCTTGGCGGCGGCGTCCGCCGGCCGGCCGACGCTGCCGAGACTGCCCGCCGACGGTGAAATCACGTCGATCGCCATGGCTTACTTACCGAGCTCCAGGGCGCGGGCGACGGTGTCGCGAATCAGGGTGATGGCGGTGAGGTTGGCCTGGTAGGCGCGCGCCGCGCCCAGCATGTCGACCATTTCTTCGGGCACGTCGACATTCGGCACCGCGACCATGCCGTTGGTGTCGGCATCCGGGTGAGCCGGGTCGTAGCGGCGGCGAAATTCCGCGGTGTCCTCGACGACATTCGACACCTGCACGCCGACCGCGGCGGCATTGCCGAGCGCCGAATCGAACGACTCGATCGGCATCGACGACAAGACGACGTCGCGCCGGCGATAGGGCTGGCCGTCGACCCCGCGCGTCGATTCGGCGTTGGCAATGTTCGACACCGCGACTTCGATGCGCGCGCGCTGCGCGTTGAGCGCGCTCGCACTGGCGGTGATGGCGTTGCCCAGAGACATGATTAACGGCCCTCGTTGATGGCGTAGCGCACCAGGCGGAACTTCGCCGCCAGCGCGGTCTGCGCCTTGCTGAAGTCGCCAGCGGCGCTGGTCATCGACAGCAGTTCCCGATCGAGCTGCACGTTGTTGCCGTCGCGCTTGAAGGCCAGCCCCTCGGCGTCGCGCGTGCCCTTGCCGCCCGCCGACTCGGCGCCGGCCAGGTGGCCGCCGTTGGTCAGCGAGAGCGTGGCGCCCATGGAATCGTCCAGGGCGTCGGCGAACGTGGCCTCCTGGGTCTTGTAGCCAGGCGTATCGAGGTTGGCGAGGTTGCTCGACGCGACGGTTTGGCGCTGGACGGCATTTGCCATCTGGCGGCGTAGGGCGGCGAGAATCGCGCCGTCTGAGATGTCGTTCACGCCATCCCTTTGAGCAAGGGCGATGCCAACGAGCGGGAGCTTAGGTACTTGGGTGCTCGGGTGCGGGAGTCCTGAGTACTAGCGTGCGGGCGACACGGGGCGGGGCGGCCTGTCGCGCTGCGGCCGCGTGTCGGCGTCCCGACACCTATCGTCGGGCGAACGGCGATCCGACGCCCGAGTTGAGGCGGGCTTCAATGCGGGCAATGGCCTCTTCCATGCGAGCCATTCCCTGTTCTATCGTCGCCAGGCTGGCCGATGCGCCGGCCGCCTGCGGGCGCGAGCCGGCGCGCGAATTCACCGGCATCTGGCCCAGCACGCGGTTCTGCTGCTCGAGCGAAGCCCGGTCGGTTATCCGCGTCAGCACCACGTCTAACTGCCCCATAGAGAAGGGCTTGGTGAGATAGTCGTAGGCGCCGACGCGCACCGCGTGAATGGCGGAATCAAGCGAGGCGTAGCCGGTGACGATCACCACGTAGCAGTTGTTATTGGCCTGGCGGGCGGCCTGCAGAACCGCGAAGCCGTCGGCGCCCGGGAGGTTCAGGTCGGTCACCACGAGGCCGAAGCGGCCGTTGGACCGCTGCAGGGTGGCAATGGCGGCGCGGCCGTCGGTGGCGCCGGTCACCAACATCCCTAAGCCGTTGAAATACGTGACGATAAGCTCGCGAATGTCCTCGTCATCATCGACGACCAGGACTTCCCAGGGGGCTTGAGTGAGGTCGATTGGCATGACGGTTGCTATCTGTCCAAACTTCAAATCGGCAATTTCGGAAAAACCTGTAGTTGCCGGACGAACAGTCGTAATAGGCTCAAAAAACTCAAATGTCCCAGCTGTCCCAACCCACGGTCCTTGTTGTTGAAGATGAAGCTGAATTGCGCCAGATCATCGCCGAATCGCTTGAAGCCAAGGGATTCGCGGTGGCGCAGGCCCTTGACGCGGCCGACGCCCGGTCGCGGCTGGAAGGCTTTGCCTATGACGGCCTGGTCGTCGACTTGCGCCTGCCGGATGCCGACGGCATGGAGGTGCTCGATGCCGCGCGCGCCCGCTATCCCGAGATCCGCGCCGTCGTCATCACCGGCTGGGGCGGTGTCGAAGAGGCGGTCAAGGCGATCAAGCGCGGCGCCATCGACTTCCTGATCAAGCCGTTCCAGTTGGCGCAACTCGCCCAGGTCCTGCACACCGGCATCAACGAGCGCCGCCTGCAGCAGGAGAACGCGGAGCTGCGGGCGCAGCTCCACGACCGCTTCAGCTTCGCCAGCGTGATCGGGCAAAGCGCGCCGATGCAGCACGTCTTCTCGTCGCTCGAACTCGTCTCGCCGATGAACAGCACCGTGCTCATTCACGGCGAGACCGGCACCGGCAAGGAGCTGATCGCCCGCACCATTCACTACAACAGCCCGCGCCGCGACCATCATTTCGTGGCCTTCAACGCCGCCGCCATTCCGGAAGGCCTGGCCGAGGCCGAATTGTTCGGCCACGTCAAGGGCGCATTCACCGGCGCCGCCAACGCCCGCGTCGGCCGCTTCGAGCTGGCGCACAAGGGCACGCTGTTCATCGACGAAGTTTCGTCGATGACCCTGTCGCTGCAGGCCAAGCTGCTGCGCGCGCTGCAGGAACGGGAGGTCGAGCGCGTCGGCGAGTCGCGTCCCTTCAAGTTCGACATTCGCGTCGTCGCCGCCACCAACGTCGACCTGCGCAAGCTGGTGAAGGAAGGTGCGTTCCGCGAAGATTTGTTCTATCGCCTCAACGTGGTGCCGATTACTCTGCCGCCGCTGCGCTCGCGCCGCGAGGACATCGCGCTGCTGGCGAACCACTTCGTCCAGAAGTCGTGCAAGCACAACGGCGTGCCGGCGCGGTCGCTCAGCCAGGCGGCGCTGCGCGTGCTGATGGATTACCCCTGGCCGGGCAACATCCGCCAGCTGGAAAACGCCATCGAGCATGCGGTCGCGGTCAGTGGCGCCGAGCGCGAAATTGGCCCGCACATGCTGCCCGAGGACGTGCGCAGCCCGGGCCGTTCGGCGATGCTGGCGCCGGTGACGATTCCCGACGAGGGACTGGATTTCTCGGCGGTGATGACACAGCTCGAACGCGAGCTGATTACCCGCGGCCTCGAAAAGACCGGCGGCAACAAGCGCCAGGCGGCGCGGTTGCTGAACCTGAGTCGCACGACGCTGATCGACAAGCTGCAGCGGCTGGGCGGCGGGGTCGACTCGTCAGCTGCCTAAAGACGGCTGCCCCAATGACACCTCGGCCGCCTCAGGCGCCTGAGGCCGGCAGCCGCAACGTGAAGCGCGCGCCCTGGCCGGCGGCCGGCTCGTAGCTCAGGCTGCCTCCCATGCGCGCGGCCAGCCAGCGCGACACGGCCAGGCCAATGTGCAGGTCGCCGGCCTGGTTGGGTTCGTCCGTCGTGGCGTCGAACAGGGTCTCGACGTTACCGGCGGCCACGCCGCCGCCATTGTCTTCGACCGTCACTCCTGCCTGGTTGCCGTCACGCCGTACCCCAATCCGCAACTGCGCCTCCGGCGTTTTGACCAGGGCCTGCTCGGCGTTGATCACCAGGTTCATCAACACCTGGAGCAGCTGGCGCGGGTTGGCGTCGACCATCACGTCGTCACCGTCGATGGCGGTGGTGACGCGAAGCTTCGCCAGGGAGTACTGCCGCATGGCCACTGCCTGCGCGGCGACGGCCCGCAGGCCGACCGTCTCGGGCCGGTCGCGCGTGTCGCGCACGAACGTGCTCAGGTCGTTGAGCAGGGCCGAGGCGCGCTTGGCCTGGGTGCCGATGGTCTGGCCGCGGCGCAGGACGGCTTCGCTGGCGCCAGCCGCCATTTCCAGCAGTTCGGCGCTGCCGCCGATGACCTGTAAGGCGTTGTTGACGTCGTGGATCGTGCTGGACACCACCCGCGCGATGAGCGACAGGCGGTTGGCGCGCTCGAGCCACGCCGGGGCAGGAGAAGGCTCAGCCAAGGAAATTCAACCCTAACACGAAATGGCCGATTGAGAGCTACGAGCGGACTGTGACACCTGTCAGTGGAGAACCAATGCGCTTCTTGATTGTCGACGATTCGAGCACGATGCGACGCATCATCATCAACACGCTCAACAAGCTGGGCTACAAGGACTTCCACGAGGCCGGCAACGGCCGCGAGGGCGTCGACCGCCTGGCGACCACCGAGGTCGACATGGTCATCACCGACTGGAACATGCCGGAGATGAGCGGCATCGACTTCATCAAGGCCGTGCGCGCCAACGAGGCCACCAAGGCCCTGCCGGTGCTCATGGTGACGACCAACGCCGCGGAAGACGACATCAAGGAGGCGCTGCGGGCCGGCGTCAACAACTACGTCGTCAAGCCGTTTACGCCCGACACCATCAAGGAAAAAATCCAGGCTGCCTTGAAGGCCTGACCATCGCGTCCCCCGAGGTAGCCATGACGATTCCCGCCGAGTTGTTGACGAACCTGATGACCTCGACCGAAGAGGTCTTCGAAACCATGATGTTCAAGTCGCTGACCCGGTTGCCGGCGGCCGAGGCCGGCGCCGAGCGCAAGGGCCCGCACGTGGTCGCCACGGTCGCATTCGCCGGCCATCGCCGCGGGCTGGTCGCCATCCACAGCTCGATCGATGCCGCCCGCAGCATTGCCGGCGCCATGCTGGGCATTGCCATCGAAGACCTCAACGGCGAGGTCCCCGACGCCATGGGCGAGGTCGCCAACATGGTGGCGGGCACGTTCCGCAACAAGCTGGCGGCGTTCGAACCGGCGTCGGCGATTGCCGTGCCGACCGTCACCATGGGGTCGGACTTCGCCACCACCTACATGAGCGCGGTGCGCCGCGCCCGCTGCCCGTTCGACCTCGAAGGGCAGCCCCTCGCGGTGGAGCTGATCCTGACGGGTGAAGAGCAGGCGGCCGCCTAGTCGTCCGACTTGCGCGGCCGCATGTTCTGCTGCAGGATGCGCTTGCGCAGCCGGATGCTCTTCGGCGTCACCTCCACCAGTTCGTCGTCGTTGATGAACTCGATGGCGACTTCCAGCCCCATCAGGTGCGGCGGCACCAGGCGAATCGCATCGTCGGCGCCTGACGACCGCATGTTGGTCTGCTTCTTCTCGCGGCAGATGTTGACGTCGAGGTCGTTGGTGCGCGAGTTTTCGCCGATCAGCATGCCCTCGTAGACCTGCGTCGTCGGCTCGATGAAGATGGTGCCGCGCTCCTGCATGCTGGCAATCGCGTAGGCGGTCGCCACGCCGGTGCGATCCGAGATCAGCGTGCCGTTGGCGCGGGCCGCAATCGGACCATGCCACGGCTCCCATCCCGAGAAGATGTGGTTGATGATGCCGGTGCCCTTGGTGTCGGTGAGGAACTGCGAGCGGAAACCAATCAGGCCGCGCGCCGGGATGCGGAACTCGAGGCGGACGCGGCCGCTGCCGTTGTTGACCATCTTGGTCATGGTGCCCTTGCGGGTGCCGCACATCGCGATCACCACGCCCTGGAACTCTTCCGCAACGTCGATCACCAGTTCCTCGACCGGCTCCATGCGCACACCGTCGATCTCCTTGACGACGATTTCGGGGCGCGACACCTGCATCTCGAAGCCCTCGCGGCGCATCATCTCGATCAGGATCGCCAGCTGCAGCTCACCGCGCCCGAGCACCTTGAACTGCTCCGGCGTCTCGGTCGGCTCGACCCGGATCGAGACGTTGCCGAGCAGTTCCTTCTCGAGGCGCTCCTTGAGGTGGCGCGAGGTCAGGTACTGGCCGTCGCGGCCGGCCATCGGCGAGGTGTTGACGCCGAAGATCATCGACACCGTCGGCTCGTCCACCGCCACCGGCGGAATCGGCATCGGGTTGTCGGGGTCGGCAATCGTCTCGCCGATGGTGATGTCGTCGATGCCGGCGAGGCAGACGATGTCGCCGGCCATCGCTTCGTTGATCTCGACGCGCTTGAGGCCCTCGAAGGTGAACAGCTTGGTGACCTTGGTTTCCTTGTACTTGCCGTCGAGCTTGCAGATGACGACCGGGTTGTTCAGCTTGACGCGGCCGTTGGAGATGCGGCCGATCGCGATGCGACCCAGGTAATCGCTGGAATCGAGGTTCGACACCAGCATCTGCAGCGGCGCATCGACGTCGCCACGGGGCGGGGGCACGTTGGCGAGGATCGACTCGAACAGCGGCCGCAGGTCCTCGCCCGGCACGTCCAGGCTGGTGCTCGCAGTGCCCGCGCGGCCGTTGGTGAACAGCACCGGGAACTCGATCTGCTCTTCGGTGGCGTCGAGGTCGATGAACAGGTCGTAGACCTCGTTCAGCACTTCCTGCGCCCGCGCGTCGGCGCGGTCGATCTTGTTGATCACGACAATCGGCGGCAGGCCGCGCTCGAAAGCCTTGCGCAGCACGAAGCGGGTCTGCGGGAGCGGCCCTTCGGCCGCGTCGACCAGCAGCACGACGCCGTCGGCCATGGACAGCACGCGCTCGACCTCGCCGCCGAAGTCGGCGTGGCCGGGGGTGTCCATGATGTTGATCAGCGTGTCCTTGTAGTGGACGGCGGTGTTCTTGGCGAGGATGGTGATGCCGCGCTCGCGTTCGAGGTCGTTGCTGTCCATCGCCCGTTCGGCGATGCGTTCGTTGGCGCGGAAGACGCCGCCCTGGCGGAACATGGCGTCAACGAGCGTGGTCTTGCCGTGGTCGACGTGCGCGATGATGGCGACGTTGCGGCGGAGAGGATTGGCTACAGGTGCGGTCTTCTGCGTAAAAGGCATCCCACCAGTATAGCAAGGGTTCAGCGGTATTATGTAGCCATGCCGATGTACGAATACCTGTGCCGGTCGTGCGACCACAAGTTCGAGTTGCTGGTGCGAGAATCGACCCGCTACGAGTGCCCCAAGTGCGCCAGCCGCGAGCTCGACAAGCAACTGTCGGTGTTTGCGGTCAGCGCGCCGTCGGGCGGCGGTATGTCGATGAACGCCGGGCCTTCGGCGTGCGGCGCCTGCGGCGACCCGCGCGGCGCCGGCAGCTGCCGGAACTGACGCCATGAGACGCCATTTCGCCTTCGCCGCTGCCCTGGTCGCGACCGCGGCCGTCACCGCGTTCGGCGCGGCGCAAGACGCGCCGCTCACGCCACGGGCGCTGGCCTCGCCGGCTGCCGGCCAGTCGGCCCAGCCGCAGCTGACGGTCTCGTCGCGTGGCATACTGCTTAGCTGGATTGAGCGGACCGGCGACCTGGCCACGCTGAAGTTCGCGGAGCGGACGGCGGGCGGCTGGACCGCGGCCCGCACGGTGGCGTCGGGCCGCGACTGGTTCGTCAACTGGGCCGACGTGCCCTCGGTCCTGCGCCTCCCCAACGGCACCATCGTCGGGCACTGGCTGCAGAAGAGCGGGCCCGATACCTACGCGTACGACGTGCGGCTGGCGTACTCGAAGGACGACGGCCAGACCTGGTCGCCGTCGTTCCTCCCCCATCACGATGGCACCAAAACCGAGCATGGTTTCGCATCGCTGTTTCCGCTCGGCGACGGGCTGGGTGCGATTTGGCTCGACGGCCGCAACATGAAGCCGGCGGCCGGTCACGACGAGCACGGCGGGGGCGGCGCCATGACCGTGCACTTCGGCCGTTTCGACCAGAACTGGAAGCAGGTGGAAGAGTCGGTCGTCGACGCCCGCGTCTGCGAATGCTGCCCCACCGCGGTCACCGTCACCAGCGAAGGCGTGATTGCGGCGTTCCGCGATCGCAGCGACGCCGAAATCCGCGACATCTACACCGCCCGGCTCGTCAACGGTAGGTGGTCCGAACCGGCCGCCGTCCATGCCGACGGTTGGAAGATCGCCGCCTGTCCCGTCAACGGTCCGTCGCTGAGCGCGTCGGGTCGTAACGTCGCCGCCTCGTGGTTCACGGTCAAGGGCGAACAAGGGCAGGCTTACCTGGCGTTCTCGGCCGATGCCGGCCGCACCTACGGCGCACCGATCCGCATCGACGATGGCGGGTCGCTGGGGCGGGTGGATGTGGCCCTGGTGCCCGATGGCAGCGCCGCCGTGGTGACGTGGATCGAGTTTGCGGACCAGCGGTCGCAGTTCCGCGCCCGCCGCATCGATCGCACGGGCAAGCGATCGGCGCCGGTCACCATCGCCGGGCTGGCGGCCGGGCGTTCCAGCGGCTACCCGCGCATGGCCCTCAACGGCCGCGAACTGGTGTGGGCCTGGACCGAGTCGGTGGGCGGCACCATGCAGGTCAAGACGGCGGCAGCCGTCTTACCGCAATAGGGCCGGACGGATTCATGAAGCGCATTGTCCGATTCGCCGCCTGGGTCGCCTTTCTGGCGGTCCTGGTGGTGACTGCCGCGTTGCTGGTCGTCCAGGGCCGCGGCGTCAGCGCCCGGCCCGATCCATCGTGGATCGAGATCCGCGCGGCCCTGTTCCTGCGAAGCTGGCTGACCCCGCCAATGTACAAGGGGCTCAGGAACCCCGTGACCGCCACCGACGAGAATTTCGCGGTCGCCCGCCAGCATTTCGCGGACCACTGCGCCAGTTGCCACGCGAATGACGGCAGCGGCAATACCGAGATGGGCCGGGGCTTCTATCCGAAGTCGCCGGACATGCGCTTGCCTCGCACGCAGCAGTTGAGCGACGGCGAGATTTTTTACTTCATCGAGAACGGCATCCGGCTGACCGGCATGCCGGCCTGGAGCACGGGCACCCCCGAGGGCGAAAAAGCCAGCTGGGAGCTCGTGCACTTCATCCGCCGTCTGCCGGCGCTGACCCCGGAAGACCTGGCCATCATGGAGCGGTTCAACCCGGTGTCGCGCGAGCAGTTCGAGGAAGAGCAGAAAATCGAGGAATTCCTCGAGGGCCGCGACCCTGAGCCGCCCCCGCCGGCCGATCCCCACGCCGGCCACCAGCCGCCCCCACCACCTAAATAAGACAATTCCGGTCGGAATGGCTTATAGTTGAGATCAAGTCTCAACTTCGGAAGTGCCACTGTGACCAAGAAACCCGGTTCTCTGGCCGCCCTGCCGGTGGGCGGCCATGCTGTCGTCTCCCGCGTGCGAGGCGAGCGCGCGGTCGTCCGCCGTCTGCTCGAGATCGGCCTGGTGCCGGGTACGAAGGTGACCCTGCGCCGCATTGCGCCGATGGGCGACCCAATCGAACTCAAGCTGCGGAACTTCGCGCTCTCGATCCGCCGGTCAGAAGCGCTCGGCATCGACGTCGAGTGACGCCGCCCGCGCTGGTCCTGGTTGCGGGTAACCCCAACTCGGGCAAGTCCACCCTCTTCAACGCGCTGACCGGCGCGCGCGCCCATGTCGCCAATTATCCGGGCGTCACTATTGACCGCGTCAGTGCCCCGTACGTGACCGCGGATGGGCGCCACCTCGAACTGGTCGACCTGCCCGGCACCTACAGCCTGAGCGCGCGGTCGCGCGAAGAACAAATCGCCGTTGACGCGCTGCTCGGCCGCAACCTGCCGGCGCCCCAGGCCGTGGTGGTCGTCGTCGACGCGGCCGCGCTGGGCCGGGCGCTGTTCCTGGCCATCGAGGTGCTGGCGACCGGCGTCCCCGTGGTCATCGCGCTCAACATGTCGGACGAGGCGGCCCGCGACGGCATTCACGTCGACACCGCACGCCTGGCGGCGATGACCGGAGCGGAGGTGGTGCGGACGGTGGCGACGCGGGGCGAGGGCATTGCCGAACTCGGCGCCGCCATCGGGCGGGCCGCGGCGAGGCCGCCAAGCGACGCGCCGCCCCTGGACCGGCCCACGGAGCTCATGGTCGACATCGCTGAACTCGAGGCGGCGATTCTCGCCGAGGGCGTGCTCGACCGGCCGGTCGCGGCGCGGGCCTGGGCGACCTGGCTGCTGCTGTCGCTCGACGACAGCGCCGCCGACGACCTGGCGGGCATTCCGCCGCGGCTGCGGGCACTGACCCTCGACATCCGCGGCCGGGCGGCCGCCGCCGGCCGCAACGTCGACCTCGAGATCATCTCGTCCTCGTACCGGCGGGTCGACGCCATCGTCGAGGCCGTCGTCAGCCGGCCGGCGCCGAGCCGGCGGCGGACCGATCGCATCGACTCGGTGCTGACGCACGGCTTCTACGGCGGCGCCATCTTCGCGCTGGTGATGATGGTGATTTTCCAGGCGTTGTTCACCTGGTCGGAGCCGGCCATCGCCCTGATCGAGTCCGGCGTCGCCGCGGTCCAGGGACTGGCCGATGCCGCGCTGCCGCCGGGGCCGTTCACCGACCTCGTGGTCAACGGCATCATCGCCGGCGTCGGCAACGTCGTGGTGTTCGTGCCGCAAATCGGCCTGCTGTTCCTGTTCATCGGGCTGCTCGAAGACTCGGGGTACCTGGCCCGCGTCGCGTTCGTGATCGATCGCCTGATGCGCAGCGTCGGCCTGAACGGACGCGCGTTCGTGCCCATGCTGTCGGGCTTTTCGTGCGCCGTACCCGCGGTGATGGCCACGCGGACCATTGAGAACCGCACCGACCGCTTGCTGACCATGCTGGTGCTGCCGTTGATGTCGTGCAGCGCGCGGTTACCGGTCTACGTCCTGGTCACGGCCACCATCTTTACCCCGGGCATGCGGGTCGGCTTCCTCAGCGCCGGCGCGGTCGTGCTGTTCGCCATGTACATGCTGTCGGTGGTCGCCGCGCTGGGCGCGGCGGCGGTGCTGCGGCGCACGGTGCTGAAGGGGCCCGGGGCGCCACTGGTGCTGGAACTGCCGCCCTATCGCCTGCCGGCGCCGCGGGTGCTGGTGTTCAACGTCTGGCAGCGCGTCCGCGCGTTCCTGATTGGTGCGGGTACCGTGATTCTTGCGCTCACCATCGTGTTGTGGGCGCTGTTGTCGTATCCGCGGGTCGCCGCCGAGGCGGCGGGCGATCAGTTGCGGCACAGTTTTGCCGGGCGTCTCGGCCATGCCATCGAACCGGCGATCGAGCCGCTCGGCTTCGACTGGCGCATCGGCGTCGGCATCATCGGCGCCTTCGCGGCCCGCGAAGTGTTCGTCTCGACCCTGGCGGTCGTCTTCGACATCGAGTCGGATGGCGCGGAGGACGAGCCGTTGCGTGAGGCGCTGCGCGCGGCGACCTGGCCTGACGGGCGGCCCTTGATGACGCCGCTGGCCGGCGTCTCGCTGATGGTGTTCTTCGTGCTCGCCTGCCAGTGCATGAGCACCGTGGCCGTCGTCCGGCGCGAGTCGGGCACCTGGCGATGGCCCCTGTTCATGGTCGCGTACATGACGGCGCTGGCATATGGCGCGTCGCTGGTCGTCTACCAGGTCGGCGCCCGGCTCGGGCTGGGGCTCGGCTGATGGTGCAGGAAGCCGGCGTCGCCATCGTCGTGCTGGCCGCCCTGGCCTTCCTGGCCCGCCATTTCTTCGGCGGCCGCCGCAAACCGAAGAAGGCGACCACGTTTGTCCCGTTGTCCCAGCTGAAGAAGAAGCCCGACGAACACTGCCACTGATCCCCGTTCCCCGTTCCCTGACCCTTGACACCCATACCCCCCTCCGGTATCTAATAGGGGTGGAGGGTATATAAATGAGCGTGGTCGAACGAACCGTCGTCATCGACGGCATGAGTTGCAGCGGGTGCGTCAACAGCCTGACCCGTGTGCTGTCCGCAGTACCAGGGGTTGAGCCGCTCGCGATCGAGGTGGGCAGGGCCCGGCTCAAGGTTGATGCCGAGACCGTCACGCCGGAGATCATTGCCGCGGCCGTCGATCGCGCCGGCTTCACGGTCGTCAGTCAGGAGTAACCGTCATGGATGGCATGGACATCACCATCATCGGCCTCGCCGTGGCCTCAATCGTGCTGGTGAACTGGTACTTCCTCGGCCGGTCGCCGGCGCCGGCCGTGGCGATGGCCGCTCCGGGCGGGGTCGCCGAGTTCACCATTCGCGTCGAGGGCGGCTATTCCCCGAGCGCCATCGAGGTCCCCCGCGGCAGCCGCGTGCGGCTGACTTTCGATCGCCAGGAAGACAACCCGTGTTCGGAAGAAGTGGTGGTCCCCGACTTTGGCATCCGGCGCGACCTCCCCGCCTTTGCCCGCACCGTCGTCGAGTTCACCGCCGACACCGTGGGCACCCACCAATTCGCGTGCGGCATGGGGATGCTGCGCGGCCAGATCATCGTCAAGTAGAGGCTCGTCATGGCATCCACGTCGACTGAAGGTTCCACCGCGCCAGACAAGGTCACGCTGCCGGTCGAGGGCATGACCTGCGCGGCGTGCCAGGCCACCGTGCAGCGTGCGCTCAACAAGCAGCCGGGTGTCACCAGGGCGGCGGTGAACCTGATGATGAACGAAGCGACCATCCACTTCGACCCGGCGGCGACCAATCCGGGCCAGCTGGTGGCGGCCATCAACGACACCGGCTACATGTCGCGGCTTCCGGTGGCGGCCGACACCGGCAGCAGCGCCGATGACGAGCGGGAACGGCAGCAGCGGCACGAGTACAACACCTTGCGCACGAAGTCGCTGGCCAGCCTGGCCCTCGGCGCGGTGGCGATGATCGTGTCCATGCCGCTGATGGCGGGCATGTCACCCCATGCCGAACACTCCGGCGATCCGCTGCTGCGTTGGACGATGACGGCGATCGATCCGCCCGTCCGGGCGGCGCTGCCGTGGCTGTATGCCCTCGATCCGCAGATCCTGACCTACGCACTGCTGGCGGCGACCGTCTTCGTGATGACGTGGGCGGGCCGGCACTTCTACACCCGCGCCTGGTCGGGCCTGAAGCACGGCACGGCCGACATGAGCACCCTGATTGCGGTCGGCACCGGCGCGGCCTTTCTCTATTCGCTGGCCGCGACGCTGGCACCCGCGTGGTTTGTCGCCGACGGCGCCCGGCCCGACGTGTATTACGAAGCGGTGATCATCATCATCGCCCTGGTCCTGCTCGGCAACGCCATGGAAGCCAGGGCCAAGACCCAGACGACCCGCGCCCTGCGTCAACTTGCCAGGCTGCAACCCTCGACCGCCCGGGTTCGCCGCGACGGGCAGGAGCAGGAGATCGCCATCGCCGAGGTCCGCGCCGGCGACATCGTGCTGATCCGTCCGGGCGAGCGCTTCCCCGTTGACGGCGAGATCACGAGCGGCAGCGGCGCCGTTGACGAGTCGATGCTGACCGGCGAATCAATGCCGGTGGACAAGACCGCGGGCGACCGCGTCATCGGCGCCACCGTCAACAAGACCGCCGCGCTCGAAGTGCGCGCGACCGCGGTCGGCGCCGCCAGCGTGCTGGCGCGCATCGTCACCCTGATGAGGGAAGCGCAGGGCTCGCAGGCGCCCATCCAGCGGCTCGCCGATCGCATTTCCGCGGTCTTCGTCCCGGTCGTCATCTCGATTGCGATTGCGACGTTCGCGGCGTGGATGGTGCTGCCGGCCGAGCCGTCGTTCGCCTCGGCGATCACCGCGGCGGTGGCAGTGCTGATCATCGCCTGCCCGTGCGCGATGGGCCTGGCCGTGCCAACGGCGGTGATGGTGGCGAGCGGACGCGGCGCGGCCGCCGGCATCCTGATCAAGGGCGGCGAACCCTTGGAACGCCTGGCGGCCGTCGACACGGTCGTCTTCGACAAGACCGGCACCCTGACCGAGGGCACGCCGCGCGTCACCGATACGCTGATCGCGCCGGGACAGGACCGGGCCACCGTGTTGCGGCTCGCCGCCGCGCTCGAGAGCCGCTCCGAACATCCGCTGGCGCAGGCAGTCGTCGCCGCCGCCGGCGGAGCAAGCACACCGCCGCCAACAGTGGACAACGTGATCGCACTGCCCGGCAAGGGCGTCTTCGGCATCGTCGATGGCCGGCACGTGATCGCCGGCACGGAGGCCCTGCTGCGTGAATCGGGCATCGACGTGACGCCCCTTGAATCGCAGGCACGCGAGTGGGCGGCGGCCGCGAACACCGTGGTGTTCATCGCAATTGCCGGCCAGGCCGCGGCCGCGTTTGCCATTGCCGACACTGTGCGCGCGAACGCGCGCGAGGTGGTGGCCGGATTGGCGCGGCACGGGCTGCGCACGGTCATGCTGACCGGCGACCGGAAAGCCACCGCCGAGGCCGTGGCGGCGCGGGCCGGCGTCGCCGAGGTCATCGCCGAGGTCCTGCCCGACGGGAAGGTCGCCGCCATCAAGCACCTGCAGGCCGGTGGCCACGTTGTCGCCATGGTGGGCGACGGCCTGAACGACGCCCCCGCGCTGGCCCAGGCCGACATCGGCATGGCCATGGCCTCGGGTTCCGACATTGCCGGCGAGGCGGCCTCGGTCACGCTGATGCGCAGCGACCTCGACGGCGTCACCCAGGCGATCGTGCTGGCCCGCAAGACCATGCGGACCATGAAGCAGAACCTGTTCTGGGCCTTCGTCTACAACGTGATCGGTATCCCGGTGGCGGCCGGCGTGCTGTATCCGGTGTTCGGCATCCTGCTGAGCCCGATCCTGGCGAGTGCCGCCATGGCCTTCAGCTCGGTCAGTGTCGTCTCTAACAGCCTGCGCCTACGAGGAGTGACCCTGTCGTGAAGCACACACATGAACACGCGGTGGCCGTGGATCCCGAAGTCAAGGATGCGAACCTGAAGCGCCTGCGCCGCATCGAAGGACAAATTCGCGGCATCCACAAGATGGTGGAAGAGGATCGCTACTGCCCCGACATCATCACGCAGATTGCTTCGGCGCAGGAGGCGCTGCGCGCGGTGGGCCGGCAGTTACTACGCAATCACCTGAAGCACTGCGCGACCGCGGCGATCAAGAAAGGCACGAAGGAAGCAGACGCGATGTACGACGAGCTGCTCGAGCTCGTCTACCGGCACCTTCGGTGAGCGGTTGGGCCGGCTAACGGCGGACTCTACTTCAGGAGCTCCAGCGCGGTAACGAACCGCGGCTCGATGTCGACGGGCACGGCCGTCAGCTTGTCGAGCAGCGCCTTGGTCGGCGGCCGAATCACGCCGAGCGTGTCGATCATCGCCTTGGCCCTGGCATAGCTGCCTTCTGCCTGCAGGGTCATGATCTCGCCCGTGAGCGCGGTCACCGCGTCGCGGATCTTCGCCGTGTCGACGGCGAAGGTGCCGTCGGCATTCACCGTGAAACCGCCGCGATCGAGCAGGTAGTTCAACTGGATCGCCTGGCCGCGGCCGTGCGCCTCGTTGATGCCGAAGCGCAGCGAGCGGAATGCTGACGCCAGAAACGTCGTGTACATCGTCTTTTCGAGGCCCTTGTCGAGCTGCCCCTTGTCGATCAGGAACTGCAGCGCGAACAGGCCCGAGATGTCGGCCTTGGCCTCCTCGATGGCGCTGTAGGTTTCTTTCAGTTCCTGCCGCACCGTCGTGGTGCGGCCGCCGACGACGATGTCGTGCGGACCGAGGCCGTGCATCAGCTCGTGCATCAGGATGTGCGTGAAGAAGGCATCGAACGCGATGTTGCCCTGGTCGGCCGGAGCCAGCGCCACCTTCGAAATCGGCGTCAGCACCTTGTCGAACTTGGCCTGCTGGTTGTTCTTCAGCATCACCCGCTTGCTGCCCTTTTCGCGAATCACCCGTTCGTCGTTCGGCAGGTTAAAGGCTGCGGTCTGGACGCCGCGGTTGGCGTCGCCCGCCGAGAACACGGTGTTGACCACGGCAATCGGCGCCAGGGCGCCGAGCCGCTGGTTGCGGTACTTCGGCTCGATCGGCAGGTTGTTCTCGATCTCCTGCAACGAGCCGGCAAACTTCTTGAGCTTGTCGGACTCGGCCTGGTCCTTCACCGTAATGAAGGCCTCGAACGCCGCCTTGTAGTTGAACCACTCGTCCTCGTACACCTCGTACGGCCCGATGGTCGGCTCGATGGTGGCGTCCAGCTCCATCCACTTGACGTCGCTGTCGTAGTAGTCGTTCGACACGAACGCGGCGGCGCGCGACTCGAGGAATGCCTTCAGGGTGGGCTGCCTGGTCGCGGCCGCGGCGGCACGCAGGTGCTGCGCCGCCAGCGCCAGCTCACCCTGGTACTCCGTGCTGTAGGGCACGGCCACGAGCTTGCCGGCCGGATCGCGGCGGATGGTGGTGAAGAACCCCGTGGCGGCGGTCTTCTCGGCTGGGCCACGGCCGGCAATCCACTTCTCCACTTCGGCCTTGGTCGCGCCGGCCGGATAGAAATTGGCCGCCGCCGGCTTTTCAGGGACGCCCGGCACGAACGGTTCGTTGTGGTCCAGTCGCGACCACGGCCCCTTGTTCACCAGAAAGGCATGGAGGCGCGTCCGGCCAAGCACCGAGTCGTCTTTCGCGAGCTGGTGAAACGTCGTCTCGTTGCCCGACCACACTTGCTCGAGGAACAGCGCGTCCATCACCTGGGCGGCGCGCACCATGTGGGCCAGCGCTTCGCGCTCGTTCGCCGGCAGCGCCGAGATGTCGGCCGAAAGGTCGGTCGGCGCAAATCGCGCCGTCTTCTGCTGTAGCTCAACGACCGCCCGATCACCGGCCTGGGCGGGCGCCTCGGCCGCCTGTGCCCGGCAGCCCGCCAGCGCGAGCACGAGTGACGCCGATGCTACCGCCATGATTCCCCGTCGCATGATGTACTCCCCGTCCCACCTTCGCGCACAGCGCTACGGTGGGCAAGCACTGTCGTTCCCGTCAAGTGTTGCCGCCCCGTCAGGTAGTTCCGCCCCGTCAAGTGTTGCCGCCCCGTCAAGTAGTTCCGCCCCGTCATGAGGTGCCACCTCGTCATGAGCTGCCGCCCCGGCGGGCGCGGCTAGTGGACACCCGACGAACCCTGCAACATGGAGGGTTCCGCACCCAGCCGGCGAATTGCGGTCTCCCACATGTCGTCTACCGGCGTGGAGAAGATGAGGTCCGACTCGACCGGCGCCAGCAGCCAGGACGACTCGGCCAGCTCGCCGTCCAATTGCCCCGCGCCCCACCCGGAGTAGCCCACGACCATCCGCACTCCCGGATCCGGGGCGGCTTCGAGTGTCTGCCGCACCAGGGTCGGCGACGCCGACAGGTAGACCCCCGACATCACTTCCAGGGCTTCGGGATCCAGCTCAGGCTTGGCGGTGAGAATCCACGCCCGGGTCGGCTCCACCGGCCCGCCCGTGAACAGGTGCACCTTGGGGTGAATGCTGATCGGCTCGTCGGCCGTGACAATGGCCTGCGCCGGCTCGGGCATGCGCCGGTTCAGCACCAGGCCGAACGCGCCGTGCGCCCCATACTCGGCGAGCAGGACGACCGTCTTCGAGAAATTGGGATCGATCATCTGCGGCATCGACACCAGCAGGACCGGGGCGAGAGAGGCGTTCGCCATGGATCGATACTACTTCAACCGTCCCTTGGCCCATGCCACCGCGTCTTCAACTGCCGGAGTAAAGGCACTATGGGCGGCGTTCTTCACGCCGTGGGCGGGCCGATCGAGCACCCCCGCCAGCGCGGGATCGCCGGCGTTGCCAATCACGATGGCGAGGTTGCGGCGCAGCCCCGACAGCGGCAGGTGCGTCATCGCGCTGCCTTTCACGAACTGGTGTAGTTCGCGGTCGGTGCGCTGCCACAACTCGGCGGCGGAGGCGCCGTCCCGCGGTGTCGCCGTCCACGCCGGATCCGCGGTGATCACCGGCGCCAGGTTGTAGGGACACACTTCCTGGCAGATGTCGCAGCCATAGGCATGGTTGCCGAGGTGCGGGCGCTGGGCCTCGGGAATGGCGCCATCCACTTCGATGGTCAGGTACGAGATGCACCTGGTCGCGTCGAGCACGTGCTCGTCGACAAGGGCGCCGGTGGGGCACGAGTCGATGCACAGCGTGCACGCCCCGCACTGATCGGCCGCCGGCCGATCGGCTTCGAGAGCCAGGCTGGTCGCAGCACCGCACAGGAACAGGTAGGACCCCAGCTCGGGATTGATCACGCAACTGTTCTTGCCGATCCAGCCAAGGCCGGCGTGGCGGGCGTAGACCCGTTCCTGAACGTGGTGCTTGTCCACGAAGATGGCGCTCTCGAACGGCTCGCTCTGCTGCTCGCGCATCCACGCCACCAGCCGCTCGAGCCGCTCCGCCAGCACGACATGGTAATCCTGCCCGCGCGCGTAACGGGCGACCTGGACGGTCCCCGATCCCTGATCCCTGATCCCCGATCCCTTCTCCGTGTTGTAGATGGCGCCGGCGACGACGACCGAGCGTGCGGAGGGCAGAAAGTTCCGGATATCGGCCCGGGCGTGGGCTGACTTGTGCAGGTAGATCATCTCGCCCGCGTAGCCGCGGGCGAGCCAGTCAGGCAGGAACGCGAGTTCCGGCAGCGCCGTGGCAGGCGCCACCCCGCAGACTTCGAATCCGAGGGCGAGCGCCTGTTCCTTGATCGACGCGGCGGTCAGCACATCACTGCGAACTGCGAACGAGCTGGCGCAGGACGTACGGCAGGATGCCGCCGTGCGAGTACGCCACCAGTTCCTCGGGCGTGTCGATGCGCGCCGTCGCCGTGAACGTCTTCGTCGAACCGTCCTCGGCCGTGGCCGTCACCGTCACCACCGCGCGGGGCTTGAGGGCCGCCCCGGCGCCGGCCAGCGCGAACGTCTCGCGGCCGGTCAACCCGACGCTGGCGGCGTTCTGGCCATCCGTGAACTGCAGCGGCAGCACGCCCATGTTCACCAGGTTGCTGCGGTGAATGCGCTCATAGCTTTCGGCAATCACGGCCTTCACGCCCAGCAGCATGGTGCCCTTGGCCGCCCAGTCGCGCGACGACCCCGAGCCGTATTCCTTGCCGGCAATCACCACCAGCGGCACGCCGGCCGCCTGGTACTTCATCGACGCGTCGTAGATGGGCATTACGTCGCCACCCGGCAGGTAAGCGGTGACACCGCCCTCGATGCCCGGCACCATCTGGTTCTTGATGCGCGTGTTGGCAAACGTGCCGCGCATCATCACCTCGTGGTTGCCGCGGCGCGCGCCGTACGAATTGAAGTCCTTCGGATCGACACCGTGCTCGATCAGGTACTTGCCGGCGGGGCTGTTCGCCTTGATGCTGCCGGCCGGCGAGATGTGGTCGGTGGTAATGCTGTCACCGAGCACCGCCAGCGCCCGCGCGCCGGTGATGTCGGACGGCGGCGCCGGCGTCATCGACAGGTTCTCCAGGAACGGCGGCTTGCGAATGTAAGTCGAGTCGGCCTCCCAGGCGAACCGATCGCCGGTCGGCACCGGCAGGTTCTTCCAGCGCTCCTGGCCTTCGAACACGTTGGCGTACTGCTGGCGATAGGCATCCGACGTCACGCTGTGCAGCATCGCCGCCTGGATTTCCTTTTCGGTCGGCCACACGTCCTTCAGGTAAACCGGCTGGCCGTCTTTGCCCGTGCCGAGCGGTTCGGTGGTGAGGTCGATGTTCATCGACCCGGCCAGCGCGTAGGCCACGACCAGCGGCGGCGACGCCAGGTAGTTGGCGCGCACTTCCTGCTGGATGCGTCCTTCGAAGTTGCGATTGCCGCTCAGCACCGACGCGACGACCAGGCCGCGCTCGATGACCTCGGCCGACACGTCCTCGGGCAACGGGCCGCTGTTGCCGATGCACGTGGTGCAGCCGTACCCCACCAGGTTGAAACCGATCTGATCGAGATAGGTATCGAGACCGGCCTTCTTCAAGTAGTCGGTCACGACCTTCGAGCCCGGCGCCAGGCTGGTCTTCACCCACGGCTTGCGCGTGAGCCCCTTCTCCACCGCCTTCTTGGCCACGAGTCCGGCGCCGATCATCACGCTGGGGTTCGACGTGTTGGTGCAGCTCGTGATCGCGGCAATCACCACCGACCCGTGTTCGAGTTGGGTCGCGGTCGCCACGGCCGCGTGGCCTGACGCGCCCCCGCCCACCTTGACGCCCTTCTTCAACTCGTCGAGCGAGCCGGCGAACGAGCGCTTCGCGTTCGACAGCGACACCCGGTCCTGCGGCCGCCGCGGGCCGGCCAGGCTGGGCACCACGCTCGACAGGTCCATCTCCATCGTCTCGGTGTAAACCGCGTCCGGCGAGTCGGGAGTCGCGAACATGCCCTGGGCCCGGGCGTAGGCCTCGACCAGCGCCACCTGCGACGCGTCGCGGCCGGTCAGGCGCAGGTACTCGAGCGTCATGTCGTCGATCGGGAAAATGGCAACCGTGGCGCCGTACTCCGGGCACATGTTGCCGAGCGTGACCCGGTCGGCAATCGTGAGATGCGCCAGGCCGGGGCCGTAGAACTCGACGAACTTGCCGACCACGCCGCGCTTGCGCAGCGCCTCGGTGATGGTCAGCACCAGGTCGGTGGCCGTTGCGCCTTCTGGCAGCTGGCCCGACAGGCGGTAGCCGAGCACCGGCGGAATCAGCATCGAGCTGGGCTGGCCCAGCATCGCCGCCTCCGCTTCAATGCCGCCCACGCCCCATCCCACCACGCCCAGGCCGTTGACCATGGTCGTGTGCGAGTCGGTGCCGAATACGGTGTCCGGGTACGCGGTGCCATCGCCATCGCGGCACACCACGCGCGCCAGGTACTCGATGTTCACCTGGTGGACGATGCCGGTTTCGGGCGGGACGACGCGGAAGTTGCGGAAGCCGGTCTGGCCCCAACGCAGGAACACGTAGCGCTCGCGGTTGCGGTGATACTCGAGGTCAGCGTTCAGATCCTTCGCGTTCCGGGTGCCGAAGTGATCGACCTGCACCGAGTGGTCGATGACCAGCTCGACCGGCTGCAGGGGGTTGACCTTCTGCGGGTCGCCGCCGAGCGCGACAATACCATCGCGCATGGCCGCCAGGTCCACCACGCACGGCACGCCGGTGAAGTCCTGCAGCAGCACCCGGGCCGGCATGAACGACATTTCCTTCTCGCCGATCGTCTTGGGATCCCACGACGCCAGTGCCTGGATGTCGGCGGTCTTCACGAAGCCGTTGTCTTCGCGGCGCAGCAGGTTCTCGAGCAGGATCTTCAACGAGTACGGCAGGCGGGCGACGTTCGGGAACCCGGCCTTTTCGAGGGCGGGCAGGCTGTAGATGCTGACCGTGTCGGCGCCGACGGACAATGAGGTGCGGGTCTTGAACGTATCGAGGCTTGGCATGATGGCGACTGGCTCCTAAGCTAGAACCTACCTAATGGAGCGTTCCAGCTATTGCGTATGTCCAGCAACCTCACTCTCCGAAGGTACTGGGGCCGTTCCTACGGAACGGCCCGCAGGGAACGCGAAGACTTATTCAATTAATCTTATCAAGGAACGCACGGACGACGGTGGCGGGGTCCTGCTTCTCGCCGTCCACCTGGAAGTTCATCTGCCGCATGTCGGCGGCCGAAATCCGGTCCCCGAGACCACGAATCGCCGCCGCCGCAGCCGGGTACTGCAGCATGGCCGCGGCGCGGGCAACCGGGGCGGCGTCGTAAACCGGGAAGTAGTGGCGATCGTCCGCCAGAACGGTGAGGCCCAGTGCCTCGATCAGGCCGCTGGTCGCGTCCCCAGCGGTGACGTCAATCTCCCCGGCGGCCAGCGCACGGTAGATCAGGTTGAGGTCCATCACCCTCGGCGCGGCGGCAAATTGCAGCCCGTAGGCGGCGCTCAGCCCCTTGAACCCGTCGGGTCGCTCCAGGAACTCGTAGCCAAACCCGGCTCTCCATGCAGGTGCCGCCCTGCTCGACGTGGCGTCCGCCTTCTTGCCCGCCGTAGCCTCGGCGAAGGTGGATAGGCGGACCATTGCCGCCAATTCGCTCACGGTCGTCATCCCCATCCGGCGCGCATCGTCGCCGCGGACGAGAATCGCAAACGTGTTGTTGAAGCCCAGCCGCGGCATCAACGTCACCCCGGCCTCCGCATAGCGGTCGCGCACCTTCCGGAACACCGCTTCGGAATCAGCCGAGGCCGGCTCGTTGAAGATGGCCGTCAGCGACGTGCCGGTGTACTCGACATACACGTCGATGCCGCCGCTCAACAGCGCCTCGTGCGCGATCGCGGTGCCACCCAGGTTCAGCCGGCGATCGACGGTCAGCCCCTGCCGTTCAATCGCCTGCGCGACCAACTCGCCCAGCACCACCTGCTCGGTGAAGTTCTTCGAGCCAACGGTGAGATCGGCGCGCCCCGCCGATGTCCGTCCTGACACCGCCGTCACCGCCGCCAGCAGCGCAACGGCGGCCACCACGGCGGCGTGCCGGCGCCGCCGGCGCCGTGGATCCGCCAGGTGGCCGGCGGCCGCCAGCGCCGCGTCGGCGGCCAGCGCCAGGATGGCCGCCGGGAGCGCGCCGGCCAGGATTACCGTGGGGTCCACCATCGCCAGTCCGCGGAAGATGTAGTCGCCCAGCCCGCCGGCGCCGATGGCCGAGGCAATAGTTGCCGTGCCGACGCCAATGACGACCGCGACGCGCAGGCCCGACACGATGGATGGCAGCGCCAGCGGCCACTCGACCTGCCACAGCACCTGCCGCGGGGTCAGGCCCATGGCCACCGCGCATTCCACCACCGCCGGCGCCACCCCTTGCAGGCCCGTGATGGTGCTGCGCAGGATCGGCAGCACTGCATAGACGGTGAGGGCCACGAGCGCGGTGCGCGTGCCGATGCCGCCGATCAACGGCAGCGGGATGAGGAAGCCGAACAGGGCCAGGCTGGGAATGGTCTGGGCGAGGTTCGCCATCCCGACAATCGGCCGCGACAACCCCGGCCGCCGTGCGGCGGCGATCCCAAGCGGAATGGCGATCGCCGCGGCGATGGCGGTCGATGCCGCGACCAGCACGACGTGCTCGCCCAGGCGCGTCGCCATTTCGGCGCGGTGCGAGGCGATGAACGCGAGCAGCTCAGTCATGCGGGTCCGGCCGGGGCCGGACTTCCCCCATCAGCGCCTGTACGCGGGGATCGTCGCTCACGAGCACGTTGGCCGGCGTGTCGCACGCCACCAGCTTGCCGTCATGCAACACCGCGATTTGATCCGCCAGCGCGCATGCTTCCGCCATGTCATGCGTCACGAGAATCACCGAGCGGTGCAGCGTCCGCTGCACGCGCAGGAACTCCGCGTGCAATTCCGCTTTCGTAATCGGATCGAGCGCGCCGAACGGCTCGTCCATCAGCAGCAGCGGCGGATCCGCGGCCAGCGCCCGCGCCAGCCCGGCGCGCTGCCGTTGTCCGCCCGACAGTTCGTCGGGCCAGCGGCCGCGAAACACGCCCGGCTCGAGCCCGACCAGCGCCAGCAACTCGTCCACCCGCGCCGTGATCCTGCCGGCCGGCCAGTCGAGCAGCCGCGGGACGGTGGCGATGTTGTCGGCCACCGTCAGGTGTGGAAACAGGCCGGCCTCCTGGATCACGTAGCCGGTGCGGCGACGCAGGGCGATGGCATCCCAGTCGCGCGTCAGCCGCCCATCGACGAAGATGTCGCCGGCGTCGGGTTCGAGCAGCCGGTTCACGAGGCGCAACACCGTGGTCTTGCCCGAGCCGCTGCGGCCGACGAGTGCCACCGTCTGCCCGCGATCGACCGTCATCGACACGCGATGCAGCACCGGCCGGCCGCCACGGGTGGCCGATACATCCGCGAACTGGACGGCGGGCTCGGCCATGTCGGCTAGACGCTCACGAACAGGTTGAGCGCCAGTGTTGGAAAGACCCGGGTCTTGTTCTCGAAGTCAATGCCGCCGCGGCGCAGGTTCGCGCGCAGGTCGCCGCGCAGCCCGAACGAACGGGCGGCGCCGGCGCCGCCGTGCAGCCAATAGCGCGCGCCGATGCCGGCGTAGTAGATCTGCCCCGTTTCGACCAGGGTGCGCTCCTCGTGCAGTTGACGCAGGTAGCCGCCGCCGCCAATCACGAACGGCCGCACCCGCGGCCCCAGGCGCACCGGCAGGTGCCAGACCACGGCGGTGTCGAAGAGATACTGCTGCAGTTGCTCGCCCTCGAGGCGCAGCGCCGCGGCTTCCGCATCTTGCGCAATCGAGACGCCGACACGCGGCCTGCCGAACACAGCGCCGCCTTCAATGGTCACCGCCCGAGTCAGCGTGAAGCCGACGCGGACGCTGACGCTTGTGGCACGCCTGACGTCGGAGTTGGCGGTAAACAGCGTGAAGGCCGGCGGCGTGATGCCCGCCGCGTTGCCGCGAAGCTCCGCGTTGATGTCGCCAACGGCGTAGCCCCCGGACCACACCGCCCCGCCCTCGAACACGACACGGTGCGCGCGCAGAGCCGGCGCATCCTGCGCGCCCGCACGCGTGGCACCAAGCAGCAGCACCAGGCACACCAGGCAACAACGCAAGCTAGGCACCTTAGGCACCCTACCCACCTTCACTTCGGCACCACCCGAATCTCGATCGGAGACGACGAGCCGCCACGCGGCGCCACGACCATGCGCGGAGCATACGTGACCCGGAAGTCGAGGTCGATGGTCGTCGAGAAGAAGCTGTCGATGTCGGCGTCATCGAGCGGTTCGACCCTGAGAATGTAGGGCCCCGGCTCGAGCCGCGCAATCGCAAACTCGCCGCTGCCATTCAATGCGAAATTCGCGACCAGGGCGCCGGTCTCGGGATTGAGCGCAACCACGTGCGCACCCAGCAGGCCCTGCCCGTCCTTGGTCACGCGCCCGGTCAGCCCGCCGGTGGTCTCCAGCTGGCCGGCCGCCGGATAGAGGTCGGTAATGCCGGCGATGTCGTCGGCCGACAACACCCGTTCGGCAATAGTCCCCGCCGACATCGCTATCGGAAACATCACGGCGCCAGACGCGATCACCCGGCGCGCGCCCGAACCGGTCACCTCCGTCTCGCCGAGCGCCGAATGACTGAGGCCGAGCAAGTGTCCCAACTCATGCAGCGCCACCGATTCCAGGTCGACACGCCCCGGCGTGCCCGCTGCTGACACCGACCACGCGAACCGGGAATTGAAGAACACGTCGGCTTCGACAATCTCGCCGCTGGTGGTGTCGATGAGGAAACTGGTGGCACCCAGTACGCGGTCGAGATCGGGCCGGTCGACAAACCCGAGCGTTGTCCGGCCGTCGACCAGCCCTGGAGGTGAACTCGTCATGCCCTGGAACTCGAATTGCACGGTCGCCGACGGCACCGCCTGCCAGGTCGCCGTCGCGCGGGATACGGCGCCCCGCAGGTCTTCGGCCGACACGCCAGGCGCAGCGGCATCCGACACGAAGTACGGCACCGGTCCGCGCCAGGTCACATCCACCACGCGGCCGTCCACCGCCGTGCCGAGTTTCAGGTAGGCACCGGCCGGCGTGCCCGCGGCCACGAGTGCGGCGACCATCAGCAGGATGACGCGGCTCATTGGGCCGCCGCCGGGACGGCGCGCACGGCGCTTTCAAACGTTGCCAGCGGCACCGGCTTGCGCCGGCGGTCACCGCGGCGAATGGGCTGCCCCGCCGCCTCGACTACCGGCGGCGTGACGAGCACCTCCCCCGACGCGGTGTCGCGCACGACGCGGTAGATGCCCTGCGTGAAGCCGGTCGTGATCGGAAGCCGCGCGCCTCGCGCGGTGACGAACAGCACCGCCAGGTCGCCGCGCGCGAACGCCGGCGCGCCCGGCAGCAGGTTTCGGTAGCGGCCCACCTGGCCGCCGGGTATGGTCAACGTCAACTCACGTCCGGCGGTGCCCTTGAGTCCCTTGATGACCTCCACCGTCACCAGGCTGTCGATGGCGCGCCGGTCGTCGGTCCACTGGCCACGGACCTCGACCACGCGGCCGTAGATCACGCTCGATGACTGCCGGACGAGCTGCTCGAAACTCAGCGGCGCGACGGTGACGGCCCGCGCGGGCACGACCGCCAGCGCAAACAGGCCGAAGACTAGACAGAGGTTGGACAGCGCGGACCGGACGGCAGGGCTACGACGCATTCGTCGAGTGTATGACATCGAGCACGGCGTCGGCGGCGCGCTCGCTGGCACCCGAACCGCCGAGCCGGCGGCACACCTCGGCCAGGTGGCCCACCATTCGCGCGCGATAGTCCGGCTCCGCGAGAATGCGAATGGTCTCCGCCGCCGCCGCCTCGGCCGTGCAGTCGTCCTGGATCAACTCACGGACAATCCGCTGGCCGGCAATCAGGTTGACCATTGCGTACGTGTCCACGAGGGCGAGCCGCCGGCCCAGTCGATAGGTCAGCGGCGACAGCTTGTACAGCACCACCATGGGCTTGCCGTGTAACGCCGTCTGCACGGTCGCGGTGCCCGATGCCGTCACCACCACGTCGGCTGCTTGCAGCACATCGTCGGTCTGCCCTTCCACGATGCGCACGGTCACGCCGGGAATGCCGAAGCCCTCGAACAGGCGATCGGCCAGGTTGGGCGCGCGCGCGACGATGAACTGGGCGCCGGAAATGCGATTGGCGATCAGGGGCGCGGCCGCCGCCATCACCGGCGCCAGCCGATCGAGTTCGTTCGCGCGGCTGCCTGGCAACAGGGCGACGATCGGCTTGCCGCCGTCGAGCTTCAAGCGCTGCAGCAGATGCTCGCGCGGCCGCGCCGGCGCCACCAGGTCGACCAGCGGGTGGCCGACAAAGCGCACGTCGATCCCGGCTTGCTGATAGATCTGCTCTTCGAAGGGGAAGATCGGCAGCACGCGGTCGACCTGCGCCTTCATGGTCTTGATGCGGCTCGCGCGCCAGGCCCACAGCTGGGGACTGACGTAGTAAATGACCGGCACGCCCATCCGCTTGATGGCTCGCATCAGCCGGAAGTTGAAATCGGGGTAATCGATGACCACCAGCGCGTGCGGCTTCCGGGTGCGGGCGGCGTCGGCCAGCAGGCGCAGTGTGCGCCACGATCGCGGCAGCACGGCCAGCGCTTCGGTGAGTCCGGTGACCGACAGGCCGTGAAAATCGGCGACCAGCTCGCCACCGGCGGCCGCCAGCCGCTCACCGCCGAGACCGAATACCTCGATCCCGGGTTCGCGGCGGCGCAAGGCGGCGACCAGCGCGCCGGCGTACAAGTCGCCGGACGGCTCGCCGCACGAGATCATGAGGCGGCTCACGAGTGGCCCGAACCCGAACTAGCTCGCGCACCGAGGGTGGCGATGCGCCCGAGTGGCCAGGCGCGACGACCGAGCATATTGAGCATATGTAAGGAAGGAGCTACGCGGCCAATCGGGATGCAGCGCCAGCCGAATGCCGCGCTAATTCGGGTTCGGGCCACCGGGCCTGGCGGGTGCCCGGCGCTGGAAATCGACCGCCAGCAGATCGATGTTCTCGATCGGGATGCGCTCGTAGTCGGCAAAGCCCACGCCCTTCAGGTCGGCCACGAATGCGTCGGCGTTCCCCACCAGCACCACCGACAACTGGGCCGGCCGAATGAACCAGCGCGCCACCCGCTGAATCTCATCCGGTGTCACGCGCAGCACCCGCTCGCGGTAGTTCGGCAGGTCATCGACCGGCAGCTCGTAGAACAGCTGGTTCAGGACCTGCGTGGCGATGGCGTCGGGCACCTCGAGGGTGAGCGGGAAGTGGCCAACCATGTAGTCCTGCGCGCCCGACAGCTCGGCGTCGAACACGCGCTCGCGCTGCAGGCGCGAGAACTCGTCCACCACGATGCGCAGGGCCTCGGCCGTGTTCGAGGTCTGCGTGTCGGTTTCAGCAATCACCGCGCCGGCCATCTTGTAGGTGTCGAGGTCCGCCGAGGCGCCGTAGGTCAGCTGGCGCTGCGACCGCAGCACCTGCTGCAGGCGGTTGGCGCCCTCGCCGCCGAGAATCTTGACGGCCTGATCGACGGCTTCGTAGTCGTTGTGCTTGCGGGGAATCGCGATGTGCCCAACCCGGATCTCCGTCTGCACGGCGTCCTTCTTGTCGATCACAATCACCCGCTTGGTCGGCTGGGGCGGCTCGGTCACGGCCAGGTCCGGCACCTCCCCCGGTTGCCACCCGCCGAAGTACTTCTCGAGGCCGGCCATCGCCTCGGCCGCGCCGATGTCGCCGACCACGGCGATCAAGGCGTTGTTCGGCACGAAGTACTTCTTGTGGTAGTCCACGAAGTCAGCCCGCGTCAGCGACGCCAGCGACGCGGTGGTACCGGCGCCGGGCATGCCGTACGGGTGGAACCCGTAGATCAGCCGATCGATTACCTGGCCGGCCACCGCCTCGGGGTCCCCGGCCGACACCTTGAGCGCAGACAATGCCTGCTGCCGCTGCCGCTCGATCTCATCGGGCGCGAACGTCGGCCGCTGCACGACGTCGGCCATCAGTTCGAGCGCCAGGTCGTAGCTGTCTTTCATGACCACGGCATTGACGTAGCTGAGGTCGCTGCCGGCGCCGGTACCGAGCACGCCGCCCACGAAGTCGATGGTGTCGGCAATTTCGCCGGCGTTGCGTTTGCCGGCGCCCTGGTCGAGCAACGTCGCCGCCAGCATCGCCAGGCCGTGCTTGTCTTTCGGGTCGTGGGCGGCGCCGGCGCGAATGATCATGCGGACGCTGACCGACGGCTGTTCGTTGTGGCTGACCAGCACCACCTGCAGGCCGTTGGCCAGCTTGCGGATCTCGTACGGCGGGAACACGACCGGCCGCGCCGGCAGCGGCCGCGGCGGACCCTCGCGCGGCCAGTTGGTGACGCGGGCGCCCTGGGTCGACGACTGGCGCAGCGGCGCCTGGGGCAGCACCGCCTGGGCGGCCACCAGCGCGGTCAGCGCCGAGAACACACCGAGCGTGGCAACGGCCTTCAATCTCATTTCATGACCTCCGCCCCACCAGCCCCACCAGCCCCTTTGGGCATGATGCGCATCACCATGCGCCGCTCGGGCACGAAGTAGGTTTGCGCCGCCTTCTTGATGTCCGCGGTCGACACTTTGAGGAAGGTGTCGAACTCGCCGTCGGCGCTGGCCATGTCTTTCTGGATCACTTCGGCGTGGCCCATCTGCGACGCCTTTTCCTTGATCGACAGGCGGCTCAGGATGTAATCGCGCGAGAACTGGTTCTTGGCCCGCTGCAGTTCGCGCTCGGTGATGCCGTCGGCCTTGAGCTTGTCGAACTCGGCAATCAGCGCCTTCTCCACCTCGTCCGGCGACTTGCCGGGATTGACCAGCGCCACCGCGTAGAAGATGCCGGGGTCTTCGAGGAAGCTGCTGCTGCCGAACGCGGTCAGCGCCAGGCCGGTTTCGTACACCAGCTTGCGGTAGATGCGCGAAGTCTGGCCGTCCGACAGCGTCTTCGACATCACGAACATCGGGTACGAGTCGGGATGGCCGTTGTACGGCGCCTGGTAGGCAATCACGATCGCCGGCAGCGGCCACGGCTGCTCGAGATTGATGCGGCGTTCTTTCGTGTGGACGGGCTCGCGCGGGATGTCGCGCGGCACCGGCTTGGCGCCCTTCGGGATGCGGGCGAAGTACTGGTTGACCATGCCGATCACCGCGTCGGTGTCGAAGTCGCCGGCGATCAGCAGCGTCGCGTTGTCGGGCACGTAGTAGGTGTTATAGAAATCGCGCACGTCGTCGATGGTCGCGGCGTTGAGGTCGTTCATGCTGCCGATCACCGGGTGCTTGTAGGGATGGACGTCGAAGGCGTGAAAGGTGATCAGCTCGTTCAACAGTCCGAACGGCGGGTTCTCGATGCGCATGCGGCGCTCTTCCTTCACCACCTCGCGCTCGGCGACGAACATCTTCTCGTCGACCCGCAGGCTGGCCATGCGGTCGGCCTCCATCCACAGCGCCAGCGGCAGGTACTGCGCCGGAATGCTCTGCCAGAACACCGTCGTGTCTTCGTTGGTATAGGCGTTGGCCTGGCCGCCGACCGAGGCAATGATCGAGGTGTGCTGCTCGGGCTCGACGTTCTTCGAACCCTTGAACATCATGTGCTCGAAGAAATGCGCGAAGCCGGTGCGGCCCGGTTTCTCGTT
Source organism: Vicinamibacterales bacterium (assembly GCA_050247355.1). Classification (GTDB taxonomy): domain Bacteria; phylum Acidobacteriota; class Vicinamibacteria; order Vicinamibacterales; family UBA2999; genus 12-FULL-67-14b. The sequence goes on along the minus strand of JBFWUK010000014.1, from coordinate 61,377 downwards.
TTTCGAGCCGACGTGGTACCACAGCTCGACGTGGACGATCGGCGTCGACTTGTCCTGGTGCAGCACCACGACCATGCCGTTGGGCAGCACCAGCCGCTGGTACTCGAGCTTGGGCGGGCGCACCGCCGCATAGAGCGGCGCCAGCCACAGCACCGTGCCGATCGCCACCAGTGCAAGCAATGAGTAGAGAGGTTTCCGCATTATGTGTCCGTCTCTTCGATCTTCCGGAGCCGCGCCTCGAGCGCCTTCAGCTGGCGCCGCATCTCCGGGAGGCTGCGCACGATCACCTGCGCCCGGCGCCATTGCTGCGTTTCCATCATCGGGTAGCCAGACATGTAGGTGTCGGCGTCGATCGACCCGGTCACCCCGGTCTTCGCCGCCAGCTTGACGCGATCGCCGATCGTCAAGTGCCCGGAGATCCCGGCCTGGCCGCCGAACATCACGCGCTCACCCACCACCGTGCTGCCGGCAATGCCAACCTGAGCCGCCAGCAGAGAATGCTCGCCGACCACCACGCCGTGCGCAATCTGCACCAGGTTGTCGATCTTGGTGCCGGCCTTGATCCGCGTCTCGCCCACCGCCGGCCGGTCGATGGTCGTGTTGGCGCCAATCTCGACGTCGTCTTCGATCACCACCGGCCCGGTCTGCGGGATCTTCTCGTGCGAGCCGTCGGGCCGCGGCGCGAAGCCGTAACCGTCGCTGCCGATCACCGCGCCGTCCTGGACCACCACCCGGGCACCAAGCACGCAGCCCTCGCGAATAGAGACGTTGGCGTGCACCAGGCAGTCGGGTCCGATCACCGCATCCGCGCCAATCACGACGTGGGGATGAATGACGGTACGAGCACCAATGCGGGCGCCGGCGCCAATCACCGCGAACGGCCCCACCGACGCGGTGGCGTCGACCGTCGCGCCGGCGGCCACGGCCGCCTGCGGGTGCACGCCGGGTTCGGCGCGGCGGACCGGCGCCAGTGCCTGGGCCGCGCGCGCAAAGGTCAGGTAGGGGGTCGCACTGCGAATGACGGCACACGGCGCGCCGGTGATGCCGGGCGCGGCAATCACCGCGCTGGCGCCGGTCGACGCCAGCGCGCTGGCGTACTTGGGATGGGCGAGGAACGTGAGATCGCCGGCGCCGGCGGTCTCGATCTTGGCCACGCGCAGGATCTCGATGGCGGAATCGCCCTCGACGGGGCATTCCAATCGCCGAGCCAGCTCGCCGAGGGTCACAGCTGCGAGAATATCACGCGCTCGTCGCCGCCATATGTTCGACGAAACGAGCCAGCTTCGGCAGGTGCAGGCGGTGGGCGACGTCGTGAATCACGCGATGCCGCGCCTCCGTGCCCAGCACGAACGCCGCCCGCAGTTCGGTCAGCGCCGCGTTCGGCGACACGTGCCAGCGGACACTGGTAAGCCCCCGCCGGGCGCCGCGCCATGCCAGGAAGTGCCCGACGACGGTGAAGGTGAAGAGGTAGCCCAGGACGTTCGGCCCGGGTATGAACGCCACCGGTGCGGAAGCAACCAGGGCGACCGAATGCAGCGCCAGAAGCTTCAGGTGGCGATCGGCGTCGCGCTTCATCGCCGTCCGCATGATGGTTTCGCCGGCTTGCGGATCCAGGTCGGCCGCCACGTGCAGCGTGGCGGCGTCCGCCTTGCGCAGGTGCCATAGCAGCCGCTGTTCGGCAATGCGCTCGGCGATCCAGCGCAGCGATCGCCGCTGCATGCGCCCCAGGAAAGTGTGGGGCTCTTCGGGAGCCACCTGGTGGCGGGCACGCTCTGCCTCTCGCAGTTGCGCCTGGAAACGCGCGTTCAGGCGGCCAAAGAACCCCAGGTCATCGGTCGGTTGCGCTGGCTCATCATCGTCCGAGGCTTCGTAGTAGGACTCGAAGCGGTCGGAGGCAATCGGCACCAAATACACGTCCATTACTGTTTTGGACGGCGAATGCGGCGCGGAGTTCGCACCGGTTCAGCGGGAATGGCGGGCTTGCCGGCCTGTTCCCAGGCGCCGACGATCACCGATGCGACGGCTGTGATCGACTCGTTCAGCCGGCGTTCGAGCGTTGGCAGCGCGCCTTTGGCGAACGCCTCGAAGTAGGCATCGTCATAGAACTCGCGGCCCTGGGTGGCGGCCGCATCCGACTCGAGGACGTTGACGGCGGCGCGGTTGCTGGCCAGCAGCACGTCGAACATGAAGTCTCGCGGGTTGGCCACCGGCTTGGCCGGCGCCGGGGCAATCGCCAGGCGGGCGCGGTTACGCTCGAACAGCTCCGACTCCCATCGGGAGTGGACGCCGTCCTGCCCGGTGACCTGGCCGTTGTAGTTGACCACCGCGTGCAGCGGCACATGGCCGTCCGACACGTAGTGAGCAAGCACCGCGGCGTACAACACGATGTTGTCGATCGCGTAGGCCGGGGCCGGCTGCCGCTTCAGCGACTCGAACTCCCGCTGCAGCTTGCCGTAGAACTCGGCCGTGCGCCACGGCAACAGGCCTTGCGAGTCGACCACGTCCCTGCCGAACTTCTGCACCGCCGTGGCGTAGTCACGCGGCAGCGCGTCGAACGGGTACGGCCCGAACGCCTCGTAGTCCATGTCGAGGAAATGATTGGGCGGCTCCGAGTCCCAGCCGACGTTGCGCCAGAGGTCGGGATCGACCGAACGCTCGATGATGAACGCGCGACGCTTCTCGAACAGCGGCTTCAGTTCGGGCGGCAGCAGCTCGACCATCCGGTCGGTGATGAACTTGTGGGCCTCGAAGCCCCACGCCGAAGCGGACGCGGGAACGGCGATGGTGGCGGCCAGGAGGAATGCGGCAACTCGCATGCCTCCATTGTAATCAGCTTGTCGGAATGTGGTGTCCGCCTTCTCGACCCGCCGTAGCCTTTGGCGAAGGCGGCTAGGCGGATTGACCACTCATTGAATCCGGGTCGCCGACCAGCCGTACGGGCCGGCGTTCGCATAGCGGTAGTCGTTGATCCAGATCGCGGGCGGCGACGTGTTGCGGTCGACCTGGACGAACGGGAACCGCGACCACAACAGGAACGCCTGCGCGCGTGGCGATTGCAGCGCCTGCCGGGCCTCGGGATCGTCAAAGCCCTTCGGCATGCCGAACCCGGCCGGCCTGAAGTGCGGCAGCGGCTCGAACCACAGGTGGCCTTTCTCGTAGCGGTCGCCGACATCGACCACCACTTCCCGCCGGAACGGGTTGACCGCAACCGGCGTCACCATGAAGCGGGTGCCGGGCGGACGGCCGGCGCGCTCCAGCCCCTCTCGCACGGCCGCACGGGCGGCCACATTCGACATCACCATCAACAGGATGTACGCGGCGGCCAGGGCCACACCGACCCGCGCCGGCCGGCTCGCCAACGCGCGGTTCTTCGCCTGGCGCCGCCGCGACCGCCACCACCCCATGCCGAGGGCGAGGTACAGCCAGGGATCGACAATGAACAACGCGTCGCCGTAGAACCACTGACCGGAGAACGGCATCAGCAGGCGAACACCGTAGCTGTTCATCAGGTCCATGAACACGTGCAGCAGCACGCCGAGGTACGAGAGCAGCAGCAGCTCCCGGGCGACCGCCGGCAGCGGCGCATTCGCCCGGCGTTGGACCACCAACCGGTCGTAGGCCAGCATGATGCCGGTCAGCGCGACGGGCAGCAGCGCCTGCGCCAGCACACCGTGCGTCCAGCCGCGCCGAAACGACATGGCCAGGGTGTTGGTCGCGAACACCGCCACGTCGACGTCCGGCAGGTTGTTCGCAATCACCAGCGTGCTCATGCCGAGGGTGGTGCGGCTGGCGAGTCCGGCGCGGCCAAGGGCGGCGCCGACCAGCGAGTGACACAGGTTATCCACGTCGAGCCAGAAACGCCTGCATCGCGTCGTCGCGCAGGTCCTTGCGCAGCACCTTGCCGACGTTGGTCTTCGGCAAGTCGGTGCGGAACACGACCAGGCGCGGCACCTTGTAGTTGGTGAGGGTCTTCTTGCAGTGCTCGCGCACCTGCTCCTCGCTGAGCGCCGGGTCGCGCGCCACGACGAAGGCCACGACCACCTCGCCGGTCTCGTCATCCGGTACGCCGACCACCGCGGTGTCGACCACGCCGGGGTGCTCGGCGATGGCGGCTTCGACCTCGTTCGGGTAAACGTTGAAGCCGCTGACCAGGATCATGTCTTTCTTGCGATCGACGATCTCGATGTAGCCCTCGTCGTCCATCCTGGCAATGTCGCCGGTGGCCAGCCAGCCGTCGCTCAGCGCGCGCGCGGTTTCATCCGGACGCTGCCAGTAGCCCTGCATCACCTGCGGCCCCTTGATCAGCAACTCGCCGACTTCGCCGAACGGCACCGTCTGCCCCTCGGCATTGACGAACCTGACGTCGGTGCCGGGAATGGGCACGCCGATCGCCGCCCGCTTCGGCCGCTGGAACGGGTTGAGCGTGGCGACCGGCGACGTTTCGGTGAGGCCGTAGCCCTGGTAGATCGGGGTCCTGGTCATGGCTTCCCAGCGCTCGCCGATCACCGGCACCAGCGCCATGCCGCCGGCCACCGAGCCGCGCAACTGCCAGCCGGTGCGCTCCGCGAACCACGATTCGTGCATCAGCCCGGCGAACAGCGTGTTGACGCCGGTGAACCACGTGATCGGTTCGCCGAGCATGACCGTCTTCATGTTCGACAACGGGCGCGGGCTGGGGATCAGGACGTTGCGGCCGCCGGCAACGAAGAAGATCATCAGATTCGCCGTGAACGCGAAAATGTGGTACAGCGGCAAAGCCGTCAGCATTACCTCTTCGCCGAGACGGAGAAACGGCTTCCACATCTCGAGGCTCTGCTGGGTGTTGGCGACGAGGTTGCCATGCGACAAGGTGGCGCCCTTCGCGACGCCGGTCGTGCCGCCGGTGTACTGCAGGGCGGCCACGCTGTTGTGATCGAGCGATTGCGCGTACAGCGCGGCGTCGGCGCCGGCGGCCATGCGGTCGGCGCCGGCCGCCAGGGCCCGCGTGAAGGCGGTGTACGGAAAGGTGATGGGTGGCACCATCTTCTTCACGTATTTCTGCACCGCGCGAATCAGCAGGCGCTTCACGGGCGCGAGCAGGTCGGCAATGGTGACGACAACCACCGTCTTGATCGCGGTCCGCGGTAACACCTCGGCCACCTTGGGCGCAAACAGGTCGATCATGACCAGCCCGGTCGCACCGCTGTCAGAGAACTGGTGGACCATCTCCGACGGCGTGTAGAGCGGGTTGGTGTTGACCATGATCAGCCCGGCTTTCAAGGTGCCAAATACCACCACCGGATAGGCCAGGCAGTTGGGCATCTGGATGGCAATGCGGTCACCGGCCTTGAAGCCCGCGACCTCACGCAGGTAGACGGCAAACTGGTCAGACAGCCGATCGACTTCAGCGTAGGTGATGCCGCCCTGCGAGCCGTTGGCCAGGCCCAGGGTGAACGCCGTCTTCCCGGCGTAGGTAGCCGCCGCCTCGCGGATGGCCGCCGGCATGTGAGGCCACTTCAGCGGCCCAAGGTCCGTGGCCGTTGACGGATGATAGAAGCGCGTCCACGGACGATTAGGGTTCGTCATGCGTCAGGGGCGCAATTCTTGCACAGGGACACGGTTGAGATGACACGAAACCTCGCAATTGCCGCGCTGCTGGCTCTCATGGGCTTCGGAAGCGCCTGTACCCAGGCCGATTCTCCCACCTCCCCAACCCCATCGGAACCGGATACGCCTATTTTTTACACGGCGATTGGGGCCAGCGACGGCATTGGTTTCGGGGGCTCGTCGCCATGTCTGCCGTTTGCCGACTGCCCCACGGGAACCGGTTACGTACAAACGCTGAGACGGCGCCTGGCCGAAGGCGGCCGGACCGTGAACCACCAGAACCTCAGCATTCCCGGATCGGTGCTGAGCAAGGCGGTGTTCGACCTGGCGGCTTCGGCCGGACGCCCGATCGACTCCCTGGCCGGCAACTTCATCGATCGCGAAGCGCCATTCGTCTCCACCTCGACCACTCACGTGACCATCTTCGCCGGCGGCAACGACGCCAACACCATTGCCTTTGCGGCACGGTCGCAGGGCGGCTCCGACGTCAACGGCTTCGTCGACGCACAAGTTCGTCAGTGGGGTACCGATCTTGAAGATCTGGTCGCCCGCATCCGCGCCCGCGCGCCCAACGCGCGCATCGTCGCCCTGAACCTGCCGAACCTGGCGGCGTCGCCGTACCTCTCCAGCAACCCGATCGTGGAGAAGAGCCTGATGCAAAGGGTCGCGGTCGGCCTGTCGGACCGGGTGAACGCGCTGACGTCTCGAAACGTCCTGGTGGTCGACCTGATGTGCGACGCCCGCCTCTACCTGCCGTCGAGCTACGCCGCCGACGGCTTCCATCCCAACGACACCGGCTACGCCGTGTTCACCGAGTTGACCCTGCCGGCGTTGAGGGACGGCACCAACCGCGCGCCGTCAACAACCTGTCCCCAGCGCTCGGTCTTTCCGTGACCTAGGGCATTTCCCCTTCACCGCCGCCAGTCGTTTCTTGCCGAATCGGACGTCTCAGATCATCACTTTGCAAAACTAACCGCAGATTCTCGCTCAATATGGGTTAAATCTTGCAAAGTGATGCTTGATTCGTGCATAATTTGCCATCTCGACCGCGAATCTTGCGGTCTTTCATACAAAAAGGGGCAAACGCATGGGTTCGGCAGCACTGGGCAAGGCAATCGAGGGCATTCGTCACTGGGCCATGACCGAGGGTCGGGTCACCAATACTCCGGCCAACGTGAAAGACACGTTCGGCGCGCGCGTGTTCAGCGACAAGGTCCAGCAGGCCAGGCTGCCCAAGCCGGCGTACAAGGCGCTGCGCGACACCATCATGCGCGGCGAGGCGCTGGACGCCTCGACCGCCGACGCCGTGGCATCGGCGCTCAAGGACTGGGCGGTGGAGCATGGCGCGTCCCACTTCACGCACTGGTTCCAGCCGCTGACCGGGATCACCGCCGAGAAGCACGACTCGTTCTACGGTCCGACCGCCGACGGCCGCGCGCTTGCGGAGTTCAGCGGCAAGGAACTGGTCCGCGGCGAGCCCGATGCCTCGAGCTTCCCCTCGGGCGGCATCCGCAGCACCTTCGAGGCCCGCGGCTACACCGCCTGGGACCCGACCAGCCCGCCCTGGCTGCTCGTCCACAACAACAGCGCCACGCTGGTCATCCCGACCGCCTTCGTCAGCTGGACCGGCGCCGCGCTCGACAAGAAGACGCCCCTGTTGCGCTCGATGGAGGCGCTGTCGGCGCAGGCCGTGCGGGTGCTGAAGCTGTTCGGCTCGACCGCCACGCGCGTGACCGCGACCTTCGGTCCCGAGCAGGAGTACTTCCTGATCGACAGCAACTTCTATTTCGCGCGTCCCGACCTGCTGAACGCCGGCCGCACGCTGTTCGGCGCCCGGCCGCCCAAGGGCCAGGAGCTGGAAGATCAGTACTTTGGCTCGATTCCCGAGCGTGTGCTCGCCTTCATGGCCGAGGCCGAGGCTGAACTCTACAAGTGCGGCGTGCCGATCAAGACGCGCCACAACGAAGTGGCGCCGTCGCAGTACGAAGTGGCGCCCATCTTCGAGAGCGCCAACGTCGCCACCGATCACCAGATGATGACGATGGAGACGCTGAAGCGGGTGGCGCCGAAGTACGGGCTGGCCTGCCTGCAGCACGAGAAGCCGTTCGCCGGCGTCAACGGTTCCGGCAAGCACCTCAACTGGAGCATCGGCGACGACCTCGGCAACAACCTGCTGAACCCGGGCGACACGCCGCACGACAACATGCAGTTCCTGTTCTTCTGCACGGCGGTGATCCGCGCGGTCGACGTGTGGCAGGGGCTGCTGCGCATGAGCATCGCCCACGCCGGCAACGATCACCGCCTGGGCGCCAACGAAGCGCCGCCGGCCATCCTGTCGGTGTTCCTCGGCGACATGCTGACCGAGATCTTCGAGCAGGTCGAAGGCGGCGGGGCCAAGAGCACCAAGACCGGCGGCGTGCTCGATATCGGCGTCGCCGCGCTGCCCAAGCTGCCGCGCGACGCCGGCGACCGCAACCGCACGTCGCCCTTCGCCTTCACCGGCAACAAGTTCGAGTTCCGCGCCGTCGGCTCGACGCAGAACGTCGCCCTGCCGGGCACCTGCCTCAACGTCGCCGTCGCCGAGTCGCTCGACGCGCTGGCGACCGAGCTCGAGGCCCGCCTGGCCAAGGGCGAGGCGCTCGAGACGGCGGTCGCCGCGCTGCTGCGCAAGACCATCAAGGCGCACAAGCGGATCATCTTCAACGGCAACGGCTACGCCAACGAGTGGCAGAAGGAGGCCGGTAAGCGCGGCCTCCTGAACCTCAAGAACACGGTCGACGCCCTGCCCGAGATCGTCAAGCCCGCCGTCGTCAAGGCCTTCGAGAAGTTCAAGGTGCTGACCGAGGCCGAACTGCACGCGCGCTACGAGATCAACCTCGAGACCTACTGCAAGACGATCAACATCGAGGCGCAGTTGATGGTGCTGATGGCCAATCGCTACATCCTGCCGGCGGCGCTGACCTACGTGAAGGAAGTCGGCCAGAGCGTGGCGGCCGCCCGCGCCGGCGGCGTGCCGAGCCGCGAAGGCAAGAAGGTGCTGGCGCAGATCGTCAAGCTGACCGACGCCTTCCGGGCCCAGACCGAGCGGCTGGCCGCGGCCCTCGAGCACACCAGCGCCTCGTCCGAGAAGCACGCCAAGTACATGCGCGACACCATCGTGCCGGGCATGGTCAAGCTGCGCGACCTCGGCGACCAGATCGAAGTGGTCGTGCCGCACGAAGTGTGGCCGCTGCCGACCTATCGCGAGATGCTGTTCGTGAAGTAGGAAGGACTTGGGGTCCTGGGGACCTGGGGTCTTGGGGAGGGTTGAGTTACCCTATGCCAGGACCTCAGGACCTCAAGACCCCAAGACCGTCCCTTCATGCCCTGGCTCATCTTCGCCGTCGCGCTCGCCGTCCGGCTGATCCATCTCTGGCAGATTCGGCCATCCCCTTTTTTTGACGTTCTGCTCGGCGACGCCGCCGGCTACGACGAGTGGGCGCGGCGGCTGGCGGCCGGCGACTGGATCGGGACCGAGGTGTTCTACCAGGCGCCGCTCTACCCGTATTTTGCCGGCCTCGTCTACGCGGTGTTCGGCCACGATCTGCTGGTCCTGCGGGTCTGCCAGGCGGTGATTGGGTCGGCGTCGTGCGTGTTGTTGGGCCTGGCCGGCGCGCGCCTGTTCAGCAAGCCGGTCGGGCTGATCGCCGGCCTCGCGCTGGCGCTCTACGCGCCCGCCATCTTCTTCGACGGCTTGATCCAGAAGTCAGTGCTCGACATGTTCTTCGTCTGCCTGGCGCTGTGGCTGGTGTCGGTGCTGCTGACCGGCGCCGCGACGCCGGCCACCTGGCCGGCATTGGGACTGGCCATGGGCGGGCTGGCCCTCACGCGCGAGAACGCGCTGGTCTTCATCGCCGTCATCGTCGCGTGGATCATCGTTCGCGCCCGCACGGGCACCCGCCCCCCGGGCACCTCAGGCACCTCAGGCACCTTAGGCGCCTTACGCCCCCTTGGCACCTTCGCCCTCGGCCTGGCCATCGTCCTGCTGCCGGTGGCCGCACGCAACTACGCCGTGGGCGGCGGCTTCTACCTGACGACTTCGCAATTCGGACCAAACCTCTACATCGGCAACAACCCGGGCGCCGACGGCACCTACGCCTCGATCCGTTCGGGACGTGGCGCGCCGGAGTTCGAGCGGCAGGATGCGCGCGAGGTTGCCGAACAGGCCGCCGGCCGGGCCTTGAGCCCGGCCGAGGTGTCGAGCTACTGGACCGAACAGGCCGTCGAGTTCATCACCTCGCAGCCGGGCGCATGGCTGCGGCTCACCGGCCGCAAGATCGCCTTGTTATTCAACTCCGCGGAGATGCTTGATACCGAGAGCCAGGAGAGTTACGCGGAGTGGTCGCTGCCGCTGCGGCTGGGCGGCGTTGCCGGCCACTTTGGCGTGCTCGTGCCGCTGGCCGCGTTTGGCCTCATCGCAACCTGGCACCAGCGGCGGCGATTGTGGGTGCTGCACGCGCTCGCCCTGGCCTACGCCGCCAGCGTGGTGATGTTCTACGTGTTCGCGCGCTATCGCTATCCGCTCGTGCCGTTTCTGATGCTCTACGCCGCCGCCGGCCTGGCGATACCCTTCGACTGGCGCAGTTGGCGGCCGGCGGCAGTGATGGCGGCCGTTGTCGCGGTCGCCGTCTTCGCGAACTGGCCGCTGCTCTCGACCAGCCTGATGCGCGCCATCACCGAGACCAACCTGGCCGCCGCGCTGCAGGCCCAGGGCCGCTACGACGAGGCCGTCGCGCACTACCAGCGGGCGCTGGCCCACCGCGACACCTACGCGCCTGCCTATAACAACCTGGGCACGGCGCTGCGAGCGCAAGGCAAGCTGGATGAGGCCATCGCCCAGTACCGGCGCGCCCTGTCGCTGCAGCCCGATTTCCCCGACGCGCGCTTCAACCTCGCGAACGCGGAGATGGCCAAGGGCCAGCCGCTCACGGCAATTGAACAATTCCGAGAGGCGCTGAAGCGCGAACCGGATTCGGTGGAGACGCACACCAACCTGGCCATCGCCCTCGAAGCCAGCGGCGATGCCAACGGCGCCATCGCCGAGTTTCGCGAGGCGCTACGACTGTCGCCGCGTGCCTCGCGCTCGCACCGCAACCTGGGGAACGCCCTGGCCAACGCCGGCGATGGCCGGGGCGCGCTCGATCACCTGTCGCAGGCCGTGGCGCTCGATGGCGCCGACGCCGGCGCCCGCTACGACCTCGGCAGCCTGCTGCTCGAACTGCAGCAGTTTCGCGAGGCGGCCGGCCAGTTCGAAGCCGCGCTGAAGCTCGACCCGGCGTCGGCGGAAGCCATGAACAACCTGGGGATTGCCCTGGCGTCTCAAGGGCGGCTGGCCGACGCGCTGGGCTGGTTCGAACGGGCGTTGTCGGCCCGTCCCGATTTCGCGGATGCCCGCGCCAACCGCGACCGCGCCCGCGCCGCCCTGGCGCAACGATAAGGATGCGCCAAGACAAAAGGGGCGGCCACGTTGGCCGCCCCTTCTGTTTGAGCGCTACCCCCTAGTCCTTCTTCACCATCTCGTGACGATACCCATGCCGTACATCCGGCCCTGCATGATGCTGTTGGGCGCCAGGTGCGCGGTCGACAGCACGTTGGTCGTGATGTAGCTGATGATCGCATCCGAGTTGTTCACGTTGAACACTTCGAACGTCGGCAGAATGGTGAAGCGGCTGATCCGGAACGTACGCGACACCTTGAAGTCGAGCTGGGTGATGCGCTCCACCGAGGTGGCACGCGACGGCTCGAGCAGGTAGGTCATCGACGCCTGGCCGAAGACGCCGGTCGGCATGATGACCTGGCCGGCCGGGCAGGGCGAGGGGCAGCTGGCCGGGTAGCGCGTCACGCCGCGCGTGACCGTCATCAACCGCGAGCTGGTCGGGCTGGCGTTGCTCTGGAACGCGACGCTGAAGTTGATGCCGAAGCCGATTTCCCGGGTCCCCGACAGCTTGAAGCTCGCCCGATACGGGATGTCGTTGACGAAGTCATCGCACAGCGCCTGGCCGGCAAACACGCCCGCCGTCGTCGTCACGTAGTTGGGATCGTCCGGCGCGGTGCACAGCTTCTGGCGTTCGCGCTCGTACGAGACGCCGCCGAAGATCTGGCCGCCGCCGGGAATGCGCCACCGCCCCTGCACGTCGAACGCCTCGTAGGCCTGCTTGCGTTCCGGATCGTAGGTGTCGAGGTTGCTGGTCGGCCGGGCCGAGGCCGCCGTGCTGCGGGCATAGACCTCGAACGGCGCGCCGGTGACCGGGTTGTAGAACGTGAACGGCGTGTAGTCGGCCGCCGTCCAGGCGCGGTTGACGGTGGTGGTCAGGTTGCGGAAGTCGCCCTTCCACCACGAGCCGCTGACCGACATCCCGTTGAACAGCTCGTGCTGCACCTCGACACCCTGCTCGAGGTTCCAGGTGCGCGGATACTCACCGTACTCGTTGAGGGCGCGAACGCCGAAGTTCGACGACAGGCCGGTGAACGAGATCTCGCAGCCGACGCGCGGGTAGCCGGTGCAGCCGCGCTCGCCTTCGGCGATATCGTTGCCGTTGACGTCGCGCCACGGCAACGTCGCCGTGACCGCCACCAGCGGGTTGTAGGCCGCGGCAATGCCGGTGGTGCGCGACAGGTTGTAGCGGTTCAGCGAGTACTTGATCGCCGTCCGTCCGTCACCCATCAGGTCGTAGACCAGCGACATGCGTGGCGCGAAGTCGCTCCACGCCGGCACGTCGACGATCTCGTCGAAGGTGCGCTCGGGGACGAAGCGGCCGGCGCCGGACTTGCCGGCCAGCACCTTGGCGTTCAGTGTCTCCCAGCGCAGGCCGACGTTGGCGGTCAGCCGGTTCAGCCGGATCGAATCCTGGATGTAGATGCCGAGGTCGCGGTTCAGCCGCTCGGCGTAAGCCAGCGGCGTGTTACGAATCACCACGCTGTCGGGCACCGACCAGCGCACGCCCGTGCGGCTGCTGCGGTACTGCTGGATCAGGTCGGCATTGGCCTCGCGGGTGTGCTTGAACGTGCCCTGCCGGTTGTTGGCGCCGACCTTGATGGTGTGGCTGCCCTTGACGTAGGTGGCGGCGACGTTCCAATAAAACGCGACCGGGCTCTCGGTGGTGTTGATCGGCCCGGCCTGCGTGTAGCCGCCGAGGTCAACTTCGTTCTTCGCGGCATTGGCGAACCACTCGGCGGTGCCACGCGGCTTCTCGATGCCCTCGCGGTACTCGTTGGTGTAGTACTCGGTGTTGTTCGAGAAGCCGGCTTCGAGGAACAACGAGCTGGAGATCGGCGACGTCCACTTGATCGCGGTGGTGTGGTAGGCCGGCGAGTTCCACACCGTGGCCGCCGTTTCCGGATCGTAGTTGGCCTGCATGTCGTGGCCGCGGTACTTGTGGATTTCGTCGAAGTAGCCCGAGAACTTGTTGCGCGGCGTCGCCTGCCAGGTCAGCCGCGCCATGCCGTTCAGGATGAACTGGTCGTCGATGCCCTGGCTGCCGTCATCCATGAAGGTGTTGGCAATGAAGTTGTTCACCGAGAAGTAGCGCGTCGTGCCGAAGACCCACAGCTTGTCCTTCTTGATCGGGCCGCCAAGCGCGAAGGTGTAGTCGACGATGCGGTCGATGGCGTTGCCGGCAGTCAGGCCCCGGTCCCGGTGCCGATCGGTCAGGTTGCTCGACTGCCACGAGCCGGGCCGGTTGACGGCCTTGGCATCGCCGCTCCAGCGATTGCCGCCCTCGCGCGGAATCATGTTCAGGCGCACGCCGCCCGATGAGGTCTCGGCGCCGATCGCGCTGGTCTGGTAGCTGACCTCCGAGTTCATGGCGTCGTTGTAGTAGCTCTGGATGGCGCCGTCGCCCTGCAGGCCGTTGGTCATCTGGCCATCCACCAGCACCGTGGTGTTGGCGGTCGTCATGCCGTGCGTCGACATGTAGGTCTGCTGCATGGCGCGCGCGCCGCCGGTGTCGGGCAGGTTCAGGTTCACGCCGACCACCAGCTGCGCCATGCCCTGAATGCTGCGGCCGGTCGGAATGGCATCGACCGCTTCGCGGTCGAGCACCGTCGTCTTGGCCGCGGTCGTCACGTCCACCACCGGCGACGAGCCGGTGACGGTGATGGTCTCTTCGAGGGAGCCGACTTCGAGGTCGGCGTTGATGGTGGCGGTGAACTCGGCCGCCAGTTGCAGGCCGTCGCGCCGAAACGTCTTGAAGCCGGGCAGGGTGAAGCTGACGTTGTAGGTGCCGGGCCGCAGGTCGGCGATCCGGTAACTGCCGTTGCCGTCGCTGATCGCCGTCTTGACCTTTTCAATCAGGACGTCGCTCGACGCTTCCACCGTCACGCCGGGCATTGCCGCGCCGGTCGTGTCCTTGACCACACCCGTGATCGCGCTCTGGGCGTGTGCGGCGGTCGACAGGAGCAGCGCCCCCGCCAACGCACACATCGACCGTATTGCCATTCGTCGCGCCATGTCTGTTTCCCCTCCAGTGCAACAATCGAAACCCGGTCATGTGCTTTGGGAGCACACACCGGACACAACCAATTACCCGAAACGAAACAAATAGGGCGGCCGGTCGCCAAACCGGCGCCCATGCAATCGCGAGATGCAACGCGCTGGCGATGCGAATGGGAGGCTAAACCCAGCGACAAAAACTGTCAATGACAAACTGTTACATGCTGCGGCAAGTAGTTGGATTCAGAGACGTTTGCATTCGGAATGGGTGTCGCAAGCGAAACAGATGGCTTCAATGGCGCGGGTAGGGCGGGTGAGGGTCGGGCGGGCGGGTAAGATAACGAGATGCGACTACTGATTGTAACGACGCTGCTGGCCATGACGGTCGCGGCGTGCGGCGGCGATGCCGACACCCCCACGGCGCCGAGCGCCAACGTCCCCTTCTCGACGGTTGATATCCGGATCGGTACAGGTGCCGAGGCGAACACCGGCCGCAACGTCACGGTAAACTACGCGGGCTACCTGTACAGCGCGACTGCGGTCGAGAACAAGGGGACGCAATTCGACGCCGGGACGTTCCCATTCACCGTTGGGTTCGGTGTCATCCAAGGATTCAGTCAGGGCGTGATCGGGATGCGGGTCGGCGGCATTCGCCGCGTGATCATTCCACCAAGCCTGGGCTACGGGACTGCCGGCTCGCCGCCGAACATTCCCGGCAATGCTACGCTCGTATTCGATATCGAACTGCTCGCGGTCCAGTAAGGCTGTTGGCTTGGGGATAACCCAAGCCCCAAGCCCCAGCTACTTCGGAAACCTCCCAAGCGCGACCAGCAGCTCCAACCGGGCCTGGCGCCGGGCGTCTTCTGCCTGGGCCACGGCCGTCTCCAGATCGCGCACCGATCGCTGCGCATCGATCACCTCGATGTTGGTCGTCGACCCGGCATCGAAGGCGATGATGGTGATCTTCAGCACCTCGTTGGCGTGCTGCGCCGCCTCGCGCGCCCGCGCCAGCGCGCGGTCTTGCGCCTCGACTGCTGCCCGCGCAATCCGCACTTCGGAGCGCGCCTGAATCTGCACCTGCTCCAGGGCGAACATCGACGACTGCAGATCGGCTTCCCGCTGCCGCTTGACGGCGCGGCGGGCGCCGAAGTCGAAGATCGGCTGCGACACCTGGAAGTTCAGGCTCCAGGTACGTGACGGCTGGAACAATCCGGCCGGTGTCAGGACCTGCGGCCCGAACGTCACGCTGGCCGACGGCCACCAGTCTTTCGAGCTGTCACGCACCACCCGATCGCCTGCCTCGCGCCGCGCGGTAAACAGTTGCACGTCGGTCCGTGCCGGCATCCATTCCGTCTCCGCGCCCTCAGCCGGCACCTCGAACGACGGCTCTCCGTTCACATCGACGGGACCGTTGGCCGCCAGCAGCACGCCGAGTGCTTCTTGCGCACGCCGCACGTTGAGACGCGCGCTCTCGAGCAGCGCTTCGTTGGTGGCCAGCACCTGGGCCGAGCGCAGTTCGTTCAGCCGGCTGCCGACGCCGCCTTCGCGGCGCCGCGCGTTGTAGTCCAACTGGCCGCGCGCGGTTTCGATGGCCGAAAGGCTGACCTCGACCTGCCGCTTCTGCGCCACCACCGCAAGGTAGGCCGACGCCGCGGCGACCGCAATCTGCCGGCGCGTGTCGGTGGTCGCCAGCCGCGCAATCTCAACCTGGTCCATGGCCTGCGCCCGCGCCGCCCACTGCGCCGCCGCCAGCAGCGGCGAGGTGGCGTTCAGCGCAAACACCGACTGGTTGCGCGGCTGGACGGTTTCCTCACCGAACGACCGCCCGCTATCAAGGGTGGTGTTGGTGACCGATCCGCCGATTCGCGGCATCACCGCCGCGCGCGCCTGTTGCAGGATGGCCTCGGACCGCAGGATGTTTGCCGAGGCAATGGCCACGGTCGGGTTCTTCTCCACCGCGCGGGCAATCGCCTCGTCAAAGGTCACGGCTTCCACAACCGCCGCCGGCGCCTGGGCAAATGCCGGCGTCGCGAACGTGAGCGCGAAGAGGACAACCGCACCGGCGACGACCCCACCAGCCCCCGCCGGACCAGCCCCGCCCACCTCGTCAACATCGTCGTGCGAATGACGGCCACGGCCGGGCACCAGGGTCCGGATCACGACATAGAGCACCGGGATGAAGATCACCGACAGGAAGGTCGACGCCACCATGCCGCCGGCCACCGCCGTGCCAACCGAGTTGCGCGCCCCGGCGCCGGCGCCGCTGGCCAGCGCCAGCGGCAACACGCCGAGGATGAACGCCAGCGACGTCATCAGAATCGGCCGCAGGCGAATGCGTGCCGACTCGACCGCGGCATCGACAATCGACAGGCCGCGCTCGCGCAGCTGCTCGGCGAACTCGACAATCAGGATCGAGTTCTTCGCCGCCAGGCCGATCAGCAGCACCAGGCCGACCTGGCAGAACACGTCGTTGCTGAACCCGCGGATCAGCTGCGCGCTCAGCGCGCCGAACACCGCCAGCGGCACGCCGAGCAGGATGATGAACGGCAGCACGAACGATTCGTACTGGGCGGCCAGCACCAGGTAGACCAGCACGACACTCAAGCCGAAGATATACGCGGCCTGCGTGCCGGACTTGATTTCCTCGAGCGACTGCCCCGCCCAGGCAAAGTCGAACCCGGCGGGCAGCGACGCCGCCAGTTCCTCCATGGCCTGCAGCGCCTCGCCCGAACTCTGCCCGGGCATCGGGTTGCCGGTAATTTCGGCCGAGCGGAACAGGTTGAAGTGGCTGATGACCTGCGGCGCCGTGGTCTCGCGCAGCTGCACCACGCTGTCGAGCGACACCATGTCGCCGTTGGCGGCACGCGCATAGAGCTGCTTCAGGTCGGTCGGGCCGGCCCGGAAGCGCTGGTCGGCCTGCGCATAGACGCGGTAGGCGCGGTTGTTGAAGTCGAAGTCGTTGACGTACTGCGAACCCAGGAAGACCTGCAGCGCGTCGGTGACCTCGCGCAGCGGCAGCCCCAGGCTGCGCGCGCGGTCGCGATCGATGTCGACCACCAGTTGCGGGTCGTCGGCGCGGAAGCTGCTGAACAGCCCCTGCACGCGGCCGCTCTGGTTGCCGGCACCGATCAGCCCGAACGTGGCATTGGCCAGGCCGCCGATGTCGTTCGACCCGGTCTGGTCAAGCACCTCGAACTGGAACCCGCCGAAGGTGGACAGCCCCTGGATCGCCGGCGGCGGGAACGCGACGACGATGGCGCCCGGAATGCCGAACAGCTGGCCGCGCAGCCGGTTGATCACGGCATCGAGCGACTGGTCGGCGCGCGTCCGCTCCGCGTAGTCCTTCAACCGGATGAAAATCATCCCGTTGTTCGGCGCCGCGCCGGAGAAGCTGAACCCCATGACCGCAAAGGCCGCGGCCACGTCGGGATCGGCATAGACAATCTTCTCGGCTTCTTTCGCGATGTTGGTGGTGTACTCCAGCGACGCCCCGGCCGGTGCCTGCACAATCGCCATGAAGTAGCCTTCGTCCTCGGCCGGCACGAACGACGAGGGCACCAGGCCGAACAGCACCCAGGTAGCCCACAGGCCTCCGGCGAACAGCACGATCATGGCGTAGCGCAACCGCAGCGACTGGCGCACCGCCCTGACATAGAAGTTGGTGCCGGCGTCGACCATGCGGTTGAACATGGTGAAGAAGGCGCCGTGCGCGTGGCTCTCCTTGTCGAGCAACAGCGCCGACAGGGCCGGCGTCAGGGTCACCGCGTTGAACACCGACAGCACGACGGCAAAGGCGATGGTCAGCGAGAACTGCTGATACAGGCGGCCCGTCACGCCGGGGAAGAACGCCACCGGCACGAACACCGCCACCAGCACGATGCCGATCACGACCACGGCGCCGAACACCTCGCGCATGGCGTCGATCGACGCGCGCCGCGCCGACTTCTTGAACTCGCGCATGTGGCGCTCGATGTTCTCAATCACCACGATCGCATCGTCAACGACGATGCCGGTGGCGAGCACGATGCCGAACAGCGTCAGCGTGTTGATCGAGAAGCCGAACAGCTTGATGAACGCAAAGGTGCCGATCAGCGACACCGGAATGGTGATGGCCGGGATGATCGTGCTGCGCCAGTTCTGGAGGAACAGGAACATCACCAGGATGACCAGGCCGATGGCCTCGCCCAGCGTCCACAGCACCTCGATGATCGATTCGCGCACCACGACCACGTTGTCGAACGCCACCCGCCACTCGAGCCCTGGCGGGAAGTTCTGCTCGAGCCGGGTCAGCTCCGCGGTCACGCCCTCGAACACCTCGATGGCGTTGGCCGACGGCAGCAGCGTGATGCCCACGCCCTGCGCCTCGAGGCCGAGGAAGCGAAGGTTCGACGAGTAGGTTTCCGCGCCCAGCTCGACACGTCCGACATCCCGGACCCGCACCAGCGCGCCATCAGGCCCGGCCTTGACGACCACGTCTTCGAACTGCGCCACCTCCGAGAGCCGCCCCATGGCGCGCACGCTCAGGGTGAACATCTGCTCGGGACCGGCCGGCGCGTCGCCCAGCGCGCCGGCGGCCACCTGCACGTTCTGCTCGCGCAGCGCGCTGACCACGTCGCCGCCGGTCAGGTTGCGGCTGGCCAGCTTGGTGGGATCGAGCCACAGCCGCATGGCGAACTTGCGCTCGCCGAACACGATCACGTCGCCGACGCCGCGGACGCGCTTGATGGCATCGCGCAAGTAGAGGTCGATGTAGTTGCTGATGAACTGGCTGGTATAGCGGTTGTCCTGCGAGAAGAACCCGATGCCGCCCATGAAGCCGGCCGTGACCTTGGTCACGGTGATGCCGTTGGTGCGCACCTCGGCCGGCATGCGACCCAGCGCCGAGTTCACGCGGTTCTGCACGTCAACCGCGGCCAGATCCTGATCGCGGTCGATGTCGAAGGTCACCGTGATCGTGCTGAAGCCGCTGTTGGTGCTGGACGAGGTGATGTAGGTCATCCCCTCGACGCCGTTGATGGCCTGTTCAAGCGGCGTGGTCACGGCGCTCTCGACCGTCTGCGCGTTGGCGCCGGTATAGAAGGCGGTCACCGTGACGGCGGGCGGCGCCAGCTCCGGATAGCGGGCAATCGGCAGCGTCGGAATCGACACCGCTCCCGCGAGAATGATCAGCAGCGAGCAGACCGTCGAGAGGACGGGCCGGCGAATGAAGACGTCGGCAAGCATGACTAGGAGGCCTTCTTCTCGGCCGGCGCCGCCGGCGGCCCCACCTGCACGGGCGCGCCGTCGCCAATCTTCTGCAGGCCCGACACGATCAGCTGTTCGCCGGCGGCGAGGCCGCTGCGGACCACGTAGTCGTTGCCGATGATCTCACCAAGATCGACCGGCTTCTGCTTGGCCACCAGGCCGGCCTCCCCCTTCTCCGCCACGAAGGCGAAGAACTGGCCGTTGATGCGGGTGACCGCCGTCACCGGAATGGTCAGGCCGGGCTCCTGCGACCAGACAATGCGCGCGCGCACGAACTGGTCGGCCCGGAACTGGCCGCGGCCCTCGACGAGCGGCGCTTTCGCCAGCACCGTTTGGGTGGCCGTATCAACGTTGGGCGATACGAAATTGACGGCGTTGGTGGCAATCAACTGGCCGCGATCGTCAACCAGGCGCACCGGCAGCCCCACTTTCAGCATCGGCGCCTGCCCCACGGGCACGTTGATGTACACCTCGAGCACGTCGTTCTCGTCGATGGTCGTCAACACCGTGCTCTTGGTGACACGGTCGCCGACCACGACCTGGATGTCGCCCACCACGCCGGCAGTGGGCGCGGTGACGCGGTAGTAGCTCAGCATGCTGCGCTGCTGCTTGATCTGCTCGTCGAGCGCCTTGATCTGCGCCTCGGTCGTGCGGACGGTGGTCTCGAACTGCTCGACCTCGCGCTGGCTGACCGCGCCCGCCTCGAGCAGCGCCTTGTTGCGCGCCACCTGCTGCTGGGCAAACGCCAGCTCGGCCTCGCGCATGGGCCGCATGGATTGCAGCGACGCCAGGGCCGCCTGTTCGGGCGCCGAGTCGATTTCAAACAGCACTGCGCCTTGGGAGACACGCTGACCCGACCGCACCGCGATGCGGGTCAGGTGTCCTTCGGCCTGCGGCTGAATCGTGCTCGATCGCCGAGATTTGAGCGAGGCGACGAACTCGCTTACTTGTTCCACCGGCTTGTTGGCCAGGGTGATGGCTTCGACCGGCATCGGCGGCATGCCGCCGCCGGGCGGACCGGCCGGCGCCGCCGGCTCGCCGCCGCCACAGGCGGCCGCAACGGCAGCAGCCATCAGCAACGAACAAAAGGCGAATGCTCGAGCTGGACGAGCGACCGGGTGGACTGAATTGGATGTGGAATGCATGCTGGAAGCCCTTGAGACGTAAGAAAAGCGAACCCCTACTATACGCCCAAGTCAGGGATGCTGGCAATCGCTGGTCGGGTCACAATGGGTCAGATGCGCGACGACGTCAGGGGTTTCAGCCGGGGGATGTACGCCAACTGGTTCTGGCACCGCCCCCTACAACTCCTGGTCGATGCCGGCGAGGGCCTGCAACTGGCCATGGGCGCCAGCATCTTCTCGCCGTCCGTGCTCGCCATCTCCCACGGCCACTCCGACCATGTGCTCGGGCTGCCTGGACTGGTCGCCGCCCGGCGGTTCGGCAAGGGCGCCACCGAGAAGCCCCTGACCATCGTGTACCCCGAACACTCCCGTGGAGTTAAGGCGGTGCGTGATCTGCTGGGGACAGCCTTTGCCGACGTCGTCTTTCCGCTGACCTGGACGGCTGCGGTGCCGGGAACCACAATCCCGCTCGGCAAGGGCCGCACCCTCGAGGCCTTCGCCGTTCGGCATGTCCCCGACGAGCCCGCGCTCGGGTACCGGGTGGTCGAAACCAGGCGGCGGCTCAAGCCGGAGTTCGCCGCCATGAGCCAGGCCGACGTGGAGGCCGCCGCCCGCCAGGGACGCCGCGACGAGCTGCTGGGCGAGGTGACGCAAGTGCTGTTCGCGCATTCCGGCGACGCCATGCCGATCGATCCCGCTCTCGCCGCCGGCGCCGACCTGCTGGTCCACGACGCCACCTTCCTGGACGAGGACGATCGCCGCTATCCCATTCACGCCACCACCGAAGAAGCGCTCGCCGTCGGACGGGCGGCTGACGTGAAGACCCTGGTTCTGTATCACCTGTCGATTCGCTACGACCGCGCTACGGCCCTGCCCGCGCTGCGCGCACAGGTGGCGGCCAGCGGCTTTTCAGGCGACTGCTGGCTGCTCGACGAAGGCGACCTCATCCCGCTGCGATAGAATTGTCCGGACCGTGTCCACCCTTACTCAAGACGACGTCAAGCGAATCGCGGAACTGGCCCGCCTCGAGCTGACCGGCGACGAGCTCGACCTGTTCACCCGGCAGTTGGGCGGCATTCTCACCTACGTCGAGCAGATCAACGCGCTCGACACCACCGGCGTGCCGCCAACCTCGCATGTGCTGAACCGCCCCGTCGATCGCGACGACGAGCCAGCGCCGTCGCTGACCCGGGACGACCTGCTGGCCAACGCACCCGACGCCGCCCGCGAGGCCGGCCTCTTCAAGGTGCCGCGGGTCATGGCATGAGTGCCCGCGAACTGGCCAAACAGATCGCCGGCGGCGAGACCACCGCGCTGGCCACCTGCGAAGCGCACCTCGAACGCATCAAGGCCCTCGAACCGGCGCTGAGCGCGTTCAACACCGTGACCGCGGAACTCGCGCTCGAACGGGCGCGGGCGCTCGACGCGCGGCAGCAGTCGGGCGCGCCGCTTGGGCCGCTGCACGGCGTGCCGGTCGCGCTGAAGGACAACATGTGCACGCTCGGCGTGCCGACGACCGCCTCGTCCCGGATCCTGCGCGGCTACGTGCCTCCGTACAACGCAACCGTCGTGGCCCGGCTCGAGGCCGCCGGCGCGATCATGGTCGGCAAGACCAACCTCGACGAGTTCGCCATGGGTTCGTCGACCGAGAATTCGGCGCTCGGACCGACCCGCAATCCCTGGGACGTCAGCCGTACCCCCGGCGGATCCAGCGGCGGATCGGCCGCGGCGGTGGCCAGCCGTATGGTGCCGCTCGCGCTTGGTTCCGACACCGGCGGGTCGATTCGCCAGCCCGCTGCCTTGTGCGGCGTGGTCGGCCTGAAGCCCAGCTACGGCCGCGTGTCGCGTTACGGCCTCATGGCGTTTGCCTCGTCTCTCGATCAGATCGGGCCCTTCGCCCACACGGTGGCCGACGCGGCGCTCGCGTTCCAGGCCATCGGCGGTCACGATGGCTGCGATGCCACATCATCGGCCGAAGCCATGCCGGACCTGCTGCCGGCGCTCACCGGCGACGTCAGGGGCCTGCGCATCGGCGTGCCGAGGGCGTTTCTCGGCGAGGGCGTGGACGCCCCGGTGCTGGCGGCCTTCGAGGCGGCCATGCAGACGCTGGCCGCACGCGGCGCCACGCTCGTTGACATCGGCTTGCCGCACGCCGGTTACGGCATTCCGGTCTACTACCTGATCGCGACGGCCGAAGCTTCGTCCAACCTCGCGCGCTACGACGGCGTGCGCTACGGCCACCGGACGAAGATCGAGAAAGACGACACGCTGTTGACCATGTACGAGCGGTCGCGCGACGAAGGATTCGGCGCCGAGGTGAAGCGGCGCATCATGCTCGGCACCTACGTGCTGAGCGCCGGCTACTACGACGCCTACTACCTCAAGGCGCAGCAGGTGCGGACCCTGCTGCGGCGGGACTTCGAACAGGTCTTCGCCGGCGTGGACGTCGTGGCCACGCCGACCACGCCGACGCCGGCTTTCAAGCTGGGTGAGAAGACCAGCGATCCGATCCAGATGTATCTCAACGACATCTTCACGGTGAGCGCGAATCTGACGGGCCTGCCGGCGATCAGCGTGCCGTGCGGGTTCTCACCGGATCGCCTGCCCATCGGCCTGCAACTGACCGGCCGGATGTTCGATGAAGCGACGCTCCTGCGCGCCGCGGATGCGTACCAGCGCGACACGTCGTTCCATGCCGAGCAGCCCGCCTTCGCCTAAGCTTCCACGCCGCCAAGGCAACGGCCGGCACGCTATTGGGCGGTGATATTCGGTCGCCCTTGGCGCAGCACGAATTTCTGAATCTTCCCGGTCGCCGTCTTCGGCAGCTCCGCGATCGGCGTGAAGCCGTGCGGCACCTTGAAATGGGCCAGGTGCGCGCGGCAGAACTCCCGCAGCGTTTCTGGCGACGCCGACTGCCCGCCCTTGAACACCACGAAGGCGTGGGGCGACTCGCCCCACTTTTCGCTCGGCAGCCCGACGACCGCCACTTCCTGGATGGCCTCGTGGCGCAGCAGCATGGCTTCGACTTCGACCGATGAGATGTTCTCGCCGCCGCTGATGATCACGTCCTTCAGGCGATCGGTGATCTGGACGTAGCCGTCGGGATGCACGACCGCGGCGTCGCCGGTGTGGAACCAGCCGCCGGCCATGCACTGATCGGTGGCCTCGGGATCCTTGTAGTACCCGGCCATGATCACGTTGCCGCGGGCGACAATCTCTCCGGGCGACTTGCCATCGGCCGGCACCTCGTTGCCCTTGTCGTCAACCACCCGCAGTTCGCCGGAGGTGATCAGCTCGACCCCCTGCCGCGCCTTGATGCGGGCGCGGTCATCGTGGCCGAGCGCGGCGTGCTCGGGCAACGGTTCGCAAATGCTGATCGCCGGCGCGGTCTCGGTCAGGCCGTAGATCTGGGTGACGACCCACCCCAGTTCGTCCTCGATCCGCTGAATCGTGACCGCGGCCGGCGGCGCCCCGGCGGTCATGACGCCGACACCGCGCGGTGCGCCGTGCTTCACGTCGGCCGGCGCGTTGGCCAGCATGATGAGCACGGTCGGGGCCGCGCACAGCCGCGTGACCTGCTCCTGCCGGGCGATGCGGAACACCGTGGGGCCATCGAACTTCGGCAGGCACACGTGGCGGGCGCCGGCGGCCGTCACCGTCCACGTGAACGTCCAGCCGTTGGCGTGGAACATCGGCAGCGTCCACAAGTAGGTGTCGGCCGGCGTCATCGGCGTATGTGCCAGCATGCCGACGCAATTCACCCAGGCGTTGCGATGCGTGATCATCACGCCCTTGGGCCGCGAGGTGGTGCCGCTGGTGTAGTTGATGGTGAGCAGGTCGTTCTCGCCGATCGACGGCCGCGTGAACGCGGCCTCGCTCTCCGCCAGCAGCCCCTCGTAACTGAGCCAGCTGGGATGGACGGCATCGAGCGCCACGAAGTGCCTGACCAATTTGAGGTCGGCGCGAATCGAATCAATCGCCTGCAGGTAGTCAGCCGACGCGCAGACGACGGTGGCGCCGCTGTGCTGGATCATGTAACGGAAATCGTCGGCGACCAGGCGGAAGTTGATCGGCACCAGGACGGCGCCCAGTTGCGGAATCGCGTAGAACGACTCGAGCTGGGCGTGGGTATTCGGCGCGATGTAGGCGACCCGGTCGCCCGGCTTCACTCCCAGCCGCTGCAACGCCGACGACCAGCGATCGCAGCGATCGAAGAACTCGCCGTAGGTCCAGCGCTGGGCGCCATCGACTACGCCTTCACGGCTGGCGTACAACCGCCGCGCCCGGCGCATGAAGTCGAGGGGTGTGAGCGGGGTTTCCATCGGTCGCCGGATCATACGATAGGAGCATTGCCGAATGACCGATCGACAATTTAGCGACTGTTGCGTGAATAGGTGATTGGGGGATTTGGTGAATCGAAGGACGATTGGGGGATTGGGGGATTCGGGGGATTCGGGGGATTCGTCAGTCGGCAATCACTGATTGGATTCGCCCATTGTCGAAATTGTCAATTACGCAACAGTCGCCAAATCCTTAAATCGACGATCGGCAATTCAGGAAGCCACCGCAGGCTGGCGGCGCATGAACGCCCAGATCACCAGGCCGAGCAGCACGAATGGGATGGCCGGGATCAGCACGGCCACGACGGCGGCGACGAGGCCGATGACGGCGACCACGCCGCCGACGACCAGCAGGATGGGCAGCAGCGCCGCGCCGGCGGCCAGGCCGATGGCCCCGGTGACCAGGCCGAACGGGATCCACAACAGCTTGAACAGCAGGCGGAGCGGCAGGAACACCGCCCATAACACCAGCTTGAGGACCAGGAAGATGAGGCCGAAGACGAACGCCACCGCGAGGCCCGCGGCCGCCAGCCCGGCAAACGCAATCATTTCGATCATCTCAATTAAACAGACGAGGCAGGGGCGCCGGCAGTTCCGGCGCGTCAGGCAGGATGCCAGAAGGGCGGCACTTCAGTGCCGCCCGTGCCGGCTAGCGCAGGTCGACGACGACCTTGAAATCCGGGAGATCCCACTGGACGAGGTTCTGCTTAACCTCTTCCATGGCCACCCGTTCCGGCTTGATCAGCTTCGACGCGGGCAGCAGGTCCAGCGTCTCGGGATCGAGGCGGACCCGGGCGCCGCGGCGCAGCTGCTTGGCGCGCAGGGCCGACACGTCGACGTAGAGGAAGCGGCTCTCGATCGGCGCCGCCTTCGGGTGAACAATCGGCTCTTCGTCGGCGGGAAGCTCGGTTTCCTGCGGGATTTCGTTCTCTGACATAGCCTCACAGCTTACTGTGGATGGTGCCGGGAGGGCAACTCTTGCTTGCCGCGCCGGAGCGCGACAGCGCGAAGGCGGGTCGGGAGGGCACTCCTTGTCGGGAGGGCTCTCCTGGTCGAGAAACGCCGATCCCGACAGGAAGTGCCGTCCCGACCATTGGCTCCCTCCCGACCCGAGTGCCTCCCGTCAGGGTCGGCCGCCGTTAGGCCGCCACTTCGACGTTGATCGTGCGGGGGCGGGTCTCTTCGCGGAACGGCAGCCTCACGGTCAGCACGCCGTTCTTGTATTCGGCCGCGATCCGGCTGGCGTCGACGCTCGACGGCAGCGAGAACGAGCGGCTGAACGTGCCGTAGGCGCGCTCGACGCGGTGGAACTGCTCCTGCTTCACGTCGGCGGCGAACTTGCGCTCGCCCTTGAGCGTCAGGGTGTTGTTCTCGAACACGACCGCGATGTCTTCGCGCTTCATGTCGGGCAACTCCGCCTTCAGCACCAGTTCCTGCTGGCCGTTCTCGAAGATGTCAACCGCCGGCACCCAGCGGCCGTTGGTCAGCAGGTCAGCAAACGGATCGAATCGAACGATGGACATATGCACTCCTTGTGGTCTTAGGGGCTTAGGGGCTTAGGGTCTTGGGGGCTTGGGGGCTTGGGGCCTGGGGTTTTAAGTTCCCCTTAAGCCCCTAAGCCCCTAAGCCCTTAAGCCCTTAAGCCCCTAGGCCCTCCGTCTACAGTTACCGCGTTTCCGCGAACTCTGCGTCGACGACCTCGCCGTCCTGTGCGGCGCCGGCCGGGTTCTCCTGCTTCGGCGCGTTCTCGGCGGCCTTGGCTGCCTCCGCCGCCTGGTGCGCTTCGGCCTCGGCCTTGTTGCGGGCCTCGATCTCCTCGCGCTGCCGCGCATCCTCGGCCGCGTTGGCCTCGGCTTCCTTCACCATGCGGCTCACTTCGTCCTTGTTCAGGCCGCTGGCGCCGCTGATGGTGATGGTCTGCTCCTTGCCGGTCGCCTTGTCCTTCGCCATCACGTTGACAATGCCGTTGGCGTCGAGATCGAAGGTCACTTCAATCTGCGGCAGGCCGCGGCGGGCCGGCGGCAGGCCGGTCAGGTGGAAGCGTCCCAGCGTCCGGTTGTCGCGCGCCAGCGACCGCTCGCCCTGCAGCACGTGCACTTCCACGCTCGCCTGGTTGTCGGTCGCCGTCGAGAAGATCTCGCTCTTCTTCGTCGGGATGGTGGTGTTGCGCGGAATCAGCACCGTCGTCACGCCGCCGAGCGTTTCAATGCCCAGCGACAGCGGCGTCACGTCCAGCAACAGCACGTCCTTGACTTCCCCGGCCAGCACGCCGCCCTGGACCGCCGCGCCGATGGCGACCACTTCGTCCGGGTTCACACCCTTGTGCGGCTCCTTGCCGAAGTACTCCTTCACCACCTGCTGCACGCGCGGCATGCGGGTGGAGCCGCCGACCAGCACGACCTCGTCCACGTCCGACGGCTTGAGGCCGGCGTCGGCGAGCGCCTGCTTGAGCGGCCCGATCGTCCGCTGCACGAGGCCTTCGACCAGCGACTCGAGCTTGGCCCGCGTCAACTTCATCGTCAGGTGCTTGGGACCCGAGGCGTCGGCCGTGATGAACGGCAGGTTGATCTCGGTTTCCATCACCGACGACAACTCGATCTTGGCCTTCTCGGCCGCTTCCTTCAGGCGCTGGAGCGCCATCCGGTCCTTGCTCAGGTCAATGCCGTCGCTCTTCTTGAACTCCGCGGTCAGCCACTCGACCACGAGCTGGTCGAAGTCATCGCCGCCCAGGTGCGTGTCGCCGTTGGTCGACTTCACTTCGACCACGCCCTCGCCCACCTCGAGCACCGAGATGTCGAAGGTGCCGCCGCCCAGGTCGAACACCGCAATGGTCTCGTCCTTCTTCTGGTCGAGGCCATAGGCGAGCGCCGCCGCGGTCGGCTCGTTGACAATCCGCAACACGTTGAGGCCGGCGATCTGGCCGGCGTCCTTGGTGGCCTGGCGCTGCGAATCGTTGAAGTACGCCGGCACGGTGATCACGGCGTCGGTGACCTTCTCGCCGAGGTAGTCCTCGGCCGCCTGCTTCAGCTTCTGCAGGATCATCGCGGAGATCTCGGGCGGCGAGTA
Source organism: Vicinamibacterales bacterium (assembly GCA_050247355.1). Classification (GTDB taxonomy): domain Bacteria; phylum Acidobacteriota; class Vicinamibacteria; order Vicinamibacterales; family UBA2999; genus 12-FULL-67-14b. Next base: position 33,547 of record JBFWUK010000014.1, on the reverse strand, counting down.
CTGCTTGCCGCGCGCCGTGATGCGGGCGTCGCCGGCCGCGGTCTGCGACACCGAATAGGGAACCCGCTTGGTTTCCTCGGTGACCTCGCTGAACTTGCGGCCCATGAATCGCTTGACCGAGAACACGGTGTTCTCGGGGTTGGTGACGGCCTGGCGCTTGGCAACCTGACCAATCAGGCGGTCGCCCTCCTTGCCAAAGCCAACCACCGACGGGGTAGTACGCGCGCCCTCCTGGTTGACGATGACGGTGGGCTGCCCGTTTTCCATGACCGAGACCACCGAGTTGGTGGTGCCAAGGTCAATGCCGATCACTCTGCCTTTGGTTGCCATGTCGTGTAGTCCTCCCCGGACTGATTCAGTGTGCCAGAAACATGAGTGCATGTCAATAATTTAATCTTAGTGTTCAACACTCATAGCCATCAGACGTCAAAGGAGGCCGAAAGGTTTCGGACGCGCTAGAATCGAGCCCATGGGCGCCTTTTCCTCCAGCTCGATGGACCTCGACCCGGCGGATCTGGCCCAGGACGTCCACCGCCTGTTCGAGGATTTGGCCAAGCGCCGGCCCGACCGGCGCCACGTCGTGGCCGGCGAATGCATGCCCGTGGTCGACGTCTTCGAGACCGACCGCACGGTCGAGATCGTGCTCGACCTGCCAGGCGTGGCAGCCGATGCGCTGCGCATCCTGATCAAGGCCGGCGTCGTGCTGATCGTCGGCGAGAAGGAACGGCCCGTCCTGGCCAGGAACACGCCGGCCAGCTTCCATCTGGTGGAGCGCGACTTCGGCCGCTTTGCCCGCGCCGTGCGGGTCGGCGGTGCGGTCGACGCGGCCCAGGCCAGCGCCCGCCTCGCCCAGGGCGAACTGCGAATCGTCTTGCCGCGCCGCGAGGAGCGCCGCGGGCAAGGCTTGCTGATTCCGATCGACACCGGCTTTGGTCCGGCTGAAGCCGGACGCCACAGCAGCTCGACCGAATGAAGCTCCTCTTCATCGGCGATATCGTCGCGCGCCCGGGCCGCGACCTGCTGCGCCGGCACCTGAAGGCGCTGGTCGCCGCCCACGCGGTGGACCTCGTGATTGCCAACGGCGAGAACGCGGCCGGCGGCGCCGGCATCACCCGCGACAACGCCAACGAGATTTTCGGTGCCGGCGTCGACGTGATCACGACCGGCAACCACGTGTGGGACAAGCGCGAGACGCTCGAGTTCATCGCCGGCGAGCCGCGGCTGGTCCGCCCGGCCAACTACCCGGAGGGCACGCCGGGGCTCGGCTCCGTTGTCGCCGTCACCCGCACTGGCGTTCGCGTCGGCGTCGTCAACGTGATGGGCCGCGTCTTCCTGCCCTCGCTCGACGATCCGTTCCGCGCCGCCACTCGCGAGATCGCCCGGGTCAAGGCGGATGGCGCGCAGGTGGTCTTCGTGGATATCCACGCCGAGACGACGTCTGAAAAGGTCGCCCTCAGTTGGTATCTCGACGGCCAGGTGGCGGCGGTCGTCGGCACGCACACCCACGTCCAGACCGCCGACGAGCGCATTCTCCCCGGCGGCACGGCCTGCCTGACCGATGTCGGCATGACCGGTCCGCACGACGGCGTCATCGGCATGGACAAGACCGCGGTGCTCGCGCGTTTTCTCACCGCCCTGCCCGGCCGCTTCGAGCCGGCGACCGGCGACCCGCGCCTGCACGCGGTGGCGATCACCGCCGATCCGGCCAGCGGGCGGGC
>JBFWUK010000014.1:7706-31729 GCA_050247355.1 Vicinamibacterales bacterium | reverse complement strand
TCGGCATGGACAAGACCGCGGTGCTCGCGCGTTTTCTCACCGCCCTGCCCGGCCGCTTCGAGCCGGCGACCGGCGACCCGCGCCTGCACGCGGTGGCGATCACCGCCGATCCGGCCAGCGGGCGGGCAACGGCAATCGAGCGCGTCGCGCTCACGGAAGCCCAGTTACAGGCGCTCACGGACCAGGCTTCGGCGGTCGCCCGATGAGCAAGCTGCCCTTCGACGACGAGCCGCCTGCGCCGGCGGCCGACCAGCCTTCCGCGACCTCGCCGAAGCTCCCGCAGGCTCAGGGGAGCGAAGGCGGGCCGAAGCTCCCGCAGGTTCAGGGGAGCGAAGGCGGGCCGAAGCTCCCGCAGGCTCAGGGGAGCGAAGGCGGGCCGGCCGCCAAGCCTCGCTACCAGTTCTCGCCCAAGCTCACATCGGGCTCGGCAGGCGAACCGGCGCCGCCGGCCACTCGGGCGAGTGAAGGCGGGCCCGCCCGCCGGGTCCTCACCGTCAGTGAACTCTCGGCGACCATCCGCGACACGCTCGAGAACAAGTTCCAGAACGTGTGGGTCGAGGGCGAGATCTCGAACGCGCGCCTCTGGAACACGGGACACCTCTACTTCACGCTCAAGGACAGCACCTCGCAAATCAAGGCCGTGATCTTCCGCGGCTCGCTGCGCTACCTGAAGTTCAAGCCCGAAGACGGCTTGCGCGTCGTCGCGCGCGGCAAGATCAGCGTTTACGACGTCAAGGGCGAGTACCAGCTGATTTGCGAGCACATGGAGCCGCAGGGGTTCGGGCCGCTGCAGGTGGCGTTCGAGCAACTGAAGAAGAAGCTGGCGGCGGAAGGGCTGTTCGAGCCGGCCCGCAAGCGGCCGCTGCCGGCGCTGCCCCGCCGCATTGGCCTGGTGACCTCGATCGACGGCGCCGCGCTGCGCGACATGGTGCGGGTGCTGCGGCGCCGCTACCCGAACGCGCACCTCGTGATCTCGCCCACCCGGGTGCAGGGCGAAGGCGCTGCCGGCGAAGTCGCGCGCGCAATCAAGCTGGTGGCGCGCGTCTCGCACGTCGACGTGATCATCGTCGGCCGCGGCGGCGGATCGCTCGAAGACTTGTGGGCGTTCAACGAGGAAGTGGTGGCGCGGGCGATCGTTGCGTCGCCGGTGCCGGTCATCGCCGGCGTCGGGCACGAGACCGACGTGACCATTGCCGACTTCGTCGCCGACCTGCGAGCCGCCACGCCGTCAGCGGCGGCCGAGCTCGTGGTGCGGCGCAAGGATGAGTTCTTCTCGCATATCGATCGCCTCGGCGAGCGGCTCGACGCCGCCATGGGCAACCGGTTGCGCCGCCTCGAATCGCGGCTGCACCTGCTCGAGGCCCGCCCGGGCTACTCGGGGTTTCCGGGGCGCCTGGCGTTTCGCGGCCGCCACGTCTCGGAGCTCGCCTCGGCGCTGCGGCACGGCATCGGCCAGGCCGTGGCCCGGCGGGCCCGCCGCCACGACCTGCTGCGGCGGTCGCTCGATCAGTTCGACCCGCGACACCGGCTGGCCGCCATCCGCACGCGGCTGGTCTCGCGCGATGCACAACTGGCGGCCGCGGCGCGCCGCCGCATCACCGTGTCGCAAGGACGCTTTGGCGGCCTGGCCGCCCGGCTCGAAGGCCTGAGCCCGCTCGCGGTGCTCGGCCGCGGTTATGCGGTGACCTGGGACGCCGCCCGTACACGTATCATTCGAGACGCGGCCACGCTTCGCGCCGGCGACGGCATAAACATCACCCTCGAACGCGGTTCGCTCGACGCCACCATCACCAGGACCCATGGATCCAACGATTAAAGACTTCGAAGCCGCCATCGCGGAACTCGAGACCATCGTCAAGAAGCTCGAAGAGGGCGACCTGGCCCTTGAGAAGTCGCTCGAACTCTACGAACGCGGCGTGCAGTTGTCGCGGTTCTGCCACTCGCGGCTCGAGGAGGCGGAGAAGCGGATTGAGATCGTGAACGAGCGCGGCGAGCTCAAGCCGGCCCCGGCGTCGCTGCGCCTGCCCGACGGCGACGACGAGCCGTGACGTTTGCCGAATATGTCGACGCCCGCCGCATTGAGATCGAGGCGGCACTTGGGCGGCACCTCCCGGCGCCACCCGCCACGCCGGCGGTGGTGGCCGATGCCATGCGCTACAGCCTGATGGCCGGCGGCAAGCGCCTGCGTCCGCTGCTGGTGCTGGCCGGGGCGGAAGGCGTCGCCCAGGCGATCGGCGGATCCGAGGCGGCGGCGCGCGACGCCGCCATGCCCGCCGCCTGCGCGCTCGAAATGATCCACACCTACTCGCTGATCCACGACGATCTGCCGTCGATGGATGACGACGACCTGCGGCGCGGCCGGCCGACCTCGCACGTGGTGCACGGTGAGGGCATGGCGATCCTGGCCGGCGACGGACTGCAGGCCGAAGCCTTCAGCCTGTTGGCCCGCGAACCGCAGGGGTATCACCCGACCCTGATGACCCGCAAGCTGCGCGTGATCGCGCTCGTGGCCGGCGCCGCCGGCTCAGCGGGCATGGTCGGCGGGCAGGCGATCGATCTCGCGGCGGTATCGCCGGCCCCGGGCGCGGCGGCGGTGGCGCTGGACGCTGATGGACTGCAGGCCATGCACATGCGCAAGACCGGCGCGCTGATTCGCGCCTCGGTCGTGGCCGGCGCCGTCATGGCCGGCGCCGACGATCGCCTGGCCGCCGCGATCGACGACTACGGCCGGGAGATGGGTCTCGCGTTCCAGATTGTCGACGACATTCTCGACGTCGAGGGCGAGGCCGCTACGCTGGGCAAGACCGCCGGCAAGGACCAGGCCGCGGGCAAGCCGACCTACCCCGCCTTCTTCGGACTGGACCAGGCGCGGGCGCTCGCCACCGGCTGCCACACCCGCGCGCGCCAGGCACTGGACCGCGCCGGGCTGCTGGATTCGCGGCTCGACGACATTGCCGCCTGGATCATCAAACGCACGAACTAGAAAGCCGGTCCCGGATTATGCAATGGTCGATCGCGCACGACACGCTTACCGGCGAGGAGTACATCGCCGTCGATCAGCGCGGCGAGGACCTCCTGCGCGACCCCCTCACCAACAAGGGCACGGCATTCACGGCCGCGGAGCGTGACGCTCTAGGGCTGGACGGGCTGGTGCCGCCCGCCATCAGTACCATCGACCAGCAACTGGCCCGGGTCTACGAGAACTACCGCACCAAGCAGACGCCGCTCGGGCGCTACATCTACCTGGCGAGCCTGCAGGACCGCAACGAGACGCTGTTCTTCCGCCTGGTCCACGACCACATCGACGAGATGATGCCGGTCGTCTACACGCCGGTGGTCGGCGAGGCATGCCAGCGCTTCTCGCACATCTACCGGCGGCCGCGCGGGCTCTACATCTCGTACGACCAGCGCGATCGCATCGACTCGATCCTGGCCAACCATCCGCGCCCGCCGGCGGTGATCGTCGTCACCGATGGCGAGCGCATCCTCGGTCTCGGCGACCAGGGGGTCGGCGGCATGGGCATCCCGACCGGCAAGCTGTCGCTCTACACCGCCTGCGCCGGCATCCCGCCGTCGCTGACGCTGCCGATCATGCTCGACGTCGGCACCGACAACCAGGAACGGCTGGACGATCCCCTGTATCTCGGGTTGCGGCACAAGCGCATTCGCGGCGCGGAGTACCAGGCGTTCATCGACGAGTTCGTGGCGGCGGTGATGCGCGTCTACCCCGGTGCGGTGCTGCAGTGGGAGGACTTCCTCAAGGCCAACGCCCTGACCCAGCTCGCCCGCTTTCGCGATCGGTTGTGCACGTTCAACGACGACATCCAGGGAACCGCAGCGGTGGTCGTCGCCGGCGTCTACGCCGCCTTGCGCATCACCGGCCAGCGGATGCGCGACCAGCGAGTGGCCCTCGGTGGCGCCGGCGCCTCGGCGCAGGGCATTGCCGATCTCCTGGTGTCGGCGCTCTGTGCCGATGGGCTGTCGCCCGCTGAGGCGCGCGGCCGCATCTCCACCGTCGACAGCCGGGGGCTGGTCACCCAGGCGCGTCCCGGTCTCGAGGATTTCAAGGCGACGTATGCGCGGAGCGTCGCGGAGGTGGCAGCCTTCGCGTGCCACGACCCAGCCCGCATCACGCTCGTGGAAACGATCAGCAATGTGCGTCCGACGATCCTGGTCGGTACCTCGGGCGCGGCCGGATTGTTCGACGAAGCCGTGGTCGGTGCCATGGCGGCGGTCAACGATCGGCCGGTGGTGTTTCCGCTGTCGAACCCCACGAGCAAGGCCGAGTGCACGGCGGCGCAGGCCATTCAGTGGTCCGACGGCCGTGCCATTGTCGCGACCGGCAGCCCCTTCGAGCCGGTGACCTATCGCGGCCGCGGCTACCGGATCGGGCAAGGCAACAACGCGTTCATCTTTCCTGGCGTGGGACTGGGTCTCTGGGTGGGCGGCGTCCGGCGCGTCACCGACGCCATGTTCCTGGCCGCCGCGCAGGCGCTGGCGGCGCTGGTCGGGGAGCCGGACCTGGCGCAGGGAGCGGTTTACCCCGAACTGACGCGCATCCGCGACTGCTCGCATGCGGTGGCGTGCGCCGTGATTCGCTGCGCGGTGGCGGAGGGCCACGCGGCGCCGGCTATTCTTGACGGCCTCGAAGAAACAGTCCGGCGCGCGATGTGGGTGCCCGAATACCGTCCCCTTCGCTATCAACCGGCCAGAGCGTGAGCCCGCCTGCCGTGCCTGCCCCAAAGAAATCCCGGCTCGATTCGCTGCTCGTCGCCAGGGGCCTGGTGGAATCGCGCGAGAAGGCCCGCGCACTGATCATGGCCGGGCAGGTGGATGTCGACGGTCACGGCGCCGCCAAGGCCGGCACCATGGTGGCCGCCGACGCCGACGTGCGCGTGATTGGTCCCGACCATCCCTGGGTCAGCCGCGGCGGGGTCAAGCTGGCGCACGCCCTCGACACCTTCGGCATCGACGCCACCGGCCGGGTGGCGTTCGACATCGGCGCCTCGACCGGCGGCTTCACCGACGTGTGGCTGGCGCGTGGCGCCGCGCGCGTCATCGCCCTCGACGTCGGCCACAGCCAGCTCCACTGGAAGATTCGCAGCGACCCGCGCGTGTCGGTGATCGAGCATGTCAATGCCCGCCACCTCGAGCCCGGCGACCTGCCCGACCTGGGCGCGCCGATCACGCGGGTCAGCATCGACGTGTCGTTTATCTCGCTGCGTCACATCTTTCCTGTGCTGCCGCCGCTGGTCGCGCCCGGCACCGACATCGTCGCCCTGGTCAAGCCGCAGTTCGAAGCCGGCCGCAAGGACGTGGGGCGCGGCGGCCTGGTCAAGGATCCCGCCGTGCACGCTCGCGTCATCGCCGAGGTGACGGCAGCGGCGGCTGAAGTAGGATTGAGCCGCGCCGGGTTGATCGACTCGCCGATCACGGGCGCCCATGGCAACCAGGAATTCCTGATGCACCTCCGATGCGCATAGGCATAGCCGTCAAGCCCGGGCTCGCCGAGGCCCGCGAAACCCTCGCCGGCATCGAACAGTGGCTGCAGGCCAACGCCGTCGACGCGGTCTGGACGCTGGAAGCCGCCGACCTGCTGCCGCCGGCCGCGCGCACCGTCGTCGCGCGCGCCGCCCTGCCGGCCGACCTGGACCTGCTGCTGGTGCTCGGCGGCGATGGCACCCTGCTTGCGCTGGCCAAGGCGATTGCCGAAGCCGGGCTGGACATCCCGCTGCTGGCGGTGAACTTCGGCTCGCTCGGCTTCCTGACCGAGATCACGCGGCCCGAAATCTACACCTCGCTCCAGGCCGTGCTCGACGGCCGTGCCTCGCACGACGAGCGGATGATGCTGCGAGCGGTGGCCACGCGCCGCCACAGCACCACCACGCACCTTGCCCTCAACGACGTCGTGTTTACCCGCACAGCGCTGTCGCGGATGATCGAGCTGGCCGTGTCGGTTGGCGATCAGTTCGTCACCACGGTCAAAGCCGACGGCTTGATCGTCGCCAGCCCGACCGGGTCCACGGCCTACAACCTGGCCGCCGGCGGCCCGATCATTCATCCCGCCATGGACGCGCTCGTGCTCACGCCGATCGCGCCGCACACCCTGACCAACCGGCCCATCGTGATTCCGGCCGAACGCGAAGTGCGGGTCAAGTCCACCAGCACCAACGCCGGCAACGTCTACGTGACGCTCGACGGCCAGACCGGTTTCGAGATGGAAGAAGGCGACGAAGTCGCCATTGCCCGGGCAGGAAAGCCGCTGCGCCTGGTCCGCGCGTCGGCGCGCAGCTATTTCGAGGTGCTCCGGCAGAAACTCAAATGGAACGAGCGCTGATCACCGGCGTCTCGGCTCCCGGTTCCCGGCTCCCGACTCCCGGCGCAGTTTCCTGAAGTACTCCACCTGCCACGTCTGCACGTTGCGATTGTGTTCGGCGAGCGTGGTCGCGAACACGTGCGTGCCGTCGTTGCGGCTGACGAAGTACAGGTAATCGACCGCCGCGGGTTTGACCGTGGCCGCGAGAGACGCGCGGCCAGGTGAGGCAATCGGCCCCGGCGGCAATCCGGCATAGCGGTAGGTGTTATAGGGCGAATCGAACTGCAGGTCCGACCGCGACAGGTTGCCGTCGTACTTCCCGGCTTTTTGCAGTGCGTAGATCACGGTGGGATCGGCCTGCATGCCCATCCGGATCTTCATCCGGTTCCGGTAAACAGCGGCCACCAGCGGCCGCTCGTCGCCGCTGGCGGTTTCCTTCTCGACCAGCGACGCCAGCGTGACGACTTGCCGCACTGTCAGCCCGTCGGCCGCGGCGGCCGCTCGCAGTTCTTCGTCGAACGCCTTCTTGAAACCGGCGACCATTTGCGCCACGACCTCGGCGGCCGGCGTGTTTCTCGGCAACGCGTAAGTCTCGGGAAAGAGATAGCCCTCGAGGTCGCGGGCCGCGGGGTCGAGGTCGTGAATCAACGCCGCATTCTGCGCGGCCTTGGTGAAGTCGGCGCCGGCGCCGAAGCCGCGCTCTTCGAACACCGCGGCCATTTCCGCAATCGTCAGGCCCTCGCGGAACGTCAGCAGCCGTTTGTAGACATCGCCGCGCGCGATCTTGTCGACCACGGCCAGGGCGGTCATCGGCGCATCGAAGCGATACTCCCCCGCCTTCAGTTGCCGCGCTCGTCCGCTGACCAGCACGGCGACCCGGAAGGTCCACTCGTCCTGCACCACGCCGGCCTCGACCAGCCGCGCGCCGATACCGGCCGGCCCCGCGCCCGGGGGAATGTCGACGAAGCTCTCAGCGGTGGCCGCGCCGCGATAGGGTTGCTGTACGCGGGCATAGGCCCACCACGCGGCGCCGCCGGCTGCCACCGCGAGAATCACGATCAGCAGCGCCAGCCCCTTTATCCATCGCATCATGAATGCTTCCGATTCGCCTGGCTCGTCATGCTGCGCCATCCTCGCTGCGGCCCGATTCCACGGGCCGGCGCGGACGGCCATCGAGATAGTCCTGCAGGATGATGGCGGCCGCCGCCGCATCCAGCTTCGACTTGCGCTTGCGCCAGTCCTTCTCCTCAACGGCCAGGCGCGATTCCGCCTCCACGCTCGACAGGCGTTCATCCTGCAGGACGATCGGCACCGTCACTTTGGCCCCGAGTGCGCGCGCAAAGGTTTCCACGATTGGGGTTTGCTGGTTGGCGGTGCCATCCAGCCGCCGCGGCCATCCCACCACGACGGCTTCGAGCCCATCGTCATCCTGGATGAGGGCGGTGACTTCGGCCACGACCATCCGCAGGGTTTCGGCATCGGACGGCGGACGCTGCAGCAGCCGCCACGGCGAGGCCAGCGTCGCGGTGGCGTCGCTCAACGCCAGTCCAATGCGACGCGCGCCGTAGTCGATGCCCAGGACACGCACGCGGCCAGTATAATTCGGCCACCGTGCGAAGACTGGCAGCGGTAATCGCCCTTCTGTTGATAGGTCCGCCTGAAGGCGGACGCTACATGCCTGCGGTGTGGCATCCGGCTTTCCTGTCCGCCGGAGCCTCGGCGAAGGCGGAAGCCGGACTGTTCGCCCAGGCGCCGGCAGACGATGCGCGCAGCCGGGTGGAGGCGCGCATTCGCTCGCTGCAGGCCGAGGCCGATCGGCTGGCGGCGCAGGCGCGCACCGTGTTCGGCGACCTGCGCAAGCTGGAGCTCGAGCGTGAGATTGCGCGGCAGGAGGTCACCCGGGCCGACGCCGACGTCGCGCGCGTCACGGCCACGCAGCAGCAGGCCGCCGCCCGCCTGAAGGCGCTCGAGGCCACCCGCATCGCGCAGACCCCCGGCGTCAACGAACGTCTCGTCGAGCTATCGAAGCGCGGCCGTGGCGGCTACATCCAGTTGCTGCTCGCCTCGGACGACGTTCGCGCGCTCGGCCGGCTGAGCCGCGGCGTCGCCGCGGTGGCCGAGCTCGATCGGGTCAGGCTCGAGGCGCACCGGCGCACGCTGGCCGCCGAACGCGCGGCGCTGGCGGCGGTCGACAAGGAACGCGCGGCGGTCGAGGCCGCGCAAAAGGAAGCGCGACGCGCCCGTGCCTCGCTGGATGCCGCCGTCGCCGCGCGCAACCGCCTGATCGACGGCCTCGATCGGCAGCGCGACCTGGCGGCACAGTACGTCGGCGAACTCCAGGCGGCGCAACTGCAGATCGAACGGACGATTGCCATGGCCGGCGAGCCAGCGAGCAGCGTGGCGCTGCCGTTTCGCCCCTTCCGCGGCGTCCTGCCGTGGCCCGTCACCGGTCCGGTCGTGTCGCGCTTCGGGCGCTCGACCTCCGGCCGTTTCGGCACCGCCATCGTCCGAAATGGTATCGACGTCGGCACCCCGGAAGGTACGGGCGCGCGGGCGGTGCACGAGGGCAAGGTGGCATTCGCGGCCCCTTTTACCGGCTTCGGCGTGCTGGTCATCGTCGATCACGGCGGCTCGGCATTCACGCTGTACGGGCATTTATCGGAAGCCACCGTGACGGAAGGCACCGTGGTGAAGGCTGGCGAGGTCGTGGGCAGGGTCGGGCTGGCGCCGGCGGGTGATGCCGCGCTCTACTTCGAAGTGCGCATCGACGGCCGCCCGGTCGATCCCCTACAATGGCTGGCAAGGCCAAGGGGCAAATGAGGAGTTCACGATGAAGATTCGCGGCCGGGTTCTCGTGCTGGCGGTATCGGTTCCCGTTATTGCTTTCGCCGTCATCGGCGGCTTCCTGGGCAACAGCGCCCTGGCCCGCGAAGACAGCTATCAGTACCTGCGAATCTTCGAAGACGTCGTGTCGCTGATCGCCAACAACTACGTCGAAGAGGTGAACATCGACAAGGTGATGCATGGCGCCATGCACGGCCTGGCCGACGGCCTCGATCCGGACAGCGCCTTCCTCGATGTCGCCCAGGTCAAGGTGCTCGACACGGGCGACCCCGGCGGCTCCGCGCAAACCGGCCTCGAGGTCACGCGGCAGTATTACCTGCGCGTGATCGCCGCGCGCGACGGTTCGCCGGCCGCGCGCGCCGGCCTGATGTCGGGCGACTACATTCGCGCCATCGACGGCCAGTCGACCCGCGACACCAGCGTCTACGAAGGCCAGCGCCTGCTGAAGGGCAAGGCCGGCACCACGGTGCGCCTCACGGTGTTGCGCGGCAACGCCGCGGAACCGCACGACGTGGAACTGGTTCGAGAGGACCTGCCGGCTGCGCCGGTGAAGTCACGCGTCGCCGCCCCGGGGGTGGGCTATCTCCGGATCGCGGAGTTCGGCAAGGCCACGGCGGACCAGATCAAGTCCGAAGTGGCATCGCTGGCCAAGGCCGGCGCCAAGAGCGTGGTGGTTGACTTGCGCGGCACCGCCTTCGGCGACACCGACGCGGGCCTCGCCGCCGCGCGCCTGTTCGTCAAGTCGGGCGTGCTCACCTATCGCCAGGATCGCGGCAAGGAGAAGGAACCCGTCTCGGCGGCAGCCGGCGACGGCAGCGTGGTGCTGACCACGGCGCTGCTGACCGACAACGGCACCTCGGGCGCGGCGGAGGTGTTTGCCGCCGCCCTGTCGGGCAACCAGCGCACGACCCTCGTCGGTGAGCGCACGTTCGGCCGGGCCGCGCGCCAGAAGCTGGTGCGCCTGCCCGACGGCAGCGCGCTCATGCTGACCCATCTCGTCTATCTCACGCCGGCCAGCGTGGCCATCCACGAGAAGGGTCTCATTCCCGACGTGGCCGTGGAACAGCCCGATGTCGAGTTCGGCCAGGCGCGGCCGGCCAAGGACGACACCCTCGACAAGGCCATTGAATCGCTGACCGTCAAGGCCGCCGCCTGATGAACAAGCAGGATCTGGTCGCGAAGATCGTCAAGGACACCGGCGCCACCAAGGCCCAGGCCGCTCGTCTCGTCGCCGTGTTTCTCGCTACCGTGACCAAGGCGCTCAAGAAGGGCGACCCGGTGACCTTCGTTGGCTTTGGCACCTTCAAGACGGCAGTTCGCAAGGCGCGGAAGGGCCGCAACCCCCTCACCGGCGGCACCATCCGCATCCCCAAGCGGAAGGCCGTTCGCTTCACCGCCGGTAAGGCGCTGAAGAAAGCCGTCAACTGACAGGGCGGCGCGGCCGGCACGAAAGTGCCGGCCTTCTGGCACAAAAGCTCTGATATACTTTTTTGTCGGCTTTGGCCGCTCGACTCGCACAGTGTTGGCCGCTCGGGCCACCCTGAGCGGAGTCGAAGGGCGGGCCGAAATTCGCACGAGATAGGCGCGTAGCTCAGCTGGTTAGAGCGCCTCCCTGACACGGAGGAGGTCGATAGTTCGAATCTATTCGCGCCTACCATTCGACTCGACCGCGAAGCGGACGAGTCGAATTAGCCCTGAGCGAGCCTCAGACTCAGGGCGAGTCGAAGGGCATTCGCGGTCTCGCTCATGGCAAGCCATTCGACTGGCGTCACGAGGGCAGGGAGAATGCCCTGAGCGAGCGAAGCGAGGCGAAGCGCCCTCGCAGACCGCAAGCCGTTCCACTCCCACGCGGGAATCCAAGGCGAAGGCGGACCACAAGTTCCCATGAGTCAAGTCACAGTCACACTCCCGGACGGATCGACGAAACAAGTCGAGTCCGGCGCGCCTGTCAGGGCTGTCGCCGAGGCCATCTCGCCACGCCTGGCCGAAGCCGCGCTCGCGGCGTTTGTCGGCGACAAGATGGTCGACCTCACGTATCCGCTCACCGCGGATGCCGCCGTCCGGATCGTGACCAACAAGAGCCCGGAAGCGCTCGAGCTCTATCGCCACTCTACCGCCCACCTGCTGGCGGCCGCGGTCACCGCCCTCTTCCCGAAGGTCCAGTGCGGCATCGGTCCGCCCATTGACGATGGGTTCTTCTACGACTTCGTCGTCGAGCGCCCCTTCGTGCCCGAAGATCTCGAGGCGATCGAACAGAAGATGAAGGAGCTGGCGTCGCAGGACCTGGTCTACGAGCGACAGATCTGGCCGCGGCAGGATGCCATCGACTTCTTCACCAAGCGCGGCGAGCCGCTCAAGGTGCAGTTGATCGAAGAGAAGACAGCCGGCCAGCCCGATGTCTCGGTTTACACGATCAAGGACAAAGAGACGTTCCTGGATTTCTGCGTCGGTCCGCACGTCCCGTCGACGGGCCGCATCAAGGCCTTCAAGCTGACGACGACGAGCAACGCTTACTGGAAAGGCGATGCCGCCAACCAGCCGATGCAGCGCGTCTACGGCACGGCGTTCTTCACGCAGAAGGAACTCGACGAGCACCTGACGCGGCTGGAAGAAGCCAAGAAGCGCGACCATCGCAAACTGGGCAAGGAACTCGGCCTGTTCGCGTTTCACCCGTTTGCGCCGGGCGCCGGCTTCTGGACGGGCAAAGGCGCCACGCTTTACAACACGCTCGCGGATTACATGCGCGGCAAGCTCTTCCCGGCCGGCTACCAGGAAGTGAAGACCCCGATCGTCTACAACAGGGACCTGTGGGTGCTGTCGGGCCACTGGTCGCACTACCGCGAGAACATGTTCCTGGTGGAATCGGCCGACGGCGACGAGATGGGCCTGAAGGCCATGAACTGCCCCGGCCACTACCTGCTCTACGGAACCGAGAAGCACTCCTACAAGGAGATGCCGATCCGCTTCCACGAGCAGACGCCGTTGCACCGCAACGAGGCGTCGGGCGTGCTCGGCGGGCTGACGCGCGTGCGGCAGTTCTCCCAGGACGACGGTCACTGCTTCCTGATGGAGTCGCAAATCCCGTCGGAAGTGGAAGCGCTGCTGCGCTTGATCCAGGGCATCTACCAGGACTTCGGTCTCGAGTACACGGCGAAGCTGTCGACGCGTCCCGAGAAATTCATCGGCGAGATCGAGCTGTGGGATCGGGCCGAGGGTGCGCTCAAGCAAGCCCTGGAGAAGGCGGGACAGCCGTACACCGTCAATGCCGGCGACGGCGCCTTCTACGGCCCCAAGATCGACTTCGACATCACGGATGCGATTGGCCGCAAGTGGCAGTGCGGCACGATCCAGCTCGATTACGTCGCGCCCGAACGGTTCGACCTGAAGTACACGGGCGCCGACAACAAGGACCACCGGCCGGTGGTGATCCACCGTGCAATCTTCGGCAGCTTTGAACGCTTCATCGCCATCCTGATCGAGCACTTCGCCGGGGCCTTCCCGCTGTGGCTGGCGCCCCTGCAGGTGGTCGTCATGCCCATTGCCGACCGCCACAACGAGTTTGCCCACGAGGTCGTCGGCCTGCTGCAGGGGGCCGGACTCAAGGTCCAGTGTGACGACCGGGTCGAAAAGCTGAATTACAAGATCCGCGAGGCCCAGCTCCAGAAAGTGCCCTATATGCTGGTGATTGGCGACCGCGAGGCGGCCGAACGGGCCGTTTCGGTGCGCAGCAAGGCCAAGGGCGACCTCGGCGCCCGTCCCGTGGACCAGTTCCTGACCGACGCGCTTGCCGAGGTCCGGTCTAAAGCGTTATCCTAGTAGTCTTTGTCGCCTGGAGGAAAAGCTTATCGCCTTCGATAGATCTCGCCCGACCCGTCGTGACGACCGTCTCCGCATCAACGAGCGGATTCGCGTCAGGGAAATTCGCGTAATTGACGACGCGGGGCAGCAGCTGGGCATCATGCCGCCGCCCCAGGCCCTGATTCTTGCCCGGCAGAAAGGCCTCGACCTGGTGGAGATCTCCCCCACGGCCGTGCCGCCCGTCTGCCGGATCATGGACTACGGCAAGTATCAGTACCAGGAGCAGAAGCGCGCCCGCGAGGCGAAGCGGCACCAGAAGGTGATCGAGGTCAAGGAAATCAAGTTCCGTCCCAAGGTGGACGAGCATGATTACCAGTTCAAGAAGCACCACATCGAGCGCTTCATTGAAGACGGCGACAAGGTGAAAGCGACGATTTTCTTCCGCGGGCGCGAAATGGCGCACCCGGAGATTGGCCACCGGATCCTGATGCGTCTCATCAAGGACCTGGAAGAAGTGGCGATGGCGGAAACCATGCCGCGGCAGGAAGGTAACCAGATGCACACCATCCTGACCGGCAAGAAGGGCGCTCCGAAGCCCGCGGCGAAGAAGCCGGAAGTGGCCGAGACGGCCACAAAGGGCGCAGAGTAGCCTCCGGCTTTAGCCGGAGCTAGCAATGTAGTGTCCGGCTTTAGCCGGACCGGGAACAGGAATCATGGCGAAGAAGCAGAAGTTGAAGACTCACCGCGGCGCGGCAAAGCGGTTCAAGAAGACGGGCACGGGCAAGGTCGTCCGCAGTGCGGCGTTCAAGCGCCACATCCTGACCAGCAAGACCACGAAGTCGAAGCGCCACGCGCGTGGCTCCAAGGTGGTGACCCCGGGCGATGCCCGGAAGATCAACCTGATGCTTCCGTACAAGTAGAAGCGGAACTCAGGTCTTGAGGACCTGGGGTCTTGAGGTCTTGAAGGCCTGAACTCGGGTGGTGAGAAATCTTGGCATTTCCAAGACCTCAAGCCCCCAAGACCTCAGGACCTCTGTTTGTAGCAATTCGGGCGCGTCGCGGCAGCGGTTTTGGGGCATTTTCGCTGCGACACCTGGCGCCTGTCAGGACATTTAGTCACTGACTCAAGTCCGGTTCACGCCGGCCCCCAATTTCGCAGCAGGACAGTCATGCCTCGCGTCAAACGCGGTACCGTACGTCGTCAGAAGCGCAAGAAGCTTTCCAAGATCACCAAGGGCTTCTTCCAGAACAAATCGAAGCTCTACAAGTTCATGAAAGAGGCGTCCGAAAAAGCGGGCGTCTACGCGTACACCGGCCGCAAGCTCAAGAAGCGCGACTACCGCGGCTTGTGGATCATCCGCATCAACGCGGCGGCCCGTGAAAACGGCCTCTCCTACAGCAAGTTCATGCAGGGCCTGAAGGCCGCCGGCATCGAGCTGGATCGCAAGAGCCTCGCCGAACTCGCCGCGCGCGAGCCGGCGGCGTTTACCAAGATCGTCGAACAGGCCAAGGCCGCACTTCCGGCGGCTTAGTCTCGTGGGGCGCCCCGTTATGGGGCGCCGTGCGTCGTGGCCACCGTATGACACCTATCGACACCTCCATCGGGCCAGATCGCGCGCGGGAACTCTTCCGCGCCGAGCTGGCCGATGTCCGTACGGATGCCGAGTTGCAGGCCCTGCGCACCCGCTGGGCCGGCCGCAACAACAGCTGGATCGCCGCCTTCATGGAGGCGCTCAAGACCGCCACGCCCGAACAGAAGAAGGCCTTCGGCCGCGGCGCCAACGAACTCAAGAAGGAAGTCGAAACCGCGATTGCGGAGCGCGAAGCCGCGCTGGCGGCAACGCGTCGGCCCGCCCACGCCGTTGACATCTCGCTGCCCGGCCGCCGGCCGGCGCTCGGCTATCGCCATCCCCTCAGCCTGGTCCGCGACGAAGTCGGCGGCATCTTCACCCGCCTGGGCTACCAGGTGCTCGAAGGCCCCGAGATCGAAGACGATTACCACAACTTCGAAGCGCTCAACATGCCGGAGGAACACCCGGCGCGCGACATGCAGGACACGCTGTATCTTGCTGAGCCGCTGATGCCGCCAGGCAACCCTGACCCTTCGACAGGCTCAGGGTCACCCCGAGCAACGTCGAGGGGTAAAGGGTTGCCTCCACAACCACTCACCCTCCTGCGAACTCATACGTCGGCCATGCAAATCCGGCACATGGAGCAGAACGCGCCGCCGGTGCGGCTGGTCGCCATCGGCCCGGTCTATCGCAAGGACAACCTCGACCTCACGCATACGCCGATGTTCCATCAGGTCGAAGGCCTGGTCGTCGGCAAGGGCGTGACGCTGGCCGACCTCAAGGGCACGCTGGCGGCGATGGCGGAGGCGCTGTTCGGACCGGGCACCGGCGTGCGGTTCCGCCCGAGCTTCTTTCCGTACACCGAGCCCAGCGCCGAAGTCGACATCCAGTGCATCAAGTGCAAGGGGTCCGGCTGCGCCATGTGCAAGCGCACCGGCTGGATCGAGATTCTCGGCAGCGGCATGGTGCACCCCGCGGTGTTCGAAGCCGTCGGTTACGACCCGGATGAAGTCACCGGCTTCGCGTTCGGCATGGGCGTCGAGCGCGTCGCCCTGCTCAAGTGGGGCGTGGAAGACATCCGCCTGTTCTACGAGAACGACCTCCGCTTCCTGGAGCAGTTCGGGCTATGAAGGTCCTGCTTTCCTGGATTCGTGAGTTCGTCGACGTGCCCGAGCCGGCCGAAGAGATCGGCAAGCTGATGTCGGTGCGCGGCCTCGCGCTCGAAGGGCTCGAGCCATTCGACTCGCCATCGCGCTCAACAGGCTCGCCCGATGGCTCGCTCAGGCCAGGGGCCGCAGGTGACGTCGTCATGGATTTCGACGTCACCGCCAACCGTCCCGACTGCCTGTCGATAATCGGCATCGCGCGCGAGATTGCCACGGCGTACAACCGCCCGCTCAAGGTGCCGGCTGCGCCACCGCTGATCGCTGGGGACGGCCTGCCGGTCACGATCGAGGCACCCGAGCTGTGCCCCCGCTACGCCGCCGCGGTGGCCGACGTCACGGTCGGCCCCTCGCCGCAGTGGATGCAGGATCGCCTGACGGCCTGCGGCATCCGCTCGATCAGCAACATCGTCGACATCACCAACTACGTGCTGCTCGAACTCGGGCAGCCGATGCACGCGTTCGACCTCGACAAGCTCGGCGGCCGCGCCATCGTCGTGCGGCGCGCGAAGCCCGGCGAATCGATCACGACCCTCGACGGCAAGATGCGCGCGCTCAAGGCCGACATGCTGGTGATTGCCGACGCGTCGAAGGCGCAAGCGATCGGCGGCGTCATGGGCGGCGCCGAATCGGAAGTGTCGGACGGAACGAAGCGGATTGTGTTCGAGGCGGCGTACTTCAAGCCGTCGTCCGTGCGGGCCACCAGCAAGGCCCTGGGACTCAAGACCGACGCATCAACGCGCTTCGAGCGCGGCATGGACGTGACGGCGCCGGCGCGGGCCATGGCGCGTGCGTGCCAGCTGCTCGAACAGATTGGCGCCGGGAAGGCCAGCGGCACCATCCAGGACGTGTATCCGGCGCCGCAGGCCCCGGTATCGCTGGCGCTCGAGCGCGCCCGTATTGCCGGCCTGCTCGGCATGGATGTGCCCGATGCGAGCGTTGAGCGGATCCTCACGTCGCTGGGTTTTCACGTGGAGTCCGCCTCCGCCCCGCCTACGCTCTCCGAGCTCCGGCGAGGTCACGCCGAAGCGCAAGGCGCGAAGGCGGACAAGGCTACTGCGAGACACGCCGGCTGGAGCATCACCGCTCCGGCGTGGCGGGTGGACATCAAGCGCCAGGTGGACCTGATCGAGGAGGTCGGACGCCATCACGGCTTCGAGCACCTGCCGAGCACGTTCCCGGGTGTGCAACAGGCGCCAGCGGCGTCGGACCCGCGCGTCGTCCGCGACCGCCGCATCCGCACCGCCCTGCTGGGCATGGGGTTCTCCGAAGCCATCACCTTCGCCTTCATCGAGGCGGCGGCGGCCGAACCGTTCCTGCGTGGCGAGACGCCGGTCGCGCTGCTCAACCCGCTGTCCGAGAAGTTCGCCGTCATGCGGCCCAGCCTGCTGCCGGGCGTCATCGACGCCGTGAGCCACAACCGCCGCCACGGCCGTCGCGACGTTCAACTCTTCGAAATCGGCACCCGCTTCTCGCCCCGTGGCGAGACGCGCGGCGCCGCGTTTGCCTGGACCGGCCTGGCCACGCCCGACCACTGGAGCGGCGCGCGCCGCGACGTCGACTTCTTCGACGTGAAGGGCGTGATCGAACAACTGGCCGTGGTCGGCGCCGTGGCGCTCACCTTCGCCGACGCCGACGTGCCCTACCTGGTCAGCGGCCGTTCGGCGACGGTATCGGTGAACGGCACGGCGATCGGCGTGCTCGGGCTGCTCGACCCGGCCATTGCGGATCGCCGCGGCTTGCCGGCCGGCGACGAGGTCTACGTCGCCGAGATCAACCTCGACGAACTGACCGCCGCCGCCTCGTCCGACACCTTGCGGGCCACGCCGCTGCCGCGCTTCCCGTGGGTGGTGCGCGACGTGTCGATTCTGGTGGACGATGCCTTGTCTGCCGAGACGGTTCGTGGCACCATTCGTTCGGCTGCGCCGGGTACGCTGATCCAGGTCCGCGAGTTCGATCGCTACCAGGGCAAAGGGATTCCCGACGGCAAGGTCAGCTTGTCGTTCCGCCTCACGTTCCAGTCGCCCGAGCGCACGCTCACCGACGAGGAAGTGCAGGCGGGCATGCAGCACATCATCGACGCGCTGACGCGCGACTTACAGGCAATTCAGAGGTAACGGATGGCGACCAAGACGACGACCGCGGGGCTGGAATCAATCGATCGCCTCGAAGAGAAGATCAAGCTGCTCGTGAACACGATTGTCCGCATCAAGGGCGAGCAGACGCGGGCGGCCGAGGACAACGCCAGGCTGAAGGGCGAAATCGAGTCCCTGAAGGCCCGCATTGCGACGGCCGAAAGCGCCGGCGCCGAGGTCACCTCGTTGCGCGAAGAACGCGACCTGATCAAGAGCCGCGTGACCGAAATGCTGCAGCAGCTCGACGGCCTGAACCTCTGACATGGCTGAGCCGAAGGTCGTCCAGGTCGAAGTCTACGGGCAGAAGTACCCGATCAAGACCGAGCTCGACGCGCGTTACGTCGAGCAGCTGGCCACCTTTGTCGAATCGCGGATGGAGCTGGCCGCCAGGACCTCGCCGTCGAGCGACGCGGTCGGGCTGGCCGTGCTGGCCGCCCTGAACATCACCGACGAGTTTTTCCGCACCAAGACCTCGCTGACCAACTCGTCGGGCACCCTCACGGCTCGCGCCGAAGCCATCGAGAAGATGGTGGACCAGGCCCTGGCCCTGGCCGAGTAAGCCCTCTCCACTTCTTCAATACCCTTCCTGCGGCTGCGTTTTTCTTCATTGTCGGTTCTTCGCCCTATTTTCGCCTTCATGCTTGACCCAGCCCCCCGGGAAGCCTAAGATCGAAGCTCCTGCTTTGCTCGTGATGGTTTTCGGAGGCTTGTCTGAGCCGATGTTTTAAACCAAGCGAGTTGCGAAGCCATGTGGTGTGCATGCCTCCGCGGAGAGGAAGCCTAAAACGTGGTTACTACAGCGACTCCACCTGCTATGCAGGTTCAGCAATCCTCCCCACACGGCAAAGCGGGAAACCTTTAGCGTGACAGTCGCCGAACTGGGCGAGCACGCCCTCTTGGCGCGCCTGTTGGCGCGTCTCCCCCGCCCATCGGCCCAGGTGCTGGTCGGCCCGGGTGATGACGCGGCCGTGCTGGCGCCCGTAAGGAACGAACGTCTGGTGGTCACCACCGACGCCGTCGTCCAGGGGGTGCATTTTTCGGGTGCCTTCTCGCCGGCCGACATTGGCCACAAGGCGCTCGCCGTGAACCTCAGCGACCTGGCGGCCATGGCTGCCACGCCCCAATGGGCGTTGTTGTCGCTGGTGCTGCCCGATACCTGGGCTGTAGCCGACGTTGAGGGACTTGTCGACGGGCTGGCAGCCCTGGCGACCCGCCACAACGTCTCAGTAGTAGGTGGGAACATCACTCGAACCACCGGTCCGCTGGTGGTGGATGTCACGGCGGGCGGCACGGTGGCCTCGCGCAAGTGGCTGACGCGGTCGGGCGCGGTGGCGGGCGACGAGATTTGGGTCAGCGGCACCATCGGCGGCGCCGCGGCGGGGTTGGAGATGCTTGGCGCCGCGAAACCGGGAATCGGGAACCGGGAACCGGAAGTCGAAAGCGCCTTCCCGACTCCCGGCTGTATCGAGCGGCAACTCCGTCCAATGCCGCGAGTGAGACTGGGAATCGCGATGGGCCGCGGACGAGCGGCTCGGGCGGCCATGGACCTGAGCGATGGCCTGGCCGACGCGGTCCGCCAGATGGCGGCGGCGAGTGGGTGCGGGGCGCGGATTGATGCCGCCGCACTGCCGATCGAACCGGGCGCGGCGGCGTGGTGGCAGGCGCGCGGGGTGGACCCGATTCGTGCGGCCATTGCCGGCGGCGAGGAATATGAGCTGCTGTTCGCGGTCCCCAAGAGGGGCGGCGGCCGGCTGAGGAACGTCAGGCGGCACGTGGCCGATCCGGTGCTGACGCGGGTGGGGGTGTTCACGAAAGACGCGAACACGGTGGTGGTTGAACGGGACGGACGCGAAGAAGTCCTGCCCGAGGGATACCGGCACTTCACCGAGCGAAGTTAGGTACGAGTGGAGTTGGGAAAAGTAGCGCTGTGAGAATCGCTGATTCCAATTGGCGGAAGGCCTTGGTGACGTTAGGCGTCGCGACGGCCTTCGTGTCTTTGTACCAAGCCACGACCAGGGACTCGCGAACCGCCGCCAGCGAAACTTCGATTGTCGAAACCACGGTGCTGCCACAAGCCGGATCGCGGATGCAGTTCACCGCCACCGCCTATTGCAAAGGCGAGACGACCGCCTCGGGCGTGGGCGTGAGGACTGGCGTTGCTGCCGCCGACCCGGCGCTCTTGCCGGTCGGCAGCGTGGTCCGGCTGGAGACTCCCAATCCGCGGTACAGCGGCGTGTGGACCGTGATGGACACCGGGCCCGCCGTCCGCGGACGCACGGTCGACCTCTATCTCTGGAGCTGTAAGGAGGCGCTGGTCTTCGGCCGCCGGCCGGTGCGCCTCACCGTCTTACGGTTGGGCTGGAATCCGCAGAACAGCATTCCGGGCATGGTCGACACGCTGTTCCGCAAGCGCGAAGCCGACTCGAAGCGCCCGGCCGAACCCGCGCCGGCAACGCCGCCCGTCACTCCGCTGCCGTCTCCAGACAGCCAGCAATAGGCCGAACGTCCGCCCGACTCGGGCATCTGCCCGACTTTACAATCTCTGACGCTTGACACTTGCGGCGTGCTGATATCATCTCGCCCCATGCATGCCTTGTATGTGTTGCTCCCCGCGCTGTGCATCCTTGCCATCGCGTATCGCTACTACAGTGCGTTTCTGGCAACCAAGATCTACATGCTGGACGACGCCCGGAAGACACCAGCTCATACGAAGTACGACGGGGCCAACTATTACCCCACCACCAAATGGGTGATGTTCGGCCACCACTTCGCCGCCATTACCGGCGCCGGACCGCTGGTCGGGCCCATGCTGGCGGCGCAGTTCGGCTATGCGCCGGGCTTCATCTGGCTGGTCGCCGGCGTCTGCCTGGCCGGTGCCGTTCACGACTCGATCGTGATGTGGGCGTCGGTGCGGCGCGGCGGCCGCTCGCTGCCCGACATCGTCAAGCAGGAAATCAGCCCGTTCACGGGGTTCATTGCCTCGATTGCCATCCTGTTCATCCTGGTCATCGCCATCGCCGGCCTCGGCATCACCTTCGTCAACGCGCTGGCCGACAGCCCGTGGGGCGTCTTCACCATCGCCATGACCATCCCGCTGGGCGTGTTCATGGGCATGTGGATGTACGTGTGGCGCAAGGGCAAGATCACCGAGGCCACCGTGATCGGCGTGATTGGCCTGCTGCTGGCGGTGGCCGGCGGCGAACCGCTCAACCACCACGATTCGTACATCGGCAGCTTCTTCCGGCTGTCGCGCAATGAGATCGTCCTCGCGCTCTGCCTCTACGGCTTCGCGGCGTCGATGCTGCCGGTGTGGATCCTGTTGTCGCCGCGCGGCTACCTCAGCTCTTTCACCAAGATCGGCACCATCGTGCTGCTGGCAATCGGCGTGATCATCGTCAATCCCGAACTGCAGATGCCGGCGATGACCGAGTTCGTCAACGGCGGCGGCCCGATCATTCCGGGACCGATGTTCCCGTTCTGCTTCATCACCATCGCCTGCGGCGCGATCTCCGGGTTCCACGCCCTGATTAGTTCGGGCACGACGTCGAAGATGATCGACAAGGAGTCGGACATCCGCCCGGTTGGCTATGGCGCCATGCTGGTGGAAGGCGTTGTCGGCATCATGGCCCTGATCGCGGCCGCGTCGATGGCCCCCGGCGATTACTTCGCCATCAACACCACGCCGGCGACCTACGCCGCCATGACGTTCCAGGGCCAGACACTGCAGCCGGTGCACCTCGCCGAAATCGAGGCGTCGGTCGGCGAAGTGGTGACCGGGCGCACGGGCGGCGCGGTGTCGCTGGCCGTCGGCATGGCGCAGATCTTCTCGCAGCTCCCCGGCATGTCGGGACTGCTCGCCTACTGGTACCACTTCGCGATCATGTTCGAGGCGCTGTTCATCCTCACCACGATCGACTCCGGCACGCGTGTCGGCCGCTTCCTGCTCCAGGAATTCATGGGGCGGGCGTACAAACCGTTCGCGCAGCCCAACAACCTGGTCGGCGGCGCCATCGCCACGGCGCTGCTGGTGTCGGCGTGGGGCTACTTCATCTTCACCGGACAGATCAGTACCATCTGGCCCATGTTCGGCGTCGCCAACCAGTTGCTGGGCATGGTCGCGCTGGCGGTGGGCACCAGCATCCTGATCAACATGGGCAACAAGAAGTACATCTGGGTCACGCTGATGCCGCTGGCGTTCCTCGGCACGAACACGCTCTATGGCGGGTTCCTCAACGTGCGCGACAACTACTATCCGCTGGCGATCGGCGCCAACCTCGCGCGCAACACCGAGGGCTGGATCCTCACCATCTGCACCAGCGTGATGATCGTGCTGGCGCTGCTGGTGCTGGGCGCGGCGTTCCAGAAGTGGGCGCAGGTGCTGAGCGGCGGCCCGGTGCCGGAAACGGCCGAGCAAAAGGGATAGGCAGATCTGCTATTCTGGACGAGTCCGCTCCTCCCGAGCGGACTCGTCCCGTCCTCCCCCAGGGCGAGCCCGCGTTCGGCGGGCACCGATAACTCGTCGTGAACCGGGGCCAGGATTTTCTATGTCAATTTCAGTCTGTCGTTTGTGCGCGTCGATCTGCCTGATCGCGTTGGGAGTGGCCGGCTCGGCAACCGAGGCCGGCGCGCAGTACCGCGGCGCCGGGCCCGCGCCGGTCACCGGCGAGGAGTACCACATCGAGGCGGCGTATGCGTGGTGGGACGCCCAGCCGTCGCTGATCGTCAACTCCGAGTCGATCGACATCCTCGGCACCGACGTCAACCTGATCGAAGACCTCGGCATCGAGAAGCACAAGCTGGGCAAGCTCGACCTGGTGCTGCGGCCGGCCAAGAAGCACCGGTTCCGCTTCCAGCGGCTGCCGATTCACTACGAGGCCGACGGCGTCGTGCAACGGTCGTTCATCTTCAACGGCCAGAGCTTCAACGTCGGCCTGCCGGTGCAGACGGTCGCCAACTTCGACACCTATCGCTTCGGCTACGAATACGACTTCCTCTACTCGTCGCGCGGGTTCCTCGGCGCGATGGTCGACGTGAAGTACACCAACGTCGAGGTCGAGTTGAAGAGCCCGATCGGCGAGGAGTTCACGCGGGCGGCGGCGCCCATCCCGACCTTCGGGTTCATCGGCCGGGTCTACCCGCTGCCGAACCTGGCGGTGACCAGCGAGTTGTCCTTCTTCCGAGTGCCCGACAGCCTGGCCGAGCAGCTCGAAGGCGACGGCAGCTACACCGACTTCGACGTCAACGTGACCTACAACTTCAACCGCTTCATCGGGGCGCAGGCCGGCTACCGCCGCGTCAACATCTTCTACGACGTCGACCTCGACAGCGGCACGCTGAAGTTCACCGGGCTCTACTTCGGGGGCGTCGTCCGGTATTAGGTCCGCCTAAAGGCAGACACTACATCGGCACCGTATCGATGTGGCGTCCGGACCGTCAATGTGGTGTCCGGCTTTAGCCGGGCCGTCAATGTGGTGTCCGGCTTTAGCCGGGCTGTCAATGTAGTGTCCGGCTTTAGCCGGGCCGTCAATGGTAGCGTCCGGCTTTAGCCGGACCGTCCATGTGGCGTCCGGCTTTAGCCGGACCCGTCCATGTGGCGTCCGGCTTTAGCCGGACCCGTCAATGTGGTGTCCGGCTTTAGCCGGACCGTGCCGGCTTCTGTGCCAGGCACATCAGCGAGCTGCCGATTGGCATGTTCACGGCGCGCAGCGCCAGTGCCTCGAGCGAGACCAGCGCCGACAGCGCGGCGTTGATTGGCATGGCGGGGACGGTGATTTCGCCCTCCCCCGCCGGCACGTCGCCGCCGGATGCCGACCAGCGGTGCCACATGCGCACCGGCAGCATGATCGGCAGCAGGCTGGCGTGATCGAAGGTGAGCCGCTCGATTCGGAAGCCGCCGCGCTCGACGATCATCCGCAGCCGTGACGGCGTGTAGCGCCGCACTTCCTCCGACAGCACCGAGTGGCGGCCGTGCAGGATCTCCAGGGCGGCAACGTGCAGCAACAGCCATCCGCCGGGCTTCAGCACGCGCGCCATCTCGCTGATGGCATCGCGCTCGACCGGTTCCGGCAAGCACTGGAACACGTCGAACGACGTGACGAGGTCGAAGGCGCCGGTCGCGAACGGGATTTGCGCAATGCTCGCCTGCGCCACCTGGTGGCCGTGCTGCCGGGCGAATGCCGGCCCGATGCCGGTGAGA
>JBFWUK010000014.1:0-7606 GCA_050247355.1 Vicinamibacterales bacterium | reverse complement strand
GCACTGGAACACGTCGAACGACGTGACGAGGTCGAAGGCGCCGGTCGCGAACGGGATTTGCGCAATGCTCGCCTGCGCCACCTGGTGGCCGTGCTGCCGGGCGAATGCCGGCCCGATGCCGGTGAGATCGAATCCGACCGCCCGGCCGTACGGCCGCAGCATCTCCAGGTTCGAGCCGGTGCCGCACCCGCAATCGAGAATCCGCGGCGCCGATCTGCCGGCCGTGGCGCGCACCAGCGCCGGCCGCATGTACTGCCGGAAGCCGCGGAACCAGAAGTGCGACTGCTCCGCGCGATATGTGAGTTCGAGTAGGCGATCCACTGGGGAAAAGGGCGGTGACCGCCATGCTACCATAGCGAACTCATGCGCCTGCGAGGGCCGGCAGAGGCGGCAGCCGTCTGGTTCGCCGCCATCCTGCTGGCGTGCGTCTTCACCTACCCCTACGCCTTCGAGTTCAGCACCGGCGGGCGCATCGATACCAACGACGGCCGCTGGAGCATCTGGGTCGTCACCTGGGTGGCCCACGCGCTGACCTCGAACCCCCTCGGCGTCTACCAGGCCAACATTTTTTATCCGCACCAGAATGCGCTGGCGTTTTCGGAAGGCAACCTGGTCGGCGGCGCCATGGGCATTCCGGCGTGGCTGTTGACGCACAATCCCTACGCGACGCACAACTTCGTGTTCATCCTGTCGTTCGTGTTGTCGACGGTCGCCACTTATTACCTGGTGCGCCATCTCACCGGCGATCGCCG
This sequence comes from Vicinamibacterales bacterium, assembly GCA_050247355.1. GTDB lineage: Bacteria > Acidobacteriota > Vicinamibacteria > Vicinamibacterales > UBA2999 > 12-FULL-67-14b. The sequence goes on along the minus strand of JBFWUK010000014.1, from coordinate 6,854 downwards.
GGCGGCGGCGGTGGCCGGCGTGCTGTTTGCCTATTGCCCGTATGCGTTCGCCCGCCAGGCCCACAGCCAGTTGTTGCTGATCGGGTTCCTGCCCTGGTCGATGCTCGCCTTCCACCGCTTCATCGCCCGCCGGTCGGCGGCGCGCGCCATCGAGCTGGGCGTCGTGCTGTGGCTCACCGGCCTGGCCTGCGCCTACTACGGCTTGTTCGCGGGCGGCATGGTGGCGGCCGGCAGCCTGTTACTGGCGGCCACGCGCGGCTACTGGCGCGATACCCGCTACTGGATGCTGGTGGCGCTCGCCGCCGGCGTCTGCATAGGCCTGACGGCGCCGCTGTTCCTGCCGTACCTGGAGATTCAACAAGAGACCGGCTTCGCCAGGTCGCTCGACGATGCGCGCATTTATTCGGCGAACCTGGGCGCCTGGCTCGCCTCGTCTTCATGGCTGCACCGTTGGCTGGTGCCATACCTGCAGCCGCCCTACATGCAGAGCTTCAGCGAGGTGCTGTTTCCCGGGGTGCTCGCGGTCGTGCTTGGCACATGGGGCGCTTGGATCGGCCTGCGCCGGAGCCACCGCGGCACCGGCGGCACTAAAGTGCCGCCCTTCTGGCACCCCTGGCAGGAACCGCCGATCGGGCACGCTGATGCCGTCCAACCACGGGCCATTCCCCGCGACATCATCTGGATGTATGGGTTGATCGCGATCGTTGCCTTCTGGACGACGTTCGGCCCCGACGCGGGCCTCTACACCCTGCTCCACAACACCGTGCCGGTGTTCTCGTTCCTGCGCGCGCCCTCGCGCACCGGCATCGTTGTCACGTTGTGCCTGGTCGTCCTCGCCGCCCCGGCCTTGATCAGGCTGATGAGCGGGCGACGGGCCAACCTGGCGCTGGCCGCGTTGCTGCTGCTGGCAACCGGCGATCTCTACCGGGCGCCGCTGCGCACGCGTGAGGCGCCGCCCCTGCCCCACGTCTACGACACGCTGGCGCGGTTGCCACGCGGGCCGGTGATCGAGTTTCCGTACTGGGCCGACCGCCCGTCGTATCCGCGCCACGCGGAATACATGCTCAGCTCGGCGGCCCACTGGCAGCCGCTGATCAACGGCTACAGCGACCACATTCCAACCGCCTTCCGCGAGACCGCGCTGCCGCTCAGCACGTTCCCCAGCCCGGAGGCGTTCGCCATTCTCGAGCCGCTCGCGGCGCGCTACGCGGTGTTCCACCTCGACCTGATGGACCGGCAGACCCGGGAGTCGCTGATCGAGCGGATCGAGGTGACCTACCGCGACTACTTGCGCCCCATCGACAAGGACGGCGACACCTGGCTGTTCGAGATTGTGGGCTGGCCGCGCTGACCCGGCGCTAGCGCGACAACGCCGCCAGCCGTCGGTCGGCTTCGAGCAGCGTTTCGGTTCGTTTCGAAAAACAGAACCGAATCGTCTTTGGCGCCGTGGCCGGGTCGCTATAGAAGCTGCTTCCGGGCACCGTCGCCACGCCGACGTTCTTGACCAGGTGGAGGGCAAACTCCGTATCGCTGGCGAACCCGAACTTCTCGGCGTCGGCAATCACGTAGTAGGCGCCGCCGGGCCGATAGGCGGTGAAGCCGTGGCGGTCCAGGATGTCCATCATCAGGTCCCGCTTCGCCTGGTAGTCGGCCGCCAGCGCGTCGTACGACTCGGGCGGCAGCGACAGCGCCACCACGCCGGCGTCCATGAACGGCGTGGGCGCGGCCACCGTCAGGAAATCGTGGATCTTGCGGATGCCGCCGGTGAGCGACGCCGGGGCGATCGCCCAGCCAATGCGCCAGCCGGTCACGCTGTAGGTCTTCGACAACCCACCGGTGGTGACCGTCCGGTCGGCCATGCCCGGCAGCGATGCCATGGGGACGTGCGGCCGGCCGTCGAACACGATGCGCTCGTAGATCTCGTCGGAAATGGCGAGCACGTCCCACTGCAGGCACAGGCTGGCGATGATCTCCAGTTCCGCGCGCGTGAACACCTTGCCGGTCGGGTTGTTGGGCGAGTTGATGACGATGGCGCGGGTGCGGTTGGTGAAGGCGCGCTTCAGCTCGTCGGGATCGAACGTCCAGCCGGGCGCCCGCAGGCGCACGAACCGGGGTTGCGCCCCCGCCATGATCGCGTCGGGACCGTAGTTCTCGTAGAACGGCTCGAACACGATCACTTCGTCACCCGGATCGATGCAGCCCATCATGACGGCCATCATCGCTTCCGTTGACCCGCAGCACACGGTGACCTGCTCGTCGGCCACGACCGGCACGCCGTAGCGGCTGGTGAAACCCGCGGCAATGGCCTCGCGCAGCGGCCGCGTGCCGTACGGGGGCGCGTACTGGTTCTGGTCGTCGCGAATGGCCGCGCACGCTGCTTCCTTGACCGCGGCCGGCGCCTCGAAGTCGGGGAATCCCTGGGACAGGTTGACGGCGTTGTGTAACTTCGCCAGTCGGGTCATCTCGCCAAACACCGAATCCGCGAAGGAGGTGACCCGCTTCGCGCTACGAATCCTAGACATCAGAGGAACATATTAGCCACAGAGGACACAGAGGACACAGAGAATACTTTTCCAAATGCCACGGGCCTACCCGGAGGCATTTCAAAAAAGATCCTCTGTGTCCTACTGACCGTATAGGTAACGGTAGTCTTCGGCCGTCCCCAGGATCCGCTTCACGTAGTTCTGCGTCTCGGGGAATGGGATGTCGTCGATGAACTCGTCCTGGGCCATGCCCGGCCGTTCGCGCTGCCACCGGGCGACGCGGCTGTCGCCCGCGTTGTAGGCGGCCAATGCGAAGTGCACGCCACCGAACCGGCGGATCGAATCCGCGAAGAACTGCGTGCCGAGACGGACGTTGACTTCGGGTTCGGTCAGGCGCTTGGTCGAGAACGGCCGCACGCCAATCTTGCGCGCCAGGCTGCGGCCGGTGGACGGCAGCACCTGCATCAGCCCCCAGGCGTTGGCGTGCGAGACGACCACCGGATCGAAGTTCGATTCCTGGGCGACCAGCGCGGCCACGACATACGGGTCGAGGTTGCGCTGCTTCGAGTACTTCTGCAGCAGCGGCCAGTAATCCAGCGGGAAGATCACTTCCAGGATGTCCTTGGGCAGTGTTTCCCCACCGGCTGCGAGATACTGCGGATAGGCGCGCTTCATGGCGTTGATGCCGGCGCGCACGTTGCCGAGCCGCCGATGCGTCAGCGCAATCGTCGCCTGCAACTGAGGTGAATCACCCCACACCCGCTGCGCGTATTGCAGCTCGCTCATGGCTTCCTGGTTGAGGCCGGTGGCCAGCAGCAAGGCAATCCGCTGCGCCGTGGGCACGCTGGCCGGCGTCGGCTGGCGCTGCAGGGTCGGCGCGATCGCGGCGCCGCGGCGGCTGGCGAGCTGCTTGACCGCGAGCCGGCCGTAATAGGAGTTGTGATAGTCCGTGGCGGCCAGGCGCAACCGGGCCACGCCGGTTTCGGTATCGCCGGCCGCGAGCCGGGCCCGGCCGCTCCAATAGAGCCACGATGGCCGGTAATCGGAACGCGGGAACTGCGCGGCGCCGCGATCGAAGAACGCCGCCGCGTCGGCAAAGCGATCCTGCCGGTACGCCCACCAGCCGGCCTTCCACGCAGCCCGCTCGGCGAACCGCCCCGCCGGGTAGTTGGCCACGATCTCGCGGAACACCGCGTCCGCCTGCTCGTCCTCATCGTCGATGATGTAGGCCGAGGCGAGGTTGTTCAGCACCTCGTCTGCGAACGCGCCAGCGGGGTAATCCGCCACAAACGCGCGCGACAGCTTGATGTGCTCGGCCGTCAGCTTCAGGCCGCGTGCGGCGGCAATATTGTGGAACCTGGCTTCCTCGCCGACTGGGCCGGCAAGCAGATCCTCCAGGCGATCGCGACCGGCGCGGTAGCGTCCGCGGCCGACGTCGCAGGCGGCAATGCGCATGTCGACGCGAGCGCGTTCGGTGCCCGTCACGAATGGCTTTGCCGCTTCATACGAGTCTTGTGCGTCGGCCCAGCGGCGGGCCCGGAACAGCGCATCCGCGCGCGCCAGTTCTTTTGGCGCCCATGCGGCATCGACCTCGACGTCCTGGCGATCGAGTTCCTCGGCAGCGGTCGCGGCCTCGACGCTGGTGGGATAGTCGTAGTACACGCGCCGCAGCGCCTCGACCGAACGCATGGGCTGCCCGGCCTTGTCCGCGGCCAGGCCAAGCTTCAGCCACACGACATGCGGACGGGACAGCTGACGGCCGATCAGCGATTCGTAAACCGCGACCGCGCCCTTGAAGTCTTTGCCGGCCTCGCGCACTTCTCCCTGCCGCAGCGCCGCATCCTCGGGCAGGTGGCCGTCAATCTTGCGCGCCGCCAGCTCGCCAAACACCGTGTCGGCTGGCTCGTAGCGCTCCAGCTTCATCAGCGACAGGCCGGTGTAGTAACGCGCGTAGTCGGCCAACGGGGTGGCGGCCAGTGCGCTCGCGCTCACGAGGGGCAGGGCCGCGGCAGCGTTGTCGCTGTCTTCGAGCAGCCGCACGCCTTTCACGAAGTTGGCCAGCGCCGGCCCCATGGCCGCGCTGGTGGCGGTGGCAAACCACATCGACGACAGATCTGGCGGAACAGGAGGATGGGCGGTAGGGCTGAGCCGGTGTTGCGCGGCGAGCACCGCCCCGGCGAGTAACGCGATGGTGGTAATCGTGGTGGGAATCTTGATGTTCACGCCGTGTTTCCGAGCAGTGTTGCGTCCCCGCCCGCGAGGGTGCGGACCAGTTCCTGGTGAAAGTAATCCGTCTCGCTACGCACGCGGGCCGGCACCTGTTCGTTGTACGCCTTCCGCGCCTTTTCAATCTCGGGCGCCAGGCGAGCCATGAGATTGCGCTCGCGACGGCCCTCGTGGACCGCCGGCTCATGGAACAGACGAATCTCCGACACCAATAGCCGGGCGGTGCGGCGGGCGGCCTCGGCCACCCCATCCGCAATCTGGCTCATGGCTCCGGGCGGATGCGTGGCGGCCGCGCCACCCGTGTGCCCGGGAGCCGCGGAGGACGCCGGCGTCGGGATGCGCGGCGTGCTCGCCGTGCGTTGCGTGGTCAGGGCTTCGAGGCAGCGCCCGGCGTGACGGGCCAGCACTTCAATCACCTCGGGCCATCCGCTGGGGACGGCGCGCTCCTTGCCATCGAGCGTCACCGCATCGGCATAGACCACCGCCACGACGCGGCCGCCCACGATGACCGGAACGGCCAGGCCCATGCGATCGGCAGCCAGCGTTTCGAAGCCGGGGCCGGCGGCGGCGCTTTGCCCGTCTCGCGTGGTCACGGCTCGCGCCGCGCCCACGGCCATGCCGATCACCCCGGACTCGCCAAGCGCGAGATCGATCGACTTGGGTTGCGCGTCGCGGGGTCCGAAGCCCGACATGCGCCATCCCTGGATGCGCTCGCCGCGCAGCACCACGACGGCGGCCCGCGCGGCTTCGCGGGCCGAGGCCAGCGCCAGCGCATCCAGCACTTCGCTGAGCGACGTGGCGCCGTCGAGGCCGCGGATGCTTTCGAGCAGGCGGGTCACGCCGGCCATTTCGACATCGCGCTCGCGAACGCGGGCGGCGGCCACCGCCTCTTTCATGGCTTCGTTGGCCCGGGCCTCGAGATCGGCGAGGGCCAGCTTCATGCGGGTTTCGGCGGCGGCCAGGCCGTCGGTGAGTTTCTGTTCGACCTCGGCCTCGACCTGCCGGCGAATCTCGCGCGTGGCGACCTCGCGGTCCTCGGCGAGCGCCGTCGCGATCCGCTCTTCCATGATCGCGCGCACGCGGGCCTCGGCATCGACGACGCGGGCCTGCGCGGCTTGTTCGGCTTCGGCGAACGCCGCTTCGCGCGCGGCACGCGTGGCCGCATCGCGATCTTCGGCGGCGTGATCGACCACCTGCTTGACGAGCGTACTGAGCGCCTGGTCAACGGAGGACCGGACACGTTCTTCGAACGACATTTTGTATCCCGACCCGGGCGGGTCTTTGGGGACGCAGGCAGCGGCTGGGATTCGCTCGAAACGTCCGTAAGTGGGCATTATGCGGATGGCCGAGGGACGAAGTCAAGGTGAGTTGAACGCCGGAAACCATTGAGCCAGCTCAAGAAAGAGGAGATCATCGTGGCTTGAAACCCTGGCAGCTCCTGGCTGAAGCGCGAACGCCTGACGGCACGCTGCTGTCGCTCACCCGCCGTGACACCGAACTGGTGATCATGGCCGGCGGCCGCATCCTGATGTCGAGCCGCATGCACGGCTCCGAGGAGGCGATGGCGGAGATGGCCTGCAAGCGGCTTGGTCTGCGCGGCCCCGGAGTCGGGCCTGCCCTCCGGCTTGCCCACCGTAGCCCCTTGCGCGAAGGTGGAAGCCTTGGCGAAGGAGGGGCGGGGGCGTGTGTTCTGATCGGCGGGCTCGGGCTCGGCTACACGCTGCGGGCCACGCTCGATCTCCTGCCGGCCGACGCGACCGTGGTCGTGTCCGAGTTGATCCCGGCAATCGTCGAGTGGCACAAGGGGCCGCTGGCCGGCCTGGCCGGCAATCCGACTGCCGACAAGCGGGTCGCGATTGAGGTCAGGGACGTGATCGCGACCTTGCGATCCAGCGCCGGACGCTTCGATGCCGTGCTGCTCGACATCGACAACGGCCCGGAGGCGTTCACCGAATCAGGCAATGCGGGCCTCTACAACGATCGCGGGATCGCCACCATCAAGGCGGCGTTGAAGCCCGGGGGCGTGCTTGCGGTCTGGTCGGCGTGGGAGGACCGCCGGTTCGAGCAGCGGCTGAAGTATGCCGGGTTCAAGGTGGAGGTCGAACGCGTGCGCGCGCGCCTGAAGAAGGGCGGCCCCAGGCATAC
>JBFWUK010000013.1:0-145754 GCA_050247355.1 Vicinamibacterales bacterium | reverse complement strand
CTCGGCCCCTATTTGCGTTTCTATAACCACCGCCGTCCACACACGAGCCTGGGTCGACGCTCGCCGTGGATGCGTTTCCAAGAGGCTGCCTAAGATGAACAACCTCTTTGACATTCACACCTAGCGCGCCTGCACTCGCCTCCGAAGAACGGCGAGCTTCGGCGGGGCCTCAGCTCAGCACGTTCTTGGCAATCGTCATCAGCTGCATGTTCGACGTGCCTTCGTAGATCTGGCCGATCTTCGCGTCGCGATACAGCTTCTCGACCGGATATTCCTTCACGAAGCCATTGCCGCCGTACAGGTTGATGGCCATCGACGCCACGCGCTCGGCCACCTCGGACGAGTGGATCTTGCACATCGCCGCTTCGGTCAGGAAAGGCAGCCCCGCGTCGCGCAGCCGCGCCGAGTTGTAGACGAGCAGGCGGGTGGTTTCGACGTCCATCGCCATCCGCGCAATCTGGAACTGCACGCCCTGGAAGTCGGCGATGGCCTTGCCGAACTGCTTGCGCTCCTTGACGTACTTCACGGCGTGGTCGAGCGCGCCCTGCGCCAGGCCGAGCATCTGCGCGCCAATGCCGATGCGCCCTTCGTTCAGCGTCTCGATGGCGACCTTGTAGCCCTTGCCGACCTCGCCCAGGATCTGCGACTTGGGGACGATGCAGTTGTCGAACAGCAATTCGCAGGTGCTGCTGGCGCGAATGCCCAGCTTGTCTTCCTTCTTGCCGACCGTGAAGCCCGGCGTCCCGCGATCGACGATGAAGGCCGTGATGCCGCGGTAGCCGGCCTCGGGATTGATGGTCGCGAACACGATGAACATGTCCGCCTCGTTGCCGTTGGTGATCCACAGCTTGCGCCCGGTCAGGGCGTAGCCGTCCCCCTGTTCGACGGCGCGGGTCGTCAACGCGAAGGCATCGCTGCCTGAACCCGCCTCCGACAGGCAGTAGGCGCCGATGGTGTTCGAGGCGAGCTTGGTCAGGTAGGTCTTCTTGATGGCATCGCTGCCCCAGCGCATGACCGCGTTGATCACCAGCGTGTTCTGCACGTCGACCAGCACGCCGACCGACGGATCGACGCGCGACAGGCTTTCGACCGCGAGCACCGAGTGGAAGAACGTGCCGCCGGCGCCGCCGTAGCTTTCCGGCACCTCGACGCTGAGCATGCCCATGGCGAACAGCTTCTCGATCAGCGCTGGCGACATCTTGGCGTGCTCGTCCATTTCGCGGGCGAGCGGCCGCACTTCCTTGTCGGCGAATTCGTAAACGCTGTCGCGGAAGATGGCCTCGTCTTCGGCCAACCTCGTCAGCGCAGGGGCGGTCGTAACTGATGAATTCATGAGTACCTCTACCAACTAAGCCACAGAGGACACAGGGACACAGAGCCAGGCTTTCAAAAACACGAAAAGGGCAGGTGGCCTTCTGCGGTGCTTCTGCGGAAAACGATAATGTTATCATCGACCCCACGGGCATGCGCATCTCGCCTTCGCGCGCGGTTCTCCTGCTGACGGCCGTCGTGGTCGCCGCGACAGGGTTGCGCGCGTCCGGTTCCGGCCAGGATCCCGCGCCGGCGCCGCCGAAGCCCGCAGCCGAAGCTCAAGCCCCAAGCCGCGAGGCCCGAGCCCCGGGTCAGGAGCAGCCGGTCTTCCGCACCGGCATCAACTTCGTCCGCGTCGACGCCATCGTCACCGACCGGCAGGGCAACCCGGTGAACGACCTTGCGATCGAGGACTTCGAAGTGGCCGAGGACGGCAAGGCGCAGAAGGTCGAGACCATGCGCCTGGTGAAGATCGACGCCACCACCGCGCCCAGCTACACGCAGCGAACCATTCGCACCCGGCTCGACGAAGAGACGGCGGCGGCCGACGAGAACTCGCGCATCTTCGTGTTCTTCCTCGACGATTATCACGTCCGCCGGGAAAACAGCATGTCGGTGCGCCGGCCGATCATCGAGTTCATCACCAACCAGCTGGCGCCCAACGACCTGGTCGGCGTGATGTATCCGCTGACCCCGATCGATGCCGTGACCCTGAGCCGCAATCACCAGGGGGTGATCAACACCATCGAGAAGTTCGAGGGCCGCAAGTACAACTACGAGCCGATCAACGACCTCGAGCGCGGCTACGTCTACAAGCTCACGCCGGACATCATCGAGATGCTGCGCCGGCAGGTGTCGTTTGGCGCCATTCGCGGCATCTCGACCAAGCTCGGCTCGCTGCGCGAGGGCCGCAAGTCGTTGATCCTGGTGAGCGAGGGCTACTCGGCCATGCTGCCGCCGCAAATGCGCAGCGACCAGCCGGGCGGCTTCGGCGACCCCGGGCGCGCCACCCGCGATCCGTTTGCCGGCGACAACAACCCGCTGGAAGATCGCGCCCAGTTCAGCGCCGCCACCGACCTGCTGTCGGAGATGCAGGATGTGTTCGCCGCCGCCAACCGCAACAACACGTCCATCTATGCGGTGGACCCGCGCGGCCTGTCGACCGGCGAGTTCGACATCGCGACGAACATCTCCGGCAGGACCAGCCAGGCCTACCTGGGCAGCAGCATCGACAGCTTGCGCAGCCTCGCCGAGAACACCGACGGCCGCGCCATCGTCAATCGCAACGACCTCGCGGTGGGCATGAAGCAGATCGTCCGCGATGCCAGTTCGTACTACCTGCTGGGGTACACCTCCACGCCGGCGCCGACCGACGGCAAGTTCCACGAGATCCGGGTCAGGGTGAAGCGGCCGGGGGTCCAGGTTCGCGCTCGCAAGGGCTACTGGGCGTACTCCGAGGCCGACATCAAGCGCGCCGAAGCCGGTCCGCGCGCCGGACCGCCAACCGCGGTCACGAAAGCGCTGGCCGCCATCGCGCCCATGACCAATCGCCGCTACGTGCGGACGTGGATTGGTACCGAGCGCGGCGCGGCGGGGCTGACCAAGGTGACGTTCCTGTGGGAGCCGCTGCCGGCGACCCCGGGCGTCAAGCGAGACGAGGCACGGCGCGTGACGCTGTTGGCCACGACCGCCGCCGGCGACATCGTCTATCGCGGCCGGGTGCCCGCGGCGCTGGCTGCGCCCGGTTCAGGCGCTGCCATCAGCTTCGACGCCAAGCCGGGGCCACTCGACCTTCGCATCACGATCGAAGGCGATGGCACGGGCACGCTCGATAGTGAGGATCGCGATCTGGTGGTGCCTGACCTGGCGGCGCCCGAGGTGATGCTGACGACGCCGAAGGTGTGGTTCGCGCGCAGTGCGCGGGAGTTCGCCGCCCTGTCGGCCGCCTCCGGCACACCGCCGGTTGCGACCCGGGAGTTCCGCCGCACCGATCGCCTGTTGGTGAGGTTCGAGGCCATGGCGCCGGGCACGGCGCCGGCCACCGTGACGGCACAGTTGCTGAACCAGCAGGGCACCAGGATGGGCGACGTCGCCGTGGCGGCGCCGGCGGCCGCCGGCGACAGCTATTCGGTCGACCTGCCGCTGGCGCCCTATGCGGCGGGGCAGTACCTGCTCGAACTCACCGCCAACGCAGAAGGCCACAAGCCCGTCACCGAGCTCGTGGCCTTCCGAATTGGAAGTTAAAGGTTGGAAGGGATCTAGGCGTACATTCCGCGCAGGCGCGTCACGGTCGCGACGCGGCCAATCGCCACGATGTAGGCGGCCGCGCGCATGTCGACCTTGTACTTCTCGGCGGTCTTCAGCACCACGTCGAACGCCTCGACCATCTTCGCTTCCAGCCGTTCGTTCACTTCCTTCTCGGTCCAGAAGTAGCCGTGGCGGTCCTGTACCCACTCGAAGTAGGACACGGTGACGCCGCCGGCATTGGCCAGGATGTCGGGCACCACGAACACGCCGCGCTCGTGCAGCAGCTTGTGGGCGTCGGGCGTGGTCGGGCCGTTGGCGCCTTCGACGATCAGCTTGGCCTTGATGTCGTTGGCGTTCTCGTCGGTGATCTGGTTTTCCAGCGCGGCGGGGATGAGGATGTCGCAGTCGAGCTTGAAGACATCGGCGGCGCCTAGCGGGTCGCCGCCGGCGAAGCCGTGGACGGTCTTGTGTTCCTTCACGTGCTCGATCAGCCTGGTGATGTCGAGGCCCTTGGGGTTCTGGACGCCGCCCTTCCAGTCGGTGACGCCCACGATCCTGGCACCCTGCAGGGCGAGCAGTTCCGCCGCAATCGAACCGACGTTGCCGAAGCCCTGGACGGCGACCCGCGAGCCCTTCAGGTCGAAGCCGAGGTGTTTCGCCGACTCGCGCGCCGTGATCATCACGCCGCGGCCGGTCGCCTCGCGGCGGCCCAGCGAGCCGCCCATCTCGACCGGCTTGCCGGTGACGACGGCGGTGGAGGTGTGGCCGACGTGCATGGAGTAGGTGTCCGAGAACCACGCCATGATCTGCTCGTTGGTGTTGACGTCGGGCGCCGGCACGTCCTTGTCGGGGCCGATCGAATCGATGATCTCCGCGGTGTAGCGGCGGGTCAGGGCTTCGAGCTCGCGGCGCGACATCTTGGTCGGGTCGCAAATCACCCCGCCCTTGCCGCCGCCGAACGGCAGCTGGGCGACGGCGCACTTCCAGGTCATCCAGGCGGCCAGCGCCGTCACTTCATCGAGCGTGACGCCGGGGTGATAGCGAATGCCGCCCTTGGCCGGCCCGAGCGTCACGTTGTACTGGACGCGGAAGCCCGTGAAGACCTGGATCTCGCCGTTGTCCATCTGGACCGGGCACGAGACGATGATCTGGCGCTTGGCGTGCGTGAGCATCTGCCACAGGCCGGGCTCGAGATTGAGAATGCGCGCGGCCCCTTCGAACTCCCGGAGCATGGCGCCGAAAACGCTACCTTGTTGCGTCATGAGACCCTCGACGATAAATGCAGCGGACCGCTTATGGCGAAGGAAGTCGGCCACGGTCCAAACGATCCAAAGTAGCGTTGAAGCGAGCGGAATGTCAATTCGCTATCGCTGCCATCAGTTTTTGGTATCGTTGGGCGACACTGAATTACACCAGCTCGGGGACCCAAACCATCGGGCAGTCTTATAATTAGGGTCGATATGAAAAGCGTGGCCGAGCCGGCAGGCACCCGGAAGAACCGCTGGGAACGTGACGTCGTCGAACCCGCCCTGCGCAAGTCGCCGGAGCGGAAGGGGCCCTTCACGACCATTTCCGGCCGCCCGATCGAGCGGCTCTACACCGCCGAAGACGTCGAGGGCCTCGACTACGACCGCGATATCGGCAACCCGGGCGAGTTCCCGTATGTGCGCGGCATTCATCCCACCGGCTATCGCGGCAAGCTGTGGACGATGCGGCAGTTTGCCGGGTTCGGGACGCCGGAAGAGACCAACCAGCGCTACCAGGACCTGATTGCCGCCGGCGGCACCGGCCTGAGCGTGGCCTTCGACCTGCCGACGCTGATGGGCCGCGACCCCGATCACGAGCTGTGCCTCGGCGAGGTCGGCAAGTGCGGCGTCAGCGTCATGTCGCTGGCCGACATGGAGCGGCTGTTTGCCGGCATCTCGCTCGCCGACATCACGACGTCGATGACCATCAACTCGCCGGCGCCGATGATCTTCGCGATGTACCTGGTCGTCGCCGAGCAGCAGGGCGCCGACTGGAAGACCATTTCCGGCACCATCCAGAACGACATCCTCAAGGAATTCATCGCGCAGAAGGAGTACATCTTCCCGCCGCGGGCCTCGATGCGGCTGATTACCGACATCTTCGCGTTCTGCGCCAGGGAAGTGCCGAAGTGGAACACCATTTCGGTCAGCGGCTATCACATCCGCGAGGCCGGCTCGACCTCGCTGCAGGAACTGGCGTTCACGCTGCGCGACGGGCTCGAGTACGTCCAGTACGGCGTCGACGCCGGTCTCGATGTCGACGACTTCGTGCCGCGCATGTCGTTCTTCTTCAACTCGCACAGCGACTTCTTCGAAGAGATCGCCAAGTACCGCGCCGCGCGCAAGCTGTGGGCCGAGGCGATGAAGCACCGCTTCGGCGCCAAGAACCCGCGCTCGTGGGCGCTGCGCTTCCACACCCAGACCGCCGGCGTGTCGCTGACCGCGCAGCAGCCCTACAACAACGTCGTGCGCACCGCCCTGCAGGCGCTGGCCGCGGTGCTCGGCGGCACCAACTCGCTGCACACCAACTCGCTGGATGAGGCCCTGGCGCTGCCGACGAAGGAGACCGCCACCATCGCCCTGCGCACCCAGCAGATCATCGCCCACGAAAGCGGCGTCACCAACGTGGTCGATCCGCTCGGCGGCTCGTACTTCATCGAGAAGCTGACCCAGGACATGATCGACGGCACGCTCAAGTACTGGGCCACCATCGACGGCATGGGCGGCATGGTCGAGGCGATCGAGCGCGGCTATCCCCAGAAGGAGATCGCCGAGGCCTCGTACCAGTTCCAGCAGGCGGTCGAGCGCAAGGAGAAGATCATCGTCGGCGTCAACGACTTCGTCCAGGCCGACGAGAAGCCGATCGAGATCCTCTACATCGACGACACTGCGTCCGACGTGCAGTTGAAGCGCCTGGCCGAGCTGAAGCAGTCGCGCGACAGCGAGCGCGTGCGGCGATCGCTGGCCGCCCTGAAGGAGGTGGCCCGCGGCTCCGGCAACACCATGGTGCCGCTGCTCGAATGCGTGCGGGCGTATGCGACGGTCGGCGAGATGTGCGACGCCCTGCGCGAGGTGTGGGGCGAATACGAAGAAGTGCCGGTCATTTAGCGATGGGTGGGTGGTGATCCCGGCCTCGGGATCGTGTGATGCTATGAGTCAAAAAATTCGGGTGGTAATTGCGAAGCCGGGACTGGACGGCCACGATCGTGGCGCCAAGGTGATTGCGCGCGCGCTGCGCGACGCCGGCATGGAAGTGATTTATACCGGCCTGCGCCAGACCCCCGAGATGATCGTGTCGGCGGCGCTGCAGGAGGACGCCGACGTGATCGGCCTGTCGATCCTGTCGGGCGCCCACATGCACATTTGCCCGCGGGTCATGGAGCTGCTCAAGGAGAAGGGCCTGGACGACGTCCAGGTCGTGATCGGCGGGATTATTCCCGACGTCGATCTGCCGAAGCTGAACGCGATGGGCATTCGCGGCATCTTCATCCCGGGCACGCCGATGCAGCACATCATCGACTACATTGCCGCCAACGCGCGGGCCCGGGTCTAAGGGTGCAGCCGCGCCAGGGTTCGGCCGATACGGGGAATTAACCGGTTTCATGCGCACTTTGCTGCTCGCCGACGACAGCGTCACCACCCAGCGCGTGGTCGCGCTGACGTTTGCGGACGGCGCGTTCCGGGTGGTCACCGCGTCGGACGGCCAGCAGGCGATGGATTCGATGGCCGGGATGCGGCCCGACATCGTGCTGGCCGGCACCACGCTGCCGCGCACCAACGGCTACGAACTGGCCGAGTACATGCGCAGCATCGCCGCGCTCAAGGACGTGCCGGTGCTGCTGCTGGCAGGCGCGTTTGAATCGGTCGATCCGGCGCGGCTCAAGGCGAGCGGCGCCCGTGGAGTAATCGAGAAACCGCTAGAGCCAACTGCCGTGATCAGTCGCGTCAAGGAACTGCTCGGAATCAAGGATGCCCGCCCGACGCCGCCCGCCGGGCGCCTGGTGACCACTGCCGACACCCCCGCCGACCGGCGGGTGCCCCACGCCGCCGCCCCGGTGACGGCGCGCAAGCCACCGGTCTCGACGTGGGACCAGTTGCGGCAGGAGTCGGGGCTGGACGCCGATGCGCGATCGGTGGAAGGCGGCGCCGCCGGCGCCGGCCGCAACGACTACCTGGACACCCTCGACGCCGCCCTTGATTCGCTGGATCAGCAACTGGCCGGCCGTCACTCGAATACGCAGCCGGGCCACCGCAACCCGTCGCCGCCGCTGGGCCAGGCCTCGGGTGCGCCCGATCCGCGATCGCCCGGACGCCGGCCGTCGCCAACCGGCGATGCGGCGCCGCCGAACGCCGTGTTCGAAGTCGATGCCGACTGGTTCGGCGACGACCATGGCCAGTCGCGCGAGCAGGCGGCCCACCGCGACATGGTGGCCGATGCGCACGAGGTGATGCCGGCGCGCCCCCCTGAAACCAGCGGCATCTTCGAAGTGGATGACGAGTGGTTCGCTGAAGACGAACAGGCACGCGAGGCGCGCCGCCATCAACAGCAGCACCTCGCCGCCGAGATGGGGATTCACGACGTCGAGTTGCCCGAGAAGGACCCGGGCGTCGGCGCGCCGGCGCCGCCCGAGGGCCTCGACTTCGATTTCGGACTCGGTGACCTCGGGCCGCCGGCGCGCACCCCGGATGCGCCCGCTGCCGCGGCGGCGGTTCCGCCGCCGGCTCCCGCCAGTATCCCGCCGCCGCCCGCCGCCGTGGCGCCGAGCGCGCCGCCCGCGGCGATCGCCGCCGTTCCGGCTCCGGTCACGCTTTTGGCGCCGGTGATGCCGGCGCCGCCCGCGGCATCACCGCTGCCGTTGGCCTCCAGTTCGGTCGCCGACGACTTTGCGGCGCTGCTCGCGTTCGAGACCGGCGACCCGGTGCCCGCGCCCCAGCCACCCGCGGTGCCCGCGCCCACGGCCGGCACGGTCGCGGTCGCGCCCGAGATCACCAGCGAGATGCTCGACCAGATCGCCCAGCGCGTCGCCGATCGGCTGAATGCCGGCACCTTTGGGTCGGACCTGCGCGACGCCATGACGGCGACCATTCGCGACACGGTGCGCGCGGTCGTCGCCGACACCTCGGAACGGCTGGTCCGCGACGAGATTGCCCGCGTCAAGGCCCGCGTCGAACGCGACACCCAGTAGCCGGCGCCGCCGGCGCCCCCGTTCCGCGAGATAATGGGGGGATATGCCCGTTCCGGAAAAGCCCGCCCTCGAAGGCCTTGAAGACGCGCTGTCGGCGAGGTGGGAGCGTGACGGCACCTACCGGTTCGACCGCTCCCGGCCCCGCGAGCAGATCTATTCGATCGACACGCCGCCGCCGACGGTCAGCGGCTCGCTGCACGTCGGCCACGTCTTCTCCTACACCCACACCGACATCGTCGCCCGCTTCCAGCGCATGCGCGGCAAGGAAGTGTTCTATCCCATGGGGTGGGACGACAACGGCTTGCCGACCGAGCGGCGCGTGCAGAACTACTTCGGGGTGCGCTGCGACCCGTCGCTGCCGTACGACCCCGCGTTCGTGCCGCCGGACAAGCCGGGGAAGCAGCCGATCGCGGTGTCGCGTCCGAACTTCATCGAGCTGTGCATCAAGCTGACCGTCGAAGACGAGAAGGTGTTCGAGCACCTGTGGCGCTACCTGGGCCTGTCGGTGGACTGGTCGATGACCTACGCCACCATCGCGCCGCCGGCGCAGCGCGTGTCGCAGATGATGTTCCTGCGCCTGCTCGAGAAGAAGCTGGCCTACCAGGTGGAAGCGCCGACGTTGTGGGACGTTGACTTCCGCACCGCGGTGGCGCAGGCCGAACTCGAAGACCGCGAGCAGCCCGGCGCGTACCACAGGATTCACTTCGCCAAGGCCGATGCCGGCGGCGTGGTGGCGATCGAGACGACCAGGCCTGAATTGATCCCGGCCTGCGTGGCGCTGGTCGCGCATCCCGACGATGCGCGGTACCGGCCGCTGTTCGGCACCGACGTCGTCACGCCGATCTTTGGCGTGCGGGTGCCGGTGCTGGCGCATGCGCTCGCCGATCCCGAGAAGGGCAGCGGCATCGCGATGATCTGCACCTTCGGCGACACCACCGACGTGACGTGGTGGCGCGAACTGAGACTGCCGGTGCGCGCCATCGTGCAGCCGAATGGCACGCTCGGCCCGGTGACCTGGGGCGAGCCGGGTTGGGAATCGGCCGACCCGGCGCGGGCGCAGCAGGCCTATGACCAGTTGGCCGGACTGTCGGCCAAGAAGGCGCAGGCGAAGATCGTCGAGCTGCTGCGCGAGAGCGGCGACCTGCAGGGCGACCCGAAACCGATCACCCACCACGTCAAGTTCTACGAGAAGGGCGATCGCCCGCTCGAGATCGTGACCAGCCGGCAGTGGTTCATCAAGACCATCGACCATCGCGACGAGTTCATCAGGCGTGGGCGCGAGATTGCCTGGCATCCGGAGTACATGCAGGCGCGCTACGAGAACTGGGTCAACGGCTTGAACGGCGACTGGTGCGTGAGCCGCCAGCGGTTCTTTGGCGTGCCGTTTCCGGTGTGGTACCCGCTGCGCGCCGACGGCACGACCGACTACGGCCGGCCGCTGGTGCCGGCCGAAGCGCGGCTGCCGATCGATCCGTCCACCGACGTGCCCGACGGCTACACCGCCGGCCAGCGCGGCCAGCCCGGCGGCTTTGTCGGCGATCCCGATGTCATGGACACCTGGGCGACATCGTCGGTGTCGCCGCAACTGGTGAGCCAGTGGGAAACCGACCCCGGCGTCTTCGCGCGGACGTTCCCGATGGACCTGCGCCCGCAGGCGCACGACATCATCCGCACGTGGCTGTTCTCGTCGGTAGTGCGCGCGCACTTCGAGAATGACTCGGTGCCGTGGACCAACGCCGCCATCTCCGGGTGGGTGCTGGATCCCGATCGCAAGAAGATGTCGAAGTCCAAGGGCAACGTGGTCACACCGCTCGGCCTGCTGCAGGAGTACGGCTCCGACGGCGTGCGGTATTGGGCGGCGCGGGGCGGCCCCGGCGTCGACACCGCGTTCGATGTCGGCCAGATGAAGATTGGCCGCAAGCTGGCCATGAAGCTGCTGAACGTCTCGAAGTTCGTGCTGGCCGGCGAACAGCCGGCCGGTGCGGTGACCGATGCGCTCGATCGCGGCATGCTGCAGAACCTGGCCAACCTGGTGGACGAGGCCACCGCGGAACTCGAACGGTACGAGTACGCCAGGGCGCTGGCCAAGATCGAGTCGTTCTTCTGGGATTTCTGCGACAACTACGTGGAAGCGGCGAAGTCGCGGCGCTACGGCGATTTCGGCGGCGACGGCGCGGCGTCGGCGTCGACCGCCATGCGGCTTGCGCTGTCGGTGCTGCTGCGCCTGCTGGCGCCGTACCTGGCGTTCGTCTGCGAAGAGGTGTGGTCGTGGTCGAATGCCGGCTCGATTCATCGGGCCGCGTGGCCGACGCGCGACGAGCTGATTGCGGTCTCGGGGACCGATGAAGCCGCCCAGCGCTCGGTATTCCATCTCACCGAAGCGCTGAACGCCATCCGCAAGGCCAAGACCGACCAGAAGGTGTCGGTGGGCACGCCGGTCAGCGAAATCGTTTACTTCGCCTCGGACGAGGCGGCCCGGAGCCTGGCACTCGTGGAGCGCGACTTGAAGGCCGCGTGCCGGACCGACGGGCTCGTGCTCAAGGCCGGCGAGCCGCGGGTCGAGGTCACTCTCAAGCCCCCCTCCGCCGAGGCTACGGGGGACGGGCCCGCCGAGGCGTGATGGAACCGCTCGCCGCCGGCGCCTATCGTGATCTCGTTCGGGCCGCGCTCGCGGAGGATCGTGGACACGGCGACGCCACCAGCGCCGCCACCATTACCGAAGGGCAGCGGGCCCGCGGCGTGATCATCGCCAAGGCCGACATCGTCATCGCCGGGCTCGACGTCGCCGCCGAAGCGTTCAGGCAGGTCGATCCGGCGGCGGTCGTCGAAGTGCGCTGGTCGGATGGTGCGCGGGTGCAGGCGGGTGAGGTGGTGGCCGTGGTCACCGGCGACGCGCGAGCGCTGCTGGAAGCCGAGCGCACGGCGCTGAACTTTCTGCAACGGCTGTGCGGCATTGCCACGCTGACGGCGAAGTTCGTTGACGCGGCCGCCGGCGGCATCACCGTACTTGACACCAGGAAGACCACGCCCGGCTTTCGCGCGCTCGAGAAATACGCCGTGCGCTGCGGCGGCGGCACCAACCACCGGATGCGCCTGGACGACGGCATCCTGATCAAGGACAACCACAAGCGCCTGGCAGGCGGCGTGCACGAGGCGGCCGAGCGGGCGATGAAGGGCCGCCACGGACTGCCGGTCGAGGTCGAGGTCGAGACGCTGGCGGAGGTGGACGAGGTGCTGGCCACCGGCGTGCCGCGCATCCTGCTCGACAACTTCACGACCTACGACATTCGCGAGGCGGTCAGCCGGGTGGCCGGGCGGGCCGAGATCGAGATCTCCGGAGGCGTGACGCTGGCCCGCATCCCGGAACTGGCGACCACCGGTGCCCGCTACGTGTCGGTGGGCGCGCTGACGCATTCGGCGCCCTCGGCGGATCTCAGCTTCGAACTCGAGCCGGCCTGATGCTGCCGGACGACCTGTCAGCGGCGCTGGACGCCCTGTGCCATCGGCGTCCCGGCCTGCGCCTCGACGTCCGCTGGCACGCGGCGGTGGCATCGACAATGGACCTGGCGTCGGCGCTGGCGGCGGCGGGAGCAGGCGCCGGGGTCGTGGTGGGGGCCGACCAGCAGACGGCCGGCCGCGGCCGGCGAGGCCGCGTCTGGGAGTCGCCGCCTGGCGCCGGCCTCTATTTCTCGTTCATTGCGCGGCCGCCGGTGCGCGCCAACGCCACGCTGCCCTTGCTCACGCTCGCCGCCGGGCTGGGGGTCCGGCAGGGCATCCATGCGGCGCTGGGCTTCGCGCCTGATCTCAAGTGGCCAAACGACGTGATGGTCGGCGGGCGAAAGCTGGCTGGCATCCTGGCCGAAGGACTGGCCGTCGGCACACCGGCGCAGGCGGTGATCATCGGCGTCGGTCTGAACCTGCAGCCATCGTCGTATCCGCCCGGGGTGGCGGCGCGGGCGACGTCGCTCGAAGGGGAGTTGGGCCGCGGCGTCGAGCGGGGGCCCGTGCTGGCGGAAGTGCTGGCGGCGCTGTGCGACCAGCTGGCCACGCTGGAGCGGAGCCCCGGTGATATTCTGCAGGCGTGGCGCGCGGCGTCACCAGGCGCCATTGGCACGCGGGTGGAGTGCGACGGCCGCTCCGGGGTGACCGCGGGCATCGACGACAGCGGCGCGTTGCTGGTGCGGACCGCGTCTGGCATCGAGCGGGTGATCGCCGGCGAACTGACCTGGCACTCTTGAACCCAGGCCCGCCTTCGCTTGCCCCGTGGGGACGGCGAACTTCGGCGCGGTCTCGCCGTAGCGGCCTTCGGCCGCGAACGCGGACACATTAGGCACATTAGGCACCATGCTCTTAGCAATCGACGTCGGCAACACCAACATCGTCATTGGCGCATTTCGAGGGGAGACTCTCGTGCATAGCTGGCGCCTGACGACCATCCGTGAACGCACGTCCGATGAGCTGGGCATTCTGATCACGAATCTCTGCGAGCGCCACGAGGTGAGGCAGGTCGACATCTCGGGAATCGTCATCGCCTCGGTGGTGCCGCCGCTCACGGCGACGCTCGTCGCGATGGTCTCGGACTACTTCGGCCGGGTCCCACTGGTGTTCGAGCCGGCAGTCAACGGCGGCATGCCGATCCTGTACGACAATCCCGCCGAGGTTGGCGCCGACCGGGTCATCAACGGCATTGCCGCGTTCGAGCACTACGGCAAGGGCCTGCCGATTGTGGTCGTCGATTTCGGCACGGCGACGACGTTCGACGCCATTTCGGCGAAGGGCGAGTACCTGGGCGGCGTGATCTGCCCGGGCCCGCAGATTTCCGCCGACGCGCTGTTCCAGCGGGCGGCGCGGCTGCCGCGGGTTGAACTGCGCAAGCCGACGCGCGTGATTGGCACCAACACAGTGGCCTCCATGCAGTCCGGCCTGTTCTGGGGATACGTCGACATGGTCGAAGGCCTGGTGCGGCGGATGAAGGCCGAATTGGGCGGCGCGGCGGTGGTCGTCGCGACGGGCGGCCTGGCCTCGGTGGTCGCGCCCGAGTCGGCGCTGATCGAACACGTCGATCCGGAACTCACGCTCCGCGGCCTGCGGCTGGTGTGGGAGCGTCAAGCCCCACGTCCCGGGCTCCAGCCCTGATGACCGTGATCGACGTCGATTCCTATTGCCGCGAACTCGAGGCTTACCTGTGTCGCAAGAACGATGGCCACCTGATTCGCATTACCGGGCCGGCGTTCGAGCGCGTGGTGGCGTGGGCGCACCAGGGCATTCCCGTCAAGGTGGCCGAAGCCGGCATCGATCGCTATTTCGAGCGCTATTACCGCAAGGGGCCGCGCCGGCGTCCCGTGCGGATTGATTTCTGCGAAGCCGACGTCCTGGACGTGTTCGACGACTGGCGGCGGGCCCTTGGATTGTCGATGGTGACGGCCGATGCCGCCGGCGGACCCGATGTCGAGGAGCCGGCGCCGGGCGTCCGTTCACGCCGGTCGCTGGCCTCGCAGATCGAGGCTGGGCTGTCGCGCCTCACCGTGCTGCGTGGCAGCGATAAGGCGGGGCCGACCCTTGGGCCGGCCCTCGATGCCGCGGTCCGGGAGCTCGACGCGCTGCAGCCCGAGGCGGCCCGCGCCCGCGGCGACGCCCGCGAGGCGGTGGTGACGAGGCTCGCGGCGGTCGAGGCCGAGTTGATGGCAGCCGCCGCCGCGGCGCTGACCGACGGCACCCGCGCCGAGATCGAGCGCGAAGCCGACGCCGAGTTGGCGCCGTTCCGCCAGCGCATGGCCCCCGAGGCCTATGCACAGTCGCGCCGCGCGGCGATTGACCGCCTCGTCCGCCTCCATTTCGGTTTACCTGACATCGGGGCCTGACCCCATCGCAAGGATCGGGGTCTGACCCCGAGCAAGAAGTTCCGAGGGGTCTGACCCCGTCGCAGAGTACCGAGACCATGCAGAGAGGCGATCGACTTACGCTCACCGTTGAACGGCCGGCCGCGGGCGGGCGCATGATCGCGCGCCACGAAGGGGCGATCGTGTTCGTCGCCGGCGCCATTCCCGGCGAGGTGGTCGAAGCCGAGGTCGAGAAAGTGCAGCGCGGCACCGCCTGGGCGATCACGCGTGCGGTGATCGCGGCATCTCCGGATCGGATTGCCGGCGCGGCCGACGGCGGTTGCGGCGGATGCGTGTTCTCGCACATCGGTTATGAGCGGCAACGCGCGATCAAGGCGGCGATTGTCGAGGACTCGTTCCGGCGACTGGCGCGCATCACCCTCGACGCGCCGGTCGACGTCGTCGGCTCGCCGATCGACGGGTACCGCATGCGCGCTCGGCTGCACGTGCGTGGCGGCCGCATTGGGTTCTTTCGCGAAGGCACGCATTCGCTCTGCGACCCCGGCCCGACCCGCCAGTTGCGTCCCGACACGCTGGCGGTGCTGCTGGCGCTGGAGCAGGCGCTCAAAGGGCTCGGCCGGGATGTCGTGAGCGAGGTGGAGCTGTCGGAAAACGTCGATGCCTCGGAGCGCGCCCTGCA
Organism: Vicinamibacterales bacterium; assembly: GCA_050247355.1. Lineage (GTDB taxonomy): Bacteria > Acidobacteriota > Vicinamibacteria > Vicinamibacterales > UBA2999 > 12-FULL-67-14b. The sequence continues at coordinate 130,465 of JBFWUK010000013.1, read as the reverse complement.
TCTGGAGTTGATCGCCCGACTGGATCCCGCGCCGCTGGTCGCGGCCACCCGGATCGCCGGGCTGGTCGGCGTCACCTGTGCGCCGCCGGAGACGGCGCGCACCACCGAGTTGTGGGGTACGGCGACGGTGGCCGATGTCGTGTCCGGCGCGCGAATGTCGCGCCATGCCCGCTCGTTCTTCCAGGGCAACCGGTTCCTGTTGCAGCCGCTGGTCGATCACGTGCTGTCGCACGTGACGCGCGGCCCGGTGCTCGATCTCTACGCGGGGGTCGGCCTGTTCAGCCTGTCCGCCGCCTGCGCCGGGCATGGCCCGGTGGTCGCGGTCGAGGGTGATGCCTCATCCGCCGCCGACCTGCGCCGCAACGCCGCCGGGCGCACGGACCTGAAAGTCCGCAGTGAATCGGTCGAGCGCTACCTGCCGGGCGCGGCGAGGGCCGAGACCATCGTGCTCGATCCGCCACGTACCGGGTTGTCGAAAGAGGCGCTGGCCGGGGTGATTGCGGTGGGCGCGTCGACGGTCGTCTACGTCTCGTGCGACATCGCCACGCTGGCGCGCGACGCGCGGTTGCTGCTCGATGCCGGCTATCGGCTGGCGGGCGTGCGCGCGTTCGATCTGTTCCCGAACACCGCGCACGTCGAGACGGTCATCGCTTTCGCGCGCTAGCGGCCTGGACGAACCCTTCGAACAAGCCGCGAAACTCGCCGGTCCGCCAGAAGTTCTCGGGATGCCACTGGACGCCGACGCAGAACGCGGCGCCGGGCCGCTCCATCGCCTCGATCACGCCGTCGGGCGAGGTGGCGGTCACGTCGAAACCCGGCGCGACCTTGGCCACCGACTGGTGATGGCGGCTGTTGACGTGGCAGGTCTCGCCGTCTTCCATGTGCTCGGCGAGCAACGCCGACAGGCGCGAGCCTTTCGAGACCCACACTTCATGCGCGACGTGCGCGCGCGGCTCGGGGACCGAGTGATCGAGCGCGCCCGGCACCTGGCTGGGGATGTCCTGGATGAGCGTGCCGCCCATGGCGACGTTCAACAACTGCATGCCCCGGCAGATCGCCAGGAACGGCAGCCCGGCGGCGATCGCGGCGCGCGTCAGGGCAATCTCGAAGGCATCGCGGTCGGTCTCGGCCGCCTGGAAGGTGGCGTGCGGCGTTTCGCCGTAGAGCATCGGGTCGACGTCGCCGCCGCCGGTCAGCATCACGCCGTCGACGCGGGCGACAATGTCCTCGGCGGTCTCACCGCCGGCGGCCACCTCGATTGGCTCGCCACCGGCGCGGCGCACGGATTCCATGTAGTCGGACATCCGGCGGTTCTGGGCGATCGCAATCAGGGCCATATCAGCAAGCGTCCTACATTCGGGGTGGAACAGCAACGCCCATCAGATCGAGCATGCGGGTCAGCTGCAGGCGGAAGTAGGCCACGGCGGCCGCCCGCCACAGGCGCACATCGTCGCGGCTCTCGTTGAGGATCTGGGCGCGGTGGTAGAACGCGTTGAACATCTGGGCCAGGCCGAAGCCGTACTTCGCCAGGACCGCGAACTCCAGGGTCCGCACCACCTGCTCGACCACGTCGTCGAGCCGCGACGCCTCGAGCACCAGCGCCCACAACTCGTGGTCGCCGTCGCTGCCGTTGATGAAGTCGGGCGGCGTCGCCGGCAGCGGCGCCAGCAGCGCCGCCGCGTCGAGGCCGAGCCGGTCGTGGATCTTCTGGAAGATGTTGTTGGCGCGCACCACCGCGTATTGCAGGTACGGGCCGCTCTCGCCTTCGAAGCTGAGGGCCTCGTCGATGTCGAAGGCAATGACCTTGGTGCGCGAGTACTTGATCAGGAAGTAGCGCACGGCGGCGACGCCGATGTCCTCGGCGATGCGCCGGCGTTCCGCCTCGGAAGCGTCGGGCTGCCGGCGGCTGACCTCGGCCAGCGCCTTGTCGATCACCCGATCGATCAGGTCGTCGGCCTTGACGCCGAGCCCCTTGCGTCCCGAAACCTCGACGAACGGCTTCCTGGCTTCGTCGGAGCCTTCGGCCGGCGCGAAGCCCAGTTCCTTCGCGGTGGCGTGTGACAGCGCCACCATCTCGTACGAGAAGTGGGTGAGTCGATCGGCCTCGGCCGGATGGCCGATGGCCGTCAGCGCCTGCTTGAGCAGCTTCTGCAGGTAGGCCTGGCGGACGTCGATCACGTTGTAGGTGGCCGCGGCTCCGCCGAACTGTGGATGGTCCGTGCTGGCCAGCGCCGGATCGCTGGTGGTCGCCCACAGCGGCGTGCCGTCCATGCGGGTCGCGAAGCGGCGATAGTAGAAGTCGTGGCCGAGCAGCCCTGACTTCCAGAACTGGTAGGCCATGTCCTTCGCCACGTACACCGCGGTGCCGTTCGAGCGCACGATGACTTTCTCGCGCGACTCGGGGTCGTCGTCGTCCGGAGCCGGTGCGGCGTCCGGATCGCCTGCCCTGAGCGGCGTCGAAGGGTCAATCTGCATGACCCAGCACCCGGCGTGCTTGCCTTCGTGCTGCAGGTAAACCGCCCCGGTGGCCTTCATGGCTTCGAAGGCGCGGGCCCAGAACTTCAGGCGCAGGATGTCGCCTTCCCACGTCAGCAACTGGTAGTCGATGTTGAGGCGCGCCATGGTCTTGAGGTGGGCGCGGACGACGGTGTCGGCGATGAACGCGGCCAGGCTGGCGGTGGGCTCGACGCCGTGCTCGATGTCGTGCAGCGTCGCCGCCCGGATCTTGAGCCGTTCCTTGTCGCCGTCGTACCACTCGGTGACGCGGGCGTAGAGGTCCCAGCAGTAGTAATCGAAGCGGGTGGTCGCGGCGAGCTGCCGGGCGCCGGCCAGGTCGATCTTCTCGAACTCGCGAAAGCCGACCACCACGTCGGCGACCTGCACCCCGGTGTCGTCGATGTAGTTCTGCACCTCGACCGGCGTGCCGCGGAAGCGCAGCGCCCGCACCAGGGTGTCGCCCAGCGCCGAGTTGCGAAGGTGGCCGATGTGCGCCGCCTTGTTGGGATTGATGGCGGTGTGCTCGACGATGGTCTTGCCGGTGCGGAGCGGGGCGGCCGGCAGCGCGCCGGCCAGGCCGAGGCGCGCCAGCAGGAACGTCGGCCGATCGAGAAAGACGTTGAGGTAGCCGTTCGGCGCCGCCTCGACCTTGATAATGCCGGGCAGTGGGCCGAAGGCGGCGGCGATCTCCTGCGCGATGGCGCGCGGCGCCTTGCGCAGCCGGCGGGCCAGGTCGAACGCGATCGGCGTGCCGAGGTCACCGAGGGTGCGGTTGGGCGGGGTCTCGACCGGGATGTTCAGGCCGGGATCGCTGATGTCGTAGCGTTCGGCGAGCACGGCGCGCACACGCGCCTCGAGCTGTTCGTGAAGGGGAAGAATCATGATGCTGGTTCGTTGACTCGATCGAAGCGAAGCGGTACGATCACGTTATCATTTCCCCACGCCTTCGTCATGGTTGACGCTGGAATCGGCCGCCTGCTTATCTCGAGTCTGCACCAGGGCATCGCCGACGTTTCCCCCAGCCGGCTCGATTTCTACGAAAACTGGTTGAGCCCGTCGGGCATGCGCGACGGCCGGATTGGCCTGGCCCCGCTCGGCGCGGTGCTCAGCTTCCTGCATCGCGAAGAGCCGCCCTCGAACGACCAGATTGCCACTCGTGCCGGGGTCTGCGCCGCCGACTGGACCTACCAGGAGTTGTCGGGCCTGCGGCGATGGTACATCCACCGGCTGCCCCTCGGCCTTCGCGCGCGCGCGGCCCTCGGCCTGGGCAAGCGCCTGGTGCTGGCCACGGTCAGGCAGTCGAAGGTGAAGAGCCGCATCTCGGGCAGCGCCGCCTCGGTCGAGATCAAGTCGGCCTTGTGCGATCAGCTCCGCGATCCCGCCACTGTGCCGATGCGCGGCTTCTATGCCGCGGCCCTGCAACGCCTGTTCGCGCACTGCGGCGTGAATGCCGAGGTGACCGTCCCGGGAGGGCAGCCGGGTGGTTGGAGCCTGGCGATTACCATCACCGGCGCCCGCCACGCCGGCGAGGACGACGCGGCGTGATCGCGCGACGCTGGCGGGCGGCGGCACTGCTGGCGGCCGTACTGGCGTGGCCCGCTCTCGCCGGCGCGCAGGTGCCGGCCGGCGCGCCCGTGCTCGTGCTCCCCTTCGAAAACCCGGCGCAGGACCCGCGCCTGGCCTGGTTGCGAGAAGGCGCCGCGGTGCTGCTGACCGACTTGCTGGCGGCCGGCGGCGAGCTGGTGGTCGAGCGCGATGAACGGCTGCGCGCCTACGATCGGCTGCAGTTGCCGGTCACCGCCGGCCTGAGCCGGGCGCTGTCGATCAAGGTCGGCCAGGCGGTGGCCGCCGGCGCGGTCGTTGTCGGCACGCTCGAGCTGTCCGGCGATCAGCTGATCGTACGTGGCCGCGTGGTCCGGCTCGATACCGGCCGGCTGTTGCCCGAACTGCAGGCCTCGGGCGCCCCGGCCGACCTGTTCGTCGTGTTCAGCCGCCTCGCCTTCCTCGTGAGCGGCAGTTCCGGCGCGCCGCCGGCGCCGACCGACCGGTTGCCGCCTTCGCCACAGGTCTTCGAGCTCTACATCAGGGGACTGCTCGCCGAGACACCGGCCGCGGCGATTCCGCTGCTGCAGCAGGCCCTGAAGGCGGCGCCGCAGTTCGATGCCGCGCGACTGGCGATGTGGGACCTGCATACCGAGGCATCGGAGCACCAGCGGGCCCTCGATGCGCTGGCCGGCGTTCGCGCCGAGAGCCGCGTCGCCCGCGACAGCCGGTTCATGCGGGCGCTGTCGCTGATCAGCCTGAGGCGGTTTGACGAGGCGCTGAAGACCCTGCGCGCGCTGCAGGACGAAGCGCGATCGGCGGCGGTCACCAATGCCATCGGCGTGGTGGAACTGCGCCGCACGGCCACGCCGCAGCCCGGCCGGGCCACCTACTATTTCAGCCAGGCGAGCGAAATCGATCCGGCGGACGGCGACCTGTTCTTCAACCTCGGCTACGCCTACTGGCTGGATCGCGATCCGCGCGCCACGATCTACTGGTTGCGCGAGGCCGTGCGCCGCAATCCAGGCGACGGCGATGCGCACTTTATTCTCGGTGTGGCGCTGCAGCAGACCGGCGCCGTCGCCGAAGCCGCGCGCGAGCGCGAACTGGCCGAGCGCCTGTCGTCGAAGTACGCCGGTTGGGAAGCGCGCGCCGCGGCCGGAGATCCGGTGCCCCGCGGGCTCGAGCGCCTCGCCGACGAACTCGCGCCGGCGGCCCGCCGTGTCGACACCCTGCTGACCAGCGCCGGTCAACGCGACCAGGACGCCCTGGCGGCGTTTCACCTCGACGCCGGCCGCCGCGCCTTTCAGCGCGAGGCCGATCGCGAGGCGACCCAGGAACTGCGCCGGGCCTTGTTCCTGTCGCCCTACCTCGCCGAGGCGCACCTGATGCTGGGCCGCTTGCACCTGCGCGGCGGCCGGGCCGACGAGGCCGTCGAGGCGCTGAAAATCGCGCTGTGGAGCGACGAGACCGTCGCCGCCCACGTCGCGCTGGCCGAGGCCTTCCTGCAGGCGCAGGACACGGCCGCGGCGCGCGCCGAGATCGACCGCGCCCTGAGCCTCGACCCGAGGTCGGCGGACGCGCTGGCGTTGAAGGCCAGGATTGGCGGAGGCCCGTGCTAAAATTCTGCCCAGATCTGCACTGATGGCAACGACCCACGACGACGCGTTTCGCGAGATACAGCTGAACGGTAAGCAGCTGGTGTTCATGGCCATGGCCGTGGTGGTCATCGGTGTCGGCATTTTCCTGATGGGTGTGCTGGTGGGCCGCGGCGTGCGCGCCGAGCGCGGTCTGCCGGATGGCACCGAGGGTTCCATGGCGGCGGCAACGGAGACTGAGCCGCCCCTGCCGCCGGCGTCGATGGCGCCGGGCTCCAGCGATACGCCGATTACCGCTGGTGAGAAGCTGAGCTATGCCGAGCGGCTCACCGACAGCGAAGCGTCGAACGAGGCGCTCAAGAAGGCCGGCGACCCGCCGGACGAAGCGCCGACGCCCAAGCCGGAAGTGCCGGTGACGCCCGAGGCGGCGGCCCCGGCGCCGGTTGCGGCACCAGCGGCCGCGGCTCCGGCTGAACCCCCGGGCACGGGTTTCGCCATCCAGCTTGCCGCCCTTCGCGAGCGCAGCGAGGCCGACACCATGGTCAAGCGCTTGGCCGGCAAGGGCTATCCGGCCTACGTGCTCGCGCCGGCGAAGGGCGCGCCGGCCGTTTACCGCGTGCGTGTCGGCAAGTTCAAGGATCGCCGCGAGGCCGATACCGTGGCTGCCCGCCTGCAGAAGGAAGAGCAGTTCAAGCCCTGGGTCGTCCGTTAGGGCGCCCATGGTCAACACTCCCAAATCCCGACAGCCCCTCTGGCAACTGATGGGCCGCCTGTTCCGGGCCCACCCCTGGCACGGCGTGCGGCTGGGCGAGAAGGGATCCGATGTCGTCACCTGCTACATCGAGATCACCCCGTCCGACACCGTCAAGTACGAGCTCGACAAGGCCACCGGGCTGCTGAAGCTCGATCGCCCCCAGCGCTTCTCGAATTTCTGCCCGGCTCTGTACGGGCTGATGCCCCAGACATATTGCGGCAGCCGGGTCGCCGAACTGAGCGCGGAAAAAACCGGGCGTCCCTCGATCAGCGGTGACGAGGATCCGCTCGACGTTTGTGTTCTGTCGGAGCGGCCGGTGTCGCACGGCGACATCCTGCTGCAGGCCATTCCCATCGGCGGCCTTCGCATGATCGACGGCAACGAGGCCGACGACAAGGTCGTCGCCGTGCTGGTCGGCGACTCGGCCTACGGCGGCTTCCGCGACATCACGGATTGTCCCGAGGCGCTGGTGGCGCGCCTGATTCATTACTTCGAAACCTACAAGATGGCCCCGGGCAAGAACGAGAATCCCTGCGAGGTGACCCACGTCTACGGGCGCGAGGAAGCCTTCGATGTGATTCGCCGCGCCCAGGCCGACTACCACGAGAAGTTCGGCTCGCTGGAATCGCTGCTTGATGCGGCGATGAAGGCGTAGACGCGATTCGTTGATGATCTCCGCATCCACCGCGGCAGCCATCGCCTCGGGCGTGCTGCTGGCCCTGTCATTCCCGAAGTACGGCCACCCGGCACTGGCGTTCATCGCGCTGGTGCCGCTGTATGTCGCCTTGAGCGGCTGGCACGGCCGCCCTGGGCGCATGCCCGGGGTCAGCGCCGGCCGCGGGTTCCGGCTGGGGCTGATCGCCGGGTTCATTCATTTCGCCGGCACGGTTTACTGGACGGGCGCGACCGTGCAAACGTTTGGCGGCCTGCCCTGGCCGGTGGCCGTTTTCGTCACCGGCCTGCTCGTGTTGTACATGGCCACCTATGTGGCGCTGGCGTCAGCCGCCTCGGCGATCTTCATTCGACGCTTCGGGCTGTTGGGCGTGGCGTTGTCGCCGGCCGCGTGGGTGGCGACCGAATACACGCGTGGGTTTCTGTTCGGCGGCTTCCCGTGGATCCCGCTGGGCAACACCATGGTCACGCTGCTGCCGATCGTGCAACTGGCCAGCGTCACCGGGGTGTATGGGCTGTCGGCATTCGTCGCCCTGCTCAATGCCGGCTTTGCGGCGACCACGCTCGCGGCCGGACGAACCCGGATTCTCGCCTTCGCCGCTACCGTCGGGTTGATCGCCGCCGTGTCGATCTGGGGCGGGCAACGCATGGCCGCCGGCCGGCTGACGCAGGGCGAGCCGGTGCGGGTCGGCCTGATCCAGGCCAACATCGCGCAAACCGACAAGTGGAACCCGGCGCGCGCCGGCATGATCGTCGACCGCTATCTGCAACTGACGCGGCAGGCCGCCGCCAACGGCGCCGAGTTCCTGCTGTGGCCCGAGTCGGCGACGCCTTTCAACTTCCAGGATGATCCCGGCGGCGACCAGGTGCGGGCCCTGGTCCGGCAACTGGGCCGGCCGTTGCTGCTCGGCAGCGATGAGTTCGAGCGGGGCACGCCGAACCGCTTCTACAACTCGGCGTTCATGCTCGACACGGCCGGCGCCACCGCGGCGGTCTACCGCAAGATGCACCTGGTGCCCTTCGGCGAGTACGTGCCGTTCCAGCGCATCCTGTTCTTCGTCGCGCCGCTGGTCGAAGCTGTCTCGGCCTTCACGCCCGGCGACCGCGTCACCATGATGCCGGTCCGCGAGCACATGGTCAGCACCGCCATCTGCTACGAGGTGACCTATCCCAGCCAGGCGCGTGAAGCCGTGCGGCAGGGCAGCGAGATGCTGACCACGATTACCAACGACGCCTGGTACGGACACTCATCCGCCGCCTACCAGCACTTCGAAATGGCCGCCATGCGATCGGTGGAACAGGGCCGCTACCTCGTGCGCGCCGCCAATACCGGCGTCAGCGGCATCATCGACCCGTATGGGCGGGTGCTGATTCGCACCAACCTCTTCGAGACCGTCGCGGTGGTCGGCGAGGCGCGCTTCGTGCAGGAGCGGACGCTGTATGCCAGAATTGGGGATCTGGTCGCGCTGCTGGCCACCGCCCTGACGGTGCTGGCCCTGGGCGTGGCCGCTTGGCTGAAGGCGGAACGCTGACCGCCGCAAGGAGACCGCTTGGCACTCGTGATCGATGACCTCGTCCGCCGTTCCACCGACCTGCTCAAGCGGGCCGCCGACATGCGGAGCTATCTTTGACGATGCGTATGACCCTGGCGAGCTAGCGCAGATCGAGGCGAGGATCGCGGCGCCGACCTTCTGGGACAACCAGGCCGACGCCCAGAAGACGCTGCAGCGGCAGCGGCGCCTGGCCGAGGACCGCGAACTGGCCGCCAGCCTGGCCGCCAAGGCCGACGACATTGGCGTGCTGCTCGAGTGGGCGCGCGGCGGCGAGGACGTCCTCGCCGACCTGTCGCGCGCGCTCGACGGGTTGGGCGAGCAGGTCGAGGCCGCCGAAACCAAGAAGATGCTGAGCGGCGAGCACGACCTCGCCAACGCCATCATCACCATCCATCCGGGCGCCGGCGGCGTCGAGTCCCAGGACTGGGCCGAGATGCTGCTGCGCATGTACCTGAAGTGGGCCGAGCGCCGCGGCTTCAAGCGCGAGCTGCTCGAGTACCAGCCCGGCGAGGAAGCCGGCTTGAAGAGCGTGACCTTCACCCTGACGGGCGAGTACGCGTTTGGCCTGATGGCCGCGGAGGCCGGCGTGCACCGGCTGGTGCGCATTTCGCCGTTCGACCAGGCCGCCCGCCGCCATACCTCGTTCGCCTCGGTCTACGTCTGGCCCGAGTTCGACGACGATGTCGAGATCGAGATCCCCGAAAAAGACCTGCGCATCGACACCTATCGATCGAGCGGCGCCGGCGGCCAGCACGTCAACGTCACCGACTCCGCCGTCCGCATCACGCACTTGCCGACCGGCATCGTCACGTCGTGCCAGAACGAGCGGTCGCAGCACAAGAACAAGGACGTGGCCATGAAGGTGCTGAAGGCCAAGCTCTACGATCTGAAGCAGAAGGAGCAGCAGGACAAGCTGTCGCAGATTGGCGGCGCCAAGAAGGACATCGCCTTCGGTTCGCAGATCCGCAGCTACGTGTTGCAGCCCTACCAGATGATCAAGGACCATCGGACCAAGCACCAGGAAGGGCAGGTCGACAAGGTGCTGGGCGGCGACCTCGACGCCTTCATCAAGACCTACCTGATGCAGAAGGCGACGGGAACGCTCGGCCAGCCGTCGGCCGACGACGACGACGAGTAGGCCGGCGCGGCCGTGATGGCCTACTGGCGGCTGGGCTGGGTGCCGGAGATGAAGGCCTCGGTGATGGCGCGATCGTTGCCGTCGACGGCCGGTTCGCCGGTGTCGCGGTCGACGCTCATGAACACGATGTTGCCGGGCGCGTCGAAGGTCGGCGGATTGGCGCGATCGGCATAGAGATCCAGGTACGACTTCATGAAGTCGATCCACATCGGCAGCGCCGCGGTGGTGCCGGTTTCGTTGCCGCCAATCGGCTTCTTCTCGTCGTGGCCCATCCACACGCCGACCGTGATGTTGGGGTCGAAGCCGATGAACCAGGCGTCGGTGTTGTCGTCGACGGTGCCGGTCTTGCCGGCGAGCGGCCAGTTGAGCGAGGCCGCCGACGCCGCCGTCCCGCGCTGCACCACGCCGTGCAGCAGGTTGGTGATCACGTAGGCGGTGTCGGCGCGGATCGCGTCTTTCGGCTGCGGCCGCCGTTCCTCGAGCAGCCCGCCTTCGCGGTCGGTGACGGCATGGGCCAGGAACGGCTCCATGCGGATGCCATGATTCGGGAATGCCGAGAACGCGCTGGTGATCTCCATCAGCGTGACTTCCTGGGCGCCCAGGGCCATTGACAGGAACGGCCGGAACTCCTGGGCGAACCCGAATTTCCCGGCGTAGGACGCCACCTGGTTCGGCCCCAGCATTTCAATCACCTTGACCGCCGGGATGTTCCGCGACTGTTCCAGGGCGTGCCGCAGCGTCATGGGACCCTCGAACTTGCGGTCGTAGTTGCGCGGGCGATAGGTGGGCTGTCCGGCGCCGGCGTCGAAGTCGGTCGGCTCGTCAACCAGCACCGTGGTCGGGGTCAGCCCGCGATCGATGGCTGCGGTGTACAGGATTGGCTTCACTGTCGAACCCATCTGGCGATAGGCCTGCGTCGCGCGGTTGAACTTGCTGCGCCCGAAACTGTAGCCGCCGACCATGGCCAGCACCTGGCCGGTGTGGTTGTCGATCGCGACCAGTGCGCCCTCGAGCAGCGGCGTCTGCTCGAGCGTGACCGTGGCCCGGGCGCCCTCCACCTGGGTCAGTTCGACGTCGATCAGGTCGCCCGTCTTGACGAGGTCGGCCGGCGACGTACGGCGGGTCCACTGGATGCCGGCCCGCGTCAGCTCGCCTTGCAGCGGCCCGATGCGCAGCTGTGCGCTGGTGGCAGTCACCGATCGCACCACCGCCGGGACGATGTCGCCGGGAGCCATGCGGCGGGCCCAGCGATCGTGCTTGAAGTCGTCGACGGTCCGGCCCTCGGCCACCACGTTGCGCCGGGGCTTGCGGAAGCCGCGGCGCTTGTCCACCCGCCGCAGGCCGCGGTCGACGGCCTGGTTGGCGGCCCGCTGCAGGCGCAGGTCGAGCGCCGTGCGGACGGTCAGCCCGCTTTCGTACAGCGCCTTGGCCCCGTACGTCGCCTCCAGGTGCTTGCGCACTTCTTCGAGGAAGTACGGCGCGACGCTCGTTTCGGCGGTCGGGTCGCCGGTCACGTCGATGGGTTTCTGCTTGGCCTGCTCGGCCGCCGCCACCTCGATGAAGCCCTCGGCGGCCATGCGATCGAGCGCGTAGTTCCGCCGCCGGCGGGTGGCCTCGGGGTTGACGAACGGGCTTTGCCGGACGTTGCCCTGGATGATGCCGGCGATGGTCGCCGCCTCGTCGAGTGCCAGGTCGCGGGCGGACTTGCGGAAGTACAGCTGTGACGCCGCCTCGACGCCGTAGGCGCCGTGGCCGAAGTAGATCTGGTTGCAGTACATTGTGAAGATCTCCGGCTTCGTGTACCGCTTCTCGATCTGGATCGCCACCAGCGACTCTTTGATCTTGCGCTCCCACGAACTGTCGCCGGTCGTGAAGCCGATGTTGGTGGCGAACAGGTTGCGGGTCAGCTGCTGGGTGAGCGTGCTGCGGCCGGCCACGCGATCCCGGGACAGGACGTCGCGAACCAGGGCGACCATCATGCGGGAGATGCTGAACCCGGGGTGCTCGAAGAAGTCGCTGTCTTCGGCGGCGAGAATGGCCTGCCTGAGGTTCTCGGGAATGTCGTCGTAGTGGATGACGACGCGCCGCTCGACGGCAAATTCGCCGACCAGCCGATCGTCCTTGCCGAGCACGCGCGTGATGGTGTTCGGCGCGTAGTCGTCGAGGCCCGAGATGAGCGGCAGGTCGTCGGAGTACGCGAACAGGACACCGGCGGCCGTGCCGAGCAGGGCGGTGGCCACGAAGAGAGCGGCGATGCCGGCGTAGCGCGCGTAGCGAATGGCGATGGTCATGGTCCAGGTGGCGTCGGGACGCTAAGTCCCAGTATAGCCGTCAGTTCGCCGGATGTGGCCGCCGGTGGTGTCTTCAGTCATTGACAGTAATGCACTCACATTTCATACTAAGACCATGAGCAAAATCATCGGCATCGATCTGGGCACCACCAACTCCGTCGTCGCAGTGATGGAAGGCGATCAGCCCACCGTCATTCAGAACGCGGAAGGGAGCCGGATCACCCCTTCGGTCGTGGCGTTCAGCAAGACCGGCGAGCGGCTGGTCGGCCAGGTCGCCAAGCGCCAGGCCGTGACCAATCCGGAAAACACCATCTTCTCGATCAAGCGCTTCATGGGCCGGCGCTTCGACGAAGTGAACGAGGAGATGAAGATGGTGCCGTACCGCGTGGAGCGGGCCGGCAACGGCGACGTCCGCGTCAAGGCCCAGGAACAGGACCTGGCCCCGCCCCAGTTGTCGGCGATGATCCTGCAGAAACTGAAGCAGGCCGCGGAAGACTACCTGGGCCAGACCGTCACCAAGGCGGTGATCACGGTGCCGGCCTACTTCAACGACGCCCAGCGCCAGGCCACCAAGGAAGCCGGCCAGATCGCCGGCCTCGAGGTCATGCGCATCGTCAACGAACCGACGGCGGCGGCGCTGGCCTACGGCCTCGACAAGAAGAAGGACGAGACCATCGCCGTGTACGACTTCGGCGGCGGCACGTTCGACATCTCGATCCTGGAAGTGGGCGAGGGCGTCGTCGAGGTGAAGTCGACCAACGGCGATACCCACCTCGGGGGCGACAACCTCGACCAGCGCGTGATCGAGTGGATCATCGACGAGTTCCGCAAGAGCGACGGCATTGACCTGGGCAAGGACCGCATGGCGTTGCAGCGGCTGCGCGAGGCCGCCGAGAAGGCCAAGATGGAACTGTCGACGGTCATGGAGACCGAGATCAACCTGCCGTTCATCACGGCCGATGCCAGCGGCCCGAAGCACCTGGCGATGAAGCTGTCGCGGGCGAAGTTCGAGTCGCTGGTCGAAGAGCTGCTGCAGAAGACCGTCGGCCCGACCAGAACGGCGCTGACCGATGCCGGCCTCGACCCGTCGAAGATCGACGAAGTGGTGCTGGTCGGCGGCTCGACGCGCATTCCGCGGGTACAGGCGATCGTCAAGGAGATCTTCGGCAAGGAACCGCACAAGGGCGTCAACCCGGACGAAGTGGTGGCGGTCGGCGCGGCCATCCAGGCCGGCGTGCTTGCCGGCGAAGTGAAGGACCTGCTGCTGCTCGACGTGACGCCGCTGTCGCTTGGCATCGAGACCATGGGCGGCGTGATGACGCCGCTGATCCAGCGCAACACCACCATCCCGACCCGCAAGAGCGAGGTGTTCTCGACCGCCTCGGACAGCCAGACCAGCGTCGAGGTGCACGTGGTGCAGGGCGAGCGTCCGCTGGCGCGCGACAACCGCACGCTCGGCCGGTTCCACCTGGTCGGCCTGCCGCCGGCGCCGCGCGGCGTGCCGCAGATCGAGGTGACCTTCGACATCGATGCCAACGGCATCGTCAACGTGTCGGCCAAGGACCTGGGCACGCAGAAGGAACAGAAGATCACGATCACCGCCTCGTCCGGCCTCAGCAAGGAAGAGGTCGACCGCATGATGCGGGAAGCCGAGGCGAACTCGGATGAAGACAAGAAGCGGCGGGAGGAGATCGAGATCCGCAACCGCGCTGACCAGTCGGTCTACACCGCGGAACGGATGTTGAAGGACGCCGGCGAGAAGATCCCGATCGCCGACAAGAACGCGATCGAGAACGCCATGGCCGACCTGAAGAAGGCCATCGAAGGCAACGACACGCCCGGCATGAGCAAGGCGATGGACGTGCTGATGACGGCGCAGCACAAGGCGTCGGAAGCGCTCTACAAGCAGCAGGCGGAAACCTCGGGTGGCGCCGAGGCGCCCGGCGCCGACGCCGGTGGCGCGGCGGCCGACGGCGGCGCCAAGCCTGACGGCGACGTGATCGACGCCGAAGTGGTGGAAGACGACAAGAAGTAAGACGTGAAAAGTCAGAAGTGAGAAGTTAGCAGTCGGAAGAACCAACGATGGACCTGTACATCGTTCTCGGGGTGGAGCGCGAGGCGCCGGCCGGCGATATCAAGAAAGCCTATCGCCGCCTGGCCCGCCGCCTGCACCCCGACATCAACCCGGGCGATCGCGAAGCCGAGACGCGGTTTCGGCAGGTGCTCGAGGCGTACGAGACGCTGATCGATCCGGATCGGCGCCGCCGCTACGACGCCGGGCAGCTGAACGGGGTCAGTGAAGACGAGGCCGCGTCGTTCGGGTTTGCCGGGTTCGATTTCTCCAGCCGCGTGCACGCCGAGCGAACGACGACGTTCGGTGAGTTGTTCGAGGAGGTGTTCTCGCGGCGGGCCGGCCGCGAGCAACCCGACAGCGCCGGTCATGGCGCCGACATTCACGCGCGGGCGTCGCTGACGTTCGAAGAAGCGTGGCACGGCGTGCAGCGGGCGGTGACCGTGACGCGGCAGGATGCCTGCCGGTCGTGCGCCGGCAGCGGTTTTCAGCGGGTCGCCGAAACGCGCTGCGTGGCGTGCGAAGGCACCGGCGCCGTGCGTTCGGTGCGCGGGCACATGGTGTTCGCCAAGAACTGCCCGACGTGCGGCGGGGCGGGGCGGCTGAAGCAGGAAGAGTGCATCGCGTGCCACGGCCAGGGCGTTGAACCGCGCGCGGAAACGCTGAACGTGCGCATTCCGGCCGGCGTGGCCTCCGGCGCGCGCGTGCGCATCGGCGGGAAGGGACATGCAGGCGTTCGCGGCGGCCGGCCCGGCGACCTGCTGATCGATGTCGAGGTCCTCGAGCACCCGGTCTACCGGCGGGAAGGCGACGAGCTGCACTTGACCGTGCCGATCGCGGTGCACGAGGCGGCGCTGGGCGCGAAGATCGACATCGAGACGCCCGATGGGGCGGTCCGCTTGCGGGTGCCGCCCGGCACGCAGTCGGGCCAGCGCTTCCGGCTGCGCGATCGCGGCGCCGTCGGCCGCACCGGCCGGCGCGGCGACCTGGTCGCCGAAGTGCGCCTGCGGTTGCCCAAGGTGCTCGACGAGCGGTCGAAGGAATTGCTCCGGGAATTCGGTCGAATCAACGGCGAAAGCGTCAGGGAGCAATGACCAAGCGACAAGGCAAGGCCTACTTCATGATCAGCGTGGTAGCCCAGCGCTACAACATCCATCCGCAGACGTTGCGGTTGTACGAGCGGGAAGGATTGCTCAAGCCTTCACGGACGGAAGGCAACACGCGGCTGTATTCGGAAGAGGATCTCGAGCAGCTGGAAACGATTCTGGCACTCACCCGAGATTTGGGCGTCAACCTGGCCGGCGTCGAGATCATCCTGAATATGCGCCGCAAGATGGAGCAAATGCAGGGCGAGGTGAACGAGTTCATGGAGTACGTGAAGCGTGAACTGGCGCGCGGCATCGACGACTGGGAGCAACGTCTCGGCACGGCGCTCGTCAAGGCGTCGCCAACCGACCTGGTGCGCGCCGCGCATCCTGGTCCCGATGCGACCGTGAGCAAAACCGACACCGCAAGAAAAATGCGCGGGCAATCCTAAAACGATTTCACCGTCGATGTGACGGTGGTAAGATTCGCTCGTGGTCAGGAAGTTCGAATCGCTGGCATCCGAATCCGAAACCCTTCACGCGTACCTCAGAGAAATTTCCAGCTTCCCGCTGCTCTCGCGCGATGACGAGCAGCATCTCGGCCGCCAGATCCAGCAACACGGCGATGAAGACGCCCTGGGCCGGCTCGTGCAGTCGAACCTGCGCTTCGTCGTGCAGTATGCCAAACGGTTTCGCCGGCTCGGCGTGCCGCTGCTGGACTTGATCCACGAAGGCAACCTCGGTCTGATCGAAGCCGCGCGCCGGTTCGACCCGGCGCAGGTCCAGACCTTCCAGGCGTCGGCGTTGTGGTGGATCCGTCAGGCGATGATGCACTTGCTGGCCGAAGCGTCGCGCACGTCCGATGTCAACGCCAGCGGCCTGCAGGCTGCCGCGGTGGCCGGCCGCCAGGTCGAAGCGATTCGTGTCGCCCTCGAGTATGCGCACTCAACCGCCGCCGGCGGCGACGTGCGCGAGCCGGCGACCAGTGACGTGGAAGACCTGGAAGCACATCTGCAGAACGAAGGCCGCAAGCGGCGCAAGGCCCGCAAGGCGTCTCAGGGGCCCCTCAAGGTCGAGGCCGGCACCCTGCACGCGCTGCGGCAGCACAGCGTGCTGCGCAGCTACCTCAACTAGAAGTTAGAAGTTCAGAAGTTAGAAGCGGCATGGATTGTCCCATTTGCAACGGATCACGCTGGAAGAGCGTGGAGGTCGACGGCGTCGAGCGCCTGACTCGTTGCGACTGCTGGCGCAGCCTGGTCACCGACCGGTACTTCGCCGAGGCGCGCATTCCGCCCAAGTTCGCAAAAGCGGAGCTGGCCAACTACATCCCCGACACCGACACCCAGCGCGATGCGCTGCGGCGGGCCCAGAAGTTCGTCGAGGCGTTCCCGGCCGCGCAGAAGGGAATCGTCTTCTATGGCCCGCCGGGAGTGGGGAAGACCCATCTCGCGGCCAGCCTGCTGAAGGCGGTGATTCGCGACAAGGGCGCGCGCGGCTTCTTTTTCCAGACGACGGAGTTGCTCCGCCTGGTGCGCGAGACCTATAACCGCTCGGTCGACGAGACCGAGATGGAAGTGTTGCGGCCCGTGCTCGAGGCCGATGTCCTCGTGCTCGACGACCTGGGCGTCGAGAAGACATCCGAGTGGGTGCAGGAAACCCTCGGCCTGGTCATCAACACCCGCTACAACGCCCGCCGCGCCACCATTGTCACCAGCAACCTGGCCGACGTGGTCGACCAGAACCACAAGGACTTCATCAACTCGTTCATGCTGCAACTCGGGGTGCGCACGCGCTCGCGTTTGCTGGAGATGTGCGAGTGGGTGTCGGTGCAGGGCGCCGATATCCGTGACATCGAGCGCGTCAGCCAGGCCGCCAGGACCGGAAAGATGCCGGAGGATCCGGGCCGCATCACCAAGCGTGGCCCGTTGCCGCCCAAGTCGGGCGGCATGGCGCGGGCGCGGCTCAAGGAATCTGGCACCCAGTTCGAGCTGAACTGGTCGGGCGGCAAAGCCGGTAGCAAATAAGTGCCAATTGGGCTCTACCTGCATATCCCTTTCTGCGCGGCCATCTGCAACTACTGCAACTTCAATCGCGGCCTGCATGACGCCGGCCTGCGGCGCCGTTATGTCGAGGCACTGGCCGCCGACATCCGTCGAACCGCGGCTCCCGCCGTCGCTGCCGACACCATTTTTTTTGGCGGTGGTACGCCGTCGCTGCTCGGGCCGGGCGAGGTTGCTGCCATTCTCGCTGCCTGCCGCGACAGCTTTGCCGTGGCCGGCGATGCCGAAATCACCCTCGAGGCGAATCCGGAATCGGCCTCGAGCGAGGTCCTGGACGGGTTTCGCGCCGCCGGCGTCAACCGGCTCAGTTTCGGTGTCCAATCATTCAACGATGCGGAACTGAAGCGCCTGGGCCGGCTGCACTCGGCGGCTACCGCCAGGCAGGCCGTGTCGCGCGCGCGCGCGGCCGGCTTCGACAATCTCAGCCTGGACCTGATGATGTGGCTGCCGGAGCAGCGCCCGGCCGACTGGCTGTCGTCGGTCGATGCCCTGGTCGATGCCGGGCCCGACCATGCCTCGCTGTACTTGCTCGAGATTTACCCGAACGCGCCGCTGAAGGACGAAATGGCCCGCGGTGGCTGGTCGGTGGCGCCCGATGACGATGCGGCGGAGATGTACCTGGACGGGCTGGGGCGGCTCGACCGCGCCGGCTACGAGCAATACGAGATCTCGAATGTGGCCCGGCCGCTGGCGCGGCAGTCGCGTCACAACCTAAAGTATTGGCAGGAAGGTGAGTGGATTGGGTTCGGGTGTGGCGCGCATTCCACCTACGCCGGGGAACGCTGGCGCACGCTGAACGCCGCGTCGGACTACGTCGACCGGATCGCCGCCGGCGCCGACGTGCGCCTGGATCGCCGGCCGCTAAAGGCGCAGGAACGGCTGGAGGAAGCGCTGTTCATGGGGCTCCGGCTCACTGCCGGGCTGGACCTGTCTCAGATGCGGCAGCGACATGACGTTGATATTTGGGCACGATACGGGCAAGACTTAACACCATTCGTCGAGGCCGGGTTGCTGATATATGAGCCGGACCGGCGACTGGCGTTGACGCGGGCTGGCATGCTTCTGGCTAATGAAGTGATGGCGGTTTTCATCGGACGTGCAGGTACGGTAGAGTAGCGAACTTTCGTTATAAGGAGGCTGTTCAATGCTTCGAGGATTGCGGGTAGTGGTGTCGGGGATTGCGCTGGCGGCGTTCACGCTGGCAATGGCAGGGGAGGCAGCGGCCCAGGAGCCGGCTGCTGCGGCGGCGCCTGCAGCCCCGGTGATGGCGTTGGACGGTGACGCGGCGGTCGTGACGATCCTGATCAAGGGCGACAAGACGGCGGACTTCGAGAGCGTCATTGCCAAGTACAAGGAAGCGTTGGGCAAGAGCGACAATCCCAAGCGCAAGGAACAGCTTGCCGGCATGAAGTTCTTCAAGTCGCCCACCGCCGTCCAGGGCAACGCGATGTACATCTTCTATGTCGATCCAGTCCTCAAGGGCGAGGAATACGACATTACCCGGGTCGTCACCGAGGTGTTCCCGGTCGAAGTGCAGGAGGTCTACGCGAAGTACAAGGATGCGTTCGCTGGCCGCCAGATTATCTCGTTGAATAAGATTCCGTAGTGCTACCCGTGCTGCCCTGGAGTTTCGGCTCCAGGGCATGCCCCTCGGTGCGCACCGCGGTATGCTGTCTCTTGTGACCGCTGCGCTCGCCTTCGTGCTGCTGCTGGCCCAGGCCGCTGCTCCCCAGACGCCAACTGCACCTCCGGTGGCTCCGCCGCCGGCCGATCCTGCCACCTCCGCCTTCACTGGCGAGGCGGGCCTGATGCTGGTTGCCATCAAGCCGCTGCTGGTGGCCGATTATGAGTTGGTGATTCGTACGCTCCAGGCGGCGCTGGCGAAAGAAACCGACCCCGCTCGCCGGGCCGCGGCCAGCGGCTGGCGCGTCTACAAGGCGACGCCCGCCGACGCCAAGGGCAACGCCCTCTACATCCACACCATGCTGCCCGCGGTGCCGGGGTTCGACTACCGGCCGTCGTTGCTGGTCGATACGCTGGTGAACGATCTGCCGCCGGACCTGCTGAACAGGTACCGGGACTCGCTCGCCGGCCCGCCGTCAAAGCTGGACCTGACCGAACTGGCCAACATGGTGGTCGCGCCGGTTGAGCCGGCCCCGGTCAAGAAGCCGGGCGGCGCCAGCTAGAACGCGAGGTTCGCCCCAGCGTAGAAACGCTGGTACGTCGAGTGTAGCGGTTCGCCCCGCAACCGGAACACGCGATAGTCCAACCGCAGCCGCACCGGTCCCAGCACGCGCACCTTGAGTCCGCCACCCAGGTTGAGTCCGACGTGAGACTCTTGCCGCGCATCCAGGCTCTCGCGATAGCCGGTTCCCCCGGCGGTGGCGTAAAACTGCGTGCCCTTTACTTCGATCGGTGTCTGGACGAAGACGTTGGCCGAGTAGGTCTTGAGACCGGGCAGGGCGTCAACCGGGTCTTCGCCCAGGTGGGCAAACTCGAACTCGAACCCGACCGCCACCAGTGACAACCCGGCGCTGAAGCCCTTCACCGTATGGCGCTCCGGCGTCGGCGACAGGCCGAGAAACGCGGTGATGTCAGCGCGCGCTGGCGCCGCGGTCGTGGCCAGCATCAGGACGGCGAGGGTAATGACAGGCGCGAGCGTGCGGTGAGCAAGTGACATTCAGCCTCCGAGTGTATGATCCCACGTAATTGATGCAAGATGCACGCCACGGCGAGCTGTTCTCCCTGATCCTGGCGAACCCAGAAGGGGGCATGGAATTCGCAGTGTTGAGGTTCAGACTCGCACACTGTCCGGAGGAGGCTACAGATGGTTCCCCAACGCTGGCTCGCTCGCATCGCCCTGATCGTGGCGCTTCCCGTCGGCTTGCAGGCCGACACCCTGATTCTGCGAAACGGTTCGCGCGTGCAGGGCGAGCTCGTTTCGATCAGGAATGGCACCATCGAGTTCGAAGAGCGCCGCAGCTTCGGCGGCGGGCGCACCCTGCGGTTTGATCGCGACGAGGTCGTGCGAATCGAATTCGACACCTACCGCGACAACAATAGCGGTCCGGGCAACAGCTTTGGCCGCCCGTCAGGAATGCGCGAGCGTCCGATCACGGTCTCGGCCAATGTGGCCTGGAACGACACCGGCATCGACGTGCGCGCCGGCCAGACAGTCGCCTTCGAAGCGCAGGGCCGCGTTCGCTGGGGCCGTGACCGCCAGGACGGACCGGCCGGCGAACGCAACTCGCCGCACAACCCGGGCCGGCCCATCCCGAGCCGCAACGCCGCCGCGCTGATCGGCAAGATTGGCAGCGACTCGGATGACATCTTCTTCATCGGCGATGACACCGGCACCATGCGCATGCGCGGCAGCGGGCGACTGTATCTGGGCATCAACGACGACGTGCTGACCGACAACTCGGGCAACTTCCGGGTGGTGGTTTACTACTGACGCCGACGGGAGGGCACTGCTTGTCGGGAGGGCACTGCTTGTCGGGAGGGCACTGCTTGTCGGGAGGGCACCTCTTGTCGGGACGGCACTTCTTGACGGGAGGGCACTCTCTGTCGGGAGGATGCTTCGGGTCGGGACAGTCCCGACAGGCTGCGCCTTCCCGACAAGAAGTGTCCTCCCGACAGAGAGTGCCCTCCCGACAAGAAGTGTCCTCCCGACAGAGAGTGCCCTCCCGACAAATGTTGCCCTCCCGACAAGAAGTGTCCTCCCGACAAATGTTGCCCTCCCGACAAGTGTTGCCCTCCCGTCAAGCTGCGTCACCCCGTCAGGAGACGGCCCCCGGCAGATATAATCGAGGGAATGGATTTCCGCCTGAGCGACGAGCAGGAACTGCTTCGCAAGTCTGTCCGCGAGTTTGCCGAAACCGAGATGCGCCCCCACATCATGGAGTGGGACAACGCGCAACACTTTCCGCACGAGTTGCTGCCGAAGCTGGCGGCCCTGGGGCTGATGGGCATTCAGTTTCCCGAGAGCCTGGGCGGCGCCGCCATGAGCGCCGTCGACTACTGCATCTGCATCGAGGAACTGGCCCGCGTTGATCCCAGCGTGTCGCTGTCGGTCGCGGCGCATAACGGCCTGGGCGCTGCTCACATCGCGATGTTCGGCAGCGACGCGCAGCGGCAGAAGTACCTGGCGCCGCTGGCCAAGGGCGACAAGCTGGCGGCCTGGGGCCTGACCGAGCCGGGCTCGGGCAGCGATGCGGCCGCCATGCGCACTACCGCGACCGCCGACGGCGACCACTTCGTGCTGAACGGGTCGAAGGCGTTCATCACCCACGGCACGTCGGCCGACACCATGGTCGTCATGGCGGTGACCGACAAGACCAGGGGCGCCAAGGGCATCTCCGCCTTCATCGTCGAGCGGGGCACCCCGGGGCTGCTGGCCGGCAAGAAGGAAGACAAGCTGGGCATGCGGGCCAGCGAAACCGCCGAAGTCATCTTCCAGAATTGCCGCGTGCCGGCGTCGCAGTTGATTGGCGAACTGCACCAGGGGTTCATCCAGACGCTGCAGGTGCTTGACGCCGGCCGCATCGGCATTGCCGCCCTTGGCGTGGGCCTGGCGCAAGGCGCCTACGAAGCCAGCGTGACCTACACCGCGCAGCGCAAGCAGTTTGGCCGCGCCATTGGCGAGTTCCCGTCGATCCAGGAACGCCTGTCGGCGCATGCCACGCGGGTTGACGCCGCGCGGCTGCTGACCTATCGGGCGGCGTGGCTCAAGGACCAGGGCCGCCGCATGACGCTGGAGTCGGCCATGGCCAAGCTCTATGCCAGCGAGATTGCCGTGCGGGCGTCGGAGGACTGCGTCCAGATGCACGGCGGCTACGGGTTCGTGAAGGACTACCCGGCGGAGAAATTCTTCCGCGACGTCAAGCTGGTGACCATTGGCGAGGGCACCAGCGAGGTGCAGCGCCTGGTGATTGCCCGTCAGTTGCTGGCTGCCTGATCGATGTCCCTGCCACTTGCCGAACGGGTGCGATCCGGTGACGCACGGGCCATCGCGCGCGCCATTTCGCTGATCGAAGACGAGGCGGCCGCCGCGGCTGGCCTGGTGCGCGACATCTTCCCGCATACCGGCCACAGTTACCTGGTGGGTGTCACCGGACCGCCGGGTGCGGGCAAGAGCACGCTGGTCGATCGGCTGACGGCCGCCACCCGCGCCAGCGGCGAGACGGTCGGCGTCATCTGCGTCGATCCCACGAGTCCGTTCACCGGCGGCGCCGTGCTGGGCGACCGGCTGCGGATGCAGGCGCACGCCCACGACGAGCAGGTGTTCATCCGCAGCATGGCGACGCGCGGCCACATGGGCGGCCTCGCCCGGGCCACCAGTGACGCCGCCCTGGTGCTCGATGCCGCCGGCAAGTCCCTGGTGATCATCGAAACCGTCGGCGTCGGCCAGGACGAAGTCGACATTGTCCGCACCGCCGACGTGTCGATCGTGGTGCTGGTGCCGGGCACCGGCGACGACGTGCAGGCGCTGAAGGCCGGAATCATGGAGATCGCCGACATCTTCGTCGTCAATAAGTGCGATCGTGACGGCGCCGACCGCATGGTCTCGTCGATCGAGTCGAACCTGGCGCTGCAGGCCTACGGCGAAGGCGAGTGGCGGCCGCCGATTATCAAGACCGAGGCCACCACCGGCGGTGGGGTGGCCGAGTTGTGGGCGACCATTCAACAGTTCCGCGCGCATTCGGAGAGCGTTCCGCTGGCCGCGGCGCCGGCCGGCGCCGCCGGCCCTGGCCGGACCAACCGCGCACGCCGGCTGAAGGCGCGCAACGAGTTCCGGCTGCGCGACTTGCTGACCCATCGCTTCATGGAACTGGTCGAGCACGACTTGCTTGGCGCCGGCGAGTTCGACGCCCTGGTGGCGAGAATCGCCGCCCGGGAAGTGGATCCCTATACCGCGGCCTCGGATATCCTGTCGCGGGCCCTCAGGCCGAAATCGTGATGAAAGCCGTCCTCGATCATATTGGCATCGCCGTCAGCGATCTGCCGGCGTCACTCGCGTTCTTCCGCGACACCCTCGGCCTGCACCTGGAGGCAAGCGAGGAAATCGGCTCGCAGAAGGTGCGCGCGCATTTCCTGTCGACCGGACAATCGTCGCTGGAACTGCTCGAGGCCATCGCCGCCGATTCGCCGATCGCCCGTTATCTCGACAAGCGTGGTCCCGGCATTCACCATGTCGCGCTGCGCGTCGACGACATTCACGCCGCGCTGGCCCACCTGAAGGCGCGCGGCGTGCGGCTGATCGACGAGCGGCCCAGGCCCGGCGCCGAGGGCGCGTTGGTGGCGTTCATTCACCCGTCGGCCGCACACGGCGTGCTGGTCGAGCTGAAGCAGCCGGCGCCGCGGGTGGAGTTGTTCCGGACGCCCGGCCGGCACGCTCTCGGCGATCTCGAGTTGATCTCGTTGTCGGACGGCTTCTTCCGTCTCGACGGCGGCGCCATGTTCGGCGTCGTGCCGCGCACGCTGTGGCAGAAGCGGCTGCCGACCGATGACGCCAACCGCATCCCGCTGGGCATGCGGCCGCTGATCGTCCGCGGCGAGAAGACGCTGCTGATCGACGCCGGCTGCGGCGACAAGATGGACGCCAAGAGCGCAGACATCTACGCCCTCGACCGCAGTTATCACCTCGATCATTCGCTGGCCGAGGCCGGCCTGACGGCCGACGACATCGACATCGTGCTCGCCAGCCACCTGCACTTCGACCACGTGGGCGGGTTCACCGCCCTGGCGAAGGACGGCACCCTGGTGCCGCGTTTTCCGAAGGCCAGGTACGTCGCCCATCGCGCCGAATGGGACGATGCCACCCATCCGCACGAGCGCAACCGGGCCAGCTACTTGCAGGAGAACTTCCTGCCGCTGAAGGACGCCGGCGTGCTGACGCTGGTGGACGACGGCGCCGAGATCATGCCCGGGGTCACCTTTCGCCGGTCGGGCGGCCATACGCCGAACCACCAGGTCGTGATGATCCGCTCGGGCGGCCGGACGGCGGTGTTCACCGCCGACATGTATCCGACGACGGTGCACCTTCCCGATCCGTGGCTGATGGGCTACGACCTGTACCCGATGGACACGCTGGCGTTCAAGCGCACGTTTGCCGTCGAGGCCATCGCCGAGGAGTACCTGTTGTTCTTCGAGCACGAGCCGTCGATGGCGGCCGGCTACCTGCGCGAGACCGGTGGCAAGCGGTTCGTCGAGCGCGTGATTTGAAGGAGACCGAGATGTCCGTGCGCATTGGGATTATCGGTGGCAGCGGCCTGTACGACATGGCCGAGCTCACCGACCGTGAAGAGCGCTACCTGACCACGCCGTTCGGCGACCCGTCGGGACCGTTCGTGCTGGCCACCCTGCGCGGCAAGCGCGTCGCGTTCCAGGCGCGCCACGGCAAGGGCCATCACCTGACGCCCAGCGAGTTGAACTACCGCGCCAATATCTTCGGCATGAAGATGCTCGGCGTCGAATGGATCCTGTCGGCGAGCGCCGTCGGCAGCCTCCAGGAACAGCACCGGCCGATGGACCTGGTGTTTCCCGACCAGTTCATCGACCGCACCCGCGGCCGCATTGGCACGTTCTTCGGCAACGGCAACGGGGTCGTCGCCCATGTCGGGTTCTCGCATCCCCTCAGCCAGCACCTGTCGTCGCTGGCCGCCGATTGCGCGGCCGAAGCCGGGGCGAACGTCCACCGCGGCGGCACCTACGTGTGCATGGAGGGGCCGCAGTTCTCCACCCTCGCCGAGTCGCGCCTCTACCAGTCGTGGGGCGCCGACGTCATCGGCATGACCAACCTGCAGGAAGCCAAGCTGGCGCGCGAGGCCGAGATTGCCTACTCGACCATGGCGCTGGTGACCGACTACGACTGCTGGCATCCCGATCACGACTCGGTGACCGTGGACATGATCATCGGCAACCTGACGCAGAACGCGAAGATGGCGCAGCAGGTGATCGCGAAGGTGGTGGAGCGGCTGGACGTCGACCAGCGCGACCCCGCCCACAGCGCGCTGGCCACCGCCATCATCACTCATCCCGACGCCATTCCCGACAAGACCCGGCGCGATCTTGCGCCCATCATCGGCAAGTACATCAAATGAAGCTCATCGTCACCGGCTCGGTCGCGTTCGATTACCTGATGTCGTTTCCCGGCAAGTTCACCGAGCACTTCCTGCCGGAGCACATGCACCGGGTCTCGCTCAGCTTCCTGGTCGACTCGATGGACAAGCGCCGCGGCGGCTGCGCGCCGAACATCGCCTACACGCTGGCCCTGCTGGGCGAGCGGCCGTACCTGATGGCCACCGCCGGCCAGGACGTCGGCGACTACCGGACCTGGATGGAGGCCGCCAACATCGATACCTCGCTGCTGAAGGTGATCGACGGCAAGTTCTGCGCCTCGTTCTTCTGCAGCACTGACGAGGCGAGCAACCAGATCGCGTCGTTCTATACCGGCGCCATGGCCAACGCCGGTGAGCTGTCGTTTCGCGGCGTGCCCGGCCTTGAAAGCGGACTGGCAATCATCTCGCCCAACGACCCGGGAGCGATGGTCCAGTACGCCGAGGAGTGTGCCGCGATCGGCCTGCAGTACATCTGGGATCCCGGCCAGCAGTGCGCCCGCATGGAGGGCGACCAGCTGACCGCCGGCGTCACCGGCGCGTTCATGGTGATCTGCAACGACTACGAGTTCGAGCTGATCCGGCAGAAGACCGGCATGGGCGAGGCCGAGATCCTGAAGCACGTGCCGCTGCTGGTGATTACCAAGGGCGAGAAGGGCTGCTCGGTGCATACCCGTGACGCGGTCACCGACGTGGCGGCGGTCACGCCGCATCGCCTCGAAGATCCGACCGGCGTCGGCGACGCGTTTCGCGGCGGCTTCATGAAGGGGCTGGCGATGGGGCAGCCGTTCCCGGTGTGCGCCCAGATTGGCAGCGTCGCCGCGACTTACGCGCTCGAGCACCTCGGCGGCACCTCGCATGCGTATACTTGGAAGGAATTCCTCGAGCGCTATGAACAGCACTTCGGCACCCTGAGGGCATAACCAATGATTCGACCCGTCATTATCGCGACCGCAGCGGCCCTGGCCGTGACCGCCGGCACCGTGGCCCTGAACGGCCAGGCTCCGCAGAAGACCACGAACAGCGCCGTCTACACCGCGGCCCAGGCCGAGCGCGGCAAGGTGGTGTTCGGCGATCGGTGCAGCGCCTGCCACGACCCGGCGCGCTTCACCGGCGACGCCTTCTTTGACGCCTTCGACGGCAAGCCGCTCAAGGAGGTGTGGGACATCGCCAGCGGGACCATGCCCGAAGACAACCCGGGCAGTCTGAAGCCGCAGGAATACGGCGACATCATCGCGTATTTCCTGCACTTGAACGAGTTGCCGGCCGGCACGGCCGAGCTGCCGGGCGAGGCCGGGGCCATGGCCAACATCAAGGTCGAGAAGCCGAAGAAATGAGCGCGAAGGCTTGGGGCGTGGGACTTGGGGCGTGGGCCTGTCTGGCGTTGACCGTCAGTCTCTCTGCCGGTGGCGGCAATCTTTCAGGGTCTGGTGGCGGCAACCCTTCAGTGACTGGTGGAGGCAACCCTTCAGGGTTGCCTGTGCAGGAGCCCAAGTCGGTGAAGGCTGGCGTCTACACGGCGGCGCAGGCCGACCGTGGCCAGACACTGTTCCGCAGCAAGTGCGCGAGCTGCCATGCCCCTAACCGCTTCACCGACGACCTGTTCTATACCAGCTTCGCCGGCAAGCCGTTATGGGAGATGTTCGACGTCATCAGCGACACCATGCCCGAGGAAGATCCCGGCAGCATGAAGCCGGAGGAGTACGTCGACGTGATGGCGTACCTGCTGAAGCTCAACAACTTTCCCACCGGCGAGACTGAACTGCCGGTGGGGAAGGATGTGCTGAGCGCGATTCTGATGGAGAAGCCCTAGAGAGGCGCCACCCGCGGGCGCAAAATCCTTGCTGCTTCGCGCTTTCGGCTCCATCTCAGGCTAGGCATCGTAGCCCCATCGGCGGTAGCATGGGCCAGAAGGCACGCTATGTCGACTCCCACGTTGGAATCCGTAGTTCGTTGTGACCCGGAAGTCCTGGGCGGAACGCCGGTCTTCGCCGGGACGCGTGTGCCGATCAAGAACCTGGTGGACTACCTCTCGGCTGGTGACCCGCTCGAGCGATTTCTGGATCATTTTCCGTCCGTGACCCGAGAACAGGCCGTGGCCGCGTTGGAAATCGCGGGCGATCTGTTGGTCTCTCGTGCGCATCCTGCTCGATGAGTCGCTGCCTCGCCCACTGGGCTTGACGCTTATTGGGCACGAGGTCTCGACCGCGCGCGACGAGTCGTGGACGAGCCTCACCAACGGCGCGTTACTACAGCGAGCTTCCGCGACGTTTGACGTCCTGTTGACCGCGGACCAGAACATTGAATTCCAGCAAAACCTCGCGACACTGCCGCTCGCAATTGTCGTGCTAATCGCCGAGAGCAACCGGCTGGAGTCTCTGGAACCTTTAGTCCGCAGGTGCTTGCTGCCCTCAATACACTGACGCCCAAGACCCTGATTCGCGTCGGCGTCTAACGGCTTGCCGCTCAGCCGCGAGCGGCGGTCGCGGTCATTCGAAGGAGTCTAGTCCATTCGCCGCTCGTCGGCTGCAGTGGCTTGTTAGGCGGCGTGTCGAGTGCTAGGCTGGCCCGATGACGATTAAGGCCCGCGTTCAGGCCGGGCGGCTGATAGTGGACGAGCCCACGAACTTGCCAGAAGGCACCGAAGTGCGACTCCTCCCCCTCGACCCCGGTGACTGGCTCGATGACGAAGACCGAGCGGCTCTGCACGAGGCGCTCGGGCAATCGGAGGCCGACCTGAAGACCGGGCGGCTGCTTGATGCCGCCGACGTCCTGAAAGGACTTCGCCCGCAGTGAAGGAACGGCGTGTTCGCTTCACGGCGACCGCCGGCCAGCACGTTGCTCAGGAACGCTCTTGGTGGCTCACAAACCGCGATCATCAAGCACTATTTGCCACCGAGCTTGAAGCCGCAGTGAACATTCTTGCGACCTTGCCGGGCGCAGGCACACCGTACCTTCGAACAAGTATCCCTGCGCTCAGACGGCTCTACCTACCCAAGATCGCCTGCCACGTCTATTACACATTCAATGACGATGAAGTATTTGTCCGCGCCCTCTGGGGTGCCCGTCGTGAGCGTGGTCCGACAATCGCAGAGTAGTCCTTCGTTCTCGCCCGCCTAACTAGTGGTAGGCCGACCGGCATATCGCGGTCGCCCCTGTAAGGCCCGCAGCATAACACTGGCCGGCTGCTGCAGCGAAGGAACCGGAATCTGTTCTGGCGCAGGGACTTGGGAGACGCGGACCTCGGACAATCGGTGTTAGGCCGACCTGCATAACGCCGAACTCGGTGCCGCGCAATCGCGACACCGAGCGGCATCGTCCTGACCAGTCGCTATGCGACCGGTAACTTGCTTGAGGGCGACCTCGGACGGGTATCAGACCTGAGTTGCGTTCCCGCTCAGGAGGAGACGCCCGCCGCCACCTTCGCGCGCGCCGCGGCGGTGATGCGTGAGTACTTTGCCTGCATCAGCAGCCACTCGGTCTGCAGCAGGCGCACCTGCGCATCGTTTAGCTCGGCTGAGGTAATCACGCCGTTCTCGTACGACACCTGGGCGATGGCCACGCTTTCGCGCGCCAATTCCAGCGCCTTCTCCTGCGTCGCCACCACTTCGGCCGACGATTCCAGCGACGTCCACGCCTGCTCGAGCTCGAGCCGGGCATTGTCGGTGGCCTGGCGCAGCCCGTGCTCGGCCTGCCGCATCTGCGACTGGGCAATGCCGCGGCGGGCGGCCGCGCCCGGCGCCGCGAACAGCGGCACGTTCAGGCTCAGCCCGAACGTGTAGCTCTGGTTGTCGCGCGACAGGAAGTTGTTGAGACCGTCCTGTTGGTACTGCATGTTGCCGGTGAAAGCCAGGCTCGGCTTCCACTCGCTTTGCGCCAGGTTCGACGCATACTCCGCGGCGTGGCGGCGGGCGGCAAACGCCTGGAGGTCCGGGCGCTTCGGCAACTCGCTGTCGAGCACTGTGCGCGATTGTCCGATCACCGGTTCGTCGAGCGACCCCTGGAGCGTCAGCACCTGCGTCTGCGGCATCGACAGCAAGCTGCGCAGCGCCTGCAGGGCGGTGTCGACCTGCGCCTTGGCCTGGATGCGCCGGGCCTTGGCGTTGGCCAGCTCGACCTCGGCCTGCAGCACATCAAGGCGCGCCACCGTGCCCGATTCGAATCGCGCCCGGGCCAGTTCGAGCTGCCGCTCGGTGAGCCGCACCTGCTCGTCGGCCACCGCGACGCCGCGCTCGTTCATCAACGCTGCATAGAAGATCTCGACCACGCGGTATTCAATCTCCTGGCGGGTACGATCCAGCTCCAGTTTCGAGGCGTCGAGCGACGAAGTGGTGATGCCGTAGGCGTTGTTCAACCGGCCGCCGGTGTAGATCGGCTGGTTGATGACCAACTGCATGCTGTTCTCGCGGCTGAACGCCGCCTGGAACGTCTGCTCCTCTGGACCAAACACGCCGGCCGGAATCCGGATCACCGGGAACCGCTGCGACGGCAAGTAGGTGTAGCCGAGGCTGACCTGGGGCAGGAAGCTGGTCTTGGCTTCCTGCACCCGCGCCTGGGTCTCCACCACCTTCTCTTGCGCCACCTTCAGTCCCGCGTTGGCGGTCAGTGCCCGCTCCAGCGCCTGGTTGAAGGTCAGGGTCACGGCCGCGGCGGGGTCTTGACCGGGCTGGCCGGCTTGTTCGCGAGCGGAGTCGGCCGCAAAGGCATTGGCCGCCGACAACAACCAGCCGACCATGGCCACCAGCAGCACCACGCCGGTGACCCGCACCGCCTGCGGCACGCCGGCGTTCGGGGCGGATCGCCACGCCTTCACGCGCTCGACGATGCGCGCCAGCAGCAGGTAGGCGACGGGCACCACCACCAGCGTCAGCAGCGTCGAGGTCATCAGGCCGCCGATGGTGGCAATGGAAATCGGCGAGCGGAACTCGGAGCCTTCGCCCGACGCCATCGCCGACGGCAGCATGCCGAGGATCATGGCAATGGTCGTCATCAGGATGGGGCGCAGGCGGACCGGGCCGGCCTTGAGCAGCGCCGACTTGACGTCCATGCCCTCGCGCACGAACTGGTTGGTCAGGTCGACCAGCAGGATCGCGTTCTTCGTCACCAGGCCCATCAGCATGACCACGCCGATCATCGCCGGCATGCCGAGGTTCTTGCCCGTCAGCAGGATCGCCAGCAGCGCGCCGACCAGCGCCAGCGGCAGCGAAATCATGATCAGCATCGGCTCGAGGAACGACTCGAACTGCGACGCCAGCACGATGTAGATGAAGGCGATCGCCAGCAGCAGCGCCAGTCCCATGGCCGCCGCCGACTCCTGCATCATCTCGACGTCGCCGGCGAAGCCCCACTCGAAGTTGGGGGGCATCGTGATGCCGGCCATCACCCGGGCGACGTCGTTGGTGACGTCGCCCAGTGGCCGATCCGCCAGCTCGACGCCAATCTTGGCCTGCCGCCGCCGCGCCTCGCGGTCGATGCTGGTCGGGCCGACCTCCGGCTCGAGCCGGACGATGTCGCGGGCGCGGACGACGGCGCCGGTCTGCGAGTAGAGCGGCGTCCGCGCGATGGTCTCAAAGTCGTTGCGGAACTCGGGCGCCAGCCGCACGCGGATGTCGTACTCCTTGTCGTTCTCGCGCAGCCGGGTCGGGACAATGCCCTCGACCATGCCGCGCAACTGCATCGCGACCGTGCCGACATCGAAGCCGAGGTCGGCGGCCAGTTCGCGGTTGACGCGGGCCGCCATCTCGGGCTGGCCGGTTTCAAGCGAGCTGTCGACGTCGACCGCGCCAGGCACCGCCTTGATTTTGGCGACGATCTCCTCGTTCAGCCGCTGCAGTTCCGCCATGTCGTCGCCGCGCACGAAGACGTTGAGCGGCGCTTCGCTCGGCGCGCCCTGCATGAATTCGGGGTCGGCCACCGTCATCTTCAGCATCGGGATCTGCTTCAGCCGCTGCCGCGCATCGTCCTTGAGCGCCATCAAGCCGCGCTCGCGTTCGAACTTCTTGCCGGCCTTGACCCGCAGCGACGCCTTCAACGGGTTGCCCTCGACGCCGACCGTCGAGAAGATCTGGCGCACTTCCGGCATCTCGCGGACCGTCTGCTCGACCTCGGTGACGTAGGCCACCGTCTGCTCGAACGACGTGCCGGGCGGCACCTCGACGTTGACCACGAACTCGCCGCGGTCTTCCTGCGGCACGAACTCGGTGCCGATGATGCCGAGGGTCGACATGCTGGCGAAGAACACCACCGTGGCGGTGGCCATGATCTTCCAGGGGTGTTCGATCGCCCACGCCAGCAGGCGGTGATAGCGCTGGTCGATGCGGTCGTAGAACGCGCCCCAGCGCTCGAGGAAGCGGCCGGTGGCGGTGCGGGTGCGTTCTTCGTGGGGGATGAACCGCACGAAGCGCGACGACAGCATCGGGTCGAGCGTGAAGGCGACCAGCAGCGAGATGGCCACCGCGAAGGCGATGGTCAGGGCGAACGACTTGAAGAACTGGCCGACCAGGCCGGTCATGAAGCCGACCGGCAGGAACACCGCCAGGATGGTGAAAGTGGTGGCCATCACCGCCAGGCCGATCTCCGAGGTGCCCTTGCGGGCCGCCTCCATCGGGTTCTCGCCCATCTCCATGTGCCGGTAGATGTTCTCGCGCACCACCACCGCGTCGTCGATCAGGATGCCGATCACCAGCGACAACGCCATCAGCGTCATCATGTTGATGGTGAAGCCGACCACGTACATGAAGAAGAAGGTGGCAATCACCGAGGTCGGCAGCGCCAGCGCGGTGATCAGCGTCGAGCGCCAGTCGCGCATGAAGAGGAAGATCACCAGCACGGCCATGATGCCGCCGAAGATGATGTGGCCGCGGACCTCGCGCACGTTCTCCTTGATGCCGTCGGCGTCGGTGTGCACGACCTTGATCTGAAGTTCCGGGAACGACGGCGCCGCCTTGGCCAGCGCGGCGTCAATCTTGTCCTGCACGTCGACGGTGTTGGCGCCCGACTGCTTGCGCACCGAGAACGAGACGGCGTCGGCGCCGTCGAGGCGGGTCGTCGACAGGCGGTCTTCGTAGCCGTCGACCACCACGCCGACGTCCTTGACCCGCACCGTCGAGCCGCCATCCGACCGCAGGATCACGTTCTCGATTTCCGCCGCCGACTGGTATTGCCCCTGGGTGCGCAGCGAGACCGCCTTGCCGTCGCGCTTGATCTGACCGCCGGGCACGTCGAGGTTGTCCGCCGCCAGCCGGGCCGCGACTTCGGTCAGCGGCAGGTTGAGCGCCTCGAGCCGGCGCGGGTCGAGATCGACCTGCAGCTCGCGCACCTCGCCGCCGTTCACCTCGACCGCGGCGACGCCGTCGATCTGGCCGAGCAGCGGCTTGAGGTCGTCCTCGACCATGCGCCGGGTGACGTCCGACGACAGCGACGAACCGACGGCGTACACGGCAATCGGCAGCGCCGCGACGTCGAAGCGCTGGATCGTCGGGTCCTTGATCTGCTCGGGCAGCCGCTCGCGGATGGCGGCGACCTTCTCGCGCACTTCCGCCGCGGCCGCCTGCGGGTCGACCTCGAGCCGCAGCTCGACGCCGACACGCGAGAAGCCCTCGGTCGAGGTCGAGATCACGCGCTTGACGCCGTTGATGCCGGCGACCGCGTCCTCAATCGGCCGGGTGACCAGGGTTTCCACTTCCTCGGGGCCGGCGCCGGGATAGACCACCGACACGTTCACGAAGGGGAAGTTCACCTCGGGGAAGAGGTCGATGCCCAGCCGCGTCATCGAGACCGCGCCCAGCACCATGAAACTCACGATGACCATCGTCGCGAAGACGGGCCGCTTGATGGATGTGTCAGATATCCACATGATTTAGCTCTGAGTCCTCAAGAACTACCAACTACCAGCGCTTCAACTTGCACTTCACTTGGCGGCGACGCCGCGGACCTTCGACCCGGCCGGGATCTGCCGGCGCGCGTCGGCCAGCACGGTGTCGCCGGCGGCCAGGCCGCTCAGGATCTGCACGCGTGTGCCGTCGGCCAGACCCTCGCGGACCTCCACCGTCGACACCGTGTCGCCCGCGACCTTCTGGACGATGCGCTTGCCGTCCCGCGTCATGACGGCGTCCTTTGGCACGAGCACCGCGTTGGTGGCGGTCGACTCGATAATCCGGGCGGTGGCGTACATGCCCGACAGCAGGGCGCCGCTGCCGTTCGGCACCCGGACGTCGACCATGAAGTGACGGTTGCGCTCGTCGACCTCGGGAGCGATGGCCGCCAACTGCCCGTCGAACGTCTGGCCCGGCTTGGCCTGCACCGACACCTCGGCCTTCAGGCCCACCCGCAGGCGGCCCGCTTCGAGTTCCGAGACGCCGGCTTCGAGCTTCATCTGGCGCATGTCGGCGACCACCACCACGGGCAGGTCGCCCGGAATGGCGCCGGCGTCGTAGTTGCGCTCGACCACGTAGCCCGTCACCGGCGAGGTGATGGTGGCGTTGCGTTGCACTTCGCGGGCGCGCCGCAGCGCGGCGTCGGCCTGCGCCAGGTTGGCGGCCGCCAGGTCGCGTTGGGCGACGGCCGAGCGGTGGGCGGTCTGGGCGCCGTCGAGCCGCTGTCGGGGCAGCGCGCCCTTCTCGAACAGGTTCTTGGCGCGGTCGTGCTCGAGCACCGCGTTGGCCAGCGCGGCCTCGGCGGTTTCGAGCGCCGCCTTGCCGACGTTGACGGTGGCGACGGCCGCGTCCGCCTGGGCATCGATTTCACGGCGATCGATGGTGGCAATGGTCTGGCCAATCGTGACGGCGTCGCCGATGTCGACGAGCATGCGTTCGATGGCGCCCGGCAGCTTCGGCTTGACGGCGACGCGGCTGAGCGGCGTCAGCGTGCCCGAGATTTCCAGCGCCGCCTCCACCGACCCGACCGTCGCCGTCACCGTCGCCACGTCGATGACCGCTGCGACGGTGGTCGTTTCAGGTGCGGCTTCGGTGGTGGTGGACGCGCCGCAGCCGGCGGCGATCAACGACGAACCAAGCATGAGGATGGCGGCAAAGATCCGGACGTGGGGAACACTACGCTTCATGACGGGTCGCTCCAGCAGGCACCGGGGCGCCCGCGATTCCTTCTTCTGCACACTTGCACGACACAAAACTGGTGGCGACGCCGCTCTGCAGGCCGGCGATCGTCACATTGAGCACGTCGCGCGCGAGCGCGTCGTAGTCCTCGCCTGACGCCAGGCGATGGCGAATGCCGACCACGGCCGGGCCAATCAGTCCGGCCCACAGCATGTGCATGGCGGCGTCGGGGTTCACCGACTTGGGGAAGGCGCCGGCGTCGATCGCCTGCTGGATCGCATTGACCGCGTTGGCCAGGAGTTGCTGCAGGAACTCGAACCCCTCCCACTGCTGCGTGATGCGCGGGACGGAGCGATCGACGAACATCAGCAGGAAGTACTCCGGCTGTTCCTTCGAGAACTCGTAGAAGGCCCACCAACATGACCGCACGTTCTCGAGCGGGTCGCCGGAGATCATCGCCCCCCGTACCTTGGCGGCGAGCCGGTGAAAGCCCTCCTTGGCAAGCGCGAGGAAGATGTCGTCCTTGCTGGGGTAGTAGCTGTAGATGGCGGCCGGGCTGTACTCGATGCGTTCGGCGATCTTGCGAATGGAAACGCTCTGGTAGCCCTCGGCCAGGAAGAGCTCGCGAGCGGCATCGAGAATGGATTCGGTAACCGCCTGGCGTTCGCGGTCGCGGCGTTCTTCTATACCCATAATAAACAGTGTTCAGTCTTCAAATGGTGTTAGACGTCGGGGGTTCCTAGCAAGTTCCAAATTTCACAAAGACATCGGGATTAGTGGTAAAACTGGCTGAAATTGGCTAGTTTCATTGGTTTTGCCGCCGCTTTTGCCTATTCGGCCGGTGCCGTCGTGTGCCACCAGTTGCCGGAAAGGTCATTTGCCCTGGCCGGACGCCAGCTCCCGGTCTGCGCCCGGTGCTCGGGCCTCTACCTCGGCGTAGCCCTCGGGCTGCTGGGCTGGTTCCTCGTCCGGCGGCTGCTGCCGGTCCCCCTGGCCGGCTCGCGACGGCTGCTGGCCGGGCTGGCGATTGCCGCCGTGCCCACCACCGTGTCGTGGGTGACCGGCGTGCTCGGGATCTGGGACGGCACCAACGTCATTCGCGCCGTCCTGGCGCTGCCGCTTGGCCTCGGTGCGGGGGCGGTCGTCGCCGCGGTGGCTGCAAAAGACCTGAGGTAAACTCGCTTCGTGCCGCCGCCGGTTGTGTGTCTGTTGTCGTGGCTGGTGCCGGGCGCCGGTCACCTGATGCAAGGGCGCCGGCAGAAGGGCGTGATCTTCCTGGTCGCGCTACCCGCCATGTTCGCCATCGGTCTGGCGCTGAGCGGCCGCCTGTTCCCCTTCGTGATTGCCGACCCCCTCGTGGGCCTGGCCGCGCTGGCCAACGCCGGCATGGGCCTGCCCTATGTCATCGCCTCGGCGCTGGGCCTCGGGCAGGGCGTGGTCACCGACGCCTCGTATGAGTACGGCAACGCCTTCCTGATCGTGTCGGGGCTGCTCAACACCCTCGTCGTGATCGATGCCTACGACGTGCGGTTGGGAAGGAAGTGATGACCAGCCACTTCGGACTCCTGATTCTGTTTGCCGCGTTCGTGTCGCTGATTTTCGCCACCATTGCCAAGGACACGCCGAAAGAGCAGGCCCGGCTCGGCCTGTCGCTGATGGGCAGTTTCGTTGGCGCGGCGGTCGTGCTCGGCTGGCTGATGCGCGCGCTGCCCCTGTGATCCCGCTCTGGGCGCCGGTCGCCACCTACATGGCGGCCATCTTCTACGGCGCCTCGATGAGGTCGATGCCGGGACCCGAGGGCGCCTGGTATCTCAACGACACCTTCCTTCACGGCGCCGGCTATGCGGTGCTCGGCCTGGTCACACTGCGTGCCGTGGCCCGCGGACGCTGGAGCGGCGTCACTGCGGGCGCGCTGGTGATCGCCTGGTGCATTTCACTGCTGCACGGCGCCGCCGTCGAGTGGATGCAGATGTACGTGCCGACGCGGACGGCCGAATGGCGCGATCTGGCCAACGACGCGATCGGCGCCGCCGTCGCCCTCGGCGCGGCCGGGGCGTGGGGTATCATGAGGAGTACGTCGCGGGCCGATTGATGCCTGCGTACAGGGCACTCCATGACCTTTGACAACCTCAAGTTCGAGCAGGACGGCGCGGTCGCCGTCGTCACCCTCAACCGGCCTAAAGTTCTCAACGCGCTCAATAACCACACCCTCGCCGAACTGGCGTCCTGCATGGCCAGCTTGAAGGCGAATGACACGGTGCGCGCGATCGTTCTCACCGGCGAAGGCGAGAAGTCGTTCGTGGCCGGCGCCGACATCAACGAACTGGCGGCCTTGTCGCCGGTCGAAGGCCAGGCGCACGCGCGGCGCGGCCAGTTGATCTTCGATGCCATCGAGCAGCTGGGGAAGCCGGTGATTGCGGCCATCAACGGCTTTGCCCTCGGCGGCGGCTGCGAACTGGCCATGGCGTGCACCATCCGCCTGGCCGCCGACACCGCCCGCTTCGGCCAGCCCGAGGTCAACCTCGGCTTGATTCCCGGCTATGCCGGCAGCCAGCGGCTGCCGCGCCTGGTCGGCAAAGGCATCGCCCTGGAGATCCTGCTGACCGGCGACATGGTCAGCGCGCAGCGCGCGTACGAGATCGGCCTCGTCAACCGGGTCGTGCCGGCCGCCGAGCTGATGGCCGAGGCGATGAAGCTGGCGCAGGCGCTGGCGGCGAAGGCGCCGATTGCCGTGCGGTTCATTCTCGATGCGGTCAACCACGGGCTCGAGGCGTCGTTTGCCGTGGGCCAGTTCCAGGAGACGACGCTGTTCGGCACCATCGCTTCGTCCGACGACATGCGCGAGGGCACCAAGGCGTTTCTCGAGAAGCGCAAGGCCGTCTGGCAAGGCAAGTAGATGCGCATTGCCATCGTCGTCGCGCGCTTCAACGACTTCATCACCGACCGCCTGCTCGAAGGCGCGATCGCGGCGCTGGCCGATGCCGGCGTGAGCGGGGATGCGGTGGAGGTCGTTCGCGTGCCTGGCGCGTTTGAGATTCCGATGGCCGCCCAGCGCGTCGCCGAGAGCGGCCAGGTCGAGGCGGTGATTTGCCTGGGCTGCCTGATTCGCGGGGCGACGCCGCACTTCGAGTACATCGCGTCGGCGTGCGCCCACGGCATTACCGCCGCGGCGGCGGCGACCGGCGTGCCGATGGCCTTCGGCGTGTTGACGACCAATTCGGCAGAAGAGGCGCTCGAGCGGGTGGCGCCGGGACCGGCACACAAGGGCCGCGAGGCGGCCGACGCCGCGCTGGAGATGGCCCGGCTGTTTGCGCGGCTCGGGGACGGCCGCCGGTGAGCCTGGAACCAGCCGACCCCGGTTCGCGATGGAGCGGACGCCACAACGCGCGCGCGGCCGCGCTGCAGGCGCTGTACGAGTGCGAAATCGGCGGGCTGACGCCGCAGCAGGCGCTGGGTGTCCTGCATCACGCGGGTCCGCCCGACGTGACCGATCCGGGTGAGGCGCAACACGGCTTCGTCATTGCCCTGGTCAAGGGCGCCATTGCCAACCGGGCCGGCCTCGACGAGCGCATCGGCGATGCGGCCAGGAACTGGCGGGTCGAACGCATGGCGGTGCTCGACCGGCTGGTCATGCAATTGGCGGTTGAAGAGATGATGAGCCACCGCGAGAGCCCGCCGCGGGTGGTGATCAGCGAAGCGATCGAGCTGGCGCGCGCCTACAGCGGCGAAGAGGCGGCGAAGTTCGTGAACGGCGTCCTCGACGGCGTTTATCGCAAGTTGAAGGACGAAGGCCTCGTCGATCCATAAGGGACAGCGCGTAGGACACATGAGCAGCGAAGTAGTGCAGACCGAGCAGCGCAAGGCCAACCTCGAGGCGATCACCCGCCTTGGTTTTGCCGCGTACCCGAACAAGTTCGATACCACGCACACGGTCAGCCAGCTGGTCGAGGGCTACACAGCGACGCCCGCCGAGCAGTTGGAGAACCCGAAGGTCGAAACCGTGGCGGCCGGCCGCGTGGTCGGCATCCGCAGTTTCGGCAAGGCGGCGTTCCTGGTGATTTCCGACGGCCGCTCGCGGCTGCAGGTCTACGTCCGGCAGGACGTCCTCAGCGAGCGCGACTACCAGTTGGCGAAACTGCTCGACGTCGGCGACCAGGTCGGCGTCAGCGGCCACCTGTTCCGGACCAAGACCAACGAGCTGTCGATCTGGGCGGTGAAGCTGGAGTTCCTGGCCAAGTGCTTCCTGCCGCTGCCCGAGAAGTGGCACGGCCTGCAGGACGTCGAGATTCGCTATCGCCAGCGCTACCTCGACCTGATCGTCAACCCCGACGTGCGCCGGGTCTTCGAGATTCGCACGCGCGCGGTGTCGGCGATTCGCGACTTCCTGACGGCCCACGGCTTCCTGGAAGTCGAGACGCCGATGATGCAGCCGATCGCCGGCGGCGCGCTGGCGCGGCCGTTCGTGACGCATCACAACACGCTCGACATGAAGCTCTACCTGCGTATCGCGCCCGAGCTCTACCTGAAGCGGCTGACGGTGGGCGGCATCGAGCGGGTATTCGAGATCAACCGCAACTTCCGCAACGAAGGCATCTCGACCCAGCACAATCCCGAGTTCACCATGCTGGAGTTCTACTGGGCCTACGTCGACTACCAGCGGTTGATGGCGTTCACCGAGGAATTGTTGTCGACGGTGGCGAGCCAGGTCGTCGGCACGACGACCTTCCCGTTCGGCGAGCACCAGATCGACCTGTCGGCGCCGTTCCGCCGGCTGTCGTTGCGCCACGCGGCGGCCGAGAAGGCGAGCGAGCGGCTCGGCGAGACGATTACCGTGGCCGACCTGCGACAGGCCGATTCGGCGCGCCGGGTGGCCAAGCGCCTGGGGGTCGAGGCGCCCAAGGGCGCCGGCGCCGGCAAGATTGCCAGCAACATCTTCGAGGCGTTGTGGGAGAAGGACCTGATCCAGCCCACGTTCGTCCACGATTTCCCGACCGAGGTCTCGCCGTTGTCGAAGCAGCGGCCCGACGACCCCGATACCGTCGAGCGGTTCGAGCTCTACATTGGCGGTTTCGAGGTGGCCAATGCCTTCAGCGAGCTGAACGATCCCTACGAACAGCAGCGCCGCTTCGAGGCGCAGCTGACCGACCGGGCCGCCGGCGACCAGGAAGCCCACGCCATGGACGAGGACTACGTGCGAGCCCTGGAGTACGGCATGCCGCCGGCCGGCGGCGAGGGCATCGGCATCGACCGGCTGGTCATGCTGCTGTCGAACTCAGCCTCCATTCGCGACGTCATCCTGTTTCCCCTCATGCGTCCACGCGCCGAAGAACAGCCGAACGTCGACGGCTGAACGCTGTAGGCTAAGGAAGCATGCCGTTCGAGCTCCAGGTCGCGCTGCGCTACCTGCTGGCCAAGCGCCGCCAGGTGTTTATCTCGGTCATTTCCCTGGTCTCCACCGTCGGCGTCACGGTCGGCGTGATGGCGCTGGTCATCGCCCTGGCCCTGATGACCGGCCTGCAGCAGGAACTGCAGGCCCGCATTCTCGGCGCGTCCGCGCACGTGTTCGTGTGGAAGCCGGCCGGCATCACCGACTACCACGCCGAGGTCGCCAGGCTGCGGGCGGTCCCGGGCGTGATCGGCGCGGCGCCCGCCATTGAAGCCAAGGCCATGATCACCGGCGCCAACGGCAACGGCTTCGCCCTGGTCAAGGGCATCGACCCGGCCCTCGAGACGTCGGTAACCGACATCGGGCACGTGCTCACCGATGGTTCGCTCGACCAGCTGACGCCGGCCTCCGAAGACGAGTTCCCGGGCATCGTGCTGGGCAAGGACCTGGCCGGCTCGCTCGGTGCGATGGTCGGCGACACGGTCACGCTGCTGACCGCGAACGGCACGCTGTCGCCGATGGGCGTGATGCCGCGGCAACGCCGGTTCAGGGTGGTCGGGACCTTCCGGCTCGGCCTGTACGAAGTGGACAACGGCACCGGCCTGGTCTCGCTCGACACCGCCATGCGCCTGGCCGGCGCCGATCGCGTCGAACGAATCGAGCTGAAGGTGGCCGACGTCTACGCCGCGCCGCGCATTGCCGACCAGATTGCCGCCGACTTCGGCACGGAGTACATCACCTCGGACTGGGGCGACTTGAACCGCCAGTTGTACTCGGCGCTGCTGCTCGAGAAGATTGGCATGGGCATCGGCATCGGCCTGATCGTCATGGTCGCCGCCCTCAACATCGTCGCCTCGTTGATCCTGCTGGTGATGGAGAAGACGCGCGACATCGCCATCCTCAAGACGATGGGCGCGTCGGCGCGCAGCATCACGATGATCTTCCTGCTGCAGGGGACGATCATCGGCGTGCTGGGCACGCTCGTTGGCGCCACATTGGGGACGACCGCGTCGTACTTCCTCGACCGCTACCGGGTAATCACGATTCCCAGCGACGTCTACCAGGTGAGCTACCTGCCGTTCAAGTTGTTGCCGTGGGATCTGGCGGCCGTGGTGGTGGCGGCGATCGTGGTGTGTTTTGTCGCGACGCTCTACCCATCGCGTCAGGCGGCGCGGCTCGATCCGGCGCAGGCGTTGCGATATGAGTAGGGCCCGGTGCCTGGCTCCTCGTGCGGCTCGTGGCTGCGCCGCTCGTGGGGCTCGGCGCTCCGCGCCTCGTAGGGCTCGCGCTTCGCGCTCGTAGGGATCATGGCCTTCATCACCGTTACCGGGCTCAACAAGTACTACACCGTCGCCGGCAACCGCCTGCACGTGCTTCGCGATCTCGAGCTGACCGTCGAGCGCGGCGAGATGGTCGCGATCATGGGCGCCTCGGGCGTCGGCAAGAGCACGCTGTTACACGTGCTCGGCGGCCTCGACACCATCGACGGCGGCCGTGTCCGGGTGGGCGAGCACGACATCACCACCATGGACGACCAGGCGCGGGTCGCGTTCCGCAACCGTCACATCGGCTTCGTGTTCCAGTTTCATCACCTGCTGCCCGAGTTCACCGCGATCGAGAACGCGATGATGCCGCTGCGGATTGCCCGCGCCTCGGTGGCCGAGGCGCGGCCGCGCGCCGAGGCGCTGCTGACCCGTGTGGGCCTGGGCGAGCGGCTGGATCACCGGCCCGGCATGCTGTCGGGCGGCGAGCAGCAGCGGGTGGCGGTCTCGCGGGCCCTCGTGATGCAGCCGTCGCTGCTGCTGGCCGACGAGCCGACCGGCGACCTGGACGAGGCCACCGCCGACGCGTTGCACCAGTTGCTGCGCGCCATGCACGCGGAGTTCGGCCTGACCGCCGTGATCGCCACCCACAACCCGCGCCTGGCGGCGCAGTGCGATCGCACCCTGCGT
The DNA here is from genome assembly GCA_050247355.1 of Vicinamibacterales bacterium. Classification (GTDB taxonomy): domain Bacteria; phylum Acidobacteriota; class Vicinamibacteria; order Vicinamibacterales; family UBA2999; genus 12-FULL-67-14b. Next base: position 88,697 of record JBFWUK010000013.1, on the reverse strand, counting down.
CTCGAAGGCGGCCGCCTGGCGCCGGCCTGATTCCAAAAAAAACGGGGAGTGGCTTGGCGGCCACTCCCCGAACGTGGTGGAAACAGACGCGTCGGAAGGTCGTTACCAGCGCACCATGGCCCCCAAGCCGTACATCCGCCCCTGCATGATGCTGTTGGGGCGAAGGTACGCGGCCGAGAGCGCATTGGTGGTGATGTAGCTGATGATGGCGTCGGAGTTGTTCACGTTGAACACTTCGAAGGTGGGCAGGACGGTGAGCCGGCCCATCCGGAAGGTGCGTGACACCTTGAGGTCGAGTTGGATGATGCGCTCCACCGACGTGGCGCGGATCGGCTCGAGGTTGTAGGTCAGCGAGGGCTGGGCGAAAACGCCGGTCGGCATGATCACCTGGCCGGCCGGGCAGGGTGCCGGGCACGAGGCCGGGTACCGGGTCACGCCGCGGGTGGCGGCCATGACCCGCGAACTGACCGGGCTCGAGTTGTTCTGGAACGACACCGCCAGGTTGATGCCAAAGCCAATATCCCTCGTGCCGGAGAGCTTGAACTGCGGCCGGTACGGAATATCGAGCAGGAACTCGTCGCACAACCCCTGGCCATTGAACGCCGTGGCCGTGGTCGACGCGTAGTTGGGGTCATCCGGCGAGGTGCAGTTCTTGACCCGCTCGCGCTCGATGGACAGGCCGCCGGTCACCTGCCCGCCCCCGGGAATGCGCCACCGAGCGTCCAGCACGTACGATTCGTAGCTCTGCTTGCGCTCGGGATCGTAGGTGTCGAGGTTGCTCGTCGCCCGGGTCACCGTGCGCGCGTAAACCTCGAACGGTTGACCGGTGACCGGGTTGTACCAGGTGTACGGTACGTAGTCGGCGTGGGTGTACGCCCGGTTGATCGTCGCCGTCAGGTTGCGGAAGTCGCCCTTCCACCACGCCCCCGCGAGCGACATGCCGGAAAACAGCTCGTGCTGCACTTCGATGCCCTGCTCGAGGTTCCAGGTGCGGGGATACTCGCCGTACTCGTTGAGGGCGCGGACGCCGAAGTTCGACGACAGGCCGGTGAACGAGATTTCGCAGCCGACGCGCGGATAGCCGGTGCAGCCCCGCTCGCCTTCGGCGATGTCGTTGCCGTTGACGTCGCGCCACGGCAGCGTCGCCGTGACCGCCACCAGCGGGTTGTAGGCCGCGGCAATGCCGGTGGTGCGCGACAGGTTGTAGCGGTTCAGCGAGTACTTGATCGCGGTGCGCCCATTGCCCATCACGTCATAGACCAGCGCCATGCGCGGCGCGAAGTCGCTCCAGGCCGGCACGTCGACGATCTCGTCGAAGTTGCGTTCGGGCACGAAGCGGCCGGCGCCGGACTTGCCGGCCAGCACCTTCGCGTTCAGCGTTTCCCAGCGCAGGCCGACATTGGCGGTCAGCCGGTTCAGCCGGATCGAGTCCTGGATGTAGATGCCGAGGTCGCGGTTCAGCCGCTCGGCGTAGGCCAGCGGCGTATTGCGAATCAGCACGCTGTCGGGCACCGACCAGCGCACACCGGTGCTGCCGCTGCGGTACTGCTGGATCAGGTCGGCGTTCGCCTCGCGGGTATGCTTGAACGTGCCCTGCCGGTTGTTGGCGCCGACCTTGATGGTGTGGATGCCCTTCACGTAGGTGGCGGCGACATTCCAGTAGAACGCCACCGGGCTCTCGGTGGTGTTGGTCGGGCCGGCCTGCGTGTAGCCGCCGAGGCCGACCTCGTTCTTCGCGGCGGTGGCGAACCACGCCGCCGAGCCGCGGGGTTGTTCGATGCCCTCCTGGTACTCGTTCGTGTAGTACTCGGTGTTGTTCGAGAAACCGGCCTCGAGGAACATCGAGCTGGAGATCGGCGAGGTCCATTTGATCGCGGTGGTGTGGTACGCCGGCGAGTTCCACACCGTTGCCGCCGTCTCAGGATCGTAGTTGGCCTGCATGTCGTGGCCGCGGTACTTGTCGATTTCGTCGAAGTAGCCCGAGAACTTGTTGCGCGGCGTCGCCTGCCACGTCAGCCGGGCCATGCCGTTCAGGATGTACTGGTCGTCGATGCCCTGGCTGCCATCATCGAAGAAGGTATTGGCGATGAAGTTGTTGACCGAGTTGTAGCGGGTCGCCGCGAAAAACCACAGCTTGTCTTTCTTGATCGGTCCACCGAGGGCCAGCGAGTAATCGACGATGCGATCGATGGCGTTGCCGGCGGTCAGGCCGTTGGCCTTGTGGCGATCGGTCAGGTTGCTCGATTGCCAGGCGCCGGGGCGGGTCACCGCCTTGAAGTCACCGCTGAACCGGTTGCCGCCTTCGCGCGGAATCATGTTCAGGCGGACGCCGCCCGACGAGGTCTCGGCGCCAATGCCGGCGGTCTGGTAGCTGACCTCGGCGTTCATCGAGTCGTTGTAGTAGCTCTGGATCGCGCCGTCGCCCTGCAGGCCGTTGGTCATCTGGCCGTCCACCAGCACGGTGGTGTTGGACGTGCTCATGCCGTGCGTCGACATGTAGGTCTGCTGCATGGCGCGCGCGCCGCCGGTGTCGGGCAGGCTCAGATTCACGCCGACCACCAGTTGCGCCATGCCCTGGATGGTGCGGCCGGTTGGAATCGCGTCGATTGCCTCGCGGTCGAGCACCGAGGTCTTGGCCGCGGTGCTGACGTCGACGACCGGCGACGAGCCGGTGACGGTGATGGTTTCTTCGAGGGAACCGACTTCGAGGTCGGCATTGATGGTGGCCGTGAACTCCGACGCCAGCACCAGGCCGTCGCGGCGGAAGGTCTTGAATCCAGGCAGGGTGAACGCCACGTTGTAGGTGCCGGGCCGGAGATCCGCGATGCGGTAGTTGCCGTTGCCGTCGCTGATCGCGGTCTTGACCTTCTCAATCAGCACGTCGCTCGACGCTTCCACCGTCACGCCCGGCATCGCCGCGCCGGTCGTATCCTTGACCACCCCGACGATCGCACTCTGCGCGGACGCAACGGCCGGCGAGAGGATGCCGAATGCCAACAAGAAACACACGTACAGCCGCCATCGACCAGTAGCTTCCATCCTTTTTCCCCCCGATGTCCGATCAACCCAAAGGCGCGCCACCACGCACAGCGCGTTTGCGACAGGCAGGTTGTATTCGTTTGTCTAGCAATGCGCAATACGAGGAGACCCGCGCGGAAACTACCGGGCTGCCGGGATGAGCTTGAGGCCGCCGACGCCTGGTTGTCTCAGGTCAATGCCGGAGGCTCGGACGAGGATTCCGAGCGCATGGAGACCGGCGCGTCATGCGCGCCGGCGCGGGTTCAGAGCCCCGCGAGCTTGAAGATGACCTTGGCGAGCCCTGAATAATCCTCGTCGCCTTCGCCCGCGGTCATCTGTGCCTGCACCAGTTGCTGCACCACCGCGCTGGAATACGCGGGCACGCCGTTGTCGGCCAGCGTGTTCAGCGCGATGCCGAGGTCCTTCTTGAAGAACCTGGCCTTGAACCCCGGCTTCCAATTGCCGGTGATCATCCGTTCGCCGTGGACGTCGAGCACGCGGCTCTGCGCGAAGCCGCCCATCAGCGCCGCCCGCACCTTCAGGGGATCGACGCCGGCCTTGCGCGACAGCGCAATCGCCTCGGCCACCACCGCCATGGTGCCGCCGAGTACGATCTGGTTGCAGGCCTTGCAGATTTGCCCGGCGCCCGAATCGCCCACGTGCACCAGCTTCTCGGGCGATCCCATGGCTTCGATCGCCGCCCGCGCCTGCTCGAGAGCGGCGGCATCGCCGCCGACCATGAAGGCCAGCGTGCCGGCGATGGCGCCGATCTCACCGCCGCTGACCGGCGCATCCAGGAACCGGCCGCCGCGTTCGGCCGTGGCCGCGGCGAGCCGCTTGGCGGTGGCCGGGGCAATGGTCGACGAGTCGATGATCACGGTGCCGGCCCGCATGGCACTGAAAATCCCGTTCGGCCCCTCGAGCACCAGCGCGACATCCGGGCCATCGGGCAGCATGGTGACGATCGTGGTACAGGCTTTCGCGATTTCGGCGGGAGACGAGGCGGCGGTGGCGCCGGCAGCAGCCAGCTCGTCCACTGGGCCGCGGCTGCGGCTGTGGACGACGACGGGGAAGCCTTTCTTGAGGAGATTGAGGGCCATGGGCTTACCCATGAGGCCCAATCCGATGAAGCCGACGGTCTGAGGCATCCCGGGATGATAGTGCACGTCGCTCGGAACCGAGACGGCGCACGCGGGCGCGCCGTATCGATGAGGTAGTATCTGGCTGGCGCAGGCCGACTATGGAACTGACCGCTGGCCGGAGACTCGGATCCTACGAAGTACTCGGAATGCTGGGCTCGGGCGGGATGGGGGAGGTCTACCGCGCCAAAGACAGCAGGCTGTCGCGCGAAGTGGCGCTCAAGGTTCTGCCAGTCGCGGTGTCGGCCGATCCCGAAACCCGGGCACGTTTCGAGCGCGAGGCACGGGTACTTGCCACGCTCAATCACCCCAACATCGTCACCGTGCACGCCGTGGAAGACTGCGATGGCCGCCAGGTCATCGCGATGGAACTGGTGGCGGGGCGATCGCTCGACGATCTGATACCGGCCCATGGCCTTCCGCTCGCCCGAGTGCTCGGGCTCGGGGTGCAGATTGCGGCCGCAGTGACGGCCGCCCATCGCCGTGAGATCGTGCACCGCGACTTGAAGCCGGCCAACGTGATGGTCGGTCCACAGGATCACGTCAAGGTGCTGGACTTCGGGTTGGCGAAGTTCCACGAGGCGCAGTCGGGCAGTGCGGACACGACCGCAGCGGGCGAAGACCTCACGGGGCCTGGGCGTGTCATGGGCACGGTGTCGTACATGTCACCGGAGCAGGCGGAAGGGCGGCCGGTTGACGAGCGAACGGATGTGTTCTCCCTCGGCGTCGTGCTGTACGAGATGGCCTGCGGCGAGCGGCCATTCAAGGGCGACACCAGCCTGTCGGTGCTCTCGGCCATCCTCCGGGACACGCCACGCCCCATTACTGAGATCAAGCCCGCCGTGCCGCGCGACCTGGTGCGCATTCTGCGTCGATGCCTGGCCAAGAATGCCGACGAGCGATACCAGTCCGCCGGTGACCTGCGGAACGATCTTGAAGATTTGCTGCAATCCATGTCGTCCGGCGCCCTGGACGCGGTGGCGCCGGTCAGGGCGGCGCCGTCGTGGCACGGGTGGAAGGGCGCCGCCGCCGGAGTCTTCCTGGCTGCTGCGGCCAGCGCTGGTTGGATGATGGCGAGGGCGCCGGCCGTGACGACGGCGCCGACCCCGTCCCTCACGTTCAGCCGCCTCACGTTGCTGCCAGGTGTGAGCCGCGAGCCCATGATCTCCCCGGACGGCAAATGGGTGGTCTACGTCAGCGACGCGAGCGGCAACCCCGACATCTACCTGCAAAGCACGACCGGCCTGACCCCGATCAACCTGACGACGGACTCGACCGTCGCGGATCGAATGCCGGCGTTCTCACCCGATGGCGAGTCGATCGCATTTCGCTCCGAAAGGGACGGTGGCGGGCTGTTCGTGATGGGCCGCACGGGTGAATCCGTTCGGCGGCTCACGCGTACGGGCTACCAGCCCGCCTGGTTTCCCGACGGGCGTCAGATTGCCTTCGTCTCGAGACTGGTCGATCAAGCCGAAGGCCGGGGCGGTGAGGTCAGCGAGTTGTGGGCCGCCGATCTCGCTGGTGGCGCGCCGAGGCAAATCTATGGCGGGGATGCGCTGCAGCCGGCGGTGTCGCCCAACGGCCTGCGAATCGCCTTCTGGGGCCTGCCGACCGACCCGGGTCAGCAACGTTTCCTCAGTGGCAACCGCGACCTCTGGTCGGTTGCCGCCGATGGTTCAGACCCTCGGCGGTTGACCGACGATCTGGCCACCGAGTGGAACCCGGTGTGGTCGCCAGACGGTCAGTGGCTGTACTTCCTGAGCAGCCAATCAGGCAGCATGAATCTCCGAAGGGTCGCGGTCGATCCGGCCACTGGGACGCCCACCGGCAGGTCCGAGCCGATGACGACGCCGGCACTCTATATCCGGCAATTCAGTCTCTCGTCGGACGGTCGCCTTGGGGCGTATGCGACCTGGAATGCCACATACAACCTGAAGCAGGTGGCCTTCGATCCGGAGTTGGCCCGTGTCCGTGGGCCAGTGCAGCCCCTGACCACCGGCCCGCGCGACTTCGGCCAACTGGATGTCAGCCCGGACGGGAAGCTGGTCGTGCTCGCGTCTTCCAACCGCGGCCAGGAGGATCTGTTCGTGGTGGCGGCGGACGGCAGCGCTCTTCGCCACCTCACGAACGATCGCTATCGTGACCGGAACCCACGGTGGGCTCCTGACGGCCGGCGAATCGTGTTTTATTCCGATCGCGGCGGCGTGGGCTACGAACTGTGGTCCATCGATCACGATGGCAGCGACCTCAAGCAGTTAACGCAGACGGGAGGGCAGCGCTACTTTCCGGTGCCCAATCGAGACGGGGCGTTCCTCGCGGCCGCGGACCTCGCAGAGGAGGATCTCTTCGTCTACGATGGCCGCGATTTTGGGAAGGCGCCTCTTCAGCTGCCGGAATTTCCCCGCGAGTTGCGTGGACCAGGCGGCAGCTTGTTGGCGCCACTCGACTGGTCTCCGGATGGAAGCCAGTTGGCTGGCGTGTCGGGTGCGGCGGCCGGCTGGGTGTATTCCTTTGCCGAGACCGCGTTTCGCCGCGCAGCCATCAACCTCACGGCGCGGTGGCTGCCCGATGGGAGGCGATTGTTGTTCCAGGAGGGAGGCCGGCTGTTGGTGACCGACTGGCGGTCGGGCGACGTGCGGCCGGTGCTGGCCCTCGCTGGCGAGGATATCGCCACGGCTCAGCTGACACGGGACGGCAAGACCTTGTTCTTCTTGAGCGGCAGCGTGAGCGGCGATGTCTGGATGGCCCGGTTCGAAGAAGCCCTGCCTCCGCGGCCGAGGGAGTAACGATCCAATTCTCCGAAGTCTCGCAATTTCTGCCACTTACGGGCGCCGGTTAAACGCAACCGCGTCATCCTGCCGTATAATGTCGTCAAGGGGGCAGCGGCGGCGGACGAGTCCCGCCGAAGCCGTTGGCGGAGGCGGATGTTCGAACGCTATACCGAACGAGCCAGGCGGGTGTTATTCTTTGCCCGCTACGAAGCGAGCCAGCTCGGGAGCATCTCGATTGAAACCGAGCACCTGCTTCTGGGATTGATCCGTGAGGGCAAGGGCCTCACCAGCCGGATCTTTGCCCGATCCCACCTGTCCCTCGAGAACATCCGCAAAGATATCGAAGGCCGCACGGTCTTCCGCGAGAAGGTGTCGACCTCGGTCGAGATCCCGTTCAGCGCCGAAACCAAGCGCGTCCTGCAGTACGCGGCCGAAGAGGCCGATCGCCTGCTGCACAACTACATCGGCACCGAGCACCTGCTGCTGGGCATCCTGCGCGAAGAGCGCTCGGTGGCCGCCACCATCCTCATGGAAAAGGGGATGCGCCTGCACCAGGTGCGCGAAGACATCGTCCAGTTGCTGAACGAGAAGACCTCGCTGACGCGGGTCAAGGAAACACCGCTCCTGGCCGAGTTCAGCCGCGACCTGACCGAGGCCGCGATGAAGAACCTGCTCGATCCGCTGGTCGGGCGCGACTACGAGCTGGAGCGCGTGCAGCAGGTGTTGTGCCGCCGCACCAAGAACAACGCGGTGCTGATCGGCGAGCCCGGCGTCGGCAAGACGGCAATCGTCGAAGGCCTGGCGCAGAAGATCGTCTACGGCGACGTTCCGCATTTCCTCGCCGACAAGCGCCTGCTGGCGCTCGACATTTCGCTGATCGTCGCCGGCACCAAGTATCGCGGCCAGTTCGAAGAGCGCCTCAAGGCGATCATGAAGGAACTGACCGACAACCCGCACATCATCGTCTTCATCGACGAGCTGCACACGCTGGTCGGCGCGGGGTCGGCGGAGGGGTCGCTCGACGCCGCCAACATCCTGAAGCCGGCGCTCAGCCGCGGCGAGATCCGCTGCATCGGCGCGACCACGCCGGCCGAGTACCGCAAGTACATCGAGAAGGACCGCTCGCTCGAACGCCGCTTCCAGGCGATCAAGGTCGATCCGCCGTCGGAAGGCGAGACCATTTCGATCCTGATGGGCATCAAGGATCGCTACGAGCAGTTCCACCACGTCGAGTACACCCGCGAGGCCCTCGAAGCGGCCGTCTACCAGTCGAGCCGCTACATCACCGATCGCTTCCTGCCCGACAAGGCGATTGACCTGGTCGATGAGGCGGGCGCGCGGGCCAAGCTGCGCGAGGCCGGCTACAGCGAGGAGTTCGGCGAGATCAACAAGAGCATCCGGGTCGCCGTCGAGCAGATGGAAAGCGCCGTGTCGCAGAAGGACTTCGACAAGGCGCAGTTCTACCGCGAGCAGGAGCAGGTGGCGCGCGAGAACCTGCAGTTCGTACGCGAGAAGTTCGACGTCCGCTCCAGCGCCCGCAAGGTCGTGGTGTCGCGCGCCGAGATCGACGAGGTCGTCTCGAAGTGGACCGGCGTGCCGCTGTCGTCGATCAACCAGGATGAGAGCGACAAGCTGATCCGCATGGAGGCCGATCTCCACAAGCGGGTGATCAGCCAGGAGCGGGCGATCTCGGCGGTGTCTCGCGCCATCCGCCGCTCGCGCGCCGGCCTGAAGAGCCCGAACCGCCCGGTCGGCAGCTTCATGTTCCTCGGCCCGACCGGCGTCGGCAAGACCGAGCTGGCGCGGGCGCTGGCCCAGTTCCTGTTCGGCAGCGAGAACGCCCTGATTCGCTTCGACATGTCGGAGTACATGGAGAAGCACTCGGTGTCGAAGCTGATCGGGTCGCCGCCCGGCTACGTCGGTCACGAAGAGGGCGGCCAGCTCACCGAGAAGGTGAAGCGCAACCCGTACTCGGTGGTCCTGCTCGACGAGATCGAGAAGGCGCACCCCGACATCTTCAACATCCTGCTGCAGGTGTTCGAGGACGGCCATCTGACCGACGGCCTCGGCAATCGCGTCAACTTCAAGAACGCGATCCTGATCATGACCTCGAACATCGGCGCGCGCTTCATCCAGAAGAAGGCGTCGATGGGCTTCCAGACCTCGGAAGCCGGCGATGCCAAGGGCGTGCAGGAAATGGTGCTCGGCGAGGTGAAGCGGACGTTCAACCCCGAGTTCATCAACCGCGTCGACGAGCTGATCGTGTTCGAGGCGCTCAGCGACGACGACCTGCGGCAGATCCTGACCCTGCTGGTGGAGCAGCTCAACATCAACCTGCTCGACCGCCGCATGAAGGTGCTGGTCTCGCCCGAGGTGACCGACTGGATCATCGACATCACCTGCAAGGACCGGTCGTACGGGGCCCGTCCGCTGCGCCGCGCCATTCAGCGCTATATCGAAGACCCGCTGGCCGAAGAGCTCATCCGGGGCCACCTCCAGGGCGGCGAAATCGAGGTCTATCTGGACGGGGGCCAACTGGCCTATCGTCCGGCCGGCCAACCGGTTGTGGCAGGCCGCCGATTGAGCTCGAACGTCTGAGAGATTGTCGGCCCCGCCTCAGGCGGGGGGTTGTTGCCGCCCGCCGTCGGCGGGGGTGCCGTCCCGCCCGAGCGAGGGTTTATTGCCGTGTTTGCGGCGGGTTGCGGTAGCATTAAGGGTTGATTAGCCAGCGTTCGGCAGGTGTGTACGTATTGATTCCAAGAATCCTCGTCCTATTGGCGGTGTTGGCGGTGATCGCGGTGCCGGCCTGGGCGCAGGCGCCGGTCGCAGAGCCGGCTCAGGCGCCGCCGCAGGCGCCCGCAGTCCAGCGCGCCGCGCCCAGTCGCCTGCCGGCCGCCGGGTCCGGGGCGGTCGTGTGGCCGACCGAAATCCGGTTCCATCCGGTCAACGAGTCGATCATCGAGCCGCAGACCTACCTGTATTACATCCAGACGCCGCTCAGCCGGCCGTCCGAGAACGTGTGGACGCCGTATAACGAGACCACCGAGAAATCGCTGCTCGACGACTTCAAGCGGCTGTGGGCCACCAGCTTCCTCGACAACCTGTGGATTGAAACGATCGACTACACGCTGGAGAACGGCGTGCCGGCCAAGCATGTGATTTACCACATGGAAGAGCGGCCGCGGGTGAAGATTGTCGACTACACCGGCTCGACCAAGGTCGAGCGGACCAAGATCGACGAGAAGATGAAGGAGCTCGGCATCTCGCTGCGCCTGGACTCGTTCCTGGACGAGGCGGTGGTCCGCCGCGTGCAGGGCCTGGTCAAGAGCTTCATGGCCGACAAGGGCTACGAGTTTGCCGAGGTCACCTCGATTGTCGAACCGCTGCCGACCGGCCCGAAGCTGGTCAAGGTGGTGTTCAACGTGACCGAGGGCCCCAAGGTCAAGATCCGGACCATCAACTTCAACGGCAACAACGAAGTCAGCGACCGCGCCCTCGCGCGGCAGATGAAGTCGACCAAGGCGCACAACTGGCTGTCGTGGATCGGCGGCAAGGGCACCTACCAGGAAGCGAAGTTCGAGGAAGACGCGGAAAAAATCATCGAGTACTACCGCAACAAGGGCTACATCACCGCCCGCGTCGGGACGCCCGAGATCAAGACCCTGGAAGACAGCGCCGACAAGGAAACCCGCTGGGTGGAGCTGAACGTGCCCATCGACGAGGGGCCGCGCTACAAGGTGGGCGAGTTCACCTTCGACGGCAACAGCGTCGTCAAGACCGAGTTCCTCGAGCCGCTCTACAAGGTGAAGAAGGGCGACTGGTACAGCGACAAGCCGATTCGCAACGGCCTGCTCAAGTCGCGCGAGCTGTACGGCGCCGGCGGCTACTTCGAGTTCACCGGCTTCCCCGACCTCGAGCCGGTGGCGGCCGCCGCCGGCCCGGTCGAGGGGCCGGCCGAGCCGACCGTCAACGTGACCATGCGGCTGCAGGAGGGCGAGCAGTACTTCGTCAATCGCCTGACCTTCGTCGGCAACACGACCACCCGCGACAACGTGATTCGCCGCGAGGTGCGGCTGGTCGAAGGCGCCCCCTTCAACACCGAGTCGCTGAAGTACAGCATCAAGCGCCTGAACCAGCTGGGTTACTTCAAGCCGCTCGAAGAGGGCCAGGGCATCGACGTCCAGAAGACGCCGGGCGAGAAGAACCAGGTCGACGTCACGCTCAAGCTGGAAGAACAGAACCGCAACCAGCTGACGTTCGGCGCCGGCGTCTCGCAGTTCGAAGGTTTCTTCGGCCAGCTCTCGTTCCAGACCTCCAACTTCCTCGGCCGCGGCGAGGCGCTCACCGTGTCGCTGCAGATGGGGTCGCGCTCCGAGAACTACCAGGTCGCGTTCTCCGAGCCGTTCCTGTTCGACCGCAACATCACCGGCGGCATCGACGTCTACAAGCGGACGCTGCGCTACATCGACCAGTTCACGCAGGAGGCCACCGGCGGCAACGTCACCATGGGCTTCCCGCTGGCCGGGTTCTCGCGCATGTTCATGGTCTACAGCTACGAGGCGGTTCACGTCGCCGACCTCAACCCGCTGTATTACTCGGAGGAACTGGTCCGCCGTAACCCGTACCTGTACGACTCGCTGCTGCTCGGCCAGGACGGCAAGCGCACGATCAGCAAGATCACGCCGAGCTTCGTGCACAACACGGTCGACAACCCGATCTTCCCGAACAGCGGCACCCGGCTGACCGGCTCGATCGATTTCGCCGGCGTCGGCGGCAACACCAACTTCCTGAAGCCGCGGTTCGAGTACGCCCGGTTCCAGCCGATCAACCGCCGCACCTCGTTCGGCTTCCGCACGCAGTTCGAGTGGATTCGCCCCTACGGCAGCACCCAGAGCATTCCGATCACCGAGGCGCTCTACCTGGGCGGCGAGTACACGATCCGCGGCTACGACATTCGCTCGATCGGTCCGCGCGACCCCGAAAACCCCTATCTGGTCCTGGGCGGCAACAAGACGATGCTCTTCAACGCCGAGTACCTGATCAACATCGCCGGTCCGGTGCGCCTGGTCCTGTTCTATGACACCGGCCAGGTGCGGACCCGGGGGCAGAAATTCGGGATGAAGGAAGACATCACCGAGACGTTCGATCCGAACGTGCCGCACATCATCGATCCGTATACGACGACGGAACTGCTGAACCCGAACGCCCTGCCGACCGAGCAGCGGGTGATCGGCCAGACCAGCGCCTTCAAGACCTCGACCGGCGCCGAGATTCGCTTCTTCATGCCGGTGCTGAACGTGCCGTTCCGGTTGATCTTCGCCTACAACCCGCAGCGCTTCGGCATTCTCGACAACAGCCTGCGGCCGGCCAAGAAGTTCACCTTCAAGTTCGCGGTGGGCTCGACGTTCTAGCCCTCAGGTTCAAGGACACGCATGCGAGTATTCAAGTTAGTCGCGTTAGTACTGCCGCTGGCCATGCTGGCCACGGCCTGCGAGGGCGATCTCGCCGACATCCCGACGACGCCCGACCCGGTGACCGTGACCGAGACGTTCTCGGGGACCCTCACCGTCAACGGCGCGGCCACCCACACCTTCTTCACCAGCGCCACCGGGGCGGTCACGGCCACGTTGTTGTCGCTCGGCGAGGAGCCGCCGGCGATGGTTGGCCTCAGCCTGGGGACGCTCAGCACCGCCCAGGTGTGTTCCACCCTGTTGTCGCGAGACAACGCCGTGGTCACGAGCGTGGTCGAGGGAACGGTGACCACGCTCAGCGGCAGCCTGTGCGTGAGAATCTACGATGTGGGCAGCCTCACCGCGGCGGTGCCCTATGAAATCCGGGTCGAACACAAGTAGTGTAAAATCATCGGCTTAGCGAAACTGACTGAAAGGACCCTGGTAATGAGAGCTTTTGCCGTCGTTGTTGCGCTCAGCGTGGTGCTGACCGCATCCCCCACCTTCGCCCAGGCGCCCGCGGCGCCGGCGGCTGCCCCTGCACAGACGGCGCCGGCTCCGGCGCAGCCGCCTGCTCCGAAGCCCTTCCCGCAGGGCGCCAAGGTGGCGTACGTCGTGTTGCAGCGGATCGCGAACGAGTCGGCCGACGGCCGCGTCGCGACCACCCGCATCCAGGCCCTGCAGCAGAAGAAGGCGGCCGAGCTGAACGCCAAGCAGACGCAGCTGGCCGGCCTCCAGGCCAAGCTCGAGAAGGAAGGCTCGGTGATGAGCGCGTCGGCGGCCGCCGACCTCCAGAAGCAGATCGAGAAGATCAACGTCGAAGTGCAGCGCTTCACGCAGGACGCGCAGGCGGAAGTGCAGGAACTGCAGCAGACCCTGCAGGGCGAGTTCCAGCAGCGCCTCGAGCCGGTGTTGCAGGCGGTGGCCCAGGAGATGGGCCTGCAGTTCATCTTCAACGGCCCCGATGCCGGCCTGGTCTGGGCCGACGCCGCCCTCGACATTTCGGGCGAAGTCATCAAGAAGCTCGATTCGGCCAAGCCCGCGACGGCAAAGCCGGCTGCGCCCACCAAGCCGCCCGGCCGGTGATTGCCGGTTTCCCCGCGGTTCTCGATCGCCTGAACCATCGCTTCCCCTCGCTGCTCGTCGACACCGTCGACGAGCACGAGCCGGGACGGCGCATGGTGGCGACCAAGAACGTCACCGTCAACGAAGACTTCTTCCAGGGACACTTCCCGGGCAAGCCGCTGATGCCGGCGGTGCTGATGATCGAGGCGCTGACGCAGGTCGCCACGGCGTTGCTGCTCGATCGGGATGGCAGCCATGCCACGTCGCGCGTGCACTTGCGCGGCGTTGACGGCGCCAAGTTCCGCCGCCAGGTGGTGCCCGGCGATCGCCTCAAGCTCACCGTCACGCTCAACGACGTGAAGGGCTCGCTCGTGCGGGCCGCGGTCTCGGCCGAGGTGGACGGCCAGGAGGTGGCCGAGGCCGAGCTGGTGCTCATGATCACGCCGAGCGCCGCCATCGATCCGTCGGCGCGCGTCCACGACGGCGCCAGGGTCGGCGCCGGCACGGTGGTCGGGGCTTTCGCGACGATTGGCCCGAACGTGACGATCGGGCGCAACTGCAAGATTGGCGCGTCGGCGGTGATCGACGGCTACACGACCATCGGCGACGGCACCGAGGTGTATCCGTTCGCGTCGATCGGGCTGCCGCCCCAGGACCTGAAGTACAAGGGCGAGCCGACCGAACTGGTGATCGGCGAGGGCAACATCTTCCGCGAGTTCGTGACCATTCACCGCGGCACGGCGGGTGGCGGCGGGGTGACGACCATCGGCAACCGCAACCTGTTCATGAACTACGTGCACGTGGCGCACGATTGCCACGTCGGCAACGAAACCATCTTCGGGCCGCACGCCACGCTCGGCGGCCACGTCTCGGTCTCGGACTTCGTCAACGTCAGCGCCGGCTCCGCCGTGCACCAGTTCTGCCGCGTCGGTCCCTATGCCTTCATCGGCGGCTACTCGGTGATCACCAAGGACGCGCTGCCGTATGGCCGCACCGTGGGCAGCCGGCCGGCCCGCGTGTTCGGCCTGAACCTGATTGGCCTCAAGCGCCGCGGCTTCTCGGACGTGACACTCAAGAAGCTGCGCGCCGCCTACCGCTACCTGCTGCAGTCGAAACTCAACACCACCCAGGCGATGGAACGCATCGAGCAGGATCCGGCGCTGACGTGCCCCGAGGTCGACAACCTGGTGCAGTTCATCCGCAGCGCGTCGCGTGGCGTCATCCTGCGGCGCGGCGGCAAGAAGGCGGAAGAGTCCGCCGAAGACTGATGAAGATCGGCCTGATAGCGGGGAACGGCCGCTTTCCGTTCCTGGTGCTCGACGCCGCGCGCTCGCTCGGCTACGAGGTCACCATCATTGCCCTCAAGGAAGAGGCCTCGACCGAGATCGACGAGGCGGCGGCGCGCGACCCGAAGGCCGCCGTGCACTGGATTTCGATCGGTCAGTTGGGCACCTTCCTGAAGATCCTGAAAGACGCCGGCCTGACCCAGGCAGTGATGGCCGGACAGGTCAAGCACATCAAGATCTTCGGCGGGTTCGTGCCCGACCTGACCGCCATGTCGCTGCTGTCGCGGGTCAAGGCCATGAACACCGATGCGCTGATCGCGGCGGTGGCCGACCTGATGCGCGAGAACGGCGTGGAGCTGATCAACTCCACCGCGTTCCTGCAGCCGCTGCTCGCGGGGGCGGGGCAGTTGAGCAATCGTGCACCCAGCGAGGCCGAGCGCAAGGACCTCGAGTTCGGCTACCGGATGGCCGACACCATTGCCGGGCTCGACATCGGCCAGACCATTGCCGTGAAGCACCAGGCCGTGGTGGCCGTCGAAGCCATGGAGGGCACCGACGAGACCATTGCCCGGGCCGGCCACCTCGCCGGCGACGGCGTCGCCATCGTCAAGGTCGCCAAGCCCAACCAGGATATGCGCTTCGACGTGCCGATTGTCGGCCTGGCAACCATCCAGGCCATGCGCGTGGCCGGCGCGCGGGTGCTGTCGGTCGATGCCGGCCGCACGCTGATCTTCGATCGCGAGGCGTTCTTCGCCTCGGCCAACGAGGCGGGCATTGCCATTGTCGGCCGCCACGTGTCGCGCCGAAGCGAGAGCGAAGGCGGAAGCTTGCCGTCCGGAAGCGATAGCGGAGGCGGGCGATGAGGGCGGTGGTGATTGGCGTCGGGCACCTCGGCAAGCACCACGCGCGCATCCTGGCGTCGCTGCCGGGCGTCACGCTGGCCGGCGTGGTCGACACGAACCAGGAGCGCGCCAGCCGGATTGCCGCAGAACGTGGGACGACGGCCTTCAGCGAGGTCAGCCAGATCATCGGCAAGGCCGACGCCGCCGTGGTGTCGGTGCCGACCGAGAGCCATGCGGTGATTGCCATGGCGCTGATTGAGGCCGGCATCCACACGCTGGTCGAGAAGCCGGTCACCCAGACGCTGGCGGAAGCCGATACGTTGATCGCCGCTGCCAAATCCAGGGGTGTGGTCTTTGCCGTCGGTCATAGCGAGCGGTTCAATCCGGCGGTGGCGGCGGCGCGCCCGCACATCAGGGATCCGCGCTTCATCGAGGTGCATCGCCTGGGCCAGTTCCCGGATCGCAGCCTCGACATCGATGTCGTGCTCGACCTGATGATTCACGACATCGATCTGATCCTAAGCCTGGTGCCGAGCGAGGTGGAAGGTGTCGAGGCGGTGGGCGTGCCGGTGCTGACGCCGCGCATCGACATCGCCAACGCGCGCATCCGCTTTGCCAACGGCTGCATTGCCAACCTCACCGCCAGCCGCATCAGCCGCGAGCCGGTTCGCAAGATCCGGTTCTTCCAGCAGGACGCCTACGTCTCGATCGACACCGCCGCCCGTGAAGTCGAGCTGTGGCGGCTGGTACCGCAGCCGACGGGGCTGCCGCAGATCGGGGGCGGTAAGCTGGAGGTGGCGGGCGACGAGGCGCTGAAGGGCGAACTGGAGGACTTTCTGGGCGCCGTGCGCGATGGCCGGCCACCGGCTGTTACCGGGGAGCAGGGCCGCGCCGCGCTGGCGCTCGCCACGAGGATCGTTGAGTTGATGGGGCAGAAACCGTGAACATCAATACCGCAATCGCCGACCGGGCCCGGACCAACGAGGCGCTGACCCCGGCTGAACTCGACGAGCTCGCTTCGGCCGACATCCTGTCGCTCGGCATGCTCGCCGACGAGGTGCGGCGGGCGCGCGTGGGAGACACCGTTACTTTCGTCCGGGTCGTCGACTCCGCCGAGGGCGGCAACGCATCGCCGGCCAGCGAGGTACGGATCGCCGCCCTGCCGGCCACTCTGGCCGCTGCCATCGCGACGGTCCAGGCGGCCGCGGCCGGCGGCCGGCCGGTCAGCGGCTTCTCCCTGGCCGACCTGGTGGATCGGAACTGGGGCAACCTGGCCGACGTGCTCCGCCAACTGAAGCAGGCCGGCCTCGGCGCGATCGTCGAGGCGCCGTTGGATTTGCTCGAACACGCCGAAGCGGCGCTGCAGGCCTGCCAGGACGCCGGCCTGACCGTCCAGTGCCTCTCGCTGCAGAAGCCCAATGCCGGCGAGCGGACCGCCATGCTGATGCGGGCCCGCGCCCTGGCCGCCCGGTTTCCCTGGTTGACCACCATCGCGCCCCTCTCGCGCGAGCAGTCGGTGACCGTACCCACCACCGGTTACGACGATGTGCGCGCGGTGGCGCTGGCGCGGCTGGCCCTGCCTGGCGTGCCGAACGTGCAGGTGGACTGGGCGCAATACGGTCCCAAGCTGGCGCAGGTGGCGCTGACCTTTGGCGCCAACGACCTGGACCGCGTCTCGACCATCGATGACGAGTCGCTGGGGCGCCGCCGCACGTCGGTCGAGGACGTCACGCGGAATATCGAAGCGGCCGGCTTCCGCCCGCGCGAACGGACGCTCGGCGCATGACGCCGTTGCGGCTGGGCGCGGTCTCGTACCTGAATACCAAGCCGCTGGTGTACGGCCTCGAGGCCATTCCCGATCAGTTCGACGTGCGCTTCGACGTGCCGGCGAAATGCGCCACGTTGCTGCACGACGGCGCGGTGGACCTGGGCCTGATCCCCGCAATCGAATACCTGCGCGGCGGCGAAGACTACTGGATGGTGCCGGGCGTCGCGATTGCGTCCGAAGGCGACGTGGCATCGGTGGCCGTCTTCTCGAAGAGGCCGATCGGTGAGGTCGAAAGCATTGCCCTCGATCTCAGCTCGCGCACGTCGGTGGCGTTGACCCGCATCCTGTGCGCCCGGCGGTGGGGCATCGCGCCCGTGTTTACTCCGGCCGAGCCCGATGTCGCCGCCATGCTGCAGCGGGCCGACGCGGCCCTTGTAATCGGCGATCCGGCGATGGCCATCGATGCCGGCGCGCTGGGCTTGCACAAGATCGACCTCGGCGGCGAATGGCACGCCCTGACCGGCCTGCCGTTCGTGTATGCGATGTGGACCGGCCGGCACGGCGCGGCGTCGCCGGCCCAATGCGCCGCCCTCAGGACGGCCCGCGAGCAAGGCGAGGCCAACCTGCCGCGGATTGCCGACCGGGTGGGCGAGGGCGACGCCGGCCAGGCCGAGCGGGCCCTGCGATACCTGCGTGATAATCTCAAGTACGGATTGGGTGAGCGCGAGGCGGCCGGGTTGCGGCGCTTTCACGAACTGGCCGTCGAACTGGGGCTGGCCCCGGCGCTCAAGCCGCTCAACTTCTATCCCTAGACGATGGACCTTCAGGCGTTCGAGCAGCGAATTGAATCGGGCGGCCGTCTCACCAGAGACGAGGCGCTGCAGTTGTACCGCCATGCCCCCACCTATTGGCTGGGCCGCATGGCCGACAGCGTGCGCCGCCGCAAGCATCCCGAAGGCCTCGTCACCTACATCATCGATCGGAACGTCAACTACACGAACGTCTGCGTCGCGCGGTGCAACTTCTGCGCGTTCTACCGCGAGGTCGGGCACGGCGAAGGCTACGTGCTCGGCTTCGACGAGATTTACCGGAAGATCGAAGAGACGGTCGGACTGGGGGGCGGGCAGTTGCTGCTGCAGGGCGGCCACAACCCCGACCTGCCGCTGGCCTGGTACGAGGATCTCTTCCGTGGCGTGAAGCAGCGTTTTCCCGACTTCAAGCTGCACGCCCTGTCGCCGCCTGAAGTGCTGCACATCTCGCGCACCTCGAAGCTGCCGGTGCCCGAGGTCATTCAGCGGCTGATTGCCGCCGGCCTCGACAGCATTCCCGGCGGCGGCGCCGAGATCCTGGTCGATCGCGTCCGCAAGCTGCTGAACTGCTATGCCAAGGCGACCGCCGACGAGTGGCTCGGCGTGATGCGCCACGCGCACCAGGCCGGCCTGCGCACCACGGCGACGATGATGTACGGCACGGTCGAGACCGACGAAGAGCGGCTCGAGCACATGCTGCGGCTGCGCGACCTGCAGGACGAGACCGGCGGCTTCACCGCCTTCATCGCCTGGAGCTACCAGCCCGAGCACACCGAACGCGGCGGCACCGAAGCCACCGGCATCGAGTACCTGCGGACCCTGGCGATCGCGCGCCTGGTGCTCGACAACTTCGACAACCTGCAGGCGTCGTGGGTCACCCAGGGCGGCAAGGTCGGCCAGTTGAGCCTGGCTTTCGGCGCCAACGACATGGGCAGCGTCATGATCGAAGAGAACGTCGTGCGGGCCGCCGGCGCGGTTTACTGCATGGACGAAGTCGAGATCGTCCGCAACGCGGAAGACGCGGGGTTTGTCGCCAAGCGGCGCAACATGCACTACGAGATCCTGGGCGATCCCTTCTATCGCGAGCACCAGGTACCGCGCACGCTGGAACTGTCGACCGCGCGTGAGAGCGGCGACACCTCGGTGCCGGCCGAGCTCGTCAACTATCCCGCCCGTACCGCCGCCGGCAAGCGGCAGCGCTCGCAGCCACCGGCGTCGCCGGTCGCATGATCGCCTACCGGGCAGCCTGGGTCTGCCCGATTGATCAGCCTCCCATCAGGGACGGCCTCGTGATCGTCGAGGCCGGGCGAATCGTTGCTGCCGGGAGCAGGGAGTCCTTCGCCTCCGCTCAGGACAGGTCGGGAGCCGGGAGTCGAGACACGCTCAGGGACCTCGGCAACGTTGTCCTGATGCCCGGGCTCATCAACGCACACATCCATCTCGAACTGTCGTGGCTGCGTGGGCGCGTGCCGCCGGCTCCGTCGTTCACCGGCTGGGTGAGGCAGATGATGGCTGCGCGCGGCGGCATCGAGCGGGCGAGTGACCCCGTGGTGCTCGAGGCGATGCAGGCGGCCATTCGCGACCTGCAGGCCAGCGGCACCGTGGCGGTCGGCGACATCAGCAACTCGTTGGCGTCTCCAGCGGCCATGCGTGCGGCCGGGCTCGACGGCGTGGTGTTTCACGAGCTGCTCGGGTTCAAGGAACGGGACGGTGCCCTGGTCGAGCGCACCCGCGAGGCGCGGGCTGCCGCGGCGGGAGGGCCCGCCGTGTCGCTCGCCCCGCACGCCCCCTATTCGACCTCGCCGGAACTGTTCGCGGCCATCCGCGCTGTCGTCAATGCGTCGCCCTGCCCGATCATGAGCGTGCACCTGGGCGAGTCGCCGGAGGAGAGCGAGCTATTGGCGACCGGCACCGGCCCGTGGCGCGGCATGCTGGAGTCGATCGGGGTCTGGCGCGACGATTGGGCGGTTCCGGCGTGCGGCCCGGTCGAGTACCTCGATCGATTGGGGGTCCTCGATGCGCGGACGGTCGTCGTGCACGGCGTGCAGTTCGCCGATGCCGCGCTGGCGCGCCTGGCCGCCATCGGCGCCACACTCGTCACGTGCCCGCGCAGTAATCGGTGGGTCGGCGCCGGCGACCCCCCGATCGAGCGCTTCTATCGGTCAGGCGTCGCCGTCGCCGTCGGCACCGACAGCCTGGCCAGCGTCGAAGACCTGAACCTGTTCAGCGAACTGAAGGCCATGCGCACGATTGCGCCCGGTGTGCCCGCATCCAGGCTGCTCGAGAGCGCAACCTTGATCGGCGCCCGGGCGCTAGGTCTGGAGCGCGAACTGGGCTCCCTGACCCCCGGCAAGCGCGCCAAGATTCTCGCTATCTCGACGCCGGGACCGGTGGATGATATTGAAGAGTACCTGGTCAGCGGGATCGAGCCGGCGCGCATAGCGCCCTTAAACCCCTAAGCCCCTAAACCCCTAAGCCCCTAAGCCCCTAAACCCCTAAACCCCTAAACCCCTAAGCCCCTAAACCCCTAGGCCCCCAAGCCCCCAAGCCCCTGAGCCCGTGAACAGAGTCGCCACCTACTTGTCGTTCGTCCGTTTCAGCCATTCGGTGTTCGCGCTGCCGTTTGCGTTGACCGGCGCGCTGCTGGCGTGGCGCGAAGCGCCGTTCATGTGGAGCCAGGTGCTGTGGGTGATGGTGGCCATGGTCTCGGCGCGCAGTGCCGCCATGGGCTTCAACCGGCTCGTCGATGCGCGGTTCGACGCGCTCAATCCGCGCACGGCCATGCGCGAGATTCCGCGCGGCGCCATGAGCCGCGCCGAAGCCACCATCTTCGTCGGCGTGTCGTCGATTGTTTTCGTGGTCGCCGCGGCACGCCTGAACCCCCTGTGCGGCATGTTGTCGCCGGTCGCGCTCGCGATTGTGTTCTGGTATTCCGTGGCCAAGCGCTTCACGTCGTACACCCAGGCCTTCCTGGGCCTGGCCATGGCGGTGGCGCCGGTTGGCGGCTGGCTGGCTGCCGGCGGCCGCGGCGGCTGGGAACCCTGGCTGCTCGGCCTGGCCATTGGCCTCTGGGTGGGCGGCTTCGACATCCTGTATGCCTGCCAGGACCTCGAGTTCGATCGCGCGCATGGCCTGAACTCGATTCCGGTCCGCTTCGGCATTGCCCGGTCCCTGCAAATCTCGCGGCTCATGCACGTTGCGACCATTGTCTGCATGGCGGCGCTGGCCTGGCTGGTCCCGCTGGGGCCGATCTATCTCGGGGGTGTGGCCCTGGTGGCGGGCCTGCTCGTTTACGAGCAGTCGTTGGTCAGCGAGCACGACCTGTCACAAGTGAAGCGGGCGTTCGATCTGAACGGGTGGGTGGGCATTTTGTATTTCCTGACGACGGGGGCGGCCTTGTATGTCGGCTAGACCACCGAGTGGACACAGATTAGACACAGACGGCCCGGACAAATCGCCCGAGAAGATCTCGGGCATGTTCGACGCGATTGCCGGCCGTTACGACTTGCTGAACACGGTGTTGTCGGGCGGTGTCGATCGTTACTGGCGGCATCACGCGATTGCCTCGCTCGAGCTCACCGGCAGCGAACGGCTGCTCGATGTCTGCACCGGCACTGCCGATGTGGCGATTGGTGCCGTTCGAAAGGGCGCGGCCCGGGTCGTCGGCGTGGATTTTTCCGGCGCCATGCTGGCGCATGGCCTGCCGAAGTTGGCAAAGGCCGGGCTGGCCGGCCGCATCCAGCTGGTCCGGGGCGACGCCATGAACCTGCCGGTCGCGAACCAGTCGGTCGACGCGGCGACCATTGCCTTCGGCATTCGCAACGTCCAGCAGCCCGAGGTGGCCTGCCGGGAACTGGTGCGGGTCCTTCGTCCTGGCGGCCGGCTGGCGATCCTGGAGTTCGGTACACCGCGCTCGGCGCTGTTCGGTCCGGTTTACCAGTGGTATTCGCGCAACGTGTTGCCTCGCATTGGCCGCATGGTGTCGCGCCACGACGCGGCGTACACCTATTTGCCCGAATCCATCGGGGCCTTTCCCTATGGCGACCAATTCGCCGCAATCCTGTCTGCCGCAGGGTTTTCACATGTCCAGTCCCGGCCATTCATGTCGGGCGCCGTCTATCTGTATACGGGGCGGAAGGACTTGGGGGCCTAGGCCCCAAGACCCCAAGACCTCAAGACCTCAAGACCTCAAGACCTCAAGACTGTATAATCGTGTAACTTACTGATGTACTTCGACTTCGATGATCGCTACAGCGATATCGAACCGGTGGGATCTGCAATCAACCGGCGCGACGGCGTTGCCGTGTCGATTTTCGTTCACGCGGCGATCTTCGCGTTGTTGATCTTCCTGCCCGACCTGCTGCCGCAGCGCCAGAATGCGCAGGCCGTTCCGCCTCCCGAACAGCAGCGTCCCGAGGACGCGCCACGCTTCGTGTTCGTCCAGCCGAAGATGGACCTGCCGCCGCTGCGCGAGCCCGAACGCGCCGAGGCATCGGACGTCGACCGCAGCGCGCGCGCCCCGGAAGTGGTGCCGGAAATGACCAACCCGCTGCCGGCCGCGCGGGGCAACTCCGCTGAGCGGACCGAGGCGACGCTCGAAGAGAAGATGCGCGGCGAGGGACCGGCGCCGCAACCGGCGCCGCCCGCGCCGCCGGTCGAAACCCCGCCGGTCAGCGACCCCCGCACGGATCCGCAAATGGCCATGATGCAGCGTCCGCAAGTGCAGCCGCCGGCGGGCGGGTCGCTGGGCGAGGCGCTGAAGAACCTGCAGAAGTACGTCCAGAACGAATCGTTCGACAACCAGAAGGGCCAGGTGCAGGAGTTCGGGCCGCTGCAGTTCGACACCAAGGGCGTCGAGTTCGGGCCGTGGATTCGCCGCTTCGTCTCGCAGGTGCGCCGCAACTGGTTCGTGCCGATGGCGGCCATGACCATGCGCGGCCGGGTGGTCATCACCTTCAACGTGCATCGCAACGGCGCGATCAGCGACGTCACGGTGATTCGCCCGTCGGAGATCGAGTCGTTCAACACCGCCGCCGTCAACGCGCTGCTGGCGTCGAACCCGACCACGCCGCTGCCGCCGGAGTATCCGGATGACAAGGCGTTCTTCACCGTGACGTTCTTCTACAACGAGAATCCGCCGGGGCAGTGAAGCCGCTCATCGCAGTTCTGGGTCCCACCGCCGTCGGGAAGAGCGCGCTTGGCATTGCGCTGGCCGAGCGGCTGGGCGGCGAGGTCATCAATTGCGACTCCACCGCCGTGTATCGCGGCTTCGACATCGGCACCGACAAGGTGCCGGTCGGCGAGCGGCGGGGCATTCCGCATCACCTGATCGATATTGCCGATCCGACCGACGAGTACACGGCGGCGCAGTTTGCCCGCGATGCCACGGCCGCGATCGGCGCCATTCAATCACGGGGGAACGTGCCGATCCTGGTGGGTGGCACCGGCTTCTACTACCGCGCCCTGACGCGCGGGCTGTTCCCCGGGCCGCCGGCCGATGCGGCGCTGCGCGCCAGGCTAGAGGCGATGGCCGCCCGGCACGGCGTGGAACGCCTGCACCGGCTGGTGGCGCACGTCGATCCGGCGTCGGCGGCGCGCATCATGCCACGCGACCTCAAGCGGCTGGTGCGCGCGCTCGAGGTCTACTACCTGACCGGCCGGCCGCTGACCGCGCACTTCGAGGCCACGGCCTCACTGCTCGACCCGGCCATGCCCATCGTGCCGATCGGGTTGCGCATGCCGGCGGCCTGGCTGTCGGAGAAGCTGGTCCGCCGGGTCGATGCACAGTTCGACGCAGGCTTGCTGGATGAGATTCGCGGCCTGCTGGCCGCCGGTGTTCCCGCCGGCGCGCGGCCGTTCGGCGGGCTGGTCTATCGGCAAGCCATGGAGCATCTGCAAGGCGTGCGCAACGAAGCCGACACCCGCGCATTAATTGCGCAAGAGAACCGCCGATACGCGCGGCGGCAGTTGATCTGGTTCCGAAAAGAGCCTAACCTTGTCTGGTTTGATGGTCCCGGCACTCACGCCGAAGTGCAGGACAGCGTAATTGCGATGCTGGCCGCGCGGGACCTGTTGAAGGACGGGAAAAATGTCGCCGATACCTGAAGCCAAGACCGGCGCTCCAAACATTCAGGACGTGTTCCTGAATTACGCACGTCGTGAAAAACTGCCCGTCACCGTCCACCTGCTGGACGGCCGCGAGTTCGAAGCCCGCATCAAGAACTTCGACCGGTTTGCCCTGATCGTCGAGCATGCCGGGATGGACCATCTGATCTTCAAGCACGCCATTGCGACGATTCGCACGCCGCGCAGCGTGCCGAACTATTTTTCGTCGCATCATCCCTGACGCGTGTTCTCACGCGCCATCGTCATCGTCCTCGACAGCGTCGGCATCGGCGAGTTGCCCGATGCCGCGTTGTACGAGGACCAGGGCAGTAACACCCTTGGCAACATCGCGGCGCAGGTGCCGCTCAACCTGCCGACACTGGCGGGGCTGGGCCTGTCGCGCCTGCTGCCGCTGCCCGGCGTGGCGCCGGCGCCGCCGGCCGGCGCCTTCGGCCGCATGGCCGAGCGGTCGGCCGGCAAGGACTCGGTCACCGGCCACTGGGAACTGATGGGCGTGGTCCTCGATCGGCCGTTCCCGACGTTTCCGAACGGGTTTGGTCCCGAGCTGATCCAGGCCTTCGAAGCGCGTATTGGCCGGCCGTCGATCGGCAACGTGGTGGCGTCGGGCACTGCCATCATCAACGACCTGGGTCCCCGGCACATGGAGACCGGGTTCCCGATTGTCTACACCTCCGCCGACAGCGTGTTCCAGATTGCCGCGCACGAGGGCATCGTGCCGGTGCCGCAACTCTACGAGTGGTGCGAGGCGGCCTATGACCTGGCCGTGCGCGGGCTCGGCCTCGGCCGGGTGATCGCCCGGCCGTTCGTCGGCCTGCCCGGCTCGTTCGCGCGCACCGCCAATCGCCACGACTACGCCATGCCGCCGGTCGCCGAAACCCTGCTCGACCGGCTGGTCGCCGCCGGGCACCGGGTGACGTCGGTGGGGAAGGTCGCCGACTTGTTCGCCGGCCGCGGGATTTCTGAATCCCATCCGACCGCGAGCGATGCCGACGGCCTGGACCGGATCGAGTCGCTGCTGGCCAGCCAGGACCGCGGGTTGATCTTCGCGAACCTGGTGGACTTCGACACGCTGTACGGCCATCGCAACGACACGCCCGGCTACGCCGCCAATCTCGATCGATTCGATGCGCGCCTGGCGCAGTTGCTGCCGCAGTTGCGGCCTGACGACCTGCTCGTGATCACCGCCGATCACGGGAACGACCCGACCACGCCCAGCACCGACCACTCGCGCGAGCACGTGCCGGTGCTGTTGCATGGCGCGCGGGTGCGCGCCGGCGTCGACCTGGGCACGCGGTCGACCTTTGCCGACCTGGGGCAGACCCTGGCCGAAGTGTTTGGGGTGGGCCCGCTGGCGCACGGCACCAGCTTCCTGTCAGACATAATGGTGGGATGACGAGCGCAGGGCGGCCGGTGATTCGCGAACAGCTCGAGGCGCGTGAGCTGGAGACCTTGGCCCCGCAAGCCGCAAAGAGCGCCGCCAGCAAGGGCCGCGCGCGCGCGGAGAGCGAAGATCCCATTCGCCCCGCCTTTCAGCGCGATCGCGACCGCATTGTCCACACCAAGGCCTTCCGGCGCCTGAAGCACAAGACGCAGGTCTTCTTTTCGCCGACCGGTGATCACTACCGCACGCGCCTGACCCACACCCTCGAGGTTGCCCAGATCGCCAGGACGATTGCCAAGGTGCTGCACCTGCACGAGGAGTTGACCGAGGCCATTGCCCTGGGGCACGACCTTGGGCACACGCCGTTTGGCCACGCGGGTGAACGGGTGCTGAGCGCGCTCGTGCCGGGCGGATTCAATCACTACGAACAGAGCCTGCGCATTGTCGACGTGCTCGAGAACGACCGCCACGGTCTGAACCTGACCTGGGAAGTGCGCGACGGCATCGCCCGCCACTCGAAGGGCAAGCACGGCATGCCGGTGGGGGCGCCCCCCGAGCACCGGGCCAGCACCATCGAGGGACAGGTCGCCCGCGTCGCCGACATCTCGGCCTACGTGAACCACGACATCGACGACGCGGTCCGGGCCGGCATCATCTCCGAGGCCAGCCTGCCCAAGGTGGCCACCGACGTGCTGGGGCACTCCTCGTCCGAGCGCATCGGCCGGCTGGTGACCGACGTCGTGCACCAGACCCTCGACGGGGGGCTGACGGAAATCCGCATGAGCGACCCGGTCCTCACCGCCCTGGTCGACCTGCGCAGCTACCTGTTCGAGGCGGTCTACGAGAACCAGACCGCCACGGCCGAGTTTGCCAAGGCCGAGGGCATTCTGGGCGGCCTCTGGGAGAAGGTCCAGCAGCGGCCCGAGGAATTCCTGGATGTCCGGACCATTGCCGCCGAGGGGGTGGACGTGGCGGCCCAGGACTTCGTGGCCGGCATGACCGACCGCTTTGCCGTGAACCTGTTCGAGCGCCTCTTCATCCCCAAGCCGTGGGTCGGTCCCAGCGTGGTATACTGAAAAGTCTTGTACGCCGGAGAAATTCCCGGAAGTACATGTAGGGCCGCCGTTTATGGGCGGCCGGCAAGATTGAAGATGCGCCTCGAACTGTCCCATATCCGTCTGCCCGAGACCGAGTTCGCCAAGGTCTTTGAACCGGCCGACCTGCCGGGCGAGGGCGAGGAGTATCGGGTCAACACCCCGGTCGACTTGCGGTTGACGGTCCACAAGGACCACGACCGTTATCGGCTGGTTGGCACCGTCAAGACCGAGTTGGGGCTGGATTGCAGCCGTTGTCTCGAACCGTTTGTGTTGCCGGTCGATCGCGCGTTTGACCTGCGGTACCTGCCATCGACGGCGGTGGATGCCGAGAAGGGCGAAGACGACGAGACCGAGGTCGAGGATGATGACGTCTCGATTACGTACTACCGGGACGATCAGATCGACCTGATTGAGTTGTTGCGGGAGCAGTTCTACCTGGCCTTGCCGATGAAGCCGCTGTGCTCGCCGGGGTGCCGGGGAATCTGTCCGCAATGTGGGACCAACCGCAATCTCGCCGCGTGCGACTGTAGCCCGCAGGTGGAAGATCCGCGGATGGCTGGTTTGAAGACGTTGATCACGAAGCGAAAGCACGACGATGCCTAATCCAAAACGCAGACACTCCAAGACCCGCGGCCGTAAGCGCCGCACTCACGACGCCCTCAAGGCGACCACGCCAGGCCTGTGCCCGCAGTGCAGCGAGCCCAAGGCCGCCCACCGCGTGTGCGCGTATTGCGGTTTCTACCGCGCGCGCCAGGTGCGTCCCGTCAATAACGACTAATCCGGTGTCCGGCCGCTGGACACGCTGACGAGCTGAACCGATGCGCATCGCGGTTGACGCGATGGGTGGCGATCACGCGCCCGGGCGACCCGTCGACGGCGCCCTGGCAGCGGCGCGTTACCTGGGGCTTGGCATCGATCTGGTCGGCCGGACGGCCGACATCCGCGCCGAGCTCCAACGCCATTCCGACGTCGGGTCATTGGACGTGCGCGTCATCGATGCGCCCGACGTGATCGACATGGCCGAGTCGCCGGCCCAGGCCCTGCGGCGCAAGCCCAAGGCCTCGATTCGCGTGGCGGCCGACCGGGTCGCATCGGGCGAAGCGGCGGCCCTGGTCAGTGCCGGCCACACCGGGGCGTGCGTGGTGGCAGCGCATGCCGCGTTTGGCATGCTTCCGGGCGTCGATCGGCCGGCGCTGGCGCCGACCGTGCCGACGCGGCAGGGTTCGGCGGTATTGCTGGATGTGGGCGCCACGGTGGCGTGCCGCCCGTCGCACCTGTTGCAGTTTGCCCACATGGGGGCGGTGTACGCGAAGGCCGGGCTCGGCGTGGCCCGCCCGCGCATTGGTTTGCTGTCGATCGGCGAGGAAGAAACCAAGGGCAACGAGCTGACCCGCGAGGCGCATCAGCTGATCAAGGCCTCGACGCTCGACTTCATTGGCAACGTCGAAGCGCGCGGCATCTTCTCCGGCGACGCCGACGTGATCGTCTGCGACGGGTTCACCGGCAACGTGGCGCTGAAGTTGAGCGAAGGCCTGGTGGAGATGGTGGAGGAGCTGCTCGGCGAAGAGTTGCAGAGCACCTTCTCGAGCCAGATGGGCTACCTGCTTTCGCGCCGGGCGTTTCGCCGGTTCCGGAAGCGCGTGGACTATTCTGAGTTTGGCGGCGCGCCGCTGCTTGGCGTGGCCGGCCTGTGCATTGTCGGGCACGGGCGCTCGTCGGTGAAGGCGATTCGAAACGCGGTGGCAATGGCGTCCCGCATGGCGGAACATCAGATGGTGGAGCGGCTTCGGAACGAGATGGCAACCTTTGCGGTGACGCAGGCATGAGCGCTGGCGGCGGAAACGTGACCAGTGGAGGCAACCCTCCGGCGGGTGGGGGCAACCCTTTAGGGTTGCCTGTCACCGCCTGTTTGTTCCCCGGCCAGGGCTCGCAGGCCGTCGGCATGGGCAAGGCGCTGGCCGACCAGTTTCCGATCTGCGCGGCCACCTTTGCCGAAGCCGACGCCGCGCTCGGCGAATCGCTGAGCGGCCTCATCTTCAACGGCCCCGCGGAGCAGTTGACGCTGACCGCGAACACCCAGCCCGCCATTCTCACCATGAGCGTGGCGGTGTGGCGGCTGCTGAACGAACGCGGGCTCTCGCCGGCCTTCGTCGCCGGGCACAGCCTGGGCGAGTACTCGGCGCATGTCGCCGCCGGCACCCTGGCGTTTGCCGACGCCGTGCGCCTGGTCCGCAACCGCGGCCGCTACATGCAGGAGGCGGTGCCGGTGGGGCACGGCGCCATGGCCGCCATTCTCGGCCTCGACGAAGCCGGCGTGAACCAGGCGTGCCTCGACGCCGCGCAGGGCGAAGTCGTCAGCGCCGCCAACCTGAACAGCCCGGGCCAGATTGTCATTGCCGGTTCGGCCGCCGCCGTCGCGCGCGCGAGCGAGCGCGCAAAGGCGCTCGGCGCCAAGCGTGCCATTCCGCTGCCGGTCAGCGCGCCGTTCCACTGTGCCCTGATGAAGCCGGCCGAAGAGCGGCTGGCGCCGGAACTCCGCGGCGCCGCCTCACATGACCCGCGGGTGCCGGTCGTCGCCAACGTCGACGCCGAGCCGAAGCGGACGGCCGCCGACTCCATCGAGGCATTGATTCGCCAGGTCTCGTCGCCGGTGCGGTGGGAAAACGTCGTCCAACGCCTTGCGTCGGAGGGCGTCACCCGATATGTTGAAGTGGGTCCGGGGAAGGTCCTGAGCGGTCTCGTGAAGAAGATCGTCCCGGGCGCCACCATTCTGAACGTCGAAGGTCCGGAAGACCTGGCGGCGATCGAGGGATTACTCTGAGACAGTTCGACGGCAAGATCGCGATTGTGACGGGTGCGTCACGGGGCATCGGGCGCGCGATTGCGCAGCGCCTGGCGGCCGGTGGCGCCACCGTCGTGTGCGTGGCGCGCGGCACCAATGCCGACGCCACGGCGGCCGGCATTGTCGAAAGCGGCGGCCAGGCCTGCGCGCGCGGCCTCGACGTCACCGACTCGGCGGCGGTCGAGGCGCTGATCAAGGGCACTGTCGAGCAGTACGGCCGCCTCGACATCCTGGTCAGCAACGCCGGCATCACCCGCGATCAGTTGATGCTGCGCATGAAGCGCGCCGACTGGGACGAGGTGCTGGCGACCAACCTGACGGCGGCGTTCACGCTCTGCCAGGCGGCGCTGAAGCCGATGATCAAGCAGCGGGCCGGCCGGATCGTGGCCATCAGCTCGGTGGTCGGCCAGATGGGCAACGCCGGCCAGGCCAACTACGCCGCGTCGAAGGCGGGATTGATTGGGTTTTGCAAGGCCCTGGCGCGTGAAGTCGCGTCGCGCCAGGTCACGGTGAACGTGGTGGCGCCAGGGTTGGTCGATACCGACATGACGCGCGCGATTACCGAGGCGGCCAAGACCGACTGGTCCGCGCAGATCCCGCTGGCCCGCCTGGGCACGCCGGACGACATTGCGGCGGCGGTTGGTTTCCTGGCATCCGACGATGCGGCGTATATTACTGGTCAGGTTCTCGCCGTCAACGGCGGGATGTACATGTAATCGAGCGTTCCAGGCGATCCGGCGCAACCCGCACCGGCGCTCGTCGAAGTGGCTGGGGTCGTGGGCAGGAACGACCCTGGTGGGCAGTCAAGTTTGCATATTTAGTGGGAGGGACTCGTGGCCGTTGCCGACAAGGTGAAGAGCATTATCGTGGAGCAGTTGGGCGTGGATGAGGAAGAAGTCACGCCGGATGCTTCGTTCGTGGACGACCTGGGCGCCGACTCGCTCGACACCGTCGAGCTCGTGATGGCGTTCGAGGAAGAGTTCGGCATCGAGATTCCTGACGAGGAAGCGGAGAAGATCACGCGCGTCAAGGAAGCGGTCGACTACATCGAGTCGCACGCCAAGAAGAAATAAGCGCGCAACCTGTCGGGCACCCCGTCGTGGGGTGCCGTTGCGTTCGGAGGTCAAGTGAGCAGGCGAGTCGTAGTGACCGGCGTGGGCCTGGTGTCGCCGGTGGGAATGGGCACTCAGGCCAACTGGGATGCGCTGTGCGCGGGCACCAGCGGCATCGGCCCGATCACGCGCTTCGACGCGGCGGCCTTCTCGACCCGGTTCGCGGGCGAAGTGAAGAACTTCGATCCGCTCCAGTTCATCGAGAAGAAGGAACTGAAGAAGATGGACATCTTCATTCAGTTCGCGGTCGCGGCGTCGCAGTTTGCCATGGATGACGCGCGGCTGACGATCACGCCCGAGTTCGCGGATCGCGTCGGCGTCTTCATCGGCTCGGGCATCGGCGGCTTCACCACCATCGAGAAGGAGCACATCTCCTTCCTCGAGGGCGGCCCGCGCAAGATTTCCCCCTTCTTCATCCCCTCGTCGATCATCAACCTGGCGGCGGGCCAGGTCTCGATTCGCTACGGCGCCAAGGGCCCGAACCTGGCGACCTGCACGGCGTGCACCGCCTCGGCCCATGCCATCGGCGACTCCTACGAGATCATCAAGCGCGGCGCCGCCGACGCCATGATTTCTGGCGGCGCCGAAGCGGCGGTGTGCCCGATGGGCGTCGGTGGATTTGCCGCCCTGCGGGCGCTGTCGACCCGCAACGACGACCCCTCCCGGGCGAGCCGCCCGTTCGAGAAGGACCGCGACGGCTTCGTGCTGGGCGAAGGCGCCGGCATCATCGTGCTCGAGGAACTCGAGTTCGCGAAGCGGCGCGGCGCCACCATCTATGCCGAGATGGTGGGCTACGGCATGTCGGGCGACGCGTACCACATGACCGCGCCGTCGGAAGACGGCGACGGCGCCTTCCGCGTGATGAACGCCGCCATTGCCTCGGCCGGCATCCGGCCCGACCAGGTGAGCTACGTCAACGCCCACGGCACCTCGACGCCGCACAACGATCGCATCGAGACCACCGCCATCAAGCGGGTGTTCGGCGAGCACGCGCGCCGGCTGGCGATTTCGTCGACCAAGTCGATGACCGGCCACCTGCTCGGCGCCGCCGGCGGCCTCGAGGCCGGCATCACCGCGCTGTCGGTGCGCCACCAGACGGCGGCACCCACTATCAACCTCGATCAGGCGGATGAGGGCTGCGATCTGGACTACGTGCCGCACCAGGCGCGGCCGATGACGATCGATTACGCGCTGTCGAACTCCTTTGGTTTTGGCGGGACCAACGGAGCCCTGCTGATGAAGAGATATGAGGAGTGAGGTCCGAGGGGCTTGAGGGCCTAAGGGCTTAAGGGCCTAAGGGCTTAAGGGCCTAAGGGCTTAAGGGCCTGAAGAACCCTAAGCCCCTAAGCCCCTAAGCCCCTAAACCCCTAAGCCCCTAAACCCCTAAGCCCCTAAGCCCCTAAGCCCCCAAGACCATGAAAATCGCAGTCTGCATCAAGCAAGTCCCCACCCGCGAGTGGCAGCCGCGTCTGAACGATGACAAGACGTGGGTCCGCGAACAGGATGTCAGCTACGAAATGAACGAACCCGACGCCTATGCGTTGGAAGAGAGCCTGCGCCTGCGCGAGAAGCATGGTGGCGAGGTGGTGGTGTGCTCGGCCGGCCCGGCCCGCGTGCAGCAGGTGATCCGCGAAGCGCTGGCCCGCGGCGCCGATCGCGCCCTGCACGTCGAAGACGATTCGCTGGGCGCCGCCGATGCGTTCACCGCCGCCGCCGCGCTGGCGCCGGCGATGGCCGAACAGAAGTTCGATCTCATCCTCACCGGGCTGCAGTCCGACGACCAGGGCCACGCCCAGTTCGGGCCGGTGCTGGCCGAGAAGCTCGGCATGCCGCACTCGACCATCATCATGGAAGTGCTGGTGGACCCTTCGACAAGCGCAGGGCAGGCGGATGGCCTGAAGGTGAAGCGCGAACTCGAAGGCGGCTGGTTCCAGCACGTCACCATGCCGCTGCCGGCGCTGCTGACGATCCAGAGCGGCATCAACCAGCTGCGTTACGCCACGCTCAAGGGCATTATGGCGGCGAAGAAGAAAGAGATCGCCAAGGTCGCCGCGCCGGCGGGCCTGTCGCCGCGGCTGAAGGTGGTGGCGCTCAGTACGCCGCAGAAGTCGAAGCAGACGGTGATGATCGGCGGGTCGCCCGCTGAAGCCGCCAAGGAACTGGTCAAGCGTCTGCGTGAAGAAGCGAGGGTCCTGTGATTCTGGTCATTGCGGAACAGCAGCAGGGCAAGCTCAATCGCGCCAGCTGGGAGGCGATCGCCGCGGCGCAGCAACTGGCCGCCGGGGCCATGCCCGTCAAGGTTGCGGTCGCCGGGCAGGGCGTTGCCGCCGTGGCCGCCGAGCTGGCGCAGGCCGATGTGGCCGAGGTGCTGACGATCGAACATGCGGCGCTTGCCGCCTACACGCCTGACGGGTTCGTGCAGGCGTTCCAGCAGGTGATTGCGCAGGTCGCCCCGGCCTACGTCTTCTTCTCGCATACCTACCAGACGCGCGACTTCTCGCCGACGCTGGCCACCCGCATGGATCGCGCCCTGGTGACCGACGTGATCGCCGTCAAGTCGGTGGGCGGCGCGACCGCGTTCTCGCGGCCGATGTTCCAGGGCAAGCTGGTCGCCGACGTCGTGCCGCAGGGCGAGGGGCCGTTCCTGGCCAGCATCCAGATTGGCGCTTTCCGCGCCGATACGGCGGCGCGCGGCAGCGCCGCGGCGCCGATTACGGCTGCCAGCGTCACGATCGACGAATCGCAGATCCGCCAGAAGCCGGAGGCGCCGTTCCAGGAGGCCAAGCAGGCGGTGGACCTGTCGCAGGCCGAACGCATTGTCTCGGTCGGGCGCGGTATCAAGGCGGTGGAGAACATCGCGATTGCCGAACAACTTGCCAAGGCGTTTGGCGCGGAACTGGCGGCGTCGCGGCCGATCTGCGACAACGGCTGGCTGCCGATGGAACGGCAGATCGGCAGCTCGGGCCAGACGGTCGCGCCCAAGTTGTATGTCGCGCTCGGCATCTCGGGCGCGATTCAGCACCTCGTCGGCATGAAGGGCTCCCGCACGATCGTCGCCATCAACAAGGACGCTGACGCCCCGATTTTCGAAGTGGCCGACTACGGCATCCAGGGCGACCTGTTCGAGCTGGCGCCCGCGATTATTGCCGAGTTGCAGAAGGCTTGAGGGCTTGGGGGCTTGAGGTCTTGAGGTCTTGGGGTCTTGAGGTCTTGAGGTCTTGGGGTCTTGATGTCTTGGGGGCGTGGGGTCTTGGGGGGCTGAAGAGAACTGATGGCTGAGCGCGAGACGCTTGAAGTTGATGTCCTGATTGTCGGCGGCGGGCCGGCCGGGCTGTCGGCAGCCCTGCGGCTGGCGCAGCTGCAGAAGCAGAAGGGCGGCGAGCCCCTCGCGATTGCCGTCATCGAGAAAGCCGCCAACGCCGGCCAGCACCAGTTGTCGGGCGCCTTGCTCGATCCCTCGACGCTGCGCGATCTCATCCCCGACTTCCTGGCCAAGGGCGCGCCGCTGGCGCAGGAAGTGCACCAGGACAACATCTACTTCCTGACGCAAGAGAAGAAGTTCCGGCTGCCCATCACGCCGCCGCCGTTCCAGAATCACGGCAACTACATCATCTCGCTCAACCAGTTTGCGAAGTGGCTGGCAGAGCAGGTGGAGGCCGAGGGCATTGACCTGTTCATGGGGTTTCCCGGCCAGCATGTGCTCTTCGACGGCGACCGCGTGATCGGTGTGCGCACCGGCGACCGCGGCCTGGGCAAGGACGGCAAGGCGAAAGGCGTGTTCGAGCCGGGCGCCGACATCCACGCCAAGGTCACGATTTTCGCCGACGGCCCGCGCGGCCACCTCACCAAGCAACTGATTCAGACGCTGCATTTGGCGGAGGCATCCGAGCCGGCGCAGTTTGCCATCGGCATCAAGGAACTGTGGGACATCCCGAAGGATCGGCTCGCGCCGGGAACCGTGATTCACACGCTGGGCTATCCGCTGCGTGACGAAGAGTTCGGCGGCAGCTGGCTGTATGCGCTGCCTGATGGCCGCATCTCGATCGGGTTCGTGGTCGGCCTCGACTACAAGGACCCGCTGTTCGATCCGCACGCGGCGTTCCAGCACTTCAAGCGCCACCCCTTCATCAGCGGCCTGCTCGACGGTGGTTCGATCGTCCGCTACGGCGCCAAGGCGCTGCCCGAGGGCGGCTGGAACACCCAGCCGCGGCTGCATTTCGACGGCGGCGTGATCGTCGGCGACGCCGCCAACTTCGTGAACTCGACCCGGTTGAAGGGCATTCACCTCGCCATGCGCAGCGGCATGCTGGCCGCCGAGACGGCGTTCGACGCGGTGCGCGCCGGCGACACCAGTTCGGCCTCGCTCAGCCGCTACAAGGCGCTGGTCGATGCCAGCCCGATCAAGACCGAACTGTATCCCGTCCGCAACGTGCACCAGGCCTTCGGCGCCGGCACGATGATGGGCAGCGCGTACGCCGGCATCGCCATGTTCACCAACGGCAAGGGCCTGCCCGACGTGTCGGGCCATCCCGGCCATCAGGCGATGCAGAAGATCGAGGAGTACTACGGCATGACCAAACGGGACATCCTGGTCCCGTCGAATGCCGCGCCGATCGATCGCCGCATCACGTTCGACAAGGTCACCGGCGCGCACTTTTCCGGCACGCACCACGACGAGGATCAACCGGTCCACCTGCTGGTGCAGACCGACGTCTGCCACAGCATCTGCGGACCCGAGTACGGCCACCCCTGCGTGCGCTTCTGCCCGGCCAACGTCTACGAGATGGTGGACAACGGCGCCGGCGGGCTGAAGCTGCAGATCAACGCGTCGAACTGCGTGCACTGCAAGACCTGCGACATCATGGACCCGTACGGCGTGATTACGTGGGTGGCACCCGAAGGGGGCGAGGGGCCGTCTTACGACGGAATGTAGCTGCTAGGGTGCCTCGGGTGCCTAAGGTGCCTGGGGTGCTACGCTTCGGTTAGCTGATGGCTGAGATTCCCGACTGGCGGCAGTCCCCGCGGAAGCGAGCCGAAGTGGCCGCGATTGCCAGCCTGGGCTACCCGGTCGTGCGTGCGCTCACGTCAACCTGGAGCTGGAAGGTCAGTGGCGCTGAACACCTGGACGCCATCACGCAGGCTGGCCATCACCCCATCCTCGCCTTGTGGCATGGCCGAATCCTTGCTGCGACTCCCTATTTCGCCAACCGCGGCATCGTGGCCATGGCCAGCGAGAACTTCGACGGCGAGTGGATCGCGCGGCTGCTCGGCAAGTTTGGTTACGGCGCCGCCAGGGGGTCCACCTCCAGGGGCGGTCCTGCGGCGCTCAGACAGCTCGTGAGGGACGTGAAGGCCCACGGGGTGGCATTCACCCTGGATGGCCCCCGCGGCCCCGCAGAGGTCGCGCAGCCGGGCGCGGTGTGGCTGGCCAAAGCCACCGGCCAGCCGCTGTTGCCCTTCCACTCTGAGGCGGCGTCGGCCTGGACGCTGAAGAGCTGGGACCAGACGCAGATTCCGAAGCCGTTCACGACCGTCGCGATGGCGATTCGCCAGCCAATTTATGTGGCAAGAGACGCAGACGCCGACGCCCTTGAGGCGTGCCGACGCGAGCTCGAAGCTGCTCTAACGGCAGCGCGGGCGGAGTGCCACAGTCTGTTGGCATAGCGACCACCGGGTCAGCCGGTTGAAAGGAACACCAACCGGCCTGCGTCGGACCGCCGCGTCTGGTGACCGCGACGGTCACTGGGGGGTGGCGAATCGATGTCTGATCGGTGACCTGTTTGACTACCCTATAGGGATGCCGCTCGTTCTTGTCAGCTCGCCCAGGTTCGTCGATCACGTCACGCCCGCCGGCCACCCCGAGCGGCCGGAGCGTGCCGAGATGCTCGAGGCCGTGGCGACGCGGTTCCGGAAGGCCGGCGGCACCGTGCTCGAGCCCCGGGCGGCCACCGAAGCTGACCTGGCCCGCGTGCACACACGCGAGCACATTGCCGGCATCGCCGCCAGGCGCGGGCGCGCCTCGATGATCGACGAGGACACCTTCACCTCGCCCGACTCCGACGACATCGCGCGGCTGGCGGCCGGGGCCGTGCTGACGGCGGTTGACCAGGTGCTCGACGGTCCATCGGGTTCCCGCGCGCTGGCGCTCGTGCGGCCCCCGGGACACCACGCCGAGGCGGACAAGGCGATGGGCTTCTGTCTCTACAACAACATCGCGGTGGGCGCGGCTCATGCCCGCTCGCGCGGTCTCGCCCGCGTCGCCATCGTTGACTACGACGTGCACCACGGCAACGGCACGCAGGCGATGTTCTACGAGGACCCGAGCGTGCTGTTCGTGTCGTCGCACCAATACCCGTTCTGGCCGGGGAGCGGTGGGTCGGACGAGACCGGCCGCGGCGCGGGGGAGGGGTTCACCCTGAACATCCCGCTGACCATGGGCGACCGCGACCAGGTGGTCGAGCGGAAGTACGCCGAGGCCGTGCTGCCGCGCTTGCGCGAGTTCAAGCCGGAGCTGCTGATGATCTCAGCGGGCTTCGATGCCCACGAGATGGACCCCCTGGGCCAGTTGCGGATGTCCACCGAGGGGTTTGCCCGGTTGACCCGGTCGCTCCTGGACGTCGCCGACGAGTGCTGCGAGGGCCGGGTGGTGCTGGTGACCGAGGGCGGCTACGACCTCAAGGCGCTGTCCGACAGCCTGGATGCGGTGATCGAGGTCTTGGGGGCTTGAGGACTTGAGGTCTTGGGGTCTTGAGGTCTTGAGGGTTGAAATTTCAGGACCAGGCCCTCAGGCCCTCAGGCCCCCAGGCCCCTAGGACCCTAGGCCCCCAGGCCCCCAAGACCGTACGGTATTCTTGAAGGATCACCGTGGCTGAATATCATCCCCAAGAGCTCGACAAGAAATGGCAGCAGCACTGGGCCGACACCCAGGCGTTTGAAGTCACCGAAGACCCCTCGAAGCCGAAGTTCTACTGCCTCGAGATGTTCGCGTATCCCTCGGGACATGCGCACGTCGGTCACGTCCGCAACTACATCATCGGCGACGTCGTCTCGCGGCTGAAGCGGCTGCAGGGCTTCAACGTGCTGCACCCGTTTGGGTGGGACGCCTTCGGGCTGCCGGCCGAGAACGCCGCCATCAAGAACGGCATTCATCCCGAGACGTCGACGCTCGATAACATCGCCCACATGAAGGGGCAGTTGCAGCGGCTGGGCATCAGCTACGCCTGGGGCCGCGAGCTGGCGACCTGCCTGCCGAACTATTACCGCTGGAACCAGTGGCTGTTCACCCGCATGTTCGAGAAAGGCCTGGCCTATCGCCGCCGCTCGACCGTGAACTGGTGCCCGAGCTGCAATACCGTGCTGGCCAACGAGCAGGTGGTCGACGGCGCCTGCTGGCGCTGCGGCACCAAGGTCACGCAGAAGGACCTGGAGCAGTGGTTCTTCAAGATCACGCACTACGCCGACGACCTGCTGCACGCGGCCGAGGGACTGTCGAAGTGGCCCGAGAAGGTCCTGACCATGCAGCGGAACTGGATTGGGCGCTCGGAAGGCGCCAAGGTCCGGTTCCCGATCCAGGGTGAAGACGCCTGGATCGAGGTGTTCACGACGCGCATCGACACCATCTACGGCGCCACCTTCATGATGCTGGCGCCCGAGCACGCCCTGGTCAACTCGTTTGCCAAGGAATCGGCCGACGAGAAGGCGTTCATGGCGAAGGCGCAGCGATTCCGGTCGCAGGACCGTGCCGGCCGACTGACCGGCGAAGTGGAGAAGGAAGGCTTCTTCACCGGCCGCTTCGCGATCAACCCGTTCACGCGCAAGCCCATTCCCATCTGGGTCGCCAACTACGTGCTCGCCGAGTACGGCACCGGCGCCGTGATGGGCGTGGCCGCGCACGACGATCGCGACCGCGACTTCGCGACGAAGTACGACCTGCCCATCGTTCCGGTGGTGAACGATGATGAGGTGCTGATCGACTCGGGCGAGTACAGCGGCATGCCCGCCGCCGAGGCGATCAAGGCCATCACCGCGGAAGCCGAGGAGCGGGGCATTGGTGAAGGCACCGTGCAGTTCCGGCTGAAGGACTGGGGCATCTCGCGCCAGCGCTACTGGGGCACGCCGATCCCGATGATCCACTGCCCGGTCGACGGCGTGGTGCCCGTCCCCGACGATCAGCTGCCGGTCACGCTGCCCAACATCACCGAGTTCAGCGGCCGCGGCGATTCACCGCTGGCCAGCGTGCCCGAATTCGTCAACGTGGCGTGCCCGAAGTGCGGCGGCCCGGCCCGGCGCGAAACCGACACCATGGACACGTTCGTCGACTCGTCCTGGTATTTCTATCGCTTCGCCGATGCGCACAACGACCAGATGCCGTTCGACCCGAAGAAGGTCGCCTACTGGTGCCCGGTCGACTTCTACAGCGGCGGCATCGAGCACGCCATCCTGCACCTGATCTACTCGCGCTTCTTTGCCCGCGTGTTCCACGACCTGGGCATGATCGAGCACACCGAGCCGTTCACGCACCTGCTGACCCAGGGCATGGTGCTGAAGGACGGCGCCGTGATGTCGAAGTCGAAGGGGAACGTCGTCGATCCCGATTCGATGATCGAGAAGTACGGCGCGGACGCCCTGCGCCTCTACGTGATGTTCGTGGCGCCGCCCGAGAAGGAGGTGGAGTGGTCCGACTCGGGCCTCGAGGGCAGCTTCCGCTTCCTGGCGCGGGTCTGGCGTGCCGCCGACCAGTGGCGCGAGCAGGTGGTTGCAAGCGGCGGCGGCGCCATCGATCACGCCAGCCTGACGGCCGCCGAGCGCGGCCTGCGGCGCAAGACCCACGACACCATCCGCCGGGTCACGCAGGACATCGACGTGCGCCAGCAGATGAACACGGCCGTGTCGGCGATGATGGAGCTGGTCAACGAGCTGTACCTGTTCACCGACAAGGGCGAGCGTTCGGCGCAGGCGCCCAAGGTCGCGCGCGAGGCGGTTGAAGCGCTGATCGTGATGCTGTCGCCGTTTGCGCCGCACACCATGGAAGAGCTGTGGCAGCTGTATGGCCACGTCGACGGCCTGGCCGGTGCGTCGTGGCCGGCGTTCGACGCCGGCGTGGCGAAGGCCGAAGAGCTGGAGATCCCCGTCCAGGTGAACGGCAAGCTGCGCGGCCGCGTGACCGCCGCGCCCGATATCGCCGACCCGGAGCTCGAGGCGCTGGCGCTGGCCGATCCCAACGTGCAGGCGCACACGGCCGGCAAGACGATCAAGAAGGTCGTGATTGCCAAGGGTCGCCTGGTGTCGATTGTTGTGGCCTAATGGCGGGAGCATGAACGTCACCCGACGCGACCTGCTTCGCGCGCTGCCGGTGCTGGTGGCCGGCGCCGGCGTATCGTCGTGCGGCTACGCGCTGGCCGGGCGGGGCTCGTTCCTGCCCGACTACATCCGCACGCTCGGCATCCCGATGTTCGGCAACACCACGCCGAACCCGATCATCGAGCAGATCTTCACGCAGAAGGTGCGCGAGGAGTTCCAGGCCAGCGGCCGCTACACCGTCATTCCGTCCGACTCGGGCGCCGACGGCATTGTCCGCGGCGAGATCCAGTCGGTCTCCAGCCAGCCGGTGGCCCTGAACGACCAGCAACTGGCTTCGCGCTACCGGTTCACCGTCATCGTCAAGGTCGCCTTCGAGGACGTCAAGCAGCAGAAGACGCTGTGGGAGAACGCCGCGCTGTCGTTCTCGGAGGAATACGACCTGGGCACACCGACCAGCGGCGCCCTGGATTTTGCCGCCTTCGCCGGCAGCAATCGCGCCGCTTTCGATCGCATTGCCGCCGACTTCGCCAAGTCGGTCGTGAGCGCGATCCTCGAGGCCTTCTGACCCTCCGCCTCGCGCTCGCCGAAGGACTTCGCCAACCGCTCGCTCAGGGCAGGGCCTGATGTCGACCGTCGCCGACGTTCGCAAGCAGATCAAGTCGGGGAAGACCGCGCCGCTCTACCTGCTCGAAGGCGACGACCTGCAGTCGCGTCACGACCTGGCGCTGGAGTTTGCCGCCGTCGTGGACGAGGGCCTGCACGCCTTCAACGTCGAGAGCCTCTATGCCAACGAGGCCAGCACCGCCGCCGGCCGCGATGGGCTGATTGGCGCCATTCTTTCGACCGCCCGCACCCTGCCGATGATGTCGCCGCGCCGCGTGATCATTGTCCACGAGGCCGAGACCCTGCTGTCGCCCAAGCGCGCCGGCAAGGAGGAGGACGACGGGCAGGGGGCGCTGGACCTGGTCAAGAAGGGCAAGCGCGGCACCACGCCGGTGGAGGAGTTGGAGGCGTACTTCGAGAAGCCCGAGCCGATGACCACGCTGGTGTTCGTGGCCGGTGGTCTCGACGGCAATCGCCGGCTGGTTAAGCTCCTGCGCAAGCGCGCCGACTGCGTCGACTGCGGATCGCTCGACTCGCCGCGCGACGCGGCGCTGTGGATCCAGAAGCGGCTCGACAAGGACGAACTCACCATCGACCCCAAGGCGCTGGCGTTGTTGCTCGACACGACCGGCCTGAGCCTGGGGCGGATTCGCGCCGAGATCGAGAAGCTGGTGCTCTATGCGGCGGGAGAGTCGGCCATCACCGCCAACCACGTCCGCGACCTGGTGTTGCCGCAAAGCGAGCCCGGTGAGGATTTCGCGCTCGGCAAGGCGATCTGGAACGCCGATGCCGCCGGCGCCCTGCGCGAGATCGCCGCGCAGATCGACGCCGGCGCCCAGCCGCCGATGATCCTGGGACAGATTCGGGCGGCAGCCATCCGGCTGCGGCCCGATACGCGCGTCAAGAACAGCCTCGACGCGGTGTTCCGCACCGACCTGGCCATCAAGTCGTCGGTCGGCGCGCCCCGTTTCCTGCTCGAGCGCCTGGTCGTCGAGATCTGCGGACGATAGTTGGTCCGCCTGAAGGCGGACGCCACATCATTCCCTGCGGCGCCGCACACGGCTCCGCAATTTCGCCAGGTCATTCCACTCGCAACGCCTCACACGGATCGGCATTAGCTGCCCGCCGGGCAGGCACGTAACAGGCCACCGCCGCGACGGCGAGCATCAGCACGGCCGCGCCGCCGATCGTCAGTGGATCGGTCGGGGCCACGCTGAACAGGTAGCTGGCGAGGACGCGGGAGCCGCCAAACACGCCCAGCAGACCGACCGCGACGCCGATGGCCGCCACGCCCAACCCCCGCACCACGACCAGCCGCAGGATGTCGGTCCACGCGGCTCCCAGGGCCATGCGCACGCCAATCTCGCGGCGGTACTGCGACACGATGGTGCTGAGCACGCCGTACAGGCCGGCCGCGGCCAGCAGCAGCGCCAGCGCCGCGAAACCGGTCAGGACGATCAACGCAAAGCGCCGGCTCGTCAGCGTGCCCTCGACCAGTTCGTCCAGGGTGGCTGTGCGATAGAACGTCTGCAGCGGGTCGACGGCCCAGATCTCGGACTTGACCGATTCCACCAGCAGCGCCGGCTCGATCGCCGCGCGCGCGACCAGCGTCATCGACCCCGAGGGCACCTGCGCGTGCGGCAGGAACAGCTCGACGCGCGGCGGCTCGTCCAGCCGTTCGTGGCGCGTGGCGCCAACCACGCCGACGATCTCTGCCTGCATCACCTGGCCGCTGTAGCGGAAGGCCATGCGCTGGCCGACCGGATTGGTGTCGCGGAAGTAGCGGCCGGCCATCGCGGCGCTGATCACGGCGACGCGCGGGGAGTCAGGACCGTCGGCCGGACTCAGGTGGCGGCCGCGCACGAGCGGGATGCGCATGACATCGAAGTAGCCGGGGGAGGCGACGTTTAGCGACGCCCGCGGCTCTTCGCCCGCCGGCGGAGCCGGCCGGCCTGGAAACTGCACCACGCCGCGGATGTCGATGTTCGATTCGATGAACGGCATGGCGCTCACCAATCCGACGCGCTCGATGCCGGGCAACGCGGCGGCCCGGTTCGTGACCCGCTCGAAATACAAGCGCCTGGCGGCCGGGGTCGGGTTGCGGTCCCACGCGAACATCTGGACCACCAGCACGCCGTCTTGCTGGAACCCCGTGTCCACCTGCATCAGGTTGACGAAGCTCTTGAGCAACAGGCCGGTG
Source organism: Vicinamibacterales bacterium (assembly GCA_050247355.1). Taxonomy (GTDB): domain Bacteria; phylum Acidobacteriota; class Vicinamibacteria; order Vicinamibacterales; family UBA2999; genus 12-FULL-67-14b. The sequence goes on along the minus strand of JBFWUK010000013.1, from coordinate 45,888 downwards.
CCCGACACCAGCATCAGGGCCAGCGCCACTTCCACCGCCACCAGGGTCGAACGCAGGCGACGCTGGCCGCGGTCGCCGGTCATGGTGCGGTGACCGGGCGCCTGCAGCCCCGTCGCCGACAGGCGCAGCGCGGGCACGAGGCCCGCCGCCACGGCAACCGCCGCCGCCAGCGCCGCGGCAAACAGCAGCGCGGCGCGATCGACGTGCAGCGTCTCGATCCACAACACCTCGCGCGGCCCCAGGCGCGCCAGCAGCCGCATGGCCCCCTGGGCCAGCAGCACGGCGAATGCCGATGACACCGCGGCCAGCAGCAGGGTTTCGGCAAGCAGCTGGCCGACCAGCCGCCCACGATTGGCGCCGAGCGCCGTTCGCACCGCCAACTCCTGCTGCCGCGCCGCACCGCGTGCCAGCAGCAGGTTGGTCACGTTGACGCAGGCAATCAGCAGCACCGCGAAGACCGCGGCGCTGAACAAGTTGACGGCGGGACGCACGTCGCCAACGAGGTGCTCGCGGAGCGTGATCACCTCCGCGCCGGCGTCCTTGTTCGTGCGCGGGTTCTCGGTGGTGATCTGCGCGGCAATCGCGTTCATCTCGGCTTGGGCCGAGGCGAGTGACACGCCGTCCTTCAGCCGGCCCGCCACCTGCCAGTAGCCTTCGATGCGAAGTCGCGGTTCGTAATCTTCAATCGCCTTGGCAGCCCACAGCCGCGTTTCGCCGACGAAGTCTTCGAGCAGGTGCGGCAGGAAGTCGTCGGGCGCCACGCCAACGACGACGTAGGGTTTGGCGTCGATGCTGATGGCGCGGCCGACAATGGCGGGGTCGGCGGCGAAGTGACTGCGCCAGAATCGCGCGCTGAGTACCACCACCTGGTTGTTGCCGCGGACGTGCTCGGCCGGCAGGAAGTAGCGGCCGGCCAGCGGCCGCACGCCGAAGATGTCGAAGAACCCCTCGGTGACGTTCAAGGCTCGCAGCACTTCGGGCCGTTCGCCGCCCGTGTAGTCGTAACTGTACGGCTCGGCCCCCGCGAGTTGCGAGAAGGACTGCGCCCTGGCCCGCCAATCGAGGAAGTTACCGGGGGCCACATCCAGCCGTCCAGCCGTGGCGGCGTGCCGCTCCCAGACGGTGACGATGCGTTCCGGGGCTGGGTAGGGTAGCGGCCGGAGCAGCACCTGCGACACGACGCTGAAGGCCGTGACCGAGGCGGCCATGCTCAACGCCAGGATCGCGACCGCCGTGACCGCGAATCCTGACTGCTGCCGCAGCTGCCGCCAGCCGTGGCGGAGGTCGTCGATGATGTCGAGGTCGGCGACCTCGCGCTGGCGGATCCAGAACGCATCGGGAAAGGCACCGAGGGCGTGGCGGACGAGCGGCGCGTCCGGGTCGGGGACCGACGCCAGTTCGGCGGCCCACTCGCGGCGCCAGTCGGCGCGGAGCCGTGCGGGAACCAGCAGCGCAGCGAGATCGATCAGACGCAGGGCGCGGGCCAGGCCGGGCATTTAACCCTCGCCCTCGACCGGGCGCAGCAAGCGCGTGCCCGCCGACGCCATCGCGCGCGCCCGCGCTACCGCCTCGCGCGCCATCGTCCCACCGCCCGCGGTCAGTTCGTAGTAGCGCCGCGCCGGGCGCTGCTCCTTGCGGGCGACGACCTGCGGCTCCCACTTCGAACGGACGTAGCCTTCGGCATCGAGACGCCGGAGGATGGGGTAGACGGTGCCGCTGGGAAGCCCGGTGGCGTCCATGATGTCGAAGCCGTGATGGCGGCCATCGAGCAGGGCCTGCAGGACGAGGGCGGTCGGGTAGGTCAGTCGCATACGGCCTCTATCGTAATCTACCTATGTAGACTTAGACGGAGGCTGGTTGCGGAAGGTTGGTCGGGGCGGCCCTACTTCGAGACTTTGGTAGAGAGGCGCGACTTGTAGCGCGATGCGGTGTTCTTGTGGATGATGCCCTTGGTCGCCATCTTGTCGACCAGCGACTGCAGCGTCTTGAGGGCCGCCTTGGCGGCGTCCACGTTCTTGTCGTCGAGCGACTTGCGGATGGCCTTGAGGCCGGTCCGCAGCTTCGAACGCAACTCACGGTTGTGCTCGCGCCGCTTGATGTTCTGCCGATTGGCCTTCAGGGCCGACTTGTTTCTCTTCGCCACGCTCTAGGACCTCGATATCAAAGGGATGCCAAACACGTAATCATAGCACGGAGGCCTGCGCGGGCTTGCCGCGTCGTAGCCCCTTTGGGGGCGAAGGCGGGCTAACGCCGGCCGTTGACGACTTCGTAGGGGCCGGATGCGGGGGGCTTGTTCGAATAGCGGGTCACCGGCTTGCCGTTTACCAGTTCCATCCACTTGAAGATGCTGTTGGGAGGGGCCGACGGGGCCGCCGCGGTGATCTTCCGGACGTAATTGCGGGTTTCCTTGAAGGGCGGCACGTCGCCGTACTTCTCGACGTTCCCCATGCCGGCGTTGTACGCCGCCAGCGCGAGCTCGACCTTGTGGTTGTAGCGCACCAGCAGGCGCTTCAAGTAGGCCACGCCGCCGCGGATGTTCTCGTCGGGCTCGAACGGGTCGCTCACCCCGAGCTCCCGCGCGGTGGCCGGCATCAATTGCATCAGGCCCATGGCGCCCTTGGCCGAGACCGCCGTCGGGTTGAAGGCCGACTCGACCTGAATCACGGCTCGCACCAGGTCGGCCGACACGCCCATGCGGCGCGAATGCTCGCTGATCGACGCCTCGTACTTCGCACTCTTCACGGTGGCCACCAGTGGCCTGGTGGCGAGGATGGTGCTGGCTCCTGAGACCGCGTAGGTGCTCATGGTGCCGCGATCGCTGCGCGGCTGGTCCGACACCACGAGCTTGCCGTCGGCGTCGCGCCAGGAGTAAATCTGGGCGGCGGCCGGCGAAGCCATGGCAAAGCTCAGCGCGAGGACTAATAGGCTGCGTTTCACGGACCTTCAGTCTACCTTATCGGCGACTTTGGGTCCGGACTCAGGCCTTAGGCCAGTAGTTTCTCGATCAACAGCCGTGCTTCCTTGAGCAGTTCCGGGATCTTCGCTGCTTCTTTGCCCCCGGCCTCGGCAAAGTCCGGCCGTCCGCCGCCCCCGCCCCCGACAATCGGAGCAAGCTGCTTGACCAACTGGCCCGCCGGCGCCTTCTTGGCCAGGTCCGGCGTCACGGTGGCAATGAGCGACACCTTGCCGTCGGGCATGCCGGCGGCCAGGATGATGACACCGCTCTTGAGGCGCGACTTCAGGGTGTCGGCCAGCGCCCGCAGCGATTCCTTGTCGACGTCTTTCACTTCGCGGGCAATCAACGTGGCGCCCGCGACCTCCACCTGGTCATCGTCCTTGCCGCCGCCGCTGCCGCCGAGCGCCAGCTTGGTCTTGAGCTGCTGGTTCTCCTTCTGGAGGCGCGCCACCAGCTTGCCCTGGGCATCGAGCCACTGATCGAGCGGGCCGGCCGGCGCGTATTCGCGGGCGATGTTCAGGTCGCGAATGGCGCTGCGCGCGAACTCCAGGGCGCCCAGGCCGGTGAGGGCCTCGATGCGGCGCACGCCGGCGGCGACGCCCGACTCGGCGGTGATGAGCAGCGAGCCGATGTCACCGGTCGCGCGCACATGGGTGCCGCCGCAGAGTTCGGTGCTGAACGACCCGTCGCCGACAGCCACGACGCGCACCTTGTCGCCGTACTTCTCGCCGAACAGCGCCATGGCGCCCGACGCGATGGCCTCCTGGGTATTGCGAACGGCGGTATTGACGGGCTCGTTCTTCAGGATCGCCGTATTGACGATTCGCTCCACCTCCGACAACTGCTCGGGCGTGACCGCCGAAAAGTGCTGGAAGTCAAAACGCAGCCGATCCGGCGATACCAGCGAGCCGGCCTGCTTGACGTGCGGACCAAGCACCTTGCGAAGTGCCGCATGCAGCAGGTGCGTGCCGGTGTGGTTGCGCCGCGTCGCGTCGCGCAGGTCGGTATCGACGTGGGTCGTCACGAGGTCGCGCAGCGCGAGGCGGCCTTCGATGTTCTCGACACGGTGCACCCGCGGCAGCCCGGGGCCGAGCCGCGCGACGCCCGTCACCCGCGACCGCTGGCCCGACGCCGGTTCCATCCAGCCCTGGTCGGACACCTGGCCGCCCGCTTCCAGGTAGAACGGGGTCTTGCCAAGCGCCACGTAGCCGTTCTCGCCGGCCTCGAGCGCCTCGACCGAGGTCTTCTGGTCGTTGAACAGCGCCAGCACCGGCACGCCCTTCAGCGCCGTGTCGGTGTAGCCGTCGAAGTTGTCGCCGACGGCGCGCAGCTCCTCGCGTTCCTCGTCCGACATGAAGGTGAAGTCATCGCCCTTCTTGCTTTCGAACGAGCTGCCGGCGCGGGCCTTGGCTTTCTGCCCGTCCATGGCCGCGTCGAACCCTTCCGCGTCGAACCGCAGCCCCTGGTTACCGGCCAGGTCCTCGATGAAGTCGCGCGGCAGGCCGAACGTGTCGTAAAGCTTGAACGCTTCGTCGCCCGGCACCACCTTGGTGGTCCTGGCCGCCCGCTCGAGCACTTCCTCGAGCCGCGGCAGGCCGCCGGTCAACACCGCGTCGAAGCGCTCCTCTTCGCTCTTGATTACCAGGACGACGGCGTCGCGGCCGGCCTTGAGCTCGGGATAGGCGTCGCCCATCTCGCGGATCAGGACGTCGGCCAGCGAGAACATGAAGGGCTCGTGCAGGCCCAGCTTGCGGCCGTGGCGCATGGCCCGCCGCATGATCTTGCGCAGCACGTAGCCGCGCCACTCGTTCGACGGCACCACGCCGTCGGCAATCAGGAACGTGGCGGCACGGACGTGATCGGCGACCACGCGCATGGAGACGTCACTGGCCGACATCGACTTGTCGTAGCGGTGCCCGGACATCTCGCCGATCGCGGTGAGCAGCGGCATGAACAGCGGCGTGTCGTAGTTCGACAGGGTGCCCTGCATGACCGCCGAGATGCGCTCGAGTCCCATGCCGGTGTCGATCGAGGGCGCCGGCAGCGGCGTCAGCGTGCCCTGGTCGTCGCGCTCGAACTCCATGAACACGTTGTTCCAGATCTCGACGAACCGCTCGCTGCCCGACTCGACGTCGGCCACGAAGTTGCCGGTGCCGGGCACCGAGTCGCCGCGGTCCACGTAGATCTCGGAACAGCGGCCGCACGGGCCGGTATCGCCCATGGCCCAGAAATTGTCGGCCATGCCGAGCTCGCCGATGTGGTCGGCCGGCACGAAGTCGAGCCAGCGCTGGTAGGCGTCTTCATCGCGCGGGATGCCGGGGGCGCCCTTGAACACCGTGACGTAGAGAGTCGCCGGGTCCAGCTTCCACTCCTTGGTCAGCAGGTTCCAGGCCAGCTCGATCGCATCGTGCTTGAAGTAATCGCCGAACGAGAAGTTGCCGAGCATCTCGAAGAAGGTGTGGTGGCGCAGCGATGGCCCGACGTTGTCGAGGTCGTTGTGCTTGCCGCTGACGCGCATGCACTTCTGCGAGGTGGCGGCGCGGGCATAGTCGCGCTTCTCGCGGCCGAGAAAGACGTCCTTGAACTGGTTCATCCCGGCGTTCGTGAACAGCAAGGTCGGGTCGTCACCTGGCAGCAGGGGGCTGCTGGGCACCACGCGGTGGCCGTGCTGCTCGAAGTACTTCAGGAACGACGCGCGTATCTCACGGGGATGCATCTCTCTATTGTAAGTGCACTGCCGGGGCGGCACTACCTGACGGGGCGACACTGCCTGACGGGGCGGCACTACTTGACGGGGCGGCACCACCTGACGGGGGCGCTACCTGTCGGGATTGGCTTTCAGGCGCCTCATGATGGCGTCGAACGGGAAACCCTGCGCGGCGAGGCCTCGGACAATGCGGGCGCGGGCCTTGTCGTCCAGGTCCGCGGGCGCCTGGCCCTTGAGCCGCCGTTCGAAGGCGCGGTCGAGCAGGGCGGCTTCGTCGACCTCCTCGAATACCTCGTTGACGGCCGATTCGGCGGTGTCGCCGTCGATGCCCAGCGACCGCAGCTTCTGGATCACGCGAGCCCGGCCGCGGTGGCGAATGGCGCTTTCCAGGCGCGCCGCCGACAGCGCGACCCGGCGGTCGTTGATGGTGCCGTCCTGCCGCAGCCGTTCCACCGCCGCCTCGATCTCGTCGTCTTCGAATTCCTTGCGGGCCAGGCGGGTGCGGACCTGCGACTCGGACAGCTCGCGCCGCGACAGCATGGTCAGGGCGGTCAGGTAGGCGTCAGCCACGCTTGATTATGGTCCGGCTAAAGCCGGACGCCACATCGGCACCAATATGGTGTCCCGCCTTCAGGTGGACCGCGGCGTCAATGTGGTGTCCCGCCTTCAGGTGGACCGCGGCGTCAATGTGGTGTCCGCCTTTAAGCGGACCGCGGCGTTAATGTGGTGTCCGGCTTCAGGTGGACCGCGGCGTCAATGTGGTGTCCGCCTTCAGGCGGACCGCGGCGTTAATGTGGTGTCCGCCTTCAGGTGGACCGCGGCGTTAATGTGGTGTCCGCCTTTAGGCGGACCTCACTTCCCGAAGCGAGTGATCTCAGGCGGCTTGGGTGCCGGCTTGGTCACGGCGGCGGCGGCTTTCGCCGGGGTGGAAAACACCGTGCCCGCCATCTGGTCGCGCGAAATGTCGGCGGTGGTCGAAATGCCCTGGACCCGCAGCTTGAATTCGTCGACGTTCGACGCCCAGCGCAGCGCTTCCTCGTAGCTGATCATCTGGTTCTGGAACAGGCTGAAGATCGACTGGTCGAACGTCTGCATGCCGTACTGCGACGTGCCCTGGGCAATGGCGCCGGCGATCAGGTGCGTCTTGTCCTTGTCGACGACGCAGTCCTTGATGAAGGGCGTGGCGACCAGCACCTCGACCGCCGGCGCGCGGCCGGAGCCGTCGGCCCGTGGGATCAGCCGCTGCGCAATCGCCGCCTTCAGCACCGATGCCAGTTGCAGACGGATCTGCTTCTGCTGGTGCGGTGGAAATACCGAGATGATGCGGTTGATGGTTTCGGTGGCGTCCAATGTATGCAGCGTCGAGAACACCAGGTGGCCGGTCTCGGCCGCGTGCATGGCGGTTTCGATGGTCTCCATGTCGCGCATTTCGCCGACCAGGATCACGTCCGGGTCCTGGCGCAGCGCGCTGCGCAGGGCATAGGCGAACGACCGCGTATCGACGCCGATCTCGCGCTGGTTGATGATGCACTGCTGGTCGCGGTGCAGGTACTCGATCGGGTCTTCGATGGTGATGACGTGGGCGGTGCGCGTCTGGTTGATGTGATTGATCATCGCCGCCAGCGTCGTGCTCTTGCCGCTGCCGGTGGTGCCGGTCACCAGCACCAGGCCGCGTTCTTCCTCGGCGATCTTCTTCAGCACCGGCGGCAGGCCCAGCTCGTCGAGGCTCTTGACCGTGACCGGAATCACGCGCAGGACCACGCCGATGGTGCCGCGCTGCTGGAAGACGTTGCAGCGGAAGCGTCCCAGGCCGGGCACGCTGTAGGCCAGGTCGACTTCCTGCGAGTCCTTGAACTTCTGCCGCTGCGCCGTTGACATGATCGAAGCCGCCATCTCGACCAGGTCTTCGTGGTCGAGCTGCTTTTCTTCCGACACCGGCGCCAGGTGGCCGTGGATGCGCGCCATGGGGTAGCTGCCGACCTTGAGGTGCAGGTCGGAGGCCCCCTTCTCGACAGCGAGTTTCAACAGGTCGTTGACGTGCATCGCTCCCCCAGGGTCAGCGGGCTGCCGCGGCAGCCTTTTCCGGCCGGGCCGCCGCTGTTTCAGTGGAGACGGGGGTCAGCCAGTCGTGCGTGTCGGGCAGCTCGCCGCGCAGGATGCCGAAGAAGCGCTGCTGCAGCGCCGCGGTCACCGGGCCGCGCTTGCCGCTGCCGACGGTGATCTTGTCGATGGTGCGAATCGGCGTGATCTCGACCGCCGTGCCGCAGAAGAACGCTTCGTCCGCCAGATAGAGGAACTCGCGCGGAATGGAGGTCTCCCGCACGGTGTAGCCCAGGTCGCTGGCGAGCGTGATGACCGTTTCGCGCGTGATGCCCTGCAGCACGGACGAGCCCAGCGACGGCGTGTAGATGATGCCGTCGCGGACCAGGAACAGGTTCTGGCCGCTGCCTTCGCTGAGCAGGCCGCTCTCGTCGAGCGCCACCGCGTCGGCGTAGCCGTCGAGCACCGCCTGCATCTTGATCAGCGCGGAATTGGCGTAGTTGGCCGTGCCTTTCGCCAGCGCCGGCAGCGTGTTCGGCGCCAGGCGCGTCCACGAGCTGACGCCGACGTCGATGCCCTGCTCGAGCGCGTCGGCGCCCATCATCAGGCTCCATTCCCACACCACCACCGACGCGTCCACCGGGCAGGGCCGGGGATCGAGCGTCAGCGAGTCGTAGCCGCGATAGACCAGCGGCCGGATGTAGCAGCTCTTGAAGCCGTTGACGCGCACGGTGTCGAGCACGGCCTGCGACAGCTCGGCCTGCGACCAGCGCGGCTCCATGCGATAGACGCGGCACGAGTCCATCAGCCGCCGCATATGCGGCTCGAGGCGGAAGACATTGGTGCCGGCCTTCGAGTCGTAGGCGCGAATGCCCTCGAAGACGCCGGTGCCGTAGTGCAGCGCGTGTGAGGCGACGTGGATCGTGGCGTCTTTCCAGTCCACCAGCGACCCGTTCATCCAGATCTTGCCCGTTCCCGCAAATGCCATAGTGCCGGAATTGTACTCCGGCTGAGGTCCGCCTGAAGGCGGACGCTACATTGCGGAGGTTACTGCCGTTCGGAACAGAAGGGGCAGACGTCGGCGCGGGCGGCCAGCGCCTTGCCGCACTTCCAGCAGAACTTGGCTTGCACGGTTTCGCGGGCCTTCAATCGGGCCTGGATGTCGGAAACCTCGTCGGACGGCGAACTGGCGGGCGACCCTGGCGCCGGGCGCCACGGGCGGCGTGTGGCCGGCGACGGCGTGCGGGCGGCCAGCACCGCGTCGAGCAGGGCCGACGCACTCTGATAGCGCGACGGGATGTCGGCGGCGATTGCCTTCATCACGATGTCGCTGATGGCCTTGGGCAGCTTCGGGTTCTTCAGCTTGGGCGGCGACGCCAGCTCGCCGCGCATCAGCCTGTCGAGATCCGCCGGCATGGGGGTGTCGTACGGGAGCACGCCCGTGAACATCTGGTACATCGTCACGCCAAGGGAGTAGATGTCCGAGGCGAACACCGCCTTGCCCTGGAACTGCTCCGGCGCCATGTACGGCGGGCTGCCGATGACCGTCGTGCCATGGGCGGCAATCTCGAGGAACCGCGAGGTCCCGAAGTCGGCGACCTTGATCAGGCCCTGGTCGGTGACCAGCACGTTGCCCGGCCGCAGGTCGCGGTGAATGACCCCGTGCTTGTGCGCGTGGTCCATGGCGTTGCAGATCTGGCAGGTGTAGTCGAGGGCCCGCGGCAGGTCGAGCGTGCCATCGCGGTCGATTACCGCTTCCAGGGTGTCGCCCGGCACGTACTCCATCACGATGAAGAACACATCGTCCTGCTTCTCGGCGGTGAGGACGGTGACGATGTTCGGATGGCTGAGGGTGGCCAGCAGCCGGGGTTCGCGGAGCAGCTCGCCGAAGTCGAGGTTCTGGCGGTGCGGAACCTTGATGGCGACCTTCTTGTCGATCCACGTGTCTTCCGCGAGATAGACGCTGCCAAAGCCGCCGCTGCCGAGAGGGGAGAGGATGCGGTATTTCCCGACTGTCTGTCCGCGGAAGAACATCTGTGGGCATGAGTATACTCTCCGCGTGCGTCCGCGTTTTTACGTGCCCGAACTTGATGCGACGGCGGCGCGCGTGCCGCTGCCGGACGATGAGGCCGAGCACCTGGCGCGCGTGCTCCGTCTTGGCGTCGGCGCCGAGGTCGAAATCTTCGACGGTCGCGGCGGCCTGTGGCGGGCCGAAGTGGTGGAAGCGGGGAAGCGATCGGCGGCGGTGAAGGCGATCGAGCCGGTGACAGCCGCGCCGGAGATCTCGGTGCCAGTCGTGCTGGTCGTCAGCGTGCTCAAGGCTGACAAGATGGATGATGTCGTTCGCGACGCGGTGATGCTGGGCGCCACCGGCATTCGTCCCGTGGTCAGCGACCGCAGCGAGATCGGCCTGGCGACGCTTGAGAAGAGCCGGCGAGTGGCACGGTGGCAACGGATCGCCGTGTCGTCGGCCAAGCAGTGTGGCCGCGCGGTGGTGCCGGTGGTGGCGCCGGCGCAGACCCTGCAGGCGTATCTCGCGGAACCCATCAGCGGTGTCCGGCTGATCTGTGTCGAGCCTTCGGCGGCCGGTAACGCACGAACCGTGCAAGCTGTTCCCAAGCCGACGGCCGCCCATGTGATAGTTGGCCCGGAGGGCGGCTGGACGCCGGCTGAGTTGGCGGCGGCGCAGGCCGTGGGCGCGGTGCCCCTGTCGCTCGGCGGGCGAACCCTGCGGGCCGACGCGGCCCCGCTCGTGGCATTAACGGCCTTGTTAACGACGTGGAGTGAGTTGTGATGGGAACTAAAGGGCTGGTAGGACGGGTAGGGCTGGTCAGGCGGTTGGGGCGAGTGGCCCTTGCCCTAGTTGTGGTGTCCGGCTTCAGCCGGATTGTCGTGGCTCAGTCTCCGAGTGACTTGCCGCCACCGGTGGCGACGTTCTCCATCCTGGGCTACGACCCAGAGACGGGTGAAGTGGGCGGCGCCGTCCAGTCGCGCGTGTTCACGCTGACGGGTGTGCTGACTGCCGATGCCGATGCCGGCGTGGTCGCGACGCAGGCGATCGTCGACGTCAGTTACGGGCCGAAAGGCATCGCGCTGCTGAAGGCCGGCATGAAGCCCGAGGCGATCATCAAGGCGATCTGGGACAGCGATCCGGATCCGCAGCCCGAGCGCTGGACCAAGCAGGGCCGCCAGTTCGCGGTGATCGATCTGCAAGGCAACACGGCGACGTTTACCGGCCCGAAGGCCACGGAGTGGGCGGGCGGCAAGCAGGGCAAGTTCTGCACCGCGCAAGGCAACATTCTGGCCGGCCCCGCGGTGGTCGAGGGCATGGTCAAGGCGTTCGAAGAAACCAAGGGTCATCTGTCTCTGCGCTTGATGGCCGCGCTCGAGGCTGGCCAGGCGGCCGGCGGCGACAAGCGCGGCATGCAGGCGGCGTCGATGGTGATCGTCAAGAAGGGCGCAGGCGTGTGGCTGAACAACGACACCGTGCTGCGGTTCCAGGTCGATGACCAGGAGAATCCTTACAAGGAACTCCGCCGTGTCGTCGAAAGCTGGAATGCCTCGCGCGCCAAGGGTGGCGCGCGCGCGGTGAAGGAGTAGCGCCGTAAGCCCCACCTCAATGGGGGCCGGCTGTCAGCGGCGCAGCTGCAGCGCGATCCAGTTGTCTTCGGTCAGGCGTTGTACTTCAGCGAAGCCGGGGAAGGCCGCGAGCACGCCCTCGACTTCGGTGTGGTCGAAGCCGCTCAGGATCATCTGGCCGCCCGGCTTCACCAACGCCGCGATCTGCGGTCCGCTTGAGGTGAGCATGCCGCCGGTCAGGTTGGCCAGCACGACGTCGGCCGGCGCCGGCGGCGACGAGCGGAAGTCGGACACCTGGAATTCAAGCGTGTCCGGCAGGGTGTTCATGCGCGCGCTGGTTTCTGCCGACTGAATGGCGTCGGCATCGACGTCGATGCCGATGACACGGCGGGCGCCGCTCAGCGCAGCCGCCATGGTCAGCACGCCAGAGCCGGTGCCCAGGTCCAGAACCGTAAGATCCGAGACATCCAGGTCCGACAACAATCGCAGGCACATGCGCGTCGTCGCGTGATGCCCGGTGCCGAAGCCCATCGAGGGTTCGATCACAATAACGGTCGCGTTCACGTCCGCGGACGGCATGTCCCAGGGCGGCGCCACGATGAAGCGCCCGGCGTGGATCATGGTGAGCGAGGCTTGCGAGCGGGCGGCCCAGTCGTCGTCCGGCAGATCCACTGATTCGATGTCGAGGTCCGGCAAGGCCTCGCGGATGGCGGCGGCGGCCCGGTCACGCTCATCGGCGTCGTTGAAGCAGACGTTCCAATGCAGCGGCGTCGGCGGCGGATCGGGAATCGGCGGGTAAGTGGGGTCCCACAACCCGCCCGGCGGCAGCGGCCGCTCGGCCAGGTCGTGACTGGCGACCGGCGCAAAGTCGGCCAGCACCGCCGACACGATCTCTTCGGCATCGTCGACAATGCTCGCGCGGAGCAGCAGTGCCGGCCAGCTGCGGTTCATGTCCGCGCCACGATCTGAGTCATCTGCGTCATCTGCGGCCCTGGAGACTACTCGGCGTCATCTGCGGCCCCGGTGACATACTCGGCGTCATCTGCGGCGGTCAACCGAAGATGTCTTTCACCTTGCCGAAAATGCCTCGGTCCTCATCTGTGTCGCGGGCGTGGGGCTTGACCTTCTGCTCGGGCAGCGTCTCGGCCAGCTGTTCGAGGAGTTTCTTCTGCTCCTTCGACAGCTTCTTCGGCGTCACGGCCTGCACGGTCACGAGAATGTCGCCGCGGCCGCGGCCCGAGACGTCGGGCATGCCCTTGGCGCGCAACCGGAAGGTGGTGCCCGTCTGCGTGCTCTCGGGAATCTTGACGGTCTCGTCGCCGTCGAGGCCTTGCACCTTGATCTCGCCGCCGAGTGCCAGCGTCGTGAAGGCCAGCGGCACCGAGCAATGCAGGTCGTTGCCGTCGCGCTGGAAGAACTCGTGCTCCTGCACGAAGATCACCACGTAGAGATCGCCGGCCGGTCCGCCCTGCGTGCCTGATTCGCCTTCGCCGCTCAGGCGCAGGCGCTGGCCGGTGGCAATGCCGGCGGGGATCTTCACCGTCAGCTTGCGGGTTTGCTCGGTGGTGCCCGCGCCGCGACAGGTCTGGCACGGCTTGCTGATCACCTTGCCGGCGCCGCGGCACTGGCTGCAGGTGCGGGCCATGGTGAAGAAGCCCTGCTGGAAGCGAATCTGGCCGGCGCCGCGGCAGCCGGGGCAGGTGGTGGGCGACGTCCCGGGCGCCGCGCCCGTGCCTTTGCAGCTGTCGCAGGTTTCCTGGCGCGGAATCTGGATGTGCGTCTCGACGCCCTTCGCCGCCTGCTCGAACTTGATCTCGAGGTCGTAGCGCAGGTCGGAACCGCGCTGCGGCCCGCCGCGGCGCGAGCCGCCGAAACCGAAGATGTCGCCCAGGCCGCCGAAGATGTCTTCGAAGCCGGTGAACTGCGACGGGTCGAAGCCCTGCGGGCCGCCGCCCACGCCGGCATGGCCGAAGCGATCGTAGCGGGCGCGCTTTTCGCCGTCGCTCAGAATGGCGTAGGCCTCGGCCGCTTCCTTGAACTTCTCTTCAGCGGCCTTGTCGCCCTGGTTGCGATCGGGATGGAACTTGAGCGCCAGCCGCCGATAGGAGCTCTTGATCTCCTGGTCGGTGGCGGTCTTCGTGATTTCGAGGATCTCGTAGTAGTCGCGCTTGCTCACGATGCCTTGGCCACCTTCACGATCGCGGGGCGCAGGAGGCGATCGCCCAGCTTGTAGCCCTTGGCCAGCACGGCCACCACTTCGCCGTCACGGGCGCCGGCCGCCTCCTCGTACGCCACCGCCTGGTGGAAGTGCGGGTCGAAGTCGGCGCCTAGCGCCTCCAGCACGGTGACGCCGCGCTTCTTCAGCAGATCAGCGAGCTGTCGCTGGATTAACTCGAGCCCGGCCTTGTACTGCTGGGCCTCGGGCGGCGCCTCGGCGGCCAGCGCGCGGTCGAAGTCGTCGGCAATCGCCAGCACGTCGTTCAACACGTCGGCGGCGGCCCACTCGATCATCTCCTTGCGATCGCGCTCGACGCGCTTGCGGAAGTTGTCGAATTCGGCGGTCTTGCGGAGCAGGCGGTCGTACAGGTCATCGCGCTCGCGCTTGATCGCCTCGGCCGGCGTGCCGGCATCGGGCGGATCGAGCGGACCGGCTTCGGTCGCAGGGCTGCCAACGTTCTGTGGATCGTTTGTTTCGTCGCTCATGATTTCGTGCAGGACTCTCGGGCGCACCCGTGGGGCGCCGGGTCAGTGTCAGTTCACGTCTCTCAACACCCGCGCAACGGCGATTGCCGCGATGTCGACGACGCTGATGGCCTTGGAATACCGCATCCGCGTCGGGCCAATGACGCCGACGGTGCCGGTACTCCGGCCATCGAAATAGGTGGCGGCAATCAGGCTGAACGGCCGCAACTCCGGATCGCTGTGCTCGGCGCCAATCACCACCGTGAGGCCCGGGCCGTCGATGTATTCGGTCAGGATGCCGACCAGCCGCTGCTTTTCCTCGACCATGCGCAGCAGGCCGCGCAGCGTCGCCGCCGAGATGCCGCTGGCTTGGACGACCTCTTCGAGCAGGCTCGAGGCGCCGTCAATGTAAACGGCGGTCGGCCGCTCGAGGTTGGCGAACGAACTGCTGGCCAGGCGCAGGGCGAGGCCCAGCAACTGGTCGTACAACGACCGCTCCTGCTTGAGCCGGTCAAGCACGCCGTCGCGCACCTGCTGCAGGGTGCGGCCGGAGAATTCGGAGTTCAGGAAGTTGGCGGCCTGGGTCAACTCGGTGCCCGTCACCGATTCGCCGATGTCCACCGTCTTCTGCGACACCTGGTTGCCGCTTGCCACCACCACTACGAGAATGCGGTTGCCGCTGAGCGGCACGAACTCGATGCGCTGGAACAGCGCGTCGGCGTTGGGCGGGGCAATGGCGAACCCGACGCTGCGGCTGGCTTCCGACAGCACGTGCGAGGTCGACGACAGCAGGTCGTCCATCAGCGGCGCGTCGCCGGCTTCCTGGCGCAGCCGCGCTTCCACGGCCGACACGTCCTTGGTGGCGCGGCGGCTCTCAATCAGCATGTCCACGTAGCAGCGGTAGCCGGTGTCGGTCGGCACGCGGCCGGCCGAAGTGTGCGGCTGCCACACGTAGCCCATCTCTTCGAGCTGCGCCAGCACGTTGCGCACGGTGGCCGACGACAGGTTGAGTCCGGCCTTTTGGGCGAGCGCCGCCGACGCCACCGGTTCGCCCGTTTCGATGTACGAGCGGACGAGGGTCGCCAGGATGCGTCGCGTGCGGTCGGAAAGGGCCGGGTTGCTCATTAGCAGTCGGATACTCGGACTGCTAGGAATTGTAACACGCCGGGCCTATTCGGCCCTCAGCGCCTCCGCCGGACTGCCTGTAAGTGCGCGTCGGGCTGGGAGATAGGTCGCGACCCAGCAAATGGCCAGCAGGCCGGCGCCGACCCCCAGCAGCGTCCACGGGTCGCGCGCCTGCACCTCGTACAGCACCGATTGGAGGACCGCTCCCGCGGCGGCAAACGCGCCGATCCCGGCGACCACCCCAGCCGTCGCCGCCAGCATCCCCTGTCGCACCACCAGTCGCAGCAGCCCCGGCCGTTCAGCGCCAATGGCCGCGCGAATCGCCAACTCGCGCCGGCGCGCGGCCGTGGTGGCGGCGGTCACGCCGTAGACCCCCAGGCTTGAGATGAGCAGGGCGACCAATGCGGCCAGACCCAGCAGTGCGCCGAGCGCCCGGGGCGCCACGGTGGCATCGGCGATCACCGTGTCGAGCGTCCGCACGTCCTCCAGCGGACGTTCCGGGTCGATGGCCCGCACGGCGGCCGGCAGGCTGCTGAACACCGTGCGCGGGTCGCCGGTGGTCCGGACAAAGAAGCTCACGAATTGCCAGGTCCGCTGCGCCTGCGGCGTGTACATCTGGGCGCTGGCGGGTTCGTCGATGCCAAACTGGCGGACGTCGGAGACGATGCCGACGATTTCCGGCATCGGAATGGGCGGTGCGTTGACCCGGCTGGTGAAGTACTTCAGGCGGCGGCCGATGGCCCGCTCGTTGGGGAAGTGCTCCCGGGCGAACTGCTCGCTAATCACCACCACCGGCGGTGCGTCGGCCGTATCGCGTTCGCTGATCCACCGGCCCTCGGCCATGCGCAGTCCCATGATCTCGGCATACCGGGGACCCGCCGGCAGATCGATGGCGGCAGGCTCGGTTCCCGGTGCCGGCAGCGGCCGGCCATCAACCGCGAATCGCCGCGTCGCACGCATGGACGCGAACGGCGCGTAGCCGGCGGAGGACGCGATGTCGACGCCGGGCACCGCCGCCAGCCGTTCGACAATGGCGTCAATCGCGCGCACGCGCGACGGCGCATCCGGATAGGCCCCTCCAGGCAGGCTCATCTGGAAGGTGATGACGTTCTCGGTTCGAAACCCCGGGTCGACGGTCAGCAGCCGCGCCGCGCTCTGGATCAGCAGCGCCGCGGCGGCGAGCAGCACCACCGCCGCGCCGACTTCGATGGCGACTAACAGGTGCCGAAGGCGGACCGCCTCGCGACCGGACGAGTGCGCACGCTGGCCGCCTCCAGTCGCGCTGGTCCGCATGACGCGGCGTGACGACACCCAGCCGATCGCCGCCGCCGTCATCGTCATCAGTGCGAACAGGAACAGCAGGACCGGCCCGTCGAGGTTCGCCCGATCGATCTGATCGGCGGGCACCAGTCGCGTCAGCGACAGCAGCCGCAGCAGGCCCCACGCGACGGCGGCACCGGCCACGGCGGCAAGGCCGGCCAACAGTAAGTTCTCGGTCAGTAACTGGCGCGACAGCCGGGCCCGGCTCGCGCCAAGAGCCGCCCGCACCGCCAGTTCGCCGTGGCGGCCGGCCAGGCGAACCACCATCAGGCTGGCGATGTTGGTCGCGGCCAGCAGGAAGATGGCCAGCGACGCCAGCCCGAGCACCGAGACGATGCGCCGGGCGGCGCGCGTGAGCTGACGTGCGGCGGGCAAGGTTGCGACCCGCAGCCCGGTGTTGGTGTTCGGATGCAGTTGCTCCAGGTCGGCGGCGACCTGGTTCATATGGCTGGCTACCGCCTCAGGGGTCGCACCGGGTTCGAGCCGGCCGATCATCGACAGGAAGTTCGCGCCCCGCGAGGTGGTGGCGCGGTCGATGATCAGGGGTTGCCAGAACTCGCCATCAGCCGCCGGAAAGCGCACCCCGGGTGGGAGGACGCCAATCACCGCGGTCGGTTCGCCATCGATCAGCAGCGACTGCCCTGTGGCTTCGCGCTCGCCGAACCGCGCCTTGGCGAGATTGTGGCTGAGGATGATGACGCGAGGCGCGCCGGGTTGCATGTCGGCGGCCTCGAACCGGCGCCCACGCGCCGGCGCGATGCCGAGCACATCGAAGATGTCGGCCGAAACCCATGCCCCGGTGATCTGCTGCGGGACGTCGCCGCCGAAGGTCGCGCGCGTGCCGGTGAATGCCGCCAGCGCCGACAGGCCCTGCTTGCGTTCGTGATGGTCCAGGAAGTTCAGCTCAGACCAGGGATAGTCGGTGATGTTGCGCGAAAGCCGGGTCCCCACCACGGACACCACGTCGCGCAGGTTCACGCCGGGCAGCGGGTCGAACACCACGCTGCGCAGGACGCTGAAGACCGCGGTGGCCGGGCCGAGCGCCAGCGCGAGGGTCGCGACCGCGGTAATCGTGAAGGTCTTCTGGCGTGCCAGTCCGCGCAGCGCGTGTTTCACGTCCATCGCTGCGTGATCGAACCGCAGACGAAGCGACAGGGCCAGTACTGACGAAATGGTGGTCAGCCACAGGGCAAGGCGCCTGGCGCCACGGGATCGCCCGAGCTGACCGGCGAACACTTGCGTCATTTCATCGGCAAACTCGTCCCGGAACGAGCGGGGGAGCACGCGGAGCAGCATTCGGTAGAAAGTCATCGGTGCCCCTATGTTGTTCGTGGCCGGGTCAGCAGCTTTGCGCCGCGGGCCGCGTGGACCAGGCGCTCCAATCGATTCGCTTCAGCTTCGGCGACTTCGCGGCCCAGCACCGTCAGTTTGTAGGTCCGCCGCCGCTCGTCGTCTCCGGCGGTCGGACGCATCTCGAGGATCAGCTCGTCGTCCAGGAAGCGCTTGATCAGGCCGTAGAGCGTGCCGGTGCTGAGCACCACCTCGCCGTCGGTGCGTTCCCCGACATCCTTCAGGATCAGGTAGCCGTGCTTCGGGCCATCGGCCAGCGTCAGCAGCACATGGAATGCCGCCGGGGTCAGTGGCAGGAAGGGAGTTGGGTCTCGTTTGATCATGTTTGCTCTGATCTGATTGGTCCGGCTAAAGCCGGACGCCACATTTGGGTCCGCGGCCCTGTGTGGCGTCCGGCTTTAGCCGGGCCACTGTGGTCCCGTGTGTGGCGTCCGGCTTTAGCCGGACCACTGTGACGCGTCCGGATAACTGTGGCGGCGCACGATATGTCGTGTCACGACATAATAGACGATTCAGGGGGCGGAGAGGTTCGCGGCAGGTCCGGCTAAAGCCGGACGCCACCTTGGACGGCTAGAAACGACTGGAATCGTTAGAAACCGGCGCGGGCCGCCAGGGCGGCGGCTTCGGCACGGGCGTCGCGGGCCAGCTCGGCGGCGTCCCAGCGGGTGGGCCGGAAGCCATCGACCAGCACCTCGCCGTCAACCACCGTGGTACGAACGTCGCTGCCGCGAGTCGAGTAGACCAGTGCGGAATAGGGGTCGTGACTGGTCATGAACTGCGGCCGGTCGCGGTCCACCAGCAGGAAGTCGGCCCGCTTGCCGACCTCGATGCTGCCCAGCTCGTGCCCGAGCCCGATGGCGCGGGCACCTTCGCGCGTCGCCATCCACAACGCGTCACGCGCGGTCAGCGACCCAGGTCCCTTGCGCACAGACTGCAGAACGGCGGCCAGGCGCATTTCTTCGAACATGTCGAGGTGGTTGTTGCAGGCGGCGCCGTCGGCGCCAAGCGACACCGAGATCCCCTTGGCCCGCATCTCCACGACCGGCGCCAGCCCCGAGCCGAGCTTCAGGTTCGAGCCAGGGCAGTGGAGCACCTTCACGTCGTGCTCGGCCATGACCGACTGCTCTCGATCGTCCACCCAAACGCAGTGGGCCAGGCAAAGTCGCGGCGAGGTGAGGCCGGTGTGGGCCAGGTAGTCGATGTTCGATCGGCCGGTCCGGTCTCGGATCAGCGCGATCTCGTCGCGGTTCTCCGAGGCGTGGGTGTGGACGACCAGGCCGTGTTCGCGCGACAGGTCTGCGACGGCCTCGAGCAGTGCCTGCGAGCACGACACCGCGAAGCGGGGCGCAAACGCCGCGCGCAGCCGGCCGTTCGCGCGATCATGCCAGCGCCTGGCGATCGCCACGCTCTCGTCCAGCGACGCCGTGGTCTTCTCGAGCAGCCGCGCCGGCACCGCATCGTCGGCATCCATCATGCACTTGCCGATGACTGCGCGCAGGCCCATGGGTTCGAGCGCGGCGAACACCGCGTCGGTGTCGTGCACCGTCTCCATGGTCAGCACCGTCGTGGTGCCACCGAGCAGCAGTTCAGAAGCCGCCTGGCGGGCGGCGGCGGCCAGCGACGCCGGCGTGTGCGCCGCCTCCATCGGCCAGATTCGCGTCTTCAGCCAGTCGAGCAGCGCCAGGTCGTCGGCATAGCCGCGAAACAACGTCTGGCACAAGTGAACGTGAGTCTGGATGAACCCGGGGACCATGAACGCGCCGCCGGCATCGATGACGCGATCGGCCCGTTCCGAGGGAGAGACGGCGCCGACGGCGGCCATGCGGCCGTCGCGCACCAGCACGTCGCCGTCGATCACGTCGAAGGCATCGTTCATGGTGACGATGCGAACGCCGCGAATGATCAACCCATTCACGCGCGGCTGCCGTGAGTGGAGCCCGGTCAGCCCACCCACGCGCGGTTGCCGCGCGCGGGGCCCGGTCAGCGAAGGGCTTTGAGGTTGGGGAACCATTGCAGCGAGGCGGCCTTGAGCGCCTCCGCCTTGCCGCGTCTGACCGCAATCAGCTCGGCGGTGATGCTGACGGCAATCTCCTGCGGCGTCACGGCGCCGAGATCCAGGCCGATCGGTGCGTGAATGCGGGCCAGGCGATCGGGGTCCACGCCGCCTTCGGTCATCAGCTGCTCGTACAGGCGCGCGACCTTGGCGCGGCTGCCGATCAGGCCCATGTAGCGCAGCTCGCGCGGCGCCAGCGCGCGCAGGGCGTCGAGGTCGTTGCGGTGCCCGCGCGTCACCACGACCGCATACGCGGTGGCCGGCAGGGTCGTGCGCGACAGCCACTCGGGAATGTCGTCGACGACGACCGAGGCGGCAAAGGGAAAGCGCTCGGCATTGGCGAAGGCGGCGCGATCGTCGATCACGTGGACGCCAAAACCCGCGTCGTGGGCCATCCGCGCCAGGTAATAGCCGACGTGGCCGGCGCCGAAAATGTAGACCGCGGGCGAGGCTTCAATCGGCTCGATGAATACTTCCATCTGGCCGCCGCAGACAAGCCCGGTCTCTTCGGCGAAGTCGTCGTTCAAGTCGTACTTGACGGTGGCGGGCTTGCGGGTGGCCAGCACCTGCCGGGCCTTGCCGATTGCGTCGTGCTCGTAGCAGCCGCCGCCGACCGTGCCGACAATGCGGCCGTCGCCAAACACCAGCATCTTGGCGCCGACGCGCTGCGGCGTCGAGCCGTTGGACGAGACGATGGTGACCAGGGCCGCCTCTTCGCCACGCGACAGCGCCTCCCCGAGCGCGGCAAAGACTTCGTGGTTCATCACAGAGATTGTAATCGGGAACCGGGAACCGGGAACCGGGAGTCGGAAGACGGAAGACTGAAGACTCAGTGAAACCGATGCAGCTCGCAAGTGGCGAGCGGCTCGGTGCCCGAGAGGAAGGCCTCGTTCGTCACGCGGGGGCAGGTCGGGGTGGCGATCTTGCCCGTGTCCCGATCGACCTCGACGAAGCTGACGCCGTCGGGCGCCACAAAGCCGGTGTTGGGCCGGCCGGCGAGGGCCTTGCTCATGAACGACGTCCAGATCGGCAGCGCCGCCTGCGAGCCGCTCAGGCCGAGCGGCTGGTTGTTGTCGAGGCCGACCCAGACCACGGTGAGCAGTTCGGGCGTGAAGCCCACGAACCAGGCGTCGCGCAGGTCGTTGGTGGTGCCAGACTTGCCGGCGGCGTCGTGCGTGAAGCCGGCGCTGCGGGCGCTGGCGCCGGTGCCCTCGTTCAGCACGCTGCGCATCATGTGGGTGACGAGGAAGGCGGCCGGCGGTCTCGCCACCGACGTCCCCGGCTCGGCTTTCAGCTTGACGGTCTGATCCCCGCTCTGCACGCTGAGGATGCTCCGCAGCTTCCTGATCGTGCCGTTGTTCGGGAAGATGGTGTACGCCTCGGCGACCTCGAGCGGCGTCAGTTCGACAATGCCCAGGGCGACCGAGGGGTACGGTTTCACCTGGTCCTGCGCCCCGATCCTGGTCTTGCGCCACAGGGCCACCACCCGGTCGTACCCGGTCTGCTCGGCGACCTTGACGGTGGCGACGTTGCGCGACATGGCCAGCGCGCGGCGCAGCGTGATGCCGCCGTCGTACTCGCCGTCGTAGTTGCGCGGCGTCCACTCCTGGTTGTCAAACGTCCACGTCGTCGGCTCGTCGTAGACCATGGTGGCCGGCGTGATGTCGCCGGTGCCATCGTCCGCGGCCTTCTCGAAGGCGGCGAGGAAAACGAACGGCTTGAAGGTGGAGCCCACTTGCCGGCGGGCGTTGGCGGCGCGGTTGAACTGCGACTGGTTGTACGAGCGGCCGCCAATGAACGACAGGATCTCGCCGGTGCGCGGATCGATCGCGACCAGGGCCGCCTGGGCGACCCGGCGCGGGCCGCGCTTGCGCCGGGCCAGCGCGGTGTCGACACGGGCAATGCCCTCGCGGATGGCCTCTTGCGCGTGGCGCTGCAGGTTGAGATCCAGCGTCGTGTAGATGTCGAGGGCGCCCGGCTTGGTGGTGACGCCCGGGAACGACTCGTCCAGTGATTCACCCAGGAAGTCCACGAAGTAGGGTGCCTCGTTGTCGACGGCGCGCGCGACGACCGCGACGGGCTCCTTGGTGGCCCGCTCGGCCGCCTCGGGTGTGATGTACTCGCCGTCGGCCATCGCGCGCAGCACCACGTTGCGGCGATCGCGGGCGCGCTCGGGGTTGTTGAACGGCGAGTGGTAGAACGGCGATTGAATCACGCCGGCCACCAGCGCCGCCTCGCTCAGCGTGAGGTTGCGAACGTCCTTGCCGAAAAAAATCTTCGAGGCTTCGGCCACGCCGTGAAGCGCGAACGAGCCGCGGTGGCCCAGGTAGACGTCGTTCAGGTACAGCTCGAGAATTTCGTCCTTGGTGGCCTTGGTCTCGAGAATTATGGCCATGAACTGCTCGCGGATCTTCCGCAGCGGCGACCGCTGGCCGGTTTGCTGCTCGAGCGCCATTTCGTCGGTGAGGAAGAAATTACGGGCGAGTTGCTGCGTGATGGTGCTGGCGCCCGACAGGTACGGCTTGTCGCCGAACACGTTGGTGACGAGCGCGCCGACGATGCGGATGGGATCGATCCCGGGGTGGTAGTAGAAGCGTCGGTCTTCGATCGCCAGCACCGCTTCCTGCATGCGCGCGGGAATGGCGTCGAGCGCCACCCGGCGGCGCTTCTCGCGCGTGCCGGTCATCAGTCCCGTCAGCAGCGGCGCGTCGAGCGTGACCCGCTCCAGCGTCTTGCCGGCGACCTGCAGCCTGGCAATGCGCTGCGCCACCGGTGGCGGCTTGGCCGTCTTCTTCTTGACCACCGGTGGTTCCGGGAACGACACGACCAACGGCTTGCCCGCCTGATCGCCGCTGTTGGAGATCAGGACCACGGTGTGTTTGTCGATGGCAAACTCGCCGGCCTTCTCGACCCGCGAGCGCTGGGCGTAACCCACGTCGTTGAGGCGGCCCACCAGTTCGGCCTGTGTCAGGTTCTGGCCCGTTTGCAGGGTGAGGGGACGGCCGAACACGCGCGGCACGGCACGATCGCGCTCGCCGTGCAGACGGGCATCGATGATGCGGCCGTACGACACGTAGAGGTACCCGACCGAACCCAGCGTGGCGAGCACGGCCACGCCGAGGCCGATCTGGATCTTCCGGCGGTACGGCGCCAGCCAGGCCGGCCAGCGGAGCCGCGCCAGGCGAATGCGCCAGCCGGTTTTCTTGCCCTTCTTTCTCTTCTTCAAATCGTCAGGACCCAGTGGTGGCCCATCTCGAGCGGAAGCTCGTCGATTAACCGATCCACCAGGGCGGGACCGTAGCGGTTCAGGAACCACACGAACCCGACTTCACGTTCCTGCGGGTGGCCCTGGGGGAAGGTCAGGGCCTGGGCGCGCTGGAACTGGCGGCGCAGCGTTTCGTCACGCCGCTTGGCCGCCTGAATCACCTTGTTGTGCAGCGAATGCACTTCGTGCTGCAGCTTACCGAGGGTCGACTTGACCGCGCCCTCGAGCGTCGGGTCGATCTGCGGCACCGCCGCCGCGACCGCCGCCATGCGCTCTTCGATCGCCGCCGCGGCCGCCGAGAGCGATTGCTCCACGGTCGGCGGCAACTGGCTCTCGAGCAGCTGGTTCAGCGCCGCTTCGTCCTGCGCGCGCAG
The DNA here is from genome assembly GCA_050247355.1 of Vicinamibacterales bacterium. Classification (GTDB taxonomy): domain Bacteria; phylum Acidobacteriota; class Vicinamibacteria; order Vicinamibacterales; family UBA2999; genus 12-FULL-67-14b. The sequence goes on along the minus strand of JBFWUK010000013.1, from coordinate 22,437 downwards.
GGCGGTGAGCGGCAGGTCGTATTTGTTGAGGAAGCGAACGGTGGCCGAATCGGCCAGGGTCGCCGTGGCGCGCTGGTACATCAGCGGCATCGGCACCCCGAAGTGGGCGTAGACCTCTTTGAGCTGGCCGAGGTACGCCAGTTCGTTGGGGCCCGCGACGTAACAGATCGTCGGAAACACCGTGTCCTGCACGATCGGACGCAGCAGCACGTTCGGGCTGAAATGCTCGGGATGCTGCTGGGCTTCGTCGACCAGTTGCGGCAGGCTCATCGCGCGTTCGCCGATGTAGCCCTGGTTGCCGTCGACCCGGACCGCCGCGCGCTCGGGGTTCAGGTGAAACACCGACACCGTGCCGTCGGCCAGCGTCGCCTGGGCGTGATAGCCCTTGGCGACCAGCTCGTCGCCGGCGCGGGCGGCAATGCGCGCGGTGTTGCCAGGCTGGCTGACCTCGGTGACGAACACCTCGCGGGCCAGCGGCTTGGCGTTCGGGTCGGCCGAGTCGTAGACCACCAGGCCATGCGGCCCGAGCACTTCTTCGATCCACTTGCCGAACGCGGTGGCCATGCCCAGGCCGGGCGCGTAAGCCTTGCGGAGCGACTGGATGATGTCGGCCTTGAATTCGGAGTCGGGCAGGGCCGCCTCGAGCTGGTCGATGGCGGATGAGCTGCCGCCATCGAGCGTGAGGCGGGCAATTGGCAGATCGCCGGCGCCGTCGAGATCGGCCAGGCGGATGGAAGCCGGCGCCAGTTCGGTGTCCAGCACCGTACACCCGCTGACTTCGGGCCAGTCGTGATCTTCGGCGTCGATCCAGAACACCGGGACGACCGGCACCTTGTGCTCGCGTTCCACCTTGGCCGCCAGCTTCATGGCGGTCAGCGCCTTCAACAGCGTGAACAGCGGGCCGCCAAACAGTCCGGCTTGCTGACCGGTAATGACGACGCGGGTTGCCGGGTCGGCGAGGCGGGCCGCAGAGGCGCGCGAGGCCGCCGGCGCGCCGCGCGATTCCTGCTGGGCCGCAAGCAGGCTGGCCAGCTGCGCCGGTTGGCGGGCAAAGCCTTGCGACCGGCGGATGGTGTCGGCCCAGGCCGCCGGCGTAGCCGGGTCGCCGGCGAAAAACGGCGCCACGTTCGCGTACGCGAACGCGTAGTCGGACGCCAGCCGCCGAATCCACGGAAATGTGCGAATGTCTACCGCTAATGCGGCGGAGACGGGCGAGACGTCGGAAGGCACCGCCACGTACTGTCTCAAACGGTCACTAACACTGTCAACCGTGCGTGATAACATTGCGGGTCGATAAGTGCATGAAGAAGGCTCACCGGGGTTCGATGAGCAGACTCGGTATTTGGTTACAGACGTAGTGGACGGCGACTCCCTCGAAGCGGCTTTGCGTGACTACGGTCCCGCGGCGATTGAAGATTTATTGCCGCGCCTTCGGGTGATCGCGGCGGCCCTGGACGAAGCCCACGCCGCCGGCCAGGTCCACGGTTCCCTCCATCCCCAGAATATTTTCGTTTCGGCCGAGACCACGCGCGTGACCGGACTGGGTGCGGAACCCGCGGCCGCCGTTGCCCGCCCGCCGTACACCGCGCCCGAGGTCGTCGAGGGCGGCAGCCCGGCCGCCGCGTCCGATCAGTACGCGCTGGCCGCCATTGCCTACGAATGGCTGTTCGGCCGTCGCATTGCCGGCGCCGCCGAGCGGCCCGTGGACGTGCGCACGCTGCCGGGTGTCGATCGCGACGCGATGTCGCGGGCGTTTACCCGCGCGCTCGCGCCCGAAGCGGACGACCGTTTTACGTCGTGCGCCGCCTTCTGCAACGCGCTCGAGGCGGCTGTCATCCCAGTGCTGCCATTGGGCGTCGCCGCCGACGATGACGACGATGTGCTCGATACGGCGTTCCTGCCCGAGGCGGAACCGCCGGTGCAGGAGGACAGTCTTACCGCCGGCGCCGAGTCGCCGGCCGACACCGAGCCCGACCCCGACCTCGTCGTCGAAGAGCCGCGCTTCTCGTCGGTCGAGCCGAAGCTTGCGCCGCCGGTCGAGCCGGTGACGTCGTGGCAGTCGAGCGCCTCGTACACGCCGTCCAAAGAGCCGGCCCGTTTCACCGGCGCCATGCTGATTGGCGCGGCGCTGGTTGGGATGGTTGTGGGTTTCGCGGCCGGTTACATGGCGAGGCCGCGCGCATTGCAGACGGCGCCTATTGGGGCTGGTATGGCGGGTGAGGCTGGTAGGGCTGCTGAAGAGGCTGCAGGCACTGATGCTGCGATCGCGTCGGCCCCACCTGCGTCCGCCTCCGCTCGCCCGGAATCTGGCGAGCTTCGGCGAGACCTCGCCGAAGCGGCCTCCGGCCGCGAAGGCGGGCCAGAAAACGTCGGGCGCCTGTTGATTCGTTCCACCCCGAGTGGCGCCAGCGTCGAAGTTGACGGCGTCGCGCGAGGCGTGACGCCGCTGGCGCTGCGGGATCTCGAGCTGGGCCCGCGCGCGATCACGGTGACGCGGCGCGGCTTCGTGGTCGAAGAACGGCGTATCGTCTTGACCGCGGCACGGCCGTCGCAATCGCTGGAACTGCGGCTGACGGCGTCCGCCGCCGCAACCGCGGGCCGCTCCGGCGCGACCGCGCCAAAGCCGGCGGGCTCGCCCGCAGCCGCAGCGCGGCCGGCGGCCGCCACCGGCACGCTGGTGGTCGAGTCACGGCCGGCGGGCGCCACCGTGGTCATCGACGGCAAGACCAGGGGCATCACGCCCCTCACCATCGATGCCCTGGCGCCGGGCGACTATCGGGTCAGCCTGTCGCTGGCGGGCTATCAGCCTTTTGCAACCACGGTGCGCGTGGTTGCCGGCGAGCGTACGCGCGCGGCCGCATCGTTGAGCGTACAGGAGTAGGGATGAACGCGATTCTGGCACTGGAAGACGGCACCTGGTTTCAAGGGGTCTCGGCGGGCGCACCGGGCGAGACGACCGGGGAAGTGGTGTTCAACACGAGCATGACCGGTTACCAGGAGATCCTCACCGATCCGTCCTATGCCGGGCAGATCGTCACCATGACCGCGCCGCAGATTGGCAACTACGGCGTGGCGCTGGCCGACACCGAGTCGTCGCGGCCGCAGGTGGCCGGGTTCGTGATGCGCGATGCCTCGCCGGTGTCGAGCAACTGGCGCGCCAGCGGCACGCTGCGCGATTACCTGGTGCGCCACAACATCGTCGCCATCGGCGACGTCGACACCCGCGCGCTGACCAAGGCGCTGCGGTCGGGCGGCGTCATGCGCGGGATCATCGCCACCGGATCGGTGGAGCCGTCGGACCTGGTCGAGCGCGCGCGGCGCGCGCCGCACATGGAAGGCAGCGACCTGGTCAAGGACGTGACCACGCCCGAGGCCTACGATTTCGAGACCTCGCTGGCCGATGCGGTGACCGACGCCAGCTTTGGCGTGCAGCCGCTGCGCCGCGCCAAGCGCACGTTGAAGGTGGCGGCCTACGATTTCGGCATCAAGACCAACATCCTGCGCCGCCTGGCCGCGCACGGCTGCCAGGTGCGGGTGTTTCCCGCCTCGACGCCGGCATCCGAGGTCATGGCGTGGAATCCCGACGGCATCTTCCTGAGCAACGGCCCGGGCGACCCGGCCGCGGTGACCTACGCCATCGACAACATCAAGGAACTGGCCGCCGGCGACACGCCGATGTTCGGCATCTGCCTGGGCCACCAGTTGATGGGGCTGGCGCTCGGCGCCAAGACCTACAAGCTGAAGTTCGGGCACCGCGGCGGCAACCACCCGGTGAAGCAGCTCGATTCGGGCGCGATTGAAATCACCTCGCAGAACCACGGCTTCGCCGTCGATCCCGACTCGCTGCCCGACACCACGCGCGTGACTCACTTGAACCTGTACGACGGCACCATCGAGGGCCTGCGCCACATCAACAAGCCGATCTTCTCGGTGCAGTATCATCCGGAGGCCTCGCCGGGACCACACGACGCCGACTATCTGTTCCAGGAATTCCTCGACGAAATGGAAAAGAAATAAGTGCCGAAACGTACAGATATCAAGCGGGTATTGGTAATCGGGTCGGGCCCGATCGTCATCGGCCAGGCGTGCGAGTTCGACTACTCGGGCACCCAGGCGTGCAAGGCGCTGCGCAGCGAAGGCCTGGAAGTCATCCTGGTCAACAGCAACCCGGCGACGATCATGACCGACCCGGAGCTGGCGGATCGCACCTATGTCGAGCCGCTGACCCCGGAAGTGCTGGAGAAGATCATCGCCGCCGAAAGGCCGGATGCGATCCTGCCGACGGTGGGCGGGCAGACCGCGCTCAACCTCGCGGTGCAGCTCGACGAACTCGGCATTCTCAAGAAGTTCAACGTCGCCCTGATCGGCGCGTCGATTCCGGCCATCAAGGTGGCTGAAGACCGCCTGCTGTTCCGTGATGCCATGAAAGAGATTGGCGTGGCGGTGCCCGCCAGCGGCGTGGCCAAGTCGCTCGAAGAGGCGCTGGCCATGGTCGAGCAGACCGGGTTCCCGTCGATCATCCGGCCGTCGTTCACCATGGGCGGCGTCGGCGGCGGCATTGCCTACAACCTCGAGGAGTTCAAGGAAATCGCCGGCCGCGGCCTGCACCTGAGCCCGGTGCACGAGGTGCTGATCGAAGAGTCGGTGATCGGCTGGAAAGAGTTCGAGCTCGAGGTGATGCGCGACGCCGCCGACAACTTCGTCGTCATCTGCTCGATCGAGAACATCGACCCGATGGGGGTGCACACCGGCGACAGCATCACGGTGGCGCCGGCGCTGACCCTGACCGACAAGGAATACCAGCGCATGCGCGACGCCGGCCGGCGCATCATCCGGCGCGTCGGCGTCGAGACCGGCGGCTCCAACATCCAGTTCGCCATCAACCCCGACGATGGGCGGATGGTGGCGATCGAGATGAACCCGCGCGTGTCGCGCTCGTCGGCGCTGGCCTCGAAGGCTACCGGCTTCCCGATTGCCAAGATCGCCGCCAAGCTGGCGCTCGGCTATCACCTCGACGAGATCCCCAACGACATCACGCGCGTCACGCCGGCGTCGTTCGAGCCGACCATCGACTACGTGGTCGTCAAGATTCCGCGCTGGAACTTCGAGAAGTTCCCGCAGGCCGACCGCACGCTGACCACGCAGATGAAGTCGGTGGGCGAGGCCATGGCCATTGGCCGCACCTTCAAGGAAGCGTTTCTCAAGGGCATCCGCTCGCTCGAGCTGGGCAAGGAAGGCCTGCTGTTCCGCCGTCCGCAGATGGACGTGGACGACGGCGAGGCCGGCTCGAGCGAAGACGAGGATACCGAGCTGCGCCGCAAGCTGGTGATTCCCACCGACCGCCGCATGTGGGCGCTGTTCCGCGCTCTCGACAAGGGCTGGGACGTCGACAAGCTCCACGAGCTGACCAACATGGACCCGTGGTTCCTGCAGCAGTTCAAGGAGATGGTCGAGCTGCGCAAGACGGCGGAGATGATCGGCTTGCGCGACATGTCCTACGACCTGATGCGCACGCTCAAGCGGGCCGGCTTCGGTGACGGCGAGCTGGCCGACATCCTCGGCGTCAACGAGTCGGCGGTGCGCGAGAAGCGCAACGAGCTGCAGATCAAGACCGTGTTCAAGCGCATCGACACCTGCGCCGCCGAGTTCGAGTCGTTCACGCCGTACATGTACAGCAGCTTCGAGCGCGACTGCGAAGCCGACCCGACCGACAAGCAGAAGGTGATCATCCTCGGCAGCGGCCCCAACCGCATTGGCCAGGGCATCGAGTTCGACTACTGCTGCTGCCACGCCGTGTTCGGCTTCAAGAAGGAGGGGTTCGAGACCGTGATGGTCAACTGCAACCCCGAAACCGTCTCGACCGACTACGACACCGCCGACCGGCTGTACTTCGAGCCGCTCACCTTCGAAGACGTGATGGCGATCATCGAGCGCGAGCGCGAAGGCAACGTCGACGTCTCGTGCGTCGTCCAGTTCGGCGGCCAGACCCCGCTCAAGCTGGCCCTCGGGCTGCAGGCCGCCGGCGTCACCATCCTGGGCACGTCGCCCGACTCGATCGACCTGGCCGAAGACCGCCAGCGCTTCAACCAGTTGCTGTGGGACCTGGGCATTCCGCAGCCGGCCAGCGGCACGGCCACGTCGCGGGCCGAGGCGCGCGAAGTGGCAGCCAAGGTCGGCTTCCCGGTGGTGGTGCGGCCGTCGTACGTGCTCGGTGGCCGCAACATGGCGATCGTCTACGACGTGGCCACGCTCGACCGCTACATGGCGACCGCGGTTGACGTGTCGCACGATCGGCCGATCCTGATCGACCGCTTCCTCGAGCATGCCAAGGAAGTGGACGTCGATTGCGTCGCCGACGAGTCGGGCGCGGTCGTTATCGGCGGCATCATGGAGCACATCGAGGAGGCCGGCATCCACTCGGGCGACAGTTCGTGCGTCGTGCCGCCGCCGGGCCTGGGCGACCGCCACCTGGCGACGATTCGCGATTACACCCGGCGCATTGCCAAGGCGCTGAAGGTGATCGGCCTGATGAACACGCAGTACGCCATCAAGGACGACACCGTCTACGTGCTCGAGGTGAATCCCCGCGCCTCGCGCACGGTGCCGTACCTGTCGAAGGCCAACGGCGTGCCGCTGGCGCAAGTGGCGGCGCGCGTGATGGCCGGCAAGTCGCTGGCCGATCTCGGTATCAGCGACGACATGGTGCCGGCCGGCGTGTTCGTGAAGAGCCCGGTGTTCCCGTTCGTGCGCTTCCCGGGCGTCGATACCATTCTCGGCCCGGAGATGAAGTCCACCGGCGAGGTGATGGGCGGCGCCGACAGCTTCGGCATGGCGTTCGTCAAGGCCATGCTGGGCGCCGGCCAGCGGCTGCCGCAAGAGGGCTCGGTCTGCATCAGCGTGAACAACGAGGACAAGGGCGAGGTGCTGCCGATTGCGAAGGGCTTCGCCGAACTGGGCTTCGAGCTGATCGGCACGCGCGGCACCGCGGCCTACCTGCGCGCCCACGGACTGGAGTGCTCGGTGGTGTTCAAGGTCAACGAGGGCCGGCCCAGCCTGGCCGACGAGATCGTCAACCGCAAGATCTCGCTGGTGGTGAACACCCCGCATGGCCGCGAGTCGTTCTTCGACGACAAGGCAGTGCGGCGGGCGGCGATGATGGCCGGCGTGCCCTGCATCACCACCATCACCGGCGCCGCCGCCGCGCTCGAAGCCATTCGCGCGCTCAAGACCGAAGGGCTCGAGGTTCGCGCGCTGCAGGATTACTACGCGGCCGTCGCCAGTTCCTGAGTGTCGCGGTGGAGGCAGCCCTTCAGGGTTGCCTGGCAGCCTCCCGTGGAGGCAACCCTTTAGGGTTGCCTGGCGCCTGACGATCGCAAGAAACGCCACGTCTTCGACGCCGAAGCGTGGCGCTTTCTTCGTACTCTGACGCCGGCAATCGCCGTTCTCCAGCGTTTTCGCACGCCCCGCCGTTTGCTTCTGACGGGGCATGTCATTGTCCCTGTCTCTCGCCATTGCTGCTGCCCTCGGTACCGCCGTTGGCGTGTTTGCGGAGCCGTCGTGGGCGCCGGCCGCGCGCTGGCTTCTTGCCCTCTCCGGCCTGACCGCCTTCGTCTGCGCGTCACGCCGGCGCATGGACTGGGCCCTCAGGTGCGGCCTGACGGGCCTTGCCGCGGCGGCCGCCCTGCTGGCCGGCGCGGCGCACGACGCCGCGCTGCATCCGCCGCTTCGCACCTTGCTCGAGCAGCGGCTCGGCGGATTCGCCATCGAGGGGGCGGACTCACCGCGTCACGATACGCCGATCGTCGTTGAAGGCCGGTTGCTGGCGGACGCCGCGATCACCGAGAGCGGCGCGCTGTTGCGGCTGCAGATCGAGCGGGTGTGGATTGGCCCGTGCCCCGAGCCGGCACCCGGCGGGGCCTCGCTGACCGTCGGCGGGGCGCTGGCTGCGGCCGCGGTCGGCGAGTGGCGGGCCGGCCGTCGCATCAAGGCTCCCGCGCTGTTGCGCCGTCCCGCCCGCTATATGAACACCGGGGTGCCCGACCAGGAGCGCCTGCTGGCTCGGCGCGGCTTGTCGCTGGTGGGGTCGATCAAGAGCGCCGCGCTGGTCGAGGTGGTCAAGCGCGGGCACTGGTTCGACGAGTCGGCGGCGTCGGTGCGGGCTGCGGTCCGGCAGGCGATGGCGCGCCACGTCGCGGTTCGCGATCCGCAGTCTTCGGCAGTGGCCACGGCCATCCTGATCGGCGACCGCGGCGCGCTCGATGCCGACGTCGAGCGCCGGCTTCAGGAAGCCGGCACCTACCACGTCATTGCCATCTCGGGCGGCAACATCGCGATTCTCGCCGGCTTGATCCTGGCGGTGCTGTGGTGGCTGGGCATCCGTGACGGCTGGGCCGCCGGCGCGGCAGTGGCCTTGCTGGTGTGGTACGCGTTCGTGGCCGGTGGGGGACCATCGGTCACGCGCGCCACGCTGATGGCGGCGATCTACCTGTCGCTGCGGATGATTGACCAACGCACGGCGCCGTCGCACGCGATGGCGTTGACCGCCGCCACCGTCCTGCTGGTGACGCCGCTGTCGATTGCCGATGTCGGCTTCTGGCTGACCTTCGGCGCCACCGCCGCAATCATCGTCGGCACGGCGAGCGTCGGTGTCGGCACGGCGAGCGCCGGTGGAGGCAACCCTTCGGGGTTGCACGTGGCTATCTCGGCAACCGGTGGAGGCAACCCTTCAGGGTTGCCCGTCGCTGTGCGCGCATCCGGTGGAGGCAACCCTTTCGTGTCCGCCGAAGCGCGGAGCGCGAAGGTGGAAGGGTTGCCTGTCGACCGATTGCTCCGCATGGTGTCGTTGTTGCTGATGGCCTCTGCCTGCGCCGAAGCCGCCCTGATGCCGATTGGCGCGTTCGTGTTCCAGCGGGTCACGCTCGCGGGCCTGGCCGTCAACCTGGTGGCCGTTCCGTGCATGGCAATCGTGCAGGTGGCGTCGATGGCCACGGCCGCCCTTGATGCCGCCGGCTTGAACGGCCTGGCCCACCTTGCGGGCCTGGCCACGCACCTGGCGGTCCGCGGGTTGATCGACAGCGCAGCCCTCGTCGACTTCGCGCCGTGGCTCACCTGGCGCGTGCCGTCGCCGTCGCTCGGCGTCATGGCGGCGTACTACCTGTGCCTGGTTGTGGCAGTCATACTCCAGGACGGACGCGAAGGACGGCGAGCCCTGTGGTCGGCATGCTTCCTGTTCGCATGGATCGCCATCTCGCCACCGACGCTCGCGCGGACATTCGGCGACGGCCGGCTTCACCTCACGGTCATGGACGTCGGCCAGGGCGATGCGCTGCTGGTCACGCTGCCGAATGGCCGGACCTTGATGGTGGATGCCGGCGGCGTTTCGCTGCGCGGCGACTTCGACATCGGCGATCGCGTCCTCGGCCCGGCCCTGCGCGCCAGGGGCATTGTCCGCCTCGACTACCTGGCCATCACCCACAGCGACCCGGATCACATTGGTGGCGCGGCGTCGCTGGTGAAAGACTTCACGCCGCGTGAGGTCTGGGCCGGCGCTTTCGTCGCCAACCACGAGCCGACGCTCGCGGTGCAAGCCATGTCCGAGCGGAATCGCGCAGCGTGGCGATGGCTGCAGAAGGGCGATCGGTTGGACCTCGGTGGTGTCGAGTTACGCGTCCACCATCCGCCGCTGCCCGATTGGGAACGGCAGGAGGTCCGGAATGACGACTCGCTGGTCATCGAGCTGCGGTATGGCCAGGTGTCGATGCTGCTGACCGGCGACATCGGCAGGGAAGTGGAGCAGGCGCTTCTTCCCACGCTGGACCTGCTCCCCGTCGTGGTCCTCAAGTCCCCGCACCACGGCAGCGGCACGTCCAGCTCACAGGCGTTCATCGACGCCGTGAAGCCGGACGTGGTCGTGATCAGCAACGGCCGCGGCAACCCCTACGGCCACCCTGTGCCGTACGTTTTGGAGCGCTATCGATCAGCGGCGGCCCGCGTGTTTCGAACAGATCACGAAGGGGAAATTGACGTAGTAACCGACGGCAGCTCCGTCGAGACGACGACCTTCACCGGGCAGCGCGCAGCCGCAGGCCGTTCGCCGTCAGATGGAGCACGAGCGGAAGTCGGCGGGAGTCGGGGCGACCGATCTCTGTTTAGACAGGGGGAATCAAGAGCGCCCCGACGGGCAGGTTACTGAGTGACAACTCGCAGCGAGCGTGACGCTTGTCAGGCAACCCTGAAGGGTTGCCTCCACCTCCAGACCGAGATGCGAGTTGACAGCCGTCTGGAGCGAGTGTGGAAGCTGATGTGAACGGCCGTGTCAGCGCGGCGGCTTCGTGGCGATCTTGGCAGCCTGCCAATGAGCCTCGAGCTGCTCCAGCGTCAGGTCGCGCATCCGCTCGCCCTTACTCGTGACCTGCCGCTCGACATCGTCGAACCGCTTCTGAAACTTGTCGTTCGCGACCCGCAGTGCCGCCTCGGGCTCGACGCCCAGCTTGCGGGCGAGGTTTGAGATGGCGAACAGCAGGTCGCCGATCTCTTCTTCGGCCTCCGGCGAGTGCGGTCCCAGCGTGGCCACGGCGTCACGGACTTCGCGGGTTTCCTCGTCGATCTTGTCCAGCACATCCTCCGGCTTCACCCAGTCGAAGCCGACGGTGGCCGCGCGCGTGCACAGCTCGTAGGCGCGCAGCAGCGAGGGCATGGCCCTGGGGATGCCGCTCAGCAGCGTCTTGTCCGGCTCGCCGGCGTCGCGGCGTTCCTGCTTCTTGATGTCTTCCCAGCGTTGCTTGACTTCTCGCGGCGTGAGCGATGCCTTGCCATCGGCGTCGAAGACATGGGGGTGGCGGCGGATCAGCTTGTCAGACACGGCCTGGATCGAATCGGCGATCGAGAAGCGCCCCTCTTCCTCGCAAATCTGCGCCAGGAACACCGCTTCGAACAGGAAGTCGCCGAGCTCGCCCTTCAGCTCGTGATAGTCCTCGCGGTCGAGCGCGTCGAGCAGCTCGTAGGTCTCGCCCAGCACGAACGGCCGCAGCGTCTGCACCGTCTGCTGGCGGTCCCACGCACAGCCGTGCTCGGAGCGCAGCGTGCGCATGATCTCCACCAGTTGCTGAAAGCGCGCGCCGGCCTCTTCGCTCATGCGCCATGCTAACATTCCATCTCTTAGATGCAGGCGACCGTGACCTTCCTTGGCAGTGGCACCTCGCACGGCGTGCCGATGATTGGCTGCACCTGCGCCGTGTGCCAGTCGCCCGACGCGCGCGACAAGCGCTCGCGGCCGTCGATCCACATCGCGGTGGAGGGCGGACCGGCGATCCTGGTCGACACCTCGACCGACTTGCGGCAGCAGGCGCTGGCGCAGCGCATTGCCCGCGTCGACGCCATCCTGTTCACGCACAGCCACGCCGATCACGTCATGGGCCTGGATGATGTGAGGCGGTTCAACGTGATGCAGGGCGGCGCCATTCCCGCCTACGCGGATCAGCGCACGGTCGACGACCTGCGCCGCACGTTCGCGTACATCTTCAATCCGGCCACCGAGAAGGGCGGCGGCCTGCCGCAAATTGCCTTGCAGGTCGTGGACGGGCCATTCGCGGTGGGGCCGGTAGCGGTTCAGCCCGTGCCGTTGTTTCATGGCAAGCGGCCGATCCTGGGCTATCGCCTCGGTTCGTTCGCCTACCTGACCGACTGCAACCGGCTGCCGGACGAGACGTGGCCGCTGCTCGAAGGACTCGACGTGCTGGTGCTCGACGCCCTGCGGCACCGGCCGCATCCCACGCACTTCACGGTGGCCGAAGCCCTGGCGGTGGTCGAGCGCGTGAAGCCGCGCCAGACCTACTTCACCCACATCTGCCACGACCTGCCGCACGCGGCGACCAATGCCGCGCTGCCCGCCGGAGTTGAGCTGGCCTATGATGGCCTCGTGGTGACGATCGACGCCGGCGGCGGTGCGGGGGAGGGCAAGTGGAGGTAATCCACTTTCCGGACGACCCGCGTCCGCTGACGTGGCGCTCGCCGGTGCTCGCGCTCGGCAACTTCGACGGCCTGCATCGCGGGCACGTGAAGATCGTCGAGCGGATCCAGCGGGGCGCCCTCGAACGCGGCGGCACCAGCGTGGTGCTGACCTTCGACCCGCACCCGCCGCGCGTGCTGCGGCCCGACAAGGCGCCGCTGTTGCTGATGACCAAGGCGCAGAAGCTGGATGCCCTGGCCCGCGCCGGCGTCCAGGGCGCCGCCGTCGTCCGCTTCACGGCCGAGATGTCGCAGTGGGAGCCCGAGGCGTTCGTGCGCACCGTGCTGGTGGAGTGGCTGCGCGTCGCCGAAGTGTGGGTGGGCGCCGACTTCCTGTTCGGCAGAAATCGCAGCGGCAACTTCACGCTGCTGAAGTCGCTGGGCGCGCAGTACGGCTTCCGCGCCGAGAAGATCGACCCCATTCGCTACAAGGACTTCGTGGTCTCGAGCACCCGCATTCGCCGGCTGGTCAGCGAAGGCCGGGTCGACGAAGCGGGGGCGCTGCTGGGGCACCATTACGCGGTGGACGGCACCGTGGTCGAAGGCGCCAAGCGGGGCCGCGAGATTGGTTTTCCGACCGCCAACCTGGCGACCGGGAACGAGTTGATCCCGCCCCACGGCGTCTACGCGACCGCGATCACGGTCGGCGGCACGGTCTATCCCAGCGTCACGAACATCGGCCAGCGGCCGACCTTTGGCGAGCAGCTGGCCACGACCATCGAGGCGCACCTGATCGGCCAGACCCTGGACCTGTACGGCAAGAGCGCCAGGCTGGCGTTCGTCCAGCGGTTGCGGGACGAGCGCAAGTTCCCCGACCTCGAGGCGCTGCAGGACCAGATTGCGGCGGATGTTCGCCGCGCGGCGCGATTGTTCGATAGACTATCGGTTTGATTCGCATGTCCCCCAAATCGTTCACCTTCAAGTTGACCGTCCCCAGGGACCCGCAACTGGCGGCGATCGTGGCCGACGTGGCCACCCACGCGGCCGGGTATGCCGAACTGGAAGCGGCCGCCGGGGCCGACTTCGTCGCGAGGGTCAGTGCGGCCGCCGCCACGGCGCTGGCCGCGCCCGGGCCGGCGCTGCTGGTGGTCGCGACCAGCGACGGCGCGGCGCTGACCTTCACCCTCGACGCCGACATCGTGTCGGTCGCCCACGCCGCGTAACCCATGCGCCTCTACAACACGCTCACCAGGCAGGTTGAACCGTTCGTTCCCGTGCGCGACAACACCGTGCGCATGTATACCTGCGGCCTCACGGTTTACGCCCGCGGCCACATCGGCAACTTCCGCACCTTCGTCGGCGTCGACGTGCTGCGCCGCGCGCTGAAGTACGTCGGCGGCTTCAAGATGCACCACGTCATGAACTTCACCGACGTGGACGACAAGACCATCACCGGCGCCGAGAAGGCCGGCCTGCCGCTGCGCGAGTACACCGACCAGTACATCAAGGCCTTCCGCGAAGACGCGCTGGCCCTGGGCATCGAGCCGGTCGAAGACACGCCGCGCGCCACCGACCCCGAGAACCTCCAGGCCATGGCCGACATGATCAACCAGCTGGGGGAGCGCGGCCACACCTACCAGAGCGACGGGTCGATCTACTTCAAGATCTCGACGCTGCCGGCCTACGGCAAACTGGCGCGGCTCGATCACGAGGGCATCCAGGCCGGCGCCCGCGTCGACTCGGACGAGTACGACAAGGAGAACGCGCGCGACTTCGTGCTGTGGAAGGCGACCAAGCCCGGCGAGCCGACCTGGGATTGCGGCTGCGGCCCCGGCCGCCCCGGCTGGCACATCGAGTGCTCGGCCATGGCGCTGCGGCTGCTGGGCGATTCGCCGATCGACATCCACACCGGCGGCGTCGACCTGGTGTTCCCGCATCACGAGAACGAGATCGCGCAGAGCGAGGGTGCCACCGGCAAGGAGTTCTCGAAGTTCTGGTTCCACATCGAGCACCTGCTGGTCGACAACCAGAAGATGTCGAAGTCGGTGGGCAACGTCTACACCGTGCAGGACGTGCTCGACCGCGGCTTCCGCCTGTCGGCGCTGCGCTACATCCTGCTGTCGGCGTACTACCGCAAGCAGCTCAACTTCACCTGGATCGGGCTGGAGCAGGCGGAAGAGGCGCTGCGCCGTATCACCGACTTCCTGGGACGGGTCGGCGCCTTGTCGGGCGGCGGCCAGCATGCCGAGGTCGCGGCCCGTGTCGCAGCCGCGGTCGAGGCCTTCGACGCCGCGCTTGCCGACGACCTGAACACGGCCGCCGGCCTGGGCGAGATGTTCGACCTGATCCGCGCGCTGAACATCGCCATGGACAACAAGCAGGTGGGCGAGGCCGACGCCCCGGGCATCAAGGCCGCGTTCGACCACTTCGACCAGGTGCTGGGCGTGCTCTCGCTGCGCCACGCCGAAGAGGCGGTGCCGCCCATTCCGCAGGCCGAGATCGACGCCGGCATCCAGGCCCGCCAGGATGCCCGCCGCCGCCGCGACTTCGCCGAGGCCGACCGCATTCGCCAGGAACTGCTCGACAAGGGCGTGATCCTCGAGGACGGCCCCAAGGGAACTCGCTGGAAGCGAAAATAGCGGCTCCCGGCCGACTCCCGGTTCCCGACTCCCGACTCCCGGTATGATCAGCAGCATGGATGCGCCGCTGCTCAAGACCGCCCTGCCCGGACCCAAGGCCAAAGCCATCATCGAACGCGACGGCAAGGTCGTGTCGCCGTCCTACACGCGGGGGTATCCCTTCGTGATGGCCCGCGGCTCGGGCGCAATGGTGGAAGACGTCGATGGCAACCTGTTCCTCGACTGCGCCGCCGGCATTGCCGTCAACTCCACCGGCCACTCCCATCCCGCCGTCGTCGCCGCCATCGTCGATCAGGCGCAGAAGTTCCTGCACATGTCGGGTACGGATTTTTACTACGAGCCGCAGGTGCAGCTTGGCGAGGCCTTCAACGAGATCGCGCCGTTTGGCGGCGACAAGCGGTCGTTCTTCTCGAATTCCGGCACCGAGGCCAACGAAGCCGCCATCAAGCTGGCGCGCTATTCGACCAGGCGCTACGGGATGATCGCGTTTCTCGGCAGCTTTCACGGCCGCACCCTCGGGTCGCTGGCGCTGACGTCGAGCAAGGCCATTCAGCGCCGCGGCTTTGGTCCCATGCAGGCCGGCACGTTCCACGCGCCCTACGCCACCTGTTACCGCTGCCCGGTCGGCCTCAGGCCCGAGACCTGCCAGGCCGAGTGCCTGGGCTTCCTCGAGGACCAGGTGCTCGTCCACCTGGTATCGCCGGATGAAGTCGCCGGCGTGCTGGTGGAGCCGATCCAGGGCGAGGGCGGCTACGTGGTGCCGGCGCCGCAGTTCCACGAGCGCCTGCGGGCGCTGACGAAGAAGCACGGCATGCTGCTGATCGCAGACGAGGTGCAGTCGGGCATGGGCCGCACCGGCAAGATGTTCGCCATGGAGCACTTCGGCGTCGAACCCGACATGATTACCGCCGCCAAGGGCGTGGCCTCGGGCATGCCGCTCGGCGTGACCACGGCCCGCGCCGGCGTCATGGACTGGCCGCCGGGCGCCCACGCCAGCACGTTTGGCGGCAACCCGGTGTCGTGCGCCGCGGCCATGGCCACCATCACGCTGCTCAAGGACTCGCTGCTGAAGAACGCCGCCGAGGTGGGAGCGTTCATGATGGACCGGCTGAAGGCGCTGCAAGACAAGCACGCCATCATCGGCGACGTGCGCGGCCGCGGCCTGATGATCGGGGTGGAGTTGGTCAAGGATCGCGTGACCAAGGAACGGGCCACCGCCGAGCGCGACAAGGTCGTCGACGCCTGCTTCGCGCGCGGCCTGCTGGTGCTCGGCGCCGGCAAGAACGCCCTCCGCATCTCGCCGCCGCTGGTGCTGACCAGGGCGCAGGCGACGACGGCCGTCGACATCATCGACCAGGCATTGTCCACACTCTAAGGTCCCGGAAGGGCCTGCCGATGTGGTGTCCGGCTTTAGCCGGACCGTGCCGGAACGCTCTTTGCTCTTGCCGTCGGCGTGACCTACCAGCGCCAGCAACTCGGCCTCGAAGGCGAGGAAATCGCGGCCACCGAGCTCCAACGCCTCGGGTATCAAATACTCGTCAGGCGCTATCGTTCCCGCTTCGGCGAGATCGACCTCATTGCCCGGGACGCCGGCACGGTAGTATTTGTGGAAGTGAAAACGAAGACCGATAGCAGATTTGGCGATCCCGCCGAGATGGTCACCGCGCAGAAACAGCGGCGCCTGGTCTCCATGGCCGAGGAATACGCCGCCGGACACGCCCTGCACGCCACCCCCTGCCGCTTCGACGTCGTGTCGGTTGACGCCTCCGTCAGCCCGGCCCGCGTTACTGTTTACAAGGACGCCTTCCGGCCCGGATGGTGACCAGCGAGCTTCGCCGCGACCCGATCACCGGCCGCTCAGTCCTGATCGACACCTCCTCTCACCCGCATCCCAGTGATTTCGAGCTGGAGCCCGTGCGCCTGGCCGACGGAGCCGCGCCCTGTCCCTTCTGTGAAGGACGCGAAGCCGATGCGGGGCCAGAGTTGCTGGCGTGGCGCGACGGCGGGGCCGCGAACACGCCTGGATGGTCGGTGCGGGTCGTCGCCAACCGCCGGCCGATGCTGCGGATCGAGGACGGCCAGGACCGCCGGGTGGACGGCGTCTTCGAAGCGCGCGACGGCCTGGGGGCGCACGAGGCGGTGATCGAGACGCCGGTGCACAATCAGCCGTTGCAGGATCTGCCACCGGATCGGTTGTGGCGGGTGCTGTGGGCCTGGCGCACCCGGCTCCACGACCTGAAGCGCGACACCCGCTTCGCCGCGGCGGTCGTGTTCAAGAACCACGGGCGGGCCGCCGGTGCCCTGATGGATCACTCGCACTCCCAGGTGTGCGCCTATCCGATTGTCCCCCCCGTCCTTGACGACAAGGTGCGCGGGGCCGCCGAGCACCTGTCCCGCACCGGCCAGTGCATTTTCTGCGACATCACAGCGCAGGAACTGCGGGATGGCCGGCGGACGGTGCTCGACACCACCTCAATAATTGCCATCACGCCGTTTGCTTCCCGCGTGCCGTTCGAGACCTGGCTGTTGCCGCGCGGCCATGCCGCCCGGTTCGAGGAGGCGTCGGATGGCGACCTGCTGGAGATGGCGGCGGTGCTCAAGGACGTGATGGCGCGGATTGACTGGGCGCTGGAGCGGCCGGCCTACAACCTGGTGCTGCACACCGCGCCGTTCGGTGGGGAGGCAGACCGGTCGTTTCACTGGCACCTGGAGATCATTCCCCGTGTCACCCGGTGGAGCGGCCTCGAGTGGGGGAGCGGTGTGGCGCGCAACCCGGTGCCGCCCGAGGAGGCGGCGCGCGTCCTGCGTGGCGTAAAGCCTGTCGGGCCGGGCCTTTCTTGTCCACCGTAGCCTTGGCGGAGGTGGAAGGCCCGCTAAGCCACTAGGGCAGGGCACTTTAGCGCCTTGAGTCTTGCCTCTGGCATTGCCCATCTGTTACAGTGGGTTGTTCTCGGCGAGCGGGAATAACTCAGTGGTAGAGTGCGACCTTGCCAAGGTCGAAGTCGCGGGTTCGAATCCCGTTTCCCGCTCCATTCGACTCACCTTCGTTCCGCCTTCGGCGAAACGAAGTTTCGCTCATGGCGGGCCAATTTTCCGGCTGGCCCCAGTGAAAATTGTCTCGCCGAAGCTCGCGTAGCGAGCGAAGGCGGACCACAGCGGTTGGCAAGCGAACTCTGACTGAGACCCCCAATCGTCGAATGACCGTCCCCCAGTCGACCCCACGCCCCATTCTCAACTAGCATTAGCACGTCCCGAGCGGCGCCGTCGCCAAGTGGTAAGGCAGAGGTCTGCAAAACCTCCATCCCCGGTTCAAATCCGGGCGGCGCCTCCAACCTTCGCTCTGGTTCTGGCGAAGGTTGTCCCGCCGAAGCTGGCCAAGAGCTGCGCCAGCGAAGGCGGACCGCACGCCCCTATCGTCCTTCGTAGCGCAGCTTCAGCCGCTTCTGCAGCCACGGCGCGACGATGTCCCAATGCAGCTCGCCGAAATAACCCTCCACTCGCGCCGCCGAGTTGCCTTCGTAGCTCCGCGGGTCTTTGCTGTCGTGGATGGGCGATTTCGGCAGCAACTGGTGCAGGAACTCGTGAATGGCGACACGGCCGACGCCGCGGCCAAGCGCTTCAATCACCGTCTTGCGACTGGCGTGCTCCGGCGAAAACACCATCGCACCGTTGGCGACATACTCGAAGTTGACGGCGCCGCGTCCCCCGAAACCCGCCATCGCCCGTGACTCACCCGCATGAGAGGCCCGGCGCCGCCGCAGGCGCAAGTCATGGAGCTGAGGCGTCACCACCACGCGAAAGCGCGCCTGGCGATTGGCCGACACGGTCACGTCGTAGGGCGCAAACGCGGCCGCGATCTCGGCACGAGCAATCCGATCGACCGTTAGATACTCTGTCTCCGTGATCGGATCGCCAAGACGCGATGACTGAAACGACTGCGGTTCCATCCAGAAGCCGAGCTCGACCGGGCGCGCGGCGCAGGCCGTCGCAGCGAGCCACGCGCAAAACGCCAGCCGCCACATGACGGCAGCATCTTAACGGAACGTGCCGGCAATGCACCTTGGATCTTGGGTGCGACGCCCCCGTATACTACCGGCGTGCAGCTGCTGCGACGGCTCGCGGTCTTCACCGCCTGTTGCGCCGGGGTGTTCGTGCCCCTTGCCGCCTCCCAACCCGGGGACGCCGGACTCCTGCCGCGCATCCACGCCTACGTCGAACGCTTCCAGCGCGAACTCCCATCCATCGTCGCTGAAGAACACTACGTGCAGGCCGTGAACCGCTGGTCGGCGACCGGGCGCCAGCTGCCCTCCACTGAGCGCGAGCTGCGGTCTGACATCCTGATGATCACGGTGCCGGGCACGATCGGCTGGGTCTCGTTTCGTGATGTGTTCGAGGTGGACGGCCGGCGCGTCCGCGATCGCGAGGAGCGCCTGTTGGGTTTGCTGCAATCCCCGAATGCCAACGCCATGGCGCAGGCGCGGCGGCTGGCCGACGAGAGCGCGCGCTATAACCTGGGCCGCGTCCACCGCACCATTAACCTGCCCGACTCGGCGCTCGTCTACCTGCAGGCGGCCTCGGCGTCGCGCATGAGGTTCGAGGCCCCGCGCCCGGCGGAGCCGGTGGACGGCGCCGAGACCGTCGTGGTTCGCTTCCGCGAGACCGGCCGGCCGACCTTCGTCACGTCGCGCCGCGGTTCGAACATGCCGGCGACAGGGCGGGTCTGGGCGCACGCGGCCACCGGGGCCATCGTCAAGACCGAGTTCACGCTGTCGGACGTCTCGGGCCGCGGGGTGTTCGAGGTCGAGTTCGCGGTGGACGATCGGTCCGGGCTCCGCCTGCCCGCGAAGATGACCGAGCGCCATTCGAGCTCGGCTGAAGAGGTGCGTGCCACCGCGAACTACAGCAACGTCCGGCGATTCAACGTGGTGACCGGCGAGACGCTGCGCAAGCCGCCGGGCTAAGCCGGTCCCGGCTTCCGTCCCACGCCCGGGCGGCTCCAGCCCGGCCATGTCCCGCCGCCTCCGCATGCAACCTTTTTAAGGCGTCAATCCGTCAAAGCTCGCGAGGCTCCTTTGGCGTTCCCAGAGGAAGCCCTTTGTGACGATCTGGGGGACCTGAATGAGTCCACGAAATGAAGTGTGGCAGGGCACGCTGGCGCTGATGGTGCTGAAGACGCTCAGCGCCATGGGGCCGCAGCACGGCTATGGCATTGCGCGCCGCATCGAGCAGACCAGCGACGACTTGCTGTCGATCAACGAGGGCACGCTCTACCCGGTGCTGCTTAGGCTCGAGCAGGAAGGCGCCATTGCCTCGCAATGGGGCGTGTCCGACAACAACCGCCGCGCACGGTTCTACCGCGTTACCCGGCGGGGTCAGAAGCTCCTCGAATCCGAAGTCACACAGTGGACCCAGGCCAACGACATCGTGGCGCGGTTCATCGCGTTGAAGGGAGCGAAATCATGAACCGCACATTGCGGCGCGGCTGGCAGCGCCTGCTCGGCATCTTCACTCGCCGCCGCGGCGGCGACGTCGCCGAGGAGCTCGAGTCTCACCTCCAGCTGCTCGTCGACGAGAACCTTCGCCGGGGCATGAGTCCCGAGGAAGCCCACCGCCAGGCGCGGATCCGATTCGGCAACGTCACGAACATGCAGGAGCGGTATCACGATCAGGGCGGGCTGCCCTTCGTCGATCTGGTGTGGCAGGACGTGCGGTTCGCGCTGCGGTCGTTCCTCCGCGCGCCGCGGTTCACCATCCCGGCACTCGTGGCGCTTGCCCTCGGCATTGGCGCCACCACCGCCATCTTCAGCGTCGTGCGCGGCGTCGTCCTCACGCCGCTGCCTTACCAGGATCCCGAGCGCATTGTCGCCGTCTGGGAGAACCGGGTCGACCGCAACCGGCCGCGCAATGTGATTGCCCCGGCCAACTACGTGGCGTGGCGCGAGCGGCAGAAGTCGTTTGCGTACCTGGGCATGGTGCAGCCGTCGACCCAGACCTTCATGTTCGACGACCAGCCCCAGGAGATCGCGGGCTATCGGGCGTCCGCGGACGCCATGCTCGCCTTCGGCACCCAGCCGCAGTTGGGCCGGTTGTTCACCGTCGCGGAAGACGAGCCGGGCAGTGACGATGTGATCCTGATCAGCCACGAGTTCTGGCAGGCGCGGCTCGGCGGCCGCGCCGACGTGCTGTCGCAGTCGTTGACCATCAACGGCCGGCAGCGGTCGATTGTCGGCGTGATGCCGCCGCGCTTCACCATCGAGGGCCTGGTCACCCACTACATGATCCCGTTCGGCGTCACCGCCGAGCAGTTGCGGCAGGCGCGCGGCCGCGGCGCGGCGCACGGCATCGCCCGGCTGCGCGACGGCGTGTCGTTCGAGCAGGCCTACGACGACATGAAGACGCTGATGGCGCAGCTCGAGAAGGAGGCGCCGCAACGGAACACCAACTGGTCGATCACGCTGGTGCCCATTCACGAGCAGACGGTGGACCAGATCCGCCCGGCCCTGTACGTGCTGTCGGGCGCCGTGCTGCTGGTGCTGCTGGTCGCCTGCGTCAACGTCGCGAACCTCCTCCTGGCGCGAGGCACCGTGCGGCAGCGCGAGCTCGGCCTCCGCACCGCCCTGGGCGCGGGCCGAGGGCGGCTGGTGCGGCAGTTGCTGACCGAGAGCACGCTCTTGTCGTTCACGGGCGGCCTGCTCGGCCTGCTGGTCGCCGTGGTGTTCCATCGCGGCTTGCTCGCGCTGGTCGCGGATCGGATCCCGGTGCCGCGGCTCGACCAGGTCGCGCTCGACGGCCCGCTCGTGGCCTTCACGCTCGGACTGTCGCTCATCACCGGCCTGGTCTTCGGGGTCGTGCCGGCGGTGTTTGCGTCCGGCACCGCGAACGACGCCTTGCGCGAGGGCGGGCGGCACGGGACGGGCCCCCGCGCCCGGCGCATCCTCGGTACGCTGGTGGTGGCCGAAGTGGCGTTGTCGCTCGTGCTGCTCGCCGGCGCGGGTCTGCTGATTCGCAGCTTCATGGCGCTGCAGAGTGTCGACCCTGGCGTTCGCGCCGACGGCGTCCTCACCGCGCGGGTCACGGCCGGCGCGCGCTATTCAGAGCCCGAGGCCGGTGTCGCGTTCTACAACGCGGTACTCGAACGCGTGAATGCCATCCCCGGCGTCCAGCAGAGCGCCGCCGTCAGCTTCCTGCCGATGGCCGGCCTCGGCATGGGCACGAGCTTCTATCGCGCCGACCGGCCGGCGCCGCCGCCGGGCGAGCAGCCCGGCACCATGGTCAAGCCGGTGACGCCGAACTTCTTCAGGACCATGGGCATCCCGCTGGTACGGGGGCGCGACTTCACCGCGGCCGACCGCTGGACGTCCACACCGGTGGCCATTGTCAGTGAAGCGCTGGCTCGCCAGCACTATTCCGACGAGGATCCAATCGGCAAACGCCTGCAGGTGTCGATTGGCGGCGTCGAGCGGCCGGACGGCGCCGAGATTATCGGCGTAGTCGGCGACATCCGCATGGTGTCGTTGAGCGAGGAGATTGCGAACGCGGTCTACATGCCGCACACGCAGTTGCCGGTCGGCGTCATGACGTTCGTGATTCGCAGCGGCGTCGATCCGCGGTCACTCGTCCCGAGCCTTGCCGCCGCCGTGCGCGCCATCGACCCGACGTTGCCGCTTGCCGACGTGGCGACGATGGACGAGGTGATTGACGCCACGCTGGCGAGGCCGCGCACGCTGTCGACGCTGCTGGGCGTGTTCGCGCTGATCGCGCTGGTGCTTGCCGGGGTCGGCGTCTACGGTGTGATGGCGTATGCGGTCTCGCAGCGCACGCAGGAGATTGGCGTGCGCATGGCGCTGGGCGC
>JBFWUK010000012.1:135274-164643 GCA_050247355.1 Vicinamibacterales bacterium | reverse complement strand
TGATCGCGTTCTGCTTAGGTTAGTCGACTCGGAGACGGCCGAAACGACTGCGTTCTGTAGCGTCGGAGTTGGTCGTGCCGGACCAAAGGTCCGGCCTGGAGGAAGCTCGAGGAACCGGGAAGGTTCTCTGGTTTAGGCGAGAAAGCGGGGAGTCCGCCTTCGCGGCTACGCCGCTTCGGCGAGACGTCCTTCGCCAGTCGATTGCTCGCTTAGAGTTGGCCGGCGAAGCCGGCCTAGCCGAAGCTCGCGAAGTGTCAGGCGAGCGAAGGCTGGCTGGGAGGCAGGGATTCGAACCCCGATAAGCAGAGTCAGAGTCTGCTGTCCTACCGTTGAACGACCTCCCAGTAGGCTTAGGAACCTCCAATTATATGGGACGGCCGCGGTAACGGGCAAGCACAGAGGCGCCGGCGACCCGCTGTTTTCGCTACTTTCAACCAGTTTCTGCCCGTCGCCCCGCCTGTCGAACTTGCATCGACCCATTCGACGTATGAATAGGAACGGGTCGAACATCGTCGCCCACTTACATCAGGAGCTACTCGTGTCGCCAATCGCCGCAATTGACCGTCTCCGCACCAACATCACCGGCCGCGTCATCACGCCCGCCGACACCGGCTACGACGAAGCCCGGCAGGTATTCAGCGGCGCCATCGACCGCCGGCCGGCCGCCATTGCCCGGCCGGCGAACGCCGCCGAAGCTGCCGCCGTGATTGCCGCCGCGCGCGACGGCGGGCTGCCGCTGGCCGTCCGCAGCGGCGGTCATAGCGGTCCCGGGCACAGCACGGTTGACGGGGGCATGGTGCTCGACGTGCGAGAGCTGAACACCCTGGAGGTCGATGCGGAAAGCCGCACGGCGTGGGCCGGCAGCGGCCTGACGGCCGGTGAGTTCACCCACAAAGTCGGCGCCCACGGCCTGGCCGTCGGCTTCGGCGACACCGGGTCGGTCGGACTCGGTGGCGTCACACTGGGCGGCGGCGTCGGCTACCTGTCGCGCAAGTACGGACTGACCATCGACAGCCTGATCGCGGCCGAGGTGGTCACCGCCAACGGCGACGTGCTCCTCGTCGATGCGTCATCCCATCCCGATTTGTTCTGGGCCATTCGCGGCGGCGGCGGCAACTTCGGCGTGGTGACGCGGTTCCGGTTTCAACTGCACCCGGTAGATCGGGTGGTCGGCGGCATGCTGCTGCTGCCGGCAACCGCCGACGTGATCGTGAAGGTCGCGGAACTGGCGGCCGCAGCGCCGGAAGAGCTGACGATTATCGCCAACGTGATGCCAGCGCCGCCCATGCCGTTCGTGCCCGAATCGGCGCACGGCAAGCTCTCGGTGCTGATGCTGATGTGTTACGCCGGCGACGAGGCGGCCGGCACGGCGGCCATCGCGCCGTTCCGCGCGCTCGCCACCCCCATGGCCGACATGGTGGCTCCTATCGGCTACCCCGAACTGTTTCCGCCCGAAGACCATTCCTACCGGCCGAAGGCAACCGGCAAGGCGATGTTCTTGCGCTCGATCGATCGCCACGCCGCCGACGTGATGATCGAACACCTCAACGCCTCGGACGCATCCATGCGCGTGGTGCAGCTGCGCGTGTTGGGTGGTGCGATCGCGCGGATCGATGCGGATGCCACCGCCTACGCCCATCGCTCGGCGCCGATCATGGCCTACGTGGCGTCGTTCTTCGACGGCCCGGCCGATCGGCCCGCTCGTGAGGAGTGGGTCGCCCGCTTCGCGACCGCACTCGACCAGGGTGTCGCCGGTGCCTACGCGAACTTCGTCGGCGACGAAGGCGAACAGGGCGTCCGTGCCGCCTATCCCGGCGCAACCTGGGATCGGCTTGCCGCCGTGAAGCTGAAGTACGATCCGGCGAACGTGTTCCGACTCAACCAGAACGTGCCGCCGGCGTGACGACGTTCTCGCACGGCTCGAAGGAGCGGCTGACCGACCACGATCTCGGACGGTTTGGCGGCGAGACGTTGTTCGACGGCATTGCCCGGGCGGTTTGCCACGCCGGCTGCTTGCCGCGCAAGGAACTCTACGAAGCGTGGGAGGTCGCCCGCCGGGCGCGGCGGCTGTTCCGTGGCGGCCGCATTGTCGATCTCGGCGCCGGTCACGGACTGCTTGGCCAGATCATGCTGATCCTCGACGACACCTCGCCGGCCGTCGTCGCTGCCGACACCCACTTGCCGCCATCGTGCGCGAAGCTGCACGACGCGCTGGTGCAGGCGTGGCCCCGGCTCGAGGGACGAGTGACGTTCGAGAGCCGGCAGCTGGATGCGGTCGAACTGCACCCGGGCGATGTGGTGGTGTCGGGTCATGCCTGCGGCGCGCTGACCGACGTGGTTCTCGATCGCGCGGTGGCGGCACGAGCCCGCGTAGCGGTGCTGCCATGCTGCCACCACGTAAGTGAAGGTGGATTGCCTGACCTGTCGGGCTGGCTCGAGGGTCCGCTGGCCATGGATGTGATGCGCGCGGTCCGGCTCGAACAGCAGGGCTTTCGCGTCTGGACGCAAACCATTCCCACGGAGATCACCCCGAAGAACCGGCTGCTGCTGGCTTCGCCCCAGGCACCTTAGCACCGCCCCAGGACTGCAGCACCTGAGCACCCTTGCACCCATCTTCGGCACCTCAGGCACCTTAGGCACCCCCAAGGCACCATCTTCCGCTGGTCACCTTCTTGCACCAGCGAGACCCATGTCGAACCTCGCCAAAGACCTGATGACCGCCGATCCGCAGTGCTGCACCGCGGAGACACCCCTGAACGAAGTTGCCAACCTGATGGTCGAGAACGACTGCGGCGAGATCCCCGTCGTCGATGCCGACCGCAAGCTCATCGGCGTGGTCACCGACCGCGACATCGTCTGCCGGGTGGTGGCCAAGGGCAAGAACCCGTCGGCCATGACCGCGCAAGACGCCATGTCGCAGCCGGTCATCTCCGTCACCGAAGACTCGTCGCTCGAAGACGTGCTGTCGTTGATGGAAGAGCACCAGATCCGCCGCGTGCCGGTGGTTGATGCCAGCGGCTGCTGCTGCGGCATCATCGCGCAGGCCGACGTCGCCATGGTCGCCGAAGAAAGCGAGACGGGCGAGATGGTGCGCGAAGTGTCGCGCGACGTCGTCGCGAACTGAACGCAGCGTCCGGCTAAAGCCGTCGCGTGGCTCGGAAACGGTGGAGGCAACCCTTCAGGGTTGCCTGATCATCATCGCCGCCTTCTCGCCAATCATCACGGTCGCGGCGTGGGTGGTGGCATTGACCACTTCCGGCATGATCGAGGCGTCGGCAACGCGCAGGCCTTCGACCCCGCGCACGCGGAGCGACGGATCGACCACCGCCATGGCGTCGCCGGCCGGCCCCATCTTGCAGGTGCCGGCGCCGTGATAAATGGTGTCCGAGTCGCGGCGGACGAAGGTGGCGAGGTCGGCGTCGCTCTTCATTGCCGGTCCCGGCAGAATCTCGTCGGCCCGCAACGGCTCGTAGGCATCGGCATCGCCAAACCAGCGCGCCAGCTTCACGCCCTGCACCAGGGCGGCCACGTCCGATTCTTCCTGCAGGTAGTTGCCGCGAATGATTGGCGCCGCCAGCGGGTCGGCGGACCGCAGCCGCACGTCGCCGCGCGATTGAGAACGGACCAGGGAAACGGTGATGGTGACGAACTTGTCGGGGGCTTCGGTGCCGCGGCCGACGTAGAACTGCAAGTTGGGCGGGTTGCCCCATTCGTTGGAGTTCGAGCGCGTGAACAGGCCGGCGGTCACCGTCGATCCCGGCAGCTCGGTCTTGCCATTCCAGCGAATCGACAGCTTCAGGTGATCCTGGAAGTTCCGGCCCACGCCGGGAACGTCGGCGGCCACCGGGATGCCGAGCGCCTTCAGTTGATCCGCCGGGCCGATGCCCGAGAGCATCAGCAGCTTCGGTGAGTCGATCACACCGCTGCAGACAATCACTTCGCGGACTGCGCGCGCCTGTTCGGGCTTGCCGTCGCGCAGGTAGTCGAGGCCAACCACCCGGCCCTTCTCAATCACCAGCCGGGTCGCCTGCGCATGCGAGCGCACCTCGAGGTTCGGCCGCGACAGCACCGGCGTCAGGAACGCATCCGCGGCGCTGTGCCGCTTGCCGTCGAGAATGTTCTTCTGGTAGTAGCCCGCCGTGTTGACCGGCGACGGCATGTTGAAGTCGAAACGGGCGTCGCGCTGGTAGCCGTGCTGGGCCGCGGCCTGCAGGAAGGCGCGGTGGCCGGCATGCGGATCGGTGCACAGCGACACCGCCAGCTCGCCGTCGGCGCCGCGCCACGGCGTTTCACCCATTTCGTGCCGCTCGGACTTCTTGAAGATCGGCAGCAGCGCGTCGTAGCCCCAGCCCGTGTTGCCGTCGCGTTCCCACTTGTCGAAGCAGAACTGGTGGCCGCGAATGAAGGTCATGGCGTTCACCGCGCTCGAGCCGCCGTGCACCTTGCCGCGCGGGAACGCGATGCGCCGGTTGTTCAACCCGGCCTCGGGCTCGGTGGTGTAGCCCCAGTCGTACTTCGACCCCATCAGCGACACCCAGCGCCCGGGCGTGGTGATGGCCGGGTCGTCGTTCACCGGTCCGCCGGCTTCGATCAGCAGCACCCGCGCCGACGGGTCGGCCGACAACCGGTTCGCCAGCACGCAACCCGCGGAACCGGCGCCGATGATGATGTAGTCGAAGTCGGCACGTGCCGCCTGTGTCATGCCGGCCAACAGGGGAGAAGCGCCCACCAGCTTGATGAATTCACGTCGTTTCATAATTGAACGTAACCACGATGGACACGACGGTCACGAAGAAACGATCTTCGTGGTTAAGGCCGCCAGCCGCGCGATAACCCGATCGCGACCGAGGAGCACCAGCATTTCGAACAGCCCCGGACTGACCATACGACCGGTCATGGCCAGGCGTGTACCGTGAATCAGCGTCGCCGCCTTCACACCGCGCGATTCGGCCAGGTCGCGCAGGCACTTCTCCAGGGCAGCCTCGGTCCACTCGGGCGCGGCGTTGTACGCCTGCTCCAGGGCAGCGAGGTGCTCCTTCGCTCCGGGCGCCGACAGGTGCTTCCTGACACCCTCGGCATCGTACTCGGTGGGATCGACGAAGAAGGGCGCGATTTGGTCGGCGAAGTCCGTCAGCCGCTTGCAGCGTGGCCGCAGGAGCGCCAGCACCCGCGAAGTCCAGGAGGGGTCCTTCGTCAAGCCCTCAAGGCCCCAAGCCCCTAAGCCCCCGATGCGAGCGATTAGTTCTTCATCCGCGAGCCGAAGCAGATGCTGGTGGTTGAACCAATCCAGCTTCTCGGTGTTGAACACGGCGTTGCCGCCGCTAATCCCCTCGAGGTTGAAGCGCTGGATCAGTTCGTCCTTCGTGAACAACTCGTCGTTGCTGCCGGTGCCCCAACCGAGCAGGGCCAGGAAGTTGAACATCGCTTCCGGCAGGTAGCCCTGCTTTTCGTACTCCATCACCGAGGTCGCGCCGTGGCGCTTGCTGAGGCGCTGCTTGTCGGCGCCCATGATCAGCGGCACATGCGCGAAGGCCGGCGGTGTCTTGCCGAACGCGTGATAGAGCAGCACTTGCTTCGGCGTGTTCGAGATGTGATCGTCGCCGCGAACCACGTGCGTAATCGCCATGTCGATGTCGTCGACGACGACCGACAGGTGATAGGTCGGGTGCGTGTCTGACCGCAGGATCACGAAGCTCTCGATGTGCTCGTTGTCGAACTCGATCGGCCCGTGCACGCTGTCGGTGAAGGCGGTCTTGCCCGGCGGCACCTTGAAGCGGATGGCGCCGCCGTCCTCGAACGCCTGGCCGCTGTCGAGCAGGGCCTTCGCCGCCGCCCGGTAGCGATCGAGGCGCTGCGACTGGTAGTACGGCGCGTGGGGCCCGCCCACTTCCGGACCCTCGTCCCAGTCGATGCCCAGCCAGCGCAGGCCGTCGAGGATGCCGGTGACCATCTCGGCCTGCGAGCGTTCGACGTCGGTGTCTTCAATGCGCAGGATGAAGGTGCCGCCGTGGTGCCGCGCGTAGAGCCAGTTGAACAGGGCGGTGCGGGCGCCGCCGACGTGCAGGTAGCCGGTCGGGGAGGGAGCAAAGCGTAGCCGAGGGAGCACTCCGTATTATTGCCTGCTCTGGCCCAGCCTGGATGTTATTGGATGCCCTTCCGTCACGCCCGTTGCGGGCGCGTGGTCTGCAGCGTGGACACCGCCTCGACCCGTTGGGGATTGAGGGTGGTGTCGGCGCACGACGGGCAGATGCTGTGCGTGAACTCGGCGGCGCTGTGGCTGGCGACGTACGATTCGACCTGCGTCCAGTAGCCCTTGTCGTCGCGGATTTTCTTGCACCAGGCGCAGATCGGCAGCATCCCCTTGAGCGTCTGCACGCGCTCGAGCGCTTCGGCCAGCGTTTCGGCCTGGGTGCGGAACCGCGTTTCTGACTCGTGCTTCAGGCGGTACCGGGCATAAAGCAGGCCCAGGCTGATGATGACGAGCAGGGCAATGACGGCCAGCGCGGTGCGGGTCGTCCGCACCTGCGTCAGCTCGGCGTCGCGCAACAGCCCTTCCTTTTCCAGCAACTGGATCTGCCGCTCCCGTCGCTCGGCCTCGTTGGCAATCTGCAGGCGCTGGAAGCGGGCCGCGTTCTCGACGCTGAACATGCGATCGCGGACCTCCTGCTGCTGCAGCTGGTGTCGATACGCCGCCTGGTAGTTGCCGCGTGCGGCCTCGATCTCCGATAGCGCCTTCAAGCCGGTCGACTGCAGCAGTGGCGCGTCGATGCGCGAGCCGATGGCCAGTGCTCGCCGATACGCGGCGGCGGCGCCCGCCAGGTCGTTGTTGCGCCGGTTCAGGTCGCCCAGGTTGACCTCGGTCGCCATCTCGCCCCGTTCGTCACCGGCCTCGCGGCGCAGGGCCAGCGCCCGCTGATAGGTGCGGCGGGCGGCGGCCGGGTTGGTTTGCGCCTCGACCTGGCCGATCGCGTTCAGCGACACGCCCATCGCGCGGCGGTCGCCCAGCTCCTCGCGAATGGCCAGCGCCCGCCGGTACGACGCCAGGGCGCCCGCGTAGTCCTTCATCTCGAACAGCACGAGGCCGATGTTCTGGTGTGAAAACGCCTCGCTTGCCTTCAGCCCCAACTCGATCTTCAGGGCCAGCCCCTGCCGGTGCCGTGCCAGCGCCTTGTCGAGCTCGCCCATGTTGCGATGCACGTTGCCAAGGTTGTTGTTGGTGTAGGCCAGGCCTTCCTTGTCGCCCGTTCGCTCGCGGATGGCCAGCGCCTTGAGGTGGTACTCGAGCGCGTCGGGATAGCGGCCGGCATCCGCCTCGATCAGGCCCAGCGTGTTGTAACCCTGCGACTCGCCCCACTGGTCGCCCGCCTGCACGTACAGCCGCACCGACTCGAGGCCGCTTTGCCGCGCCTGGTCGAGATGGCTCTGGCTGCGGTAGCCGTAGGCGACGTAGTTCTGGGCCTCGGCTTCGCCGCGCAGGTCCTTCGCTTCGCGGGCCGCCGCCAGGGCGCGCAGTGCCGTGGCCAGCGACTTGTCGGGATCGATATCACTGAGCGCCTTGGCCTCGGCATTGAGGTCGGCGACGGGGCCGGTGGCGCCTGGCTGCGCATAGGCGGGCACCCCGAAGCCAGCCAGCACCATGACAATCGCGAAGCAGGTCGCAAAAGGTCGGGCGGTCACGATCCCCGGCATTGTACCAACTGTTCGCGGGGAACCAACCCCGGCGCACGGCGGAGCCGGCACTTGGCGGCCGGCGACGTTAAGATGTCGCGTCGGCCACCTGCCCATGCCCCTTGAACCGCGCCGCCATCGCCCTCGCGCCAGCTGCCTGGTTCCGCTGGCCCTGGCTCTCTGGTGGTTGCCGGCCTCCACGGCCGGGGTCGGCGCCCAGGCGGGCCCGCCCGATTCCGTGCGCTTCGATGGCCGTGTCGGCTTGCCGCAGAACACCGCGTTCGACGTCATCCAGGACCACCGAGCCTTCCTCTGGGTGGGCACCAACGATGGTCTCGCCCGATACGACGGACAGACGTTCGAGGTCTTCCGGCACCGGCCAGAGGACCCGGGGTCGCTGTCACACAACACGGTCAGGCGCCTCTTTGAAGATCGGCGCCGCCGGCTCTGGATCAGGACCGAGGCCGGCCTCGATCGCTACGATCCTCGAGACGACACATTTCACCATTACCCGCTTCAGGTCCAACAGCTGTTCGAAGACGACTCCGGACTGTTCGTCGCCTCGCACAGCGGCCTGCATCGCTACGACGAGCCGGCAGCACAGTTCGCGACGCTGGCGTCGTTTCCATTGACCGACGACAGCGCTTCACCATCCTCGGGCGATCCGGTGTGGGGGCTGCGGCGTTCGCGGTCGGGCGTGATGTGGCTCACCACCGAGGAGGGGAACCTGTTCGGCTGGTCTCCCGACGGCCGCCGCCGCATGCTTCGCCTGCCGTGGCGCGAGGCGACCGTGCTCAACGAGGATGCCGACGGCCGCTTGTGGGTGGGCCACGAGGCCGGCATCGCGCTCGTCGACCCGGCCGGTCCTCTCATCATTCCGCACGAGCCGTTCCGCGAGGTCCGTGGCTCGGTCTTCGCCTTCGCTCGTGGGCAGAACGGCGAGGTGTGGTTTGGCGGGACGGGCCTCTATCGCGGCAACGCCAGGGGCACCGATGTCGTCACGGTCGATTCGGGCGATGAACCGCTCGCGACACCCTTTCGGTCGATCCTCGTTGATCGCGAGGGTCTGGTCTGGATCGCTACCCCGCGCGGGCTGCGCTTCCACAATCCCTACGCCAAACGCTGGCTCCATGCCGGCCGGTCGGCGCCGGGTGGCGCGACGTTGAACGGCGACGTGGTCATGGCGCTGGCGCGCCGGCCCGACAACCGGCTCTGGGTCGGCACGCTCGATGGCGGCCTCGATCAGGCGCCGGTTGCATACGCGGATGGCGTCGTGCGCGCACGTCGCATGACCAGTGGCGCCGCCTGCCCCAATCAGGTCTGGGCGCTCATGCCGGATTCGCGACAACGGCTCTGGCTCGGCTCCGGTCACGGCTTGTGTGTTGAAGAGAAGGGCACGAGACGCCGGGTCAGTCTCGGTGCTGCTCAACCCGTGGTGTTCACGTTGCTCGACGATCGTGCCGGCGGCATCTGGGCGGGAACTACGATGGGACTGTTCCGGATCGACTCGCGAACCCTCGCGGTCCGCCGGTTCGACGAGGTTGGCAGCGGCAACGTCGAAGGCCTGTTCGTGGCCGCCGACGGCGCTGTGTGGGTGGGCACCTCGCGAAGCGACCTGTATCGCCTCGATCCCGCGACGCTCGACGCCCGCCACTACCCGCTGCAGGCGTCGGGCGAGTTTCGCGGCAGCGAGGGCTTCTGGACTATCGCCGAAGCCGGCGATGGCCGGCTGTGGCTCGGAAGCGATCGCGGCCTGTTTTTGTTCAACCCCGCCGCCGGTTCGCTGGAGGCATTCGACGAACGGCGTGGCGTACCGGCGGCGCCGGTCTATGGCATTCTGCGCGACCGGCGGGGAGGCCTGTGGCTGTCGACCCGCAACGGCCTGTTGCGTCACGATAATCCGCTGGCCGCCGATGGGGAAACGCCGCTGGTCCGCCGCTACACCACCGATGATGGACTGCCGTTCGCGGAGTTCAATCGCCGCGCCGCCATCGCCGGCGACGATGGTTGGCTGGCGTTCGGCGGCATGGGCGGCGTCGTCACCTTCCGGCCGGAGGAGTTTCGCGACAACCCGCACGCGCCTCCGGTCCACATTCTCGACGTCGAACGCGTCAGGCGCGACGGACTGCCGGTGCGTGCGCGGCCCGTTGACAGCGCCGTGCGGCTCGCGGTTGGCGATGCCGGGTTCGTGGTGCGTTTCACGGCGCCGAGCTTCGCCGACGCGCATCGCGAGCAGCTGCGATACCGGATGGACGGTATCGATCCCGATTGGGTCACGGCCAGTTCCGATCGCCTCGCGCGCTACCCGGCGCTGCGGCCTGGCCGTCACACGTTCCGGGTTCGCGCCGCCAACGGTGACGGCGCGTGGAATCTCGAAGGCGCGACCCTCACCGTGCTGGTGCCGGCGCCGTGGTGGGCGACGTGGTGGTTTCGCGCCGGCGCCGGCCTGACCGGCCTGGCGGCGCTCGTGGCGACGCTGCGCTGGTGGCTGACGCGACCACTGCGCCGACGGGTCAGGGAGCTGGAACTGGACCAACGTGTGCGGGCCGAGCGCGAGCGAATCTCCCGAGACCTGCACGACAACGTCGGGTCGCAGGTGGCCACGCTGCTAGCTTCCATCGAGTTGGCGGGCTTGCGGGCCGGCCGCGGTGAGACCGGGCCGCTGCAAGCGGTGCTGTCGGACCTGCGCGACGAGGCGCGGCGGACCCTAGCCCAGTTGCGCGAAACGGTGTGGTCGTTGCGGCAGGAGCGCATCAGCCTGCGCGACCTCGTCGGCCAGGTGCAGGACGATCTCAGGAACCGGCAGCGGGCGATGACCAGGCCGTCGCTCGCGTGCGAACCGGCCGGCGATTTGTCGATCGAGCTCGGTTCGGAAAAGGCGCTGCACCTGTTCCGCATCGTCCAGGAATCGGTCACCAACGCCATTCGGCATGCCGGGGCCGCGACGGTGCGAGTAGTGATCGCGTACGACGCGGGCACAGGCACGCGCGTCTCGATTCACGACGACGGCGTGTTTCGGACGCCGCCGGAGGGCCACCAGGGATCGGGCCTGGCCGGCATGCAGTCGCGAGCGGCCGAGATGGGCGCGACGCTTCACTGCCGCGGCACCGCGCACGGCACCACCATCGAGGTCGTGCTGCCGGCCGCGAGCGGCGAGACTACCCGGGTCCGGGGATTGCGATGACGCCGCGCCGGAGTGAGACTGTCGAAGGTGAGCGGGGCCTCGGTGGGAGCTGACGCGCGCATCCGGGTCGCCGTCCTGGACGACAACGAGCGCTTTCGCACGCGGCTGGTCGAACGCCTGCGGTTCTTCCCCGAGCTGGTGGTGGCGTTCGAAGCCGGCAGCGCCGCCGAGTTTCTGGCCCGGCTGGGCCGGCAGGTCGAGCCGGTGCAGGTGGCCCTGCTCGATATCGCCCTGCCTCACAGTTCGGGCATCGAGGTGGCGAGCCGGCTGACCAGCGACCATCCAGACATTGGCGTGCTGATGTTCACCGTGTTCGAAGCCGAGGAAACCGTGCTCGGCGCGATCCAGGCGGGCGCCTCCGGCTACCTTCTGAAGGATGCCCCGATCGACGCCATCGTCCGGGCGATCCACGAGGTGCATGAGGGCGGCGTGCCGTTGTCGCGGCCGGTGGCGCGCCGCCTGTTGGGCGTACTCGGCAAGCCCGCCGCCGCGACGCCGGTGGCCGCCCGTCCGGCAGTCGGGGCCGACCACGACGAGCTGTCGCCGCGCGAGGTCGAACTGCTCGAGCGCATCGTCAGAGGCGACACCGAGCAGGTCATTGCCGCGCACCTTGACATCTCGCCGCACACCGTGCGGACGCACGTGAAGAACATCTATCGCAAGCTGCGCGTGCGCACGCGCGCGGCCGCGGTCAGGCTGGCGTACGAGCGCCACCTGCTCGGCCGGCCGCAGTCTTCCTGATCATCACCGGCACCGGCTACCCGGTTCCGGCGATTGTTCACATGCATCGTGATCGCTACGATGCCGCCCATGCATCGTGTCGTCTCGTTGGCTGTCCTGCTCATTGCTGTGCCACTCAGCCTGGTGGGTGCGCAACCCGCGTCAAAGCCCGCCGATGGCGTGTGGCGCAACTACGATTTCGTGCCGGGCAGCACGGTGTGGCGCGCCACTGACTTCTCGAACGAACCCGTCGGCCGCTTCCCGGCCAGCCAGCTCGAGTTCGTGCGCGGCAACATGCAGGTCGTCGAATTCGAGGGCGCCCGGATGCTCGAGGCGACCAGCAACAGCGTGGTCCGCGTGAAGCTGCCGAAGGCGCTCCCCGAGGCGTTCACCATCGAGTTTTCGCTTCGTGTGCCGACCACCAACTCGTCGACCCAGGTGTTCACGAGTCCGCGCAGCGGGGCGATAGCCAAGCACCCCTTCGACTATCTGTACATCTACGCCTCGCCCGGCATCTATCGCGCTGGCAGGGAAGTGTCGGGCACGCGCCTCCCCGGCCTGGTGCGCAAGACCGTGCCGGTGAAGCTGCAGGTGCGCGACGACTGGGCGATTGTGTACGTCGGTCCCGATCGCGTGGCGCAGGTGCCGACCGCCAACTTCGGCCGCAGCGACACCGTCGAGTTTCATCTGTCGGCCAACGCGCGGTTCCCGACTTACCTCAGCGACATCGTGGTTGCCGTCGGCCTCGACGACCTGTACGCGACGCTCGACAAGAGCGGAGAGGTCACCACCCGCGGCATCCTGTTCGACAGCGACAGCGATCGCCTGCGTCCCGAGTCGACCCCGGTGCTGCAATCGCTGGTGAAGGCGCTCACCGATCACGCCGATCTCAACGTGATTATCGAAGGCCACACCGACGGCCAGGGCGACGATGCCCGCAACCAGGCGCTGTCGGAGCGGCGCGCCGCAGCGGTCGTCGCGTATGTCACGGGCGAGGGAGTACGCGCCAATCGGCTG
Source organism: Vicinamibacterales bacterium (assembly GCA_050247355.1). Classification (GTDB taxonomy): domain Bacteria; phylum Acidobacteriota; class Vicinamibacteria; order Vicinamibacterales; family UBA2999; genus 12-FULL-67-14b. Next base: position 152,054 of record JBFWUK010000012.1, on the reverse strand, counting down.
ACCGCGGTGGGCAAGGGCGAAACCGCGCCGGTGGCCGACAACGCCACCAACGAGGGCCGCCAGCAGAACCGGCGCGTCGTCATCAGGAAGCGGTCGTGATGCGGCGCGCCCTGCCGGCCCTGGTCCTGCTTGCCGTGCTGCCGTCGTGTGGCGGCGGTGGCAGCGGTTCATCGTCGTCGCCGACCGCGCCGACCAGTGCGGCGCCGCCGGCGGCCGCCGAGTTCGCCATCAGCGTCAGCGTCGGCAGCCGTCCGGTGCGGGTCCAATCCGTGGCCACCCCGCAGGCCACGGGCAAGGCCTCCATCACCATCGACATCGTCGAACGGCGAAGCGTTCAGGGTGAAGTGCGAAAGCTGATCGCGACGCTGAAGAAGGGGACCACGACGGTCGCCACCGACACGCTGGAACAGGCGGCGCTGCGCCTACTGGCGCCGGGCGGGACACTGACCATCCCTGGCGGCGGGCGGTTGTCCATTCCCTACACGCCCAGCTTCCCGTTCACGCGCGACGATCAGATCACCATCGATGTGGAGGGTGAGTTTGTCGACGTCGCCGGCAACACGACCAAGCCCACCAGCCCGCCGGTTCCCGTGCCGGTCGACAACATCGCCACGTGCGTCGCCAACCCCAATCACCTGTGCCTCAACAACCAGCGGTTCCAGGTGGACGTGTTAGTGAACGGCGCCCGGGTCACGACCATGCAGCGACTTAACGACACCGACGGCCGCTTCGAGTTCGACAGCAACCTGTCGCTGCTCGTCAAGGTATTGGACGGGTGCGGTTTGAACAGCCGTTACCGCGTGGAACTGCTTGTCAGCGCCTTGACGCAGCCGTTCACGGTCTTCGTCACCGACACCCTGGTCAGCCGGACCAGGACCTACGTCACGGGATCCTCGACCTTCCTGCTGATGGACGACTCGGCGTTTGCCACCTGCCCCTGACCCGGCCTGCCGTATACTTAGAGGTCTGCGGCCTGCGCCGAGCCAGTGCGCTTGGGGCGGAGCCGAAGGGTGAGGTGGCCGAGTGGCTTAAGGCGGCGGTTTGCTAAACCGTTGTAGGGGTTTAAATCCCTACCCAGGGTTCGAATCCCTGCCTCACCGCCACTTCATTCGGCCTTCGGCCTCATTACGTGGCGGCGAGGCCGATTCAGTCACATCCCGGCTCGCCTCCGGCTCCCCGGGAATGGGAGCGAATCCCTGCCACTCGCCTTCGCTCGGCCCTTCGGGCCTCGCTCGGCTCGCCGACCCGTTTTCGACCACGTCCCCGCCTTCGGGCCTCGCTCGGTTCGCCGACCCGTTCTCGACCACGTCCCTGCCTTCGGGCCTCGCTCGGCTCGCTGACTCGTTCTCCAGCCCCGCTCGGTCGCATCCACGGCCGACCCGCCAGCCATCCATTTCACACATCTTCGCGGGAACTTGGGGTGTTTGTCCGTCTTCCTGTGCTTGCGTGCGTGACACTCAGCCGTTAGGCTTCACTGCACGTGTCCGAGAAATCCATCCCAGCCAGGGTTGCTGACTGGTTCGCCGCCCGTCCGCTCGTCCGGGATGTCGTGCTAAACCTGGCCGTGGCACTGGTGGCCTGGGGGTTGGCCGAACTGGTGCTGGTGCCGGCGGTGAGCGGGCGCAGTCTCACGCCCATTTGGCCGCCGGTCGGCCTCGCCGTGGCCATCGTCTACCTGGGCGGCTTCCGCCTGCTGCCGGGCATTGTGCTTGGCTCGCTTGCCGTTAACGTCTCGCGCGAAGCCCTCCCCTGGGCGGTCTTCATTGCCCTCAGCCAGGTCATCCAGCCGGTCCTGGTCGTCCGCATTCTTCGCGCCCTGAAGTTCGACCCGCGACTCGAGCGCGTGCGCGACCCGATCATCCTGTCGCTCATCGCCGGGCCGGCCGGCGCGCTGGCCGCCGCCGTGTTCGTGATTGGAATCAGCTTCCTCGCGGGCCGGGTCGCGCCGGGTGAGTTCCTCTACGAACTCACCTTGTGGTGGCTGCGCGACTGGCTGGGCACCATGGTCATGGCCACGCTCATTCTCGCGTGGGTGAAGGGCCGCAGTCCGGCCTGGTCGTGGCCACGCATCGCCGAGGCGGTCGGGCTGATGCTGGTGCTCTTTTTCGGCGCGCAGCTGGTGTTCGGCCTGTGGGGCATCTTCGCCGACCGCGACGTGCCGATCGTGTTCATCTTCTTCCCGATTCTCGGGTGGGCTGGCCTGCGCTTCGGGCCGCGTGGCGCCGCCACCCTGGTGGCGCTGATCGCCGGCTTCGCGCTGGCCATCGCCGGGCTGGGCGTGGGGCCGTTTGCCGCCTTCCCGGTGGAGTTCACCCAGTTCCTGCTGTTCGTCTTTCTCACGCTCGGCTCGCTGAGCGGCCAGTTGCTGGCCGCCATCATGGCCGAGCGCGACGATGCGTTAGAGCGGCGCTTGCTGCTCGAAGAACAACTGCGCCACTCGCAGAAAATGGAAGCGGTCGGCCGCCTGGCCGGCGGCATTGCCCACGACTTCAACAACCTGCTGACCGCGATCATCGGCTACACCGAGATCGTGCTCACCTCGCTCGACCCCAAGGACGAGCGCCGCGCCGACGCCGAGGAGATCGGCCGCGCCGCCATGCGCGCCGCCGACCTGACGCGGCAGATGCTCGCGTTCAGCCGCCGGCAGGTGCTGCAGCCGAAGATCATCGACCTCAACACCGCGCTCAGCAAGGTCGAGCCGATGCTGCGCCGCGTCATCGGCGAAGACATCGTGATGACCGTCACCGGCAAAGCCGCCGCGCCGCACGTGCGGGTCGATCCCGGGCAGGTCGAGCAGGTGGTGATGAACCTGGTGGTGAACGCGCGCGACGCCATGCCGCAGGGCGGCCGCCTCACCGTCGAGACCGCCGACGCGGTGCTGGACGAGGCGGCGGTGGCGGACCAGACCGACGTGAAGCCCGGCCCTTACGTGATGCTGTCGGTGTCCGACTCCGGCGTCGGCATGCCGCCCGAAGTGCGCGCCCGCATCTTCGAGCCGTACTTCACGACCAAGGACGTCGGCAAGGGCACCGGCCTCGGCCTCTCCACCGCCTATGGCATCGTCCGCCAGAGCGACGGGCACATCGCCGTGTCGAGCGAGCTCGGCCTGGGCACCACGTTCCGCATCTACCTGCCGCGCGCCGAGGCGCCGCCACAGGTGCCGGTCGATCCGTCGGTCGAGAAGATGCCCGACGGCACCGAACACATCCTGATCGTCGAAGACGATGCGTCGGTGCGGCGGCTGTCGAAGGAGCTGCTGCTCCGGTTGGGCTACTCGGTGACCGAAGCCGCCTCGGGCCGGGCCGGGCTGGCGCTCGGCAGCGACGACACGCGCCACTTCGATCTGGCGCTGTGCGACGTCATCCTGGGCGACATGAGCGGCCCGGCGGTGGCGGAAGCGCTGCGTGCGCTGCGGCCGTCGATTCGCGTACTCTACATGTCGGGCTACACCGACGAGGCGATCGTGAAAACCGGCGTGCTGGACGAAGGCAAGCCCTTCCTCCAGAAGCCCTTTACGCCCATGCAACTGGCAAAGAAGATCCGCGAAGTGCTGGACGAGCCGGAGACCGGAAACCTGTGATTGGCGAAACCATCTCGCATTACCGCGTGCTGTCGCGCCTTGGCGCCGGCGGAATGGGAGTGGTCTACGAAGCCGAAGACACCCGGCTCGGCCGCAAGGTCGCCATCAAATTCCTGCCGGACGAAGCCAACGCCGACGCCGAGGCGGTGCAGCGCTTCCTGCGCGAAGCCCGGGTGATTTCGAGCCTCAACCACCCGCACATCTGCACGCTCTACGACATTGGCCAGCACGCCGATCGCCAGTTCATGGTCATGGAACTGCTCGATGGCCAGTCGCTGAAGGACCGCATTGCGAAGGGCGCCATGCCGTTCGAGGACGTGCTCGAGCTCGGTGCGCAGATGGCCGACGCGCTCGATGCCGCGCACGCGCAGGGCATCGTGCATCGCGACATCAAGCCGGCGAACCTGTTCATCACCCGCCGCGGCACGTTGAAGGTGCTCGACTTCGGCGTGGCGAAGCTGAGCAAGGCGGGGCGAGACCACGATCACCTTGACGCCACCATCGGCGCCACCGACCAGTTGACGACGATCGGGACGACCATTGGGACGGTGTCGTACATGTCGCCCGAGCAGGCGCGCGGGCACGAGATCGATGCCCGCAGCGACGTGTTCTCGGCCGGCGTCGTGCTCTACGAGATGGCCACCGGCCGGTTGCCGTTTCCCGGTTCCACGGTGGCGACTATCTTCGAGGGCCTGCTGACCAAGAAGGCCATGCCGCCCTCGGCGATCCAGGCCGGACTGTCACCGGAGTTCGATCGCATCATCGACAAGGCGCTCGAAAAGGATCGCGAGACTCGCTACCAGGGCGCCGCGGAACTGCGCGCCGACCTGAAGCGGCTGAAACGCGCGGCCGACAGTGGCGCCACGGCCATCGCGAGCGCCACCGTGGTGGCGGCGGCTGCCGCCCACCCCGCGCCCGTCGACCTGCCGGCGTCCACCGTGTCTGCCGCCGCATTGGCGGACGCGGAAGCCTCGGCGAAGGTGATCAGCCCGACCACGCCACCGGTGGCGCCGGCCGGCCACGCCTGGCGCAAGCCGTTCATGGTGGGGGCGCCGATCGTCATGGCGGCGCTCGTCGGCGGGTTCTGGTTCTACCGCTCCGTCACGACCCCGGCGCTGACCGAGAAGGACACGGTGGTGCTCTCGTCGGTGGTGAACCGCACCGGCGACGTCATGTTCGACGACACGCTTGGCGAGGCGCTCGCGTTGCAGTTGCGGCAGTCGCCGTTCCTCACCGTGGTGGCCGACCAGCAGGTGCAGTCGACGTTGCGGCTCATGGGCCGCGATCCCAGCGAGCCGATCACCGCCGAGATTGGCCGCGACGTGTGCCAGCGCGCCGGCGGCAAGGCGCTGCTCGGCGGCACCATCGCCATGCTCGGCTCGGCCTACGTCGTCACGCTGAACGCGCAGGACTGCGTCGACGGCAACGTGATTGCGGAAGAGCAGGTGCAGGCGGATTCCAAGGAAACCGTGCTCGCGGCGCTCGGCACCGCGGTGTCGGTATTCCGCGAGAAGCTCGGCGAGTCGCTCGGTTCGATCCAGCGCTACGACGCGAAAATCGAAGAGGCGAGCACACCCTCGCTCGAGGCACTCAAGGCCTACAGCCAGGGCTTGCGTACCCGCCGCACCAGCGGCGATTTCGATTCGGTGCCGTTCTTCCGCCGCGCCATCGAGCTGGATCCGGAGTTCGCGCTGGCCTACGCGCGGCTGGGCACGGTCTACGCCAACCTGGGCCAGGGCGACGAAGCCCGCAAGATGACCGCGAAAGCTTACGAGTTCCGCGCCAAGGTCAGCGAGGTGGAACGCCTCTACATCGAGGCGCGCTACTACACCACTGTGGAGGTGGACATCCAGAAGGCCATCGAGGCCTATCAAGTGTGGCTGGCGGCGTATCCCAACGACTACACCGCGCTGGCCAACTCGGCGCTGCTGCTGCGACAACGCGGTGATGCCGCCGAAGCGCTGCGCAATCAGGAAGCAGCCACGCGCGTCGCGCCCGAAGAACCAATCGCCTGGCGCAACCTTGGTGATACCTACCTGAACATGGGCCGGTTCGCCGACGCGCGCAAGGCGCTCGAGACGGCGCTGGCGCTGCAGAACAACGCCGGCGGGCGCGCCAGCCTGTTCGCGTTGGCCACTCTCACCGGCGATCAGCCGCTGGCCGACGCGCAGGCGACCGCCGTCGCCGGCTCGCGCGACGAGATCGACTTCATGACCGTCCAGATGCGCGCGGCCGCCTTCACCGGCAAGATGCAGCAGGTGGCCGATCTCGCCGGCGTCTGGCAGTCGCGCATGGAGACCGCCAGTCGGCGCAACCAGGTGGGGCAGATCATCGCCAACATCGCCATCAACGAAGCACTGGTCGGTCTCAGCGACCGCGCCAACGCGCGGATTCAGTCGGCGCTGGCCGACGAGCTGCTGCAGGAGAACGCGATCGACGAACGCATGGTGGTGGCGGCCATCAACCGCGATGGCCGCACCGCGCGCGCGCTGTTGCCGCAGGCGCTGGCCGAACTGCGCCGCCAGTCGGCGGGCAATCCGGCGATCGGGACGATCGAACGCGCCTATCGCGCGTTGCTGGCGCTGGCCGAAGGCAGGCCGTCCGACGCGGTGCCGCTGCTCGAGCCACTGACCTTCACGCCCGAGAACGCCGACGCCATCGGCATGTGGGCCATCGCGAAGATTCAGCTCGAAGATTGGCCGGCCGCCATCAAGGGCCTGACGTCGTTGACCGAAGACACCTGGCAGCGCGGCCTGGGGACGACCAAGGCCTTTGCAATGGTGCATCTCGCCCGCGCGCACGTGGCCATGGGCAACCCCGCCGAGGCCCGCAAGGCCTATCAGGCCTTCTTCGACTTCTGGAAGGCCGCCGACCCCGACGTGCCGCTGCTCGTGCAGGCCCGAGAGGAATTCAGCAAGCTCGGGTCGTAGTCCGCCTGAAATTTGCCACAGAGATCACAGAGACACAGAGGACACGGCAGGGTCGCTGGCGGCGCTTCGCGCCGCGGGTCTGATGTCGAGCCGCGACAAAATGAGTCGGCGATGGTTCTGGACGACTCATTTTTCGCGGCTCGCCATCAGACCTGACGCCGGCCGAAAGGCCGGCCTCCAGCGATCCTGCCTCTGTCCTCAGCCCTGGCTGTCTTCTCTGTGCCTCCGTGTGCTCTGTGGCCAATGTTCGTGGCATGCTTAGCGGAATGGCGAAACGGTTTCTCGCGGTTGTTTTTCTCCTCCTGGTCAGCTCGACGGCGTGGGCGCAGGCGCCGGTTGAATACAAGCTGTCGTTCCCGGCGCCCGAGCATCGCTGGATGCAGGTGGAAGTGAAGTTCCCCGGCGTGCCGGCGGGGGTGCTGCAGGTGCGAATGGCGCGGACCTCGCCCGGGCGCTACGCGCTCCACGAGTTCGCGAAGAACGTGTTCGACGTCGCGGTGGTCAACGGCAAGGGCCAGCCACTGACGGCGGCGCGGCCGGATCCGCACCAGTGGGATGTCGCCGGCCACGACGGCACCGTCGTCATCTCCTACAAGGTGTTCGGCGATCGCACCGACGGCACCTATCTCGGCATCGACTCGATGCACGCCCACATCAACATCCCCGCGGCGCTGATGTTCGCGCGCGGGTGGTTCGAGCGTCCGGCCCGGGTGACCTTCGTGCAGCCGCCTGGCAAGACCTGGAAGGTCGCGACGCAGTTGTTCCCGACCGCCGACCCGCTGGTCTTCACCGCGCCCAACATCCATTACCTGATGGACAGCCCCACCGACTTCAGCGACTACACCCTGCGCGAGTTCTCGGTGGATGACGGCCAGAAGCGGGCCGGGCCGCCGCCTACTTTCAGGATTGCCCTGACCCACGACGGCACCGACGCCGAAGCCGATGCCTTCGCGCGCGACGTCGAGCGGATTGTTCGCGAGACCATTCCCATCTTCGGCGAGCTGCCGCAGTTCGAGACCAACACCTATACCTTCCTGAGCACGTACCTGCCGTGGGCCAGCGGCGACGGCATGGAGCATCGCAACAGCACCTCGCTGACCAGTTCGGGGGCGCTGCGCAATCCGGGACAGCGCCAGGGCATTCTCGGCACGGTCTCGCACGAGTTCTTCCACGCCTGGAACATGGAGCGCCTGCGCTCGGCGGGCGTCGAGCCGTTCGACTTCGAGAACGCCGACATGAGCGACGACCTGTGGCTCGGCGAGGGCTTCACCAGTTACTTCGACAGCCTGATCCTGCATCGCGCTGGCCTGCTGCCGCTCGAGGCGCTGCTCGGCGAGCTGGCCGGCTCGATCAACGCGGTGACCTTGGGCCCCGGGCGCCAGTTCCGCAGTCCCGTGGACATGAGCCGCATGGCGCCGTTCGTGGACGCCGCGGCGGCGATCGATCGCACGGCCTTTCCGAACCTCTTCATCTCGTATTACACCTACGGGTCGGTGATTGGCCTTGGCCTCGACCTGTCGCTGCGCGACCGCTCCAACGCCCAGGTGACCGGCGACCAGTTCATGAGGGCGCTCTGGACCGAGTTCGGGCGGCCCGGCCAGAAGACACCGGGCAAGGTGAGCACGCCGTACACCGTGAGCGGCCTGAAAGAGTCGCTGGCCAAGGTGGCTGGCGATCGCGGGTTCGCCAACGACTTCTTCGGCAAGTTCGTGGAGGGACGCGAGGTGGTGGACTTCGCTCCGCTGCTGAACCGGGCCGGGCTGGTGTTTCGCAAGCGGGCGGCCGGCAAGGCGTTCGCCGGGCAGGTGCAGTTGCAGGCTGGTGGCAGCGCGCTGCGCGTGGGCAGCCTGGTGCCCTGGCAGTCGCCGCTTTATAAGGCAGGCGTCGCGCAAGACGATCAGCTGACGAATCTCGGCGGCGTGGCGCTGACCTCGATGGCGGCGTTCGAAGAGGTCATGGCGAAGCAGAAGCCGGGTGCGGCCGTGCCGCTCAGGTTCGTGCGTCGCAGCGGCGAGGTGGTGAACGGCACCATCACCTTCGACGAGGACCCGCGCATAGAGATCGTGACCGTCGAGTCGACCGGCGGCACGCTGACCGCCGATCAGCGAAAGTTCAGGGAATCATGGCTCAACTCGCAAAGACCGCAGTAATCGCTGCCATCATCCTGTTCGCGGGCTTGGCCTGGCCCACCGTCTCGACGGGGGAACAGGCGATCCGCGCCGTGCCGCGGATCACGATCGATGAGCTCAAGGTATTGATGGAACAGAAGGCCGTCGTCGTGCTCGACGTCCGCGAGCCAGGCGCGTTTGCAAAGGGCCGCATTCCCGGCGCGATCAACATCGACTACACCCACATCATGGGTGAAGCCGGCCGCTTTGCCGGCGAGAAGAGAACGATCGTGGCGTATTGCGCCTGCACCAACGAGATGACCGCCGCGCGCGCGGCCGTCGACCTGGCCGCGAAGGGCATCCCCGGCGCCAAGGCGCTCAAGGGCGGCTGGGACGAATGGGTCTCGAGAGGCGAACCTATAGAGAAGTAGACTCCGTCATAAAGTAGAGTCCGCCTTCTTGACCACCGTAGCCAGCGTGGCGAAGGTGGTTAGGCGGACAACATCAACGCGCCAACCGCGCCAGTTCGTCCTTCATCCACGCTTCCCAGCCGTCGGCGGTGACCACGTGTAGCTCTCCGCGCATGCGGTAGTGGCCCAGGCCGCACAGTTGCGAGCAGGCAATCTCCCAGTCCCCCGTCATCGTTGGCGTGAACCACGTGCGGGTGGTCATGCCGGGCACCGCATCCTGCTTCACGCGCATCTCGTTCAGGGTGAAGCTATGGACCACGTCGCGGCTCGAAAGCTGGATGACGGCCACCCGATCCACCGGAAGCGTGAGGATGTTCAGCAGCGCGATGTCGTCTTTCGCCGCCGGGTCGTCGCGATCGACGCCGACCGGGTTTGAGGCGCTGATCAGCGAACTGTCGGTCCGCCCGAACACGCCGTCGGGACCGGGGTAGTGGATGTTCCAGGCGAACTGCTCGCTGGTGATGCGGACCTCGACGGGTGTGGCGGTCGCGGGTGGCGGCGCGACCCGCGCCGACCACGCCGGCAGCGCCTGCGTGGCGAGGATAAAGACATCGCCCACGATCACCGCGGCGATGGCGATGAACGGCCACCAGCCGCCGGCGCCGGCCTGGCGCGCCTCGGGGTTGGCGCCGCTGCGGAACCTGATCAGGATGACGGCGAACAGCGCCAGCCAGGCGCAGAAGATCAGCAGCATGTGCCAGTGGATGCCAAGCAGCACGGCATCCAGCATTGCTGCATGAGCCGAAGCGGCGGTGGGCAGCCAGCGTTCGATCATGAGTTGCGCTCGCGGAGGGTCCACAGCCGCCAGGCGAAGCGCGCGAGCACCGCGACCACGATCGTGGTGACGAAGATCAGCGTGCCCACGCCGGCGCGGACGCCGGCCGCAATGGCGGCGCTTTCAGACGGACCGCAAAGGGGGCAGCTCATGATTGGTCACACCACATGGAAGCCACCGACGATGATCAGCCAGAGCAGGGCCAGGAAGATCCAATAGCGATGCGTTGCCTCGATACGCGCCAGCCAACGCTGGCGATCGTCGGCCTTCATCTGAAATGCCGGTCCCGCCAGCCACCCGGTGAACATGGCGCCGGCAAACACGTAGACGGCGTGAACAGCGCCGAGCGTGAACCAGCACGCCAGCTGCAGCGTGGCCGACGGAATCAGGCCTTTCCGGATCATCACCAGGTCGTTCAGCAGCTTCACGGCGACGAACGCCAGGCCCAGCGCGTGGGCACTGATCAGGCGGATACGTTCGGTTCCGAAGGCGGCGGCGGCGCCGACCAGCAGCGCGGTTTCGAGCCACGGGAACAAGCCGACCGGCGGCGGCCACTCGAGCGAGCCGGCTCGCAGCATGACGTACGCCGAAAACAGCGATCCGAAGAACATGGTCGATGAGGCCAGAAACAACCATGACCCCAGCCTGGCGACCGTCGTCCCCGTATCCACCCGAACTCCCGAATGGATAATCGGGGCCAGGCCCCCGGAATCACCATTGCCCGTCCCAGAACCACCGTTTCCGGCCCATTCGAGTGTTCTAGCGCCCCATGGGTTGAAGTGGTGATTCCGGGGGCCTGGCCCCAATCCACCATTTTTGTACGCAGAAGTTGCGAGGTTCCAGAGGAAGGGCAGTTGAAACACGCCCAGCAGGATCGCGGCATAGGTCATGTGTGTCTGCCACTGCAGCGTCGGCTGCGCCAGCGCGTAGCTGGCGCCGGCGTCGTACAGCCGGCGGTTTACGCCCATCAGGCCCACCGCGAACATCGGCATGAAGATCAGGTTCATGCACACCAGCGATCCCCAGAAGTGAATCTTGCCCAGCCGCTCGTCGAGCATGCGGCCGGTGATGCGCGGGAACCAGTGGTAGATACCGGCAAAGAGCGCGAACACCGTGCCCGGCGCCACCAGGTAGTGGAAGTGCGCGACGACGTAGTAAGTGTCGTGCAGGGTGACATCGCTGGCGGCCAGGCCGAGCGGCAGGCCGGTCAGTCCGCCGATGCCGAACATCGGCAGGAACGCCAGCGCAAACAGCATTGGCGTGGTGAAGCGGATCGATCCGCCCCACAACGACATCACCAGCGACGAGATCAGGATCACCGACGGTATAGAGATGATCATCGTCGTGACCTGGAAGAACGTGCCGAGCGAGGTGCCCATGCCGCTCAGGAACATGTGATGGGCCCACACCACCATCGACATGCCGCCCATGAACAGCACCGCCCCCACCATCAGGCCGTAGCCCCAGAGCGGCCGGCGCGCATTGACGGTGATGACCTCGGCGACGATGCCCATGGCCGGCAGGATCAGCACGTAGACCTCGGGGTGGGCCAGGAACCAGAACAGGTGCTGCCACAGCAGCGGGTTGCCGCCGCCCATCACCCCCTGCAGCGGCACGCCGCCAATCACCAGGCCGCTCGGCATGAAGAAGCTGGTGCCGGCCACGCGATCCATGAACTGCAGAATGGCCGCCGCCTGCAGCGCCGGGAACGCCAGCAGCAACAACAGCGCCGTGACGAGCTGCGACCAGACGAAGAAGGGCAGTTTCATCCACGTCATGCCCGGCGCCCGGCCCTGCACGATGGTGACCAGCATATTGATGGCGGCGAGCATGGACGACAGGCCGATCAGGAAGATGCCGGCAAGCCAGTAGTTCTGGCCCGGGGTGGCGATCACCGCGAGCGGTGCGTACGACGTCCAGCCCGAATTAGCCGCGCCGCCCTCGACGAAGAAACTCGCCAGCATGACCAGGCCGCCGGCGAGGTACAGCCAATAGCTGAGCGCACCGAGCCGGGGGAACGCCATGCGGTTGGCTCCGATCTGTAGCGGGACGACGTAGATGCCGAACGCTGAGGCGGCCAGCGGCACCACGGCGAGAAACACCATTACGGACCCGTGCATGGCGACGAGCTGGTTGTAGAACTCGGGCAGCATGATGCCGCCGGGCGCATTGGCCTCGCCGAGCATCGGCGTCAGCCACGCCGGCAGCGGCTGGCCCGGCCAGGCCAGTTGCCAGCGCATCAGGATCATCAGGAGAAACCCGACCAGAAGGAAGAAGAGGGCGGTCAGGCCATACTGCAGCCCCACCGTCTTGTGGTCGGTCCAGCGCACAGAGTGATTCTATAGGGCCTAGGGACTAGGGGCTTAGGGGCTTTAGGGGCTTGAGGGCTTGTACAATACAGCCATCATGAGCCGTTCCCCTCTTGCCGCCTTCATGTGCGCGCTCGCGCTTGCCCTGTCCACCGCCAGTTCACTCGGCGCCCAGGCCCTCGAGCCCATTCGCTACACCCTGCGCTTTCCCGCGCCGCACACCCACTACGTCGAGGTGGAAGCCACCATTCCCACCGCCGGCCGGCCCGACGTCGAGGTCTACATGGCCACCTGGACGCCGGGCTCGTACCTGATCCGCGAGTACGAGCGGCACGTCGAGGCCGTCACCGCCGCCAACGGCGCCGCCGCGCTGGCCGTGGAGAAGTCACGCAAGAACCGCTGGAAGATCGCGACCGGCGGCGCCCGCACGGTCACGTTCCGCTACAAGGTCTACAGCCGCGAGATGACGGTCCGCAACAACTGGGTCGAGGCCGGCTTTGCCATGCTGAACGGCGCGCCCACCTTCGTGACGCTGCCCGATGGCGGCAAGCGGCCGCACGAAGTGAAGGTGGAACTGCCGGCGGCCTGGAAGGGCGTGCAGACCGCGCTGATGCCGGTGGCCGGTGCCGCCAACACCTTCCGCGCCGACGACTTCGACACGCTGGTCGACAGCCCGATCATCATCGGCAACCCGGTCGTTCGCGAGTTCACCGTCGACGGCAAGAAGCACGCGCTGGTGCTCGAAGGCGACCCGTCGCTCTTCGACGCCGACCGCGCCGCCGCCGACGTCAAGAAGATCGTCGAGCAGGCCCGCGACGTGATGGGCCCGCTGCCGTATCCCCACTACTACTTCCTCAACATGGTGGTCGAAACCGGCGGCGGTCTCGAACACAAGAACAGCTTCCTGACCATGTCGGGGCGTTACACCACCCGCACCCACCGCGCCTACCAGGGTTGGCTGGGCCTGGTGGCGCACGAATTCTTCCACGCCTGGAACATCAAGCGGCTGCGGCCGGTGGAACTCGGGCCGTTCGACTACGAGAACGAGAACTACGTCAAGACGCTCTGGGTCGCCGAAGGCTTCACCGATTACTACTCCGAAGTGCTGCCGCGGCGCGCCGGCCTGGCCACGCGCGAAGAGTTCCTCGACGGCCTCTCCAATTCCATCGAAGCCGTGCAGACCACGCCCGGCCGGCTGGTCACGCCGCTCAACATGTCGTCGTACGACACCTGGATCAAGCAGTACCGCCCCGACGAGAACACGGCCAACACCAGCGTCAACTACTATCCAAAGGGCGCGGTCCTGGCCTTCCTGCTCGACGCCAAGATCCGCAAGGCCACGGCCGGCGCGCGGTCGCTCGATACCGGCATGCAGTGGGCCATGCAGCGCTACTCGGGCGACAAGGGCTTCACGCCCAACCAGTTCTACGCAGTGATGAGCGAGGCCGCTGGCACCGACCTCAAGGGCTGGTTCGCCAGCGCCGCCGAGTCGACCGATGAACTGGACTACTCCGAGGCGCTCGATTTCTACGGACTCCGCTTCCGTCCCGTTGACACCCGCAACGCGCGCGCCTACATCGGCGGCGGCACCCGCAGCGACGGCGGCCGCCTGGTCGTGACGTCGGTCCGCCGCGGCACCCCGGCCATCGAGGCCGGTCTCAACGTTGATGATGAGATCCTGGCGATCGACGATGTCCGCGTGCGGGCGGATGGGTTGGCGGCGCGGCTCGATCAATACAAGCCCGGCGACAAGGTCGTGGTGCTGGTTGCACGGCGTGACAAGTTGACGCGGCTCGAGCTCACCCTCGGCGCCGATCCCGGACGCGCCTGGCGTCTCGAGGTGTCGCCGACCGCAACCGCCGAACAGAAGGCGCGGCTGGCGGCCTGGACCGGCCAATAGGAAGTTGAAAGTAGACAGTTACTGAATAAACGGGCGCGTTTCCTGGGTGTGCCGGCCATCCAGGAGACGCCGCCCCGGCCTTCGTCCCAACCTTTCCCCGCCAGATTCCGTCTATTCACGGTGGCTATGCACCCCATTTGTCGCGGCCTGTTCGCCGCCCTTGTTCTCCTCGTACCCACAGTGGCCATGGCGGCCAACGAGCGCCGCGCCACGCTCGCGATCGAGGCGATAGCCGTGCCGGCAAACGGCCCGATTCTGGTCGACGGCAAGCTGAACGAGGAGATCTGGCAGCAGGCGCCGGTGATCAACGAATTCGTGCAGCGCGACCCGGCCGAAGGCCAGGCGCCGTCGATGCGCACCGAGGCGCGCGTCGCCTACGACGCCGACGCCGTCTACGTCGCGGTCCGCGCCTTCGACACCGATGCCGCGCAGCTGGTCGGCATTCTCACCCGCCGCGACCAGCGCTCGCCGTCGGACTGGATTCGCATTGTCATCGACTCGTATTTCGACAAGCGTTCCGCCTACGAGTTCGGCGTCAACCCGGTTGGCGTGAAGACCGATCGCTACTACTTCAACGACGGCAACAGCGACGACAGTTGGGATGCCGTGTGGGACGTCGAGGTGATCAAGGACGCCAGCGGCTGGAGCGCGGAGTTCCGGATTCCGTTCTCGCAGTTGCGGTTCAACACGCTGGCCGGCGACGCCGTCGGCTTCGCGGTGATCCGCGAGGTCGGCCGCCTGGCCGAGACCTCGAGCTGGCCGCTGTTGTCGCGCAACGCCAACGGCTTCGTCTCGCAGTTCGGCGAGATGCGCGGCTTGAGAATGGCGGGCACGCCGAGGAAGTTCGAGCTGCTGCCGTACACCGTCGGCAAGATCGACACGCAACCGGTGGATGACGGCGACTCGCTGAATCCGGCGACCGACCCCGGCGCGACCTTCGGTCTCGACATGAAGTACGCCGTCACGCCCGGCCTCACCCTCACGGCGACCGCCAATCCGGACTTCGGCCAGGTCGAAGCCGATCCCGCCGTCGTCAATCTCGACGCCTTCGAGACGTTCTTCCCAGAGCGCCGCCCGTTCTTCGTCGAGGGGTCGGGCACCTTCCGCTTCAACATGGACTGCAACGACGGCAATTGCACCGGCTTGTTCTATTCGCGCCGCATCGGCCGCGCGCCGCAGGGGTCGGCCGACACCGGCGACGACGAGTTCTCGAAGGCGCCCGATTCGGCGACCATCATCGGCGCCGCCAAGCTGACCGGCCGGCTCGCCGGCTTCTCGCTGGGCGCGCTGACCGCGGTCACCGCGCGCGAAGACGCGGAGATTGCCGGCCTCGGCCTGGCCGGCCGCCGCGACCAGACCGTCGAACCGCTGACCGGCTACACGGTGCTGCGCGCCCGCAAGGAGTTCAGGAACCAGTCGTCGATTGGCTTCATGACCACCTCCACCAATCGCCAGCTCGATGACGAAGTGTCGTTCCTGTCGAAGAACGCGCTGGCCGGCGGCATCGACTACGACATCCGGTTCTCGCCGATGTACAGCATCACCGGCTACTGGGCCGGCAGTCACATCAAGGGCAGCGCCGAAGCCATCACCCGCCTGCAGGAGAACACGGTCCACAGCTTCCAGCGGCCCGACGCCGATTACGTCGAGCTCGACGTCGACCAGACGACCCTGCGCGGCCACGCCGGCGCAGTGGGCTTCGGCAAGATCTCCGGCGAGCGGACGCGCTTCAGCTCGAACTTCGGCTTCAAGAGTCCCGGCTTCGACAGCAACGACCTCGGCTTCATGCGGCGCGCCGACGAGAAGACCGTGAACAACTGGTTCCAGTGGCGCAACTTCACGCCCGGCAAGTACGTGCGCACCCGCAACTTCAACCTCAACCAGTGGGCGGCATGGAACTTTGGCGGCGACCGGTTGTATTCCGGCGGCAACATCAACTCGCACTGGACGTTCACCAACTACTACAGCATCGGCGCCGGTTTCAACGTCGATGCCGCGCCGTTCCGCGACCGCACCACGCGCGGCGGCCCCGGCGTGCTGGGCAATCCCGGCAAGAGCCTCTGGTATTACGCCAACACCGATAACCGCAAGAGCCTGTCGTTCTACTACAACGGCGATCACGGCGGCGACCGCTTCAACTCGGTGCGCCACGGCTTTGGCCCGGGCTTCAACTGGCGCGCTTCGTCGTCCATGTCGCTCAACATGAGCGTCCGCTACAGCATCAACAAGGACGATTCGCAGTGGGTCGAGAACGAGGAGCTCGACAACGGCACGACCCGCTACGTGTTTGGCCGCATCAACCAGCGGACCATGTCGTTCAACACGCGCTTCAACTACACGATGACGCCGAACCTGTCGCTGCAGGTCTACGCCGAGCCCTTCGTGTCGGCCGGCGAGTACACCAACTTCAAGGAGCTGGTTGACGGCCGCGCGGCGAACTACGCCGACCGCTACCGCCCGGTGACCTACGACGGCAGCGCCGACTTCAACATCCGCTCGTTCCGAACCACCAACGTGCTGCGCTGGGAGTACAAGCCGGGTTCGGCGCTGTTCCTGGTGTGGCAGCAGGGCAAGTCGGAAGACCAGGAATACGGCGACTTCCGCTTCCGCCGCGACTTCGGCGGGGTGTTCTCGGCGCCCAGCCACAACGTGTTCCTGGTGAAGTTCTCCTACTGGCTCAATATGTAGGAGCCTGCCGGGAGGGCACT
>JBFWUK010000012.1:34155-135174 GCA_050247355.1 Vicinamibacterales bacterium | reverse complement strand
ACCAGGAATACGGCGACTTCCGCTTCCGCCGCGACTTCGGCGGGGTGTTCTCGGCGCCCAGCCACAACGTGTTCCTGGTGAAGTTCTCCTACTGGCTCAATATGTAGGAGCCTGCCGGGAGGGCACTCCTTGTCGGGAGGGCACTTCTTGTCGGGAGGGCACTTCTTGTCGGGACCTGCAGCACCTTCCCGACCAGCAACACCCTCCCGACAAGAAGTTCCCTCCCGACCAGCAGTTCCCTCCCGACAAGAGGTGCCCTCCCGGCTATGATCGGGTGGTGTCGATCCGCCAGAACCTCCGCGACTTCTTCCACGGCGCCGCCTACGGCGCCTACGAGCGGGAGCTGCGGATGCAGGCGGCAGAGCTGAACGACATGTTCCTGCTGCTCTGCTACATGGAAATAGTCGGTCTCCCGAACCCGGCCACGCTGTATCTTCTCGACGTCTATCCCTACCTGCTCGAGCAGTTTCACGTCTGGCACAAGCGGATGGGGATGGAACGCTCGCCGCTCGGGAACCTGCCATGCTGCTGACACCGATGCCGCCACAAAGACCCAGGGCCGCAGATGACACAGTCGGATTACATCCAGGGCCGCAGATGACGCAGATGGCTCAGATGGAAATTTCCCCGTCAGTGTGCTCCGCCCCGCCACTGTGCGTTACCCCGTCTCGTGGTGCCGTCCCGTCTGGTTTCTCTGCCCCGTCCCGTGGTGTCCCCCCGTCCCGTGGTGCCGCCCCGTCCCGTGGTGCCGCCCCGTCTGGTGTTGTTGGCCCGTCATGAACCGGTTGCTCGACAAGAAAGTCCTTTTCTTCGGCGGCAAGGGTGGCGTCGGCAAGACGACCAGCGCGTCGGCGACGGCGCTGGCGGCCAGTCACGCCGGCAAGCGCGTGTTGCTGGTGTCGACCGACCCGGCGCACTCGACCTCCGACATCTTCGAGCGCGAGATTGGGCCCGAGCCGGTCGAGTTGCTGCCCAACCTGTGGGGCCTCGAGATCGACGGCGCGATTGAGTCGCGGCGCTACGTAGCGAACGTCAAGGAACAGATCCAGGGCTTGTTCGGGCATCACATCCTGAAGGAAGCCAACAAGCAGATCGACCTGGCGGCCAGCATGCCCGGCGCCGAGGAGATGGCGCTGTTCGACCGTATTGGCGGCCTGATTCGAGGTGAGGACGATCGATTCGACCTGATCATCTTCGACACCGCGCCGACCGGTCACACGCTGCGGCTGATCCGGATGCCTGAACTGATGGAGGCCTGGATTCGCGCGCTGTCGCGCTCGCGACAGGCCATGTTGGGGATCGAGCAGGACGATAAGACCGACCCCGTGATGATTTCGCTGACCGGCCGGCTCGAAGGGCTGCGCGAGTTCCGCGCCCGCCTGCTCAGCCCGCGGGTCAGCGCCTTCATCCTGGTGCTGGTGGCCGAACGGCTGCCGATCGAGGAGACCGCCCGCGCCATTGAGCAGCTGAACGAGGCTGGCGTCACCATTGGCGGCCTGGTCGTGAACCGTATACTGCCGGCGGCGAGCCCCGATCCGTTCCTGCAGTCACGGCACGCCCAGGAAGTGGTCTACCTCGACGAGATCGACCGCCGGTTCGCCGGCTATTCGCGGGTGCGCGTGCCGCAGTTACCTTCCGACGTGCACGGCGTCAAAACCCTTGAAGCCTTGTCCGAAATACTTGTGCCGCTGGCCAGGCAACCCTAAAGGGTTGCCTCCACCGAGGACCCCAAGACCCCAAGACCTCTAAGCCCGAAGGAGTGCCCCATGACCATAGCCGCCCCTGCCGAGACCGAGTTCGCGCCGTTTTATGCCGGTTACATCGCCAAGGTGTCGGACGGCGGGCCTGTCGCCATGATGGTTGATCAGATCGCGGCGTTCGAGACCCTGCGCGGCCTGCCCGAAACCGCCGGCGACTATCGTTACGCCGCCGGCAAGTGGAACGTCAAGGAGCTGGTCGGCCACCTGGCCGACGCCGAGCGCGTGTTCAGCTATCGCCTGCTGCGCATTGCCCGCGCCGACAAGACGGCGCTTGCCGGCTTCGACGAGAATGCCTGGGCCGAAGTGGCGCCCCACGGCCGCCGCCGGCTGGCCGACGTCGCCGACGAGCTGATTGCCGTGCGCCGTTCCACCATCAGCCTGGTCGAATCGCTGGACGAGGCGGCGGTCGGCAACATCGGCATTGCCAACAACAACCCGGTGTCGGGCCGCGCCATCTGCTGGATCATCCCCGGGCACGCGCAGCATCACCTGGGGATTCTGCGCGAACGCTACTCCGTCGCGATCTGACCCAATCAACAGGAGATCAAGAGTCAAAGAGAGATCAAATGTTTGGCTTCTTATCTTTGATCTCTTGTTTATTTCTGTTGGCCTGGCGTCAGCTGGGTGACGCTCTCCGTCACAGACTCGACTTTCTTGCGTGAATAGGCAATGGGGAAGTACTTGCCCTGTGCCCACAGCTCGAACAGGTCGCGGTAATGCGCGCTACCGGGATCGCCTGACTGCCCCGGTGTGTTGATCCCCACCGAATTGTCCCAGTCGTCGGTGTCGGCGATGATCTTGAGCGAGCCGCCGGCGGCCTGGTTGTCGCCGTTGCCGGTCGCGCTCACGGTCATGCCGTCACCGCCCCTGGGCACCGGCCCGGCTTCGAGCTGGCCGCGAGTGGCATCGTTGACGACCGACGACAGCGGGTGCCGCAGCAGGGCGTGGTGATAGCGCTCCTGACCGTACCGCCAGCCCTGCATCTCTGGACCAAACCGCTTCGTGAGTTCAGTCACGGCCTCGTCCAGGCTTCGCGCCAGCAGCGCGTCGCGTCCGGCGGTCGGATCGGCGCCGAACCGTCCGTCGGGAGCATGCAGGAAGTCGATCAGCCGCTTTGTGGACACTTGCCCCAGGCCCGCCTTGCGCAAGGCTTCGGGCACAATCACGTCCCGGACGTTGGCGAGCACGCGCCGCTGCCACATGGCATAGACTCCGGCCGGCACCGAGTCGCGGTCGAGGACGAAGTCCCACGTGGCGAGCAGGTCTCGGGCCTTGACGCCCGCCGCGCCGCTCATGGGCACACCGCGCAGGAGCGGCGTCAGCGCCCGCGCCACCACCGAGAGGTCGTCGTTCTGCAGCCGCGTCATCTCGGCCACGCTGAACATGCGGCCGGAGCCGAGCACTTCGTTGATGCGCGAGGCGCGGAAGGCATCGGCCCAGTTGGTGACGTGCAGCAGGTTCTTGTGCGGGTAGTTGTCGGGTAACAGGTAGTTGTTGGCGGTGGCAATGAAGCCGCGGGCCGGATTGGTCTCCGACGGCAGCTCGGCGATCGGCAGGTAGCCATCCCATTCGTAGCGTCCGTCGCCCGGCACCGGCAGCAGGCCGCCCCAGTTGCGGCGGATGGGCTGGATGCCGACCGCCTGCCAGCCGATGGTGCCGCTGCGATCGACCCACACCATGTTCTCGGACGGCATGCGGCTGAACGTGCAGGCTTCGCGGAACTCGGTCCAGCTGGTGGCCTGGTTCATCCTGAGGCTGGCGAGGTAGGGCGCGCCGCCCGGCTCCATCCAGCCGGCGCGCAGTGCGTAGGCCTTGCGATTGCGGCGGTCCTCGAAGATCACCGGCCCGTGGCGCGTGTATTTCAGTTCAACCCGCGCCGGCTTCGCGCCCTTGGCGGCAATGGTGTCGGTGACCACTCGCATCGCTTCCCAGCCGTCCTGGTAGCGGTACTCGTTCGCGTTTGCCGGGTTGACGTCGTAGACGTACAAGTCTTCCGAGTCCTGTCCGAAGATGGTCAGGCCCCACGCGCCATGCTCGTTGTGGCCAATCGACACGCCGGGCAGCACCGGCTCGCCCCCGCCGATCACGTTCCACCCCGGGGCCACCAGGTGCACCCAGTAGCGCAGCGACGGGGCGCCGATCACGCGATGGGGATCGTTGGCCAGGATCGGCTTGGTGCTGAACGTGCGTGAACCCGAGACCACCCAGTTGTTCGAGCCGATGTCGCGCGCGTCGGCGTCGAGATTCGAGGGGCCGGCGGGATCGGCGGCGTCCGGCAACCCTGAAGGGTTGCCTCCACCGAGTTGAGGCTGCAGGCCAGCCTGCGGCGCGGCCCCGCGATACTCTGGCAGCACATCCTCGCGCCGGAACTGGATGCCGGCCCGGAACGCGCTGTAGAGCTCCAGGACGTTGTCCGGAAAGGTCTTCGGATCAATCGCCGGATCCAGTTCGAAGCGCGGTTCACCGCCCTGGAAGTAGAGCAGCTCCCGCGCCTGCTCGATGCCGACGGTCTTGATGGTGCGCATGGAGCGCACCTCCTCGCCGGCGTTCGATGCCAGCGCCTGGTGCCGGGAAATGACCACGGCCGGGGTCCACGCGCCCGGCTTGATGCCGAGCATCCTGAACTCCAGCGGCAGCAGCGCCGGATTCGCCGTCGTCTCGGCGATGTAGGCATTGACGCCCCGGACGTAGGACTCGATGATTGCCTTGCCACGAGGGTGATACCGGTTCAGCTCCTCGTCGAGATCACCGCGGAACATGTGTAGCCGCGCCCCCTGGTCGCGGCGCAGTTCGCGGGGGCCGAGGATCTCGGCGACGGTGCCGGTGGCCTGCCGGCGCCACATCTCGAACTGGAACAGCCGGTCCTTCGCCGCGGCGTAGCCCTGGGCGAAGAACAGGTCGGCCTCGTCCTGGGCGTAGATGTGATTGATGCCCCAGCGGTCGCGCAGGATCTCCACCGGCTGGTTCAGCCCGGCTACCTGCAGGGTGGTCGCCGTCCCCTGGGCGGCGGTCGGGCCGCTGCCCGCGGCGGTCAAGGCGAGCACCAGGAAGAGCGCGCCGGAGAAGGGTCGTGGCTTCATGACCCGCAATATACTGCTAGTAATGAGATTTGCCCCCGAGTACGTCGCCAACGTGCTCAACGAGAACTTCGAAGACGCCAAGGAGCTGCTGCTCACGCCCTTGATGTCGATCAACTACGCCCACCTGGTGATGCTGGCCGAGCAGGGCATCGTCACCCGGGACGACGCCCGCGCGCTGCGGGTGGCGCTCGACGGCATTTCGGTCGACAGCGTTCGGCAGGTGCTCTACGACGGCACCTACGAAGACCTGTTCTTCTACATCGAGCGCCTGATCAAGCAGGCGTGCGACGAGGATGTCGCCGGCCGGCTGCACACCGCGCGCAGCCGCAACGACATCGACATGACGATGTACCGGATCCGGCAGCGGGAGTTCATCGCCGCCATCGCGGCGGCGACCCTGGATCTGCGCGAGTCGCTGCTGGTGCTGGCCGAGCGCCACAAAGACACCGTCTACGGCGCGCACACCCACACCCAGCCGGCGCAGCCGTCAACCATCGCCCATTACCTGCTCGCCGTGATCGAGCAGCTCGAGCGCGACACCGCGCGCCTGGCGGCGGCGTACGAGTCGACCAATCGCAACCCGCTCGGCGCCTGCGCCATTACCGGCACCGGCTTCCCGATCGACCGCAACCGCACCAGCGAGTTGCTCGGCTTCAGCGGCCCGACCGGCAACACCTATGGCAGCATCGCCACGGTTGACTACCTGCTCGAAAGCGTCGGCGCCACCAGCATCCTGATTGTCGGCCTTGGCCGCGTCATCCAGGACTTCCTGCTGTGGTGCACGATGGAGTTCGGCTACCTGCGCCTGAGCGACGGCTTCGTGCAGGGCAGCAGCATCATGCCGCAGAAGCGCAACCCGGTCGCGCTCGAGCATGCGCGGGCCATCGGCAGCAAGGCCGTCGGCCAGGCGCAGGCCATCACCACCACCGTCCACAACACGCCCTTCGGCGACATCGTCGATACCGAGGACGACTTGCAGCCGCTGGTCGCGTCGATGTTCGGGGATGCCATCCGGATGGTGACGCTGGTGGCGGCGGCCATGCGGCTGGCCGACTTCAACGTCGAGCACCTGGCGGCGCGCGCCTCGCACGGCGGCACCACCATGACCGAGCTGGCCGACACCCTGGTGCGCGATCACAACCTGCCGTTCCGCTCGGCGCACGCGATTGCCGCGCTGTTGCTCAAGGCCTACACCGAGGATCCGCAGGTGTCGCTGTCGGCCGCGCTGCGCAGCGCGTCGAGCGCCATCCTCGGCCGGCCGCTCGAGTACGCGGAGGCCGACCTGCAGCGAATCCTGAGCCCGGCGCACTTCGTGAACGTGCGCAAGACCCACGGCGGCCCGGCGCCCGAAGAGACCGGCCGCGCCATCGGCGTCTCGCGGCGGCTGCTCGACAGCGATCGCGAAAGCTGGATGCTGCGGCGCGAGGCCCTCGATCGCGCCGACGCCAACCTCAAGGCACGGGTGATGCAGCTATGACACCGATGGGCCGCACCTACATCAAGGTCACCGTCGTGTGGGTGGTGACGCTCGCCACCCTCTACATCTTCCAGGCAGTGTTCACCAGCTGATGTCGGCACTCGACTGGACGATCATCGCCGTTTACCTGTCCTGGATCGTCTGGGACGGCATTCGTCTCAGCAAGAACACCCACGAAATCGAAGGCTACTTCCTGGCCAGCCGCAGCCTGCCGTGGTGGGCGGTCGGCCTGTCGGTGATGGCGACGCAGTTGTCGGCCATCACCATGATCGGCACGACCGGGCAGGGCTATGCCGTGGGCATCAGCCTGCTGCAGCAGTACTACGCGCTGCCGATCGCGATGATCATCATCGCCGTCACGTTCGTCCCGTTCTTCCATCACGCGCGCATTTTCACGGCCTACGAGTTCCTCGAGCGGCGGTTCGACGCCAAGACCCGGGCATTCACGGCGCTGTTGTTCCTGTTCTCGCGCGGCATGGCGACCGGCGTCGTGATCTCGGCCCCGGCCGTCGTCCTGTCGGTGATGCTCGGCCTCGACGTGACGACGACGTGCCTGCTGCTGGCGCTGCCGACCGCTGCCTACACCATGCTCGGCGGCGTGCAGGCGGTGGCCTGGACCGACGTCAAGCAGATGTACTTGATCGTGTTTGGGCTGGCGGCGGCGTGCATTGCGCTGATGCTGGGGCTGCCCGACAACGTCAGCGTCGGCGAGGCGCTGCACATTGCCGGCACCACCGGCCGGCTGCAGGCGTTTGATTTCTCGACCGACCCGAGCGTCCGTTACACCTTCTGGACCGGCACCCTGGGCGCCCTGTTCCTGTTCCTGTCGTACTTCGGCACCGACCAGAGCCAGGTGCAGCGCTACCTGACCGCCAAGTCGATCGACGAGGCTCGCACCTCGCTGTTCATGAGCGCCTACTGGAAGATCCCGCTGCAGGCGCTGGTCATGATCATCGGCGTGTTCATGTTCCTGTTCTACCTCTTCACGCCGCCGCCCATGCTGTTCAATCGCGCGCACGACCAGCAGGTCCGCGAGAGCGCGCGGGCCGGCGAGTACGTGGCGATCGAGCAGAGGTTCGGCGAGGCGGTGGCCGCGCGAAAACTGGCGGCCGAGCAATTGGCCGAAGCGCAGCGCGCCGGCGACGCGGCCGCGAAGACCGCGCGGGCGCAGGTGTTCAACACCGCGGAACAGCAGGTGCAGGGCATCCGCGACGAGGCGGTAGCGCTCGTGAAGGAAGTGTCAGGCGACTCGTCGTACAACGACATCAACTACGTGTTTCCGACCTTCGTCGTCACGCACCTGCCGGTCGGCCTGATCGGCCTGCTGATGGCGGCGATCTTCGCGGCGGCGATGTCGACCGTCGCCGGCGAACTGTCGGCGCTTTCGACGAGCACCGTGATCGACTTCTATCGCCGCTGGGTGCGGGACGATGGCGACCAGAAGCACCTGTTGTGGGTGTCGAAACTGGCGACGCTGTTCTGGGCGGTGTTCGCGTCGATTGTCGCGATCTGGGCGTCGGAGCTCGGCTCGCTGATCGAGGTGGTCAACCGGTTCGGATCGTTCTTCTACGGTTCGATTCTGGGGGTGTTCCTGCTGGCGATTGGCTGGAAGCGCGCCAACAGCACCGGTGCGTTCGTCGGCCTGATCACCGGCATGAGCGTGGTCGGCTACGTCACCGTCAATACGACGATTGCCTTCCTCTGGCACAACCTGATCGGCGCCGTCGTTGTCTTCGTGGCCGGGATGATCGTCAGCGAGTTGACCGGGCCGCGCAAACCGCAATCGGCCGTGCGCGTGCCGGCGTCAGAGGGGTAGTGGCGAGCCGGCCCCTGCTGATCGCGCTGTTCGCAGTCGTCGCGCTGATGGTCGCGTCGTGGACCCTCGGCGAGTGGATCAGGCAGCGGAAAGACAAATAACAGGAGGACAGAAGGTAAGGAGTTACTCTTCATCTCCTGACCTCCTGTAAGTCTCTTGAGCTCGGCGCCTTACAGCCTGTCCAGGTTCTCTTTCCCGATCACGACGTTCCAGCACAACAGTTCGTACTGCGCCACGCCGGCCTGGTAGTAAGGGTCGGCATCGCGAATCGCATCGAGCGCCTGCTGCGGGTTCTCGTCGGGCACGCGCACCAGGAACATGCCGCCGAAGCGGGGTTCGTGGGGGCCGGCGGCGAGAATGGTGCCCTCGTCTTTGAGTTTTCGCTGGAATGCCCGGTGGGCTTCCTGGTGGACCAGCACTTCTTCAACAGGGCGGCGGTAGCGGACGATCACCATTCCATACATGCAGAACAGGATACTTCAGTCCCACAAACGGACACCTCCAGCGGCCGCCAAGTTCGTCTCGATCCCGTAACGCAGTTATCCGCAAGTGTTTACAGTGGGGACACCGGTTGGTACGGTCCTCGCTATAAGGTGGACTCGAGGTCCGGCTGAAGCCGGACGCCACAGTCGCAAAATGCCGTTCACGAAGCCCAACACCGACCGCCGCCGGGAGCTCCCGAAGAGCCGCCTGTGGGGGCGTGTGCTCAGCACCGTCAGCGTCGGCGCCCTCTTGCTGGCGCCGGTCGCGGCGCTGTCGTTGTGGTTGCTGATCAGCGATCCGGTCACGGCGGCGGCGGTGATGGAACGGGGAGATCTGCTGCCCGTGATCGAGGCCCTCATCAAGATGGTGGGCAAAGCCATCACGGCTGTGATGAACGTACTTTAGCCACAGAGATCACAGAGACACAGAGGACACGGCAGGGTCGCTGGCGGCGCTTCGCGCCGCGGGTCTGATGGCGAACCGCGAAAAATGAGTCGTCCAGAACCCCCGCTGACTCATTTTGTCGCGGCTCGCCATCAGACCTGGCGCCGGCCGAATGGCCGGCCTCCAGCGCCCCTGCCTCTGTCTTCACCTGACTGTCTTCTCTGTGACCTCTGTGTGCTCTGTGGCTAAAACCTGAAGGTCCGGACGACCTTCGCGGCGCCGCGCCGGTCGAGGGCCTGGAAGCCGCGGGCCGTGTCGTCCAACCAGTTCTGCGTCCAGATGAAGAACAGGTCGTTGCCCGGCTTCTGGATCCAGCGGAAGCGCAGCTGCCATCCCACCTCGCTGCTCTCCGAGTCGTACTGCACGTTGTTGGTCAGCGACAGCCACGGTCCGAACTGCGTGCGCGCGTCGAAGCGATAGAGGCGAGTGGTGAACGAGCCTTCGGGCAGGTCAACCTCGTTGTACTCGCTGGCAACCTGGAACAGCAGGCCCGGCCGCGGGCGCAGGCTCAGCTCGAGGTTGACCTCGCGACGGGTGCCGCTCCAGAAATCGCCGACCGAGAGTTCCACATTCGCCGACACCTTGCGGTGCTGCGCCGACTCGGCCTCGACCTGGTAGCGCGTCCACTCGTAGCGCGGCCCCTGGGGCAGCACCACGCCGTCGTTGATCTCGAAGTCTTCGTCCAGCTGCTCCGTCTGCCGGAAGACGGCGAACTCGATGCCGTCGCCGGTGTGAAACTCGATATCGAGCGGCGTCACGTGAATGTTGCGGTCCACCAGCTCGTTGTCGAGCGACAGGTTCAGCTCCATGTTGGCGTTGAAGCGGAAGCCGCGGATCCAGGGGTGCTGGTTGAGCCGCGGGTACCAGCCAACCCGAGGGTCCCAGGCGCGGTAGTTGCGGCGCGGCGTGAAGCCGACCGCGGCGTCGTAGGCCGCCTGGTACTCCTGGAAGCCAACGCTGGCGTCCCACGGATCCTTGTCGACACTGACGTTCCAGCCGTACGCATCGCTGCCGCCCGGCGGCGGCAACTCGCCGTCTTCCGTAAGCCGATCCGGTGTGGTGGTGTGGATGTACCAGAGGTTGGAGTCGAGGACCGATCCGCCGACGAAGTTCGGCGTTGCCACGGTCACGTCCGCGGCCAGGGTGTGCCGGGGATCGACAAGTGAATCGCGCGGTGCCCGGCGGGTGTAGAGCACGCCCGCGCTCGACTGGCTGCCGACCCGCCGCCTGACGCGGGCAACGGTGAAGTCTTCGCCCTTGAGCGGCGAGCCGCCGGCCTGCTTGGGATCCTCTTCGCTGGTGCTGACGTGCAGGAAGCCGATGTCCTGGCGGCCGAGCTGGCCGGTCAGCTTCGCGCCGTAGAGAATCGGCTGCGGCTCACCGGCGTTGAGGCCGATCCGGCGGCTGAAGAACGGGCTGTCGTCGCCGGTGGGAAAGGCAAAGAAGTTGGCGCCGTCGAGGAAGAACTCGCGCTTCTCGGGAAAGAACAACGGAAACCGGGTCAGGTTGGTGCGCCGCTGGTCGACCTCGGTCTCCGCGAAGTCGGTGTTCACCGTGAAGTTGGCCTTCAGCGCCGGCGTGACGTTGTAGAACGCGTCGAGGCCGAAATCAACGTCGCCGGTCGTCGCCGAGTCGCCGCGCCCGGGCGCGTTGCCGGCGGCGCCCAGCCCATAGGGCTTGAGGTCCAGGCCCAGGCCCTGCGAGATGTCCTGGATGCCGTTGACGCGGCCGGCGTTCGACATGCGCGTCAGGCCCTCGTTGCGCAGCCAGCCGGTCCACAGGCTTTCCTCGTTCTTGCGCTTCACCGTGCGCTGGAAGTTGGCGCCCCAGGCGGTGGTGTTGGGATCGAAGTTGAGCGTCTTGAACGGGATCTCGATCTCGGCGGTCCAGCCGATGCTGCCGCGGCGCACGCGCGCGATCCAGATGCCGTCCCACGACTTGATCATCTCGCCGCCGAAGCCGCCCCCGGTCGGGCCGGTAATCAGGCCGTCGCCCATGGCGCCCGACGGGTTGATCTCGAAGAAGTACCCCGACCGGCCGTCGAGAAACGTGTCGATCGACCACATGAACCGGTCGTCGGCCGAAAACGGCTGGTCGCGCTGCATCTGGTTGCCGAGCAGCCGATCCGGCTCGGAATCAAACAGCGTGACGCCGAGGATGATGCGGTCCTCGTCGAAGACCACCCGCACCTCGGTGCGCTCGCTGGCCGGCTCCCCGTTGTCGGGGTCGCGCTGCAGGAAGTTGGTGGCCGGCGTGGCCCGCTTCCACACCGCCTCGTCCGGCAGACCGTCCACGACGATGGTGTCGGCGTCGAGCAGGCGGACGGCGTTGATCTCGGGCCGCGGGCCCTGGGCCCGGGCCGCCGGCGCGACGCCGAGAAACACGACAACGAAGAACAGGAATACAGGCAAGCAGTGCTTTAGGGACAATAGCTGTCTATGATACGACGATGCCTTCACTGACGTTTCTTGGTGCCGCGCGCACGGTCACCGGTTCCAAGCACCTGCTCGATATCGATGGGCATCGCGTCCTCTTCGACTGCGGCCTGTTCCAGGGCCTCAAGGACTTGCGGCTGCGCAACTGGTCGGCTTTTCCCGTCCCGGCCGACACCATCCACGCCGTCGTCCTCACCCATGCCCACCTGGATCACACCGGCTGGCTGCCGCGGCTGGTCGCCTCAGGCTTCAAGGGCAAGGTCTACTGCACCGGCGGCACCCGCGACCTGTCGCAGCTGATCCTGCCCGACGCCGCGCGCATCCAGGAAGAGGACGCGCGCCATGCCAACAAGCACGGCTTCTCGAAGCACCATCCGGCGCTGCCGCTCTATACCGAGAAGGACGCCACGGCCGCGCTGGCCCGGTTCCAGGCGTGCCCCTTTGGGAAGAAGATACAGGTCAGCGACCGTCTCGATGTCGAGTTCATCAACGCCGGGCACCTGCTCGGATCGTCGTTCGTCCTCGCCACGCAGCGCTCCAACGGCGGTGGCCGCATCCTGTTCGGCGGCGACCTCGGCCGCTACGGCCGCCCGGTGCTGCCGGACCCGTCACCAGGTGTCGATGCCGACGTGCTGCTCGTCGAGTCCACCTACGGCGATCGCCTGCACCCGCCAGATGACGACGGCGCCGCCTTCGCGGCGGTGGTGCAAGACACCGTGGCCCGGCGCGGCAAGCTGATCATCCCGGCGTTTGCGATTGGCCGCGTCGAAGAGTTGCTGTACTGGCTGCACCGGCTCGAAGACCAGGGGCGCATTCCGACGCTGCCGGTCTACGTCGACAGCCCGATGGCGCTCGAGGGGATCGAGTACTACGAGCGCCGCGCGAGCGAGCTGGATCCGGAGCTGGCGTCGATGCGCCGGGCGACGCCGCGGTTCACCGCGGTCGAGACGGCCGAGGAATCCAAGCGACTGGTTCAGACGCCGGGTCCCGCCATCATCATCGCCTCGAGCGGCATGGCCACCGGCGGCCGCGTCGTCCATCACCTGTTCGCCGAACTACCGTACGAACGCAACACCGTGTTGTTCGTCGGCTTCCAGGCGGCGGGCACCCGCGGCCGCCAGCTGATCGAAGGCGCGCACCACATCAAGATGTATGGTCAGTACGTGCCGGTGCGGGCGCGGATCGCCAAGATCAACGGCATGTCGTCGCACGCCGACGCGGGGGAGATCGTGAAATGGCTGCGGACGTTCCCACGCGCCCCGAAAATGACCTACCTGGTGCACGGCGAGCCGATCGCCCAGGATGCACTGAAGGCGCGCATCCAGAACGAGTTGTCCTGGAACGTCGAGGTGCCCACCCATGGTCAGACTGTCGCACTCCCTATCTAGCATGACTACCGAACGCCCGTACCTGCTCGAACAGATCGACGACGCGGCCGTCGTCCAGTTGTATGCCGATGGCTTTGACGCGCTGACGCTCAAAGAGAAGACCCTGGTCTGGCACCTCTACCAGGCGGCCATTGCCGGCCGCGACATCTATTACGACCAGCGCCATCGCCACAACCTGGGCATGCGCAGCCTGCTCGAAGGCGTGCTGCGCCACGCCCAGGGCGTGCCGCCCGAAACGCTGGCTGAGCTGACCCGCTACACCAAGTTGTTCTGGCTGAATACCGGCCCGTACAACAACCTGACCGCGCGCAAGTTCCTGCTGAATCTCGACCGCGCCCGCCTGATCGAGGCCATGACGATCGCCGCGGCCAACGGCGCCGACTTCAAGCTGGCCGAGGGCGAGACGATTGCCGGCCGTGTCGAGACCTACGCGCGCATGTTCTTCGACCCCGACTTCGAGCCGATGGTCACCAACAAGACGCCGGGCGACGGCCAGGACATTCTCGCGGCCAGCGCCAACAACCTGTACGACGGCGTCACGATGGCCGATCTCGAAGGGTTCACCGAAAAGCATCCCTTGAACTCCCGGCTGGCCAGGCGCGACGGCGTGCTCGTCGAAGAGGTCTACAAGGTCGGTGGCCTCTACGACGCCCAGATCCGCCGCGTCGTCGGTCACCTTCAGAACGCCATTCCGTTTGCGCCGCCGGCGCTGGCCAGGGCGCTGGCGGCACTGATCCGGTTCTACGAGACCGGCGAAGACGCCGACCGCGAGGCCTTCGACATTGCCTGGGTGCAGAACCGCGACACCGCGGTTGACACCATGAACGGCTTCATCGAGGTCTACATGGACGCCCGCGGCATCAAGGGCGCCTGGGAGGCCCTGGTCTACTACGCCAACCACGAGCGGACGGAGAAGATCAAGGCGCTGGCCACGCACGCGCAGTGGTTCGAGGATCACCTGCCAATCGACCCGCGGTACCGCAAGCCCATGGTGCAGGGCGTGTCGGCCATGGCGATCGAAGTGGTCATCGAGATTGGCGAGTCGGGACCGATCACGCCGATTGGCGTCAACCTGCCGAACGACCAGCGCATTCGCGAGGTGCACGGCAGCAAGTCGGTGTCGCTGTCGAACGCCCTCGAAGCCTACGAAAAGGCCCTGCCCGACACCTTCCGGCAGGAGTTCGCGTGGGACGATGCCGAGGTGGCGCGGGCGAAGCAGTGGGGCGCGTTTGCGAGCGAGCTGACGACTGAGATTCACGAAGTGCTTGGGCACGGCTCGGGCCGCATGGCCGATCACCTCAAGGTCACGCCGCAGGAACTGCTGAAAGAGCAGTACTCCGCGCTCGAAGAGTCACGTGCGGACCTGGTGGCGTTGTACTTCGTCGCCGACCCCTACCTGGCGACGCTTGGCCTGGTGCCGGCCGACGAGCAGCAGGCCGTCGTGCAGACGGAATACGAGGCCTATGCGCGCAACGCGCTGGTGCAACTGCGCCGGGTTCGAGTCGGCGCGCAGCTCGAGGAAGATCACATGCGCAACCGGCAGGCGATCGTGCACTGGCTGCTGGCCAACACCAAGGCCATCGACGTGCGCCGCCGTGACGGCAAGACCTACTTCGTCGTCACCGACTGCGACGCGTTCCGATTGGGCGTGGCGCGACTGCTGGCCGAGGTGCAGCGGATCAAGTCGGAAGGCGACTACCAGGCGGCCCGCGAGTTGTTCGAAACCTACGGCGTGCACTTCGACCCGGATCTCAGGGACGAGGTGGTGGCGCGCGTCGATCACCTGAAGCTGCCGTCCTACACCGGCTTTGTGATGCCGAAGCTGGAGCCGGAGACGGACGGCTCGGGCGCGATCACCGGCGTGCGGATCTCGTATCCGTGCGATCTCACCGCGCAGATGCTCGAGTATTCGGCGACCAGGTAACAGGAGGGCAGGGGATCAGGAGTAGACTTTTCTCCCGGCCTCTTGATGCTCCATGAGTCTTCTACGATGCGAAAACTGCTAATCGCGTTCCTCTGTCTCGCTACTCCCGCCGCCGCCCAGTCGCTGCAGGAACGGATGCTCCAGGCCGAGGACGCGCGGCCGACGACCGACGCCGGCCTGGCGCCGCTCCTGGAAGGACTCAAGGGCGGCAGCCGGCGCACCGCCATTCGTGCCATCGGCCGGCTTGAACGACCGGCGATGATCCCGTTGATCGCGCCGGCCCTCGGCGACGGCGTCGGCATTCGCGCCGAGGCCGCGAATGCCCTGGCCCAGATGGCGCGCACCCCGGCGGCGGTGGTCGAGGTCCAGAAGCTGCTGATCGACCGGGCCGCGATCGATGCCGACCTGAATACGTGGGAGCCCTGGGGTGAGATTGCCGCGGCTCTCGGCCGATTGCCGTACGACACCAACGAGCAGGTAGTAGCCGCCGAGTTGGTGCTGATCACGGGCCTGCCGTCGCCCGATTCGCTGAACGACGTCGACTCGGCGGCACTGATTGGATCGGCGCGCGGCTTCGAGTCGCTGGCGCGGACGGTGCGGGCGAAGAAGCTGGCGCCGCTGGGGTCGCGGACCTGGGACCTGCTGCGCTGGGCGGCGACCGCGCAGCGCCCGGCCGCCGACCCGCGCTCGGTGATGACCCGCCGGCTCGCGATGGCCGCCCTGGTCACCGGCAACCAGGCGACAGGGTCCGTGGTCGAACGCGGCCTGCTCGACGTGGATGCCGAGGTGCGCCGCTTCGCGGCGGCGGCCGCCGCCAGCGATGCCGCAATTACCGATCGCGACGTGCTGCTGAAGCGCGGCATGGCGGACAAGGAGCCGCGCGTGCGGTTGGAAGCGCTGCGCGGCTGGGGCCGCCAGTTGCAGAAGACGTCGTGCGCGCCGGTGCGCGCGGCGCTGAACGACGCCGACCCGCACGTGCGCCTCCAGGCGATCGATCAGCTGGGGGCCGGCTGCCCGTCCGCCGAGGGCCCCTCGGATCTGGCGTCCATCGTGAACACGCTGTCGACGCAGCCGCGCCAGTGGCACGCGCCGGCGCACGCGCTCGTCTCGCTGGCCCGGACGCAGCCAGACGAGGCGCGCCAGGCGCTGTCACGGTTCGCCGGCCATCCCACGTGGCAGGTCCGGATGTATGCCGCGCGCGCGGCCGGCGTGCTGGGCGCCGTCGACACGCTGACCCAACTGATGCGCGATTCGGCCGACAACGTTCGCGAGGCCGCCCTCACCGCGCTGGTCGAACAGAAGCGTCCCGAGGCCGTGGCGGCAGCGATCGATTCGCTGGCGCGGAGCGACTATCAACTGGTGCTGACCGCCGTCCGCGCGCTCGAAGACCCGGCGCACGCGCCAAAGGCCACCGCACCGCTGGTGACCGCGCTGGGGCGCATCACCAAGGAGCACAAGGACACCTCGCGCGACCCGCGGATGGCCATTCTCAACCGGCTGCAGGCCTACGGCGATGTCTCGCAGGCCGCGAATCTCGAGGGCTACCTCAAGGATTTCGACCCGGCCGTGGCCGCGAAGGCCGCGGAGATCCTGACCGCCTGGACGGGCAAGCCGCGCACGGCCGCGCCGCAGCCGCTGACCGGTCCGGGTGTGACCACGGCGGCGGTGACCGCGCTGCGGGGCAAGGCCCTGCGTTTCCACATGGCCGGGCGCGGGTTCTTCGACATCTCGCTCGAAGTCGACGCCGCGCCGCTCACCGCCGTGCGCATTGCCCGCCGCGCCGGTGAAGGCTATTACAACGGCCTGACCTTCCACCGCATTGCCCCCAACTTCGTGATCCAGGGCGGCAGCCCCGGCGCCAACGAGTACAGCGGCGAGCCGTTCTTCATGCGCGACGAAGTCGGGCTGCACCTCCGCGGCACGGTCGGCATCTCCACGCGCGGCCGCGACACCGGCGACGCGCAGATCTTCGTCAACACCATCGATTCGCCGCGGCTCGATCACATCTACACCGTCTTCGCCAACGTGATCGCGGGCATGGACGTGGTCGACGGCATTCTCGAAGGTGACGTCATCGAGCGCGTCGAGCTGGTCGCCCGCTGAATGACGTCATCGCGGCTGCCTGCCAATCTCGAACCAAACGCCCTGGCGCGGGCGCGCGAAGCGAAACGGCGCCGTGGCGCCGCGGTCGCGGATCTGACCGAGTCGAACCCGACGCGCGTCGGCCTGTCGTATCCGCCGGCGCTGCTGGCGGAGTTGGCCAGCCCCGCCGGTCTGGGCTACGACCCGCAACCGCTGGGATTGTGGCCCGCCCGCGCCGCCGTGGCCGCCGACTTCCGGCGCCGCGGCATCGTCATTTCCGCCGACCGGGTGGCGCTGACGTCGAGCACCAGCGAGGCCTATGCCTTGCTGTTCAAGCTGTTCTGCGACGCGGGCGACGCCGTCCTGGTGCCGCGCCCCAGTTATCCGCTGTTCGATCACCTGGCGCGTCTCGAAGCTGTTACCGCGGTGCCATACGATCTGGAGTATCACGGCACCTGGCGGATCGACATCGACTCGGTGCGGCGCGCGGCCGGGCCGCGCGTGAAGGCATTGCTGATCGTGTCGCCGAACAACCCCACCGGATCGTTTCTCCATCGCGACGACCTGGCTGCGCTGTCGGAGCTGAGCGCCGGGCACGGCTGGCCGATCATCGGCGACGAGGTGTTCGCCGATTACGGCCTCGATCCGGCGCCGGCGGCCACCCACGTGATGGCGGCTGGCGGCGACGCCTTGACCCTCAGCCTGGGCGGCCTGTCGAAGTCGGCCGGCCTGCCCCAGGTCAAGCTGGGGTGGATCGGGTTTGGCGGACCGTCGGCAAAGATTGACGCCGCGATGGCCGCGTATGAGATTGTCGCCGACACCTATTTGTCCGTGTCCACGCCGGTGCAGGTCGCGGCCCCGTCGCTGATCGAGCAGGGCGCGCTGGTGCGTGCGCAGATCCTGGCGCGCGTGCGGCAAAACCTGGTGGAGCTGCGCCGGCTGGCCGCCGGGTTTCCGGCCGTGAACGTGCTGCCGGTCGAGGGCGGGTGGTCCGCCGTGCTGCAGGTGCCCGCGGTGCGATCGGAAGACACGCTCGCGCTGGAGCTGCTCGAGCAGGATGATGTGCTGGTGCACCCGGGCTACTTCTTCGACTTTCCGCGCGAAGCCTACGTGGTGGTGAGCCTGTTGCCGCCGCCGGAGGTCTTCGCGCCGGCCGTCACGCGCGTGCTGCGCCGCGCCGCGGCCGGGGCGGCCGCATGAGCCGCCGTCGAAGCGGCATCATCGTTCCGTTGTTCGCGATGGCCTCGTCGCGGAGCTGGGGCATTGGCGAGTTCGCCGACCTCCCCATGTTCGCGCGGTGGGCCGGCGAAGCCGGGCAGTCGATCGTGCAGATCCTGCCCATCAACGAGATGCCGCCGATCGAGCGCTCGCCGTACTCGGCCATGTCGGCAATGGCGCTGGATCCGATCTACATCGCGCTGCCGCAAGTCGTCGACTTTGCCGGGCTCGGCGGGGAACTGGCCATGGACGAGGCCGATGCCGCCGCCCTGCGCGGGTTGCGCCAGTCGACGCGCGTCGAATATCTCGAGGTTCGCCGCCTCAAGGAGCGCTGGCTGCGCCGTTCGTTCGAACGGTTTGCGCGGCTCGAGGTGTCGCGCGGGTCGCCGCGCGCCATGCGCTTCGAATCGTTCGTCGCCGCCGAAGCCTGGTGGCTCGACGAGTACGCGCTGTTCCGCGCGCTGCACGCGCTGCACGAGGAACTGCCGTGGCACTTGTGGCCCGAGCCGCTGGCCCGCGCCGAACCGGCCACCGTTGCCGCGGCCAGGCAGGCCATGCACGCCGAGATGCGCTATCGCATGTACCTGCAGTGGATTGCCGCCGAACAATGGTCCGAGGCCAAGCGGCTGGCATGGCCCCTTCGCATTCTTGGCGACCTTCCGTTCATGAACTCCGCCGACAGCCCGGACGTGTGGGCGCGACAGGCCGAGTTTCGCTTCGATGCCACCATCGGCGTGCCGCCGGATGCGTTCAGCGCCACCGGCCAGGACTGGGGTCTGCCGCCCTGGCGCTGGGACGTGATGGCGGCCAACGACTTCACCTGGATGCGGGCCCGGGCGCGGCGCTATGCCACGTTGTACGACGGCTTTCGCATCGATCACCTCGTCGGTCTCTACCGGATGTACATCCGGCCGCTCGACCAGGCCTTGCCGGCGTTCTTCGAACCGCCAGACGAGGACAGCCAGATCCGGCTGGGGGAAACCCTGATTGGCCTGCTCGGCTCCGGCGTGCCGCCGCCGGAGCTGATTGCCGAAGACCTGGGCGTCATTCCGGCCTTCGTTCGCGAGTCGATGGCCCGGCTTGATCTGCCGGGCATGAAGGTGCTGCGGTGGGAGCGTCATTGGGACCGGCCGGGCCAGCCGCCGATCGACCCCGCCGAGTTCGCCGAATGCTCGGTGGCGACGACCGGCACCCACGACATCGAGCCGCTGGCTGCGACCGACGAGGGCCGGACCGGCGAACTGCGTTCGGCGGTGCTGCGCTCGTTGCTGTCGGCGGGCTCACGCCTGACGTTGATCCCGCTGCAGGACGTGTTTGGCTGGACCGATCGCATCAACACCCCGGCCGTGGTCGACGATCTCAACTGGACGTGGCGCCTGCCGTGGCCGGTGGATACCTGGCTGGACGGCGCGCACACCGTGGAACCGGCCGATCGCCTGCGCGAGTGGACACGCGCCGCTGACCGATGAGCGAGACCGAAGCCAAGACCCCGGACGGACCGATTGCCGCGCCGAGCCTCGACGGCGCCACCGCGTGGCTGAACGTGGCCGCACCGCTCGACCTCGCGCAGTTGCGCGGCAAGGTGGTGGTGCTTGATTTCTGGACCTACGGCTGCATCAACTGCATGCACGTCCAGCGCGACCTCAAGACGCTGGAGCAGCGGTTCCCCCACGAGCTGGTGGTGGTTGGCATCCACTCGCCGAAGTTCACGAACGAGAAGGATAGCGAGAACCTCAGGCGCATTCTCGTCCGCTACGAGATCGAGCACCCGGTCGCCAACGATGCCGATCATCACATCTGGCGCCGCTACGGCGTGCAGGCGTGGCCGACGCGCGTGATCGTTGACCCGGCCGGTAACCTGGTCGGCACGGCGATGGGCGAGGGCAACCTCGAGGGGTTCATCAGCGCCATTCGCACCGTGGTGCGGGTGTTTTCCGAGCGCGGCGAACTCGATCGCACGCCGCTGGCGCTGGACCTGGAACGCAG
Source organism: Vicinamibacterales bacterium (assembly GCA_050247355.1). Lineage (GTDB taxonomy): Bacteria > Acidobacteriota > Vicinamibacteria > Vicinamibacterales > UBA2999 > 12-FULL-67-14b. The sequence continues at coordinate 115,081 of JBFWUK010000012.1, read as the reverse complement.
GCGTCACGCCGACCGCCCGCTGCTCTATCCGGGCAAGGTGCTGGCCGACGAAGCGTCGGGCCGCCTGTTCATCGCCGACTCGAACCACAACCGCATTGTGGTGGCGTCGATCGCCGGGGGGGCGTCCGGCCCAGATGTGGCGTCCGGCTCCGATGTGGCGTCCGGCTCCGATGTGGCGTCCGGTTCCGATGTGGCGTCCGGCTTTAGCCGGACCACCGCCACACTGATCGAAGTCATCGGCTCCGGCCTGCCGGGCGACAACGACGGCATCTTCACGCAGGCGCGCTTCTACCGTCCTCAGGGAATGGCGCTCGGTCCAGATCAGGATCTCTATGTTGCCGATACCGAGAACCACCAGGTTCGCGTTGTCGACTTCCAGGCGCGCGCCGTCCACACGGTCGCCGGCACCGGCAAGCAGGGCGTCGGGAGCGGCGAGGGTGGCGAGGCCATGCGCATCGACCTGAACTCGCCGTGGGACCTGGCGCTGAAGCCCGGCATCCTGATCGTCGCCATGGCCGGCCCGCACCAGATCTGGGTGATCGACCTGCTGCACGACCGCGCCTACCCGTACGCCGGCACCGGCGAAGAGGCGCGAAAGGACGGCGCCGTGAACGTCGCCACGTTCGCGCAGCCCTCGGGCCTGGCGCTCGACGGCAACACCCTTTACGTGGCCGATGCCGAAGCCAACACCATTCGCGCCATCGACCTGCCGCCCGGCAACCTGGTCACCACCATCGCCGGCGGCGACCTCTTCAAGTTCGGCGACGAGGACGGCCGCGGCGATGCTGCCCGGCTGCAGCATCCCCTTGGCGTTGCCGCGCACGCCGGCCGCGTGTTCATCGCTGATACCTACAACCACAAGATCAAGGTGCTCGACCCGGCCACCCGCCGGGTGGTGACGTTCGCGGGAACCGGCCAGCCTGGCCATGTCGACGGTCCGGCGGCGGCCGCGCAGTTCTTCGAGCCTGGCGGCTTGTCGCTGGCCGGCAATGCGCTGTATGTTGCCGACACCAACAACCACGTCATTCGCATGATCGATCTCGAGACCACGCAGGTGAGTACGTTGAACATCGACGGCCTGGCGCCGCCGCCAACCTGGAGCTACCTTCGGTGACGCGCCGCCTGGTGCTGGCGCTGTTCATCGTCATGGCGGCCTTCGGCTGCCGGCAGGCGCCGGCGCCCGCCGATCGCGCGATCCTGATCCTCATTTCCATCGATGGCTGGCGGTGGGATTACCTGCAGCGGTTCTCGCCGCCGACGCTGTCGCGGCTGGCGGCCGAGGGTGTGCGCGCCGAGGGACTGATCCCGCAGTTTCCGTCGAAGACGTTCCCGAATCACTACACGATCGTGACCGGCCTCACCTTGGCGCACCACGGCATTGTCTCGAACAACATGCGCGACCAGGACATTCCCGGCGAGTTCGGCATGTCGAAGCGTGAGGTGATCGCCGACCCGCGGTGGTGGGGTGGCGATCCAATCTGGAACACGGCCGAGCGTCAAGGCAAGGTGGCATCGGCCATGTTCTGGCCGGGGTCGGAAACGGTGATCGGCGGCCGCCAGGCCACCTACTGGGCGCCCTTCAACGACGATTTCCCGAATGACGCGCGGGTGGCAGAGGCGCTCGACTGGCTGACGTTGCCGGACGACAGGCGGCCCTCGTTCCTGACGCTGTACTTCAGCGACGTCGATACGGCGGGGCACCGTTTTGGACCCGACGCCGAGCAGACGCGCGAGGCCGTGTTGAGCGTGGACCGCACCATCGGAGGGCTGATCGCCGGCGTGGCGTCGGCGGGGCTGGCCGATCGCGTGAACTACCTGGTCGTGAGCGATCACGGCATGTCGGGCCTGAGCCCCGATCGCCAGATCATGGTGGACGACTACATCGATCCGGCGACGGCCGACATCGTTGACTGGTCGCCGGTGCTGGGGCTGTCGCCGAAGGACGGCGACGTGGAGAAGATGTACGCGGCCCTGAAAGACAAGCATCCGCACCTCCACGTTTATCGTCGTGACGAGATCCCCGCGGTCTACGGCCTGGCGGGTCACCCGCGGGTCTCGCCCATCGTCGGCATCGCCGATGAAGGTTGGAACGTCACGTCGCGGGCCGAAGCCGAGCGCTGGCGGCAGCCGGATCGGCGGGCACCGGGCGGCACGCACGGCTACGATGCGCGGATCAAGGACATGCAGGGGCTGTTCATTGCCACGGGGCCGCGGTTGCGGCGCGGACTGGTCGTCACGCCGTTCGAGAACATTCACGTCTACAACCTGATGTGCGCCGTGATTGGCGTTGAACCCTCTCCCAACGACGGCGACCCGGCCGTGATTCAGGACATGCTGCGATAAACCGATGGCCACACCTTCACCTGCGATCTCGAGCCCCGACCGTATTACTCCCGCCGGCTGGCGCATCGTGCTGCTCGCCAGCCTGGGCGGCACGCTCGAGTTCTACGACTTCGTCATCTTCGGAGTGTTCGCCCGGGACATCGGCGCGGCCGTGTTTCCCAATGCCTCGCCGATCGTCTCGCTGCTGGCGTCGTTTGCCGCGTTCGCGGCCGGCTACCTCGCCCGCCCACTGGGCGGCATCGTCCTCAGCCATTACGGCGATCGCTATGGACGACGCCAGGTGTTCCTGTGGTCGGTGTTCGTGATGTCGGCGGCGACGCTCGGCATGGGCCTGGTCCCGTCGTACGCCACATGGGGCGTGTGGGCCAGCGTGTTGATGGTGGCGTTGCGGCTGCTGCAGGGGTTCTGTCTTGGCGGCGAGCTGCCGGGCGCGCTGACCTACGTCGTGGAGACCGCGCCGCGCATTGCCCCGCTCGTGTGCGGCGTGGTGTTCTCGTGCGTCACCATGGGGGTGGCAGCGGCGACCGCGGTCAGCCTGTCGGTGCGGACCTGGCTCGCGCCGGAGCTGGTGCCGGTTTACGGCTGGCGCATCGCGTTCGTCATTGGCGGTCTTGGCGGCGTGCTCAGTTTCGTGCTGCGGCGTTCGCTCGAAGAGTCGCCGGAGTTCGAGCGCATGAAGAGCCTGGCCTCGCGCCAGCCTTTCGGCGAGCTGCTGCGGACGCACAAGATGCACGTGCTGATCGGGTGCGCGCTGCTGGCCGGCACGGGCTGCTTCAACGGGTTGTTTTTCTCGCACATGCCGGCTTACCTGTCGGCGGTGCTGCAGTACGACCCGCGGCAGGCGGTGTTTTCGCAGACCGTCGGCGTGATTGCCTCGGCGGCCGGCATCCTGCTCACCGGCTGGATCGGCGATCGCATCCCGCCGCGCTACCTGCTGCGGACCGGCGTGACGCTGCTGCTGGCATTCTCCTATCCCTTCTACCAGGCGCTCGAATCGCGATCGGTGGACCTGACCGTGCTGCTGGTGCTCGCCGGTCTTGCCGCCGGCCTGACCAACGGTTCGTTTGCCGTGCTGCTGACCGACCTGTTCCCGACGCGCATCCGCTTCACCGGCGTGGCCCTGGTGTTCAACATCAGCTTCACCATTTTCAGCGGCACCGCGCCGCTGGTGGCCACCACGTTGATCCGTGACACCGGCCTGATGGCGTCGCCGGCGTTCCTGATGATGTTCAGCGCCGTGCTCGCGCTCTTAGGCAGCCTGTGGGTCGATCGCTACGGCGGCAACGTGATGAAGGCCCGGTCGTGAAGACCCGGCTCATTCCGCGCCTGGGCTGGCAGGTGTCGGAGGTCGGCTACGGCATGTGGGGCATGGGCGGCTGGACCGGATCCGATGATGAAGCCTCGTCCGCGGCGCTCGATCGCGCCGTCGCCCGCGGCTGCAATTTCTTCGACACGGCCTGGGCCTACGGCGAGGGCCGCAGCGAGCGCCTGCTGGGCGCGCTCGTTCAGCGGCATCCGGAGGCGAAGCTGCTGACCGCGACCAAGGTGCCGCCCAAGGACCGCGTGTGGCCCGGCAAGGGCGCGACACCGATCGACCAGGTGTTCCCGTACGATCACATCGTCGAGTACACGGATCGCAGCCTGAAGAATCTGGGCGCCGACACGATCGACCTGCAACAGCTACATGTGTGGGACGACCGCTGGGCCGTGGACGACGGGTGGAGGCGAGCGGCCGAAGACTTGAAGCGGTCCGGCAAGATCCGCGCGTTCGGCATCAGCGTGAACCGGTGGGAACCGGAGAATGTCCTGCAGGCGATCGAGTCGGACCTCGTTGATACCGTGCAGGTCGTCTACAACATCTTCGACCAGGCGCCAGAGGACGTGTTGTTCGACGCCTGTGCGCGCAAGGGCATTGGCGTGATCGCGCGGGTGCCCTTCGACGAGGGCAGCCTTACCGGCACGCTGACCGCCGAATCACGGTGGCCCGACGGCGACTTCCGCAACATCTATTTCCAGTCGCCGAAGCTCGGTGAGACCCTCGCCCGTGTCGAACCCTTGAAGGCCCTGGCGGTTGAGTGGGGTGAGCCGCTGCCGGGGGTGGCCCTGCGCTTCATCCTTGCGCACCCGGCCGTGTCCACGGTGATCCCGGGCATGCGCGCGTTGGCCAACGTCGAAGCCAACCTGGCGGCGAGCGGCCAGCCGCTGTCGCCGGCGCAGGTGTCAGCGCTACGCGCCTTCCGGTGGGACCGCAAACCGGACCATCGGCCATAACGCCGCGGCGGTGCGGATTTTTCGCGGATCGATGGCCCGCGGCCGTGGGATATTCCCGATAGTGCCTCGGTCATCCGGGGGAGGGCAAGCGGCCGGGTTCTTGCAGTCGCCCGGTCGTGCTTGCTTTCCGGCGTTGGTGCCTCGGGTACAATACCCTGATGTTCTCCCGTCCTGTCACCTGGCCGCCGCGCCTCGAGCGAATCCGCTCGCTGGCCCGGACGACGGCTGTCGTGTCGGGCGGTGTGCTGGCGGCATTCCACGGCTGGCTGTTTGCCGTACAGGCGGCCGAAGGCCGCCTCGACGACCCGTGGCTGGTCTTTCGCTGGACTGCGGCGGCCGCATTGGTGGTGGCCCTGGCCGCCATCCACCGCGGCGGCGCCTCGGTGTGGAGCCGCCAGGGCATTGCGGTGTGGGTGCTTGCCGCGTTATTGCACGGCCCCGCGGTCGCCACCGACTTCAGCGCCTCCCTCGATTCGCTGGCGCTGCCCGAGACCGTGGCCGCCTCGCTGCTGCAGACGTTCGGGTCGGTGACGGCGCTGGCCATCACGCTGTGGATGCTGGCCGGCCTGCTGGCGCGCCGCGACCGGCAGGCCCGCCTGTATGCCGGCCTGGCCGCCGTTCCCTCTGGCGCCGGCATGTTCGGCGACGGTTTCTCCCCGCAGTACTTCTCCCGCCCGCCTCCGCAACGCCGCTAAGACGCCTTTCCTCTTTCAGTCTTAATTCGTCACTATGAACTCGATCGCTCGAGTTCGCGGAGCGTTGCATGCGTACGATTCGATTGTTCGTGTTTGCCGTGGCCCTGCTGTCTGCGGCCCCGGCCTTTGCCGCCACCATTCGCGGCATGGTTTCCGATTCCACCGGTGCCGCCGTCCCCGCGGCCCGCGTTGTCCTTCGCGTCGTGGCCACCGGCCAGGAGACGGTGAGCGAGACCGACGCGCAAGGGCAGTATCGCTTCGACGCCCCGGCGGCGGGCACCTACCTGGTGATTGTGACGCGGGCCGGTTTCTCGGAGGCCGCGCGGACGGTGGTCGTCGAGCAGCTCGAAGCCGACCTCGACCTGCCGTTTTCGCTGGAGCTTGGCGTGCTGAGCGCCGAGGTGAGCGTTACGGCCAGCCGCGCCGAGCGCGAAGTGCGGCTGATTCCGCTGCACGTGGAAACGCTGTCGGAGGCGGCGATCCAGCAGTCGAACGCGCTGTCCACCGGCGACGCGCTGGCCTCGGCCGTCAACGTGACGCCGGTTGGCAACGGCCCGTTCGGTGTCAGGCCGCGCCTGCGCGGGTTGGATTCGACCCGCATGCTGGTGCTGGTTGATGGCGAGCGCCTGAACACCGCCCGCCAGGCGACCGATCGCACCGGCGCCGAGGTCGGCCTGGTCTCGCCCGATGCGATCAACCGCGTCGAGATCATCAATGGCGCAGGCACGCTGATGTACGGATCTGACGCGCTGGCCGGCACCGTCAACATCATCACCAACGAGCCGTCGTTTTCGCCGACCAGGCAGCTGCTCTACGGCTTCAACGGCTTCTACAGTTCGAACGAAAACGGCCTGCGTGGCACCGTAACCGTGGGCGGCACTTCGCCGCGCGTCTCGTTCCGCCTGCAAGCCGGCGCCGAGAAGTTCGACAACTACCGGGCCGGGGAGTTCGACGGCGAAGACACCCGGCCGTTCTTCACGGCCGGGACGTTGACGCAGGTTGACACCATCGATTCGAGCTTCGGCTTCAATTTCAAGGCGTTCCCCGACCCGTTCAACGCGCCCTACGTCAGGACCGGCGCCGAGATCCTGAACTCCCAGGCCGAAGGCCGGTTCATCAACGCTTCGTCGCTGGTCAAGCTCGGCGAGCGCCGCTCGTTGCGGCTACGCTACCAGAGCCGGCGCATGGAGGACGTGGGCTTCCCCGACTTCGAGCAGCCCTACTTCTTCAACGACACGTCGCTGCCGCACAGCAACCTCGATCGCGTCTCGGCGCGCTACGAAGCTCAGGCCATTACGCCATGGCTGGCGAACCTGTCGCTCACCGCGTACTACCAGCGCACCGAGCGGCTGCTGAGGACGACGCTGCCGGTGCAGTTCCCGGCGCCGACGGCGGTGACCTTCTTCCCGATCTCGGTGATGCGCCTCGACATCACCTCCGACACCGAGCAGCGCGTGTGGACTCCCGGCGTCGATCTCAACGCGGTGTTCGTGCCGGCGGCCAACCACCTGCTGACGGCGGGCGCGACCTTCTACCGCGATTACAGCAGCGATCAGCGCAGCACCTCGACCCAGACGTCACTGGTGGGACAGGTGGTATTGGGCGCGCGCGGCCCGGCGGCCGTGCCGCTGCCCTCGCCGATGGCGCTGGGCCCGGCGGCGATTGCCCACCCCGTTCGCGTGCCCGATGCGAGCCTCCGCGACATCGCGGTTTACGTCCAGGACGAATGGCGCGTGCGGCCGTCGCTGTCGGTGATCGCCGGCCTGCGCGGCGACTTCTACACGGTGACGACCGAGGCCACGCCCGGCTACGAGGTGGCCAGCGTGATCGGCAACGCGCAGCCGGCAATCGATCCGGCGACGCTGCCCAATCCTGACGGCGAGACCTACTCGCGCAAGGCGCTGACCGGTGACATCGGCCTGGTCGCGAACCCCGACGGCGCCGTCAACCCCTTCATCCGGTTCGGGCGCAGCTACCGCCACCCGAACCTCGAAGAGATGTTGTTTGCGGGTCCCGCCACGACCGGCAGCATCGTCCCCAACGTGAAGGTCGAGCCCGAGACCGGCAACAACTTCGACGCCGGCGTGAAGTTTCGCGCCGGCCGCGTGTCGGGCGGCGCCTACTACTTCCTGAACCAGTACCAGAACTTCATTGCCCAGGACCTGGTGGTGGCCACCAACTCGGCGGGAGCGCTGGCGCAGGCGACCAACTACGGCGACGTCCGCGTGACCGGCGTCGAACTGTCGGCGGCGGCGCCGCTGGTGATGCGGCCGGGCGTGCTGACGCTGACCGGCGCGGCCGCGTTCATGCGCGGCACGATCACCGACGGTGTCAACCCGCTCGACCAGAGTTCGCTGGCCGACACGCCGTTCGACAACATCACCCCGTCCAAGCTGATCGTCAACGCCCGCTTTACCCAGTCGAGCGGGCGGTGGTGGGCGGAGTACGGAGTGCGCAGCCAGGCCGAAGTGAAGCGGGTGGCGCAGACGCTGCTCGATTCGCCGTTCCTGATTGCCCAGGACCTGTTGTCGCTCGACGGGTTCACCGTGCAACGCGCCGCCTTCGGCATCAACCTGACGCGAGGGCGCGACCGCCTCGGCCTGGTGTTCGCCGTCGAGAACCTGGGCGACACGTATTACCGCGAGCACTTCCAGTTCGCGCCGGCCCGCGGCCGCAGCTTCACGATCGGGCTCAACGTGGGGGCGTTCTAGTGGGCACGTCGGCCTCGCTCGTGCACTACGTGCCGATCGTCACCACCGTTCTCGCGGTGCCGTTCGCGCTCGAGATCTTCCGGCGTTATCGCGAGCATCCCGAACGCCTGCACCTGCTGTGGTGGGCGATCGGCATTGCCACTTACGGCGTCGGTACTTTTACCGAGGCCACCACCACCCTGGCCGGCTGGAACGAGCCGACGTTCCGGGCGTGGTACATCTCGGGGGCGCTGCTGGGCGGCGCCCCCCTGGCCCAGGGCACGGTCTACCTGCTGCTCGGCCGGCGCACCGCGCACATGCTGACCGGGCCGCTGGTCGCCTACGTGATCGTGGCGTCGGTGTTCGTCGTGCTGTCGCCGATTGACTACTCGCAGGTCGAGGCGCACCGTCTGACCGGACGGGTGTTCGAGTGGCAATGGGTCCGCGCCTTCAGCCCGATCGTGAATCTCTACGCGGTGGTGTTCCTGATCGGCGGTGCGATCCTGTCGGCGCTCCGTTACAGCGCCGACCCGGCCACCCGGCATCGCGTCTACGCCAACGTGCTGATCGCGACCGGTGCGATTCTGCCCGGCATCGGCGGCACCGCCACTCGCATGGGGCACGTCGAAGTGCTCTACGTCACCGAGCTGGTTGGCCTGATCCTCACCTGGATGGGTTACCGGATGAGCGTGCGTCCCGCGCCGGCGCAGCCCCATTCACGCCCGGTGTCCGCCTAGAACCTCGCCCGGTGCACGACGGCTGCGTAACTTCGCAGCCGTCGCACCGTCGCCGCCGCTTCTTCATCAATTCGTTGCCGCCATGTTTTCGAATGGAGGACTCATTGAGTCTTTCAGGAGGAACCATGTCTTTGCATTACCGCGTCACCCTGGCGCTCGTGTTGGCGTGCTCGATCGCATGCGGCGCGCAACCGGCCCTGGCGCAGGGCCAGGCCATCGATGGCATCATCGAAGGCGTCGTCCGTCAGCAGTCCGACAACCAGCCGATCGGTGGCGCCACCGTCCGGGCCTTCAACGCGGGAACCGGCTACGAGCGTTCCGTCGTCAGTGACGAGTCGGGCCGCTACGGCATTCAGCTGCTGCCGCCCGGCGAGTATGTCGTGCTCGTCGAGGCGCCGGGGCTGGCCACGATGAGCCGAACCGGCGTTCTGCTGCGGGCGGGCCAGGTGCTCACCGTCGAGTTCGTGGTGCCGTCTTCGTCGTTCACCGAATCCATCCAGGTCACCGCCCAGCAGCCCAGCGTGGAAGTGGGCCGCACGGTGCAGAGCAACACCTACGACGAGCGCACGGTGCGGGCCGTGCCGACCATCGGCCGCAGCATTCTGGACTTCTTCGTGCTGCAGCCAGGCGTGAACGCCCCGCCCATTTCGAGCGGTGGATCGGGAACCGGGACGCCGAGCACGGTGTACGGCGGCCTGGGCCTGCGGCAGATGAACGTCGATGGCGTCTCGAACAACCTTCAGGGCGGCGCCCGCAACCTGGTCATCAGCCAGGAAGCGGTGCAGGAGTTCCAGACGGTCACCAATTTCTCGGCGGAGTTCGGACGCGTCGCCGGAGGGCTGCAGAATGCCTTCACGCGTTCGGGCACCAATGCCACGCACGGCTCGGCGTATCTGTTCACGCGCCAGGATTGGCTGAGTGCGCGGCCGTTCCTGCTGGCGGCGACGGCGCCGAAGCCGGAATTCGAGCGCTACAACTATGGCGGCACCGCCGGCGGCCCGATCGCCCGCGACAAGTCGTTCTACTTCCTCAGCTACGAGCGGTGGTCGCAGGATCTGCCGGTGGTGTCGACAATCACCCCGGCGAACGCGGCGATCCTGGGCATTCCGCCGACCAGCATCGGCGCCTACACCTCGACGTTTCGCGCGCACACCATCACGGCTCGCAACGACACGCAGGTCAACGCCGACCACCGGCTGTCGTTTCGCTACAACTACTATCACGACCGCGAATCGCCTCTGAACGGCGGCCTGCTGGCGCGCGAGGCGTCGAGCCGGTTCGACGAGAATCCCTTTTCGTACACGGCGCAGTTGGTCTCGGTGCTGACGCCGAGGCTGGTGAACGAAGCCCGATTCCTGTATGCGACTCGCAGCATCTCGAACGGCGTCTCGGCCGACCCCGACGCGCCCAACATCAACATCAGTGGCGTCGGCAGCTTCAACGGCAACGCGAACGGTACGCGGAAGACAAAGGAGAAGGGCGTTCACGTTGTCAACAGCCTGACGTGGACCACCGGCCGGCACGCGGTCAAGGCTGGCTTCGACCTGCTGCCCGTCTCGTTCCGCGAGCGCACGACCAACATCAATGGCTCGTTCGTGTTCGGCGGGCTGGCGGCGGTGGCCGGGGTGCGAGGCGCGGTGACCCCGCTCGAGCAGTTCCGGCTGACCGAGCAGCGCGCGGTGGACCCGGCGACGGGCCGGCCGTATTCGTACTCCCGCTTCACCCAGTCGGTTGGCGCGGAGTTCTTTGAAGCGTCGACCTTCAACCAGGGCTACTTCGTCCAGGACGACTTCCGGGTCAACGATCGCCTGAAGCTCAACCTGGGCCTGCGCTACGAGTACTTCGGACGGCCGGCCTCGAACCCGAACCCCGACTTGCCGCTGACGCAGCAGTTTGCCGCCGATTCCAACAACCTCGCGCCGCGCGTGGCGTTCGCCTTCGACCCAACGGGTAACGGCCGGACCGTCATTCGCGGCGGTGCCGGCGTCTACTACAACGTCGTCGTCGCCCAGACCTACAACACGTTTCTTCGCGGCAACGGCCGCGACGTGATCAACGTCAACGTGACGCCAACTGAGCCGGGCGCGCCGCCGTTCTCGCGGTCCAAGGTGACGCCGCCCACCGGCGTCGCCGTGACCTCGGATGTGCGCGTGCTGGCCGAAGACTTCGAGGACCTCCAGGTGTTCAATTGGTTTGCGACCTGGGAACAGGAACTGGCGCGCAGCCTGGCTCTGTCGATGACCTACCAGGGCAACAAGGCCAGCAACGCGCCGATGGCGCTCAACGTCAACCTCACGCCCAACGGCACGCTGCCCGACGGCCGGCGCCGGTGGTCGACCCAGAACAGACCGGACCCCCGCTACGGCAACATCTTCGTCTCGTCGTCGATTGGTGAGCAGCGCTATGACGGCCTGGTCGCGGTCCTGACCAAGCGGTTCTCGGCCGGCAACTCGTTCCAGCTGTCGTATCACCGGTCGAAAGCCGAGGGCACGGCGTTCGTCAACGACTTCATCGGCTTCGGCGTGTTCACGTCGCCGTCGGATCCCCTGGACCCCGAAGTCGATCGCGGGCCGTCGGACTTCGACATGACCAATCGCTTCTCGGCGACGGCCGTGTTCCAGCCCGAACCGAAGCTGGCTGGTGCCGCCGGTGCGCTGCTCAACGGCTGGCAACTCTCCGCGCGCATGATCGCCTCCGATGGCTTCAGCTTCAACGGCACGACCGGGCAGGACACCAACGGCGATACGGTGTTCAACGACCGCCCGTCGGGACAGGCTTACAACTCTTATCGACTGCCGGGCTACCTGACGATCGACTTGCGCGTCGCACGGACCCTGAAGCTTGGCGCGAACCGGACGCTGGAACTGATCGGCGAGGGGTTCAACCTCGGCAACCGCCTCAATGCCACCAACGTGAACCGGACGTGGGGCCCGAACGCGACCGCCAACGCCACCTTCAACACGCCGACCGCCGCCGAAACCGCTCGCCAGTTCCAGTTGGCCGTGCGCTTCGCCTTCTAGGAGAGTGACCATGCGAATGCTGACCCGACTGACCCTGGTGTGCGCGATCGCCCTGCTGGCGCTGGCGAGCGCGAGCGCGCAAGTGACCGACCTTCCGCGCGTCATCCTGATCTCGATCGACGGGCTCATGCCGTCGGCGTACACCGATCCGGCACTGGCCGCATACACGCCGAACCTGCGCCGCCTGGCACAGCGCGGCGTCTGGGCCGATGGCGTGGTGGGGGTGCTGCCAACGGTGACCTATCCTTCGCACACCACGCTGATCACCGGAGTGGAGCCATCCCTGCACGGTATCTACGACAATCGCATCTTCGATCCAGAGAACAAGTCCGCCGGCGCGTGGTTCTGGTTCGCCCGATCGATCAAGGTGCCGACGTTGCCGATGGCGGCGCGCGCCCGCGGCCTGACGGCGGCCGCCGTCACCTGGCCCGTCACCATCGGCATGGATCTCGACTACCTCGCGCCCGAGTACATCGGGCCGCCCCATCCGCAGTCGCTGGAGATGCTGCGCAGCCTGTCGGCGCCGCGCGGACTGATCGACGCGGCCGCGGTGGCCCGCGGCAAGCCGTTCAGCTGGCCGCAGAACGATCGCGATCGCACCGACTTGACCACCTTCATCCTCAAGACCTTTGACCCAAACGTCATGCTGCTGCATTTGATCGAGCTCGACAGCAGCCAGCACGGCGCCGGCCCGGGTTCCCCTGAAGCGCTGCAGACCCTGGCAAGAGTCGATGGGCACGTCGGTGAGATCCTCGAAGCCGTGAAGGCGGCCGGCCGCAGCGATCGCACGCACGTGGCGGTGGTGTCGGACCACGGCTTCCTGCCGGTCAAGAGCCAGCTGCAGCCCAACGCCGCCCTCAAGCAGGCCGGGCTGCTGACGGTGGATGCGCGCGGCAGCGTCGCCACGTGGCGCGCATACTTTCACTCGAGCGGTGGGTCGGGCTACGTTTACGTCAAGGACGCCGCCGATCGGCCACGGGTCCAGCAGATCCTCTTGGACCTGAAGAAAGACCCGGCCAACGGCATTCGCGAAGTCTGGACCGCAGAGGGCCTGGCCGCCAAAGGCTCGCATCCGGACGCCGCATTCGGGGTGGACGTCGTCGATGGCTTCTATACCGGCGCCGGCCACGACGCGCTGGTGACGCCGACGACGAGCAAGGGCGGCCATGGCTTCGACCCCGCCCGGCCGGCCCTGCACGCGTCGTTCATCCTCGCCGGCCCGAGCGTGCAGGCCCGCGGGTCAGTGGGCGTGATCCGCATGACCCAGGTCGCGCCGACCCTGGCGTCGATTCTCGACGTCACGCTGTCGCCGGCTGCGGCACAGCCCGTGGACCTGAAGAAAGCCGCTACCTCTTTACGCGAGAAGTAATCAACACACACCCGCCTTCGAGCTGACGGCATTCCGTCAGTTCGAGGGCGGCACCGCACGCTGGTCAGCGTGCGCGAGAACAGGTAGCTCCTGATGCCCTTCATGCCGCCGCCACCGTAGCCGCAGAGGCGGGTTACCGCTGAGGTCAACAATTTTGCAGGCGCTCCCCCGCATGAGGGCACCGTGGGGCCGACTCGCCGTCATCGCCGGAGCAGCCGGCATCATCGCCGCGGCGCTCATGGCGCAGGCGGCCAGGTCAAAGGCGCCGGCCGCGCCGCCGGCCCGCAAGGCAACCAGGGAAGTCTCCGCCGCGGAGCGCCTCGATGCGTTGACCAGGGCCAGGGTGTGGAGTCCGCCTGCCGTGCCGGTGGCACAGGCCAATCTCGGCGCGCCTCCGTCGCAGCCGGCTTCTCTTACCTGCAAGTTCCTGATCACCGACCTTGGCGGCACCTCGCAGAAGTTCGACTGCCTGCTCGAAGACGGCGAGCGCATCCGCGTCAAGTACGGGCGCACCCCGGAGGTGCCGTCCGAAGTGGCGGCCACGCGCCTGTTGCACGCGCTGGGATTCGGCGCCGACGCGGTGATGCTGATCGAGCGCCTCCGCTGCTACGGGTGCCCCAACGAACCGTTCGTCACCATGAAGGCCGTCGACCTGACCGACACCGACGGGCTCTACCGGAAGTTCGTCAACTACGACAGCTACGAAGACTTCGAGTGGGTGTCGGTCGAGCGGAAGCACTGGGGGCGCGCCATCGGCACTGACGAAGTGAAAGGATGGGCGTTCTTCGAGCTCGATCGCGTGGATGCGGCGAAGGGTGGCGCGCCTCGCGCGCATGTCGACGCGCTGCGCCTGCTGGCGGTCTTCCTGGCGCACTGGGACAACAAGAGCGAGAACCAGCGGCTGGTGTGCCTGTCGGAAGCGGACTGGCCCGAGGGCGGCGCCTGCCGCACGCCGCTGGCCATGCTCCACGACATCGGCGGCGCCTTCGGCCCGCGCAAGGTCGACCTGGCGGGCTGGTCGCAGGCCCCGATGTGGGACGACCGCGAGCAGTGTGTCACCAGCATGGCCACCCTGCCGTATGACGGCGCCACCTTCACGCCGGTGCGGATCTCCGAGGCCGGGCGGCAGCACCTGTCGCGGCTGCTCGGGCAACTCAGTGACCAGCAGATCCACCACCTCTTCTCGGCGGCGCGCTTCGACCGAGCCACCGGCCTGCTGAAGACCGGCGCCTCGCCGGTGTCGGGCTGGGTCGCCGCCTTCAAGGCCAGGGTCCGCGCGGTCAGCGACGGCCCGCCGTGTCCACAGTAACCGCCGGCCGCCTCAGCGATCCCGCGTCGATTGTCTCGCCCCGGCGATTAATCGCCTGGAAGAAGAACCCGTCATCGGTGAGCTCGCCCAGCATGAAGTGATAATCGGCGTCGTAGCTCTTCGCAATGTCCGCCGTCCGCCGGCCGTCGCCGCGCCGCAGCGAGCCGGCGCCGCCGGTGACGAAGTAGAGAATGCCCTTCTGCAGCTGTGAGCGCTGGTAGATGTGCTCGTGGCCCGAGAACACCACGTCGACGCCGCCGTCGACGAACACCGATTCGAGCGCAAAACGGTGGCCCCTGGTGGCCAGTGCGTAGCGGCCCGAGGTGTAGAGTGGGTAGTGGAGCAGCGCCACCTTCCACTCCGCGTCCGACTGGGCCAGCTGGCGCTCGAGCCATGCCATCTGCGTGTCATCGAGCCTGGTGCTGTCGATGGCAAAGAAGCGCACCCGCGTCTCGAGCCGGGTGATCAGGTCGAGCGGCGGGGTGAAGGTGTAGTAGCGATGGCCGTCCATGTTGAACGGCCGATAGTGAATCTGCTGCGGATCGTCGTGGTTGCCGAGCACCGCGTAGAACCGCACGCCGGCATCGAGCAGCAGCCGGTACGGCTCCTCGAACTTCATCCGGTAGTCGGCAGGCGTGGCCGGGCCTTCGTAGATGTTGTCGCCGGCCATCAGCACGAACCGGTAGTCGAAGCGTTGCCGGTATGCCACCATCTGCGCGGCCACTTCGCGTTGTTCGGTTGAGCCGCGGCCGCTGTCGCCGATGACGGCAAACTTGATCGAGCGTTCGGCGATGGGCAGGGTGACGGTATCGCGGCCAATGGCGCCGGTGTCGATCGCCTCGACGACCGGCGGCGACCCCTTGGCCCCCTCGGACAATGCGTCGCTGCACCCGGCCACCGCAAGGCACGCCACCAGCAACGCGACGCGTAAGGTCATAGGCAGTGCAGGTCATATGCAGGATTCGAACCGCGGCAGCTGGGTAGCCGGCGCCTCAGATTGGGAAACGCGAGGTCCAGGCACGGACCAGGTTGGCCGGCAACCTATGCCGTGCGACCGTTGCCGAGGCTCCGTTGGCAGCACGGTCATGGCACATACCTTGTAATGAAGGGCACTGCCATGACCATCCTGAAACATGCGGCGTTCGCAGCCTGCCTGGCAATTCTCGCCGCCGGATGTGCCGGTGATGAGGGCGCCGCTCAACCGGACGCCGGAGCCACCGGCGGACAACAGCCGGTGCCAGCGGTGCCGCCGGTTGGCAGTCCGCCGCCGCCGCCGGCGGCCTCGGCCGTGCCCGATGGCGAACCCGGTACCACCGCACAAGCCGCTGCGACCATCGAGTTCCAGAACCGGATCAAGGCCTACATGGACATCCACAACGAGGCCGAGTCGAAGGTGCCGTCGCTCAAGCGGACCGACGATCCCCAGGAGATCTCGAATCGCGAGGCCGCCCTGGCGAAGGCGATCCAGACGCTGCGCGCCGACGCCAAGATCGGCGAGGTCTTCGCCCCCGAGTACCAGCCCTACTTCATCAGGATCGTCCAGGACGACTTCGCCGCCAGATCGGCGGCCGATCGCAAGGCGATCATCGATGAACTGCCGAAGAACATGAAGGTGGACGTCAACACCGTCTACCCGACGACGCTGGCGCTGGCGACGTTCCCGGCCCGGCTGCTGCGCAAGCTGCCCGACCTGCCGCCCGAGCTGGAGTACCGGCTGGTCGGCCGCAGCCTGATCCTGCGCGACGTCAAGGCCAACCTGATCGTCGACATCCTGCGCGATGTCGTGCCGACCATTCCGAGCTGATGGTGGACCGAGCGATGCAGACAGACGTGATCAAGCGATTCATGCCGGCGGTGCTCGCCGTCGTGGCGGCAACGGTGGTGCTGGCGGCGGTAGCCGAGCAGCAGCGCCCGATCCCTCAGATGTCGGCCGTGACCGAAACGCGGCCGCCGGTGGGCAAGGACTCGGTGAAGTTCCTCGTGCTCGGCGACACCGGCACCGGCGATCGCGCCCAGTTCGACGTCGCGGCGCAGGTATGGAAGTCGCACCAGGTCTTCCCGTACGAGTTCGCCATCATGCTGGGCGACAACCTCTATGGGTCGGAGCGGCCGCAGGACTATAGCCGGAAGTTCGAGCAGCCGTACAAGCTGCTGCTCGACGCCGGCATCGAGTTCTATGCCTCGCTCGGCAATCACGACGACCCGAACCAGGTGTACTACAAGCCGTTCAACATGGGCGGCAAGCGCCACTACTCGTTTCAGAAGAAGGACGTCCGCTTCTTCGCCCTCGACAGCAACTACATGGACAGGGGCCAGCAGGCATGGCTGGAGAAGGAGCTGAAGTCCTCGAACGAAAAGTGGAAGATTGCCTACTTCCATCACCCGATTTACTCGTCGGGCGGGCGTCACGGCTCCGAACTTGACCTCCGCGCCATCGTCGAGCCGATGTTCCAGGCCTACGGCGTCAACGTGGTGTTCGCCGGCCACGAGCACTTTTACGAACGGCTCAGGCCGCAGAAGGGCATCCATTACTTCACCGCGGGTGGCTCGGCCAAGCTCCGCAGCGGCGACATTCGCGTTGGCCCGTTGACGGCAAAGGGCTTCGACACCGAGCAAAGCTACATGGTGGTCGAGATCGACGGCGACGTCATGCGGTTCCAGACCATCTCGCGCCGCGGCAAGGTGGTCGACTCGGGCGAGATCGCGCGCCAGGCGAAGCCGGCAACCAGCTCATGATGGCGCCGCCGGAGTCGTTGCGGCTGGTGGTGGGCGTGATCATCGGCGCCGTCGTGGCGGCCGCGCTGACGGGCGCCGGCACGGCTCCGGCGGTGCCAGGCACGGCACCGGTCCACGAGCTGTGGCAGGACCCGGGCGACATCAGCGCCCGCGACCTGCGCTGGGGCCGCGGCGGCCGGGCGCTGTCGCCTGCCGCCGATGCCGGCTACACGTTCCAGTCGATCGACGCGGCGGGCTACAGCGCCGGATACGACGTGGTCGATCAGCAGGGGCGCCGCTGGGACGTGAAGACCGGGGAAGAGGCCCAGCCGGAAGTGGTGGCCAGCCGGGTGCTATGGGCGATCGGGTTTCACCAGCCCATCGTCTACTATGTGCCCGAGTGGAAGCTGGTCAACGGCCCGGTGCCGCGGCCGCTGCCGGGCCGCTTCCGGCTGGACTCGGATCACGAGAGCCTTGGCGACTGGTCGTGGAGTGACAACCCGTTCCAGGGCACGCGGCAACTGCGCGGCCTGATCGTGGCCCACCTGCTGATTAACAACTGGGATCTGAAGACGAGCAACAACAAGATTTACTCGGTGCCGGCGGCCGGCGGCAGCCGGCGCTGGTTCGTCACGCAGGATGTCGGCGCGTCGTTCGGCAAGACCGGGTGGCCGATCGGCAACCGCAATCGTGTCGACGACTACGAGCGGCAGGATTTCGTGCTCGGCGTCCAGGACGGACGGGTGCAGTTCGACTACCAGGCGCGGCACCGCGAACTGCTGGTCGGCATCACGCCCGCAGATGTCGTCTGGGTGGCGCAACTGCTCGCGCGCATCACCGATCGACAGTGGGCCGACGTGTTCACCGCGGCGCACATGCCCGAAGACGTGGGCGCGCGCTACACCCGCAAGATCAAGTCGAAGATCGAGGAAGGACTCGCCCTGCGCGGGCGGGGAGTGGGCAAATAACATGGATCCCAGCGTGATGGATTTTCCCGGCGTGATGGACAACCTCCAGGAAGAACTCCTGGCGTCGGTGATCCGGCTGCCGCTGGCGGCGCTGCTCGGCACGGCGCTGGCTCTGCGGCCGCGGCGCAGCGGCACGCCCGAGCGCCAGCCGGCGGTGGTGCAGACCCAGATCATCCTGGCGGTGGTCGGCGCGCTGATCATGCTGGTGGTCGGCGCCAGCCTGGCCCGAGCCTTCGGCATTGTCGGCGCCGCCAACCTGATTCGCTACCGCTCGAAGATCGACGACCCCAAGGACGCAGTGGTCATGCTGTGCGCGCTGTCGGTCGGTTTGGCGTCTGGGGTCGGCCTGTATGGGCTGGCCGCGATCGGCACCCTGTTCATTGCCGCCTGCTTGTGGGTGATCGAGGGATTCGAACCGCAGACCCGCATCTTCGAATTGACCGTCAGGTTCGGCGCCAAGACCCATGAACTGCGGCCGCGACTCGAAGAGGTGCTGCGCCGCTACAAGGTCAAGTACGAGTTGCGGACGACGGCCGAAGACGCCGTTGGCTACATGGCGACGACGCCCCGCTCGCTGCGGACCGACCGTGTCTCGAACGCCCTCATGGAACTCGAGCCGTCGGGCAAGGGCGCCATCGAGTGGGACGAGAAATCGAAGGACAAGGTGCCGAAATAGCCGTGAAACTGATCATCCAGCCCGAAGCCGGCGTCGTCCCGATCACCCGGGCGATCAAGACCGCGAAGAAATCGATCGACGTCTTCATCTTCCGCTTCGACCGTGACGAGGTGGAGAAGGCGCTGGCGGCCGCCGTCCAGCGCGGCGTCGCCGTGCGCGCGCTGATTGCCCATACCAACCGCGGCGGCGAGGGCCGGCTGCGCAAGCTCGAACAGCGGCTGCTGCAGGCCGGCGTGCTGGTGTCGCGCAGCGCCGACGACCTGCTGCGTTACCACGCCAAGTACATGATCGCCGACTCGACGCTGCACTTGTTCGGCTTCAACCTGACCAGGCTCGACATGGACAAGAGCCGCAGCTTCGCGGTGTCGACCAAGGATCATCGCTCGGTGCAAGAGGCGTCGAAGCTGTTCGAGGCCGACCTGGGCCGGCAGCCGTACATGCCGGGGAAGTCGAACCTGGTGGTCAGCCCCGACAATTCCCGCGAGATGCTGGCGTCGTTCATCAAGGGCGCGAAGCGGGAACTGGCGATCTACGACGCGAAGGTGTCCGATCCGGCGATGATCAAGTTGTTGAACGAGCGGGCGGCGAAGGGCGTCGCGGTGCGGGTGCTGGGGGCGGTCAAGGGTAAGGACGGCGACATCGAATCGCGCAAGCTCGCGACCATGCGGCTCCACGTGCGCGCGATCGTGCGCGACGGCACGCGCGCGTTCGTCGGCAGCCAGAGCCTGCGCAAGGACGAACTCGAGAACCGTCGCGAGGTCGGGCTGATTGTCACCAACCCGGCGGTGGCGCGCGGAATCCTGAAGGTGTTCGAAGGCGACTGGGTCGAGTCGGGCGGCGGGACGGACAACAAGGGCGGCAAGGGTGAACGGAGGCGGGCCCCTCGACCCGCCTCCGCGCCGTCTACTTCATCCGCTGCAGGTCGGCCTCGGCGGCGATATAGCCGAACGCGTTCCAGCCGGACCCGGAAACGATCGTATTGAGGACCTGCCGTGCCCGCCCGGTATCGCCCATCACGAAGTAGTAGTTGGCGACGCCGTAGCCCTGGGTGGCAATCTGCGTCGGGTCGGGCGTGTCGGTGCTGAGCAGCGCTTCCGGCTTTTCGAGGCCCTTGTACATCAGCAGCCGACGGTGATAGGCGGTGTTCTCGAGAATGTCCATCTTCGGCGTGATCCGCTCGAGCACCTTGGCGGCGTCGGCCTTGCGGTTCATCCGCATCAGCGTCATCCACAGCCAGTCGCTGGTGGCGACGATCGAGTCGTCGTTGTTCGACACCTTCATGCACTCGACCCAGGCGTCGTGCGCCCCGGCGTAGTTGCCCTGCAGGTAGCGCGCGAGCGCGAGGTGATACCAGACGTTGAACTGCAGCGTGCTGCGCGGCTGGCCGGCCGGGTTCGGCGCGCCGTCCGGCTCAATTTCGTCGGGCTGGCCTTTGAACAACTGCGCCGCTTTCTCGAAGTCGGCCTGCGCCCTCGCAAACTGGCGCACGGTGATGTAGCGATGACCGCGGTGGCGATACATCTTCGGGTTGTTCGGGTGCAGCTCGATGCCCTTGGTGAACATCGCGATGGCGTCGTTGTAGCGCCACAGGTAGCCGAGCCGGCGGCCGGCCCAGATGATGGCCTCGGCGTCCTTCGGGTTGGCCGCCAGCGTTTTCTCGGCCTGCGCCAGGTCGGCGTCGAGCTTCTGCTTGTTGGGAATCGTCGCCGGCACCATTAGCGGCTTGCCGGCCAGCGACATGGCCTCCGGCTTGCCCGTCTGTGCGGGCAGGGTGATGACGGCGGCCGCAATGGCAACCGCGAGGACAAGTGACAGGCGTTTCATCGACGTTCTCCTGAGAAGGCTTTCGTTGTCTTCTGGTCGGCGTTATCGGTGTCGTCTGCGGCCCTGGACTCGGCATCCAGCAGGCCTTGCTGCATCGGTGTATCCAGTTTGCGCGCCACGGTCTCCAGCGGATCGATCAGCGGAATCTCCTTGGCGCTGCCGGCGCCCAGCTCGCGGAACCGGCGGGCCTTGACGAGGACGTTGCTTTCGAACGAGCCAATCACCTTGTTGAAGGTGGAGAACGTGCCATCCATGCGCCGGCGCAGGTCCTCGAGGTGCTCGGCCAGCGTCGCGACGCTTTCGTGGAGCGACCGGCCCAGCCGGCTGATCTCTTCGGCGTTGATGGTCAGCCGTTCCTGCCGCCAGCCGAACGCCGCCGCCCTCAGCAGGGCAATCAGTGTCAGCGGGCTGGCGATGATCACGTTCTGCTTCACGCCGTAGTCGATGAGCAGCGCATCCTGCTCGAGCGCCGCCATGTAGATGGCCTCGGCCGGCAGGAACAGCACCACCATTTCCGGCGACGCGGGAAACTGGTCCCAATACGCCTTGGCGCCGAGCTTGGCGACATGGTCCTTCACCTGCCGCACGTGATCGGCCAGCCGGCCGGTGCGGACGCCCTCGTCCGCGGTCCCCTGCGCGTCGAGGAACGCCTCGAGCGGCGCTTTCGCGTCGACCACGATCGATCGGCCGCCCGGCAGGTTGATGATCATGTCGGGCCGCAGGCGGCCCGATTCGGTGAAGATGGTCGGCTGCTCGTCGAAGTCGCAGTGCTCCATCATGCCGGCCAGCTCGACCACCTTGCGCAGCTGCACTTCGCCCCACCGGCCGCGCACGCCTGGCGAGCGCAGCGCCCGCACCAGGTTCTGCGTCTCCTGCTGCAGTTGCTGCTGGGTCTGGCCGACCAGGCTCAGCATGGTCCGCATGCTGGCACTGTCGTCGACCCGGCTCTTCTCGACCTCCTTGAGCTTGGCGTCCACCTGGATCAGGGTGTCCTTGATCGGCGCCACCAGCGAGCCCAGCTCCTGCTGCCGTCGTGACAGGTCGATTGCCGCTTCCTTGTGAACGTTGCCGATCTTCTGATCGGCGAGCTTGATGAACTCGTCGGTGCTCGCCTTCAGCGAGGCCGCCGCCAGCGAGGCGAACGAGTCGCGCAGTTGCGCATCCTGCGACACCCGCGAGCGTGAGGCCAGCAGCCACCCGGCAGCGAAGCCGAAGACCAGGGCAAGAACGGCGGCGAGGGCAAATTCCAATTCACTTCGGATGGTAACCCGGTAATTACCGATTCGTGGCGTGGCGTGGAAATTCGTAAGCCCGCCACGGCCGCCGCGGTCACGTCTTTTGCGCAACTGGTTGGCCTGCTTCGGGTTAGCATAGCCTCGCCGCTCCGGACCACTCTGGAAGGCCCGTTGCACCATGATTCGAGTGCTCCCTGACGTGAGCGAACCGGCGATCGCGATGGTCGATGGCTTTGGCCGTCGCACCCGCGGCATCGATCCCGATACCGAAGACGAGGTCGAATTTCTCGAGCTGTCGCCGGCGCTCGTGGAACATCCCGGCTTCGTCGCGGCGCTGGGCGATCGCGTGGCGCGGTTCGCCACCGTGCGGCACGCCTCGTATGTCCACCTGAAACGCCTCGACCGGCCGGCCGCCGATCGCCTGTCGCTGCTGTCGGAAGCCACCGACGGCTGGCGCCTGTCGCAGATGCTGGCCGCCTCGGCGTCGGCCGGCCTCTCCATCGACATCACCGTCGTGATTGGCCTGTTGCGGCAACTGCTGCCGGCGGTGGCGTTGTTCAGCCGGCATAACCGCGAGGCTGCCATCGGCGCGCTGGCGCCGGAACGCCTGATCGTCACGCCGCAGGGCCGCCTGGTGATCGCCGAGCACGCCTTTGGCCCGGCGCTCGAGAAGCTGAACCTGGGCCGCGAGCGGTTGTGGCGCGAGTTCCGGGTGAGCATGGCGCCTTCGGCCGGCCTGCCACGCGCCAACGCCCGCGCCGATGCGCACGCGATTGGCGTCGTGGCGCTGTCGCTGTTGCTTGGACGGGTGCTGACCGAAGACGAGTACCCCAACCAATTGCCGGCGCTGCTCGCCTCCGCCAACGAAAGCCGCGACGGCGACCCGACGCCGCTGTCGAAACCGCTGATGACGTGGCTGTCGCGCGCGTTGCAGTTCGACATCAGCACGGCATTCCAGTCGCCGCACGAAGCCCAGGTGGCGTTCGAGTCGGTGCTGGCCAGCGACCGCGCCTACGTGACCTCGTCCACCGCGCTCGACGAATGGGTGGCGGTGGTCGGCGCGGCGATCGAACAGTCGCGCACGCCATCGATCGCCGGCGCGCCGGCATCCGCCTCCGCTCTCGCGGATTCTGGCGGGCCAGGGCGCGAGCACCTGAGCACCGAAGTACCTCAGCACCCAAGCACCTCAGCATCCGCCTCCGCTCGTGGGGATTCTGGCGAGCTGCAGCGAGACCTCGCCGTCTCGTCCGCCGGAGCTTCAGCGAAGGCGGAAGCGGCCTCCGGCCGCGAAGGCGGGCTCGAGTCCGGCCGCCCCACTGCCCGCAATCCGCTGGTATTGGCCTTGATCGTTTTCGCCATCGTCCAATCCGGCGTGGTGCTGTGGCTGTGGAACCGCGAGCCTGGGGCACCGCGCGCGGGCGAGGGCGAGTTGGTGGTGCAATCGCGGCCGGTGGCGGCGCGGGTGTCGATCGACGGGGAAGAGCGCGGGGTGACGCCGCTCACCATTTCGCTGCCGGCGGGCGCCCACGTGCTCGAGGTTCAGACCGGCAAGTCCGAGCCGCGGGTGATCCCGTTGACCATCCAGGCCGGGGTGCAGACGGCGCAGTACATCGAACTACAGAACGTGGCGCTCACCGGCGGTCTCGACATTCGCAGCGACCCGCCGGGCGCGCGCGTGACCATCGACGGCCGCAGTCGAGGGACGACCCCGCTGACCCTTCGCGACCTGGCGCCTGGGGACCACCAGGTGGTGCTCGAGGGGAGCGGCCGCAAGGTGACGCAGGCGGTGCGTATCGACGCGGGCATTACTGCGCAGCTGGTGGTGCCACTGCCGAGGCGCTAACCCGTTTTTTTGCATGCCTTTGCACCCGATAATTTGCTAGGATCGGCCGTCGTTGCATGCGCAAACGAGTCCTCCTTCCGGCGATCGCCCTGTTCATAGGGGTTGTCTCCTCACCGCTGTGGCTGGTGTCGGCCGCCGATTCGGTGACGATGGCGCGGCTGACCGAAGACGTAGTGCTGACGCATGACGCCGACTACCTGAGCGGTTTCGTGCCCGCGCGGACCACCATTGGCGCCGTCTTCGACCGCCACATGATCGAGGGCCCCGAGAAGGCGGTGCTGGTCGCTTCGATCGGCGACGCCTTCGACCTGCGGCGTATCCGCGCCGGCCAGCCGTATGTCATCGATCGCATGCTCGACGGCCGCGTGCGCCGCTTCGAGTACGAAATCGACGCCGACCGGCGGCTGACGGCCACTCGCGGCTCACTGGAAGGCGCGCCGCGCTTCCACACCGCGATCGAGCGCATTCCCAAGCAGACTGCCGTGGTCATGGTCGAAGGTGCCATCGATCGCGATACCAACTCGCTGTCGGCCGCGCTCGACGCGGCCGGCGAGCGCATTGACCTGGCGCTGGGCCTGGCCGACGTGTTCTCGGGCGAAATCGACTTCAACTCCGACCTCCAGCCCGGCGACAATTTCCGGCTGCTGGTCGAGCGCCACACCCGCGAGGGGAAGCTGGCGGGTTACGGCCCCATCCTGGCCGCCGAATTCGTCAACGACGGCCGCGAGTTGAGCGCCGTTCGCTTCACGCCGGAAAATGGCCCCGCCGGTTACTACGACGAGCAGGGCCGCTCGCTGAAGCGCTTCTTCCTGAAGTCGCCGCTGAAGTTCGAACCGCGCGTCACGTCGCGTTTCTCGACCTCGCGCAAGCATCCCATCCTCGGCTACGCCAGGGCCCATAACGGTGTGGACTACGGCGCCGGCACGGGCGCGCCGGTCGTGTCGGTGGCACCGGGCGTTGTCACGCTGGCCGGCTGGACCGGCGGCGGCGGCCGCACCGTCAAGGTCCGTCACTCCAACGGCTACGAAACCGAGTACCTTCACCTGTCGGCCATCACCGTGCGCAAGGGCGCGCGCATCAGCCAGGGCGACCTGGTTGGCCGCGTCGGCATGACCGGCCTCGCCACCGCTCCACACCTGCACTACGGATTGAAGAAGAACGGCCGCTACGTGAACCCGATTCTCGAGCACCGCAACATGCCGCCCGGCGAGCCGGTGCCGGCCGCGTTGCTCAACGTTTTCGCGTCGGAACGCGATCGTTACTTCTCGCTGCTCACGTCCCCGACCGCGGCCCGCGCCGCCAATAACAATTAGCCACAGAGGACTCAGAGAACACAGAGTCAGTCTCTCTAAATGCGATCAGGCTTCGAACTGGCTGACGCGCATTTGGAAGAACGGACTCTGTGTTCTCCGTGTCCTCTGTGGCTAACTATCTGTGTCCTCGCCCTACCGGAAGGTCCAGCCCACGCCAAATTTGAAGTCGGGCGAATCGATCACCCCCAGCTTGAACTCGAAGAACAGCCCGCGGCTGCTCTCGACGCCGACCAGCAGGTTCAGGCCCGCATCCGTCTCCGAGTCGTCCACGTCGTCGAACATGTAGACGTTCAACGCCGGGCCGCCGCCCGCGTAGAGGCCCCAGTCACGGCGATTTGGGAATTTGTAGACGAACTCCATGTTGGCGCCAATCAGCGTGAGGTCGTCGCCGAACCCGATTTCGACATTGGGGCGGAAGTGCAGCCGATCGACGAGCGGCGCCGTCTCCAGGTGGCCGCCGAAATAGAACTGATCGGGATCGACCGACAGCCCGCCGCGCAAGCCCCCGTCCTGTGCGGCCGCCGGGGTGGTCAAAATGAACAAGGCACCGAGTAAAAATGACAGACGTGTAATAGAACGAGTCACCGAGTGGCTCATGAAGTCCTCCCTCACTACACCACCGGTGCAAGAGACCTGCCGTCGCGACCTATAATTCAAAGAGCATGTCTGCCATCTACCCGTTCGCCGCGCTGCGCCCGGCCCCCAAGGCCGCTGCCGCCGTGGCCTCGGTGCCCTACGACGTCGTGAACACCGAGGAAGCTCGCGCCCTTGCCGAGGGCAACCCGCTGAGCTTCCTGCGCGTGTCGCGGCCCGAGATCGAATTGCCGGCAGGCGCCGACCCGCATGCCGCCGCCGTGTACGAGCTGGCCACCAGGAACTTCGCCCGCTTGAAGGAACTGGCGCCCCTCGTGGCGGAAGAGGTGGCCAGTTTCTACATCTACCGTCTTCACATGGGTTCGCACGTGCAGTCGGGAGTTGCCGCCTGTTTTTCCATCGACGAATACGATCGCGGCCTGATCAAGAAGCACGAGAAGACGCGGCCCGACAAGGAAGACGATCGCACGCGGCACATGCTGGCGATCGGGGCGCAGACCGGCCCGGTCTTCCTGACTCACCGCGCGTCGAAGGCGGTCGACGAAGCGGTGTCGCGCGCCGTGCTCGACGACCCGCTGTATGACCTGGTGGCTCCCGACGGCGTTCGCCACCAGGTGTGGCGCGTGCCGGCGGCGGTGAACCAGCGAATCGTGGACGCCTTTGCCGCCCTCGACAGCCTGTACATCGCCGATGGCCACCATCGCGCGGCCAGTGCGGCCCGCACGCGCCGCTCGCTGGCAGCGCAGGGCGCCGGTGAACACGACCGCATGCTCGCCGTTGCCTTTCCCGACGATCAGATGCAGGTGCTTCCCTACAACCGGGTCGTCCGCGACCTGTACGGCCTGACCGCCCACGAGTTCCTGGCCTCGCTGAGGCGGCGGCTGACCGTGACCGATGGTGGCCCCGCCACGCCGGAGCGGAAGGGGGAGGTCGCGATGTACCTGGGCGGCGCGTGGTACACCATCACGTTGCCGGCGGCCGCGCCGGCCCTTGATGTCGACACGCTCGAGCACACCATCCTCGCGCCGGTCCTGGGCATCGACGACGTGCGCACCAACAAGCGCATTGATTTTGTCGGCGGCATTCGCGGCACCTCCGCGTTGGAGCAACTGGTGACCAGCGGCTCCTTCGCCGTCGCCTTCTCGATGTTTCCGGTCTCGGTTGGCGACCTGATGCGCGTGTCGGACGCCGGCGGCATCATGCCCCCCAAGTCCACCTGGTTCGAGCCAAAACTCCGCGACGGCCTGTTGTCGCACCTGCTATGACCCGTCAGGAATCGTGACCCCGTCACAAGGTGTTGCCCCGTCCCGTCTTCGCGCGTTGCGCTGCGACGGGCAAGCAAGGATTGCATCCCCGTCATGAAAGTACTAATTGCCGACAAGTTCGAGAAATCCGGCCTCGATGGACTAGCCGCCGCGGGTTGCGAGGTCATCTTCCAGCCCGATGCCAATGGCGACAGCCTGGCGGCCGCCATCAAGGAGACCGGCGCGCCGGTGCTGGTGGTGCGGTCGACCAAGGTGACCGAAGCCATGCTGGATGCCGGCGCCCTGTCGCTGATCGTCCGTGCCGGCGCCGGCGTCAACACCATCGATGTCGCCGGCGCGTCCAAGCGTGGCATCTACGTCTCGAATTGTCCCGGCAAGAACTCGGTGGCCGTGGCGGAACTCGCCATGGGGCTGATACTGTCTGTCGATCGGCGCATTCCCGACAACGTGGCCGAGCTGCGCGCCGGGAAATGGAACAAGAAGGAGTACTCGAAGGCTCGCGGCTTGCACGGCCAGACACTCGGCCTGCTTGGCTTCGGCCACATCGGGCAGGAAGTGGCGTCTCGGGCCCGTGCCTTTGGCATGCCGGTGCTGGTGTGGAGCCGCCGCTTCACCGAGGATGCCGCCGCCCGCGCCGAGGCGGAGCGGATGTTCGATATCCAGGTGGTGGTGACGGCGGCTGAACTGATGGCGAAATCCGACGTGGTCAGTGTTCACCTGGCGCTGACCAAGGAGACCCGCAACTTCGTGAACGCCGACCTGCTGGCGCATGCCCGGAAGGGCGCCTGCTTCATCAACACCGCCCGCGGGGAAGTGGTTGACTACGCGGCGCTCGAAGCGGCGGTGAAGGAGAAGGGCCTGCGTCTGGGCCTCGACGTGTTTGCCAACGAGCCGGCGGATGCGACCGCGGCGTTTGCCGACACGCTGGTCGCGCAGCCGAACGTTTACGGCACCCACCACATTGGCGCTTCGACCGACCAGGCGCAAGAGGCGATTGCCGCCGAGACGGTGCGCATCATCGCCACCTTCAAGAACACCGGCAAGGTGCCGAACGTGGTGAACCTCGCCAAGCTGACGCCGGCCACTCACATGCTGGTCGTGCGCCATCGCGACAAGCCCGGCGTGCTGGCGCACGTGTTCGAGTACCTGCGGGTGGCCCATCTCAACGTGCAGGAAACCGAGAACATCATCTTCGCCGGCGCCCAGGCCGCGGTGGCCCGCATCAACCTCGACGGCGCGCCATCGCCGCGGGCGATGGATGCGATGCAGTCGGGCAACGCCGATATCCTCGATCTTCAACTCGTGAAGCTCTCATAAGGAAAACACAGCCAATCATGATTAGCCCTCGCATTTTCAACTTCTCCGCAGGTCCGGCCGTCCTTCCGGTTTCAGTGCTCGAAGAGGCCCAGGCCAATCTCGTGGCGTTGCCCGGGGTTGGCATGTCGGTGCTCGAAATCAGCCATCGCTCCAAGGCGTTCGAGAACATCCTGGCGACCACCGAAGCCGACCTTCGCGCGCTCGGCCGGGTGCCGGCGAACTACAAGGTGCTGTTCCTGCAGGGCGGCGCCTCGATGCAGTTCTCGATGGTGCCGCTCAACCTGCTCACCGCCGGCGCCACCGCCGACTACCTGGTCACCGGCGGCTGGTCGCAGAAAGCGGTCAAGGAAGCGCAGCGTGTCGGCACCGTGAACATTGCTGCCACCACGGAAAGCGAGAACTTTGCGCGCATTCCCCGCCAGGACGAGATCAAGTTGACGCCGGGCGCCGCCTACGTCCACATGACGACCAATAACACGCTGTTTGGCACCGAGTGGGCGGCCGAACCGTCGGTCGGTGAGGCGCCGCTCGTCGCCGACACCTCGTCCGACATGTTCAGCCGGCCGATCGAGGTCGCGAAGTACGGCCTGATCTACGCCGGCGCGCAGAAGAACCTCGGGCCCTCGGGCGTCACGCTGGTGATCATTCGCGAAGACCTGCTGGCGCGCTCGCAGAAATCCCTGCACACGATGTTGAATTACGCCGTCCACGCCGAGAACGGCTCGATGTACAACACGCCGCCGTGCTTCGGCATCTACCTGATGGGCCTGGTGATGAAGTGGGGCCTGGCGCAGGGCGGGCTCGACGCCATCGGCGCCGCCAACCAGCGCAAGGCCGCCAAGCTCTACGCCGAGATCGATCGGTCAGGCTTCTATCGCGGCACCGCCGACAAGGCCAGCCGGTCGCGGATGAACATCACGTTCCGTCTGCCCAGCGAGGATCTCGAGAAGGCGTTCGTCAAGGAATCCACCGCCGCGGGGCTCGACGGGCTGAAGGGCCACCGGTCCGTGGGCGGCATGCGCGCCTCGATCTACAACGCGTTCCCGGAAGAAGGCGTTGATGCGCTCGTCGCCTTCATGCAGGAGTTCGAGAAGAAGAACGGCTAGGGTCCGGCCAAAGCCGGACGCCACATGGCTATGACTCCGGCGGCTTGTTGAAGCTGCGGCGGCCGCGGCGGCGGCGGCCGCGGCGACGCCGCCCGGTGCCAGGGGCGCGGCCCTCGGCAGGCGGCGCGCCCGGTGCCGGTGCCGGCGGGTGCAAGGCCTCGGGGCCCAGCGCCTCGATGAATCCCTTCCAGTGCTCCAGCACCGTCGGCGCGTTGCCGTGAATCTCGAACCAGGTCAGCGCGTCCTCAAACGGTCCGCGATGCATCAGCGCGCGCTTGGCGCGGGGTGACAGCTCGAGGTCGGCGATGCGGCCCTGCAGCGACAGGATCTGCCGAAGCCGCTCGGTGTCACCGCGGGCGATTGGCAGCGACCCAATCTTGAGAATCGGTTCCTTCGGCGGCCGCTTGAAGCGCGACCGGCTCGGTGGGGGCAGCCCTGTAGCGTTGCCTGCGCCCTCGAGTTCACCATCTTCCACGACCGATCCGCCTGCGTCCTCACCCTCATCCTCGTCGAACCGGCTGTGTGCCTTCTTCGGCATCAGCCCGAGCGGGACCAGCATTGTTCCCAGCAGGATCGGGTTGCGCAGTGTGGCCGGAGCCGATTCGAACTTGCGGCGATACCCGTCGAGGGCGGCCAGCCCCTCCCACAGCGCCACGTTCTTGGTGCCGCGCTGGATCTCCGGCGTCACCGGCTCGAGCAGGCGATGCTCGGCCAGCGCGCGAAACGTCACTTCCGCCGCGCCCGAACGCAGAATCTTGTAGTACTCCTCGATCAGCCGCGCCGGCGAGGCCGTTGCCATCAGCTTGCGGTGGGTCGCAATCGCTTTCACCACCGGCTCGTCGATTCGGAACCCGAGGCGCGACGCCATGACGATGGCGCGGAGCATGCGGACGGGGTCTTCCTGGAAGCGGTCGTTGGGATCGCCGATGCTGCGGATCAGGCCGTCCTTCAGGTCCTGCAGGCCGCCGACGTAGTCGATGATCGAGAAGTTGGAGATGTCGTAAAACAGCGCGTTGATGGTGAAGTCGCGGCGGAAGGCATCTTCTTCGGGCGTGCCGAAGGTGTTGTCGTGCTTGATCAGCAGGTCGGCGGCGTCGGTCGCGTGCGGCGATGGCGGCGGCTCGGCCGGCTCGCCTTCACTGCCCGCCGGGATGTTCTTGCGGAAAGTGGCAACCTCGATCGCCTTCATCCCGAACCGGACGTGGGCCAGGCGGAAGCGGCGGCCGATGATCCAGCAATTTCGGAAGAGCTTTTTGACCTGGTAAGGATGGGCGGAGGTGCCGATGTCGAAATCTTTGGGGCGCCGGCTGAGCAGGAGGTCGCGGACACTGCCGCCGACCAGGTATGCCGTGTAGCCCCCTTCTTGCAGGCGGTACAACACTTTAAGGGCATCTGCATCGATGTCCCGCCGCGAGATCGGGTGCTCAGCCCGCGGGACGATTACCGGCTCTGTCATCCAGCCTTAGATTGTATTCCGGAGTGAGGTCGTAAATCCCGGCCGCGACGCGCTGAAACCACCCGTAGTGGTTGTCGGCCATGATGCGGCGGGCGTGAGCCACCCCGCAGCCTTTCGCAACCAGGGCGGCCTTGGTCGCTCCATGTGCCGACAGGAAGCTCGCACAACGCATTGCTTCCTGCCGGTAGGCGGTCACCAGGCCCTGCCGCGTGGCGCCGCCGACATTCGGGTCGCCCACTCGCCGCACGAACTCGCCAAGCAGCCGCGCCTTCTTGCCCTTCGACTGGCGCGGCCGATAGGGGCCGGGATCGGCATGCACCAGCACTCGCGGCTCGCGCGGGCCGATGGTGATCAGCCCCAGGCCAAGGCGCCGGCACAGCTTCAGGTTGCGCAGCAGTGCCTTCTTGAAGGCCAGGCCGCGGCCACCCGGCACCGCGACGTAAACCAGGTCGGTGATCGCCTGCCGCTCGATCCCCTGGTGAAACAGCGACAGCGAGAACCCGGTCTTGGTTTCGACGATCAGCGGCGGCTCGCCGCCGCGCACCCCGACGATGTCGGCGGCGCCGATCTCGGCCTTCACCTCGTAGCCTTGCTGTTCGAGGAATCGCTTGATGGGTTCGTAGAGATCGGTCTCACGCATGCTATGCGGCGGAATCCTTGCTCTCCCTCACGCCAGTGTTCATTGTCATCCAATGTTGGGCCCGGGTGAATGGCGCTCACACGCGGCGAGGGGCGCCTCACGAAGAAAATCGGCGAGTAGAGCTGAATAAAGCGCAAAGTGGGTACTCTTTCTTCGTGAGGCGCCCCTCGCCGCGTGGTCGCGCCGAGCCGAACGGCGGTTTCAGCTCGCGATTGAATCGGTGGCCGCATTAGAGTCGGATCTGTGGCCGCTTTTAGAGTGACTCTGTGACCGCATTCAGATCTGTGTTATCTGTGTCATCTGTGGCTCTGATGAAGTCTGCGTCATCTGCGGCGGTCCTGATGGTCGTCCTCGCCACCACATCCGTGTCGGCGGACAGGGCCGACCTTGCCCGGGCCCGCTCGCTCTACAACCAGCGGCAGTTCGACGGCGCCATCGAAGCCGCGCTCGCGGCGCAGAAGACGCCCGACACCAGGGATGCCGCCGCCGTCGTGCTGGCATTGGCGCACCTGGAGCGGTATCGCGAACGCGCGAATCCCGGTGACCTGTCGGCGGCGCGCACCGCGCTCGGCACCGTGCGCGTAACGGCCCTCGAACCGCGCGACCACATCGATTTCCAGATGGCGCTCGGCGAAGCACTGTTTTTCGAAGACGACTACGGCGCCGCGGCCCAGCTGTTCGAAAGCGGCATCGAGGGCGCGATTGTCCAGGGTCCGGTTTCGGCCGAGGCGATGCTTGATTGGTGGGGCAGCGCGGTCGAGCGTCACGCCGACGGCCTGGCGCGCGACGAGCGCCAGGCGGCGTTCGGCCGCTTGCGCGACCGCATGGCACGCGAGCTGTCGCGCAATCCCGGATCCGCGGCGGCGGGCTACTGGCTGGCCGTGGCGACCCGTGGCGCCGGCGATCCGGCTGGCGCCTGGGACGCAGCCATCGCCGGCTGGGTTCGTGCCCGGCTGGCCAGCGGCCGGGCGGCCACGCTGCGCGCCGATCTCGACAAGCTGATGCTGGAGGGGATCATCCCCGACCGCGTCCGCCTGCTCGCCCCCGACCAGCGCGCCCAGGCGGAATCAACCATGAAAGCCGACTGGGCCGTCGTCAAAGAGCGCTGGAAGTAGCTAGCTCTTCGCCTCTTTCCAGTTCTCGCCAATCCCGACATCGACATCGAGCGGCACCCGCAGGGGCACGGCCGCGGCCATCTTCGCCTTGACCACGGCGGCCACCGCCGCGGCTTCGTCTTTTGGCGCCTCGAACAGCAACTCGTCGTGCACCGTGAGGATCATCTTCGCGCGTGGGTGGCTGTCGGCGAGCGCCGCGTGCACGTCGATCATCGCTTTCTTGAGGATGTCGGCGGCCGTGCCCTGAATGGGCATGTTCACTGCCGCGCGCTCCGACGCGGCCCGGATCATGCCGTTGCGGCTGGTCAGTTCCGGCACCGGGCGGCGGCGGCCGAACATGGTCTGGACGTAGCCGCTGGCGCGCGCGTCCTCGAGCGTCCTGTCGATGAAGGCGCGCACCCTCGGGAAGCCGGCGAAGTAAGCGTCGATGAAGGTCTGTGCCGCCTGCTGGGTCACGCCGATGTCCTTGGCGAGGGTGAATGCCGTCTTGCCGTAGAGCAGGGCGTAGTTGACGATCTTGGCGCGGCGCCGCAACTCGTGCGGGTCGAGCGTGCTGTCGGCGCCGAACACCTTGGCGGCGGTCTGATCGTGGATGTCGTCGCCCCGCTCGAACGCCGCGATCAGCGTTTCATCGCCCGACAGGTGCGCCAGCACCCGCAGCTCGATCTGCGAGTAGTCGGCGGAGATCAGCACGTGGCCGGGCTCGGCGATGAAGGCGCCGCGAATCTGCCGGCCGATCTCGGTTCGAATCGGGATGTTCTGCAGGTTGGGATCGCTGCTGCTCAAGCGTCCCGTCGCCGCCACCGCCTGGCTGATCTGGGTGTGCACGCGGCCGGTCTCGGGGTTGACCAGCGTCGGCAGCGCGTCGATGTAGGTGCCCTTCAGCTTGGCGAGGCCGCGCCAGTCGAGGATCAACCGGCAGATGTCGTGCTGCGCGGCCAGTTCCTCGAGCACCTCCACCGCGGTTGACGGCGTGCGCGTGGCGCCGGTGCGCTTCAACACCGGCAACTGCATCTTGTCGAACAGGATCTCGGCGAGCTGCTTGGGTGAGTTGATGTTGAACTCGCCGCCGGCCATGGCGAAGATCTGCCGGCTCAAGTCGTTCATCTCGCGGTCGAGCACCGTGGATTGGGCCGCCAACGACTTGACGTCGACACGGACGCCGGTGCGTTCGATCTCGGCCAGGATTGGCACCAGCGGCAGCTCGAGCTCGAGATACACCGGCATCAGGCCATCGCGCTCGAGCAGCGGCTTGAAGTGCTCGGCGAGCTGCCAGGCAAGGTCGGCACGCTCGCCGGCGTAATCCAGCACGCTGTCGACCGGCACCTGGGCAAAGGCAATCGCCTTCGCGCCCTTGCCGCGCACCTCGTCCTCGGTCAGCGCCTTGTAGCCAAGCTGCTCCAGCGCGATCGGCTCCAGCGCCTGGCTCGAGCGGTTGGCGTCGAGCAGGTAGCTGGCGAGCATGGTGTCGAAGGCCTTCGGGTTCTTGAGGGCGACGCCCAGCCGGCCCAGCACGATCAGGTCGGCCTTGATGTCGTGGCCGATCTTCTCGATCGCCGGTTCGGTCAGCAGCGGCGCCAGCAGCGCCAGTGCGTCGGACTTGGCCAGCGAGAAGCCGCCGCCAAAGCCCTCGTGACCGAGCGGAATGTAGCGGGCCATGGCCGCTCCGGTCGACACCGCGATGCCCACCAGCGTGGCGCGCACCGGCGCGGTGCCGTCGCTGATCACCTTCAGGCTGAAGCGCCCGGCGGCGCGCAGGTGCTCGACCAGCGCCTTCAGCTCGTTGCTGGAACCGACCAGCGCGTAGTCCTTCACCACCGACGCGGCGGTGGGCGCGAACACGGGCACCAGCGTGCGGAAGCCCAGCTTCGAGAACAGCGCGTAGCAGCGCTCGCGCGAGGCGCCGCGGTAGCGGAACGCCTCGGCGTCGAACGGCACCTCCACGTCGGTGCGAATGGTCACCAGCTCGCGGCTCTGCCGGGCCTCGTCGGCATGCGCCAGCAGGCCCTCGCGGTACTTCTTCTGCTTGATCTCGGCCGCGTGCAGCAGCAAGGCATCGAGCGAGCCGTACTGCGCAATCAGCTCGCGCGCGCCCTTGTCGCCAATGCCGGGCACGCCCTTGACGTTGTCGCTCGAGTCGCCCATCAACGCCAGCACGTCGATCACCTGCGACGGCGGCACGCCGAACTTCGCCGTCACGCCTTCGGCGTCGAACCACGCGCCGTCGTCCTTGGGGTTGTAGACCCTGATGCCGTCGTTGACCAGTTGAAAGAAGTCCTTGTCGCCGGTGACGATCGCCGCCTGGAAGCCGTGGCCCGCCGCCTTGCTCGCCAGCGTGCCAATCACATCGTCGGCCTCGAAGCCCTCGGAGGTGAAGATCGGGACGCCCAGCGCCTCGCACGCCTCGAACACCCAGGGCACCTGCTCGACCAGGTCACCGGGCATGGCCGAGCGGTTGGCCTTGTAATCGGCCGACATCTTCGAGCGGAAGGTCTGGCCGCGGACGTCGAACGATGCGGCGATGTACTCCGGCTGGTGGTCGGCAATCAGCTTGCGGAGCATGGTGATGAAGCCGTAGACGGCGTTGGTCGACTTGCCGTCGGGCCCGGTCAACCCGCGAATCGCGTGGTAGGCGCGATACATCTGGTTGCTGCCGTCGATCAGGAAGAGCGTGGGTTGGGGCACCGTCCGTATATTATTCCTTAGTGCGCCTTGCTTTCGGCCTCGTGCTGGCCTCAGTGCTGCTGTCGACCGCGTGCGGTAACGTCCTTTCCCGAAAGTACGAGTACGAAGAGGAGATCTTCCTCGCCTTGGACGGCTCGGCCAGCGTCTACGTCAATGCGGCGGTGCCGGCGCTGGTGGCGCTGCGCGGCGCCAACCTGCCGGTCGACCCGAACGCGCGCCTCGACCGCCAGGTGGTGCGCGAGTTCTACAGCTCGCCGGTGACGCGGGTCGCCAACGTCAACACCTCGCGCCGCGACGGCCGCCGCTACGTGCACCTGCGGATCAACGTCGACGACATACGCAAGCTGAGCGAGGCCGCGCCGTTTGCCTGGTCGCAGTACCGCTTCCAGGACAGCGACGGGTTGTTCGAGTACGCGCAGACCGTACAAGGGGCGGCCGGCCAGGACGTCGGCCAGGTCGGCTGGAACGGCCGCGAACTGGTTGCCTTCAGGATTCACCTGCCGAGCAAGGTGGAGTTCCATAACTCGCCTTCGCGCACCATCGAGCGGGGCAACATCATCGTGTGGGAACAGTCATTGTCCGAGCGCCAGAAGGGCACGCCGCTCGAGATCGTCGTGCGAATGCAGACCGAGTCGATCCTGTTCCGCACGCTGGCGCTGTTCGGAATGATGATGGTGGCCGCGGCGTTGACCTTCGCCGCGGCGATCTGGTTCGTGAAAACCAGAAACACAGGAGGGAAGGAGATAAAGAGCTAGACTTCTTGAAAGCCTGCTCCTTATCTCCTGAGCTCCTGTTAGTTAGACTTTCTCGGCTCCATCGCGGCCCTGACCTCGGCATCGGTCCTGAGCGCGTTCTTCACTTCAAACGCCCCGAAGCCCGACGCCAGCGAGCGCGCCAGCATGCGTTCGACGTTGCTGTTGACGACCCCTTCGAGGCTGACGTGACCGCGGTTGACCACCACGCGAATGGGCGGGTTGGCCATCATCGCGTAGTTCCAGAACGACGAATGGCTGTAAATGGCCCGGGCAATCCGGAACCGCAGCTCATCGTCGAACTGCGACACCGGCAGCACCTGGATCTTGTTGTCGACCGAGGCAATGCCGGCGACCTTGCGCACGCGCTTTTCGATGTCATCGCGCTTGTACGGCATGGTCACCCAGCCGGTGAGCTCCACCCGGCCGTTGTCGACCCCCGCCGAGATGCTGTCGAAGACGGTGAGCTGCGTGTAGCGATTGACCTGGCTGACGATGTCGTTGAACACCTGAAGATCTTCACGGGGCTCCTGCGCGGCTGCCGATACCGGCGAGGCGCCGAGGACGACCAGTGCAATCAACGCTGATGCGAATACTGACTTCATAGTGGACCCTCCCCACATGCCCTTCGCTACTGCGAAGGTCATGCCAGCGGATTGTGTCCACTCGCCAGGTCTATGGCGTCGCGACGTAGCCCTTGCGCGCCCGGACCTGGAGCGACGGATCGCGCACTTCGACGCGGATGGTGTGCCAGCGGCCATCCCGGAAGCCGGGACTGGGGTAACCGAGGTAGTACTGCTGGCTCAATTCGTCGGCGATGCCGGCAATGGCGGGATCCAGGTCGCGCGGATCGCGCACGATCTCGGTGCGGCCGCCGCTGTCGTCGGTCATCTCGCGCAGCGCCAGCACGTTCACGCGATCGTCGGCGCCGCCGACCGAGTAGGTGCCGCCGCCACCGCCGGGCGGCGGGTACTGCGGCTGGGGAATGGGCATGCGCCCGCCGCCGCCGCCGCGGCCGCCGGGAAACGGGAACGGAATGGGCAGCCGCGGCTGCGGCTGCCGAATCGGCGGCGACGGCCGCTGAAACGTCGGCTGTCCCTGGCCGTCGATGCCCACCGCGTAGACCATGACCTCGGTCTCGCGGATCATCCGCTTGACGTCGGCGATGTCGGTGCGGCTGCTGGTGTCGTTGCCGTCCGACACGATCACGACGGCCTTCTTGCGGTTCTGCCCGCTTTGCGCCATCGGCACCGCTTCCACTGCCGCGTCGTACATCGCGGTGCCGCCGTTGGGATGAATGCGCCTCATCGTCGACGCCAGCCGGTCGCGGTCGTTGGTCCAGTCGTGCACCAGGTCGGCATTGGCGCTGAACCGGTAAAGGAAGAACTCGTCGAGCTCGTCGTTCATCATGCGGAAGAAGCGATCGATCGAGCTGACCGCCGCCGCCCACTTCTCGCCGACCATGCTGCCGCTGGTGTCGACCACCAGGCCCAGGCTCACCGGCGTACGGTCGGCGCTGAAGTGCGTGACCTCGACCGGCTTGTTGTCTTCATAAACGACGAAGTCGTCCTTGGTCAGGCGGCCGGCGAAGCGCCCGGCCCGATCGGTCACCGTCGCCGTGACGTTAATCAGCTCGACGCCGCTCTTGAAGCGGAAGCCGTCCTGCTGCTGCGCGCGCGGGCTGACGCTCGCAAGCGCGAGCAGGACCGCTGCAATCGTCCATGCCGTAGGGCCCAAACGCGCGTTCGTCTTCATGATGCTCTCCAATTTCGTCCCGACCTGCCTTCGCGCCTGTGCTTCGGCGCGGCGGGCAAGAAGCTCCCTCCCGACAAGCAATGCTTCACTTCAACCTCACGCTGACCGGCTGTTCGCCCTCGGCCGCCAGCGGGGCGGCGCCCCGCCGATCGACGTGCGGCACGATGCCGGCATCGGTCCGGAAGCTGACGCGATAGCGCGCCACGGTGGCCGGTGCGTCGAGCGAAACCACAAACGGCGATTCGTCGCCCGCGCCAATCTTCAGGAAATCGACGTCGGCCTTGGCGCTGGTGATGAACGCGCCCTGCTGATCGAACAGGAAGACGACGGCC
This sequence comes from Vicinamibacterales bacterium, assembly GCA_050247355.1. Taxonomy (GTDB): domain Bacteria; phylum Acidobacteriota; class Vicinamibacteria; order Vicinamibacterales; family UBA2999; genus 12-FULL-67-14b. The sequence goes on along the minus strand of JBFWUK010000012.1, from coordinate 77,056 downwards.
GACAGGCGCTCGACCGGCTCGGCCGACGAGGGATTGCGCACCAGGCCCGAGACGGCCAGCTTCGCCTTGACCCGTTCGTGGCGCAACGACACCAACTCAAGGGGGCTGTTCGGTCCCACGGCCACGGCGCTGGTGCCGCGCGGGTTCGACATCATCCACGCCAGGCCGCCAAGCAGGCCAACCAGCAGCACCGCCGCCGCGACGGCCAGCGATCGTTGGCGCCCGCCGCCATCGCGCGCGGGTTCCACGTCCGCTCCGAGGAAGCCGGATGCATGCGAGACCTCGCGGGCCACCGGCGCGGCCTGCAGCGGCAACTCGGGCACTGGCGGCGGCACCGCCGCTTCGGCGCGCGGTCTGGGCTCGGCCGCGAGTGGCGCCGGCGCCCACGGCGCGCGCGCCATCGGCTTCTCGACCACCGCCGGCCGACCTGGCAAGCCGGCGAGGTTATCGGCAGGCTGCCCAGCGGCCGACGTCACCGGCGCGGACGCGGCAATCGACAACGCCGCGACGCGGGCAGCCGAACGCTGCCTCTCGTCGCGCGCCAGCCGCCACGCCGTCACGCTCATCACGAGCGCCACCACCAGCGAGATCACCGTGATGCCGAGCAGCGCTGTCTCCATGTTCTCCGTCTCCTCAACCTGACCCGCGCTAACGCAGCCTGAACTCGACGCCGACCTGGACCACTACGTCTACCGGCACACCCTTCATGCGGCCCGGCGCGAAACGCCACTGCCGCACCGCCTGGACCGCGCGTTCGTTCAACCCGCCACGCAGTCCGCGCAACACCTTGACGTCGCCCACGGTACCGTCGCGCCGCACCACGATCTCGAGCTCGACTTCACCTTCGATGTTCGCCCGGCGCGCTTCGTCGGAATAGTCCGCCTTGACCTCTCGCAACAAGCGTGGCGGCTCGACGCCGCTACCGGGACGGAATGGTCCGCCGCCGGTGCCGCCACCGGATCCATCGCCCACGCCGGCACCGTCGCCTTCACCAAGACCGGTGCCACGGCCCGTGCCGGCGCCGCCACCGGCGCCGGGCCCCTGGCTGGGCGGCGTCTCGGGAACTTTCGCCAGCAGGCCTTCGCGGTTCTCGGCTTCGGCTGGTTTGCTGGCAATGGGCGCCATCACCGGTGGCAGGACCTTCGCCTCCAGCGGCGGAGGCGGCGGTTCGGGAGGTTTCGGAGTGGGCCGCATTGGCGGCGGCAGCTTGCGGGCCGGCAGCGGACTGCTGATTCGCTCCACGCCCTTGCGCATGGCCTTTGGTGGCGGCGCCTTTTGCATCAATCCGCCACCACCACCGCCACCGCCGGGACCCGGCGAGACCAGGAACACCATCCTGATCGGCTCCGGGTCCTTCAGGGGCTCGGTGCGTTCGTCGGCGACCGCCAACCCGAGGCTGGCAATGAACAGGATCGAGGCCACGGCCACGACGTGCAAGCTCGTCGACACGAACAGCGGCACGGCCGCCTGACGCTCTGCCCTCACGCCCTGGGCAAACAACTCGCGCCCCAGGCCGAGTTCGCCGGCCAGCCCGACGACCGTGCCGGATCGCAGCGCCCGGACGGCCCGAACCGCCTCGCCGTGCGCGACGAAATCTGCCAGTTCGGCCTGCCCGCCGATGGGCAACTGGGTGGCGACCGAGCGAATCTCTCCGCGTGCCAGCAGTGCAAGAACCCGCGCTTCCGACACCCCGGCCGCCTCCGCGATATCGCGGGCGGTGTAGACGTCGGGAGCGAGGTCTCCAGGCATGGCTGCGATTCGGGTAATGGCAAAAGGCTTGCCGTCGTGGCCGACGGCGGTGCCGGCCACATGATCAGGCTTTTCGGCCGTAAATCCCGAAATCTTTGCGATTCGGTCCCCGCTGGTTTGTGGCGCTTTGGGGACGGCTGTCTTCGATTCAAGTCAGTGCCGCGGACCTGCCGGGCTGCCGCTGGCCGGCGCAGCTTATGAGTTGGGCCGGAGTCCTTCGAGGAAGCGGAAGCCGTCTTTTTCGGCGAGTTCGCGGACCGGCTTGAAGCCGGCCGCCGCCAGGTCGCGGAGCATGTCGTAGCCCTGGGGGCGCGTGACGGCGCCACGGAGCATGCCGCCGCCGAGACCTTCCACGATCTCGACCCTGCCGCCCTTGCGGACAATCCTGATGGCGTCGCGCAGGAGCTGGAGCCGCGTCGCGTTGTCGATGGCGGCAAAGCTGCCGTTGGTGTCGTCGATCACGATCAGGTCGAACTGGTCGCTGTCGAATGGCAGTCCCGGGCCTTCAATCGATCGCACATCGATCAGGGCGCCCACCTTCGAGCCCACGGCGGCGGCCCGCCTGGCAGATTCCGGATCGGTGGTGGCCACGGCGCCCGCGCCGCTCAAGCCGACCTTGGCGGCCAGGCCCGCGAGCAGGGATCGGTCGTGGCAGCCGATCTGCAGAAATCGCTCGCCCATCCGCACGCCGGTCATCGAGACCTGCAGGGGATCCATGGCGCGTGTCCGGCCGCCTTTGAGGAGCCGCAAGAAGAGGCCGATCATGGAGCCAGATTAACAGGAGGTCATGAGGTCAAGAGACTAGAACTTCAAGAAAAGGCACTCTTTGACTCCTTATCTCCTGTTGGTGTTCGCGGCGGCCCGAACCGGTCACCCGGGGCCGCCATGATATATTTCCAAGGTGAAACAACCCCTCGAAATCGCACCTGCCCAAGGCAAACTGGGCGTCTTGCTCGTTGGGCTCGGCGCGGTCAGCACCACCACCATCGCCGGCGTGATTGCCATCCGTAAAGGCCTGGCAAAGCCCATTGGCTCGCTCACGCAGATGGGCACCATCCGCCTCGGCAAGCGTGCCGATGGCCGTTCCCCCAAGATCAACGAGTTCGTCCCCCTGGCCAGCCTCGACGACATCGTCTTTGGCGGCTGGGACATCTTCGAAGAAGACTGCTACGCCGCGGCCTGCACGGCGGGCGTGCTCGACCGCAACCTGCTCGATGCGATTCGCCCCGAGCTCGAGGCGATTAAGCCCATGTCGGCGGTGTTCGACCAGCGCTACGTGAAGCGGCTGTCGGGCCCCAACGTCAAGAAGGGCAAGAACAAGAAGGACCTGGCCGATCAGCTGATCGCCGACATTCGCGCCTTCAAGGACAAGAACAACTGCTCGCGCCTGGTGATGGTGTGGGCGGGCAGCACCGAAGTGTTCATGAAGGAAGGCCCGGTGCACCAGTCGCTGGCCTCGTTCGAGAAGGGCCTCGAGCTGAGCGACGACTCGATTCCGTCGAGCATGGTCTATGCCTACGCCGCGCTGAAGGAAGGCATTCCGTTCGCCAACGCCGCGCCCAACCTGACCGCCGACATTCCCGCCATGCTGGAACTGGCGGCGCAGACCAAGGCGCCGATTTGCGGCAACGACATGAAGACGGGGCAGACGCTGATCAAGACGATCATCGCGCCCGGCCTGAAGGCGCGCCTGATTGGCGTGAAGGGTTGGTACTCGACCAACATCCTCGGCAATCGCGACGGCGAGGTGCTCGACGATCCGGAGTCGTTCAAGACCAAGGAAGAAAGCAAGAAGTCGGCGCTCGACTACATCTTCCAGCCGCACCTCTACCCGGATCTCTACAAGGACATCTCGCACGTTGTCCGCATCAATTACTACCCGCCGCGCGGCGACAACAAGGAAGGCTGGGACAACATCGACATCGTCGGCTGGCTCGGCTACCCGATGCAGCTGAAGATCAACTTCCTGTGCCGCGACTCGATTCTCGCCGCCCCGATCGTGCTCGACTCGGCGCTGTTCCTCGACCTGGCGAAGCGCGCCGGCCGCGGCGGCATCCAGGAATGGCTGTCGTTCTACTACAAGGCGCCGATGCACGCGAAGGACCTCTATCCCGAGCACGACCTGTTCATCCAGTTGATGAAGCTGAAGAACACCCTGCGCTACATCATGGGCGAAGAGATGGTCACGCACCTGGTGGAAGACTACGATTAGGTCTTGAGGCCTTGAGGTCTTGAGGTCTTGAACAGCCCAAGACCTCAGGACCCCAGGACCCCAGGACCGCAGGACCCCCATGACTCCATCGAAGACCCAGCCGGCGCTTCTCGGCGGTGTGGCGATTGGCGTGCTGTCCGCACTGCCGGTCATCAACGTCGCGAACTGCTGCTGCGCGTGGATTCTCTTCGGCGGGGCGCTGGCCGCTTACCTGATGCAACAGAACCACCCCGAGCCGGTCGGGGCGGGTGATGGCGCGGTCGTCGGCCTGCTGGCCGGCGTCGTCGGCGCGTTCGTCTGGCTGGTGATTACCATTCCCATCAGCACGATGATGGCGCCGCTGCAGGAGCAGATGATGCAGCGGGCGCTGGGCAATGCCTCGGGCATGTCAGCCGAGGCGCGCGCCTTCCTCGAGAACCTGTCGGGGCCGGCTACCGGTTTGGGGCTGGTGTTCTCGTTCTTCGTGATGCTGTGCATCAGCTCCGTGTTCGGCCTGTTCGGCGGGCTGTTCGGCGCCATGATGTTCCGCAAGACCGCCCCACCGCCTCCGCCCCCGCCGCCCTATTTCCCCGGCTCGACACCCGACGGGTTCTCGCCGCCGCCGCTGCCGGGTGAAGAGCGGCGCTAGCGCTGCGCACTTCTGCACGCCGCGCTTCCGCCCCTAAGCCCCAAGTCCCCAGGCCCCTAAGCCCCTAGGCCCCTAAGCCCCTAGGCCCCCAAGTACCTCTGCACCCACCTCCCCATGCACCCGATAACTCTGGTGCCATGGACCCCTCGAAGCAGCCCTACGAAGCCTTCTTTGGTTTCGTCGAGCGGCCGTTCAGCCTGACGCCGGACCCGAAATACTACTTCCGCAGCCGCTCGCACGGCCGCGCGTTCGACGCCTTGTCGGCCGGCATTGGCCGGCGCGAAAGCCTGCTGCTGATAACCGGCGATCTGGGTGTGGGCAAGACGACGCTGTGCCGGACGCTGATGGCGCTGCTCGAGCGCAAGACCCGCAGCGCGCTGGTGGGTAACTCGTTGCTGTCGCCCGAGGACCTGTTGCGGCTGTTGCTGCAGGACCTCGGCGCCGTTGCCAAGGACCAGGTCCGCCACGGCCGATTGGTGGGCGCTACTCGGGCCGAACTGCGCCAGATGCTCGACGAGTTCCTGGTGCATTTGCGCTCGAACAAGGACGGCGCGGTGCTGATCATCGACGAGGCCCACAGCCTGCCGTCGGCCACCGTCGATCAGGTCGTGCAACTGGCGGCGCCCGAATCAAATCGCGAAAAGGTGCTGCAGATCCTGCTCGCCGGCCAGCCCTCGGTGACCGGCGGCCCGACGCTGCCGCGGACGCTCGACGAACGGCTGTCGACCCGCGTCAAGCTGCTGCCGCTCGAGCGCGACGAGTGCGAACGCTACATCCATCACCGGCTGACCATTGCCGGCGGCGCGGGCGTCACCTTCAGCGCACCGGCGATCGACGTGATCTACGGCCTGTCGGGCGGCGTCGCGCGGCTGGTGAACCTGCTGGCCGAGCGCGCCCTGCAAGAGGGCGCGGTGCTCGGCGCACGCCGGATCGAGCCGGCGATGATCGAGTCGGCGGCTTCGGCGCTGCAGCTGCTGCGCCTGCGGCCCAGGCGCTTCCGCTGGTTCGGCACCAACACCAGGTAGCTCGCGCGATCAGAACTCCCGACAGCCGGTTCCCTCCCGACAGCCGGTTCCCTCCCGACAGGCGGTTCCCTCCCGACAGGCGGTTCCCTCCCGACAGGTAGTGCCCTCCCGCCAAGCAGTGCTCCCGTCTGCGTGTTCCTCCCGTCATATACTGCGAGAATGTCCGACCCGGTTTCCCCAGAGATCGAAGCCCTGCTCAGTGAAGATCGCAGCTTTCCTCCCGCTGATGCGTTCGCCGCCGGCGCGGTGATGAACGATCCCGGCGTTTACGAGCGCGCGGCGAAAGATCCCGAGGCGTTCTGGGCCGGGTTCGCGAAAGAGCTCGACTGGATGCAGCCCTGGTCGAAAGTCCTCGACTGGAACCCGCCGGACGCGAAGTGGTTCGTCGACGGCAAGATCAACGTCAGCGCGAATTGTCTCGATCGCCACGCCAAATCGTGGCGCCGCAACAAGGCCGCGTTCATCTGGGAGGGCGAGCCCGGCGATCGACGCACCTTGACGTACTTCGACCTCTATCGCCAGGTCTGCCAGTTCGCCAACGTGCTGAAGAAGCTCGGCGTGAAGAAGGGGGACCGCGTTGCTCTCTACATGCCGCTGATTCCGGAGCTGGCCATCGCCATGCTGTCGTGCGCGCGCATTGGCGCCGTCCACTCGGTGGTGTTCGGCGGCTTCAGCGCCGAGTCGCTTCGCGATCGCATCAACGACTCGGCCTGCAAGGTGCTGGTCACCGCCGACGGCGGCTGGCGCCGCGGTCAAGTCGTGCCGTTGAAGCAGATGGCCGACGAAGCGCTCGAGGGCACGCCGTCGATCGAGCACGTCGTCATCGTGCAGCGGCTGCACGGGTCGCCGCTGCCGATCCATGTCAAGGAAGGCCGCGACCACTGGTATCACCGCCTGATGCAGGACGCCTCGTACGACTGTCCGCCCGAGCCGATGGACGCCGAGGACATGCTCTACATCCTTTACACCTCGGGCACCACCGGCAAGCCGAAGGGCATCGTCCACACCACCGGCGGTTACCTGGTCGGCGCCTACGCCACCACCAAGTGGGTGTTCGATCTCAAGGAAGACGATGTCTACTGGTGCACGGCCGATATCGGCTGGGTCACCGGTCACAGCTACGTCGTCTACGGGCCGCTCGCCAACGGCGCGACGGTCGTGATGTACGAGGGCGCGCCCGACTGGCCGAAGAAGGACCGCTTGTGGGAGATCGTCGAGCGCTACGGCGTGTCGGTGTTCTACACGGCGCCGACGGCCATTCGCGCGTTCATGAAGTGGGGCACCGATTGGCCGGCCCACCACAACTTGTCGTCACTGCGGCTGCTGGGTTCGGTGGGGGAGCCGATCAACCCCGAGGCCTGGATCTGGTACCACCTGCACATCGGCAACAGCCGCTGTCCCATTGTCGATACCTGGTGGCAGACCGAAACCGGCGCGATCATGATCACGCCGCTGCCGGGCCTCACGAAGACCAAGCCCGGTTCGGCCACGCACGCGTTCCCCGGCATCAGCGCCGAGATCCTCACCGACAAGGGCGACACGGTGCCGGTGGGCGGCGGCCTGCTCGCGATCACGAAACCGTGGCCGTCGATGCTGCGGACCATCTACGGCGACCACGGGCGCTACCGAACGCAGTACTGGAGCCGGTGGGGCAGCGACATCTACTTCACGGGCGACGGCGCGAAGAAAGACGACGAGGGCTACCACTGGCTGCTGGGCCGCGTCGACGATGTGCTCAACGTGGCCGGGCATCGCATCGGCACCATGGAAGTGGAAAGCGCGCTGGTCGATCACCCGAAGGTCGCCGAAGCCGCGGTGGTCGGACGCCCGCACGAGATCAAGGGCCAGGCGCTGTCGGCGTTCGTCACGGTCAAGGAGGGCGTCCACCACTCCGAGGCGCTGGCCGACGATCTCAAGCGCCACGTCGCTCAGAAGATTGGTGCCATCGCGCGCCCCGACGACATCATCTTCGCGGCCGATTTGCCGAAGACGCGGTCGGGAAAGATCATGCGACGGCTGCTGCGCGACATCGCCGAGGGCAAGACACTGGGCGACACCACGACGCTGGCCGACCCCTCAGTGGTGGCCAGGCTCAAGGAGCAGTACGAGTCGCAGGAATAGCCGCCCTAGCGGCGGTCGTCGATGTTCCTGATCGCCCAGAGCACCGCTCGCCGCACGGCGGGCGAGGTGTCGGAGCGCACCGCTTCGAGTGCGGGTAACGCCGAGTAGCTCTCGATTTCGCCGAGCGCCCACGCCGTGGTCGCGCGCACCGACTCGTCCGGGTCGCGCAGCAGCGGCGTCAAGGGCGTCACCGCGGCCGACGACTCGATTTCGCCAAGCGCCCAGGCTGCCATCCGCCGCACGTCCGGGTCACGGTCCTTGAGCGCCGGCCCGACCACGCCGACCGAGTCGCCCGATTCGATTTCGCCGAGTGCCCAGAGCGCCGTCAGCTTGACGTCGCGATCGGCATCGCGCACGAGCGGCGCCAACAGGGCCACGGCCGACGAGCTTTCGATTTCGCCGAGTGCCCACACCGCCATGCGCCGCACGCGAGCATCACGATCCTTCAGGAGCGGCGCGACCACCTCGACGCCGCTGCGGTCCTCGATCTCGCCGAGCGCCCAGGCCGCCATCTCGCGCGTCTGCCAATCGGCGTCGCCGGCAGCATTGCGCAGCATCGCGACGCCGCGGGCCGACTCGATCTCGCCGATGGCCCAGATCGTCATCTGCCGGACATCCGCCGCCGAATCCTTCAGGCCACGTTCGAGTTGCGGCAGGGCCGCCGCGTCTTCGGTTTGGCCCAGTGCCCAGGCGGCGCGCCGCCGCACGGCAGGCGATGCGTCGCCCATGGCTCGGCCAAGGGCCGGAATCGCCTCAGGCAGTTCGAGTTCACCGAGCGCCCAGGCCGCCATTCCGCGGACCGCCGCATCGCGGTCGCCGAGCGCCGTCGTCATTGCGCCCATCGTCTGCGGATCCTCGAGCTCGCCCAGACCCAGCAGGCCGGTTTCCCGCACGCCGGCATCGGCGTGCTTCGCCAGCCCACTGAACTCCGCGGCGGCCCAGGCCGGCTGCGACCGCGCGACCATGCGGGCGGCGATGTGGCGGACGCAGCGGCTGGCGTCGGTCAGCGCGGCGCGGAAGGCCTGCAGCACGCGCGGGTCGAGTTCGCGGCTGCTGCGGCCGCTCACGCGAGGCGCGCGAACGTTGATGCCGCCACCGGCCCACGGCATCGGCATGGGCATCGGCATGGGCATGGGCCTCGGCACGGCCAGGTCGCCATCCCAGTAGCCGCCGAAGTTCGAGAGCGATCGCCCGGCCAGTTCGCAGACCGCCGGATCGGCTTTTCGCAGGGACGCGAGGAGTGCCAGCACCGACTCCGGCTCGCGAAGGTCGGGTTGCTGCGCGGAGATTGCCGCGGCGAGAAGAAGCGCGATAGTCATGATCACCCCCGGATTTGAATGTGCTTCCGGTTTGATGGACCCGGCGAGCGGAAAGTTGGAACCAGGCCGAATCCGGCGGGGACCGGGCTGCGGGACTAACGGGTCGCGATCTCCAGGAGCCGCGGCGCCAACTCGAAGTGTTCGGCGCCCTGGCCCTGGTTCATCACCACTGCGACCGTGACCCCGGTGTCGGGATCGTGGAGCATCAGGCTGCTGCCCATGGCCGAGCCGCCGCTGTGCCCAAACTGCGTGCGGTCCAGGTACTGATAGCCACGAATGCCAAGGCCGGCACCGGTCTCGCCTGGAATGTTGCCCGCGGCCGGCACCATCGTCCGCATGGCAGCCTGCATGCCTTCGGAGACCACGCTGCCGCGGAACAGCGCGTTGCCCCATGCGGCCACGGTGCGGGCGTTCGAGATCAGCCCGGCCGCGCTGTTGCCCACCGTGATGTTGGCGGTCTGCGCCATCGGATCGTAGAGCAGCGAACTGCTCAGGGCCATGGCCACCGGCCCGGGCGGCTCCTCGAAAGCCGGCAGGAAAATTTCGGTGAGCTCCAGCGGATCCCAGAGCCGCTGGTGGTAGAGATCGACCAGCGGCCGCTCAGTCGCGCGCTCGGCGATCATGCCGAGCAATAGGAACGCCGTATTGGTGTACTCGGTAGCCTGGCCGGCCGGAAACCGGCGCCGGCCGACATAACGCAGCAACTCGGCGGCGGTGAACGCATGAGAACGGTTGGCCCTGATCGCGGCGATCAGCTCGGCACTCGTCGTGTAGTTGGCCAGGCCGTTGGTGTGGTTCAGCAACTGCCGAATCGTGATCCCCGGATCGACGTTGGCGACCGGTGGCAGCCAGCGTCCGACCCGATCCTCGAGGCGCACGACGCCTTCGTCGACCAGCTGCAGAATCAACGCCCCGGTCATGGTCTTGGTAATGCTGGCGATCAGCATCAGGTGATCGGTGCGCAGCGGCTCGTCGGCAGCTGCCAGGCCCGACGCCTCGGACCACTGCGCGCCACTGGCGAGGACCACCGAGGCGCTGACGCCGTGATGGCCGGGCGTTGCCGTCCAGCCATCGATCGCCTCAAGCAATTGCTGCGCCATCGCTGGCGGCACCTCGGCGCGCGGTTCGGGCGTGGTCGATTGGGCCGACGGCCGCGAGCATTGGACGACGGCGAGCGCCGCCACGACCAGGACGACTCCGGTTCGGTTGATGGTGGGCATGTCGCAGTCGTCAGAAACGATATCCCGCCAGCAGCATGAACGCACGCGACTTGAGCGCTGGCGGACCGGCCTCGCTCAGGTCCTTCATCCCGAAGGTGGCGCGCGCGTCGACAACCCATGCGCCGCCACCGGCCACAGCTTCGAACCCGGCGCCCGCGGTCAGCCCGGTATCGATGCCGGCGATGTTGTCGCTGATGTCGGTCTCACCCTGGGCCGTTTGCTGCGTGACCTTCGAGATGAAGCTGATCTGCGGGCCGGCGAACAGGACCGGCCGCACTCGCCGATCGCCACCGAACCGCAGATGCATCAGCACTGGGACCGCGACGGCCCGGGCCTTGACGGTGGCGCCGGCCAGCGAGATGGCAAAACGCTGCTGCGTCATCAACAGCTCGGGTTGCAGCCGCGCGATCGTGCCGAGCTTGATTGCTCCAAACAGGCCGAGCGTGAATCCGGCCTCGGCCGACGTGTCAAACGATCCCGCGCCGGAGGCCGACAGGTTCGCAGCGAGTAACCCGCCTTTGACCCCTGCCGACACTGACTGCCCGCGGGCCGCCGATGGAATCATTACGGTCACGGCCGCGACAACAACGCACACGAGTATCTGCATGTCAGCTCCAGACGAGGGTTGAAGGAGACGGCACCCCTCGCGAGGTGCCGATCAGTTGAAGGCGATGGCGGTTACGGTGTCGCGCGTTGGGCTCGGCCGAGCAGCCAGCCGAAGCTGAGCGACACCTCCCGGCCCTTGAAGTCGTCGTGCCTCGGATTGTCGCCAAGCGTGGGGAAGGCGTTGTAGCCGGCGGTCACGCCGATGCTGAATGCCTGCGTGACGTGCACATCGGCGCCGGCTCCAACCTGGAGGCCGACGGCGTAGCGTTGCGATTCGATCTGTGTGACCGGCAGGACGCCGGCGGCGAGAAACGGCTTGACGCGGTGCGACGCGGTGTTGCCGCGCATCGGATTCCAGCGGATGCCGGCGGGGGCGGCAAAGCCGCCCAGGATGCCCTGCCCGCCCTCCGCTCCGAAACTCTGCATGCTGAACGTGAATGCGAGCTTCTCGCGAAGGTGTCTCGTGTACTGGAGCCCACTGACCAGGTCCATGTTGCCCCCGCCCACCTTCCTGAGCACCGTACCGTGGCTGCCCCAGCCGCCGGCGAGCAGCGCCAGACGGCTGCGGCCGGCGACCGAGAATCCCGCAGTGTCGTCGCTGCCTCGCCGGCGCGTGGCCTCGAGCGCCGTCGCGCCAAACTGCCGCGCACCCACGATGGTGCGTCCGCCGTCGGCTACCTGCGCCTTGGCAATCAGTGCCACCTTCGCCATCTCGCCGCGGATCTCGTAGGCGCCGGGTTCGAGCGCCAGCTCGATGCGGCGTCCCTTCTGCTTGTACAACTCGACCACCAGCGCCTGGCCGGTCCTGATGAAGAAGCGGCCCTCGAGGTCCTCGTCCAGCACGAGCGTGGCCGTGGTCTGGCGAACGTCGGTCATCACCACGTCGCCGGCGCCAGACAGGTTGATGTCGTACGACGGATGCTGCGCGCCCCCCTTGGAGTCGACGGTCCGGCCCAGCGTCTCGGTGAAGGCGAACTGGTACGCCTCGTTCAACGTGACCTGCCCATCGCCGGAGACGTCGGCGGCGCCGCGGAAACCCGAGACCAGGTAGTGCGTGAAGTACGACGCTTTGATGCGGTCCGACTCCTGGGCCGCCTCGGTCGCGGCACTCGACGTCAGAAATGCGTGGCCGCGCATGTTGGCCGACTGATCCACCAGGAACGCCGGTCGCGACTTGCCGCCCTTCAGCCGGGTGAACGCGCCCGACGCGCACGCGTCGAGCACGGCGATCTTGACGTCGGCAGGAATCTCATCGAGCCGATCCCGCAGGCTCTGGTAAGAGAAGCGGTCTTCGCCGAGCAGCAGCCCCTTCTCGTCGGCGTGTCCGGAGTAGTAGACCAGGACCTCCGTGCGTCCGCCGGCGGCGCCGACGGCGCGCCGGCCCTGCGCCACGCGCGCGCTCAACCTGTCCAGGGCGTCGACCAGGTCACGCACCTTGGGCTCCTTGAGCACGATCTCGTTGGCCGGCAGCACGCCGCCCAGGTCGACCAGCACCCGTGCGAAGCGCTCGGCGTCGGTGACCGCGTAGCGCAGCAACGGGCGATCCTCGCCGCCCGAGTTGGCGCCGACGATCAGCGTGTAGCGCTGCAACGGCCCGGCCGCGGCGGCCGGAGGAATCAGCAGGGCGGCGATTAGCCAGCAACAGGCGGACTTGAATGCGGTCATGGGCGAGCGTCCTTCTGGAGTACGAACGTGACGTGTCCGAGGGCCGGGTCAAGAGTCAGGGTGGGGGAGCCGTCGAGCGGTGCCGTCCGCCGCAGCGCCGTGAGCACCGGTTCAATGTCAAAGGGTGATTGCGACGTGACGAGATAGAAGCGCTCCCATTTCGGCGCATCGTCCAGCTCATACGACGAGTCGAGCAGCACCGTGTCGCCGTTGGCCAGCGGCACCGCGCGCCCGCCCTCGGCGGGCAGGTGCCGCGTGACCAGGCCGCGGCCGTCGATCGAGAGGATGATGCCGTAGCCGGGGGCCGCCACCTTGTAGCCAATTCGCAGCAGGTCCCCGGTTCGGGCACGATCACCGTCGGCCAACAGCTCGCTGCCACTTTCGGTGCGGCGATAGATGGCGAGCGCGCTGTCCAGGCCCTTGACCCGTTCGGCATCGGCCGCCGCGACGGGGGCCGGCGTGGATGGCCCGAGCGCCAGGGGCCGGACGATGAAGACGGCCAGCGTCAGGGCGCCCGCGGCCGGCAGGGCCCAGCGCATCCACGACATGCCCGGGGCGGCCACCGGAGTATGGTTGCGCAATCGGCTGGCAATGTCCCCCGCCAGGACCGCTGCCGGCAGTTCCGAGAGGATCTCGTGATCCGACGCCTCGAGCGCCGCCAACCGGTTTCTGAGATCGGCGTCGGCGGCCAGCCGTGCCGCCAGCTGCCTGTCCTCGTCTGCCGGCAACTCCCCCAGTCGATACCGCTCCAGCGTGATGTCGGGCACGATCGGCGCGCTGTTCATTGGTCCATCTCCCTCAACATCTCGCGAAGCCCCCGCAGCCGCTTGCGGACGCCGGAGACCGACATGCCGGTCTCGGCGGCCACCTGTTCAAGCGTCAGCCCGTCCACGTAGTGCATGACCGCCATCGTCCGGCTCGACTCGGGGTGGCGGCCGAATAGCCGGTCGAGCAGCAGCCTGGCGTCGCTGGCCGCACCGGACTCCTCGGCGCAGGCGATCTGCAGCAGGCGTTCGTCGGCCGATGTCTCGGGCCGCCGCCGCGCATCGCGAATGCGGTTGAGGCACAGGTTCGTCGCGATGCGATACAGCAGGCTCGACAGGTGCTGGTCGTTCAACCGGTGCTGCGAGACGATCAGGCGTACGAAGACCTCCTGGCACGCGTCGCGGGCATCCTCTTCGCTGCGGAGTAGCCGCCGGCAGCGCCGGAGCACCATCGGGCCATATCGCTGGCTGAGCGCTTCGACGTCCGGTCCGTCGCTCACTGGCTTACTTAAACACCACTTGGCGGCGCGGGTGTCACTCGTGGCGGAGTGCGCCGGTCAACGGCCGTGGAGACGGACCGCCAGGGGGACGCCGTCATGGCCGGCGGTCGGGTTGACACAGTCCGCAATGTAACATATGTTACCTCTTACTGTGATATCAGAATCACGCGACCACCGATGGCTGCTGCTGATGTTCCAGCTGCCGACCCGGCCGACCGCCGCGCGCGTGAGGACCTGGCGGCAGTTGCAGCGACTGGGCGCCTTGCCGGTCAAGAACAGCGGATATGCGCTGCCGCATTCAGATGCGGCGCGCGAGGACTTCGAGTGGCTGCGGGCCGACATCGTGGCGGCCGGCGGCGACGCCATGCTGTTCGTGGCGAGCGCCGTTGACGACCGGGCAGACGCGGACCTGCGCGACGCCTTCAGGGCAGCGCGTCACGCCGACTTCGTGGAACTGCAGAAGGCCGCCGCCAAGGTGGCGCGCCAGCCCCGTCGCCAGCGCGGTCCCAGCCGCGAAGCGCAGGCGCTGGCCGACCGCCTCGCCCATCTCGACAGCATCGATTTCTTCAATGCGGCAAGCGGGCCGGCGGCGCGCGCTGCCATCGGCGTGTTGCTGCAGCCGGTCAAGGAGGCCTCAATGACGACAACAGCAGAAGCGATCCTGAAGACGGCCGACTTTCAGAAGCGCACCTGGGTGACCCGGCCGCGGCCGGGCATCGACCGATTCGCCTCGGCCTGGTTGATTCGCCGGTTCATCGACCCGGCCGCGAAATTTGCCTTCGCCGACTCGGTCGCCGCCGCGATCGCCGGCCGCAAGCGAGCCGTGCCCTTCGACATGTTCGGCGCGGAGTTCGGCCACGTCGATGGCGGTTGCACCTTCGAGACCTTGATCGCGCGCTTCTCGATTCACGCCCCGGGCCTGGCCTGGCTCGCGCGCACCGTCCACGTGCTGGACTTGAAGGATGACCAGGACGGGCTGCCCGAGGCGGCCGCCCTCGGCCGGCTGGTCGAGGGCCTGCGCGAGGTTCATGACAACGACGGTGTGCTGCTGGAGCGGGGCATCGAGATGATCGAGGCGTACTACCGGTCGCGGCCGCCAGAGGCCGGCCCGGCGCCGAGGTCCGCCCGCAAGGGCGGTGGCATGAGAGGCCGGCCGTGAGGTGCAGCCGCCGCTCGTTCATCCGCGCGATCGGGGCCGGTGGTGCGGTCCTGGGCGCGTCGTCCGGTTGCCGCGCCGACAGCGCGGAAGCCCAACTCGCCCAAGGGACGGCGTCGTCCGGCGTCACTGCGTGGCGCGAGCTGTTTCCGGCGCTGCGCCAGCAGGTGAACGGCCATCCGCTCGCCTACCTCGATAGTGCGGCCACCACCCTGCGGCCGCGCGGGGTGATTGATTCTGTTGCCCGCTTTCAGGAAAGCGACAACGCCAATCCGTCCGGCACTCTCCACACCCTGGCCCGCCGCAGTGCCCAGCAACTGGCCGCGGCGCGCCAGAAAGTGGCGGCGTTTCTGAACTCGAACGACGCCAGCGAGGTGGTCTTCACCAAGGGAACCACCGAAGGCATCAACCTCGTCGCGGCGACGTGGGCGGCTGCCAACCTGAAGTCCGGCGATGAAATTGTGCTGACCGTCGCCGAACACTACTCAAACCTGCTGCCGTGGCGCGCGGTAGCCGAACGAACGGGAGCCCGCATTCGCACCGTCGACGTCAACGACGACGGCCTGGTGTGGCCGTCGCGGTTTGCGGAAGCCTTCTCCAACCGCACGCGGCTGGTAGTCTTCAGCCATGTCTCGAACGTGCTGGGCATCGTCAATCCGGCGGCGGCGATCTGCGCCCTGGCCAGGCGTCACGGCGCGCGTGTCCTGATCGATGCGGCACAGTCCGCGCCGCACCTGCGCCTCGACGTTCGCGCGCTGGACTGCGACTTCCTGGCTTGGTCCTCGCACAAGCTGCTGGGCCCGATGGGGGTTGGCGTCCTCTGGGTGCGGCGGGAGTTGCTCGAGGCCATGCCGCCGTATCAGACCGGCAGCAACATGGCGCACGAGGTCGGCGACACGTCGATTCAGCTCGAGCACGGGGCCGCAAAGTACCAGGCCGGCACGCCTAACGTGTCTGGCCCGGTCGGCCTGGCCGCCGCCCTCGACCTGATCGAGCAGATCGGCCTCGACAGCATTGCCGCGCATGACCGTCTCCTCGTTGAACACGCCGCGCGGCGGTTCGCCGAGGTGCCCGGCCTGAGGGTGTTGGGTACGCTCGATGCGCCGGATCTGCGGCTGCCAGTCTTCACCTTCACCCTGAAGCAGATGCCCGTCGCGCGCATTGTCGAAGCCATGGATGCCGCCGGCATTGCCATCCGCGCCGGCGACATGGCTGCCTTGCCGCTGTTGAAGCGCTTCGGCGTGACGACCGCCGCCCGGGCATCCTGCTACCTGTACACGACAACTGACGAGATCGACCGTTTCGTTACCGTGTTGCAGAAGCTTTCGTACGCTTCCGCGTAGGTTGTCGGCAGACCGGATGGCTGATCGGACGCGCGCCTCGTGGGTCAAACCGAGTCATTGTCCCAATGCCTCCCTGAGAAACCGATCGACCACCGGTCGCGCCAACGCCTCTTCAGCTGCCACGAACCCATGCTGCGCGCCGGGGACGAGGAGCAGCTCGGGCGTTCCGCCGGCCCTCGTTACGGCATCCAGCATCAGGGTGCTCTGCTCGGTGGGAACGCGCGTGTCCTGGTCGCCGTGGACCAGCAGAAGTGGCGCGGCGATCTCGCTCGCGCGCGACAAAGGTGAGCGCGCGTCCGCGCCGCCAGGCTCGCACACGGCCGTGATGTAGCCCGGGATGTCAGTGTTGGTAGTGGTCGTCTTCCACCTCGCGACGTCGGTTACCGGGTAGTAGGCGACGACCGCGCGCACGGGCGCGCGCCGGGCCGCCGCCAGCAAGGCGACCTGTCCACCCTGCGAGAACCCAACCAGTCCTATCCGCTCGGCGTTGACGCCCGGTTGCTTGCCCAGCCACTCGACCGCCCTCGCGACATCGTCCGGCTGTCGCAGTCCGCAGTCGTCGGCGCCGCCACTCGGTGGCCACCCGCGCATCGATAGCGCCAGTGCAACATATCCTTCTTCCGAGTAACGGCGCGCGCGGGCTTCGACCAGGGCGGCGCCATTGGTGCCGGCCGGCTGCCAGCCGTGAAGCACGATGATGCCTGGCCGCGCCTCGGCCGCTTCTGGCCGAAACAGGATGCCGCCGAGCGTGACGCCGGCGGCGGCAATGCTGACGTCGTGCCGGCCGGCCGCCGCTGCCGGCAGCGGCGTCGTCGGCGAGGCCGGCGTGCCGCAGCCGAGAACGACCACGGCGGCGGCGGTGGCGACCAGCCGGCCAGGGAAATTAAACATCGCGCGCCGCGATCGTCGCACAGTTCGGGCGGCCGCAGCGGTGCCGTGATTCACCGCGGGATCGTCAGAACTGGAGAACGAGACCAATCGATGCATCGAGGCGTCGTCCAATCTCGATGTTGGTCTGCCGATCGCCGAAGTCAGCACGCGAGGTGCCGATGGTGGCGCGCAGACGCAGCGGTCCGGCGATGCGTTGCTCAATGCCGCCGCCAAAGCGCAGCAGGCCCTGCTCGTCCCGTTGCTCTGTGGTGACACCGGCGCGAAGAAGGGTGACGTCGAACTGGCGGGTGACCTCCGACACATAGCCAAACAGCAGGGTCCGCGGTCCGATCGTGTGTCCCGCATTCAGGGTCCAGTTCCACTGCGAATCGTTGATGTAGTCCACTGTCAGCTGCCGCGACGAATCGGCGAGAACCAGGTCACCATCGGTTCGGCCGAACCCGAGCTCGGCACCTAGGACGAATCCCCGGAACTGCCCGCGCACACCACCGAACACCGACGCCACGATCCGCGAGTCTTCCTGCAGCGTGTCGACGTCGTCCACGAGCGACCCGCCGATGATGTGCTGCCGGCCGGCGTCAGCGCCGACGTACAGGCCACTGAAAGGGCCGCGCCCCGATTGGGCCGATGCGGACCCGGCGAGCAGGCCGATCATCATCAATGCAGCTGCGATCGGGCGTGCACTCTTGAGGACAATTTCGAAGCGTTTCATGGTCATGAAGCTGACGATCGCAAGGCTCATGCCCGCCTCTTGCCGTTCGTCACTGGCTCGGTCACTTCGTCGCGACCCGTTCGATCTTCTGGAGCCACTTCTTGCCGTCGGCCTCGCGGTAGGTCACAGTCACGTGTGTGCCGCGAGGGAAGTCGGCCGCCTTCACGGCGCCTTTGTCGGTGATGAACTCCGTCAGCACCAGTGGGGCGCTGTCGCTGGCTTGCGTCACCATCATCATCTTTGGCGGTGGCGCGCCGCCTCCTTCGGCCGCGCCCGGCGCCGCGGCGACCCATGAGGGAGGCGGGGCGCCTTCCTTCGGTGCCGGCATCACGAATGTCTGCCCGCCGCCGGCCGCTCCCAGTTGCACGTTCGACAACGTCAACTTCCCCTCCTCGACCGCCACCACGAACGCCTTCATCTCCTTCGTCGCCGGGACCTGGCCGGCCACGGCCGCGCCGAACACTGCCGTCACGACTAGCGTCATCAAACCGCGCATTGAGTACTCCTTCATTCAGTCATTCCTTAACGACACGAGCGGATCGACGTGGGCCGCCCGCCATGCCGGCAACGCGCACGCGGTCGCCACGACCACTAGTAGCAGCGTGGTGACGCCGGCATACACGCCCGGCCCCGCTTCGGCGACACCATCAATGCGACTCCCCACCGCACCGGCGACGGCCGGCGCGGCGAGCAAGCCGAGCGCCGCACCGGCCATGGCGACCCCCAATCCACGGCGCAATACGAGTGCGATCACATCGCGCCGCGTGGCTCCCAGCGCGAGGCGCAGACCAATTTCCGGTGCGCTCCGTTGAACCACGTACGACACCAGCCCATAGACGCCGAATGCCGCCAGGACGGCGCCGAGCAACGCGAAGAGTGCCAGCACCGTGGCGTGGAAACGCGGAGCGGCCAGCGAATGCCACAGCCGGGTGGTCAGCGTGGCCATGCTGGTGGCGGTGACAACGTGTGGTGGCGCGCCAAGCGCGGTACGGACGGCGGCGGCCACCGCCGAGGCGTTCCCGGCGGTGCGGATGACGATGTGCAATTCGGTTAGAAAGGACATGCCGCCCGAGCTGAACACCCCGCTCGAAAGCGGTCGGTAGAGCGTCGGTCCCGGCGGCTCGCCGAGCGATCCCTGCTGCGCGTCGGCGGCAATGCCCACCACCTCGAACACCCTGCCGTGCTGCACGAGCCGCCGCCCGACCAGTTGGCGGCCGCCGGCCCGCGCGGCGATGCGCGAGTCGACGACTACGACGGGAGCGCCGCTCGCCACCTCCATCTCCGTGAAGCCGCGACCGGCCAGAATTGGAATGCGCATGGCGTCAAAGTACGAAGCGGTTACACCGATCGGCCTGACCGGTGCGTCAGACTCGCCGCCGACCGGCTGGCCCTCGATGGCGATCGGCGCCAGTTGGCCCGCGGCCAGTGGCGGCAGGTGGTCGGTGATCGCCACGTCCGTCACCCCGTCGATCGCCTCTAGTCGTTCGAGCAATGGTCCGTAGAGGGCGCCGCCCGGGGCCGAGGCCTGCCGGGTCTCGGGCCGGACGGACACGATCAACGCGCCCGTCGAGTCAAACCCGGGATCGCGTAGCACCTGGCGCAACACACCCCAACCAGTGACGCCCGCACCGACCAGCAGGACGACGCACAAGGCCAGTTGCATTGCGACGAGAACGCCGCCGCCACGACGCGCCCGGTCGGCGTCCGCGGCCTGACGGGCGAGGTGCAGCGACCGGCTGCGCCCTGCGCCGAGCGCCGGGATCACGCCCAGCAGGATCGCCGCCATCACGCCGGTCGCGGCGGCGAAGGCGAACGCCTCGATAGATAACCCCACGCCGGCCAGCCGAGGGAGGTTGCCCGGTTCCGACTGTTCGAACACGCGAAGCAGTGCCGTGGCGATGAGGAGCCCGAGCACGCTGCCCACCGCCGCCAACACGCTGCCTTCGACGGCCACATGGCGGATCAGCGCCAGGCGGCTGGCGCCAAGCGAGGCGCGAACAGCCAATTCCTGGCCGCGTGCCGAGGTGCGGGCCATCAACAGGCTGGCGCCGTTCGCACACGCGATCAGGAAGAGGAAGCCAACCGCGACCCACGCCAGTCGCAGGGCCGGGCCGGTCGAACCGACCAGTGCATCGTGAAGGTCGATCAGCACCGGCGACGTTTTGCGGCCGGCCTGGTCTGCCAGCCGGGCGCCGCGTCGTTCGACTTCGGCAATGGTGGGGCCAACGGGTGACTCGCCGGCGAGCCGGCCGACCACGCGCAGCGACGCGAACTCGATGCGAAGGTTCCGAAGCCGCGCGCCCGCGGTCTCTCGTGCCAGCCAGACGCCCACGCCAGGAGGAAACTCCGTGCCCGCCGGGGCGATGCCAATCACCGTATGTTGCCGTCCGCCGATGTCGACGGCGCGTCCCACGAGGCCCGGGTCGGCGCCAAACCGTGATTGCCAGACGTGATGGGTGATCACGGCGGCGCCTGGCTGACCGAGCTTGCCATCGTGTTCGTCAAACGAGCGGCCCCGGCTCGGCTGAACATTCAGCACGCCGAGCAGGTTAGGGGTCACGAAGGCTGCGGCAATCGGCTGGGCGACGGGGTCGCCGGGCATTCGCAGGTGAACGGTTTCAGTTTGGTACGCGGCGAGCTCCAGCTGCGGCGCGAGGCCGTCGCGCCAGCTTTCGAAGTCGATGCTCGATACTGTGTGTTCGGTCTCTCCGCCGGCTCCACGCCCGTGTGCCTCGACCAGGCGTTCCGGCGCGTTATAGGGCAGCGGCGCGAGCAGGATGCGTTCGACAATGGTGAAGGCGGCAACGTTCAGGCCGCTACCGAAGGCGATGGTGAGGACTGCCGCGGCCGCGAACTGCGGCCGGCGGGCGAGCGCACGCACCGCCTCGTCGGCATCACGCCTGGTGGCATGGGCGGCATTCCACGCCCCTTCAGCGGCGAAGCGGGCGGCCACGCGCGCCGATTCGAGCATGATCCACAGCACTGCCAGGGGACCCAGGCTGGTATCACGAAGCCGCGCCTGCCACACGCCTTCCAGGTCGCCGATCACGGAATCGGCCCAGCGCTCGGGGACGCTGATGCGCAGCAGCCACGCCGCCAGGCGGGGCAGGGCCGGCATTACGTGACCCGGCCCTTCGCAAGGTCGACGCCGGCCCACAAGCTGGCAAGCGCCCGCTGCGACTCGCGCAGGGCCTTGGCGCCGGCCGCCTTCAACGTGAAGCACCGCCGCGCCTTGCCGCCGCGCTCGGCGACCGGGTCCGAGAATCGCGACGCCAGCAGCCCTTTCTGTTCGAGGCGATCGAGAGTCACGTAGATGGTGCCCCGCGAAAGGTCAACGCGCGCTGCGGCATGAATCTCATCCCGCACCGACACCGCGTAGGCCTCGTCACCGAGCCGGGCCACCGCCAGCAGCACCATCTGTTCGAGTTCGCCGAGCACATGGGCGCCTGGAGACATTATGGCGACATAGTAATCATTACAAGCCGGCCGTTCAAGGCCTGCCGGTGTGGAGAGGCTGGGACGAATGATGGGGTGAGTGGCTTTGACGTTGATTGTCAAGGAACTCGATGAGCGCATCATGATTCCGTCTGCGATTCGTCAGCGGCCCATCACGACCTGAACGCCGGTGGCCGCCGACACTCCTCGATGAACCGCGGAGGTATCTATGGATCGATGTCGCGTCTGGGAAACAGGTTGAAATCTACAGCTCGCAAACGCCCGCGTGTTCGTGCGCTACCCGGAATGGTCGAGCCGGGGCGACGAGATTGTGTTCGAGCGCAGCGAGATGCGCGCCAACATCTGGACCCTCCCGCTCACCGGTGCTCGCTAAGACAGCGCCCCTTTTGCCCTCTGAGATCCATTACCATCGAGGGCATGTCACGAAGTCACGAACAGGGACAGACGTTCGCCGAAGCGTTGCGGGCGAAGCTGGCGGAGGTGGCGGCCGCCATGGGCCAGATCTGGGAGGGCTACAAGCAGACGCCGACCGCCTGTTGAGGGATGGATCCAGTGTCCTGGGAGCAGGACGCATGGGCGCGTTACCGCGCCACTCAGCAAGCCGAGACCGACAAGACGCGCTAGGGCGTGCCCGCCGGCGCGCCCAGGATCACGTACGTCGGCAGTCCAATCGCATTGAAGCGGGCCAGCAACGACTTTGCCGGTTCCGCATCCATGTCCTCGGCCTGGACCTTGATCTTCACGTAGCCGTCGAGCGCCGCCTTGACGTCGGCGTTGGCGAACGTCGTGGTGTCCATGGTCAGGCAGTTCTTGCACCAGGTCGCCCAGAAGTCGATCAGCACCGGCTTGCCGTCGCGCTCGGCCGTGGCCAGGCCCTCGGCCAGCGAATCGGTCCATCCCTCGGCGAGCTTCGCCTTCACGCTGCCTGATACCGCCGACGCGTCGACGTTGCGGTTGTCGAAGATGCCATAGGCGATGTAGCCGTAATAGACGGCGGTGGCCAGGATCACGACTCCCATCACCTGCTTGACGCGGACCATCCACGGACCCGGCTTGGGCAGCGCGGCAATGCCGGCGCCGGCCAGCGGCCACGGCAACGCCATGCCGACGCCAAGGAAGAAGGGCAGCGCCAGCGCCATGGACGTGCCGCCGGCATAGAGGCTGCTCGAGAACAGCACCACCTGGATCACGACCGGCGCGACGCAGGCCCCGGCGAGCAGCGCCGCGATGGCGCCCATCGTGAAAGCCAGTCCGAAGGTGCCGCGGCCGCCGCCGGTGCCGGCCTGTCCCGACCACTTCGAGAAGTCGATCGGAATCACGTCGAACATGCCGAGCGCGAGCACCACGAACACCACGGCGATGGCCAGGTTGAACCAGGGCGAGGCGTTGATGGTGCCGAATGTGCCGGCGGTGAGAATCACGATCAGCCCCAGCAGGC
Source organism: Vicinamibacterales bacterium (assembly GCA_050247355.1). GTDB lineage: Bacteria > Acidobacteriota > Vicinamibacteria > Vicinamibacterales > UBA2999 > 12-FULL-67-14b. Next base: position 54,251 of record JBFWUK010000012.1, on the reverse strand, counting down.
CGTAGACCAGCGCCATGGCGCCGCCGTAGGTCGAGCCGAGCAGGAAGCCGCGGCTGCGGCTCTGGGCCTGCGCGCCGGCGCCGATGATGGCGAGGTTGATCGGGATCATCGGCAGCACGCACGGCGTCAGGTTCAAGGCCAGGCCGCCGAGCAGGACAATCAGCAGGATGGCAAGCGGTCCGCGGCCATCGAACAGCCCCGCTGCCGCGACCCCGCTTTCGGCATCGCTGACGAACTGCAGGAAGTCGTCGCGTCCCAGGTAGCCGCCGGTGGTGCCGCGCATTTCGAAGCGATCGAGGGCGGCCATGACGTCGGTGGGGGCAGCCACCGGCGCCGGCGCCGCAGCTGCCGTGGGGAAGGCCGCGGTCGTCGCGGCGGTCGGCGCGACTTCTCGGTTGGCCGCAAGAGCCTGGAAGATCGCGGGCTCGAGCGGGTTCACGGCGGCGCCCGCCGCCACCACCCGCACCCGCCACTCGAACTGGGCGTTGGTGGGCGCGTAGCAGACCTTGTCGTCGCAGGCCTGGTAGCGCAGGCGGCCCGGCACGACGAACTCGCCGGGTGCCACACCGGCGCCGACGGTCATTCGCGCACCGGTCACGAATTCATGGCCGAACACCACCAGGGGTTCCGGCAACCCCTCTTGTTTCAGCTCCGATGCCTCGGGATAGAACAGGGCCTCGACGGTGAAGCCGTCGGGCGGCATCAGCGACAGCGCGGTGGGGATGAAAGACGCGTCGCGCGGCGCATCCGACTGCACGTGAAGGGCCGGCGGCAGCGTGACCCTCAACGCAACGTGCACGGCCTGGCCGGCCTGCACGCCATCGGCCGCGACGAACGGTGTCACCTCGGCGCGCGGCCGCATCTGGCCGAAACCCGCCGCGGGCAGTCCAAGCGCCAGGCCGACGACTATGCTTCCAATCACCCTGAGTTTCATCGTTAACGATCCTTGGTCCTGACCAGACTTTACCACCCGGTGCCGCATGCAGGTTAGACGCCGGCGGCCGGGGGGTGTTTCCTGCTGTAACCGAACCCGGGTACCTCGCGTAGGAGTCAACAGGGGATGACCCCAGAGCAGGAACATGAGCTGAAGTTGCTCATGGTGGCGAGCCAGCACGGCGACCGCACGGCGTACGAAGCCCTCTTGCAGGGGCTGGGGCACGTCGTCAGGCTCTACGTGTGCCGTCGCGTCGGCAACACGCCGTGGGTGGACGATGTCGTCCAGGACGTGCTGATGTCGCTGCATCGGGCGCGGCAGACTTGGAATCCGGAGCGGCCCTTCGCGCCATGGTTCTACGCGGTGCTGAAGAGCCGGATGATCGATGCGATTCGCCAGCACCGGCGGACGTCGGACTGGGAAGAACCCATGGATGTGACCCCGCCGGTGGTGTGGTCACAGACGGCCGAGGCCGAGACGATCGCCCGCGCCGACCTGGCACAGGCGATGCGCCAACTGTCGCCCGCGCAGCGCGTGGTGATCGAGCGTCTGAAATTGCAGGAGATGACGGTGAAGGACGTCGCGCTCGAGACCGGCCTGAGCGAGGCCAACGTCAAGGTGATTGCCCACCGCGGCTACGCGGTGCTCAAGAGGTTTCTTGCGGGAATTGGCTATGGGCACTGACGATGTGATCGACCGCCTGGTCCGCGACCTCGAACCCGTCACGCCGCTGCCGGTGCCGGCCGTGCGCCTGTGGCGCTGGGTGGCGGTGTCGGCCGCCGCGGGCGCCGCCACCGTCACCATGCTCGGCCGGCGCGGGGATCTCGGCGCATTGATGTTCACATCATCCCTCCAGGCCCACGTCCTGCTCCTGATTCTCGCGGCCATCAGCTCTGCGGGCGCCGCGCTGGCCCTGGCGATTCCCGGTGAAACCGTCCGCGGCTGGCGGCGGGTTGCGCCCGCCCTGGCACTGGGGGCGTGGCTGGCCTGGCTCGCCGGCGAGTTGATGCCGCTGGCCGCCGGCGGCGTCGCCTGGACGGCGGCCGGGTGGGGATGCGTTGCGAAGGCCTTCGTCATCGGCGCCACGCCGGGCTTGATCCTGGCCATCATGCTTGGCCGCGGCGCGCCGGGGGACGTTCGTGCGACCGTCACGTTCGCCGCGCTGGCGGCGGCGGCCGTCGGGACTCTCGGCGTGGAATTGACGTGCCCGCTTGATGGCCCCATGCACTTGCTGCTTTGGCATGCCGGTCCGGTGATGGTCGTGGTGATGCTCGCGGCGCTGTTTGGCCGGGCCGCCTTCTCGGCATTCGCTGCCCGTCAGTCCGAGGGGCGCCGGTGAGCCGTGCGGTAGTGACCGTCGCTGCGGCGATGGTGGCGCTGATGACGCTGCCGGCCATGGGCTCACAGGTGGCGGGTCCGCCGCCGCTGGAACTCTTCTTCGCGGCAACCTCACCAGACAACCGCGTTGCGAAGGCGGCCCTCGACCGTCTCGCCGAACAGTGGCGCGACTCCTACACATCAATGATCATCGACATGGCGCGGCTGTTGCGCCCGGCGCCACGTCAGCCGGCTCCAACTGACGGCGCCGAGATTGGGGCTCAGCCGGGCGATGGCCTGGACGATGGCGACGATCGGGGTGGGCGAGCGCCCGGCGCGGAACTCGACGCCATGGCCGGCACCGGTGTCACCCGCGAGTCGATGATCCGCTCGCGACTGATCTCGTTTCTCGAAAAGCAGACCCGCAAGCGATTCGACCAGTCCCTGAACGGCTGGCGGGCCTGGATGTGGAGCCTGCCGTACGAGCCGCATCCCGACTACGCCCGATTCAAGGGCATGGTCTACGGCGGCGGCATTGACCCGCGCATGCAGCGCTTTTTTCCCGCCGGTGCGACCAGCCTGATTCGGCTCGACGAGATCGATTGGGGCGGCGTCACCGTCAACGGCATTCCGCCGCTGTATTACCCCAAGGTCCTGCCCGCGCCGGAGGCACGCTACCTGCGCGATGGTCACATCGTGTTTGGCGTGGTCGTGAACGGAGAAGCCCGGGCCTATCCCAAACGCATCCTGGCCTGGCACGAGATGGCCGTCGACCGGCTGGGCGAGACCGAGATCACGGTGGCCTACTGCACGTTGTGCGGCACCGTCATCCCGTACGACAGCGTGGTCGGCGGCAAGCGCCTGTTTTTCGGCACGAGCGGCCTGCTGTACCGATCGAACAAGCTGATGTTTGACGAAGAGACTGCGAGCCTGTGGTCCACCCTCGAGGGCAAGCCGGTGGTCGGCCCGCTGGCGGGCAGCGGCCTGCAGTTGACCTCGCACGCGGCCGTGACCACGACCTGGGGCGAGTGGCGCACGACGCATCCCCAGACCACCGTGCTGTCCCTTGACACCGGACACAGGCGGGACTACGGCGAAGGGGCCGCGTATCGCGATTACTTCTCGAACGACCGGTTGTACTTCGAGGTCGCGAACAAGGATCGGCGTCTCAAGAACAAGGCCGAGGTGCTGGTGATGCAGGTCAGGCCCGCCGCCGGCGGTGACCGGCGGCCGGTGGCGATTGCCGCAGGCTTCCTGAAGCGCACGCCGGTGTTTCACTTCGATGTGGGGGGGCGGCGCCTGGTGGTGATCACTTCGCCGAAGGGCGCCAACCGCGTCTACGCCTTGGGCGGCCACGAGGTGGTCTTTCAGTCGCGGCCGGTAACCGGTGATCTTGTCGATACGGCGGGGCGCATCTGGCGCGTTGGCGAAGATGCGCTCACGTTGGCGGATGGGTCGATCACGCTGCCGCGATTCGTCGCGCAGCGCGCGTTCTGGTTTGGCTGGTACGCGCAGTACCCAGACACCGCCCTGTTGGGCGATCGCTGAGGGTGAGCGGCAAACGAACGGCCTGAGCGGCGTGCCGTCCGGATTGGCCGGCCGGACAGCGATCGAAATGCTGTCGGTCGGCGCCGATGGACAATCCGTTCACCATCACCGGTCCGCTGGGCGAAGCAATCGCCAGGTGTTCGAGCGGCGGTCGGGCGCATAGCGGCCCCGGAGTGCGCTTCAGGTGCGAGGCGGCCCGTCGTCGCGCAGACGCCGAATCAGGCGGGCCTCGAACTCCGGTCCCGGGTCCGTGTGGTCGGCTCGCAAGCGCGCCGCCTTGGAAATGGCTTCGAGCTGGCGCCGGAAAGCGCGACATTGGCGGCACATCGCCAGGTGCAGGTGGACAGCGAGGCGCCGCGCGAGCGATGCGTTCGCCAGGCCGTCCTGGGCCATCAAGGTCGACACCTCTTTGCAGGTCACCACGTCAGCGTCCCCAACCCTTTTCCTGGAGACACGCCCGTAATCGCAGGCGCGCCCGGTGCAGCAGCACTCCGATGTGTGTGATCGACTGCCCCGTTATCTTACTCACGGCTTCGGCCGGTAGTTCTTCCACCTGGCGCAAGTGAAACACTTCGCGCTGAAGGTCCGGCAGCCCTTCCAGGCAGCCGGCAATGGCGTCTCCGACCTGTTCGGCGTGCACGAGCTGGTCGGCCGCGAGCGGCCACTGCCGCCAGTGTCCCCGGTCATCGAATTGTGCTTCGAAGTGCTGGTCGATGGGATCACTCAGTTCCTCGCGGCTGACGCTGCGACGGCGCTCGAGCGACTTGTGGTGCAGGATGCCGAACAGCCAGGTGCCGATCTGGGCCCGGCCCTCGAAGCGGTCGAGCGATGCCAGGAAAACCACGAACACCTCCTGCGCGAGATCCTCGGCGTCGGCGGCGGTGTGACCCATGCCACGCGCCGCCCGGTAGATCCGGCGGCCGTGCGTCTCGGCTACCAGCCGCAGCGCGTCCGGGTCCCGGGCGCGCAATCGCGCCAGCAACGACTCGTCCAGGTCAGCCACGCCTCATCATAGTCAAGCGTGGCGCAGGGGACTGTAATGTCCTGCGTCCTCCGCGCACTTACTTCATCGTGAGGCCGCCGGGATGCACCCGACCGGTTGTCACGAAGGAGTACACCCATGCAGACACGTTTCGTCATCGCCACGGCGTTCGCCGCCGCCATCGCCGCCCCCAGCCTCCTGTCGGCGCAGAAGCCCGCGCAGATGCCTTCGTTCAAAGCAGAAAAGTGCTACGGCATCGCCAAGGCCGGTGCCAACGACTGCGCCTCGACCGGCAACAACTCGTGCGGCGGTTCATCCAAGCGGGCCGGCGACACCAAGGCGTGGATCTTCGTGCCCGAGGGCTACTGCGACCGCATCGTCGGCGGCAACAAGGCCGCCAAGTAGGCGAATCGACAGGTGGCCACCGCCATGTTCTCGAGTCCTCGCGTCCTGACACAAACCGGTGTCGGCTTGAGGTTGCCGCACCTCGAAGAGGCGGTGGCCACCCGGCCGCCGGCGGGCTGGTTCGAAATCCATCCCGAGAACTTCGTCGCCAATCCGCACGCCGCCGAGCTGCTGCAGCAGTTGGCCGCGGACTATCCCATCTCGGTGCATACGGTTGGACTCTCGGTGGGCAGTGCTCACGGTGTCGACCGCGCGCACATGGAGCGGCTGCGGCGGCTCATCGAACAAATCGACCCGATCCTGGTCTCGGCCCACCTGGCCTGGTCGACGCACCCGGGCGAGTACCTGAACGATCTGCTGCCGTTGCCCTACAACGGCGAGACGCTCGCAATCGTCACGCGCCATGTCCTCGAAGTGCAGGACACTCTGCAGCGACGCCTGTTGATCGAGAACCCATCGTGCTACGTCGGTTGCGCCGGCTCGACGATGACCGAAGTGCAGTTCCTGAACGAACTGGTCACCAGCACCGGCTGCCGGCTGCTGTGCGACGTGAGCAATGTCTACCTGAGCGCGCACAACCTTGATTACGACGCGCGGGCCTACCTCAACGCCCTGCCTGCCGATGCGATTGGCGAGTTGCACCTCGGCGGCTTCACCATCGAGCCCGACGATGCCGCGCCGGGCCGCGACGTGATTATCGACACTCATGCGGACCGCGTGGCGCCGGCGGCGTGGGAACTGTATGCCTACGCGGTCTCACGGTTCGGTCGCAAGCCGACGTTGATCGAATGGGACAACGGGATTCCCACGCTCGACCGGCTGCTGGCCGAGGCGGCGCTTGCCGATGCGGTGGCCCGCACGCCGGCCGCTCTGGAGGCGCATGCCGTCACTCGCTGAGTTTCAGCGGCAGATGCGTGACGCGGTGGTGCGTGGCGATGTCTCGGCGATCGCGCCGCTGCTGCACGCCGGCGGTCGCGACGCCGCGCGGCGGGCCGACATTCATCGCCGCCACTACCAGACCAGCCTGGTCGCCGCAGTGATGGGCCGGTTCCCAGCCACGGCGTGGCTGGTCGGCAGTCCTGTGCTGGAGGCGGCAGCGGTCGGCTTCGTGCGAGCGCACCCGCCTGCCGCACCTTGCATCGCGGAGTACGGTGATGGATTTCCGGCCTGGCTGGCCGCGCGGATGGAACCCGGCCGCGCGCCGTACGTCGAAACGTTCGCGGCACTTGACTGGCAGCTCGGCCGGCTCGCGGTGGCGGTCGACGCCCCCGCGCTGGATCGATCGCGGGTTGGATGCCTTTCCCCGGACGCTCTGGCTGATACCGTGCTGGCGCTTCAGGACGGGACCTGTTACGCCAGCGCCGAGTGGCCGATCGACACGCTGATGCACATGTTTCTCGGCGTCCGGCCCACCGGGCACGAGGCCGTCTCGCGAGAGTCCGTGTGGCTCGAAGCACGGGGCAACCGCGGGGCGGTGTCAATCACCCGGCTGAGCGAGGCCGAGTGGGAATTCCGCCGGGCGCTGCAGCAGGCGCGGCCGATTGGCGTCGCGGCCGAGCGGGCCTGGCAATTCGAGCCGCGGTTCGACCCAGGTGCCGCACTCGCCAACCTGTTCACCGCCGCCCTGGTCATCGGCATCGGCAGCCCGGAAGGAAGAGATTCATGATTGTGACGACGTTCGCTGCAGCGCGAGAGGCACTCGGCCGGGTGCCGCTGGCAGTGATTCAACTCGCCATGCGCATCGCCATTGGCGGCGTGTTCTTCAACGCCGGCCTGCTGAAGTACCGTTCACCGGAACTGACGGCCATGCTGTTTCGGGATGAGTACAAGGTGCCCTTGCTGGATCCCGGACTCGCTGCCAGCATGGCCACGTTCAACGAACTGACGTTCTCGACGCTGCTGGTGCTTGGCCTGGCAACGCGAATGGCTACCTTGCCGTTCCTGGGCATGCTGGTCGTGATCCAGGCGTTCGTCTACCCGCAGGCGTGGGTGGAACACCTGACCTGGGCCTCCATCCTGCTGTTCCTGCTGACCCGAGGCCCGGGTTGGCTGTCCCTCGACCACCTCATCTGGCGGCGCGTCCGATGGGCGTAATCGAGCGGGTGTATCCTCAGGCGGTCCGAGGCGTCTTACCGATGATGAAACCCCGATTCGCGATCGCCGTGTTGACCGCGGTGCTGTTTGTCGCAGGTTTGGCAGGTCAGGCACCGCCGCCAGTCGATACCTCGAAAATTGGTCCCCAGGTCGGCGCCGTGGTGCCGGCGTTCTCGGGCACCGACCAGTTCGGCACCCCCCGCACCCTTGCGTCGGTGATGGGGCCGAAGGGCGCCATGCTGGTGTTCTTCCGCTCCGCCGACTGGTGACCGTACTGCAAAACGCAGCTCGTGGAGCTGCAAAGCCGCTACGCCGACATTTCCCGCCAGGGCCTCGGACTGATCGCGATTAGCTACGACAGCGCCGACACGCACAAGCGCTTTACGGCCTCGCGCAACATCACGTTCCCGATGATCTCCGACGCCGGCTCGGCCATCATCAAGCGGTACGGGCTGCTCAACCAGACTGTCGATCCGAAGTCGACATCGTTCGGCATTCCGCACCCGGGCACGTTCATCGTCGATCGCAAAGGCGTGGTCGTGTCGCGGTTCTTCGAAGACGCCTACCAGGAGCGCTACACGACGGCGACCATCCTGAACTCGCTCGGCGCCGGTGTGGCCGGCGGCGCGGTCAAGGCCGAGACCGCCCACCTCACGCTCACCGCGACCATCAGCGACACCGTCGCCGCACCCGGCGAACGCCTGTCGATTGCGATCGACGCGTCTCCGAAACGCGGCATGCATCTGTATGCTCCCGGCAAACACACCTACCGGGTGGTGCAGGTCACGATCGACCCGCAGCCGTGGCTGCGCGCGCACGACACCGTTTACCCGGCGTCGGAGATCTACCACTTCAAGCCGCTCGACGAGCGGGTCGAAGTGTTCATGAAGCCGTTCCGCTTGCGTCGCGACGTGACCTTGCTGGCCACGCCCGCTGTTCAGAAACAGCTGGCGGCCATGACGTCGGTCACCATCACGGGTGCGCTCGACTACCAGGCCTGTGACGACAAGCTGTGCTTCAACCCGGCTCGTGTACCCTTCAGCTTCACGATCGAATTGAAGGCATTGGATCGTCGCCCGCCAGGCTGACGATCCTAAGTAGCCAAGCGACGCGGTATTGGACGGCCACCTTTACCGCGCCGCCTGGTCCCGCCCAACCCGACAGAATGCACGCGCAGGAGAGTTGCATGGCCCAAGCCGTCCAGAACTACAAGAATCACACCAGGTTCTTCCCGCCGTTTCACTTCGTGGCCGCCCCGATCCTGACTCTCTATTTCGCCAACGAGCTGCGCCACGCGCTGGCCACGCCCAGCCGGACGACGGTGTTTGCCGCGGTGGTGGCGTTCGGCATCCTGATGGCGACCTTCTCGGCGCGGCTGATGGCGCTCAAGGCGCAGGATCGCGTGATTCGACTCGAAATGCACATGCGCATGCGGGAGTTGCTGCCGGCCGACCTGGTGGCGCGGATTGGCGAGGTAAAGCCCGAGCATCTCGTCGCCCTGCGGTTTGCCGGCGACGGCGAACTCGGCGATCTGGTTCGCGAAGTGCTGGCCGGCAAGCTGACGACCCAGAAGGCCATCAAGCTGCAGATCAAGGACTGGCGGGGCGACTACCTGCGGGTCTGAGGTTACGAACCGGAGGCGCGAGCCAGGGCCTCGACCACGGCCCGTTCGAGCCGGACGTGGCGGCCGGCCTTGATCGGGTCGAGCCGCCCTTCGGCGACCAGCGCCTCGATGCCTTCGAGCGTGGTGCCGAGCCGCTCGGTTGCTTCCTCGACCGAAATCAGGCGCGGCAGCAGTTCCACCTGTTCGACGCGATTGCGGCCGCCGCCCTTGGCGCGCACCAGCGCCGCTTCGGCTTCGAGGATGAAGCGCTCGTGATCGATCGGTTCCCCCTCGAGCGCCCGCGCGCTGGTCACTGCCACGCTGACCGTGACCGCCGCCCGCTGGTCGGTCCGGTAATCGCGGAACGTCAACCGATCCTCGACCATCACGCGCGTGCGATCGGCCAGCGTCAGGGCATCGCCCGGCGTGGTTTCCGGCAGCAGTACCGCCACCGTATCTTCGGCGTAGCGGACCACCCAGTCGTGCTGGCGGAAGTAGGCGCGGAGCAGGATGCCCATGCGCTCGAGGATGCGGTCGCCGACGCCGTAGCCGTGGGCGCGGTTGATACCCGACAGGTCATCGACGTCGATCAGCATCATCGACAGCCAGTGCTCGAACCGCTCGGCGCGGCAGCACTCCTTGGGCAGCACCGCGTCGAGCACCGGTCGCGTGTGCAGCGTCGTCAGGGCGTCTTCGATCGACGAACGCAGCGGCATGTAAACCGACCGCGTGGTCCAGGCCGCGAGCAGGTCAAAAGCCGCGCGCCGCACAATCTGGGCTGCCTGCGGCCACGGCTCGGTGTTGGCGCCCACCCGCGGGTCGAGCGACAGCTCGTCGATGCCGGTGCCCATGGCGATGTGCACGAACATGAACAGCTGCTCGGGCGACGCCTCGCGTTCGGCGACTACCGTGGCGAGCTCGCTGATGCCGGCGCCGCGCGAGTCGATGCGCCCTTCGATCGCCGCGTCGCACAACAGCCGCACCACCAGGTTGCCCAGGCGGACACAGTAGTCGGTGTCGAGCCGGCGCGACCCGCTCGACAGCGGGAAGGTCGCCACCGTGTCGGCGACGATCACGTCGCGCCGATCCGTCAGGTGATGGGCGACATGGCGCCGCAAATCGATGTCGATTCCGGTGCCGATTCCGAGGTCTTCGCTGTTGGTGTCCACGCCTGCCTGTCCGCACAGGGTAACCCCAGTTGGCCCTATGGCGGCAACCTCTCTTGGCCGAAAGACTTAGGGGATGTTCCAGCGATGTTCGCGGTGTGCGCAGAACTGCACACGGCCGCCGGAAATGGCGATGCCGCCGAGGTTGCGTCGGTCAAACGCCCTTCCTATGATGGCCATCTGCACTGACGGAGCTGTGTCCGGCGGGCACGAAGGGGAGAATGCGCAAGAAGCTTGGTGAGTGCCTGATCCAGGCCGGCCTCATCACCGAAGACGACCTGCAGTCGGCTCTTACCGAGCACAAGCGCACGGGCGAACGCCTCGGCGCGGTCCTCGTACGCCTGAACCTCGCCACGGAACGGCAAATCGCCAAGGCTCTCGCCTACCAGCTCGGCTTCCCCTACCTGAACCTCGCCGAAAACCCGCCCGAACTCGCTACCGTTACGCTGATCGCCAAGGACGTCGCCCTCAAGCGCTCCTGTGTGGCAGTACGGCTCGACAAGAACCTGCTGACCGTCGCGATGGCCGACCCGCTGCTCTTCAGCCTGGTCCAGGACCTGGAGTTCCAGACCGGCTATCGCATCAAGCAGGTGGTTGCCACCCGCGCCGACATCATCGAGGCGATCGCCGCCGGCTATCCCGACAAGGCGCTGATGCGCACGTCGAGCCCAAAGGCCAGCGTGCCGGCGCCGCGCCCGGGTACCCGCGACCCGCAGGCCGGCGCTGAGTCGGCCCTCATGCGCCGCCCGGACGACGACGGCTACGAGCCGATCGCGGGCCTGAAGGAGCGCAGCGAAGCGGCGCCGATCATCGACCTGGTCGACCTGGTCGTGAAGAGCGCCATCAAGGCCGGCGCCAGCGACGTGCACGTCGAGCCCATGGAGAAGGGGGTGCTGATCCGCCACCGTCTCGATGGCCTGCTGAAAGAAGTGATGGACCTGCCGAAGTGGGTCCACGAAGGGTTGATCGCCCGCCTCAAGATCATGGCCGGCATGGACATCGCCGAGAAGCGGCTGCCGCAGGACGGCCGTGTCCGCGTCGCCACCGAGGACGGCAAGGATGTCGACTTCCGCGCCTCGACCCTGCGCACGCTGCACGGCGAGAAGATGGTGCTCCGCGTCCTCGACCAGAACCGCGGCGTGCCGCCGCTCGAGGAACTGGGCTTCTCGGCGACCGCGCTGAACGACCTGCGCGGCTTCCTCAAGTTCCAGCACGGCATGATCCTGGTGGTCGGCCCGACCGGCAGCGGCAAGACCACCACGCTATGCTCGGCCCTGATGGCGGTGCAGTCGGAACGCACCAACGTCATCACCATCGAAGACCCGATCGAGTACCAGCTCCCCGGCATCAACCAGACCCAGGTCAACGAGAAGATCAAGCTGACCTTTGCCAGCGCGCTGCGCTCGATCCTGCGCCAGGACCCCGACGTCATCCTGGTCGGCGAAATCCGCGACAACGAAACCGCCCGCATCGCCATGCAGGCGGCGCAAACCGGCCACCTCGTGCTGACGACGCTGCACACCGATGACGCGCCGTCGGCGGTGACCCGCCTCACCGACATCGGCGTCGAGCCGTACGTGATTGCCTCGGCGACCATCGGCGTCGTCGCCCAGCGCCTGGTCCGCCGCCTGTGCTCCGCGTGCCGGCGCCAGTACACGCCGCCGCCAGACACCCTGCGCGCGCTCAACATCACCGAAGCCGAAGCCGCCAACATCCCGTTCTACCGCCCGGTCGGCTGCGATGCCTGTCACCACACCGGTTACAAGGGCCGCATCGGCATTTACGAGGTGATGAAGATCACCGATCGCATCCGCCGCATGATCGCGCAGCGCGCGTCGGAGGACGCGGTTCGCGAAGTGGCGCAATCCACCGGCATGCTGGCCCTCGGCGACGATGCCTTGGCCAAGGTCAAGGCCGGCGTGACCACCGCCGAGGAACTGCTGCGCGTCGTGACCGAGGTGCGCGAGATGCGCAGCGTCTGTCCGGGCTGCAGCGGCCCGGTGGCACTCGATTTCGTGGCCTGCCCGAATTGCGGGCGGCGGCTGAGCGGCGCCTGCCCAGGATGCTCGCGCAGCCTGCAGCCGGGATGGACGTTCTGCCCCTACTGCGCGCGCGGCACCGAAGCCAGGAGCGAGCGGCGGTTGCGCGAGCGGAAGGTGGCGCGCGAGCTCCCAGCTGCGTCGATGACCAACGTCACCGAGTTCAAGAAGGGCATGACCTGAGCGCGTATACTGCCCATGACCCCCACGTGAAAACCCACTACGACCTGTTGAGCGTCGCGCCCAATGCCGATGCCGACACCATCAAGAAGGCGTTTCGCCGCGAGATAGCCCGCTACCATCCCGACAAGGTGATTCACCTGGGTCCCGAGTTCCAGGAGATGGCGGCGACGCGGGCGGCCGAGCTGACCGTTGCCTACAAGACCCTGAGCGACCTCCAGCTCCGCGAGCAGTACGACGCCAGCCTGGCCGGCCAGGGTCCGCCGCCGGTCGTGGCCGATGATCCGGCGCCGGCGGCGGCCGAGCCGTACGTTCAGCCCGTGCCTGCCGTCGAGGATGCCGAGGCGCCACCGCCGCCGGCAGGGCGGCGGATGTTCGAAAGCGAGCGGGCCGGCCGCGACCTTATCCTCGCGCGGGCGATCGCCGGCCGCGTGCGATCGGCCGTCGAATCGCTGTTCGGCGCGATCGAGACACCGGTGGTCCGCGGCTTCGACGCCGCGCTGGTGCCGATAGCCAAGCCGCGTTTCCTGGGCAGTCATCCGCCCCGCGTGCTGGTCAAGGTCAGCGAAGTGGCCGACGCCGCCGCCGTCGCCGAGGCGTGGGGGCTGGCCGAACGTTCGCGCGTGCATGCCGGCAAGTCACCGGTCCTGGTCCTGCTGTTCGGCCGCCAGTTGGCGCCGCCGCGCGAGCTGCTGAAGGCAATGGATGCGGCCACGCGGCAGCGCCGGTCGCCCGACGGCCCCGGCGAGCTTGTGGTAGTCGTGGTCAACACGGGCGACTGGAAATGCCAGAAACCGGACCAGATGTCGGCCACGGTCCGCAACCTGATCGACAAGATCTGCGCCTGATTCCGCGCATCCGGAAACCCCGGAGCCGCTTTTGACGTCTAGGTTAGTAGACTTCTCATATGCCGCTGATTGAAACCCGGGACCTGTGGAAGACCTACGTGATGGGCGACGAAGAAATTCATGCCCTGCGCGGTGTCTCGATTTCCATCGAACGTGGCGAGTATGTCGCCATCATGGGGCCGTCGGGCTCCGGCAAGTCAACGCTGATGAACCTGATCGGCTGCCTCGACACGCCCAGCAAGGGCACCTACCTGCTGAACGGCAAGATGGTCAGCGAGATGAACGACAACGAGCTGGCCCGCATCCGCAACGAAGAGATCGGGTTCGTGTTCCAGACCTTCAACCTGCTGCCGCGCGCCTCGGCGCTGGCCAACGTGGAACTGCCGCTCGTCTACGCCGGCATGTCGAAGCAGGCGCGGCTGGCGCAGGCCAAGGCCGCGATCGAGAAGGTCGAGCTCACGCACCGCATGAGCCACAAGCCCAACGAGCTGTCGGGCGGCCAGCGGCAGCGCGTCGCCATCGCCCGCGCGCTGGTCAACAACCCGTCGATCCTGCTGGCCGACGAGCCGACCGGCAACCTCGACTCGAAAACCGGTGTCGAGATCATGGCGCTGTTCGCAAGGCTGCACGAGGCGGGCAACACCATCATCCTGGTGACGCACGAGGCTGATATTGCCGCTTACGCGCACCGCGTGATCGCGATTCGCGACGGCGAAGTGGCGAAAGACATCAAGCAGGAACCGCACGCGCAAACCGCGCACGTCTAGAGAGCGAATCGACCGGCCAAGCCCGGGCGCCGACTACTGCGGCAGGATGCGCGCCGAGGTCTGGAACTTGCGGTAGTTGCGGTACTTTGCGGTGCCGGTCCCGGCACTGGCACGGTCTACGAAGAACTTCTCGTTCATTTCGGACGGGACGAGCAGCCCCAGGGCCGGTTCGTCCTTGAAATCGACCTTGATCTCGGCGCTGAACGGCGACCCGCCAAGCCGAGCATCCTTTGTGTTGACTTGCGCGCGTAGCAGCCGTCCGCTGGCTGGTTCCACCCACGCCCACACCACCGTCCGCATGTCGCCGCCGTTGCCCTGCTGGATGATCGAGGGGGTCGCGAACTCGTCGAGGCGAAGCACCACTGTCGGCGTGCCGCGAACCTTCTCTTGCGCGAACACCTCCTGCGCGAAGCGATGGCGATGGCGCGGGTGCAGCAGCTCGAGCGGCAGGTTGGGCAGGTTGATGGTGCGCGGGGCGCCGAGGTTGTGGGCCGCGCTGTCGTTCAGCAGCAGTCGTGCCTGGTCGTAGTCGTCACTCGCGCCTTCGGCCATAAGTTGCGCCAGCGGCACGCCGCGATCCTTGACGTTCTTGCCGTTGACTTTGATTACGCGACGGAACCCGAGCCAGCCGGCGTCGCCAGGTAGCGCCACGAACGCGACCTCGGAATGAATGCGGCGGTTCGTAACCCATCCCGCGCGCGACGTGCGCTGGGTCATTTCCTCGTCGGCCACGAGCGCGCTCAACTGCGGTTCGTAGGCGAGCAGGTAGGCGTCGAGCCGATCGCGAACCGCACCGGCGTCCGGCGGCTGCGCGACCGCCACGACCGCGCCAACGAGTGTGACAAGCACCGAGGCGAGTAAACGCCACGCCATTGCCGAACCCTCCATCCGGTTTCCGGTCGGTTACACCGCTGCGAAATGCCCCTCTGAGATCTGCCGGAGCGGCGTGTCTTGCGCCACTGCCGCCGGGTCGAGCTCGATGCGCGCGCGCGGCGCATCGGGGTCAGTGGCCGGGACTGCGGACAGCAGGGCCCGGGTATAGGGATGCTGCGCGTTGGCAAAGATCTCCGATGTGTTGCCCATCTCCACAATCCGCCCCAGGTACATTACGGCCACCCGGGTCGAAATGTGACGCACCAGCCGGAGATCGTGCGCAATGAAGAGGTAGGTCAGCTTCAGCTGGTCCTGCAGGTCCATCAGCAGGTTGATCACCTGAGCCTGGATCGAGACGTCGAGCGCCGACACCGGCTCGTCCGCGATGATGAACGATGGGTTGAGCGCCAGCGCCCTGGCCAGCCCGATGCGCTGCCGCTGGCCGCCGCTGAACTCGTGCGGGTAGCGGTCCCGGTGCGCGGGATCGAGACCGACCAGCTTGAACAGATCCGCCACGCGCGCACGCCGCTCGCCCTTCGTCCCGATCGAGTGAATGACCAGGGGCTCTTCGACGATGGTGGAGGCGCGCATGCGGGGATTGAGCGACGAGTAGGGGTCCTGGAAGACCATCTGCATGTCGCGCCGGGCCGCGCGCATCTCCGCGTTCGAGTAGCCGAGCACGTTCTTGCCGCGGAACAACACCTCGCCAGACGTTGGTTCGACCAGCCGCAGCATGCAGCGCCCGGTTGTACTCTTGCCGCTTCCCGACTCGCCGACCAGCGCGAATGTCTCGCCCTCGTTCACCACGAAGCTCACATCGTCTACCGCCTTGACGATGGTCCTGGCGCGGAACAGGCCGCCACCGCGTTCGAAGTGCTTGACGAGGTTCCTGACCTCGACGAGCGGCGTCATGGCCGGTCTCCGTAGAGGTAGCAGCGGACAGAGTGGCCACTGGTGAGCACAGGCAACGCTTCCCCCTCCGCCAAGGCTACGGCAGGCAAGAAAGGGGTGCCTCCACCAGACGGTGAAGTGGTGCTGTTGTCGGTTGCCACAAGCCCTGTCGTGATCGGCGGGAACGCGGTGTCGCAGATGGCCATGCGCTCGCCGCATCGAGGTGCGAACGAACATCCGGCGGGAAGCGACGCCAGGCTGGGGACGGTACCGTCGATGGCCTGCAGTCGCGAGCCGGCCGCGCCGCCGGGAATCGACGCCAGCAGGCCGCGCGTGTACGGGTGTTTCGGGGAGTGAAAGACCTCGCGGACGGTGCCCTGTTCGACAATGCGGCCGGCGTACATCACGGCGACGCGATCGGCGGTCTCGGCGATCACGCCAAGGTCGTGCGTGATCAGCAGCAGCGACAGGTCGAACTGCTTCTTCATGTCGCGCAACAGGTCGAGAACCTGCGCCTGCACGGTGACATCCAGTGCCGTTGTCGGTTCGTCGGCGATCAGCAGCGGCGGCTTGCAGGCCAGGGCCACCGCCATCATCACGCGCTGGCGCATGCCGCCCGAGAGCTGGTGCGGGTAGTCGTCGACGCGTTTCTCGGGGTCGGTGATCTTCACCGCGCGCAGTAACTCGATGGCGCGGCTGCGGGCTTCGGACCTCGAGGCCAGGCCATGAACTACCAGCGCTTCCGCGATGTGGGCGCCCACGCGCATCACCGGGTTCAGCGCCGCCATGGGTTCCTGGAACACGAAACCAATGCCGGCGCCGCGCACCGCGCGCATGTCCGGCTCCGGCAAACGCGCCAGGTCACGGCCCTGGAACACCACGCGCCCGCCGGCCACGCGCCCGGGCGGCTGCAGCAGGCCGATAATCGAGAACGCGGTGACCGACTTGCCGCTGCCCGACTCGCCAACCAATCCCAGCGTCTCGCCCTTGCGGATCTCGAACGACACGTCGTTGACCGCCACCACCGGCCGCGGCGCGACGTCGAACACGGTCGTAAGATTCTGCACCGACAGCAGCGGTTCGGTCACGGTTCGACCAGCCTTAGCAGCCCCACCAGCCTAGTCAAGGCTGACTTCGCGATACTCACCAAACACCCCGCGCAGTGTATCGGCAATCTCGCCCACCGTCGCGTGCGACTCGACCGCGGCGACGATCGGCGGCACCAGGTTGTCGGTGGTGGCCGCGGCCCGGCCGACTTCGTCGAGCGCCGCCCGCCACCGGCCGTGGTCGCGCGCGGCGCGAAGCGCCCGCACGCGGTCGGTCTGCTGCTGCTCGAGCCGGGGATCGACCTGAAACACCTCGATCGTGGACCGGTCGTCGGTCTGGTAGCGGTTGACCCCGACCACGACCGACTCGCCGGCGTCGACGGCCAGCTGCGCCTTGTACGCCGACTCCTGCACCTGGCGCTGGATGTAGCCGGCCTCGATCGCCGCGAGCGTGCCGCCGACGCCCTCGATGCGGTCGATCAACTCGCGCGCGCCGGTCTCGATGCCGGTGGTCAGCTTCTCGATGTGGTACGAGCCGGCAAAGGGGTCCACGGTGTTGGCGACCCCGGACTCGAAGCCGATGATCTGCTGCGTGCGCAGCGCGATCTGCGCGGCGTTCTCGGTCGGCAGCGCCAGCGCCTCGTCGCGGCCATTGGTGTGCAGCGACTGCGTGCCGCCGAGAACCGCCGACAGTGCCTGGACGGCGACCCGCACGATGTTGTTGTCGGGCTGCTGCGCGGTCAGCGTGCTGCCCGCGGTCTGGGTGTGAAAGCGCAGCTGCTGCGCCCGCGGGTTGGTGGCGCCGAAACGTTCCTTCATGATGCGCGCCCACAGCCGCCGCGCCGCCCGGAACTTCGCCACTTCCTCGAGGAAGTCGTTGTGCGCGTTGAAGAAGAATGACAGCCGCTGGCCGAATGAGTTGACGTCGAGCCCGGCGTCGATCGCCGCCTGCACGTAGGCGATGGCGTTGGCGAAGGTGAAGGCCACTTCCTGTACGGCGGTCGAGCCCGCCTCGCGAATGTGGTAACCGCTGATCGAGATGGTGTTCCACTGCGGCACCTCGCGTTCGCAGAACGCGAATATGTCGGTCACGATCCGCAGCGACTGGCGCGGCGGATAGATGTAGGTGCCGCGCGCGATGTACTCCTTGAGGATGTCGTTCTGGATGGTGCCCGACAGCTGATTCGGCGCCACCCCCTGGCGCTTGCCGACCGCGACGTAAAGCGCGAGCAGGATGATCGAGGTCGCGTTGATGGTCATCGACGTCGACACCTTGTCGAGCGGGATGCCGTCGAACAGCGTCGCCATGTCCTCGATCGAGTCGATCGCCACGCCGACCCGGCCCACCTCGCCGGCGGCCAGGGCATGGTCGGAGTCGTAGCCAATCTGCGTCGGCAAATCGAACGCGACGCTCAGTCCACTCACCCCCTGCGAGAGCAGGTAGCGATAGCGCTGGTTGGATTCGGCGGCCGTGCCGAAGCCGGCGTACTGCCGCATGGTCCACAGCCGCCCGCGATACATGGTTGGCTGAATGCCGCGCGTGAATGGGTACTCGCCGGGGTAGGCGAGGTCGGTATCGGGATCGAAGCCTCCCAGGTCGCTTGGGTCGGCGTAATAACGCATGCTTGGGATTGTAGTGGGCGCGGCGCTTCCGCGCCGCGTCGGGCTCGCGGCTGCGCCTCTCGTGGGGCTCGGCGGCTTCGCCGCCTTCGTAGGGATGATGGGAAGGGATTCCCCACCAGGCGCGGAGCGCCGGGCCCCACGAAGACCGAAGGTCGAGCCCCACGAAGGGGCGAAGCCCCGAGCCCCAAGGAGGCGGCGAGCTGCCGACCCCCAGCCACCGGCCGGAGGCCGCTGGCCCGTCTCTGTCATCCGCCCAAGTTACAGGAACAACACAACTTATGGTGTTCTTCCCTTGACACGACCCCCAGCCGTTCATAGAATGTCGTGGAATTTCCCACTGCATCGTCCCACCGAATGACGACTTTTCGCCGCTGCCCGCCCGCCGCCCGGTGGGTCTCGCATCGGCCAATGCCGACGGTCCCAGCCGATTGGCGAACTGCGGGTGAACCTGGAGGTTCGCCCCACGGGAGGGAGCCGTCCTATGGATGACGTGGTCAACCGGTTCGCACGAGAGCTGGCCGACTCCATTGCCGCAGCTGTTTCCGAGAGTGCTGAAGTCGAAGCGTGCCGCGAGCGGGCGCGCGCAGCCGGTTACGAGATGAAGGTCAATCTCGAGGCTGTTGTCGGGTTTGTGAATCGTGGCCAGCCACAGGGCGTGGGCGCGCCGGTACCGGCGGCGGTGGCTTCGGCCTCGAAGGCGCTGGTACCCAGAAAGCCGTTCGACATGACGGTCAACGACCGCCGCTTCCTCCGATCCCTGCGGATTGCGGCCGAAGAAGTAAAGGTCGAGGAAACGAATTAACGGTTACGGCTGCTGCGACGCCTGCCGGGCGACCGCAGCAGCCGCCTTCTTCGCGGCCTCGGCGTCGCCTAGGTAGTAGCTCTTGATCGGCTTCAGCGCCGCATCCAATTCATACACCAAAGGAATACCGGTCGGGATATTCAGCTCGACAATGTCGCTGTCTGACACGTTGTCGAGGTACTTCACCAGGGCACGCAGCGAGTTGCCGTGCGCGGCGATCAGCACCCGCTGGCCGGCTGCAACGGCCGGGGCGATCGACTCGTGCCAGTACGGCAGGAAGCGGGCGACCGTGTCTTTCAGCGATTCGGTCAGCGGCAATTCCGACGGCGCCAGCTCCTTGTACCGCGGGTCGCGCGACGGGTGCCGCGGGTCGTCGGCCGTCAGCGGTGGCGGCGGGATGTCGTAGGCGCGGCGCCAGATCTTCACCTGCGCCTCGCCGTGCTTGGCGGCGGTTTCGGCCTTGTTCAGCCCCTGCAGCGCACCGTAATGACGTTCGTTCAACCGCCAGCTGCGTTGCACCGGCAGCCACAGTTGATCGAGCTCGTCGAGCAAAATGTGACTGGTGCGGATCGCGCGCTTCAGCAGCGACGTGAACAGCAGGTCGAAGGCAATGCCTTCGTGCTTCAGCAATTGACCGGCCGCCCGTGCCTCTTCGCGGCCCTTGTCGGTCAGGTCCACGTCCGTCCAGCCGGTGAACCGGTTCTCCTTGTTCCAGGTCGATTCGCCGTGACGGATGAGCACCAGTTTGTGCATGGTCTCGTGAACCTTCGTGTTAGCTCTTGAGCTGCTTGATGGCCGCCCGGCCCGCATATCGTGCCGCGCTGCCAAGTTCTTCTTCGATCCGGAGCAACTGATTGTATTTGGCGACGCGGTCGCTGCGCGACGCCGAGCCGGTCTTGATCTGGCCGGCGGCGGTGCCGACGGCCAGGTCGGCAATCGTCGAATCCTCGGTCTCGCCCGACCGGTGTGAGACGACGC
>JBFWUK010000012.1:0-34055 GCA_050247355.1 Vicinamibacterales bacterium | reverse complement strand
TGATTGTATTTGGCGACGCGGTCGCTGCGCGACGCCGAGCCGGTCTTGATCTGGCCGGCGGCGGTGCCGACGGCCAGGTCGGCAATCGTCGAATCCTCGGTCTCGCCCGACCGGTGTGAGACGACGCAGCGGTAGCCGGCCGCGGTGGCCATGGCCATGGCGTCGAGCGTCTCGGTGATCGTTCCGATCTGGTTGACCTTCACCAGCAACGCGTTGGCCACGCCTTCGTCGATGCCCTTTCTCAGGATGGCCGGGTTGGTGACGAAGATGTCGTCGCCCACGAGTTGCACCTTGTCGCCGAGCTGCTGCGTCAGCAGCTTCCAGCCGTCCCAGTCCGATTCGGCCAGACCGTCCTCGATCGAGATGACGGGATACTGCCGTGCCCAGTCGGCCCACATCGCGACCATGGCCGCCGAGTCGAAGGTGCCCTCGCCCGACCGCTTGAGCTCGTATCGTCCCTCGCCGGCGTAGAACTCGCTGGCGGCCGGGTCAAGGGCGATGAACACGTTCCCGCCGGCCTGGTAGCCCGCCTTTCCGATCGCTTCCATCACCACGTCAAGTGCATCGCGGTTCGACTTGAGGTTTGGAGCAAAGCCACCCTCGTCGCCGACGCCCGTCGACAGGCCCCGGCCCTTCAGGATGGACCGGAGCGCGTGGAAGATCTCCACGCCCGCCCGCAGACCCTCGCGAAACGAGGTGAAGCCGAGCGGCATGACCATGAACTCCTGGAAGTCCACGTTCGAGTCGGCGTGCGCGCCGCCGTTGAGGATGTTCATCATCGGCACTGGCAGCGTGTAGCCGCCGGTGTTTCCCGCGAGCTCGGCAATGTGCGCGTAGAGCGGCTTGCCGGCCGCCGCGGCCTCGGCCTTCAGGGCCGCCATCGACACGCCGAGCACGGCGTTGGCACCCAGGCGGCTCTTGGCTGTCGTGCCGTCGAGGGCGATCATCGCCTCGTCCAGCGAGCGCTGGCTGAACGACTGACCGACAATCGCCGGCCGGATCTCGTCGTTGACGTTCGCCACGGCGCGGCGGACACCCTTGCCGAGGAAGCGCGACTCGTCGCCGTCGCGCAGTTCAATCGCCTCGCGCTCTCCGGTCGAGGCGCCCGATGGCACGCCGGCGCGGCCGCGCGCCTTGCCGTCGAGCGTGACGTCGACTTCAATGGTTGGATTGCCGCGGGAGTCGAGGATCTCGCGGCCACGAACGTCAGCAATCTTCATGGCATCAGATTCTATCCGCGGCGGTCGGCTTCTGCTTCAAGCCGCAGCGCCTCTTCGGTGATCGGCGCCACGAACGGCTCCTCGCCCGGCGCCACCACCACCACGCCGCCTTCCGACACGGTGTGGCGGCGGCGGTCTTCTTCCGCATTGAAGCCAATCATCGCGCCGCGCGGGATATCGACGTCGCGGTCGACAATGGTCTTGCGCAGCCGCGCGTGGCGCCCGACCCTGACACCGGGCATCAGGATCGACTGTTCGATGCTGCAGAAGCTGTGCACGCGCACGTTCGGGCACAGGATGCTGCCGTGGATGCGGCTGCCCGACACGATGCAGCCCTGCGAGATCAGCGAGTCTTGCGCCTCGCCGCGCCGCCAGTCTTCGGCAAACACGAACTTCGCCGGCGGCGCCTGCGGCATGTAAGTGCGCAGCGGCCACTCCGGGTCGTACATGTTGAACTCGGGGTTGACGTGGCACAGGTCCATCTGCGCCTCGTAGTAGGCGTCGATGGTGCCGACGTCGCGCCAGTACTTGGCCGCCTTCTTGTTCTCGTCGTAGAACGCGTAGGCGTACGTGCGGCCTTCGCCAATCAGCGCCGGAATGATGTTCTTGCCGAAGTCGTGCCGGCTGGCCGGGTCGGCGGCGTCGGCTTCGAGCGCCCGGATCAGCACGTCGCTCGTGAACACGTAGATGCCCATCGACGCCAGCGCCAGGTGTGGAAACCCGGGCATGGCCGGCGGGTCCTGCGGCTTCTCCAGGAAGCCGGTGACCAGGTCGGCCTCGTCCACCGCGACGATGCCGAAGCGCGGTCCGTCCTCGATCGGCACTTCGATCGCCGCCAGGGTCACGTCGGCGGCGGTGTCGATGTGGAACTTCAGCATCTTCTGGTAGTCCATCTTGTAGACGTGATCGCCCGCCAGCACGACGACGTACTTGGGCGTTTCGCGAATGATGGAGTAGATGTTCTGGTAAACCGCGTCGGCGGTGCCCTGGTACCACTGCTCGCCGACCCGCTTCTGGGGCGGCAGGATCTCGATGAACTCGCCGAGTTCTTCCGAGACGACCGTCCAGCCCTGGCGGATATGGCGGTTCAGCGACAGCGACTTGTATTGGGTCGCGATGAAGATGTGGCGCAGACCCGAGTTGATGCAGTTGCTGAGGACGAAGTCGATGATGCGGTACGGCCCGCCGAAGTACACGGCAGGTTTCGCCCGATCCTTCGTCAGTGGCGCCAGACGTTCGCCGGCGCCGCCCGCCAGCACAATTACGAGGACATCGTCACGCAGCATGGTGGCAACCCCTGCACCTTACACCAGTCGTCGTCTTCGGATGTCTCCAGTTTGGCGCTAAACCTCTGCTATGACAACGCTTTAGCGTGGTTGACTTGCTGGCGCTGGCCCTCCTATGATCGGGTGATCGGCGACGCCTGACGCGTCGTTTGGTAGCGTGCAGGCGTCGGGAACGCAAGTTTTGAGGGGGAACTGATGATGGTATTTCGGCGTGCAATGGCCGTGGCAGTCGCGCTGGTAGTGTCGGCAACCTTTGCCGTGGCTCAGCAGGCTCCGAAGAAGGACGACAAGAAGCGCAGCAAGCAGGAGCAGCAGGAGATCGAGCAGATCGTGAAGCTCGTCGACGGCGTGATGGCCGGCCAGCCTGCCCCGACCGACATCACGATGTCGATCGAGCCCTTCTTCATGAAGTCGCAGGAAGCGCGCACGTTCGTGCCTTTCGTGCTGACCGTCAACAACGCACCCAAGACCGACGCCGCGCTGTACGTCCGCGTGGTCAACCCGTCGGCGGTGCCCGATCCGAAGGCCAAGAAGGTCGAGTACCCCTGGGACGACATCCACTTCGTGCCCGCCGCGCAGGTCGCCGGCGACGCCCCCAAGCTGAACCGCGTGTTCATGGCCACGGCCGGCACCTACGACGTCTACATCGCTTACAAGGAACGCCTGCCCGAGAAGGCGCCGAAGAACACGGTGGCGAAGATGGGCGTGCTCAAGACCCAGGTCACCGTGCCCGACTTCTACAACGCCGAGCTCAACACCAGCACGATCATCGTCGCCGACAAGGTCAACATGCTGACCGCGGCCATCGGCCCGGAAGAGGCGCGTGAGCGGCCGTTCGTGTTCGGCGCCCAGGAACTGTTGCCGGCGCCCGACATGGAATTCAAGAAGGCCGACGAGCTGTCGATCTTCTTCCAGGTCTACAACTCCGGCCTCGACGCCGGCGGCAAGCCGGACCTGACCCTCGAATACGAGTTCCACAAGACCGAGGGCGGCGCGGAGAAGTTCTTCAACAAGACCAACCCGCAGGTGGTGAACGCCTCGATGCTGCCGCCGCAGTTCGACCCGGCCAAGTTCCCGGTGCCCGGCGGCATTACCGTCCCGCTGGCGTCGTTTGGCGAGGGCCAATACCGCCTGGCCATCAAGATTACCGACAAGGCGGCCAACAAGACCCTGACCCGCGACGTGAAATTCACGATCAAAGGGTAGGGACGAACGGCGGATGGCCTGCCCGCCGCAGCCTTTTCGAGGGCTGGAACGCCTATACAGGCCGGCCGGTGAAGGCGTAGACTAAGCAGACTGCCCGCCCCCATCTCGCGGGGGCGGGCGGCATATTACTGATGGGCACCCCCCGTCGCCTGCTCGCCCCGGTTTCGCTGCTTTGCCTGCTGGCATTGCACTCGACCCCTGCCTCGGCTCAATCAGCTCAGCTCGAACGCGTCACCAGCCTCGCGGCCGCCACGACCGGGCACATCGAGGGTTCGGTGGTCGACGAAGCCGGCAAGCCGCTCGACGGCGCGGTCATTTCCGCCCTGGGCAGCACCACGGCGTTCGCGGTGTCCGACAAGGCCGGCCAGTTCACGCTGCGGCAACTGCCGCCGGGCGCGTACTTGCTCCGCGCTCACCTGCAGGGCTTCCACGCCCCGCGCAGCACCATGGTCAACGTGCGGCCCGCGACGCGCAGCGCGTCGATGTTCACGCTGCGCCGAGAGGGCGCGCCCGGCGCGCCGCGCATTGCCGAAGCCGGCATGGCCACCGCGATTGCCGCCCCGGAGGCCGCGTCGCCGAAGGCGGGACGCGATGAAAGCGATTTCGCCTGGCGCCTTCGCCACTTGAAGCGCGGCGTCCTGCGCGAGACCGAGACGCGCGCCGGCATCGTGCCCGATGATGACGACTGGTTCATCACCGACTCGTTCCAATTCCTGGGCCGCGCTGTCGGCACGTCGGCCAAGGCCGCGACCGCGCTGTTCTCGGACTTGTCGCTTGGCGGCCAGGTCAACCTGCTGACCACCGGCGCCTTCGACAATCCGCTGCAGTTGCTGCAGCTCGAAGGAACGGGCAGCGTCGCCTTCTTCTCGCTTGGCGCTCCGGTCGGCTCGCACGGCGACTGGGCGGTACGCGCGGCCATGAACCAGAGCGACCTGAGTTCGTGGATGCTCGCCGGCAGCTACATGGTCACCGCCAAGGTGCCGCATCGCTACCAGGTGGGCATGTCGTACAGCCTGCAACGCTACGAAGGCGGCAACACCGCGGCCATGCTGGCCCTTGCCGACTCGGCGCGCAACGTCGGCTCGGTGTTCGCTTACGACGAGTGGCAGGTCTCGCGCTATCTCTCGGTCAGTTACGGCGCCACCTACGCTCACTACGACTACCTGCAGGAAGGGCCGTCGCTGTTCAGCCCGCGCCTGTCGGCGACCGTGTCGCCGACGAAGAACCTGCGCGTCCGGTTCTCGGCCTCGCGCGACGTCAGCGCCCCGGGTGCGGAAGAGTTCCTGCCGCCGACGAGTGCCGCCTACCTGCCGCCGCAACGCACCTTCTCGCCGATTTCAGAGGCCGGCATCCGCACCCAGGAGCTGCGCAACTACGAGGTCGGCGTCGACCGCGTATTCAACGGCGCCACCTTCGGCGTGCGCGCGTTCGAGCAGCGGATCGACGACCAGACCGTCACCGTGTTCGGCCTGCGCAAGGACGACACCGCGGCCGCCGCACTGGGCCATTACTACGTCGGCGCCGCGGGCGATGCCACGGTGCGCGGCGTCGGCGTGACGCTGACCCACGCGCTGTTCCAGAACCTGCGCGGCTCGATCGACTACTCGGTGGCCCACGCCGGCTGGCAGGCCCGGCCCACGCCGGTCGAGTACGCGGTGCTGACCCGCTTCGTGCCGTCCGCGGTGCGCGCCAACGAACGTATTCACGACGTGACGACGTCGCTGCAGACGGAAATCCCGATGACCGCCACCCGCGTCGTCGTGCTCTACAAGCTGAATACCGGCTTTGCCTCGGCCAACGCGGACCAGGGGCCAGGCTTCGACGCCCGGTTCGATGTCCAGGTGAACCAGTCGCTGCCGTTCATGAACTTCCGCGCGTCGCAGTGGGAAATGCTGATCGGCGTCCGCAACCTGTTCCACGAATCGCTCGCCAGCACCTCGATCTACGACGAGATCCTCGTCGTCCGTCCGCCCAAGCGCATCGTCGGCGGCCTCACAGTCAAGTTCTAGGCGCTGCGCGCGCGGCGTCAGCCCGTCGCATATTCCATCGCCTGAATCCGCTCGGTGCCCGTGTGCCGGTAATCAGAATCCGGGCCACTACCGGCACATACTGAGTTTTGGATCGATCCGACGGTTGTTTGGATAATCGTGGTTGCCAGAACCGTCCGCACGCTATAAAGTGCTGTTTATCAACGAGTTACATTGGCACATGCGGCCGAGCTCGTGGTATGGGGTTTGCTCTAGACTTGCCGGATTGATCTGTCTTGTTAGGCAACACTGAACGAACGACGGGCATGTCCGTTTCCAACCCGGAATCCTGGTGGCGCGAGTGGCGGCAGACCGCATTGCCCGTGGCGGTGACACTCGGCCTGTTGGCGCTTGGGCTGACCAACGTCGTTGCCCGTGCGACCTCGAACGAAGTCGAAGACGGTGTGCTCTGGGTCGAGCGCGCGGTCGGTGTCGTCGCCGCTGAAATCGCCTCGCCCTCGGCCGCCAGCCGCGCCGGCGTGCGGCCCGGCGACATCCTGCTCGCCATCAACAACCAGCCGGTTGACACTCGCCAGGACGTGCTGACCTTGCAGCACCAGGCGAATGCCGGCGAACGTCATTCGTACACGCTGCTCAGGCTCGGCTCGCAGCAAATCGCCACCGTTGCGCTGTCGCCCATGCCGGCCGGGACCGGGCTGTTCTACTACGTGCTCGCGGCCGTCGGCATCTTCACCCTGCTGGTCGGCGCCGCGGTTCGCGCGCGGCGGCCCACCGACCAGGCCACGCTGCACTTCTTCTGGCTGTCGGTCGCCTTCTTCGGGGTGTTCACGTTCTCGTTCAGCGGCCGTCTCGATCGCGTCGACTGGGTGTTCTACTGGGGCGACGTCATCGCGCTGAGCGTACTGCCGCCTCTGTTTCTCCACTTCACGCTGGTGTTCCCGGAACGGCCGCACATGCCGGGTTACTCCGCGGTGCTGGCGCGGTGGCTGCCGGCCATTTACCTGCCGGGCGCGGTGCTGGGATCGACGCGCACGCTGGCCGTGCTGCGTTCCAGCGTCGACCCCGAATACTTCATCCGCGTAGTGACGCTGCTCGATCGCCTCGAGTATGTCTATCTCGTCGGCTTCGGCGCCGCCGGCCTGGCCGTGCTGCTGCGCGCCCTGTCGCGCGCGCGGTCGGTGACCGTCAAGCGCCAGTTGCGATGGATCGTGTGGGGCACGGCCCTTGGCGCCGTCCCGTTCGCCGTCGCCTACGCCATTCCGTTCGCGCTCGGCGTCGACGCCTCGATCCCGATGGAGCTGTCGGCCATCCCGCTCGGCTTCATTCCGCTCGCCTTCGCCTCGGCCATCATTCGCTACCGGCTGATGGACGTCGAGATCATCCTCAAGCGCCTGCTCGTCTACACCTCCGCGGTCGCCGCCATCGTCGCCATCTACGTGCTGATCCTCCGCACTTCGGGCAACGACATGCTGGACGGCGAAGCCCAGCACCGCTGGGTGATTGCGTTCCTGGCCACGGTGGTGGTGATCCTGCTGGCCAAGCCGGTCAAGGAAGGCCTGCAGAAGGCGATCGATCGCGCGTTCTACCGCGACCGCTACGACTATCGCCGCGCGCTGGTCAGCTTCGCCGGTGAGTTGAACAGCGATCTCGATCTCAACCGGCTGGCCGACCGCCTGGTCACGCGGGTGCGCGAAACCATCGACCTCGACCGCATGGCATTCCTGCTCGCCACCGACAGCGGCGACTTCGAGGCGATCAGCCAGGAAGGCTTCGACGCCGCGCCGCCCAGGCTGTTGGGCGCATCGGGCATCGGCGCCCGCCTGAACAGCGTGCACACCGTCCGCCTCGACGATCCGCTGGCGGCCACCCGGTTCACCGCGGAAGAAGTTGAGTTCTGGCGTGATGCCGGCGTCTACTACTTCGTCCCGTGCGTGACCAAGGACGCTGCCATCGCGGTGCTCGCCCTGGGACGCCGCTCGAGCGGTGAGCCGCTCAGCAGTGAAGACACCGCCCTGGTCACGGCGGTCGCCGCGCAGGCCGCCACCGCGATCGAGAACGGCCGCCTCTACCGGCAGCTGCACCTCAAGGCCTCGGAACTGGACCGGCTGCACGCCTTCAACGAGAACATTCTTGAGTCGCTCGACGACGGGCTACTCGTGTTGGGACCGGCCGATCAGGTGGTGCGCTGGAACGCGGCTCTCGAGCGGCTGTACGGGCCGCGGCGTTCCACCGTGCTGGGGCAGCCCGTCGATCGGCTGTTCGACGCGCACGTGGTCGACTTGCTGGCCGCCGCCCGCCGCGACCACCCCGACGGCACGACCATCTTCCGCGTGCCGTTGGTGCCGCGCAACGGCCTGGACGGCGCCCGCCTGCTCGTCAACGTGACGACGGTGCCGCTGCAGACCGTGGCCGGTGGCTCGCAGGCCGGCACCATCGTTATTTTCGAGGACATCACCGAGCGCTCGCAGATGGAAGAGCAGCTGCGCATCTCGGAGAAGATGGCCTCGCTCGGCCTGCTGGCGGCCGGGGTGGCCCACGAGGTGAACACGCCGCTGACCGGCATCTCCAGCTACACCCAGATGCTGCTGGAGAACGCCGACCCGGCCGACCCGCGCACGCCGGTGCTCGAGAAGATCGAGAAACAGACCTTCCGCGCCGCCCGCATCGTCAACGGCCTGCTGAACCTGTCGCGGCCCAATGCCGCGGAACAATCCGAGCGTACCGTCGTCGATCTGAATGTGGTCATTACCGACGTGCTGTCGCTGCTCGAGCACCAGTTCGAGAAGGGCAGCGTCAAGGTGCGCCGCGAGTTGAGTGCCGAGCCGGTTCGCGTGATCGGCTTCGAGTTCAAGCTGCAGCAGGTGTTCCTGAACCTCTTCCTCAACGCCCGCGACGCCATGGGCAGCGGCGGCTGGCTGGCCATCTCCACGCGGGCCGACGGCCGCGAAGTGGTGGCCGAGGTGGCCGACACCGGCAACGGCATCAGGCCGGAGCACCTGGCGCGCATCTACGATCCCTTCTTCACGACCAAGGCCATCGGCCAGGGGACCGGGCTCGGGTTGTCGATTACCTACGGCATCGTGCGCGAGCACGAAGCCACGATTCAGTGCGATAGCACGCCGGGCGCCGGCACGCGTTTCGAGATCCGGTTCGCGGCCGCGCCCGACGGCACCTCGGCGGCAGCGCCCCCTCTGCAGCAGCAGGCAGGACTGTAGACCATGCGACGGAACGCCTCGGTACTCGTCATCGACGACGAAGAAGTGATGCGCGACATCCTCGGCACGCTGCTCGAGCGCGAGGGCTACAGCGTGCGGCTGGCCTCGGGCGGGCAGGAAGGCCTCGAGCTGGCCCGGACGCTGCCGTTCGACGCCGTGATCGTCGACGTCATGATGCCCGGCATCGACGGCATGCAGGTGCTCGACGAGCTCAAGAAGCAGGACGACGACCTGCCGGTGCTGATGGTGACGGCCTACGCCTCGATGGAGAGCGCGATTGCCGCCATGAAGAAGGGCGCGTTCGACTACATCACCAAGCCGTTCAAGAACGACGAAGTCCTGGTCGTGCTGCGCAACGCCGTGGAGCGCCGCCAGCTGGTGGCCGAGAACGTGGCGCTGAAGCAGAACCTGCAGGCGCGGTACCACAAGTTCTCGGGCATCATCGGCAAGAGCAGCCGCATGAAGCAGGTGTTCGACCTGATCATCCAGGCGGCGCCGAGCCGGTCGACCATCCTGATCACCGGCGAGAGCGGTACCGGCAAGGAACTGGTCGCCCGCGCCATCCACCAGAATTCGGCGCGCAGCGAACGCTCGTTCGTCGCTGTCAATTCGGGCAACCTGCCGCCCGACCTGCTGGAGTCCACCCTCTTCGGTCACGTCAAGGGCGCCTTCACCGGCGCCGTCTATCCGAAGAAGGGCATGTTTGACCTGGCCGACAAGGGCACCATCTTCTTCGACGAGATTGGCAACGTGCCGATCGAGACGCAGGCCAAGCTGCTGCGCGTGATGCAGGAGCGCGAGTTCATGCGCCTGGGCGGCATGGAGACGATCAAGGTCGACGTCCGCATTGTCGCTGCGACCAACGTCGACCTGAAGCACGAGATGGAAGAAGGCCGCTTCCGCGAGGATCTCTTCTATCGCCTGCACGTCATCAGCATCCACCTGCCGGCGCTGCGCGAGCGCCGCGACGACATCCCGCTGCTGGTGCAGCACTTCCTCGAGAAGTACGGCGAAGAGAACGGCCGCAAGAACATCGAGGTCGCGCCGGAGGCGCTCGACCTGTTGATGGAGTACGACTGGCCGGGCAATGTCCGCGAGCTCGAGAACGTGATCGAACGCGCCGTGGTGCTGGCCACCGGCCAGCGCATCGGCACCGAGCTGATTCCCGAACAGGTGCGCAAGAACCCGTCGTTCCAGATCCCGCACGTGGTGATGCCGGTCGAGGGGGTCTCGCTGAAGGAAGTGACGGTCGCCTACGAACGGCAGTGGATTGAGTCGGCTCTCGAGGCCGCCGGCGGCGTGCAGAAGCGCGCGGCCGAGCTGCTGCGCATCAAGCCGACCACGCTCAACGAGATGATCAAGCGCTACGACATCCGCCCCAGGCGCAAGAAGGCGTCGGCGGCGGGAGCCGAACCCGAGCCCGGCGCCGCGGAAAACGGCGACGAACTCGAACCCGTCGGCGAACCCGACTGATTCACGGGAGCTCAGGAGCTCAGAAGCAAATTAGGCTTCTGATCTCCGGATCTCCTGTCTAAGATGCTGCGAATGAAGGCCAGCATTCGCACCACCGTTGTTCTACTGGCGCTCGCCGTCGCGAGCGCCTCCATACAAACACAGACAATCGAAGCGCAGTCCGCGGCGCCGGTCGCGCTGACCTCGCCTGAGAAGTTCTTCGGCTTCCAGATGGGGGCCGATCGCAAGCTCGCCGGCTGGGACAAGCTGCACGAGTACTACCAGTTGCTCGCCAAGAGCTCCAACCGCGTCAAGCTGGTGGAACTGGGCAAGTCGAGCGAGGGCCGGCCGTTCATTGCGTTGTTCATCTCGTCGCCGGCCAACCTGGCGCGGCTCGAACAGCTGCGGCAGATCAACGCGAAGCTGGCCGACCCGAGGGGTCTCAGCGAGGCGGAAGTCCGCAAGCTGGTGGCCGACGGCAAGGCGGTGACCATCCAGAGCTTCGCCCTGCACTCCACCGAAGTGGCCGCATCGCAGACGGCGGCGGAATTCGTGTACGACAGCCTGTCGCGCAACGACGAAGAGTCGATGCGGAACCTCGACAACGTCATCAGCATCGTGCTGCCGTCGATCAATCCGGACGGGACGCAGATGGTTGCCGACTGGTATATGAAATACGTCGGCACGCCCTACGAAGCGTCGGGCCCGCCGACGCTGTACCAGAAGTACGCGGGGCACGACAACAACCGCGACGGCTTTGCCCTGAACCTGCCCGAGTCGAAGCACATCGGCAAGTTGATGTATCGCGACTGGCTGCCGCAGGCCTACATGGACCATCACCAGATGGGCAGCAGCAATGCGCGGCTCTCCATTCCGCCGTACGCCGAGCCGATTCGCCCCGATGGCGACCCGCTGGTGTGGCGTGAGATCTCCTGGTTCGGCGGCCACATGGGCACCAAGCTCGAGGCGGCCGGCAAGACCGGCGTGATTGGCGCCGCCATCTATTCGGGATGGGGTCACATGGGCTTCCACTGGATCACGCCCTTCCACAACATTGCCGGCATGCTGGCGGAATCGGCGAGCGCGCGGCTGGCCACGCCCATGTTCATGCATCCCGATCAGCTGCGCGGCGGCCCACGCGGCCTGCCGGAATACGCCCCGCAGACCACCATGCCCAGCCTGTGGCCCGGCGGCTGGTGGCGCGTCCGCGACATCGTCGAGAACCAGAAGATCGTCGCCTGGTCGATCGTCGATCTGGCCGCCCGCAATCGCGAGACGGTGTTGTGGAACATGTATCTGAAGGCCTCGCGCCAGAGCGAGCGCGGCGCCGCTGCTCCGGTGAAGGCCTACGCGATTGCCGCCAACCAGCACGATCCGCTGACGGTGAAGAAGCTGGCCAACATGCTGATGGCGTCGGGCGTCGAGGTGCACCAGGCCAGGGCGCAATTCATCGCCGACGGCCGGGTCTATGGACCGGGGTCGTTCGTGGTGACGATGGCGCAGCCGAAGCAGGGGCTGGTGCGCTGGATGCTCGGCCGCACCTTCTACCCCGACAACACCTATACGCGCGACCTCGAGGGCAATCCGATTCGGCCCTACGACATGTCGACCGACACGTTCGGCGAGTTCATGGGCGTGCGCAGCGACCCGATCGGCGAGAAGATCACCGCCGACCTGGTGAAACTGACGGCGCCGGTGCCGCTGGCCGGCACCGCGGCGGCCGCGGCGCCGAATGGCTATGTGCTCGATGGCCGCCTGAACGACAGCTTCCGTGCCGCCTACCTGTTGCTCGACAAGGGCATCGCCGTCCGGCGCGCCAGCCAGCCTTCGGCCGACGGCAGCGTCAAGACCGGCGACTTCCTGGTCGCCACGGGCGACGTTGCCGGCATCGCGAAGCAGACCGGCGTGGACTTCGCCGCCCTGAAGTCGGCCGTTACCACCGGCGCTTATCCGCTCCGCAAGCCGCGGGTCGCCATGTATCAACGCTACGGTGGCGGCAACATGGACGAGGGGTGGACGCGCCTGATGTTCGAGCAGTTCGACGTGCCCTTCACGTCAATCATGGATGCCGACGTCAAGGCCGGGAACCTCGAGACGAAGTACGACACCATCGTGCTGCCGGCCGATTCGATTGCCGCGATGACCGGGGAGCGGCCGCCCGCCGGCGGTGGCGGCGGGGGAGGGTTCGGCGGTGGTCCCAACATCACGCCACCGGAATTCCGCAGCGGCTTCGGCGCTGAAGGCGTCAAGGCGCTGCAGGCGTTTGTCGAGAAAGGCGGCACGCTGCTGACCTTCGCCAACGCCGGCGACCTGGCCATTCAGCGTTTCGGACTGCCGTTACGCAACGTTGTCGCCGGCTTGCCGTCGAAGCAGTTCTGGTCGCCCGGCTCCACGCTGAAGGTCAGCTTCAATACCAGCAATCCCCTGGCCTACGGCATGCCGGCCGAAGGCCTGGCGCTGTTCATGGCCGGCGGGCAGGTCTACGAGGTGACATCGACCGACCGCAGCCACAACGTCGACATCCTTGCCACCTACAACGATCGCGACATCCTGCAGAGCGGTTGGCTGCTCGGCGAACAGGTGATCGCCAGGAAAGCCGCCGCGGCGTCGGTGAAGCTCGGCGAGGGCAAGGTGGTGCTGATTGGCTTCCGGCCGCAGCATCGCGACCAAACCCACGGCACGTTCAAGCTGGTCTTCAACGCCCTGCTGAACGGGCCGGCGAGCGCGACGCCATCGACGACGACCGCGCAGCAGTAGTAAGCGACTAAACAGGAGATCAGGAGAGTTGGCTCCTGATCTCCTGTTCTCACGCGGCTGGAAACGCCAGCCGCACCTCGAGACCGTGTGGCTGGCGGTTCCGGCAACTCACCGTCCCGCCGCAGGCCTCGACCGCGCTCCTGACAATCGCCAGTCCCAGTCCCACGCCGCCAGTCTTCCGGTCCCGCGCCGCGTCTTCGCGGAAGAATGGCTCGAAGATCCGTTCGATTGAGTCTGGCGAGACCCCTGGACCCGAGTCTGAGATCGCAATGAATGTGCCGCCGGCGTCTCTGCCGGCGGTGACCTCGATCGGCCCGGATTCGCCGGCGTACTTCACCGCATTGCGCAGCAGGTTGGCGAGCGCGCGCCCGAGCAGTGCGGCGTCGGCCGTTACCGTCAGGTGCGGCGGTACCCGGACGTCGAAAGCCACGCCGGCCCGGCCCTCGCGTGACACCACCGCTGCCACCGTCTCGCCCACGTTGACCGGCGCCAGGGTGACCGTGCGGTCAGCCAGTTCGGCACGGGCGAACTGCAGCAGGTCGTCGGTCAACCGGCCCAGCGCTTCGACATCCTCCTTGAGGTCGCTCACGTACGCCCGCTCGGCGGCCGGCACCCGGGTATCGAGAATCTCGAGTGCCACCTGCATGCGGCCGAGCGGCGACCGCAGTTCATGAGCGGTATCGCCAAGCAGGCGTTTTTGCCCGGTTACCAGCGCCCCCAGGCGAGCCGCCATTCGTTCGATTGCGGCGGCCAATCGGCCGACCTCGTCGCTCCGCGTCACCTCGAGCCGGGTGGCGAACCGGCCCTCCGCGATCTGCGACGTCGCGTGTTCCATGCGTCCGAGGCTCCGCGTCAGGCCTCGCAGCAGCGGCCACCAGCAGGCGGCGGTGACGCCGAGGGCCAGCATTGACCACCACAGCCATCGGACCGGAAACAGCAGCGGATCGTCGAGGCCCGCGTACGGCACGACGACCAGCGAACCCGGAATGATCTCGCGGGCGTCGGCGAACCGGATCGGCGTGCGCAGGACGATCCATGTCTTTGGTCTGCCCCGCACCGACACCAGTCGCGCCGGGGTTTGTGGCATCCGCAGTCCCGAGACGGCATCGGGCGGGCCAAGTCGAGCGGGCGGGTTGCCAGGGCCGCGCGGCACCAAGCCAGGCGGCGGCCGCCGGCCGTCCGGCGGCGGTCCCGCCAGCGCGGCGACGACTTCAACCGGCAACCGCAGCGGCGGGCCGGCGAGACGGGTGCCGTCGTTGGTGACGAGGAGAAATCGCGTGCGGAAATCGGCGCCGTACCGTTCCAGCAACGCCGTTGCCGCCGCTGCCGGAGTGCGCTCCATGTCCAGGGCAATCCGCCTCGCCACGTCCTGCAGCCGCGGCTCGGCCGACTGCATCAGCATTTCGCCCAGGCTTCGCGGCACTCGCACGCCCGAGGCCGCCAGGCCGATCACGACCAGCAGCACCAGGTTGAGCGCCGCCAGCAGCAGGATGCGGGCTCCTAACGAGCGCCGCAGGCGGTCGATCACTCGCGGACTCCGGGCTTGGCGGCGGCCGCCTCGGCGCCGGGCCTGATCATGCGGTAGCCGATGCCGCGAATGGTCTCGATGAAGCGCGGGCCCTTCGGGTCGTCGCCGAGCTTCTTCCTGAGCGACGAGACGTGCACATCGATCGAACGATCGAACGCCTCGAAGTCGCGATCGGCGGCGGCCAGCAGCAGTTGCTCGCGGCTGCGCACGCGTCCCGGCGCCTCGATCAGCGCCAGCAGCAAGTCGAACTCCACCCTGGTCAGGGCCAGCGGCTGCGCATCGAGGGTTGCGATCCGGGCGGCGGGATCCATCCACAACGGCCCCAGCGACCGTGGTGCGGGTTGGGCGTCGGCGCGGGCCGCCGCGGTGATCGACGATCGCCGCAGCACCGATCGCAGGCGGGCCAGCAGTTCGCGCGTCGAGAAGGTCTTGGGCAGGTAGTCATCGGCGCCGATCTCGAGGCCGGCAATGCGGTCCACCTCGTCGCCGAGCGCGGTCAGCATCAACACCGGCACCTGCGACGTCCGGCGCAGCTCGCGCAGCAGGTCGAAGCCGCTCATGCCGGGCAGCATCACGTCCAGGATCACCGCGGCGTACGACCCGTTTTGCGCGAGGACCAGTCCGTCGCGGCCGTCGTGCGACGCCTCCATCTCGTAACCGAGGGGAGAGAGGTAGTCGCGCAACAGCCGGCACAACTTCTCGTCGTCTTCGATCACGAGCAGCCGAGTCGAGTCCATGTGGTGGCTTCAGCCGGATCTGCCATCCGGCTAAAGCCGGATGCTACATGGGCCAGAGACTGTTTGGGAGACTTTTACCGTTGCTTTACAAAAGTCGCCCTCGGTCAGGGGCGTTCCTTAACAGGCAGGCGGTCATATGTAGCAGGAGGACACTGATGACACATCCACTTCTCGGCGCCGCCGGCATTGCCGCCCTCGCGGCTGCCGTCATGGCTTGCAGTGGCGCCAGCGCGTCGACTTTGAGCCCCACGGCGCCGACCGCCACGGCAACCCCGGCGACCACCACCACCACCACGACACCGACACCGACGACGCCTGCGCCATCGGCCGCGGGCGTCCAGGCGATATACGCGCAGTTCGTCAATAGCGTCATGGTGACGATCGACGGCGACACCGTCACCTTGCGGACCAACGACCTGCCGGACCACAAGAGTCCTTACTGGGGAACGAATAGCGCCAGCTACGAGGCGCCACACGCCGGCATGCAGGTCAACCCGCACCTGATCGCTTCACAGGACCTGACCTTCCGCGTGCCGTCGTCGCCGGCCGCCGCGTCGTCGCCCAGCGATACGCCAATGGGGCCGATCGGCATCTCGGTCAACGGCGTGGTCCTGTTCAACCAGTACGCGGCCATGCGCCAGCCGCTGACCTCGGAGATCGTTTCGTTCGACCGCTACAACGGCCATCCGAGTCCCTCGAACCAGTATCACTATCACTTCGAGCCGGTGTCGATTACCGCGTCGAGCCGGAGCCGCCTGATCGGCGTGCTACTCGATGGCTTCCCGGTCTATGGGCCGATTGACAGCGACGGCCGCACGCCGTCGGACCTGGACGCCTGCAACGGACACACCGCCGCAACGCCCGAGTTCGCCGGTGGCATCTACCACTACCACACGACGACCGCCGTGCCGTACATCTCGGGCTGCTTTCGCGGCACCGCCGGGACGGTGCGATGAAGGCGCTGGCACTGGTGCTGGTGCTGGTCGCCACGCAGCAAGGAGGGCCGCCGCCGCTGGAAGTGGTCCGGACGTTCTACCCGAGCGGCCAACCCTACGAGGTGCGTCACTTCCGCAATGGCCAGGAAGAGGGACTGCAGCAGGCGTGGACCGCGGACGGCACGCTCTACATCAACTACGAGATGCGAAACGGCCGCCGCTACGGCTTCATCAACGCGCGGCCCTGCCGGCCAGTGGAGGAGCAGCCATGATTCGAATCGTAATGTCCCTGACCGCCATTTCCGCCGTCGCCGCCATGACCGCTGGCGTGGTGAGCTCAGCCATCAGAGCCACGCCCGTGCTGCCGTTCTACGACAGCGCCGACTTCACGCCGCGGTGGACCCGCGGCCAGGGGCACCGGATTGCCGACTTCTCGCTGGTGACTCAGGAGGGCGACGCCATCGCTCGCCGCGACGTCATCGGCAAGGTCCACGTCGCGTCGTTCATCTACACGCGCTGCGCCGGTATCTGTCCCGCGATGATCACGCAGCTTGCCAAGGTGCAGCAGGCGGTCAACGGCCGCGATGCCGTGTTGGTGTCGTACTCCGTGACGCCGCAGGACGACACGCCGCAAACGCTGGCGGCCTTCGGCGACTCGCGCGGTGTCGATCCAAAACGGTGGAAGCTCGTCACCGGCGATCCCGAGCAGATCTACGACCTGGCCCGCACCTCGTATTTTGCCGACGATGGCAGGTTGGAGGCAGGAAAGCCGGCGACGGACCAGTTCCTGCACACCGAGAAGGCCATCCTGGTTGATCGCGACGGCCGCCTCCGTGGCGTCTACAACGCGACGCTGCCCCACGAGATCGACAAGTTGCTTGGCGACCTCGAGTTGTTGCTGCAGGCGGCTCAGTGAGGCAGTGTGGCGCCCTTGTGATGCGCGCAACTCACGTTCGGATTGAACGGCGCGAAGATGCCGTTCGGGTTGTCCCGATAGATCCAGACATGGCGATCGTAATGCGGCGCGAATTGATGCGCATCGTCGGCAGGGGTGGCCGGATCGTCGGCCATGTAGTTGTAGGACACGCCGTGAAACGAGGGCGGCCGGGCATGACCGGCCGCCTTCCAGGCGTCGGCGAACGCGAGGTTCTCCACGGCTACCAACTCGAGTGAGCCGTCTTCCTTCGGCTCGTAGATCAGGATGCCCGGGGTCAGGAAGTCGGTGTGAATGCCGGTACCGCTGACCTTCGGATTGGGCGGGGCGGTAATGCCGAGGACATCGGGCTTGAAGTAGTGCACACCCATGGCGCCCAGTGCCGCCGGGCGGCCCATCATCTCGGCGGTGTCACACAGATCGAACGGGTCACGGATGTAACCTTCGGCCAAGGCGACGTTGACGTCGCGGAATCGCTCGGTCGCGCTCCGCACGGCGGCCAGGTCTGGCTCTCCTGGTGCAGGTGCGGGCGCGGACGGGGCCACACTCGAAACCGCCTCCTCGTCGCCAGTTCGTAGAGCCAGACTGGCGATTGCGACGAGCAGGATTCCGCCGATCAGCAACCCGATTCTCGATGAGGTCACGTCGCCCCCGGTGGCCATGGGCCGCGGGCAGGCGGCCATTGTGGCCGCAGGGTAGCACGACTGTCTAGCGGACTGCCAGCCAGCCCTGGTGGATGTTTTACCGCAGAGTTACAGCGCCGGCCTTCGCCAGAGCCTCCAGATACTGCACGACGAGGGGCAGGCCGACCTGGCCGAATTCCGCCATCACCGCGTCCCGAATGTCGCTCACGGTGCGCCGGCCATCGATGAAATTGATGATCTCGTAGCCCACCATGGCGTGGTTGGCGTGCTTGATCGACGCTGTGTCAACCGTGCCGGTCGCCCCGGCGATTCTCGATGGCACGCGCTGGTCATCACCGCCGCGCCCACGGATGCGCTCGGCCGGCGGTACGAACGGCGAACTGGTAACGCCGAGGCTGGACCAGACCCCGGTGATGCCCTTTTCCATGTCGGCCAGGCGGTCCGCCAGCGTGGCGTCGAGCGGCGCCGGCATGAATCGCGCGACCGACCGGATGCGGCGCTGCTCGCGCTCGATGGCCTGGCCCAGCAATATCAACACGTCGGCGCTGGCGCGCTGGCCCGGCCCCATCAGCGCGACGGCGCGGCGGCCGTCTTCGGCGAGCCGCGCGTGCGCCCCGACCATCAAGTGAGACAGCAGCGCTTCCGCGCCGGCATTCGGCAGGGTGGCCAGGAAATAGGCGGCCGCCGCGGCGGTGGCGGCGACGTGGTCGCGCGAGGTCCACGCGTTGACGACCATCGTCGTCGTTGGGATGCCGTGAGGGTCGAGCCGCAATTGGCCGAGATCCTCGAATGGCCGCACGTCGGCGACGTGGCCGCCGCGGCGGATGAGGACTTCGACCACCTCGTCGGTGATGGCGGCGGTCGACCATGGACCGCGCACGACCTGCAGCGGACGATCCGTCGATTCGGCGACGTGGATCGCGGCCTTTACCGCGGTGACGATCGACTGGTCGACTTGGGACGCGACGCGAATCGACCGCGCCGACGGCGGGATCTTCCCGGCGGTGACCAGCGCGTTGAGCTTGCGGGCCGCGCGCGTCGCCGTCGCGCACTCGTTCGCGCGGCACGTCAGCAGGATCCAGCCGGCGTCGCGATCGGTGCCGGCGATCTGCGGCGACGACTCCGCGGTCAGCGGCTGCTGATCGATGGCCTGCAGAATCGCCGGTTCCAGCAGCGTTTCGGCCGGCGTCAGCGGCGTCCGCTGCCCAAACTGCAGCGCCAGGACGAGGGCCAGCAGGACGGCGATCATCGGCGGAGCGACCCGATCAACCGGTCATATTTTGACAGGATCACATCCCACCGGTAGTTGCGCTTGATGTACTCCTTGCCGTTGCGGCCCATCCGCTCGCGCAGGCGCTCGTCGGCGAGCATCAGCTTGGCGCACTCCAGGAACTCATCGCGGTTGGCGTAGAACAACCCGGCGTTGCTCTTCACGCAGTGGTCGACCAGCACCTCGGAGCGGGCGTTGCACAGGATCGGCGTGCCGACCGCCATTGCTTCGAGCGCCAGCAGCGACAGGCTCTCGAACGGCGACGGCACCACCACGACGGTGGCGGCCTCCAATGCCTGCAGGCGCTCGCGCTCCGACAGCAGTCCGGCGAACCGGACCCACGGCACCTCTGGCAACTGCATCAGCTTGACGCCCATCAAGGTCAGCGCAGCCTCGCCGCCCTGTTCCTTGTAGCTCGTGAAGTACTCGATCAGCTCCTCGCAGCCCTTACCGGCGTCGATCCGTCCGCCGTAGAGCAGGAACTGGCCCTGCAGGCGGTGCCGGCGGCGGAACTGGGCGCCGCGCACGCGCAGGTGCGGCGGCAGCCGCTTGTGCAGTTCCTCGTCGTCTTCCGGTTCCGGCTCGTCCGGCTGGGCGGCATCCAGCAGCAGGTCGACGCCGCAGCCGACGGTCTCTTCGGCGGCGGCGCGGAACTCGAACGTGGTCTTGAGGAAGTTCTTTTCGACCTCGGTGTTGAACGCCACCGCCGACGGCTTGGCGAACATCTCGCGGTAAATGCCGAGGTGAATCGCCGGCTCGTCGTGCGCGGTCGGCACCAGGATGCTGCGGGCCGGATCGATGTCGAGACCCAGCACGGTGGGCGCGTACAGGTAGGTGAAGAAGATCAGCGCGTCGTACTGCCGGTGCTGCTTGTTCAGGTACTCGATCAGGGCCGGGCACCACGGGCCCTGCTGCTCGAGCCACGACATCTCGTCGTCGCGGGTGTGCGGGTGGTGGAAAATCCAGTCGGAGTACTGGTTGAAGGCGGTGAGGTCGCGAGTGTGCGCATTCTTGAAGCGCCGCACCGTGACGCCGCGGATGCGGTCGGTGCCCTCGGGGTAGTCGTTCTCCCACGTGACGTAATCGCGCGCGCACGTGGTCAGCACCTCGACCTCGTGCTTGGCCGCCAGCCGTTCGGCAATCAGGCGGCAGTGGTACTCGGAACCGCCCAGGATCTCGGCGCCGTAGCGTTGAACGATGAATGCAATCTTCACGATGTCAGCCTTTCGAGCTCGCGGCGGATCCGGGCGTCGCCAAAGTCGTTGAGACGGGCGCGCTGTCCGGCAATCACCTGGGCTCTGAGCGTGTCGTTGTAGGCCAGCTCGCCGAGGAGTTCGGCGGCGTACTCGAGGTCTTTCGGCGCGAACTGCACGCCGGCCCCGCCCAGAGTGTCGGGCACCGCGGTCGAGGCGTAGGCCAGCACCGGCACATCGGCGGCCATTGCCTCGAGCAGCGGCACGCAGAACCCCTCGTGCTCCGAGAGCGAGACGTAGACGTGGGCGGTGCGGTAGTAGGTCGCCAGGTCGGCGTCGGGCACCGGGCCGGTGAAGATGAAGCGGTCTTCGAGCATCCGGTACTCGTTCATCAACTGGCGGACCATGCCGTAGTAGCGAGGAATGGCGTCGGTCTTGCCGACGAAGATGAAGCGGTAGGCGGTGTCAACGTAGCGCTTGTAGTGCTCGGCCATGCGGATGTGGTCCTCGATCTTCTTGTTCGGCGCAATCCGGCCGACGAACAGGAAGTTGAGGAGCGGGCCGTCGGTCAGCAGGAATTCGAGCGACGGCACCCGCGGAGCATTGGTAATGCGCTCGGTATCGATGGCAATCGGGAACACACCGGTGTTCGTGAACCCCATCTCCTCGAGCTCCCGGCGGTTGTACTCCGAGTCGCCGAGGGCGATGTCGGTGTGCCCGACCAGCGTGCGCAGGTCGTCGCGGCTGAGCGCCGCGAGGCGGAAGACGGCCGGATCGTACGGCGCGAAGAAGTGCGCCGGCGTGACGTTGTGGTACTGCAGCACCCGCCCGTGCGGCAGCCGGGCGAACTCCGCCGTCATCGGCGAGACCAGGGCGAAGTGAAGAATGGTGAGGTCGCCGCGCCGGGCCGACGGGTCGGTCCACGGCAGCACGTCGCCGCGCAGGTCGTCGTCCATCGTCATGGCGTAGAGTTCGGACTCGTGCCCGAGGCTGCGCAGCAGCCCGCGCACGCGGCGCGCCGAATCGCCGATGGCATCGCCGCGATGGGCCGCGGGAACCCACTGGTTAACGATCATCGACACCGCCAGCTCGCACGGTCATGGCGCCGGCGGCAGCGCGTGGTACGCCGACGGCCGCTCGAGCCAGAGCTCCTCGAGCTCCTCGCGCAACCGCACCTGGTCCCAGAAGTCGAACGCCACCGGCGGATGCGGCCGCCGCGGCGTCGCCAGCATCTGATCGACGAACCGCAACAGCGTGCCGCCGAAGTCGCGCGCCTCGAGGCGGTCGAGTGCGGCGTACTGCCCGTCGATGATGCGATCGCGCAGGTCGCGGTCGCCGACCACCGCATCCAGCAGCGCCGCCACGTGCATCGGGTCCTTGTTGGTATACAACACGCCGGCCCCGTCCATCGTCGCCGGCACCGCCGTGGCGGCATAGGCGACGACCGGAACCCCCATGTGGAACGACTCGATCAGCGGCACGCAGAAGCCTTCATGCTCGCTGGCGCACAGGAACACGTCGGCCAGCTCGTAGTAGGCGGCCAGCTCCTCGTTGGCGACGTGGCCGAGAAAGTGCACATCCTGCGCACCGATGTCGGCGACGAACTGCTGCACCATGGCCAGGTACTTTTCGAAACCGCCGTACGAGCCCACCAGCAGCAGCCGCGAGCGCGGATTGAACCACTGCTTGTAGGCGTGGAAACTCCGGATCACGTCCTCGATCCGCTTGTTGGGAATCACCCGCCCGACGAACATCACGTTCACCCAGCCGTCGTCGAACTGGCCGGCCAGCATGTAGTTGGCGGGGCCGGCAAGGTGCGAGAAGTCGGGCACCACCGGCAGCACGCCGGTCACCGGGAACCCGGCCGATTCGAGTTCCTGCCGGTTGTACTCCGAGTCGCCGAGGGCCAGGTCGCACCGTTCGCGATACAGGCTGAGCTCGCGGCGCCCGAGGTAGCACTGCCTGACCAGCGCCTTGTGGACGTCGACGAAGTACTCGGGCGGTGTGATGTTGTGGTAGACCAGCGCCATTCGTTCGGGCAGGGCGTACGCGACGCGCGAGGCCCGCGAGCCGATCGAGAAATGGTGGATCAGGATGTTGTCGGGATCGCTGGCCTCGATCAGGTCGCGGTAGTCGACCGTCAGGTCCTCGAGCCGGTGATCCGCCGTTTGCACGAAGATCTCCGACGCGTAGCCGGCCCCGCGCAGCACGCGCTGAATGCCGAGCACCTCGTGACCGATCGCGTCGCCGTAACCCAGCGTGGCGAGGACCTGATGAATCGCGATGGCCACTACCTGGCTCCGCCACCACCGCCGTTGCCACCGCCGCTGCCGCCAGGGCGCCGCCGCCGCTGCGGTCGTCCGCCGCGCCGGTTATCGCGGCCGCGGTTGCCATCGGGCCGTGCCCCTTGCGGCCTGCCCTGAGCAGCCTCGACCGGCTTGCCCTGAGCGGAGTCCAAGGGCTTGCCCTGAGCGGAGTCGAAGGGGGGCCGGCCGCCCTCGGGCCGCGGTCCCTGCTGGGACCGGCCGCCTTCGGGGCGCGCCGATGGCGCCGCCCCACCCGGCGGCCGCGAAACGTTCTGTTTCGGCCGCCCGTCTGGGCGGGGGCCGCGGTGATCGCGGCGCTGCTGATCGCGGCGCGGGTCGCGCGACTGGAACCGCGGCCGCTCGGCCTGCGGCGGACGGCTCG
Source organism: Vicinamibacterales bacterium (assembly GCA_050247355.1). Classification (GTDB taxonomy): domain Bacteria; phylum Acidobacteriota; class Vicinamibacteria; order Vicinamibacterales; family UBA2999; genus 12-FULL-67-14b. Next base: position 11,002 of record JBFWUK010000012.1, on the reverse strand, counting down.
GCGCCGACTGCGGATTGGCCGACGCCGGCCGCTCGCTTCTGACTTCCGGCTTCTGACTTCTGATTTCCTTGTAAGCCCCGGCCGGCAGCTGCTTGACCACGCTGTCGGCCGCCGGCAGCGTACGGCGCCGTCGACCGAACCAGCCCGGCAATGGCTCCATCGTTCGCGACGGCGCCTCCTTCGCCAGCTGTTCCAGCATGTCGACGTACTTCTTTTCGATCACGGGCCAGGCGTAGTGACGCTCGAAGAAGGCGCGGCCGTTGCGCCCCAGCGCCGCCTGCAGCCCGGGACCCGAATCAATGGCCCGCAGCGTCTCGGCGAACTCGTGGAAGTTCTCGTAGAACAGCCCCGCGTTGCTGCGCAGGCACTGGCCCTGCAGCACGTCGCACTTGGCGTTGGCCAGCACCGGCTTGCCCATGGCCCACGCCTCGAGCGCCACCATCGACAGGCTCTCGAGGTACGACGGCATGATCAGCAGCTCGGCCGCCGCCATCGCGTCGTACTTGTCCTGGTCGTCGAGGAAACCGAGGTGGTGAATGCGCGGGTGATTCGGGATCGGCACGTGCGGCGTGCCCACCAGCACCAGGTGCATGCCGTCGACCAGCGCCGCGCTGTAGTGCTCGAAGAACTCGAACAGCTCGACGCAGCCCTTGTTCTCGTCGATGCGGCCGACGTAGATCGCGAAGCGATCCCGGATGCCGAACTTCTGCCGGAAGCGGCCGCCGTTCGAGCGCTCGGGAACCTCCGAGCCGATGCCGACGACGACGCCCGGCACCGACTGGTTGTTGGCGACGCCCTGGATCAGCGCGCGCTCCTCGAACGAGTTGTACATGAGGGCGCGAACGCCGCGGAACACCGGCGGGAAGATGGCCAGGCCGAGGGCGCCATCGCGCTCCGCCGTGGGCACCAGGATCGCCTTCGCCGCCACCGCGCGGCAGCCGTGGAACGAGTGGTGGTAGCGGAAGCTGAAGAAGATGAAGAAGTCGTAGTCGGCTTCGTGCGCCTGGATGTGGTTGATCAGCGCCGGGCTGGTCGGGCCTTCGGCGTCGAGCCACGCCAGTTCATCGCGATAAGAGTGGGTCTGCGTGAACACCGTCGCCGACCACTTGCCGAACTCGATCGGGTCGCGTTCGATCGCCACCGGAAAGCGGTGCACGGGAATGCCGTTGACCACCTCGCGGCCCGCGGGCAACTCGTTCTTCCACGAGATGTAGTCACGGTGCGCACACGTGGTGAGCACCTCGACCTGGACGTGCTTGCCCAGGTGCTCGGCCACGTAGCGGGCATGCTGCTCGGCGCCGCCGTTGATGTCGGCACCGTATCGCTGGACGACGACCGCGACCTTCACTGCCCGCCGTTGTCGTCGGAAGTGGTGGAGCCGGGGCCGCGACCGGATGTCGCGTCGCCTTCGGCCGGGGCGCCGGCGGACGGTTCCGCGGCTTCACGCGGTGCCTCGGTCGCCTCGCCGGCAGCCGGGGCGGGCGCCGCCGCCACCGTTTCGGGCTCACGTTCGTCGAATCCATCGCCCTCGTCGCCGTCGTCGGGTCCATCCGATTCACCGGCCTCGTAGGCTTCGCCATCGGCCGGGCCTGCCGGCTGGCCGCCCATGCCCGGCGTGCCGCCGGGGCCGGGACCACCGGGCAGACCGGTGCCGCCGCGCCGGCCGCGCCGGCGCCGGCGGCGCTTGCGGCTGCCGTCGCCCTGCGCCGCGCCTTGCCCCTGCTGCCCGGTGGGCACGAAGCCCTCGAGCGAGCCGCTGGGCGATGGCGCCGCCGCCGGCTCATCGTCCTCGCGCTCACGTTCCCGGCGGGTGGGCGCGGCGATCACCTCGGGACGGTACTGGACGACGCCTTCAAGGGCCCGCACGCGCCGTTCGCTGAAGTCGAGCCGGCTCGACAGCGATTCCACGCGCATCCTGAGGTTCTGGGTCTCAATGCCCATGCGCGTGGTTTCGAGCACGAGGTTGTGGAGCACCTCGTAATAGAGCGTGTTCCACTCCGCCCGCGACCGGTCGAACTCGATCTTGCGCCGCGATTCGCGCTTCAGCAGGTCGACGTTGAACTGCGACTGGGTATGGAGGATCTGGTTGAGCACGTTCGGGTTGAAGAACAGCTTGAGCAGCGGCATCAGCAGCTTGCGCATGAACCGGAGGGGCGCCCGGTGCGACGTAAACAGCGTCTGGTCGTCGAAGGTGTAGGGCGCCTCGATCTTGGGCGGCTCGGTGTTGACGGCCGGGCGGCTCTTGCGGAACTGCTCGAGCAGGTCGGAGCGCAGGTTGCGCGGCTCCAGGAACTTCTCGAGCCGCACGGTGGCCAGCTCGCGGATCTGCTCTTCGGTATAGTCGGCGCCGCGCTTCTCGAGAATGCGCGCGCGGACCTGCTTCATGATCTGCTCGACATCGACCGACTCGGAACGAATGGTGAACTCGCTCATCGAAAAATCCTCAGGACTCGGACTTCGCCTGCTGGCGGCGCTTCCGGCTGGCAAACTCGGGCGCCTCTGCGATGCAGGTGCCGAGAATGCCGAGTGACTGCTTGAATGCGTGCATGCCGGCACGCGTGATCGCGGCGGGCGACTCGCCCACCTGCGGATAGCCATTGGCATCGGGCGTCAGTCGTTCCCAGTTCTCGAACAGCCGCCCCCACGGGCTGTCGAGGGCCGCGCGCATCTGGCGCTCGGCGTTGACGGGGTACCAGAAACTGTCGTGGTAGATCACGCTGGCGATGTACGCCCACGGCGCCAGCACCGTCTTCAGCGACCATTCGATCGGCTTGCGCAGCGGTCCCCAGTAGATGTGGTGCTGCATCTTCGACGCGAAGGTCATCTTCTTGAACGGGCCGGTGAACTGCCAGTTCTCCTTCGCCGCCTCGAGGTCGCCGACCACCTCGATCTCGCGCGGGTCGCCGCAGCCGAGGCCGAGGTCGTGCGCCAGCCGGATGTACTTGATCGACATCGGATCCATGCCCATCAGCCTGGCGGCCACGGCGTCGATTGCGACCTGGTCGCTGCTCGCCAGCATCACGTTCTTGACGTGCGGCACCATGCAGCGCGGCCCGGGGCCGTCACCGGCAAAGGTGCCGTCCATCACCGCGAACACGCCGCGGTGGATCTTCTTTTGGATCATCAACAGGTCGACCAGCGTTTCGTGGATCACCGGGTGCGTCCAGTGGCGCCGTTCGTTGAGCAGGCCGCCGAAGGCGTTCTTCATCGCCCCGGTCGTGGTCGTGAAGACGTGGGTCTTCACGGTCGGCAGGTGGATGATGTTCTCGCCGATGAACCGCTTGGGGATCATGAACCCGTCGGGATAGACCTGGTTCAGGCACAGGAACTTGTCGGCCAGCGCGCCGCCGACCGCGTCGCGCACGTTGATCCACGGCTCGTCGCCCTCGTAGAGGTGCACGTTGCGAATGCCGTGGGCCTGGACCACCGGCAGCTGCTTGTTCGCCTCTTCGCCGAGGTGGGCGTCGATCACGACGGTGCGGTTGTGACAGGCGTGGATCAGCGCCGGATCGTAGCCGTCCTGCTTCATGGCGCGGATCACGCCGTCGAGCTGCCACGGCGTCGTCGAACAGCCGGGGAAGAAGAAGTGCCACGAGATGTTGACCTTGAGCGCGGTATCGGCGTCCCTGGCGATGACGTCCTGGTAGCCGGCGAGGTTCATCACCGCGTGCGTGTCCCGGAGGACCGTCGCGGGCGAGGTCTTGAGTATGGCGACTTTTGAACGCGTCACGTCACAGTTACGACGCGTACGGCCGGTAGATGATCAGGACTACAGCCATGCCCCACAGCGCCACGCACCCCAGCAACGGGCGGTCCCGCAACAGCAGATCCGACGGGCTGCCGCCACCGTGCTTGCGATGCACGAGGTACAGGTACCGGAAGATGCCGTAGATCGGGAACGGAGTGGTCAGCACCAGCAAGGGGGTGCCAAACCGCTCGGCGGTCTCGGGGCTCGCGCAGTAGATGATGTAGACGACGAGTGTGGCCGCCGCTACGATCGCGATCATCTGATCGAGCAAGTACGGATCGTACTCCTCCAGAATGCGCCGGTGTCCCGAGGCGCCGTCGGCCAGCATGGTGATTTCATGCCGCCGCTTGGCCAGGCCCAGGAACAACGCCAGCAGGATGGTGCAGACCAGCAACCAGTCGCTGACCGGCACTCCGATTACCAAACCACCCGCCACGGCCCGCAGCACGAAGCCAATCGCGATCGTCATCACATCGAGGATCACGACGTGCTTGAGTGCGCGCGTGTACAAGACGAAGAGCGCCAGGTACGCCGCGGCAGCTAAAGCGAACAACGGCCGCAGCGCGTAGGCGGCGGCCAGCGCGACGGCACTCAGGCCAATCGCCCACGCGAGGGCGGTGCCGGCGCCGAGCGCGCCAGAGGCGATCGGCCGCAGCCGCTTGAGCGGATGCCGGCGATCGGCCTCGAGATCCGAGACGTCGTTGAGCAGGTAGACGCTCCCGGAGAGCACGCAAAAAATCAAAAAGGCCGCCGAAGCAAGCGCCAAGGCGGCCGGGTCGAGCAATTTAACGGCAAAAATCAGCGCCGCAAAGACAATCAGGTTCTTGGTCCACTGATCCGGTCGCAGCGAAATGATCAGGTTCGCGACCGCGGACCGAGTCTCCACTTACTTGTAGCTCTTGACGGCTTCCGCCTCCGAATCGAAGGTGTCGAATACCGTCAGCAACTTCGTGATCGAGAGCAGGTCTTCGATTCGCTTGGTCAGGTTGAGCAGCTTGAGGCTGCCACCCTGGCGGCTCACCGTGGTGTAGGTCCGCACCACTTCGCCGAGGCCCGCGCTGTCGATGTATGGCACGCCCTCGAGATTGAGCAACAGCTTCTTCTTGCCGGCGGCCAGCAGGCTGTTGATCTTGTCCTTCAGCAACTCGTCGCCCTCGCCCAGGGTCATCTTGCCCTTGAGGTCGAGCACGGTCACATCGTTCACGGTGCGTTCGACGATTTCCATTCGATTAGATCCCCTGCGTCGAGAAAACCCTTACAACACGGGCGTTGCAAACGCCAAAACGGGCGCTGCCGACGCCACAAAAGGGCGCGTTAGCCGCCCCAAAAGGTGTCGAATGTTACCACGAGAAGAGCTGGAAGGGCCTAGGGGCCCAAGGTCCTAGGGGCTTGAAAAATCAAAGCCCTAAGCCCCTAAGCCCCCAGGTCCTTGTCTATTCGGTCTCGCGGCGTGCCTTCTTCCGATTCCGCTTCCGGGCGAGCGCCTGCTTCGCGCGGCGCTTGTCGCCCGGCTTCAAGTAGAAGGAGTGCTTCTTGATGTCCTTGATGATGTCTTCCTGCTGCACCTTGCGTTTGAAACGCCGCAACGCGCTTTCGATCGACTCACCTTCCTGCAATTTCACTTCGGCCATCTGTAGTCACCCCCTTCCGACCAGTTTTCATCCAGATCCATCACAAACCGGGATCCGGGAGCCCCTGCCGGCCAGCGGCCAGCGGGACAAGTATGCTAGGCTATCACAAACGCAGACGGGGGCCGCAGACGACACAGGTAACACAGATAAAATCAGTGTTATCAATGACTTAGAAGGCCTGCGCGGATGCCGTCATCCACCCCGAAAGTCAATCGACCTAAACCTTCAATGCGCATCCTGATTATCGGCTCCGGCGGGCGCGAGCATGCCCTGGCCTCGAAGTTTGCCGCCGAACCCGGCGTTGACTACTTACTCTGCGCTCCTGGCAACCCCGGAATGACCGCGGCGCCTGGATTCCCCGGCCACCGTGGCGAAGGTGACAGCCGGACCACGCCGATCAAGACCGAACCGCTCGACATCATCGACACCGATGCGGTTGTCCAGCTGATCGAACGCGAGCGCATTGACCTCACCATCGTCGGTCCCGAGGCGCCACTTGGCAATGGCCTGGCCGATCGCCTCGCCGCCGTCGGGCGCCTCGTATTCGGTCCGACGCGGGCCGCCGCCCAGCTCGAAACCAGCAAGGCCTTTGCGAAAGACTTCATGCAGCGGCACGGCGTGCCGACGGCGCACTACCGGGTCTGCGCCAGCGCGGCTGAGGCGACGGCCGCGATTCGCGCCGGCGAGTTCGGCGATGCCCTGGTTGTGAAGGCCGACGGCCTGGCCGGCGGCAAGGGCGTGGTCGTGGCGCCCGATCGCGCGACCGCCGAGGCCGCGGTCAACGCCGCCATGGTCGATCGCAGCTTCGGTGATGCCGGCGCCCGCGTCGTCCTCGAAGAGATGTTGACTGGTCCCGAGGTGTCGTTCTTCGTCGTCGCCGACGGCGTTGACTACGTGCCGTTGCTGTCGGCGCAGGATCACAAGCGCATCTTCGACAACGACCAGGGACCCAATACCGGCGGCATGGGCGCATTCGCCCCCAGCCCGCTGATGACGCCGGCGCTGCAGGAACGTGTCGAGCGGGAGATCGTCAGGCCCGTGCTTTCCGGCATGGCCGCCGAGGGCACGCCGTTCCGCGGGTTCCTGTACTGCGGGTTGATGCTGACGGCTGACGGACCCAAGGTGATCGAGTTCAACGTCCGCTTCGGCGATCCCGAGGCGCAGGTGGTCATGCCGTTGATCGAGCAACCGCTCGCGCCGCTGTTGATGGCGGCGGCGCAGGGCAAGCTCGGGCTGAATCCGGAGGCTACACCAGTCAATGTGGCGTCCGGCTTCAGCCGGACCTCGGTGGGCGTTGTGTTGGCTGCCCATGGCTATCCCGGCGACGTCCGCTCGGGCGACGTGATCAGCGGCCTGGACGAGGTGGCGCGCGACTGTCCGGAGGTGAAGGTGTTTCACGCCGGAGTGAAACAACGCGGGGCCGAGCTGGTGACCTCGGGGGGGCGCGTGCTGACCGTCGTTGCCACCGCCGGCTCGTTCGCGATCGCGATCGCGCGCGCCTACGAGGCCGCGAGCAAGATCCGCTTCGACGGGATGCAGTTCAGGAGAGACATCGGTCAGAAGGCCCTGGCAACGAGCCCCAAAACATAGACAGAAGCTCAGGAGCCCAAGAGAAATATTGCTCCTTATCTCTTTAACTCCTGTTGGTCTGGCAGCAGCGCAATGATGGCGTCATCCAGATGCGCCCGGAAGGTGTTGGTGTTGTGGCCTTCAGGCGCTTCCAGGTAGGTGACCGGCGCGTTGACGCCGTCGAGCGTGGTGCGCAAGCGGCGGGCGCCGTCGATCATCGCGTCGTAGACGCCGCCCAGCACGAAGAACCGGATCGACACCGCGGCGGCGCGGGCGTGCGCCTGGTTGGCAATCACCGACGCCACCTGCTCGGGCGGGGCGATGGCCGCGCACAGGCCAAACACCGAGGGGAACTCGACCGCCAGGTCGACGGCGCCATAGGCGGCGAGCGAGCTGCCGAGGATGATGCGGTGATCCGGCGCCGGAAAGGTCCGGAAGCGCTTGTCGACCAGCGGCACCAGTTCCGATGAGATGAACGAACGCCACCGCGGATTGCGCGTGTATTCTTCCTGCCGGTCGGCCGGCTCCGAGAACACCGCGATTACGGGCGGTATCGCCTGGCGCGCGATCAGCCGGTCGAGCACGCGCGGCACTTCCATCTTCTCGACGTAGTTGGCGCCGTCCAGGACGTACATGACGGGATAGAGCGTGTCGGTGGCCGAATAGCCCGGCGGGAGGTAAAACCAGACTCGCCGCGGTCCGCCCAGGGCGCGCGACACCACGGTCTCGGCCACCAGCTCGCCGGCCGGGACCTCGGCCTGGTCATCGACTTCAGGATTGGCCACCCAGAACGGCATGCGGACCTCTGAGCGCGGCCCGGCATACGCCTGCACCGCCCGCGGATTCAGCGGATCGGCGGCGGCTTCCTCGCCGAAGAAGAAGATGTACTCGACCCGCGCGTTGGTGTACGACGTGCCCTCGAGATAGGACCAGGTCGTCCCGTCGATGCGGGTCATCTTGCCGATGTTCGCGTCATAGCCCTGCGGTGTCGCCGCCCAGGCGTTGAAGTCGCCAACCACGCGCGGTGTCGCGCCGTTGACGTCCCTGGCGAAGAACACCAGGCGGGTCTGGTTCTCCACGATCGGCGTGCCGCCCCTGGCGGCGATGAACGTTTCAATCGCGGCCTCGCGCTGGTCGGACTCCATCCCGGGCAACTGCCGCTTGAGCTCGGCCCACGACCGCGGCTCGCCGGCGCAACCACCGGCGAGCGCGGCGCAGAGAAGGCAACCACGAAGCACACGAAGAGCACGAAGCCCCAGGGTTCTTCGTGGGCTTCGCGTGTTTCGAGGTTGCATTAGCGTGCCTCCGCCGGCGTCGTCGCCGGCTTTCGGGTGCTTTGTCCTTCGACGATCAGTTGGCCGCATGCCGCGCGAATGTCGCGGCCGCGGCTCTTGCGCACCGAGACATTCAGTCCCTTGTCGGCGAGGATCTTCGCGAACGCGTTGATCACCTCGTCCGACGGCCGCTCGAATGGAATCCCCGGCGCCGCGTTCAGCGGCAGCAGGTTGACCTTGGCCTTGACGCCCGCCAGCACCTTGACCAGCCGGCGCGCGTCCTGCGGCGAGTCGTTCACGCCGGCCAGCATCACGTACTCGAACATGATGCGGCGGCGCTTGGCCAGCGGAAACCGTTTACAGGCGTCGATCACGTCCTGCATCGAGTATTTCTTGTTCGAGGGCACGATGGCCGCGCGGGTTTCCTCGGTTGCGGCGTGGAGCGAGACCGCGAGATTTGGCATCAGCCCTTCGCCCGCCAGCTTGTCCATCATCGGCACCAGGCCGACCGTCGACAGCGTGACCCGCTTGGGATGCAGCGCCAGGCCCTCTTTCTCGTTCAGCATCCGCAGCGCCTTCATGGTCGCTTCGTAATTGTGCAGCGGCTCGCCCATGCCCATCAGCACGATGTTGAAGCTCTTGTCGAGCAGGCCGAGCGACTGCGCCAGCAGGCGCACCTGCGCGGTGATCTCGGCCGCCGACAGGTTGCGGACCAGGCCCATCTTGCCGGTCAGGCAGAAGGCGCAGCCCATGGCGCACCCGACCTGGGTCGAGACGCAGAACGTCTGGGCCGGCGTGTCGGGAATGAAGACCGCTTCAATCTGCTTCCCGTCCGCCAGTTGCAGTACGAACTTCTGCGTGCCGTCGGCCGAGACATCACGCTTGATGATGGCCGGGAGGGAGACGGTGGCTCTTTCGACGAGCGCCGCGCGCAGCTCCTGGCCGAGGTCGGTCATCTGCGCGAAATCGGTGACGCCCCGGCGCCAGATCCAGCGGTAAATCTGCCTGGCGTGGAAACGCTTGTGGCCCAGCGACTCGACGAAGGTTTCGAGGTCGCCCAGCTCCATTCCGGCGAGGTCGGCGAGCACCTGTCTAGTTTAGCGACAACCCCGCCTGATCAGCCGACGAACCTGAGCCGCATGGACGAGAGGGTCCGGGTAATCGAGTCCCGGGCGGTGCTGTTCACCACGGGACGCAGGAACGGGCTGAGGAGGAACGGCAGGTTCCGGCTGAGCGTCAGCGACTCGACCTCGACGATCACACCGTCGCCGACCTGCTTGTAGCGCCAATACGAGTACAGGCGCCACATGAAGCCATGGTCATTGCCCTCCGGCAGGGCCCGTTCCCGCGGCGTGCCCGCGTGCTCGACTTCCACGATCTTCGTCGAGATGCTGGTGCTCAGCGCGCGGTCGGCCGCCAGCCGCCGATAGGTGGTGTCGTACTCCGTGTCGTAGACCACCGTGATCAGCTTCGTCCGGCGCAGCCGCAGGTACAACTTCTGCGAGTTCTCGCCGGTCTGCACCACCCGCGACGACAGCACGTCTTCCTGCTTGTGCTTGTCGGTCTGCGGCTCCTGGAGTGTCTTCAGGAGCACATCCAAGTTCACCTTGGGAATGTAGGCCGTTCCCCGCCAGTGATTGATCATGCCACCTTCAACTTCGATCTCACTCGCGGTGCCGTCTCGGGCGACCGCCCGCGACACCACCACTTCACCCCGCCGCAGCGCCGCCATCGTCCTGGCCAGTTGCGCCGCCGGCTGGCGCTCGACGTCGAGGAACGGCTCGTTGTCGCGCAACTCCTTCTCGATGCGCGCCTCGACCGCCGCGCTGTAGCGGTTGAAGCCCTCGATGGTCTTCTGTTGGAGGATCGCCTCCATCGTGTCGGCGGAGACACTCGCGCTCATGATGATGACGGCGGCGAGGGTGGGCGCCGTCGAGCGCACGCGTCCCGACGAAGAGTGCCCTCCCGACAAGAAGTGCCCTCCCGACAAGAAGTGCCCTCCCGACAAGAAGTGCCCTCCCGACAAGAAGTGTCCCCCCGACAAGAAGTGTCCTCCCGACAAGAGGTGCCCTCCCGACAAGAAGTGCCCTCCCGACAAGAAGTGCCCCCCCGACAAGAAGTGCCTCCCCGTCATAATCGCTGAGTCTCCTCTCGGTAGAGGGCGCGCGTGTTGCCGATGCTGGTGATGACGAACGCCATTATCATCCCGGCTCCCCCCACGATACCCCCGAGATCGAACAACCGCACCTCGAAAAGCCCGAAGGGTGTGACCGTCGGGGTGGCGGCCGCCGCGAATGCTCCAGCTGCCAGCAGGATGCGCAGTTCAGTTGGCCCGACGCCGAGAAACGATATCTTGAAGACACCGCGCGCATGAGTCGCCAGGTAGGCTTCGGCCGACACCAGGAAGAACGACGCCACGAACAGCGCCGCTACCATCGGGCTCATGTATTGCGATGCCGCCAGCCCGGCAAACAGCATGGCCGTGCCGGTCAGGTCGATGATGTGGTCGACGTAGTAGCCATAGCGCGGCCGCAACCGGTTCCGCACGCGGGCCAGCGTGCCGTCGAGGCTGTCGCCGAACCAGTTGAGCAACAGCGACAACGTCACAAGACCAGCACCGGCAATGGGATCCATCCGCATCAGCCAGAACGCCGCCCCGGCCCCGGCCATGGCGGCCAGCCCAAGCGCCGACAGGTGGTCGGAGTGGATCCAGCGCGGCAGGCGCCCGGCAATCCAGATCAGCAGCCGCTTTTCGGATGCGGCCAGCAAGCTCGTGTTCA
>JBFWUK010000011.1:142243-168275 GCA_050247355.1 Vicinamibacterales bacterium | reverse complement strand
AGGGCAGCGACGCCATGTCCACGAGCGCACGGCCCGACTCGCGTCTCACCTACGACGACTTCCTGCTGTTCCCTGACGATGGGCAGCGGCACGAGCTCATCGGCGGGGAGCACTACGTGACGCCCTCGCCAACTCTCCGGCACCAGAAGCTGTCTGGCCGGCTTTATCTCGCGATCGCCGACTACCTGCGCGCACACTCGGGTGTCGGCGAGGTCTACTACGCGCCGCTCGACGTCAAGTTGTCCAACTGGGACATTGTCGAGCCCGACCTGCTGCTGGTCACGGCTGACCAGCCGGAAATTCTGACCGAGAAGCACATTGCCGGCGCGCCGGCGCTGGTGGTGGAGATCCTGTCGCCGGGCACGCGAACCCGCGACCAACGGCTCAAGCGCCAATTGTTCGAACAGAGCGGCGTGCGCGAGTACTGGATGGTCGACCCGGACCTGGACACCGTGACCGTCGACCGGCTGGACGATACTGGCATCTTCGCCAACCGCGAGGTGCTCGGCGCCGATGCCGTGCTGTCGACGCCGCTGCTGCCCGGGTGGTCCTTCACGCTCACTCAGTTATTCGCACGATGACCCTGATTCCCTTGTTCGTGTTCAATCGCCACGGCCAGTTGGTGGGGCCGCTGCCTCTTCCCCGCATCGATAAGACCGACGCCGAGTGGCAGGACATCCTCACGCCCGAGCAGTTCGCGGTGGCCCGCGCGCACGGCACCGAGCGGCCGTTCTGCGGCACGCTGCTCGACAACAAGCGCGCCGGCGTCTATTCCTGTGTCTGTTGCGGCCTGCCGCTGTTCTCGTCGAACGCGAAGTTCGAGTCGGGCACGGGGTGGCCCAGCTTCTTCCAGCCGATTGCCGAAGAGAACGTCACCACCAAGTCCGATCGCAGCTACGGCATGCTGCGCGTCGAGATTCTCTGTGCGCGGTGCGATTGCCACCTGGGCCACGTCTTTCCCGACGGTCCCAAGCCGACCGGGCAGCGCCACTGCGTCAACTCCGAGTCGCTGCGCTTCACCGACGCCGACAAGCTGGCATCGCTGGCCGATCCCGCCACCGATCTGCCTTGATTCTGCGGGGGACCTCTTCTGGGTGCCGCCGTTCTACATGCCGGCGGCGATCGGGTGCCTCGGCTCGTACAGCATCACCCGGCAGTCGCCCGGCAGGTTCAGCATCACCGTGATGCCGTAGCCTTCGTCGGCCGGCTCGCCGATCACCTCCACGCCCTTCGCCTTCAACTCGGCGATGGTCGTCGCGATGTTGTCGCACATGAACGAGAAGGCGTGAGTGCCGGACGCGCCACCAGGCGCCTCCGCCGGATGCACGCCAAGTTCCGCCGGCGGCAGCGCGAAGATCAACCAGCCGCCGCCGGCGTCAACGTGCTTGAAGCCAAACACGTCGCGCAGCATGGCGCGCAGTTCCTCCGGCTTCGTGGTGTAGAGCAGGACGTGCGAACCGTTGATGGCCATGAACCGATTCCTTTCCTGAACAGGCAACCCTAAAGGGTTGCCTCCACTGGCGCCTCACCGGCGCCTCGTCACCGCAGCGGTGGCGTGCTTTCCGGGGCGCGCCGGTGGCGCGTGGCTTGCTCGTAGGCGTAGGCCAGCTTGATCAGGGTCGGTTCCGACCACGCGCGGCCGAAGAACGTGATGCCGGCCGGCAGCCGGCCGCCCCGGGTATACCCCATCGGCACCTGGATCGACGGAAACCCCGTCGTCGGCGAGAAGAACTGGCTGTTGTCGCCGCCGGGCGTGTTGAGGTCGCCGATCAGCCGCGGCGGGTTGCTCCACGTCGGATACACCCACGCATCCAGTTTCTGCGCATCCATCGTCCTGGTGACGGCATCGCGCACCTGTTGCCGATACTGCGCATCGGCCTTGCACTCGGGTGACTCGGGACCATTCTCCGGCCCCTGCTCACCCTGCTCGAGTTGCCGGCGCACCGTCGGGTGGAATCGTCCCGACTTCACGATCTCGGCGAGGCTCTTCACGGGCACGCGGTCGCCGTGGCCGGCGAGGTAGCGGTTAATGTCGTGCTTGAACCCGCCGCAGGGCCCCATGCCTTGCGGGCGCTTGATCTGGTCGAGCCCGTCAACCACGCCCGGGTCGATGATGGTGGCGCCCTGGGCCCGCAGGTCGTCGACCGCGCGCATGAACACCTGCACGATCTCCGGATCCGTCGACTCGCGTTCATAGGCAAACCGCAGCACGCCAATGCGCGCGCCATTCAACCCGCCGCGCACCAGCGCCGCCGCGTAGTCTTGCGGCAAGTGCGCCGTCGCCGCGGCCGTCACCGGGTCCGCCGGATCGCTGCCGACGATGGCCTGGAAGACCTTGACGGCATCCTCAACCGTCCGCGCCATTGGCCCGGCAATGTCGGCGTTCAAGTTCAGCGGCATCACGCCGCCCCGGCTGGTCAGCCCCATGGTCGAGCGAATGCCGACCAGCGCCTGGTGGGATGACGGCCCGCGAATTGAGTTCCCGGTGTCGCTGCCGAGGCCGACGGCGCCAAAGCTGGCGGCGACCGATGCCGCCGTGCCGCCGCTGGATCCAGCGGTGACGCGATCGAGCGCATACGGGTTCTTGGTGTAGCCCGGCAGGATGGAGCTCAACGTCTCGTTGGGCGTGAACGCCCACTCGGCCATGTTCGACTTGGCGAGCACGATCGCGCCGGCGGCCTTGATGCGCGCCACCTGGAACGCATCCTTGTTCGAGACGAATCCGGCCAGCGCCAGCGATCCATTCGAGCTTTGCAGACCGATCGTCTCGAAGTTGTCCTTGACGATGGTTGGGACGCAGTGCAGCGGTCCGGTCAGGCCCGACTCGGCGAACCGCCGGTCGAGGTCGTCGGCCTGCTTCATCGCCTCGGGATTGGTGATGACGATGGCGTTGACGGCGGGGCCGTTCTTGTCGAACACAGATATGCGGCGCAGATACTGCTCGACCAGGGCGCGGCAGGTCAGCTGCTTGGCGACCATCGCCGCATGAATCTGGGCGATGGTGGCTTCGTGCACCTCGAACGCCGATGGGGGTTGGCCGAGCGCGGGGACCGCGACAGAAATAGCGATGACGACGGCGAGTAGGCGGCTAGTCACGGCGAAATGATAACGCCGATCATCTACACCAGGGCCGCAGATGACGATTGTCCACTCCAGGGCCGCAGATGACACAGATTACGCAGATACATCAAGACCGGCGGCGCGGCGAAGCCGCGCTATCGAGCGGCCGGCCGCGGAAACGAGCAACTTCGGGATGTGTGAGTTGCTCGTGTTCCGCGACCGGTCGCTCGATATCGGGGGCCGCTACGCGGCCCCGCCGGTCTCAGCGTGATCTTGTCAGTATGAATCGCTTGTATTCCAGCTTGGCGGACCCGAAGTTGAGCAGCAGGCCGGTTCGGTGGCCGGTTGCCGCCAGGTAGCTCAGGACTTGCGCTTGCTCGGCGGGTCCGGTTCCGAACCGCGCCTTGATCTCGACCACCACCGAGTCGAAACAGACAAAGTCCATCCGATAGTGCCCGCGAAGTGAATGTCCCTTGTAGGTGACCTGGCACGGCGTCTCGGCGACGAACGGAATCAGGCGTAAGCCGAACTCGATCGCCAGCGCGTCGCGGTAGAGGATTTCGAGAAAGCCTGATCCCAGGACGCGATGCACTTCCATGGCTGCCCCGATGATCGCGAACGTCCGGCTGTCGGTGGGCTCGACGGGATGAATGGTCATGTCGAAGCCAGACGCAAACGACATGCCCCCGAGGAAAAGCGGAAATCCCTCGTGATTGCGAGGGTGGAGCGATCGATGGTGGGTCTCACATAGCGGGAACTGAGTACTTCGGAACACCCGGGCATTTGAGAATCTGCGTCATCTGTGTCATCTGCGGCCCCGTGTCTGTGTCTGCGGCCCTGGGATATCTGTGTCATCTGCGGCTACCATGTGGCACATGCTGACCCGTGTCGCAGTGTTCCTGTCTGTGTCGATGGGCTTGTTCGCGCAAGCGCCCCAATCGGTGTTCGAGGCCATGCAGCCCGAGTTGCTCGGCGCGCCATCGGCGTTTGCCAATGCCTTCGCCGACTACGACAACGACGGCGACCCCGACATGTTCGTTGGTTTCGACGGCCAACCCAATCGGTTGTATCGCAACGACCAGGGTGTGTTCACCGATGTCGCGGCCGCGGCGGGCGTCGCCGATGCGCGGCCGACGCGCGCGGCGGCGTGGGGCGACATGGATGCCGATGGCGATGCCGACCTGATGGTCGGGTTCACGCCACGTCCCGGCGCATCGGTGTTGAAGGTGTATCGCAACGACGCCGGCAAGTTCACCGACGTCACGGCGGCGAGCGGCCTGGTGGTGGCGACCGGCGCGGTGCGCCAGCCGGCCTGGGTGGATTTCGACGGCGATGGCGACCTCGACCTGTTCGTCGCGTATCGCGATCGCGCCAACGCGCTCTATCGCAACGACGCCGGCACGTTCAGCGACGTGGCATCGGCGTCGGGACTCGCCGACACGCGCCGCACTGTCGGCGCCGTCTGGTTCGACTTCGACGAAGACGGCGACCTCGACCTGGCCGACGCCAACATGGACGGCGACGCCAACGGCTTGTATCGCAACGACGGCGGCCGTTTCACTGATGTCGCGGCGGCGGCGGGCGTGGCGTGGGGCGGACGCGCGCCGAAGCACCCGGGCAACGGCACGGTGCGGGTGTGCGTGGCCGACGTCGACAGCGACGGTCGCTTCGACCTGTTTGCCGCCAACTACGGTCCGCTCGGCCTGTTCAGCAACCGCGGCAAGGGCGTGTTCGAGGACCGCGGCGCGGCGTGGAACGTGGCCATCGATTCGCGTTACGACGCTTGTGCGTTCGCGGACTTCGACCACGATGGCCGGCTCGACCTCTATGTCAACGGCACGGTCACCGGCGGGGCGAGCTGGCAGGACACGCTGTTTCGCAACACCGGGTCGGCATTCGCCGACGTGACGCCGCCGTCGATTCGACGCCTGCAGGCGGATCACGGCGTGCAATGGGCGGATGTCGACGGCGACGGCGATCTCGACCTGGCGTTGACCGGCGCGCGCGCCGACGGCATGCACCTGGTCCTGCGCAACCCGCTGGCGGGCGCAGATGCCCGTCGTGGTCTCCACGTCCGTGTCGTGGACCACAACGGCCGGGCTACCTTGGCCGGCGCGGAAGTCCGCGTGTATGCCGCCGGCACGACCCGCCTGGTTGGCGGCCGGGTGGTGGACAGCGGCTCGGGCTACGATTCGCAGAACGATCTGCCGGTCCACGTCGGTGTTCCAACCGGAGTATCGCGGGTCGATGTGCAGGTGATCGCGCCGCGCAACGGTCGCCGCGTGCCGGTGTGGCAGCGCGGCGTCGCCCCGGGCAAGACCGTCACGGTACGAGTGCCCCGCCCGGCTGGCCGCTAAGGAGTGAGCGGCCGGAAGCGGCCATAGGTCGCCGAGCCCAGCACGCGTTCCGGCGATGCCCGGTAGGTCTCGGTCATGGCTACGGGGACGAGCAGGCCCATCAGCGGCTCCGACTGATAACTGACGGAGATTGTCGACTCGACCCCGCCGCCGTCGAGGACCAGTTCGGTCATGAGTATCGCGCCGGTGGAGGGATTGATCCAGAACCGGCCGCGCGCCGGCAGCGCACGGCCGTTCACCGTGCGGATGATGGTCGGCTTCTCTTTTTCGCGGTACTCGATGGCCCACATCTCGGTGGCCACCCGGAAGACGCCGCCGGCCGGGGCCGCCGCAGCGCCATGGGGCTGCAACTGCTCACGCGCCCTGGTCGCGCGCTTGAACTCGAAGCGCGATTGGAACGCCGCGTCGAGAAACTGCAGCGCCAGGACCGGCGTGTTGATGTTCCGCTGGATGTTGCCGATGTTGTAGCGCGCGCTGGCAGCGATGATGGCCGACACCTGGCCGCGCGCCGACGTCCAGGGCTGCCGAAGCAACCGGGCGAGGCGGTCTTGCCGCTCGCGGACGGGCTTGCCATCCACCTCGAACACGTCGCGAAACTCGACGTAGCGATCGGCGCCCGGCGGCTTGACCAGCAGCAGGTCGGATCGCAGGCGGCGTTCGGCGATACGGATCGGGTTGGGCTTGCCCTCTATCTCGACTGCCTGAACGTAGGTCTCCTCGGCCACCAGTCCCGAGAGCTTTTGCTGGAACTCGTCGAGATAGGCCGCCGCATTCTTCAGCACGCCGGCCATCGTCGGCCCTTGCGCTTCAGTGGCGGGGGGGCTGCCGAAGAACAGCGCAAGCGTAACGAGCAACGCCGGCAGAACGCCTCGCATGGTGATCGGGGGCGGATGTTACCATTCAAGGCCCCCATGGCCCTGACTGCAACTGTTTACAACCTCGACACCGAACTGGCCGACATCGATCGTAGCGTGTACGAGACGCTGGCCGTGCGCATGGCCCGGCAGCCGTCGGAAACCGCGGAATACATGCTGGCGCGCTACCTGGCCTATTGCCTCGAGTACGCCGAGGGCATTGCCTTCACCGAGGGCGTGGCCGCCGGCGGCGAAGAGCCCGCGGTGCTGGTGCGCGACCTGACCGGGCAGGTGACGGCCTGGATCGAAGTCGGCATGCCCAGCGCCGACCGGGTGCATCGCGGCATGAAGAAAGCGGGCCGCGTCGCCGTCTATACCCATCGGGCGGTCGGCCAGGTACTGGCGCAACTGAACGGCCAGGGCGTGCACCGGGCCGGCGAGATCCCGGTCTACGAGTTTGGCGCTGGATTTATCGAAGAGGTCGCGCATACGATCGACCGTCGCGCCGTGGTGTCGGTATCGGTGACCGAGCGTCAGCTGTACCTGGACGTCGATGGCCGCACTTACAACACGAGCATCAACGAGCATCACTTCAGCTGAGTCCCTATGCGAATTGCCGTCCTCGTCGTTCTGATCGGCGCGCTGGCCGTCTCGGCGCCGACCGCCCAGCCTTCGGCGTCGCCGGCGGTGCGCGGCGGGCCCAAGCTGGTCGTGTTGATCTCCATCGACCAGATGCGCGGCGACTACGTCGATCGCTTCCAGCATCAATGGTCGAAGGGGCTCAAGCGGCTGATCACTGAAGGCGCCTGGTTCCGGCAGGCCGATTACCCGTACTACAACACGGTGACCTGCGCCGGTCATGCCAGCCTCAGCACCGGCGCCGTGCCGGCGGTGCACGGCATGGTGTTGAACCAGTGGTGGCAGCGCGACAACAGCCGTCTCGTCAGCTGCACCGATGACGATGGCGAGCAGCTGGTGAGCTATGGCGGCCCGGTGAAAAGCGTTGGTCACAGCGCCAGGAACCTGATGACCACCACGCTTGCCGACGAGTTGCGCCTGCAGGCCACGCCGGCGCCGCGCGTGGTCAGCGTTTCGCTGAAGGCCCGCTCGGCGGTGATGCTGGGCGGCCACCGCCCCGACGCAGTGATCTGGCTGGATGAAGCCGAGGGCGAGTGGGTGACCTCGACCGCGTTCGGCAGGACGACCGCGCCGTACTTCGCGGACTACATTGCGAAGCATCCGTTGCGCGACGAGATCGGCCGGCCGTGGGATCGCGCCCTGCCGCAGGACCGGTATCTCTACGACGGCTCGGCGCAGGGCCGGCAGCGCACGGCCCTCATCACCAAGGACTTCCCGCACATCGTCAAAGGCACCGCCACCGAGGGCTCCGCGGCGTTCACCGATGCCTGGGAATCAAGCCCGCATTCCGACGCTTACCTGGCCGGCCTGGCCGGCGCGGCGCTCGATGGCCTGAAGATGGGACGCGGGCCCGGCATCGATTACCTCGGCATCGGCTTCTCGGCACTCGACAAGGTCGGCCACGACTTCGGCCAGGACTCGCACGAGGTGCAGGACGTGATGATCCGCCTCGACATCGAGATCGGCAAGCTGCTCGACAAGCTCGATCGCGAGGTCGGCAAGGGCAACTACGTCGTCGGCCTGTCGTCGGACCACGGCGTGGCGCCGGTGCCCGAGCGGATCAAGGCGCAGGGGTTCGACGCCGGCCGCATCAACACCGGGGCGGTGGGCCGGCAGATCGACGAGGTGCTGGCGCGGGAACTGGGTGGCGGTCCGTATCGCACGCGCGTGATCTACAACGACGTTTACTTCAACGACGGCGTGTACCGGAAGCTGTCGGAGAACGCGAAGGCGATGGCTGCCGTGATCGAGGCGATTCGCAAGGTCGAAGGCGTCTGGCGGGTCTACCGCAAGGAAGAGTTGTCGGTGATGGACGCGCTGACGCGCCCGGCGGCGCTCAGCCACTACGAGGGGCGCAGCGGCGACATCAAGATGCTTGGCCGCGCCTACTGGATCACCTCGTCCAGCACGAGCACGCACGGAACCGGGCACCGCTACGACACGCGCGTGCCGGTGGTCCTGTTCGGCGCGGCCATCAGGAAGGGCGAGTACCTGCAGCCGGCGTCGCCAATCGACCTGGCGCCGACGCTGGCGTTCCTGGCCGGCGTCACCCTGCCCGACTCGATGGGCCGCCTGCTCAGCGAAGCGGTGCTGCCTCGACCCTAGCGAGCCAGAAGACGTTCGTTTGCCTCAGCCCTGGAGTGGCGACCAACCTTCAGGTTTCTCGTGCAAGGAGACGTTCGACGTCCGCCAGTGACGGCACGCCATCCAGGGCACCGGCCCTCGTGCAGCTGACGGCGGCCGCGGCGTTGGCGAATCGCAGGATGTCGGCCGGAGTGTAGCCGCCCAGCAGCGCGTAGATGAAGCCGGCGCGGAACACGTCGCCGGCACCGGTGGTGTCTACCGCCGGCACCGCGAATCCCGGTGCCACGAACAGTTCGTCACCGACCAGCATCATCGAGCCGCGCGCGCCCAGCGTGACGCACAACATGCCGGAGTGTGTCCGCCGCAGCTTGAGCAGCGCCCGTTCGCAATCGCTTTCGCCGGTGATCGCCGGCAACACGTGCTCCGCAAAGATCGGAATGCTGACCGCCGCCACCAGCTCCGCCGTGCGATCGGTGACGCGATCGAGGTCGCTGGTCGCCGGCACGCCGGCGGCGTGGGCCAGGGTCGCGGCCCGGATGGCCGCGGCTTCATCGACGTCATCGACGT
Source organism: Vicinamibacterales bacterium (assembly GCA_050247355.1). GTDB lineage: Bacteria > Acidobacteriota > Vicinamibacteria > Vicinamibacterales > UBA2999 > 12-FULL-67-14b. Next base: position 159,214 of record JBFWUK010000011.1, on the reverse strand, counting down.
GTACCAGCCGGGCCGAGGCGATCAGGGCCGCCGGCACCTCGGCCGGCTCCAGGATGAGCCGCTCGTCGCGGTCCCACAGCACAATGCGGTCGCCGGTGCGCTCGTCCACGGTGATCACGGCAAACTGGTTGCTGCCCTCGCGCGTCACTAGATGAGAGAGGTCGATGCCGCGGCCCGATAGCTCGGCGGCGATCCGGCGGCCGTTGTCGTCGCTGCCAATCGCGCCGACGTAGGTCGTGCGCAGGCCGAGGGCGGCGCAGCCGGCCAGCGCGGTGGCCATCTGGCCGCCGCACGACACCGTATGGCTGGAGATGCGCAGCTTGGCGGTGGGGCTGTCGGCGCGCGGCGACGCGGGCAGCCGATAGACGTAGTCAACCGAGTTGGCGCCGACGCCGACGACATCCCACCTTCGCGTGCCGGGTTCGGTGGACACGGTGGTGGCGGCTTACGTGGTGGCGTGGAACACGGCGCGCAGCGTCATGCCTTCGCCCCGCGGACCCGGCCGCGCGTCGATCACGCCGCGCAGTTCGTCCATGTTGCTGACGGGCTTCCACTCCGACGTCTTCGTGGCGTGCTCGTAGAGGTAATACGACACCGGCCTGACGTCGGTGAAGCCGGCCACCGCAAGCATGGCGGCCACCGCCTCGGGGTTGGGGCCGCACCAGTTGGTGCCGTCGCCCTCCAGTTCGTTGCCGGGGTAGAAGGCCATGGCCGGCCGCGTCATGGCCAGTGCGTCGAGGTGCGTCTCGAGCAGCAGCGTGCCGCGGGTCACGCTGGCGATTCGCTCCAGCGCCAGCAGGGGGTACTTGAGGTGATACAACACGCCGAAGAAGAACACGACGTCGAAGACGCCGGCCACCGCCGGCGACAGTTCGTAGACGTCGCCGTTGACGGCTTCCACCTCGGCGCCAGTGGCCCTGACGGCGAGGTCGAAACCGGTGCGTTCGGGCGAATCGGGCAAGCCCCACCGATCCATGGCCACCACCCGGCCGGCGCCGCGCCGCTTCGCCTCGATGGTGAAGAACCCGTTGTAGGCGCCAATGTCGAGGACCGAGAGTCCGGCCAGGCTGGCGGGGATGCCGTAGCGGTCGACGTACTTGAGCGTGTTGAAGATGCCCGGCGTCACGATGCCGTGGCCGAGGTCGATGGTGTGGTACCAACCGAGGGCGTTGACGTCGGCTTGAAGTGCGCGCAGGTCCATCGTGTCAGGCATTGTAGCTGCGGCGAGTATAGGATGGGGCTATGACGGTGCGACACGCGGCAGTCGTGGCAGGGCTGGTCGCCCTGGGGTTGCTCACCGCGCCCCCCGCGCGCGGCCAGCAACCGGCGGATCGGCCACCGCAAGACGCGAGTGCCTCATCCAGTCCCCAACAGCCCATCTTCCGCGCCGGCACCGACCTGGTCCGGGTCGACGTCACCGCCACCGGCCGCGACGACGAACCGGTCGACGACCTGCAGATGTCGGACTTCGAGATCACCGAAGACGACGTGCCGCAGACCGTCGAGACCATGAAGTTCATCCGCGTCGACGGCGCGCGCACGTCTGACCTCGACGAGCCGCTGCCCATCCGCTCGCGCGAGCATGCCCTGCTGGAAGCCGCGCGCGAAGACGTGCGGCTGTTCGGCATCTTCCTCGACGACTACCACATCGACAAGCGGCCCGAAATCACGCTGCCGCTGCGCGATGCGATTACCAGCTTCATCAACCAGCTCGGCCCCAACGACCTGGCCGTGATCATGGAACCGCTCGAGAGCCTGCGCGACCTGAAGTACACACGGTCGAAGGCCGAACTGCTGGAACGTGTCCGCACCTTCGAGGGCCGCCGCGGCGAGATCTTCCCGGTAAAGAGCGCGGTCGAGGAAGCGCAGTTGTCGCAGCGCAACTGGGGCGAGCTGCGCGCCGGCGTCACGCTGTCGGCGCTCGGCGCCCTGGCCACCCAGTTCGGCGGGCTGCGCGAAGGCCGCAAGTCGATCCTGTTCTTCAGCCAGGGACCGCCGGTCCGGTCCGGCAGCCCCAACGACCTGCGGCTGAAGGAGGCGATGGACGCCGCCAATCGCGGCAACGTCACCATCCACGTGATCGATCCGCGGCCGCTTGGCACCGTCGGGTTCGGCGGCGCCGACATCCTGCGCCGCATCGCCTACGACACCGGCGGCCGGGCCATTGTCAGCACCAACGATCCCGAGCGCCAGTTGCGGTCGGTGATGTCCGACGCCAGCGCCTATTACCTGATTGGCTACACGCCGACCCGGCGCACCAACGACGGCAAGTTCCACGAGATCAAGGTGCGGGTCAAGCGGCGCGGCGTGAAGGTGACGGCCCGGCGCGGTTACTGGGCGGCGAGCGAGAAGGAGCTGACGGCGGCCGCCGAGGCGGCGGCCACGCCGGTGAACACCGCGCTGACGACCGCGCTGGCGGCGTTCGCCGATTCGACCTCGACGCGGGCGGTCACCGTGTGGACCGGCGTTGCCAAAGGTGAAGGGGAGCTCACGCGCATGACTTTCGCGTGGGAGGCCAATTCCGGCACCACGGCGACCGACCGGCCGGCGCGCCTCGAGATTCAGCCGCTGGATGATGCGGGCAAGGAGAGCATGCCGGCGCAGGTCATCGGCGGATCGCCCGGCGAGTTGCCGATGATGGCGCACTTCGAGTGGCCGGCCGGCCGCCAGCGGTTGCGATTCACGTCGCTCACCGCGGCCGGTGAGATCATCGACCGCTGGGTGCAGACGCAGGCCGTGCCCGACCTGTCGGCCAGCCCGATCGTGCTGGCCACGCCGCGTTTCCTGCGCGCCCGCAACATGATCGAGCTGCGCGCCATCGAAGCCAACCCGTCGCCGGCGCCGGTCGCCGCCACCCGGTTCAACGCCACCGATCGCGTGCTGGTCGAGATTGCGCATGATGCTCCTGAAGGCGAGACGGCCGTCATCAAGGTCGATCTCCTCAATTCCCAGGGCGACGTCCTGCGCGCCCTCGACACGCCCCCGCCCGCCAACGGCCGGCTGCGCCTGCCGCTGCCGGTGTCGAGCCTGGCCAACAGCACCTACATCCTGCGGGTCACGGCCACCGCCGGCGAGCACGCGGCGGAGCAGTGGGTGGCGTTCCGCGTCTCGCGCTGACGGCCGCTCCCTATCTGCGCAAAGCCATGGCGTCCGGGCGTCCGGCACCCTAGAATGTGCCTGACCCCGTAAATGCCCAATCAGATCGTGTTGACGCTCGCCTATACGCTGTCGGCCGCCGTCAGCGTGTCGGCGGCCCTTGCCATTTTTCGCCGCCGCGAGGTGCGCGGCGGCCGGCCGCTTGGCATGATGCTGCTGGCGGCGGCGCTGTGGGCGCTGTGCGATGCCATCGAGCTGCACCTGCCGACGGTTGAAGGCCGCCGGCTGATCTCCCAGATTCAGTACTTCGGCGTCGTGTCGTGCGCGCCGTTCCTGTTCCACGCCGCCATGGAGCTGGCGCGGCTCGAGTCGCGCATCACGCGCACGGTGATGGTCCTGATCTGGGGCATTCCTGTGACGTCGCTGGCCCTGGCCTGGACCAGCCAATGGCATCACCTGATCTGGACGGGCATCGAGATGCCGAAGGACGGTTCGCCGTTCTCGACCTACAACTACGGTCCGTGGTTCTGGGTGCTCGCGGCGCAGCACTACATCATCACCGCCGTCAGCACCGCGGTGCTGCTGTCGGCGCGGCGGCGGGTGACCCTGGCGTTTCGCGCGCCGATGATGGCGGTCGTGGTGGCGATGCTGATCTCGTGGATCGGCAACATCCTCTACATCTTCAAGCTCGGGCCGTGGCCCGGGCTGAACTACCTGACCATCTCGCTGGGATTGAGCGGCGCCGTGCTGGCCTGGGCGGTTGTCAGCGAAGGCCTGCTCGATCTGCTGCCGCGGGCGAGGGAAGCACTGCTCGAGACCATTGCCGACGGCGTGATCATTCTCGACCGCACCGATCGGGTCATCTACTCGAACAACGCCGCGCAGGATCACCTGGGCATGGCCGCGGGAGCTTCGGCGGTGCCGGCGAGCGTCCGCATTCCCGAAAAGAACCGGTCATCGGCGCCGTGGCTCGGCGAGCTGGCGGTGCCCAACGGTTACAACACGCGGTGGGTCGACATGCGGGTGGATCCGATTGCCGACCGCTGGGGCGACGTCGCCGGCCGCCTGGTGGTGACCCGCGACATCACGGTCCGCAAGGTGCTCGAGGGCGATCGCGAGCGGCTGATCGCCGAGTTGAAGACGGCCCTCAGCGAAGTGCGCGCCCTGGAGGAGCTGCTGCCAATTTGTGCCAGCTGCAAGAAGGTGCGCGACGACAAGGGCTACTGGAGCCAGATCGACGTCTACCTGCAGGCGCGCGCCGCGGTGGAATTCACCCACGGCATTTGCCCCGACTGCGACGCCAAGCTCTACGGACATCTCACGGAGCCGGTGGCGGAATGACCCGGCGCCTGGTGCTGGCCCTGTCACTTGGTTTCGCGGTGACACTGGGGGCGCAGGCTCCGGCCCCGCCGTCGACCGCGCGCGGCGAGTGGCCGACCTACGGCGGCGACCTCGCCAGCACCAAGTACTCCCCGCTCGACCAGATCACCGCAGCGAACTTCAGCTCGCTGCGGCTGGCGTGGCGCGCCAAGTCGCCAGACGGCTTCCTCAGCCTGACCATGGCCGACGGCAGCGAATGGACGGCCGAGTCGAAGGCCATATTTGCCGAGTTGAATCGGCTGGATCCCAAGCGGTGGCGCGATGGCCAGCCGCCATTCGTGCAGAACTACAAGGCCACGCCGCTGATGGTCAACGGCACGTTGTACGTGAACACGGCCGCCTCGGTCGGCGCCGCCTACGACGCGCGCACCGGCGCGTTGAAGTGGGTCTACAACCCGAAGAGCTACGAGTCGGGCACGACCACCCTGACGCTGCGGTGGAACCAGCGCGGCGTGGCGTACTGGACCGACCCTGCGACTTCGCTCAGGGCGGGCGGCAGTGACGAGCGGATCTACTGGGGCACCGGCGACGGATACCTCGTTTGCGTCGACGCGAAGACCGGCAAACCGGTGGCCGGCTTCGGCAACAACGGCAAGGTGGACCTGATGGAGGGGCTGCCGCGCGCCAAGCGCGGGTCGCGCGACTATCTCAACGCCCTGACGTACTCGGTGGCGGCGCCGCCGATCGTGGTCAAGGACGTGGTGATTACACCGGCCTCGATTTCGTCGCTGGTCAAGGACAAGGAACAGATCCCCGGCTGGATCCGCGGCTTCGACGCGCGCACCGGCCAGGTGCGCTGGACGTTCCAGACCGTGCCGTCGAAAGGCGAGTTCGGCAGCGAGACCTGGTCCGACGGTTCGAACGAGTACGCCGGCAAGGTCACGGTGTGGACGATGATGAGCGCGGACGAGGAGTTGGGGCATGTCTACCTGCCGACCAACACCACCGCGCCGGATTTCTACGGCGCCCACCGGCTGGGTGACAACCTGTTCGCCGAGAGCATTGTCGCGCTCGACATTGCCACCGGCAAGCGGGTGTGGCATTTCCAAACCGTGCATCACGGCCTTTGGGACTACGACAACCCGGCGGCCCCCAACCTGCTCGACATCACGGTGGACGGCACGCCGATCAAGGCCCTGGCGCAGGTGACCAAGCAGGGCTACGTCTACACCCTCAATCGCGTCACCGGCGCGCCGGTGTGGCCGATTGTCGAGACGCCGGTGCCCGCGTCCGACGTGCCGGGAGAGAAGGCGTCGCCGACGCAGCCGATTCCGTCGAAGCCGGCGCCGTTCGAATACCAGGGCGTCGCGGTCGACGACCTCGCCGACTTCACGCCGGAGATTCGCGCCGCGGCGATCAAGGCGATTGAACCGTTCCGGTATGGCCCGCTGTTCACGCCGCCGTCCGTGCGAGGCACGATCGTGCGGCCAGGCACCACCGGCGGCGGCAACTGGCAGGGCGCCGCGGTCGATCCGGCAACCGGCATGCTGTATGTGCCCTCGCGAAACGCTTACGGCGTGGTCAAGCTCGGCATCCCCGACAAGGCGCTCGGCAGCAACTTGCTGTACATGCAGCAGCCGGGCCGCAGTCCGCAGATGCCTGACGGGGTGCCGCTGTTCAAGCCGCCCTACTCCCGCATTACCGCCATCGACATGAACACCGGCAATCACACATGGATGGTGCCGGCCGGCAACGGCGACCGCATCCGCAACAACCCGCGCCTGAAGGGACTGAACCTCCCGCCCGTGGGTGGCGACAGCACGTTCAGCGGGCCGCTGCTGACGAAGACGCTGCTGATCTACGCGCTGACGGCCGGCGGCAGCACCGGCGGGCCGCGGCTGGTGGCTTACGACAAGTCGACGGGGAAGGAACTGGCGTCGGTGGATCTGCCCGGGACCGCGATTGGCACACCAATGACGTACTCGGTTGGCGGCCAGCAGTTTGTCGCGATCACTGTCCAAGGGGCGACGCCGACGGCGGTTCCGGAGTTGGTTGCGCTGTCGTTGCCGTAGCCTCCTTCGACACTCGCGAGAGACCCGCCTTCTGCGGGTCTCTCGCTCGCTCAGGACGAGCGCCGAACCAATTTTGGCGCTCGGTGTCTAAGACCCGCATGGCACGATTCGCCCTCGCAGGTTTGGTCCTGGTGTCGCTCGGCGGTTGCGCGGCCCGCGGGCCGGCACCGGAGTTGCTGGCCGAGTTCGGCAAGGCCGAGGCGCTGATGCGCGAAGGCTGTTATGCCTGCCTCACAGACGCGCAAACAATCTTCGAGCGGCTTGCCGGGTTGCCGCGGCCGGTGCCCGGCGCGTCCCGCGGCGCATTCAACGCCACCCTGCTGATCGCCATGCGCGAGAAGGAACTGGGCCTTCCCGCTGCCAATACGTCACTCGAGCGGGCGAGGCAGCATGCGAGCCGGCTCGCCGGCAGCAGGGAAGAGAAGCCCAGGGTGCCCTCGACCGCGGCGGTCTCGCCCGCGGCGCTGCTCGACGCGGCGGCACTGGTGAACGGCGAGACCGGCGGCCTCGATCCGGAGCAGCGAGCGCAGTTGTTCGGCGCCCGGCCCGCGCTCGACCCGGCCAACGCCGAGCGCCGTGCCCTCGACCCGTGGGTCGACACCGATCCCGTGGCCCAGTACGTCGCGTTGATGATCGACTGCGAGCAGACGCGGCTGCGTCAGTCGGTCAGGCCGGCCGACGTCCTGGCCAGGTACCCGGGCGTGCCGTTGATTCAGTTCCGCGTCGCGGTGTGCGGCGGCGCCGGCGCGCCGCAGGCCGGACCGCTGCGCGAGGCCAACCCGCGGTTCCTCGACACGCTGCCGTGGGAAGCGCGGCGCGCGCTGGTCGGCTCCCAGACCGAGGCCATCGACATCTACAAGGGCGCGGAGCTGTTGGGCCAGGCGCACCAGGCGTTTCCGTCCTCGCACTGGCTGGCCATCTACTGGGCGCGGTCGAGCCAGTCGATCGCGGAGTTCGAGTCGTCACTCGCCGGCTTCGATTCGGTGCTGGCCGACGTGCCGACGCATCGTGACGCCATGCTCGGCCGCGTCACCAGCCTCAGCTACCTGATGCGGCATCACGAGGCCATCGCGACGACGACGAGGATGATTGAACTGGGCAGGTGGTACCTCGGCGACGCCTACTACTGGCGGGCGTGGAACCACTACAACCTCAAGGCGTTGGAGCCGGCATGGAGCGACGTCGAAATCGCGATCAAGATGGTCTCGACCACCAATGTCTACATGCTTGCCGGCCTGATCGCCTACGACCGAAAGGACCTGCCGACCGCGATCCTTCGCTTCGATCGCTCGTTCGAGCTCGACGTGACCAATTGCGACGCGGTGTGGATGGCGGGGCTGGTGCATGTCGATCAGGAAGCCTGGCCGTTGGCCTCGCCGAAGTTCGCGCGCGCGATGAGTTGTTTCTCGAATGCGGCATCGCAGGCCAGGACCGACCTGGCCGCGCTCGACGCCGAGGTGAAGCGGGCCGGCGGCACGCTGCAGCCGCCGGGCCGCGAGCAGCGTCAGCGAACCAAGCTGACGCGCGAAATGGAGGTGGCGGCCGAGCGATCGGCGCAGTCGGCCTTCAACGCGGCGCAGGGCTTTGCGCGCATGGGCCAGAAGCCCCTGGCGCTGGCGCACGTCCAGATGGCCATTGCCCACCCGCGCATGAAGGAGAAGGCGGAGGCCCTCAAGCTGGCGATCGAGAAAATGCCCTAGAGACCGAACGTGACCACCACCGGCCCGTGATCGCTGGTGCCGACCTCCCGCTGAACGGTGGATGAGGTGGCGCGAGCGGAGAGGACGCTCGAGGCCAGCACGTAGTCGATGCGCCAGCCGATATTGCGCTGCTTCAGGTTGCGCCACGGTGCCCACCAGGTGAACAGGTTGTCGTTGTCGGGATCGAGATGGCGCCCGACGTCGACCAGGTCGCGCGAGATCACCCGCTCGAGCAGCGACCGCTCGTCGGGCCGGGCGCCAATCTGGTTGGGCTTGCGCTCGCGTTCGTGGATGTCGCGGTCAGTGCGAGCCACGTTGAGGTCGCCACAGAAGATCACCAGCCGCCCGTCGCGCATGGCGTCGGCGGCGAAGGTGTCGAGCGCGTCGAGAAAGCGCAGCTTGGCCTCATAGTCCTTGCCGCCGTTGGGCACGTAGATCGATGCCAGCAAGATCTCGCCCAGCGGCGAGGCGATGGTCGCGCAGGCTATCCGTTGTTCGAAGTCGAAGCCTGGATGCGAACAGGAGGGAAACACGTTGGCCAGGGTCTTCGAGACGAGAATTGCCACGCCCGAATAGCCCTTCTCGCCGTGCCAGTAGCTCCAGTAGCCCTCGACATCGCGCAGCTCGAACGGCAACTGGTCGAGCGACGCCTTGATTTCCTGCAGACAGACGATGTCGGGTTTTTCGGCGGCGAGCCAGTCGAGAAGCTGGCCTTGACGCGCGCGAATGCCGTTGACGTTCCAGGTCGCAATCTTCATGGAGTTGGTGGAGGCAACCCTTCAGGGTTGCCTGGTTTCCAATTCACCACCATTGTCGCCGATCGTGGTGCCGCGCTCGCGGCCGGCAGGTTCAACAGGAAGCGCGCACCGTCGGGCGTGACGTCGAACGCGCGAATTGGCGCGCCGGCGTCGAACAGTCTCTCAACCGACTGCACCACCGGGGGAGGAGTCACCCCGGCAACCGTCTTCCCTCTCGCCAGGCGCACGGCATGCACCTCACCGCCGCGGCGGAAGTACAGCTCGGCGCCGTCGCGCCGCCACCGCGGCTCGGTGCCGCCTGCGGTGGTCACCCGGGTGCGCGCGCCGGGTTCCGGAAACGAGTCCACGTAGATCTCGAACTGGCCGGATTCATCCGACGCATAGGCGACGTGCCGGCCGTCGGGCGAGAAGGCGCCGTGGGTCTGGTTGAAGCTGGCAGCGAGGTAGGCGCCGGGCGTGCCGCCCTCGATCTGCGGCAGCACCCACAGGTCGGCGCGGGTCTGGGCGTCGGTCCGGCCGGCCAGCAGCAGCCCGCCGTCGCGCGACCAGTCCCACAGTTGCAGCGGCGGCTCGTTGAAGCTGGCGGCGGTCTGTTCCGGCAGCACCGCGCCGGCGCCACGGATCATGATGTGGCGGCGTTGACCGACCCACGCGACGCGCAGGCCGTCGGGCGACCACACGCCGCGCTCGTCCATGTCGGTGCCCAGCGACAGGCGCGTCGGCACCGGCTGCGTGCCGGTGCGAATCCAGACGTCGAGCGTGCGCAGTTGCGGATCGAGCTGTGTCACCACGACGCGGCGGCCGTCGGGAGCAATTCGCAAGTCCCACGACTCGGCCGGTTCGCCCGCTTGTCCCAGGGTGTCGCCCGTCCGCGAGACCCACCGCAGTTCGCGCAAATACGATCCGGGGGGGCCGTAGATCAACACGTCACCCGATGTGGTGGCGAACAGCTGCCCCAGCGGGCCGCGACCCACCGGCAATCCCGCGAGTGTGTCGCGTCCCGCGGCGAGTCCCGTGACGGCATCCAGAGGCTGCGCCATGAGGGTGGCGTTGTTCAGGACCAGCAGCGTCTGTCCGGTGATCACGGGCTGCGCGTCCGACGCGGCGATTCGCGTGCGCGCCGCCGGATCGTCGAGCGACGCCAGCCAGATGCCCGCCCGCGATCGTTCGCTCGCCGTCACCAGGAAGGCGACATGCCGGCCATCGGGCAGGAACGCCGGCCACGAGTGCGCGGACTCACCGGCTTCGCGGTCGATCGTGGTGAGGGGAGCAATCGCGCCGTCGGCGGACCGGCGCATCAGGCCGCCTGCGGCCTGTGGTGCGAAGACGAGGTCGCCGGCTTGATTCCACGCGCCGCCGCGGCCTTCCGGCGCCTCGACGAGGTCGCTGACCGATCCTGAACTGACGTCGAGTGCGCGAAAGCGCCCATGGCCCAGGAAGCCAATGCGCGCACCGTCTGGCGACCAGAACGGCGCTGCCGCGCCGTCGGTGGACGGCAGCGGCCGGGCTTCGCCCGTGGACAAGTCGTGCAACCACAACGACACCACACCGGCGCGCGCGGCTGGAAAGGCAAGGCGACGGCCGTCTGGGGCCAGCGCCAGTCCAAAGGGGTAGTCGGCTCCCGCCCCCACCTCGACCGTGTCGGGCGGCACCCACGATCCCCGGACCGGCTCAGGTCGAGGGTCTGGCGGCGTGGCGGGTTTCTGCGCACAGGCCCCGACGCTCACCAACGCAAGGACCAGCCGCAGGCTGGCCCTGAGCGAGGCGTGAAAGGAACGCCGAGTCGAAGGGTATACTGTCGGTCTCACGTCCACAGGAGGTTGCTTCGCATGCGTAATCGTCTTCTCGCCCTGGCCGTAACTGTCGTCGTGGCGGGACTTCCCGGCGCCACGTCGGCGTTCGCGCAAACCGCCACGCCGGCTCGCCGGCCGGATGTCATCTTCGTGCCCACGCCCGAGGCCGTGGTCGAAGCCATGCTCCAGGTCGCCAACGTCACCAAGGCTGACACAGTGTACGACCTTGGCTGTGGCGACGGCCGCATTCCGGTGACCGCCGCCAGGAAGTATGGCGCACGCGGCGTCTGCTTCGACATCGATCCGCAGCGCATCAAGGAAGCCAACGAGAACGTTGCCAAGAACAACGTCGGCAACCTGGTTCGCGTCGTCGAAGGCGACCTGTTCGAGCAGGACCTGAGCGGCGCCACCGTCGTCACGCTGTACCTGCTGCCGTCGCTGAACGTGAAGCTGATGCCGAAACTGATGAAAGAGCTGAGGCCCGGCACCCGCATTGTCTCGCACGCCTTCGACATGGGCGACTGGAAGCCCGAGAAGGAACTGGACGTCGACGGCCGCAAGGTCTACTACTGGACGATTCCGAAGCGATAACGTGTAGCATCCGGCTTTGGCCGGATAATGCCTTTGAATCGCAGAAGGCTCCTCTTGCTCGCGGCCATGCTGGCCGCAGTTGCTGTGTTGCTGGCCGTCAGCGGCGGCGTTCGCGCCACCGTTGGCGGCCTTCGCATTTCTGCCCGATCGCCGCTTCCCGCGGCGGTCATGACTCTCGTTACGCTGGGCGGCTGGTGGTGGCTCGCCCGCCGCGCAGCCTCGGTGACCGCCGATCTCGACGCGGTCTGGATGGCCATTGAGCGCCACGCCACGCCTGCGATCCTGTGTGTCGCGGTTGCCAGTGGAGCAGTGGCGGCTGCGTTCGCGACCAACTCTGCCTCGGGCGCCGACGCGTCTGGCTACCTGAGCCAGGCGATGTTGTGGGAGCAGAATCGGTTCTTTCTGCTGGACGAACTGTCGAACAGTGGCGCGGTCGAGACCGTGCTCACAACACCGCTTGGCTGGCGTCCGACGTTCTATCCGGGCATGCAGGCGCCTACCTATCCGCCAGGCCTGCCATGGTTGATGGCCATGGTGCCAGGCACGAGCTACTCCGGCGTCGTGGTCGTGATTGCGGCCGCCGTTGCCGTGTGGACCACGGGGCTGATCGCAACGCGTTTGGCCGGGCGCGCTGCCGGGAGCATCGCGGCCATTCTGATCGCCACCAGCCCGGTGTTCCTGTTCCAGTCGGTCCAGCCGATGAGCGACGTCCCGGTCACCGCCGCGTGGATGCTGACCTGGCTGTTGCTCATTCCGCGAGACGACAAACACTCCGGTCTGCCGTTCGATGCCGGCCTGGTGTGTGCTCTTGCCGTCCTGATTCGCCCGAATCTCGCCCCGCTGGCTGCACTACCACTTTGGGCTATCGGCTGGAATGTTCGGCGGCTCGCGGCATTCTCGCTGCCGGTCGTGTTCGCCGCGGCATTGCTGATGTTCCTGCAGAACATGTGGTACGGTTCGCCGCTGCGCTCGGGGTACGGCACCGCCGACGAGCTGTTTGCGCTCTCGAACATTGGCGACAACGCCGCGCGATACTCTTGGTGGCTGATGACGACGGCGCCGGTGTTGTTGCTGGCGCCGGTGGGAATTGCTCTCCTGTGGCGCCGGCCGTTTGCGAAGCCGCTTGCCGCGTTCGGCGCATTGGTCGTGGCCGCGTATCTCGTCTACGCCGTCTTCGACGTCTGGTCGTATCTCCGCTTCCTGCTCCCGGCCATGGCGGTCGCGGCCGTGTTCGCCGCCGCGGCGACTGTCTCGGCACTGCGTCGGCTGCCCACGCCGCTGCGGGGCGCAGCAGCCCTGGCCGTGATGCTGGTGATTTTCGGGCACGGCGTGTCGCAGGCGCGGGCGCGCGATACCTTCCGCCTGGCCGACCAGCAGCGGCGGGTCGCGCAGGTGGCCGAGTTCATCGCGACAGCGTTGCCCGCCGACACCGTGATCATCGCCGGGGAGCAGAGCGGCTCGCTCAGCTATTACACCGGCAAGTCGATCCTGCGGTGGGACATCGCTTCGGCCGAGTCACTGGCGGCGGCGCTGACCGTGCTCGGCGCCAGCGGCAGGCCGGTGGTGGTTGCCCTCGATGCCTGGGAACGCGAGCCGTTCCGCTCGAAGTTTGGTGTCGTCGACAGCGTCTCGCTGGAATGGCCGCCGGCGCTCGAGGCCGGCACGTCGCATCGAACGCTGGTGTGGCGGTTGAGTGATCGCGATGCGTTCCTGCGGGGGCAACGCATCGCGACCGAACGGGTGCCTTAGTCGCTCGGACGGCCCGGGTGCAGCGGCTCGCAGTCGAGCGTCTGCGGTCCGTTCTCGGTGCACACCGCGTACTTCGAGGCATACATCGACACGCCGGCGTACTCGCCCTTCTTGTTGACCACGTAGAAGTTGATGCCGAAGTTGGGGAGGCCGCGCTTGTTCAGCAGGCGCTTCTCCACGGTGTTCTTCTGGATGCGCTTGAGCGCCTCCATGCCGGCGTCTTTCGGCGACTTGCCCATGCGCATCTGCTCGACGACCAGGAACGAGCACAGGTTGTAAAGGTTGGCCTCGCCGCGCCCGGTCGAGCCGGCGGCGCCGACGTCGCCGTCGACATAGAGGCCGGCGCCCAGGATGGGCGAGTCGCCGACCCGGCCCGGAATCTTCCACGCCAGGCCGCTGGTCGTGGTCACGCCGCAGACTTCGCCCTTGCTGTTCACGCCGTCGCAGTTGATGGTGCCGTAGTAGTGGCTGGGATCGATCAAGCCGTCGCGAACCATGCTGAGGCCGGCGATCTCCATGGCCTCGCCGCGGGTTTTCGGATCGAGGTAGCGCGTCGGGTCGATCCGCCGCTTCCACTCGAGCCACAGCCGGCGCGAGGTCTCGGTGTTGAGGTCGTCCTCGATCTTGAAGCCCATGTTGCGGGCAAACGCCTGGGCGCCCCTGCCGGTGAGCAGGTGATGGTCGGTCATCTCGAGCACCGCCTTGGCCACCAGCGACGGCGTGCGCACGCCTTCGAGGCCGGCGACGCCGCCGGCGCGCTTCGTCGGGCCGTGCATGCAGCACGAGTCGAGTTGCACGACGCCGTCGGCGTTGGGCAGGCCGCCGTAGCCGACGCTGGTGTCGGCCGGGTCGAGCTCGCACAGGTTGACGCCGGCAATCAGCGCGTCGAGCACGTCGGTGCCCCTGGTCATCAGGTTGAACGCCTTCGCCACGCCGACTTCGGCGCCGCCGTTCTTGTAGACGTTGCCGTTGTCGGACGCCACCACCACCGGCTTCACGGTGTTGGTCTGGACGGCCGGGGCCTTGCCAAACACCGGGCCGGAGGCGCCGAGCGCGACGCCGGCCACGGTCGAGGTGTGAACGAACTCGCGACGTGTGATCTTCTTCGACATGACAGCGATCTCCCGCGCGCATGCTAACAGCAGATGGCGAGGTCCGCGCTATCATCTTGCACACCCGTGAGAAGGCTGGACCTGCTGTATGTGGCGGCAATCCTCGTCGCCGCCGCGGCCCTGCGGCTGTGGGCGCCGTGGGACGATGTGCTGGGATCCCGCCGGGTCAACTTCCTCGAAACCGACGCCTGGTATCACGTGCGGCTGGCCGAGCACCAGGTCCGCAATTTCCCGCATCGGGTCACCGTCGATCCCTATGCGTCGCCCGACGGCCAGTACGTCGCCGTCGCGCCGCTCCTCGACACCATCATTTCGACCGTCGTCGTTGTTACGCAGGGGACCGGCGCGCCGACCCAATACATCGAGCGGGTCGCCGCCCTGGTGCCCGCGGTGATTGGCGTCCTGGCCGTGCTGGCGGTCTGGGCACTCGGCACCGTCGCCTTCGATCGCCGTGCCGGTCTGATCGCCGGCCTGCTCGCGGCCGTTCTGCCGGGACACTTCCTCGATCGCACCCTGGTCGGCTTTGTCGATCACCACGCCCTCGAAGTGCTGCTGTCGTTCGCGACATTGGCGTGCCTGACGTGGAGTCTTCGTTCCCGACAAGAAGTGCCCTCCCGACAAGAAGTGCCCTCCCGTCGGAAGCTCAACCTCCCGGCAGGAGCCGCGGGTCTTTTCCTCGGGCTCTACCTCTTGACGTGGGGAAGCGGCGCGTACTTCGTGGCGATCCTCGCCGGATGGATGCTGCTGGTGCCACTTGTCGGTTCGTCTCGCGACGCAGTCATGGCCGCCGCTCGTTCGTCTGCGGTGGCCGCCGGAATCGCGCTTGTCCTGGTGCTGGCGCTGCAGGATCCGGCGCTCTACCGCTACGACACCCAGGTCGTCTCGCTGGTCGCACTGCTTGGCGTGTCCGGAGTCGTGGTTGGTACGATGGTGCTGCCCAGTACCAGTTGGTTATCTGCGTCATCTGCGTCATCTGTGTCATCTGCGGCCCTGGTCTTGTTCTCTGTGTCATCTGTGTCTGTGCTGGCACTATCGGTGTTGGCGCCAGACTTGATGCGGCAGATCGGAAGCGACATCTCGCGGTTCAGGCCCGACCCCACGCGCATGGCCGTGCTCGAGGCGCGGCCGCTGTTTCTCTACACCGGCCAGTGGGATTGGACGCAGCCGTGGACGTTCTTTCGCAGCGGCTTCTACGCCGGGGCGCTAGCGGTCGTGGCCCTGGGCGTCGGCGTGTGGCGCTCGCGCCGCCTGGATCACTTGCTGATCGTGGTGTTCACCGTCGTCAACTACGCCGCGACTATCGGCCAGAACCGCTTTGGCTACTACCTGGTGCCGGCGGCGGCGGTCGTGGCCGGCTGGCTGTGCACGCGTGTGCTCGACTGGGGCGGCGTGCCGCACGCCGGTAATCCGCAGCCCACGGTTCGGCGCTGGTTGCCCATGCAGCGCGAGATTGCCATCGCGTTGGTGGCTGGCCTCGTGGTGGCGCCCAACCTGGTGCCGGCCGCGCTGACCACCACGCGTGCCGGCGGCATGCCGGGGTACTGGGCCGCCGCAATGGAGTGGCTGCGAACCTCGACGCCGGAGCCGTTCGACCAGCCTGGCTACTACCTGTCTCGCTACGGCGCGACCAACCCCAAGGCCAGCTACACCGTGATGAACTGGTGGGACCAGGGCTACTGGCTGGTGCAGGCGGCGCATCGGGTGCCGGTCTCCAATCCCACGCAAGGCGGCGCGCCGGCGGCGGCGGCCTTTCTCACGGCCACCGACGAACCTGCGGCGCTCGGGATGTTGAGGGCCGAACGCGCCCGCTACGTGCTGGTGGATTGGGAACTGCCGTTCCGCGATGCCGGCGGTGGAGCGCTGGCCGGCCGCTTCCAGAACCTCGCCGACTGGGCCGGCGTTCCGACGTCGCGCTTCTATTCACTGTGCCACACGCGCGAGCGCGACACCGATCCCTGGACGCCGGCCTGGATCTACACCGAGGCCTACTACCAGACCATGGTCTACCGGCTGATGGTGCTGGGCGGCGTCCCGGCGGCGCCGGTCAACAACACGTGGGTCGTGCGGCGGCAGCAGCGGCGCGACGGCGACGGCCGTGAATTCTGCGAACTGTCGGAGGCGCAGTCGTATGCGTCCGCAGACGAGGCAAGGCGGGTGGCGGCCGAGCGTGGTCCCGAATTCGCGGCGGTGGGCCTGACGCCGTGGCAACCGGCCTTTCCGGTGCCCGGCATCGGCGGCCTGCGGCTGGTCCAGGAATTCCGCGAACCCCAGCAGAAGCCCAACGAGGCGCCCATGGTCAGGGTGTTCGAGGTGCGCCAAGAGCCTTGACCACGAAGCTCACGAAGCCCACGAAGAATCAGTCCCTAAAGATCTTCGTGGCCTTCGCGACCATCGTGGTTATTCGGTTCTAAGGGCGACGGCCGGGTCGGTGGCGGCGGCGCGGCGGGCCGGCGCCCACGTTGCGGCGGCGAGCACGATCGCAAACAGCAACGCTGTGCCGCCGAACGCGACCGGGTCGAACGCCTCCACGCCGACCAACAGGCTCTTCGCCAGCGTGCCGATTGCGCCCGCCAGCAGCAAGCCGATCACACCGCCGGTGACTCCCAACCAGGCCGCCTGTGTCATCACCATCGATTGCATGTTGCGCTCGGATGCGCCGAGTGCCATGCGGATGGCAATCTCGCGTGTACGCTGGGCAACCAGGAACGCCATCAAGCCATAGAGCCCGAGGGCGGCCAGGCCCACGCCGATGCTGCCGACACTGCCGGCGATCCACGCCG
>JBFWUK010000011.1:138059-142143 GCA_050247355.1 Vicinamibacterales bacterium | reverse complement strand
GCGCCGAGTGCCATGCGGATGGCAATCTCGCGTGTACGCTGGGCAACCAGGAACGCCATCAAGCCATAGAGCCCGAGGGCGGCCAGGCCCACGCCGATGCTGCCGACACTGCCGGCGATCCACGCCGTCAGGCGTTGCGGCAGCAGCCCCACCGCCACCGCATCGTCAAACGACTGCAGGATCACGATGGGTACGTTGGGTTCGACCTGGGCCATCGCGGCGCGGACGTCCTGCGCCACCGGCCGCCCGGGCGCGTGCCTGACGAAGAGCGAGAACTCGCTGAATGCCTGCTGTGCCAGCGGCACGTAGACGAAGTTGCGGGGACCGTCGCTGACGTAGCGGTACTTGGCGTCTTCGGCGACGCCGACGATGGTGAGCGGGCGATGTTCGTTGGTTTCGAACTCATGCACTAGCTGCTGACCGATGGCCGATCGGCCCGGGAACAGCCGGCGGGCAAAGGTCTCGTTGATCACGGCGACCCGTGGGGCGCCGTCGATGTCCGCGGCGGAGAAAGCGCGGCCCTCGACGAGGTCAAGGTCGACCGTCGTGAAGTAGTCGGCCGACACGATGTCCCAGTCGGCGGGCCACGAGCCGTCTTCTTCCGGTCCGGTGACTCCAGGCGCGCTGATCGAGCCAAGGCCGAAGCCGCTGCCTTGCAGCGGCACCATCCTGGCGGTGGCAACCGCCGTGACGCCGCTGATGGCTCGCAGGCGCTCCTCGTAGCGCTGGGCCAGCCGCACCGCGTCCTGGCCCCGATGGCCCGAGAGCGAGACATCGACGGACGCAATCTGCACGTTCGCCGTCTGGAATCCGGTATCGATGGTGGTGGCGGCCTGCACGGTACGAACGAACAGGAAGGCGATCACGACGAGCATCAGCGACAGCGCGACCTGCGCCGCGACCAGCACGTTGCGCAGGCGGAATCGGCGGCGGTCGACGGTGGCGTTGGCGCCGTGCAGCATGGGCGCCAGGTCGGCGCCGAGCGCGTGGCGGGCCGGCGCCAACCCGAATACCAGGCCCGCGGCCAGCGCCACGCCGAGCGCAAACAGCATGACGCGCCAGTTCAGCGACAGGTCGAGGTTGATCATCACTGGCAGCGCGGGCAGGAAACTCTCAAGGACTTGAATCAGCCACCAGGTCAGGGGTAGTGCCGTCAGTCCGGCGACCGCGAACAGCACGGCGGTTTCTGTGAGGAGCTGGGCAATCAGCCGGCCGCGGCCGGCGCCCACCGCCAGACGCGTCGCCATTTCGCGGCGGCGGGTGGCGGCGCGGGCCAGCAGCATGCCGCCGACGTTGCTGCAGGCGATGGCGACCAGCGCGCTGGTGAGCGCGAAGAGGAAGCCGATGAACGCCAGGAACGGGGTCCGCACGGGCCCGGGGACCCGGCTGGTGTGAATCACCGAAATGGTATGCCGCGGATTGGCGCGCGGTTCGGAGGCCTTGAACGCTTCCATCAGCGTGGCCAGCTCCGCCTGTGCCTGCGCGGCCGAGACGCCGGGATTGAGGCGGCCGACCGCCATTACCCAGACGCTGCGGGCCGAGGTCAGCAGGTTCGTCGTTTCGACGCCCTGGAAGTTGGCGACCATGGCCATGGGCACCCACACTTCGGTGCCCACCAGTGACGAGCCGCTGAAGCCTGGCTCGGCTACGCCGACGACGGTGAAGGCCTGGTTGTTGATGCGGAGTGACTTCTCCAGAATTCCGGGGTCGCGGTTGAAGCGGCGTTCCCAGAAGGCGTGGCTCAACACCACCACCGGTCGTTCGCCGGGCACCATGTCTTCATCCGGGTTGAAGAAGCGTCCCAGCGCCGGCCGCGTGCCGAGCACATCGAAGTAGTTGCCCGAGACCAGCGAGCCGAAGATGCGTTCGCTCGCGCCGTCTTCGCTGAGCGTCATGGGCCCGCCGCCAAATTTCACAGCGGCGATGCCCGCAAGTGACTGCGTGTGGTCCTTCAGGTAGTTCACGGCCGGGTACGACATGTTGTCGAACCCGCCCTCGCCCTGGTTGGCGCGGCCGATGTCGACCACCCGCGCGCCATCGCGCACACCGGCGGCCGGCTCGAACAGCAGCGCGTCGGTCAGGCTGAAGATGGTGGTGGCCGCGGCGATGCCGATCGCCAGCGACGCGACGGAAGTCAGCGTGAACGCGGGGCTGCGCCCCAGCATCCGAAGCGCGTAACGCAGATCCGAGAGGATGGCCATGGACACACTAGACACAGATGGCGCCAGGAATGTTTCAGCGGATGGCGCAGAAATTACGCCAGGGCCGCAGATGACGCAGATTACGCAGACTTCTCAGGCTTCATGTAGTCTCCGCCTTCAGGCGGACCTGCTTCTTCACGGGGTTGGTCCCAACAAATCCCACCGATTTCCCGCAATATCGACGAAGACGGCCACCTGGCCGTAGGCCTCGGTGCGGGGAACTGTGACGAACTCGACACCGGCCGCCACCATTCGGGCGTGGGTTGCGGCAAAGTCGTCAACCCTGAGGAAGAAGCCGACCCGGCCGGCGAACTGCTGACCTACCACCGCTTCCTGCCGCTCGCCGTCGGCCCGCGCCAGCAGGATGCCGGTGGTGGCGCCGGTGGGACGAACGACGACCCAGCGCTTGGGCCGGCCATCGTTGGTCAGTGACGGCACGTCCTCGACCAGCTCGAAGCCGAGCACGCGAACGAAGAAATCGATCGCCGAGTCGTACTCGTGGACCACCAGCGTCACCAGTTCCAAATGCGGCATTGCGCGGCCAGTATCGCGCCCCTGGGCGACAGCCGCAACAGTTAGGTAGCTACGATCTCTCGCGGGTGGTCTTTACCTCGACCCTTCGGACCGTGTCGTGCGATACGTGACGATTCCGCATGATTACCGGTGCACTCAAGTCGCAAATCGACGCCATCTGGGTCGCGGTTCTGGGCGGGCGGCATCTCCAAGGCGAGTAGGCCACTGCCAGAATAGACGTTAGCTGCAACACCAGGCTGCAATGACCACGAAACGAGCGAGGCCCCCCGTCGCTCGCCCCGCTGAATCGGGCCAGCTTGTCCAACGTCAACGGACGACGGTATAGTTTGAAGTGTTCCCCGACAATGGCTACCCTAAAGTTCCGCTTCGACCTCGGCAAGCTGGTCAACGCACTGGCGTTCTTTGCGGATGCTGGTGTCGGCGATCTCACGAAGTTGAAAGCGGCCAAGCTCCTGTATTTGGCTGACCAGCGTCACCTATTCAGTTTTGGTCGTCCCATCACGGGCGACCGCTATATCGCCATGGACTTGGGTCCCGTTCCGGAAAGTGCCTATCAGCTCATCGGACGTCTGGCGGAACCGCCAGAGGCCGACGATCCAGGCTACAAGGCGGCTGCGGCCCATCTAGAGCTACACAAGGGCGTCCTGCGCAAGTACGCCGTCGTTCGTGCTGTGCAGGAGCCGGACCTTGAAGTGTTCTCGGATTCCGAGATCGAGGTGCTCCAGAGCATCGTCAAGGAGTTCGGCAAGCGCAAGGCCAGCGAGCTCGTCAACCTGACGCACGCGCACGCGGCGTACAAGCGTGCCGATGCGGGACGCCCTCCCGGCAGCAGCGTTGACCTGCCTTTCGAATACTTCTTTGAAGATGCGCCGGCCGGCTCGGATGCAGCGCGCGCGCTTGCGGAAGAAGAGCACGCCGACCGTGCGTTTGCGGACGCGCTCGAAGCCGCAGGCCGGCTTGCGCTCACGCGCCGCGAGTATTCCCAGACCACTCGCTAACACCGTGCGCATGCATCGTGCTGCTGCCCTTCGACTCGGTGGTTCGGCGCGGTGTCATCCTGCTGTGGAAGCGCTACGCCGAGCTTGACGATCCGGCCCTGACCGGGCAGTCGAAGGCCAAGTTCCTCATCATCCTCAGCGCGTCACCGCACGACGATCCAATCGCCTACATCCTGACAACGTCGCAGAAGCCGAAGCACATCGCGCATCCAGCGCCGAAGGACCTGCTCCACCTGCCGCGCGGCGCCTACGAATGCTTCACGGTCGATACCCTTGTCGACTGCGGCACCGCGGGAGAGCGCGAAGTGGGACTACGGGAACTTCAGGCCTTATACGAGACCGGCGAGGTCG
>JBFWUK010000011.1:136558-137959 GCA_050247355.1 Vicinamibacterales bacterium | reverse complement strand
TTTGGCAACGCCAGGCGCGGATCGGGAGCGTGTCAGCGCGAAGGCCTGGGCTTACCTGCGCGAGCATCGGGATCACCCAGCAATTGCCAAGTGCGACATAACCAGCCCCTGAACAACCCTGGCCTGAACGCACTCGAGTACGTCCGCACGACAGCCGTCGCAGCGTGAGGTGCCGGCTAGACCGGGATGTCGAAGTGCATGACGTCCTCGCGCGTTCCCAGCTTCGTGTAGAGCGCGATCGCGGGATCGTCGCCGTAATCGGCCTGCACGAAGATGACGTACGCGCCGCGTGTCCTGGCGATGGTTTGCAGCTCCTGGATCAGCGCCGTCGCGACCCCTTTCCGCCGGTGCGCGTCATCGACGGCCAGGTCGTAGATGTAGATCTCGCTGCGCGCCTGTTCGAACTTCTGGAGTTCGTAGGCAGCCAGGCCGCCGATCACCTCGCCATCCCTCACGGCCGCAAGGGCAATGAAGTAGTCGCGGCCGAGCAAATTCTGGAAATAAGCCTCGTCGGGCCGGTTGGCGCCGTACGTGCCGGGGTCCTCGAACGCGGCGCCGAACATCGACAGCAAGGCGTACATCAACGGCAGGTCTTCCGCGGTGAGCTGGCAGACATGGAAGTCGGTCATGGCTGCTTGCCAGCCTAACAAAGTGGGCCGGGGCAGGTGGAGCGATAATAGAGGCTTGAACCGTTTCTCCTCATTCCAGCGCCTCGCCTTGTGGACGACGGCGACCACCTACTTCTTGATCCTGGTCGGCGGCCTGGTCCGCGCGTCGGGCGCCGGCCTCGGTTGCCCGGACTGGCCCCGCTGCTTCGGCGGCTGGGTGCCGCCCATGTCGGTGGCCGACCTGCCGCCGCAGTTCGATCCGTCGCAGTTCAACGCCACGCTGATGTGGACCGAGTATCTCAACCGGCTGCTCGGTGTGACCGTCGGCTTCCTGATTCTTGCCACGGCCGTCTCGGCGTGGCGCCACCATCGCCACAACCCGCGCCTCCTGTGGACGACGATTGCGGCGCTGCTGCTGACCGGCTTTCAGGGCTGGCTGGGCGGGCGCGTGGTGGCGCACGAGTTGGCGGCGTGGATCGTCACCGTGCACATGATCGTCGCGCTGGTGATCGTCCAGATGCTTCTGTACGTCACCGTGCGTGCGAGCGCGCGGCCGGGTCAGACTCCTTCTTCCTTGGCGCGCGGGGTCAGACCCTGGCTAGCGGCGCTGATGGGCGTGACCTTGGTTCAGATCGCGATTGGCACGCAGGTGCGTGGCGGAGTTGACCAGGCGCTCGATGCGGGCGTGGCGCGCGACGCGGCGCTTGCCACCGTCGGCACGCTCGACTTCCTGCATCGCGACGCGGCCTTCGCCGTGTTGGTCGGCGCCGTCCTGCTGACGTTCTGGCTGGTG
>JBFWUK010000011.1:13521-136458 GCA_050247355.1 Vicinamibacterales bacterium | reverse complement strand
CCAGGCGCTCGATGCGGGCGTGGCGCGCGACGCGGCGCTTGCCACCGTCGGCACGCTCGACTTCCTGCATCGCGACGCGGCCTTCGCCGTGTTGGTCGGCGCCGTCCTGCTGACGTTCTGGCTGGTGCGTCGGAATAATCCGCCTGAAGGCGGACACCACATCGCGGGCGGCAATGACATCGCAGGCGGACACCAGATCGCAGGTGGCCACCACAAGACCCTGATTGGCTGGGCCTGGATCGGACTGGGGCTTGCCGCGCTGCAGGTTGTCCTGGGCGTGGTGATGGCCTACGTCACGTTGTTACCCGCGGCGCAGGTCCTGCATCTAACGGTTGCCAGCCTGTTGCTCGGCGCGCAAACCGTGCTGTGGCTCCTGGCCGGCCCGGGACGGACCCCGGCAGCCTGATCCCGAACGGGTGGCCTTTTGGGTGTCCGACCCCTATAATCCGCGGATTGAGGGCACAATGAAACGCATCAGCTTGCTGGTCCTGACCCTGGTGGCGACCGCCGCCTCAGCGCAGACCTCGTACGACGAAGCCGCGCTCAAGGCCTTTCGCGCCGAGCGCGAGAAGATCCTGCTGGCCGACAACGGCTGGTTCACCGTGGCCGGGCTGCACTTCCTCAACCCCGGCGACAACACCTTCGGCTCCGATCCGCTGAACGATATCGTCCTCGAGTTCGCCGATGTGCCGAAACAGGCCGGCGTGATCACCATGGACGGCCGCAACGTCACGATCAAGGCGCCGGCCGGCCAGATGTTGAACTACAACGGCAAGCCAGTCGCCGAGGCGCCGCTGCGGCTCGCCGAGTCGCCGCGTCCCGCCGACCTCATCACCTACAAGAGCACGTCGTTCTTCCTGCACTTCAGCGGCCCGCGCCTCGCCATTCGCGTCCGCGATCAGCGCGCGCCGCTCAGGACCGGCTTCTCGGGTCTCAAGTGGTATCCCACCAACCCGGCAATGGTCGTCACCGGCACGTTCACACCGCTGGCCAAGCCGAAGGTGGTGCAGGCGCCGACCATTCTCGGCGACCTCGAGCCGTTCACCGTGCCCGGCACGGTGGCCGTCACCATCGGCGGCAAGACCGCGAACATGGAAGCGTGGAAGTCCGGCGATCGCCTGTGGTTCGTGTTCCGCGATCTCACCAGCGCCGACGCCACGTATCCATCGGCGCGCTTCCTCTACACCGACGCTCCCACGGCCGACGGCAAGGTCACGCTCGACTTCAATCGCGCCCAGAACCCGCCGTGCGCCTACAACCCGTGGACGACCTGCCCGCTGCCGCCGTCGGCCAACAAGCTCGCGGTGCGAATTGAGGCGGGCGAGAAGCGCTATCACGCGGAAGCCACCTCGAACGCGGCCGTGCTGAGGAAGTGATCCCGACGGGACTGGACCCAAGTTTCTTCGCCTACCTGTCCTTCACCTTCATCCTCGTCGTCACCCCGGGGTCGACGACGGCGGTGGTGGTGAGGAATACGCTCGAGGGCGGCCGGCGTGCCGGCTACGTCACCGCCCTCGGCGCCGCTCTCGCCAACACCACGATTGCCACGGCCTGTGGCCTCGGCTTGTCCGTTCTGATTGCGTTCTGGCCGGGATCGCTCTCCGCGATCAAGATTGCCGGCGCCCTGTTCCTGGCCTTCCTGGGCATGTCGAGCCTGTGGCGGGCCTGGCGCCAGCCAGACGGCGGCATCCGCATGTCGCTCGATCCGGGCACCGCTGCCGAGCGCAGCCACGCCGGCGCGTACTTCGGCGATGGGCTCGCCATCAACTTGTTGAGCCCGGTGATCATCAGCTTCTACCTGTCGGTGGTGCCGACGTTCATTCCGGCGGGCGCGTCACGGCTTTACTACCCGCTGCTGGCGTCGTCGCACGTCGGCCTGGCGTTTCTCTGCCATGCGGCATGGTCGACCGGCCTTGACGCCATGCGGCGATGGTTCGTCTCGCCGTGGACGCGGAGGACACTGCAGGCCGCGACTGGACTCGCGCTGCTTGGCCTGGCAGCGCGGGTCTTCTGATTCACTACTCGGTGCGGAGCACCTGAACCGGATCGACCTGTGATGCGCGCAGGGCTGGAATGATACTGGCAGCGACCGACAGCGCGACGAGAACGGCCGCCGCGATCGCCAGCGGCAGGACGTTGCCCGGCTCGACGCCGAACACCATTCCTCCCCAAGCGCGGGTGAGCGCCGATGTCACTCCAAAACCAAACACGATGGCCACCAGCGCAACAGTAAGCCCTTCGGTCACCACGCTGCCGAGCAGTCTCGCGGGATTGGCGCCGAGCGCCGAGCGGATGCCAAACTCGCGGCGCCTCGACGCCACTCCCGACGCGAGCACGCCGTAGACGCCAATCCCGGCCAGAAGGATCGCCAGGCCGCCATAGATGTTGAGCAGCAATGCGGCGAACGCGACCGGCAATTCTTCGGTCCGCATCCGGTTCTCGAGGGATTCCACGTCGTAGACGGGAAGGGCAGGGTCGAAGCCGGCAATCGCGGCTCGCACCGCGCTCGTCAAGCCGCTGGCGTCGCCAAGGGTGCGGACGCCGAACGTCACCAAACTGTTGGGCGACTGCGCGTACGGGTAGTAGATATCCAACTGCGGTTCGTAAGCCGCGGCCCCGCGGCTGAAGCGGAAGCGGCCGCGATGGCGGGCATCGGCGGCCACGCCGACAATCGTGGTGGTCGTCGCCGTCGCTCCGCTGCCGCTGCGCACTTGCCGGCCGACCGGGTCCTGGCCTGGCCACAGGCGCGCCGCTGCCGCTTCGCTCACGATCCCCACGAGCGGCGCGCGCAGCGTGTCGGTGTCGGCGAAGTCGCGGCCGGCCACCAGCCGCACGCCGAGATCCTCGAGCGCGCCTGGATTGGTGCTGTGCCGCCACACCATCAGCCGCTCGTCGTCTCGGGTGAGCTGATCGGCTGGTGCCAAAAACGTGACCCACGTCGATCGCGCGAACATGCTTGGCCCCCAGATTATCGCGTGCGACACGCCCGGCAGCGCCTGCAATCGTTCCAGCAGTTGCCCGCCCGCCTGCGCGCGCAACTGCGGCGTGGCGTAGCGATCCCGCGGCAGTTCCAGCCTGACCGTGAGCAGGCGATCGGCGCGGAAGGCCAGGTCGGTGCTGGTGAGCGCCGAGAAGCTCTGCAGCATCAGCAACGCCGATGCCGCGAGCACGAACGCCGCGGCCACTTCGAGACCGGCCAGCAGCCTCGCCGTTCGCGACGAGCGAGCGACACGGCCCGAGCCGCCGGCCGCGATGGTGTCGCGCATGCTGACGCGCGTGGCGCGCCAGACCGGAGCCAGGCCGAACAGCAGCCCGCATGTCAGCGACGTGAGCAGCGCGGCCGACAACACCACGCCGTCAACCGCGACACTGGCAAACGCCGGCAGATCGATGCCTGACAGCCCGACCAGTGCCGGCGTCAACCAGATCGCCAGCGTCACGCCGGCCAGGCCGCCGGCCAGGGCCAGCAGCGTGCTCTCGACCAACAGCTGGCGCACGATCCGCCCGCGCGAGGCGCCGATGGCAAAGCGAACGGCAATGTCGCGCGCGCGGCCGGCGGAACGTACCAGCAACAGGTTGGCGACGTTGACGCAACCGATCAGGAGCACGAACACCGATCCTGCCAGCAGCAGCCACAGGGGTTGCCGCGCATCGGCGAAGAAGGTGCTGTCGAAAGCTGCCGCCTTGTAGGAAAAGTTCGCGTTGGTGGCCGGGTTGGCGGCGGCGATCTGAGCGCCCAGGGCCGCCAGTTCGGCCTGCGCCGACGCGACCGAGGCGCCCGGAGCGAGCCGCGCCACCACCCACATCATCCGGCTGGCGCGAGCCGACAGGTCGACCACGCCGAAGATTTCCGGCGCCCGCTCGATTGGCACCCAGACGCCGATGCGCGAGCCCTGGCTGGCCGCCGCATCGTGAAACGAACCGGGCATGACGCCGACGATCGTGAATACGCGATTCTGCAACCGCACGTCGCGGCCGACAATTGCCGGATCGGCGCCGAACTGCTGCCGCCACGTGCCTTCGCTCAGGATCGCCACCAGCGTGCCGTCGGCCCCAAGCGCGTGGTCGGTTTCGCTGAACACTCGCCCCATCAGCGGTACGCCGCCGAGGACCCCAAAGTAGTTGCTTCCGACGAAGTTGGCTTCGAGCCGCTGCGCGCCGTCGCTGCCTTCGAGCGCCAGCCCCCAGTTGTTGGTCCACGGGGCAGCCGCGGCGATCGTGCGCGACTCGTTGGCAATGTCCCGCACGTCCGGGTACGACAGCTGGAAGCTGACCTCGCCTTCGGGCCTGGTCAGGGCGCCGTCTACGAACAGCAAACGCTCGGGGTCTGGATAAGGCAGGGGCTGCAGCAACAGGCTGTTGATCACGCTGAAGATGGCCGTGTTTGCGCCGACGCCCAGCCCCAGGGTCAGGATGGCGACAATGGCAAACGCCGGCGCGGCGGTGAGCGCGCGCACGGCGTATCGAAGGTCGCGGGAGAGGTCCTGCAGCATGCGCCCATTCTGCGGCCATCGCCGCTGGTCCGCTATCGGGTGCGTGCGTTTGATGGTGACGAAAGCAGGGGCGAGGCCGGGCGGTACAATCACTATCGGTGACACCCATCGAGCGCAGCCCAGACCTTATCGAGCGTTTCCTCCACGACGCGGCGCATTTCCCTGGCGGACATGCTGCAGGCGTGGTGCGACCGCGCACGGTGGCGGAAGTGTCGGACGTGCTGCGTGGCTCGCTCGACCGAGTCCTCGTCGTCGGCGCCCAATCTTCGCTGACCGGGGGAGCGACGCCGTTCGGCGACGTCGTGTTGAGCACCGAGCGATTGACCGCGTTGCAGATCGACGGCGAGCGGGTGCGCGCCGGTGCCGGCGTCACGCTGCAGGCCGTTCAGGATGAACTGGCCGCCGTGGGCCGGTGGCTGCCACCCGTGCCGACCTATCTCGGTGCCACGGCGGGAGGCGCCGTCGCCACCTGCGCGGCCGGCGCGGCCACGTTCAAGTACGGCACTGTTCGCCCATGGGTCGATGGCCTGACCGTGGTCCTGGCCAACGGCGACGTGCTGGAATTGACGCGCGGCCTCCGGCTCGCCTCGAGCCTGGTGTCGCTGCCGGCGCTGCGGATGCCGGATGTGCCGAAGTGTTCGGCCGGGTACTGCATCTCGCCGGAGATGGATCTGGTGGACCTGTTCATTGGCGCCGAAGGCACGCTTGGCATCATCACCGACGTGGTGTTTCGTACCGCCGCGCGACCCGCGGCCAGGTGTAACGCGCTGGTGCCGGTCGCCGACGAAGAAACGGGCATTCGGCTGGCCGGGGAGCTGCGGACCGCCGCCCGGCAGACCTGGCGCGCGCGCGACCCGCACGGCATCGACGTGTCAGCCATCGAGCACATCGACGCGCGATCGATTGCCGTCGTTCGCGAAGATGGCATCGACCGCAAGCTCGAGATCGCCCTGCCGTCGGGAACCGGCATTCTCCTGCTGGTCGAGATCGAACTGCCGGCTGCGGCCGCTGATGCCGACTTGTGGCAGCAACTGGAATCTGCGCGCGACCTTGACGCCGCCGATGCACCGCTCCGGCGCTTTTGCGCGCTGCTCGATCGCCACGGCGCCCTGGACGATGCGGAGATCGCGCTGCCGGGCAACCGGTCGCGTGCGGCAGCTTTCGCGGAGTTGCGCGAGGCCGTGCCCGCGGGCGTCAATCGCCGCGTCGCCCTGGCGCAGCAAAGGATCGACTCGCGGATCTACAAGACGGCGGCCGACATGATTGTTCCCTTCGAGCATTTCGCCGAGATGATGCGCGTGTGCCGGCGGCTGTTCGCCGAGCGCGACCTCGATCTGGCGGTGTGGGGACACATCTCCGACGGCAACGTGCATCCCAACGTGATCCCCAGGAGCGCCGATGACGTGCAGAAGGGGCAGGAGGCGGTGCTGGCGCTGGGCGATGCGGTGATCGCCATGGGCGGCAGCCCGCTCGCGGAACACGGCGTGGGGCGCAATCCAATCAAGCAGGAACTGCTGAGGCGGCTGTATGGCTCAGCCGGCATTGACGGCATGCGCGCCCTCAAGCTCAGCCTTGATCCGCATGGCCGACTCGCATCCGGAGTGCTTTTCCCGGCACAATGAAGGGGTGTTAGATGAAGTGCAGGCCGCGGTCGCCGGCCGCCCTGCCGACAGTGCCTTCATTCTCCTGCTGGACTTCGATGGGACCCTTGCCGAGTTCAACCCCGATCCGGCAGCACCACAACTGACGCCCGCCCGCCGGGACTGCCTCGAACGCATCTCGCAGCAGCCGCATGTGACGGTCGGGATTGTCAGTGGCCGCCGCCTGGACGACCTGCGCGCCCGTACCTGTTTGCCTGATCACATCTACCACGCCGGCCTCCACGGCCTGGAGATCGAGATCGAGGGCCGGAGGTCGGCGCATCCCGACTTGAGCGCCGCGGCGCAACGCGTGGACGGGCTGGCGGCGGCCCTCAGCCGCCTGGCGTTCGAGGTCCCGGGCACGCTGATTGAAGACAAAGGCGCCAGCGTGGCGGTGCATGCCCGGGGCGTGCCACCCGAGCAGCACGAGGCGGTGTTCGCGCGGGCCGACATCCTGGCCGTGCCCTGGATTGCCGAGCGTCTCGTCCGCCGACTCGATGGCAACGCCGTCGTCGAATACCTGCCGAACATCAACGGGCACAAGGGCGATGCCACGCGCTGGATTGCGGCGGATGTGGAGGCGCGGACGGGTCGGGCGTCGTGGGTGGCGTACCTGGGCGACGACATCACGGACGAGGATGCGTTCAGGGCGATCACCAACGGCATCAGCGTGCTGGTAGGTTTGCGGCCCACCGCGGCCACTCACAAGCTCGACGGCATTTCCGGCGTCGATCAGTTCTTGCGGTGGTTGGCGGCCAGGGGGTGAGGCTGCTGCCGTCCCGCGGCTATCGGTACCACTCCCCGTCCCAGATCGAGAGCGCATGCTATCGTCGTAGCACCTCATGCATGCGTTTCTCGTCTTCTTCGCGGCGATAGCCGCGTCTGTTCCCGCCCTGGCGCAACCGCTGGCTCCGGCCAGCGCTCCGGGCATGACCCGCATCTACGATGGCCGCTTCGGCAGCCTCGACGTGGTGCCGCCGCGGGTGGACGAGTCGATCGAGGTCGATGGCCAGCTGACCGAGGCGGTGTGGGCGCAGGCGGCCGTGCTCGGCGGGTTCTCGCGCTATGCGCCGGTCGACGGCGAGCCGGCCGACCACGCCACCGACGTGCTGGTGTGGTATTCGCCAACCGCCATGCACTTCGGGGTTCGCGCATCGGCGCCGGCCGGCTCGGTGCGGGCCACGCTGGCGGATCGCGATCGCATCCAGTCGGACGATCACATCATCATCTTCCTCAGCACCTACAACGACGGCCGCCAGGCGTTCGTGTTCGGCGTCAACCCCCTCGGGGTGCAGCTCGATGGCGCCTTGTCGGAAGGCACGCGCGGCAGCGGCGGCGGCTTCACCGGCCTGACGCAGGGCCGCGAGTCGCCCGACCTCACACCCGACTACGTTTTCCAGTCAAAGGGCCGGCTCACCGGCGACGGCTACGAAGTCGAGATTCGCATTCCGTTCAAGAGCGTGCGCTACCAGTCGTCGGCGCAGCAGGATTGGGGCATTCACGTCACCCGCGTCATTCCGCAGCGCGGCGTCGAGGACAGCTGGGCGCCGGCAAAGCGCGAAGGCTCGTCGTTCCTGGCGCAGGCCGGCAAGCTGAAGTCGCTGACCGACCTGCGCCGCGGCCTGGTGCTCGACCTCAACCCCGTGGGCACGACCCGCCTGGATGGCCAGGACAGCGCGAGCGGCTGGAGTTACGACGCGTCGCGTCCCGAGTTCGGCATGAACCTGCGCTGGGGCATCACGCCCAACCTGACCATGAACGGCACGGTGAACCCGGATTTCTCGCAGGTCGAGTCGGACGCCGGCCAGTTCAGTTTCGATCCGCGGCAGGCGCTGTTCTTTCCAGAGAAGCGGCCGTTCTTCCTCGACGGCATCGAGCAGTTCGCGACGCCGAACAACCTGATCTACACCCGGCGCGTGGTGGCGCCGCTGGCCGCGGCCAAGGTCACCGGCAAGATCACCGGCCGCACGAATCTTGCGTACTTGTCGGCGGTTGACGACCAGTCGCTGTCGTTCAGCGGCGACGACTATCCTGTCTTCAACATCCTGCGCGTGCAGCAGGACGTCGGCGCCCGCTCGAAGGCGGCGCTGGTCTACACCGATCGCATCGACGGCGGTCGGTCCAACCGCGTCATCGGCAGCGATGCCCGGTTCATCTGGAAAGACATCTACAGCCTGACGCTGCAGGGCGCGGTCAGCCGCACCGCCTCGCCCGCGGCGATCGTCACCGCACCACTGTGGCAAGGTGTGTTTGCCCGTACCGGGCGCCGCTTCGCCATGCGCTATACGGTGCGCGGCGTCGACCCCGATTTCCGCGCCGCCGCCGGCTTCATCTCGCGCACCGGTATTGCCTCGGGCAACTTCAATCACGCGGTGATCACGTACGGCAAGCCCGGCAGCGTGCTCGAGCGGTGGAGCAGCGACGTGGTGGTCGACGGTACCTGGCAGTACGACGAGCTGATGGCCGGGCGGTCGTCTCAGGATCGCAAGCTGCACTTCAACAACAACTTCACCCTGCGCGGCGGCTGGCGCGTCGGCGGCTCGGTGTTGTTCGAAACCTTCGGCTACGACCAGGGCCTCTACACCAACTATCTCCTGGGCCGGCAGGGCGCGAGCGGCCTGGAGTTCGAGCCGTTCGTCGGCACGCCGCGGCTGCCCAATCTCGACTACGTGTTCTCGGCCACCACGCCGCAGCGCGCCGGAGTCGAGTTCGACGCGCTGGTGCTGTGGGGCAAGGACGAGAACTTCTACGAGTGGTCGTCGGCCGACATCATTTTTCTCAATGTCGGCGCGGCGTGGAAACCTACCGACAAGCTGCGCGTGGACGCCCGCTATCAACTGCAGTCGTTCCGCCGCCGCACGGACGGCTCGATTGTCGGCATCCGCCGTATTCCGCGGCTGAAGGCGGAGTACCAGTTGTCGCGGTCGATCTTCGTCCGCATGGTCGGCGAGTACAACAGCGACTGGCAGGACGATCTGCGCGACGATTCGCGGACCAACCTGCCGATCTACATCCGCAATGCGGCGGGTGGTTTCGACCGCGCGGCGAAGACCTACACGAAGTCGTTCCGCGCCGACTGGCTGTTCTCGTACCAGCCGACGCCGGGCACGGTGGTGTTCGCGGGCTACGGCAACACGCTGGCGAATGTGGATGAGGATCCGCGGACGGCCCGGCTGAAGCGGACCGTTGACGGCTTCTTCCTGAAGGTCAGCTACCTGTTCAGACTCTGACGGGGCGGAACTGCTTGACGGGGCGGAACTGCTTGACGGGGTGGAACTGCTTGACGGGGCGGAACTGCTTGACGGGGCGGAACTGCTTGACGGGGCGGAACTACTCGACGGGGCGTCACTCCTTGACGGGGGCTGGCTTCGGCCGCCACAGCGCGATGATCTTGCCCACGCGCTGAACCGGCGCCGCATCGGTGGCCGCGCAGATCTCGTCGCCGATGGTTTCGCGGGCCTCGCGGTCGTCGCCCAGGATCTTCACCTTGATCAGCTCGTGCGCAGTCAGGGCGCGATCGATCTCGGCAATGACCGCCGGCGTCAGCCCGCCGTGGCCGACCATCACCTTGGGTTCGAGGGCGTGCGCGCGTGCCTTGAGGTGGGCGCGCTCGCGAGGCGTCAGCGATACAGACATGAAACAATTGTACTGCGCTGCCGGGGTTGCACCGCCTGTCGGGGCTTCACTTCTTGACGGGGGAGTGATCATGGACGGGGAATCCAGCCCGTCAAGCGGTGCGGCCCCGTCAAGCGGTGCCTCCCCGTCAAGCGGTGCCTCCCCGTCAAGCAGTGCCTCCCCGTCAAGCAGTGCCACCCCGTCAGGTGCGGCTAAGCGGTTCGCCGCACCCTGTTAACGGCCTTGACCATCAGGAAGACGATCCACGCCAGGATGAGGAACTGCACCACCTGGGTGATGAACGAGCCGTAAGCGAACACGGCGGCGCCGGCCGTCCGCGCGTCGGCCAGCGAGGCATAGGGCCCCGCCACCTCGGCGCCCTGCGTCAACACCAGGAACATGTTGCTGAAGTCGGTGCCACCCAGCGCGAAACCGACGATTGGCATGACCAGGTCGTTGACCAGCGAGTCGACGATCTTCTGGAAGGCGGCGCCGATGATCACGCCGACGGCGAGATCCATGACGTTGCCCTTGGCGATGAATTCCCTAAATTCGCTCAGCATGCTAGCTCCTTCGCTGCCGCGAGTGTCTCAGTGCCACGTCGGGAGTTGAACTCTGTCGGGAGGTGGTTGATTCCTGTCGGGACTGTCCCGACAAGTAGTGCCCTCCCGACAAGTAGTGCCCTCCCGACAAGTAGTGCCCTCCCGACAAGAAGTGCCCTCCCGACAAGAAGTGCCCTCCCGACAAGAAGTGCCCTCCCGGCGGGAGCTGTCCGTGCCCTCCCGTCAGGGAGCCGTGAGCTTCAAGTGCGCGACATGGTGTCGGCCGTGCCAAGCATACAACTGCAGGAACCAGTCGAGCGTGCGCGGACCGTGTTCGGGGTGAATCGCCTCACGGGCGAAATCGGCGTCGGCCAGCGACTCGAGCATGCGGTGCCAGCGGTGATGCAGGCCCTCCAGGATCTGGACCGAGAGCGCGGGATCCTCGGTGAGCGAGTCGGCGAGCTTGGCCCACTCCGCCTCGTTGTAGGGCTTGATGCTGGGTTTGTCCTCGGTCAGCGCCAGCCGGAAGCGGACAAACGCGTTCATGTGGCTGTCGGCTACGTGATGCACCACCTGGCGGGCGGTCCAGCCGCCTTCGCGGTAGGGTTGGTCGACGCGGGCGGTCGCCAGCGCAGCCTTGAGCTCGCCAGGGAGGCTGCCGATGGCGGCGATGTTCTGCTTGCGGGTTTCGGGGGTCGGGTGGGGGTTGAAGACAAACTTGCCGGTCGGAAATCGTGGGTCCATGGCAGAATAATGCGGCCAACCCGACCGTTTTCGCAAGCGTAAAGCATTGATTCTAAACGGTTAAGACTCGCTACACGAAGCACTTAAGCACCGCAGCACCCAAGCACCGCAGCACCTGAGCCCCCCTTTTGAGGAGCCAACCGTTTCGCCCGGACCCCGTCGAAGTAGGAGGGATGGATGAACGCGACGCGGCAGTGGTCGCCAAGGCCCGCGACGGCGACCGCGAGGCGTTTCGAGCGCTCGTCGATCGCCATTCCCGCTACGTTTTCTCGCTGGCGCACCGGATGACCGGCAACGCGCAGGATGCGGAGGACGTGGTGCAGGAGGCGTGGCTCAAGGCCCACAAGCAATTGAGCCGATTCGAGGCCCGGGCTGACTTCCGCACCTGGCTGCACAGGATCACCGTGAACTGCTCGATCGACCTGATACGCGGCCGGCGGCACCGTGAAGACGCGCACGACCCGGCCGATCTCGAACAGGGGCCGCTCAGCGAGCGCGGCGCCGAAGCGCAGCCGACGCCGGAGCGCATGGCCGCCAGCACGCAGATCTCGGATCGCGTGAACGAGGCGCTGGCCCTGCTGACCGCGCTCGAGCGCGCCGCCTTCACGCTGCGTCACGTCGAGGGCATGTCGATCGAGGAAGTCGGCGAGAAGCTCGGGATGAAGACCAGCGCGACCAAGCACAGCATTTTTCGCGCGGTGAAAAAGATGAGGCACGCGCTCGAACCGTTCGTCCAGGCGTAATCCGTAGGGCCCCCTTTATGGGGGCCGGGGAACCATGACACAACACCTGTCGGAAGAAGAACTGATCCTCCACTACTACGGCGAGACCGATCGCGCGGACGAGTCGCGCGTCGACACCCACCTTGCTGAATGTGGCGGCTGCCAGGCGGCGAATGCCCGGCTGCGCGGCGTGCTCATGCTGGTCGAGACGGCGGCGCCGGCGGAGGCGCGTCCCGGCTTCGAGCGGGACGTGTGGGCGCGGCTCGAGCCGCAGCTGGACGCCAATACGGCGAGTACCTGGAAGGCCCTGTTCTGGTTCCCGCAGTGGGCGCTGGCCGGCGGTATTGCCGCGCTGGTGCTGGTGGCGTTCATGGCCGGCCGGTTCACCGGTGGTGTGCCGGCCGGCGTCGCCCCCGAAAGCGGCGTGGTCGCCGATGCGTCACCCGTTCGCGTGCTGCACGCCGCCGTCGGCGATCACCTCGATCGCACGCAGATGATGCTGACCGAACTGGTCAACAACGACGTCGACCAGGCCGACATGTTTGCCGGCGAGCAGGAACGTGCCTCGGACCTGGTAGCCATCAATCGCCTGATTCGCCAGTCGGCGGCGCAGTCGGGCGACGCCGGCGTGGTCGACGTGCTCGAGGATCTCGAGCGTGTGCTGCTGGAGATTGCCAACGCTCCGGCCGACGTCACGTCTAACGAGTTGTCTGACTTGAAAGATCGCATCACCGCCCAGGACCTGTTGTTCCGCGTGCGCGTGATTGCTTCGGAGATGCGTAACCGAACCCAACCCGGTCGTCGCGAGGCTGGCGACCATGGCCTGAGCGGAGTCGAAGGCCGGCTGCCGCAGCCGATTTCATAGCGCGGCGAGAAACAGAACGCAAGAAATAGAACGTGGAGGCAACCTTAAGCGTTGCCTCAGATGGAGAACGAACGATGAGAGCAGTAGTCAAGACCTGTCGGATTGCGGTGATGTGCGGCGCGCTGGCCATGCCGGCGTTGGCCTCCGCTCAGGTTGTTCCCGCGCTTCCGGCCATGCCGGCGACGCCGGTCATACCGCCGCTGCCGGTCATGCCGGCGATGCCGGTGATCCCGCCACTGCCGGTCATACCCCCCATGCCGGACCTGTCGATGCTGCCACAGCTGGCCGACCTGCCGCGGCTTGTCGATCTCTCGCATCTCGCCGAGTTGCCGGCGATGATCGATGCCTCGCGCCTCGCCGATCTGGCGTTGCTCGACGCCGGCGCGGTGCTGTCGCCCGGCATCTACCGGTTCGACGGCCAGCGCTCGAGCGAGGACGAAGCCCGGCGGCGCGCAGACGAGGCCAAGCAGCGGGAAACCGAGCGCCGCCAGCGCGCCGACGAGACCTACCAGCGCGGCCAGGACTCCCTCGAACGCCGCCAGTGGGCGCGTGCCGTTGACCAGTTCACCTCGGTCATCGACTCCAAGAACTCGAGCCGCATCGACGCGGCGCTCTACTGGAAGGCCTATGCGCTCGACAAACTCAACCAGCAGGCCGACGCCCTCGCCGCGCTCGGCCAGATGGTCAGCGCCTATCCGCAGAGCCGCTGGATTGCCGATGCCAAAGCCCTCGAGTTGCAGGTGCGCCAGAACGCCGGCCAGGCGCCGCGCCCCGAGGCCGAGTCGGATGAAGAGCTGAAGCTGCTCGCCATCCAGGGGCTGCAGCATTCCGATCCCGAACAGGCCGTGCCGATGCTCGAGAAGCTGCTGCAGGGCACCGCCTCGCCGCAGTTGAAGGCGCGCGCGCTGTTCGTGCTGGCGCAAAGCAACTCGACCCGCGCCCGCACGGTGCTGGCCACGGTCGCCCGCGGCGGCTCCAATCCCGACGTGCAGCGCCGCGCCATCCAGTACCTCGGCGTGCATGGCTCGGCGCAGAACCGCGCGGTGCTGGCCGAGATCTACGCCGGCTCGAACGACGTCGACATCAAGCGCCAGATCCTGCGCTCGTTCATGGTGGCCGGCGACAAGGAACGCGTGCTGGCCGCGGCCAACACCGAGAAGACGCCCGAACTGCGACAGGAAGCCGTGCGCCAGCTCGGCGTGATGGGTGCCCGTGAAGAGCTGTGGCAGATGTACCAGAAGGAAGGCACCGTCGACGTCAAGCGGCAGATCCTGCAGTCGCTGTTCGTCGGCGGCGACGCCACCCGCCTGATCGAGGTCGCCAACAGCGAACAGAACGCCGATCTCCGCCGCACCGCCGTGCGTCACCTGGGCACCATGGGCCGCACCAAGACCGGCGACGCGCTGGTCGGCATCTACGCCAAGGAGAAGGAGGCCGACATCAAGCGCCAGGTGATCAACGCGCTGTTCGTGCAGAACAACGCCGATTCGCTGGTGGCCATCGCCCGCAAGGAAACCGATCCCGCCATGAAGCGCGAGATGGTGCAGAAGCTGTCGCTGATGACCAAGTCGAAGGTCGCCATGGACTACCTGATGGAGATCCTGAACAAATGAGAGCCTTCTGGTGGAGGCAACCCTTTAGGGTTGCCTGCATGATGGTCCTCCTGACGGCGGCCGCCGCCGCCCAGACACCCCGGCTCTCGAACGGGCGTCTCGAACCGCACGCCACCACCAACGTCGGCAAGGACCTCCAGGCCCTAGCCGCCACGCTCACCGAGCCGACCTGGATCGGCTACACCCAGCCGCTCATCGACGGTGAGCACGAGATGTGCGATTACTGGAACAACGGCAATCGCTACTCGCAGTCGACCGACCCGATCCGGCTGGAGCCCGCGGACTTCTTCTTCGTCATGTTCCGCGTCGAGAACAAGCAGATCACGCGCATCCGGACCTACTCGGACAACTGCCCGCTCGATGCCGGCGGCAAGCCGGTGCACTGGTTCAACAACGTGCCGGTGGGCGACAGCGTCGCCTTCATGAAGACGTTCATGGGCGCCAACTCGACACGCCGGCTGAACGACTCGGCGGTGACCGTCCTGGCGCTGACCGACGGCCAGCAGCCGCTCGACGAGCTGATCGGCCTGGCCAACAACGGCGCCACCACCAGCGTCCGCGGCAACGCCCTGTTCTGGCTGGCACAGCGGGCGGGCCAGAAGGCGGTCGGCACCATCACCGCCGCGATCGAGAACGACCCCGACACCGAGGTAAAGAAGAAGGCCGTGTTCGCGCTCAGCCAGCTGCCGAAGGCCGAAGGCGTGCCCCTGCTCATCCAGCAGGCCCGGACCAACAAGAACCCGGCCGTGCGCAAGCAGGCCATGTTCTGGCTCGGCCAATCGAAAGACCCCCGCGCGTTGAAGTTTTTCGAGGAAATTCTGCGATAGTCCCGCCAAAGCCTTTGGCGGATTGCGGACGACAACCTTCCGGTGACCTCGATCCATCAAATGGTTCGAGGTCACTGCGATGCGACGACTTGCCGCCCTAGCCCTGGTCATTCTTTCTGCGTCATCTGCGTCATCTGCGGCCCCGTTGGCCTCTGCGCCATCCACCTTCGCGCTTCGCGCTACGGCGGACAGGTCTGCGGCCCGGGAACTCCAGACCGCATCTGTGTCGGGTGATTGGACCGCCGATTCCCGCAACACGTGGCGGGACGATGACGGGGAGCCGCGCGT
Source organism: Vicinamibacterales bacterium (assembly GCA_050247355.1). Lineage (GTDB taxonomy): Bacteria > Acidobacteriota > Vicinamibacteria > Vicinamibacterales > UBA2999 > 12-FULL-67-14b. The sequence continues at coordinate 121,109 of JBFWUK010000011.1, read as the reverse complement.
GCAGATCAATCTGCGTGGCAACGCCGGCGATAATCGCTGGGGGTTCGGCGTCAAGCTGCGCGACCTGGTCGGGCTTCCGGCATCGGCGTTGGCCAGCACCGCCAACGACGTCCAGTTCAGTTGGACGCGCGAGGCCGGGACGTTCCGGTTCACCGGTTCGTTCGACCAGGGCCGCGGCAACGGCACCTACGCCTTCACGGCCGACCAGGCCTTCATCACCAACATGGGGGCCGCCGGCTACCGCTCCCTCTCCACCGACAACATCGTCCGGCTCGCGGTGATTGGCGTGACGGTTGCGCATGTCCGCGGCCTGGCCCAGGCCGGCTATGCCAACCTGTCGCTGGACGACATCGTTCGCACGCGCATCCACCGCGTGACGCCGGAGTTCGTGCGCGACCTCGCGGCGGTTGGTTACAAGGGCATCAACGTGGACGACCTCGTCCGCATGGGCATTCACGGCGCCACGCCCGCCAACATCAAGGCCCTGCAGGCCGCCGGCTTTCGCGGCCAGTCGGTCGAGGAGCTGATCAAGTTCCGCATTCACCGCGTGACGCCTGAGTTCGTCCGCGCCCTTGAATCGCGCGGCTACCGCAACGTGCCGGCGGAAGACCTGATCAAGATGCGAGTTCACAATGTGACGCCCGAGGAGATCGATCGGTTGAAGAGCGCCGGCTTTGCCTCGATGAGCATCGACCAGATGGTCAAGTTCCGGATCCACCGGGTCACGGGCGACTTCATCGCCGCGCTCAACTCGCGCGGCTACAAGGACGTGGCCGCCGAAGACCTGGTCAAGATGCGGATCCACGGCGTGAAGCCGGAAGAGATGGACCAGTTGAAGGCGCTCGGCTTCGGCGGCATGAGCATCGCCCAGCTCGTGAAGTTCCGCATCCACCGCGTGACACCCGATTACATCAAGGCCATGCGCGACGTCGGCTTCGTTACCGTGTCGGAAGACCAGCTCGTCCGCATGAGGATTCACCGGGTCGACGCCAAGTTCATTCGCGACGCCCGGGCCGATGGCCTTTCGGTCCAGACCCCGGGTGATGCGGTCGACCTGGCGATTCACGGACCGCGCTGGCGCAAGCGCGGCTGACAATCCGTGCCAGAAGGGGCGGCACTTTAGTGCCGCCCCAATGCCGCCCCATTACGGGGGTAGAATCCCCGAATGCGAACGCTCCTCACCGCCCTGTCTCTGCTCGCCCTGGTGTCGCTGTCCGACGGCCGCGTTGCCGCGCAGCAGGGTGTCCCAGCTCCCGACCAGTTCTTCGGCTTCAAGATCGGCGCCGACGGCGAGCTGGCCCGCTATCCGAAGATCCTCGAGTACTTCCAGCTGATCGCGAAGCAGACCGATCGCGTGAAGTACGAGGAGCTGGGCAAGACGACAATGGGGAACAGCTATCCGCTGCTGCGGATCAGCTCGCCGCAGAACCTGGCGAAGTTCGACCGCCTGGTCGAGATCAACAACCGGCTGGCCGATCCCCGCGGCCTCTCTGACAGCGAGGCCCGCGCGCTGGCGGCCGAAGGCAAGCCGTTCTACTTCCTTTACGCCACCATCCATTCCACGGAGGTCTCGAACGGCCAGGCGATCATCCACATCGTGCATCGGCTGGCCACCGAGAACTCGCCGCAGATTCGCGAAATCCTCGACAACTCGGTGGTGCTGATGGTGCCGTCGCAGAATCCCGACGGCCAGCACCTGGTGATCGATCACTGGTACAAGACCAAGGGCACGCCGTTCAATCGCGTGTATCCGGACCTGTACCACAAGTACGTCGGCCACGACGACAACCGCGACTGGTTCATGTTCACGCAGAAGGAAACGCGGATGAACATCGAGCTGGTGCAGAACAAGTACAAGCCGATCATCTCGCACGACATGCACCAGCAGGGGCCGCAGGGCTCGCGCATCTTCGTGCCGCCCTTCACCGATCCGTTCGACCGCAACATCCACCCGCTGCTGGCGCTGGGCCAGGCGACCGTGGGCCAGGCGATGGCGTCGGCACTGCTGGGTGAGGGTAAAGAGGGCGTGGCGTGGAACGAGAGCTACGACATGTGGTCGCCGGCCCGGCAGTACATGATTTACCACGGCCAGCCGCGCATCCTGACCGAGATCGCCAGCAGCGGCGGCAACCTGGCCGATCCGTTCGTCAACCCGCAGAAGGGCCGTCCCCTCGGGCCGCAGGAAGCGCGCGGCAACTTCCCGGTGCCGTACTCGAAGGACACCTGGACCCTCGGCCAGCAGATGGAGTACGGCATCACCGCGGCCATCGCCGGCATGTCGCACGTGGCGAAGTACGGCCGCGAGTGGCTCTACAACTTCTACACGGTCCACAAGGACTGGGTGAATTACGACAAGGGGCCATACGCGTTCGTGGTGCCGGCGGCGCAGCGAGACCAGTTCGCCACCTACGAGATGCTCGAGATCCTCGAGTTCGGTGACGTCGAGATTCACCGCGCCGCCGCGCCTTTTACCGCCAACGGCAAGCAGTACGCCGCTGGCTCGTATGTCGTGAAGACGGCGCAGCCGTACGGCGCCTTCGCCAAGACCATGCTGGAGAAGCAGGTCTACCCGGACCTGCGCCTGTTCCCGGGCGGACCGCCGCAGCGGCCCTACGACGTGACCGGCCACACGCTGTGGATGCTGATGGGCGTGACGGTTGATGTCGTCGAACAGCCTTTCGAGGCGCCGCTCGAAATGGTGAAGAAGGTCGCGCCGAGACCGACGATGGTGGCGGCGCGGCCGAAGGGGGCCTACCTGGTCGATCCGGGTTCCTACGGCTTCTTCAAGACGGTGACCGAACTGCAGAAGGCCAAGGTGCCGATCTACCGGGCGGCCAAGGCGTTCGATAACCATCCGGCCGGCACCTGGGTGATTCCGCCATCGGCGGCGGCGCAGCCGATTATCGAGAAGGCCGCGAAGGAGATGGGCGCGGCCGTGACCGGCGTCGATCGCGTGCCTGCCGTCGACGGCTTCCGGCTGAAGCCCGCGACCAAGGTCGGGCTGTGGAAGGGCGCCAACAACATGCCCGGAGGCTGGCTGCTGTGGATGCTCGAGCAGTACGGCATCAACCACGAGATCGTGAAGTCACAAGACTTCGCCGGCGATCTCAATGCCAAGTACGACGTCATTCTGCTGCCCAGTGGCACCTCCAAGGCGCGCATCGTCAGCGGCCTGGATCCGAAGCGGAACGATCCGGCAGAGTGGTCGTGGGCGTTCGGTGTGGGCGACGAGGGCTGGAAGAAGCTGAAGACGTTTGTCGAGAACGGCGGCACGCTGCTGGCGATTGGCACCGCCGTTGAAACCGCGCGCGAGCTGCTGGATCTGCCGATCGAGAAGGCGTTGCCGGAAGGCCGGCCGCGGTTCGGTCCGCAGGCCACGCCGGCCGCAGGCACGGCGGCGTCGGCCGATGCCACGCTGCGCGATGCGTTCAGCAGTCCGGCGCGGCTGATGCAGACGCTGCGCGATCGCGTGGCCGATCCGGAGTCGCTGTTCTTCTGCCCGGGTTCGCTCCTGCAGAACGAGTTCGACGTGAACAACCCGGTGGCGTGGGGCATGCCGTCCGAGTGGCCGGTGTTCTTCGAAGGGGATCAGGCCTACCGGCTGCGCCCCGGCTTCGGCATCGACACCCAAGTGGTGTCGCGCTACCCGACGAAGAACGTATTGCAGAGCGGCTGGCTGCTGGGCGAAGGGTACCTGCGCGACCAGGCCAACATCCTGTCGTTCCGCATCGGGAGGGGCTACGTGGTGACCTACGGCAGCCAGGTGGACTTCCGCACGCAGCCGCGCGCGACGTTCAAGCTGATCTTCAACGCGATGTTCCATGGACCGTCGACGGCGGTGGCGGCGGGGCAGATCGGCAGATGATCTCGTGATTTCGCGATCTCGTGACTTGGTGATTTGGGACGCTGATTTGGCGATTGTGATGATTTGGTGAGCTGCTAAGTTCCGAAGACCGGGCTGTTTGGGCAGAGATGTTCCGAAGCGCCCGTTTGCCCGGCGAGTCCGCGGCCAGACCGTGAACCACCAAATCACCAAATCACCAAATCACGAGACCCACAAATCCTGATCTAAATCATCCAATCACCAAATCCCCAGATCGCGAAAATCAGCGGCCGAAGATTTCGGCCAGAAACCGCTCCGTGTAAAACAACGCGACCTGGCCGCTCAGCCCGCCGGGCAGCGCGTCAAACGCGTGGTCGCCCCAGGGGATTTCGATCAACTCTGACGACGCCCCCGCTGCCCGCAGCGCAGCGTGCAGGTTGCGGCCGTACTTTGGCTGTACGATGTGATCGCGCGAACCGTAGATCAGCAAGGTGCGCGGCGCCTTGGCCGAGACGTAGGAAATCGGTGAAGCGTGCTGGTAGCGCTCCGGCATCTGATCGGGGGTGCCGCCCAGCATCGCCTCGAGCACGTCACGCGAGCCGATGGGATCCGGGCGGGGTGGTTCGCGCCATCCGTTCGTCAGGTTGACCGGACCGTAGTAGCTGATCACCGCCGATACGCCCGGGTCCTGCAGGCCCGCCACCATCGCCAGTTGCGATCCCGCCGAGCGGCCGAACAGCGCGAGCCGCGACGGGTCGGCGCCGTACTCGGCACCGTGCTCCCGAATCCACGCCAACGCCGTCTGCACATCGTCCAGCTGCGCCGGCCACTTCCAGGCAGGTGCGTGGCGGTAGTCGATGGCAAACACCACGTGCCCGCGAGACGCCAGGCGCGCGGCAAAGGCCGCGTCGTTGCCCGGCGCGCCGCGCTGCCAGGCGCCGCCGTGAATCTGGACGATGGCGGGATGGGGGCCGTCGGTGATTGGCCGATAGATATCCATCGTCAGCTGCACGCCCTCGGGCGCCGCAAAGGGCACGCCGCGGTTGAGGCGCGATTGCCCCAGGTCGACGCCCGCCAACAACGTGTCGAGCGAGAGCGGCGCGACTCCCCAGGGGTAGCGTGCGAGCGGCACCGCGAACAGAACGCTGGCGGACACCGCCAGCACGAACGCGGCTCGGCGAACGCGACCGGTACCCCGCCACGCCAGCACCGCTGTGACGATCGCCGGCACCAGGAGAATGGGGCTGACCTCGGGCGCGCCGACGGCGAAGGTCAGCAGGAACATGGTGGGCGCGGGCACCACGATCCAGATCGAGAGGAAGAAGAGAACCGCCGCCAGGACGAGTACTACCCACGACACGATTTAAGAGTATCTATCGAAACCGTCCAGGTGGTTCTCTTCATGTGCGTGGTACGGTGGGTACATGACATCAGGCCTGGCGACTGATCCGCTGCTGATCGTCGGCGCCTTCTTCGGCGTGTTGGGCGGCGCCTTGATGCTGGCCGGCCTGCTCGCGCTGCGGCGCCGCCGTCCGTTTCGCTTTGTCCTCCGCTCGCTGCTCGGCCTGTTGCTGCTTTCGCTCGGCGCGCTGTCAGCGAGCGTGGCGATCGGCATGCAGGGCTACCGCGCGTTGACCCGAGAGGAGCTGGCCGCGCGCGTCGAGGTGCGTCCACTGGGCGAGCAGCGGTTTGGCGCCACCTTCCACATTCCCGGCCGTGCCGAGTCGACCTACTACGAGCTGGCGGGCGACGCGTTGTATGTGGACGCACACATCCTCAAGTGGCGGCCGGTCGTCAACGTGCTTGGCCTGCACACCGCCTATGAGCTCGATCGCGTGGCGGGCCGCTATGATGACCTCGAGCAGGAACGTTCGGCATCACGCACGGTGCACACCCTGGCGCCCGAGCGGCGGATTGACCTGTTCGCGCTGCGCTCGCGGTATGCCTTTCTGGCTCCGTTGCTGGATGCGGAGTATGGGTCCGGCACCTTCGTGCGCGTCAACGAGCCGGCCGACTTCGACGTCTTCGTCTCGACTACCGGACTGCTGATTCGGCCGCGCGAGACCGCTCGCTGACCGACCCGGTGCCTGCCGGCACGCGCCGCAGGCGGCTCTGCAGTAACCTGATGCAGTGACCCCCGATCTGGATCAGCGGTTGCGCGAGGCGCTGTCGCGGCCGCTGCCCGGCCTCGATGCCCAACTGCGCATGGCGCCCACGCCACGGGTGGGGTGGGATCCGCTCAAGGTACCCGAGGGCACCCGGGACGGCGCCGCGCTGGTGCTGGTCTATCCCCACGACACCGTCGACCTGCTGGCCCTGACGGTTCGCGGTTCCGGGTTGCGCAACCACACCGGCCAGGTGTCGCTGCCGGGCGGCCGCGTGGACGCGGGCGAGTCCATCGAGGCGGCCGCCACCCGTGAGGCCGAGGAGGAAATCGGCGTCGCGCGCGACTCGATACTCGTCCTTGGCCGGTTGACGCCGCTGCACATCCCGGTCAGCAACTACTTGCTGCATCCCGTGGTCGGCTACCTGCCCGGCCGCCCTTTGTTCAATCGCGCCGAATGGGAGGTGGCGCGCATCATCGAGCCGACGCTCGGCCAGTTGCGCGATCCGGCCACGGTCAAACGGGAGTTCCGCCAGCGGACCACCGCCGGCGAGACCGTCCCGATCGACGTGCCCTACTACGACGTGGACGGCGAGAAAGTGTGGGGGGCGACGGCCATGGTGCTGGCGGAATTTTGCGCTATTCTCGCAGGCCTATGAGGCGCGCAATCGTTGTCGCGGCACTGACCGCATCGCTCACGGCCATGGCCCTTGCGCAAGGGCAGGCGCCGGTTGATCCGCTGTTCGAAAAGTTCTTTGCCGCGGAGAATCCTGCCGACGCGGCCACCGCGGCCACCGAGTTGATTGCGGCCGGCGTTGATTTCGACACCGCTTACGCGCGGCTCAAGAAGGGCCGCCTCTACGGCGACGAGAAGCGCGGCGAGTACGCCCTTCGCTGGCGCTCGAAGTCCGGCCCCTTCTTCAATAACATCGTCGAGGTGCCGGCCGACTACGACCCGGCGACGCCGATGCAACTGCGCGTCCAGCTGCACGGCGGTGTCGGCCGTCCCTCGCCGAACCCCGCCTCCGCGCCAGGCGCTACGGCGGGCAGGCCGCAGCCCGTGCCGCCTTCAGCTCGGGGGGACAAACCTTCAGGTTTGTCCGTGACGGGCCGCAATCCGAACCGCATTGCCGGCGAGAAGCAGATCTACCTGCACCCCAGCGGCTGGGCCGCGGCGCAGTGGTGGGACGAAGAGCAGATCGACAACATCCTGCGCGCGGTCGACACCCTCAAGCGCAAGTACAACATCGACGAGTCGCGCATCTACATCACCGGCATTTCCGACGGCGGCACCGGCGTCTACTACATGGCGCTCAAGGAGCCCAACCCGTGGTCGTCGTACCTGCCGCTGAACGGCAGCATTGCCGTGATTCGCAGCCCGCAGAACGGCGCCGACGGCGAGATGTACGGCAACAACCTGTCGACCGCGCCGCTCTACATCGTCAACGGAGAAATGGACAACCTGTATCCCGTCTATCAGGTGGAACCGCACATCAAGTGGTTCCAGTCGATGGGCGTGCCGTACGTGTTCCGGCCGCAGGCCGGCGCCGGCCACAACACGGCATGGTGGCCGACCGAGCGTGAGCCATTCGAGAAGTTCGTCCGCGAACACCCGCGCGTGGCGCATCCGGCGAAGCTGTCGTGGGAAACCGAGCGTACCGACAAGTTCAATCGCCACCGCTGGCTGGTGATCAACGAACTGCGCCAGGATGCCTCGCGCGAGACCGAGCTCAAGGACCGTGGGTTCTTTCAGCACACCAAACCGTCTGGGCGGGTGGATGTCACGCGAACCGGAAACGTCTTCGACGCCAAGGTCCGCGACGTGGCGGCCTTCACGCTGCTGCTGTCGCCCGACGCGATTGATTTCTCGAGGCCTGTCGTCGTGTCGGTGAATGGCCGAACGGCGTTCGAGGGTCTCGTGAAGAAGGACGCGGCAACGCTGCTGCGCTGGTCCGCGCGCGACAACGACCGGACCATGCTCTACGGCGCCGAACTGAGGGTCGCCGTTCCGTGAGCCGCATTGTCCTTATCACCGGCGCGAGCCGGGGCATTGGCGCGGCGACGGCCCGGCTGGCGGCGGCGCGCGGCTACGCGGTGTGCGTCAACTACCTCAAGGATCGCGCATCGGCCGAGAGCGTCGTGAACGGCATCACGTCCGCGGGCGGCCGGGCGGTGGCGGTGCAGGCCGACATTGCCGTGGAAGCCGAGGTGGTCCGGCTGTTCGAGACCTGCGACCGCGAGCTGGGCCGGCTCGATGCACTGGTCAACAACGCCGGTATTCTCGAAACCCAGAAACGCGTCGAAGACATGGACGCGGCGCGGCTGCAACGCGTGTTTGCCACCAACGTCACCGGTTCGTTCATGTGCGCGCGCGAAGCGGTGCGCCGCATGTCGACGAAGCATGGCGGCGCCGGCGGGGCGATCGTCAACCTGTCGTCGGGGGCCGCCCGGCTGGGCTCGCCCGGCGAATACGTCGACTACGCCGCGTCGAAAGGCGCCATCGACACCATGACCATTGGCCTGGGGCAGGAAGTGGCGCAGGAAGGCATTCGCGTCAACGCGGTGCGCGCCGGTTTCATCTACACCGACATTCACGCCAGCGGCGGCGAGCCGAACCGCGTCGATCGGGTGAAGGCCTTCGTGCCCATGCGGCGCGGCGGCACCGCCGAGGAAGTGGCCCACGCCGTACTCTGGCTGTTGTCGGACGAGGCGTCGTTCACCACGGCGTCGTTCATCGACGTGGCTGGCGGCAGGTGAGGCCGGCAGAACGGGCCGTGTGTGTGCACCGTGCCAGAAGGCCGTCAGCTGGTGCTGCCGGCGGCATCAGGCAGTACGCAGGAAGTGCAAACCGCGTCTTGACGGCCCTGTCACGCAATGCGCGCTCGGCCGCGCGCCCGAACGCGATGTCTGTAAAGGCATCGACGCGTTCCCGCGTTGCAACGGTGACGAGAAACGTGGAACGCCCGACGTAGGAAATGCGATTGTTGCGGTGAGGTCGGCCCATGACGGCTGATTGCTGCAATCGCGATGCCTGGCGGTTCAAGCCGGCACTAAAGTGCCGGCCGTCTGGCACTCCCGACCGTGGGCCTCTGGCGGTTCCTTGTCAGGCCGATCGGCGACCGCCACGCACTGCGCGGAATAAGGCCAACGCGACTTGGGTGAGGACCGACGCCTACGGCTGAGCTAAGCTGAGAGCGTGATCGATCGTTTGCGCATCGATAGCGATCGCCGGCTGGCCAGCGCGGTGATGGCCCTCCTGCTGTTCCCACTTACCTGGTTCATGTGGGTGGACCTGTCGCTATTCGCCGCCGACCTACCCCGGCTGAAAGTTCGCCTGACGATCAGGGCCGTCACGCTCTTCGTGCCCATTGCCGGCATCTGGTTTGTCAGGCGGGCAGAGACGCGCGAATCGCTGTCGCGCATCGTCCTGGTCTTCACCCTGGTCACCATCTCGGTGTTGTTGGGGATGAACTTGCTGCGGCCGGTGGGTTCCGAGCTGCCGATTCGGACGCCCCTGATGTTCCTGGTCGTCTTCTACGGCGCCATGCCGAATTCGTTTCCCCGGCAAATCGCGGCGCCGTTGCTGTACTCGGCAGGCCTGCTGCTGCAGCGGATCTTCTGGTTGTACGGCGACCGCCCGAATCCGCTGGGGACCGATTTGGTGGTGCTTGGCTTCGTGAACATCGTCGGCATCATCATGGTGAAGCGCCGGACGGCACTCGAGGCCGAGGCGGCGGCGTCGTGGCGGCGGGAGCACGAGGCCCGTGCCGAGGCCGAGCGCACCCTGCAGGAACTCCGGGTGCTGCGCGGCATTATTCGCGTGTGTTCCTACTGCCGGAAGGTGCCCAACGAAGCCGGCGCCTGGCAGCAGATCGAGGCCTACGTGCGCGACCACAGCCACGCCGAGTTCTCGCACGGCATTTGTCCCGCGTGCCTGGGACGGGAGTTTCCCGGTACCGCCGACCGGCGCAGCGCGCCGGCGCCGCCGGGGTGACGCACGCGCCGCGTCAGGGCCGGCGCGGCACGGCCATCGCCGCCAGGAAGCCAATCGCGCCGGCGCCGATCCCCCACAGGCTTGGGTCCCACCACCCCGTGCGGTCGGTGCCGAACTGCACCGCCAGCAGCGTGGTGACCCCGCACACAATCGCGGCCATTGCTTCAGGCGATCCCGCACGCTTCGACAGCAGCGCGCCGGCCACCGGCACGAAGAGGGTGGCGCCCAGCAGCGAATAGAAGATCTTCAACGCATCGATGATGGTTGCCAGCTGGGTGGCCAGGACCATGCCGAGCGCGCCGCCGGTCAGCGCCGCGGCCCGGGCAACCCGCAGCATTTGCGCCGGCGAGGCCGCCGGGTTGATGAACCGCTGGTACAAGTCTCGCGACGAGGACGTCGACACCATGAACAGGATGGCGTCGCACGTGCTCACTTCGGCCGAGAAGATCGCGGCCAGGGTGAGTGCGCCCAGCCAGACCGGCAGTTCCGCCATGACGACGGTAGGCAAGACCAGGTTGTCGCTCTCGATGCCGGGATGATTCACCCGCGCCGCCATGCCCAGCAGCACCGGCAGGAACGAGAACAGTATCTGCGCGCCGGCCGCTACGCCGATCCCAATTCGGACCGTCCTGACGTCGACGGCGCCATACGCCTTCTGAACCAGGCCGGGCGAAATGATGAAACTCGGTGTCAGCAGAATGAGCATGGTCCAGCCGGATGACACGCCGGCGGAGTACATCGGGTCCCAGAAAGTTGCCGGAATGCCCGGCGTCGCGGCGATGCCTTCCAGCCCGCCGACCTTGGTCAGCACGAGGGGGAGGGCGACTAGAAAGCCGCCAATCAACAGCACCAGCTGCACGGCGTTGACCCACGCCGAGCTAAGCAGCCCGCCGGCGGTGAAATACACCGTCATCGCGATACCGCCGATGGCAATGCCTTGCCAACGCGGCAGTCCGGCCACGACTTCGAGTACAGCCGCTCCTGCGATCAGCTGACCGGCCAGCAGCGCAAGGGCGCCGATGGCAATCAGCACCGCCACCAGTCCGCGGACCGTGCCGCCATAACGGTCTTCGAGAAAATCCCCGACCGTGAAGTGACCGCGGGCCGTTGCCAGGGTCCACAGCTTCGGCCCCACCCACAGCGCCAGCACCAGCGTGCCGATACCGACCGCGCCGTTCCACCACAAGGCGCTGATGCCGTCGTGATACGCCAGTCCAGCCGTGCCGACGGTGGTGCCGGCGCCGATGTTTGCGGCGAGGACGGTGGCGCCCACGAGCGGCCAGGTGAGCCGCCGTCCGGCGACGAAGAAGTCGGCGGCGACCTTGACGTGGCGGCCAATCCACACGCCGAACACGGTGAGGGCCACCGTGTAGGCGAGCAGGAAGATGAGGGCGACGTTCACGGCCGGCGCAGGTCTCGGACCGCGGGAATGTTCGGCAGGCCGGTGGCTTCGCGCACGCCGCGCAGAATCGCGTCGGCCATCATCTCCGCCGCGAGGCCGCCAATCAGCGAGATGTTGGCATCACCCGCGTGCGAGCCGGTCGCGATGGCGAAGATGGTGTCGCCGTCGCCCATGGTGTGGGCCGGCACAATGGCGCGCGCGAAGCCGTCGTGCGCCATGTCGGCCACCTTCTTCGCCTGCGCCTTGGTGAGCTTCGCGTTGGTGGCAATGAGACCGATGGTCGTATTTTCTCCGGGCCTGGGCTTCTCGAGCGAGCCGCTGCGCATCACGACGCGCGCATCGAGGAACGATTGACCGTCGGGACCGCGCGCGCCGGCGACAATGCGGCCGGTGGCCGGATCGACGATGTCGCCGCCGGCGTTGACGGCGACGATGGCGGCAATGGTCAAGCCGCTGGGCAGCGTGATCGAGGCGGTGCCGATGCCGCCCTTCATGGGCTTGCCGCCGCCGGCAAACTTGCCGACGGTAGCCCCGGCGCCGGCACCGATGGTGCCTTCCGCGATCACGCCGGTGGTGGCCGCCTTGGCCGCCTCGTAGCCGCAGGTCGCGTCGGGGCGAATCAGCGGCTTGCCGGCGACCGGCAGGTCGAAGATCACCGCGGCCGGCACGATTGGCACGTAGGCGCCGCCGAACGGAAAGCCGACCTTGCGCTCTTCGAGATAGCGCATCACGCCGGTCGCGGTGTCGAGGCCGAACGCGCTGCCTCCCGACAGCACCACCGCATGAACCTGTTCGACGAGGTTCGACGGATCCAGCAGATCGGTTTCGCGCGTGCCAGGTGCCGCGCCGCGCACCGACACGCCACCGGTGGCGCCCTTCTCGGCCAGGATCACGGTGCACCCCGTCGGCTTCTCGGCGAGGGTGAAGTGTCCGACGCGGATGCCGTCAACGGCCGTCAACCCAGATGGCCGAGTCTGGCTGGAGACGGATGACGCCGACAGGACGATCAGAGCCGCAGATGACACAGATAACGCAGATCTCAAGACTGCCCGCTTCATGAGGCCAGAATACACGTTCAACCTCGAAACCTCTGCGTAATCTGTGTCATCTGTGGCCCCGGAATCTGTGTCTGCGGCCCTGGAATCTGCGTCGGCAAGAACGTGGTAGCCGTGGTTTCTGCCGAGGCGGTATCAACGTTCATGCGGATTCCCTTTGCCTTGCTGTTTGCCGTCGTGCCCATGCTGACGCCACTGCCGCAGGCGCCACCTTCGCCCGCCGCCGCGCCGCCGAAGCCCTTCGATTGCAGCGCACCCGAGTATCGCCAGTTCGATTTCTGGGTTGGCGCGTGGGACGTCGTCCCCAATCCGGCCACCATTCCCCCCGGTACGCCGCCGCCCCCGGCCGGCGCGAAGCCGGCCCGCAACGTCGTAGAGAAGGCTCACAACGGCTGCGTGCTGATCGAGAACTGGACCACCACCGGCCAGACGGGTCAGAGTTTCAATCTGTACGACCGCGCCAGCCGGCGCTGGCACCAGACGTGGGTAGACAACGGCGGCGGGCTGCACGAATACTGGGGGGCGTTGACCGGCGGCAACATGGTCTTCGCCGGTGAAGTCCCGCTGGGCCCTGGCTCGCGCTTCGCCGGACGACGTACCGTCCGCCTGACGTTCTTTCCGATGGGTCCCGACAAGGTGCGCCAGTTTTCAGAGGCGCTGAACATGGACGGCACGTGGAGCGTGAACTACGACCTGATCTACACCCGCCGGGCGCCGGCGAAGTGACGATCACGCCCGAGAGCCCGCGGCACCACCTCGACGTCGAGGTGTTTGCGTCGCCGTTGCTGCGGATTGGCCGCTGGCGCTGCCCGGCCGAGCATCCGGTGTTTGCCGACTCCGGCCCGGTGTCGGACACGTTGTTCGTGTTTCCCCGGAAGAGTGTCTGGATTCAACACGACGGCGGCCGGCCGTTCGTGGCCGACCCTAACACCGTGACGTACTACAACAAGGGCCAGCCCTACCGGCGCCAGCAGTTGAGCGAGGCCGGCGATCACTGCGAATGGTTCGCGGTGGCCCCCGACGCGATTGCTGACACCCTGGCGGCGCACGAACCGGCGGCCATCGAGCGGCCCGATCGGCCGTTCACCTTCACGCACGGGCCGAGTGATCCGGACAGCTACTTGCGCCAGCGCCTCGTCTTCGAGCACGTCAGCCGCGAGTCGGCTCCCGACCGGTTGTTCGTGGAAGAGGCGGTGCTGTCGGTGCTGGGCACCGTCACCAAGCTGGCCTACCAACGGCAGGGGAAGGCAGCGCCGCGGCCCCGCCGCCTCAAGAGCGACGTCGATGCCGTCGAGGCATCCCGCGACCTGATTGCCCGGCGCTATCGCGAGAACCTGTCACTGTCGGATATCGGCCGCGAGGTCGGCGCGTCGGTGTTCCACCTGTCGCGCCTGTTTCACGCGCGGACAGGTTTCTCACTCCACGCCTATCGCAACCAGCTCAGGCTGCGCGCGGCGCTCGCCCGGCTCGGCGAGCGCGATGCCGACCTGACCGGCATCGCCCTCGACCTTGGCTTCTCGAGCCACAGCCACTTCACCGAAACCTTCCGCCGCACCTTCGGCCGCACCCCATCGTCGGTGAGACGGAGCTTGTAAAGCCGGGGCGGTATCTCTCGTCGGGGTGACACCGCCTGACGGGGAGAAACGAACTGACGGGACCGGTCCCGTCAAGGGCGCCCCCGTCAGAGAGTGACGCCCCGTCAAGGAACGCGTCCCCGGCTGTTCTCTCGTTATTTCGGCTCTGTGTCCCACCAGAATTGTTTCGGCAGGGCCTTCGCCTCCGGCCAGATCGCGTTCAGCGTGTCCGCTTCGTAGAGCTCGCCGTTCTTCATCACGTAACGGATTGAGTTCGTGTTCTTGATGTTCTCCAGCGGGTTGCGATCGAGCACCAGCAGGTCCGCCAGCTTTCCGGTCTCCAGCGAACCGACATCCTGGTGCAGGGCAATCGCTTCCGCACTCGACAAGGTGATGATGCGCAGCGTCTCGAGCGGCGTCAGGCCGCCCGATGCCAGGTTCCAGGTTTCCCAGTGCGCGCCCAGGCCCTGCAACTGGCCGTGGCTGCCGAGGCCGGCCTTGCCGCCGGCGCGGACGATGTCGGCGACGCCCTTGGCGATCAGCGTGTGGCCGTACTCTTCCGGCAGGAACCACTGCGGGCGGCGGCGGACCATGCCGTCGAGCAACTCCCAAGGGATCCACTTGCGCAGCTTCGCGTCCTGGGCCGGGTTCTCGTTTTCGAACCAGTAGTTCTCGGACCACGGCGCGCCGTACGCCACCAGGATGGTCGGCGTGTAGAACGTCTTGGTCTTCGCCACGAACGTCGTCACGTCCTTGTAGAGCGGCGCGATCGGCAGGCTGTGCTCCTGGCCCGAGTAGCCGTCGGCCATCTGCGTCAGGTTCAGCTTGAGGTCGAGCGACCCTTCGATCGTCGCCGTGATGCCGTACTCCTTGCACGCCTCGATGATCCACTGCCGGACAATGCGGTCGCCGGCGACGTACTGCTTGATGGTGTTGGTGCGATACGCCTCCTTGTAGCGCTTGACGAAGCGGAAGGCGGCGTCGCGATCCTCGATGCCTGAGCCCGAGAACAGGCCGGGGCCGGTGGCAAAGACCCGCGGGCCCGGCATCATGCCGCTGTCGACCATGTCGGCGTAGGCAAACACGTCCGGCGTCGACGTCTGCGGGTCGCGCGTGGTGGTCACGCCGTAGGCGAGGTTGGCGAGGTACTGCCACACCTCGGTCTGGTGCAGCCCGCGCGGCGCCCACATGTGCGAGTGCGCATCGACAATGCCGGGCATGATCGTTTTGCCGGCGACGTTGATCGTCCGGGTGCCGGCCGGCACTGTGAGCGAGCCGCGGCGGCCGACGGCGGCCACGCGGTTGTTGGTGACCAGGATGTCGCCGCGGTCGATGACCTCGTCGCCCTTCATGGTGATGATACGGGCGCCGGTCAACAGGACCGAGCCCTTCGGCTTCGACCGCGGCATCTCGACGACGATGTCGGTCGCCTGCGGTTCGTCGGCGGCCACCGGTTGCCGGAAGAACTGCGCTCCCCAGGCCCAGGTCACCGCCGATCCGTCGTGGGTCCACTCGAGATAGTCGCCGCCTTCGCGCGACATGCGCTTCACCGGCACCGAGGTGTTCTCGGCGCGGCCCTGAATGCGCACCTCCACCGTCTCGCGCCCCGCGCGCGGCACGGTCACGAGGTAGTGCTTCTCCTGCAGGTTGACGAACGCGCGCGTGCCGTCGGGCGACAACCGGATGTCGCTGGCCGACGGCGGATTGTTGCCGGGACCGACGCCGGTGATGCGCAGGTGGGTGCGGCGATCGAACCCATCCATTGTGATCGACTGCAGGCCGCGGTTGGAGGTCAGATACACGCGCGACGAGTCGTTGCGCGAGAACTGCGGCCCGCGGCCGCCTTGGGCCGAGGCCACCAGCGTCGAGGCGCCGCCGGCGGCCGGTATCCACCGGATCTCCAGCGTGTTCGGTGCGTTGACGCCGGTGATCTCACGCGGCGCCTGCTCGTCGCCGGCGTGTTCGTTCTCGGGCGGCGTGTCCATCAGGATGGAGTACAGCTGGTCGGAGGCCGCGCCCGACAGGAATGCGACGCGCGTGCCGTCTGGCGTGTAGGTGGGGTCGAGGTAATAGCCTTCGCTTTGCGTCAGCGTGGTCGGCTGGCCGCCGGTCGTGGCGACGCGCTTGATGTGCCCGCCGCTCGTCGTCCACGTCGTGTAGATGATGGCGCGGCCGTCGGGCGACCACGACGGCATGAATTCACCCTCACCCGCCCCACCCGCCCCACCCGCCTGACCAGCCCCATTTGTGAGCAGGCGCGGAGCGCCGCCCGGCATGTCTTTGATGTAGAGGCGGTTCATGGCGCTGAATACCAGCTTCGAGCCATCGGGCGACAGCGACGGCCAGCGGATGAGGCGGGCGCGCACCGTGTCGCCGTCTTCGATTCGGACGGGTGTGTACACGCGCGGTGCGATCTCGGCCTGCACCTTCGCGCTGAAGGGGATCGGCGTGGCGGCGCCGGTCTCGAAGTCAATGCGCTGCAGCTTGCCGGCGACGGGCACGATCAGCGACTTGCCGTCGGGCATGAAGTCGTAGCGGGGCAGCGTGTCGCGGCTGGCGCGCGATTCCTGGTCGTCGCGCGTCACCGGGTAGGCGAGCCAGCGTTCCGCGCCGGTGTCGAGGTTCCTCACGCGAAGGCCGGTCTGCGACTTGTGGCGCGTGCCGAACACCATCGACTTGCCGTCGGGCGAGATGACCGGGCGGATGGCGCTGCCCTGGGCATTGGTCACCTGCGTCACGTCGCCGGTCTCGCGATCGTGGCGGTAGACCTGCCACAGCGGGAAGCGCGCGTTGTAGGTGAACGTGCCGGTGCGCTGCGTGTAGTAGATGAAGCGGCCGTCGGGCGTCACGGTGGCGCCCATCCTGTTGGTGGGCGGCGCCGGAGGTGGACCCTGCGCGTCGGGCCCCGGCGCCTGCGGCGGGGCCGGCCCAATGCGCACGCCGGTACCGCCGTCGCGGTGATACATGAACAGGCCGAACGTGCCCGGGTCTGGCGGCCGCGACTTCGAGACGACGATGTACTGGCCGTCGGGGGTCCACTCCGGCGTGACCATGATCTGCGGCCGGTCGTTGGTCTTGCCGTCCTTGCTGACGGCGCGGGGATTGCCGCCGTCGGCGTCGGCAATCCAGAGGTTTTCGACGCCGGAGCGGTCGGTCAGGAAGGCGATGGTGCGGCCATCAGGCGACCAGGTCGGCTGGCTCTCGAACGACAGCCCGCCCATGATGCGCGTGGCTTCGCCGCCGGTGACGGGCATGGTGTAGAGGTCGCCCAGCAGGTCGAACAGGATGGTGCGGCCGTCGGGCGACACATCCACCTGCATCCACGTGACTTCGTCGGTGGTGAACTCGATGGTCTCGGCCGTCTTGAGCGTGAAGCCCTCCGCGGGCTTTGCCGTGTCGCCGGCCTGGCGATCCTGGCCGCGCACCGTCGCGAACGCGATCAGGCACACGGCGAGTAGGGAAGCAGACAGGGTTCTGGTGCGCATGGCGGAAGTATAGGGGGCTGACCCCGCGCGCACAATTCGAACCAGCGGTCCGCTATACAATTCGCGCCATGCGAATTCTCAAGGCCCTGGCGATTGCCGTGACGAGTGCCACGCTCGGCGTGATGAGCGTCGGCGCGGTCACCCGCGTGCCCTCGAGCGACGGCCAGTTCTGGGACATCCAGGACACCTCGCCGTGGTCGCAGGACAGCGGCGGCATTGCCACCGGCGGCCGCGCCAACCCGTTCAACGGCTTCGGCTATCTCAAGCTCCAGGTCCGCCGCGCCGACAATTCCCTCCTGGTTACCAACCAGTACCTGCGGGGCTTCGGCCTGCACCACGACGGCGCCGGCCGGTTCGATGCGACCACGCCGGTCCTGCACGAAGGCATCCTGGCGGCGCGCGGCATCACGACCTCGAAGGACACGCCGTACCTGCGCTATTTCGACAGCTTCACGAACACCACCGCCGAAGATCGCACGGTCCGCGTCGCCTGGGGCGGCGCCGTCGGCGCGGTGGATGACGGTGGCCGAGTCACAGTGGCCGCCACCTCGAGCGGCGATCGACAGATCGACACGGCCGACAGCTACGTCACCGTGATGCAGAACGCGACCGGCGCGGCCAACCCCGCCGACGGACCGTCCGGGCACGGGCCTTCGGCCCACGTGCTGGGGACCCGCCGCGGCGCGTTGACGTCGGTCGGCGACATGTACGGCGATCCCTTCGATGGCGGCTGGCCGGGGTTCGACACCTCGCACATTGGCTACGTCTTCACGCTGCGCCTGCGGCCGGGGCAGACCGCCGCGCTCGTCACCTTCGTCGTGAAGGGCCTCAGTGAGGTCTACGATCCGCGGGGCGGCTATCCCATTCCGCTCAAGGACGCGCTGGCCACCGGCGAAGCCGTTTACCGCGGCGCCGACGCCAGGATCCCCGCTGCCGGCTCCGAGATTGCGCGCGTGACGGCGGTGGCCAAGCAACTCGTTTCGGCCCCTGACTTCCGCGCCCTCACGCCCTTGCAGCGATCGCAGATCGTCAACTGGCCGGCCGGTCCACCGTCGCCGCCGTTCACGGTGTTCGAGAAGAGCGTCAGCGAGCTGCAAGACGCGATGACCCGAGGCGTGATTACGGCGGAGGACATCACCAACGAGTACCTGGCGCGGCTGTCGCGTTACGATCGCCACGGGCCGACCTTCCGCGCGGTGCTGTCGATCAACCCACGGGCGGTGGCCGATGCCCGCGCGCGCGATGCCGAGCGCGCCGGCGGCCAGGTCCGCAGTCCGTTCCACGGCGTGCCGGTCGTGTACAAGGACAACATCGATGCCGTCGAGCTGCCCACGACCGGCGGCTCGCTGGCGCTGGTCGACCACCGCCCCCGGCGCGACTCCCGCACCGCCGCGGGCATGAAGCGGGGCGGCGCCGTCGTGCTCGGGAAGGCCAACCTCGACGAGTTTCCCTTCGGCGACTTCGGCATCAGCACGGTCGGCGGCACCGTGGGGAACGCCTACGATCCCTCGCTCAGCACCGCCGGCTCGAGCGGCGGCAGCGCCACCGCCGCGGCCGCCAGCCTGGCCGCGCTGGCGTTTGGCACCGATACCTGCAATTCGCTGTCGAACCCGGCGTCGTTCGCGGCGCTGGCGACCATTCGGCCCACCCGGGGCCTGGTCAGCCGGGCCGGCGTGATGCCGCTCAACACCTTCAACGACACGGTCGCGCCGATGGCGAGGTCGGTGCGAGACGTGGCGCTGGCGCTCGACCTGGTGACCGGGCCCGATCCCGAGGATCCCGTTACGGCCCAGGCGGCATCCCACATTTCCGGTTCGTTCGCGGCCGGGCTGGATGCCGCCTCGCTCAAAGGCAAGCGCATCGGCGCATTGCGCCAGCGCTTCGTCGGCTTTACGGGCGAGCGCGAGGTGGCGGCCAACATGGATCGCGTCATCACGGAGCTGCAGGCCGCCGGCGCCATCGTGGTCGACATTGCAATACCCGACTACGACGCGAAGTACGCCGCCGCTCGCGGTGCCGCACCCGGGTCGTTACGCGACGGATGGACGGCGTACCTGTCGCGCGGCGCCAGGCCGGGAGACAAGGTGACGACGATTCAAGACCTGCTCGCGTCAGGGAAGCTGGCGCCGGTCAGCGCCCGGCGGTTCGAGGGCGCTCTCGCGCCGGTGGCCACCGGCACGGCGCTGGACGAGGCGACGCGCCGCTTCTATTCGGGACGGGAAACGTTCAGGCAGATTTTCGTGACGCTGATGGACCAGCAGAAGCTCGACGCCATTCTGTATCCGGCCAATCACGCGCGCCCACACACCCACGAAGGCGGACTCGAGCGCTACGGTTCGGAGCCGGGAACCTGCGAGGAGAGCGCGGCCACCGGGCTGCCGCAGGTCACCGTACCGGCCGGCTTCATCGGCGGCCGCCATCCGGTGGGCATTTCGCTGCTCGGCCGGATGTGGGACGACAAGCGCCTGCTGGAACTGGCCGCGGCGTACGAGCGCGCGACGCGGCACCGCCGGCCGCCGGTTACCGTGCGCTAGGTCCGGCGCCCGGTGGGCGACCGCCTACTTGTAGATCTTGGTGAAGTTGACGGAGGCGCCGCCCGCCTGGGGCTGGACGCCGACGTTGAACTTGGCGCCGCCGAGGCCCATGGTGACGGTGCGCGCCGACGCGAGGCCGACACCCATGCCCATCACCACGTCGGTGGCGTGATGACGATTCCAGGCCATGCGGGCCAGGGCCACGTACGAACCGAACGCGTAGGCCGGCACGCCAACCTTCCAGCCGTAGTGGCGATGCAGCACGCCGGCCGTGGCAAACGCGCTGGCGGAATGGCCCGACGGGAACGCTCCCTTGTTGCTGCCATCCGGCCGCTCGCGGCGAACCGTGGCCTTGACCGTCTGGACGAGCGCTTGCGACAGCAGCTGCGCGCGCACCATGTCGCGGCCGACCCTCTTGAGCTTGTCGTTGGCGGTGGCGCGGCCGACGGCGTTGGTGGCGAACCCGGCTCCGACCTGGAAGAGGACCTGGCCCATGATGTTGCCCGACTCGAACAGCGTCGTCGGAATGTTGAAACCGTTGTTCACGCCCTCGCGGTCCCACGGCGCGGCGATGACGGCGCCGACCGAGACGATGCCCAGGACCCGAGCGGTGTCGCTGCTGAAGAAGTTCTTGAAATCGTTGCCGACCAGCTTGAACAGGTTGCCCGAGCCGCTTTCGATGCCCGGGACAATGCCGGTCGGCAGTGGCAGGCCGGGACGGGGCAGTTGTGGCGCGGCTTCCGATCCGGCGCCGGGCGTCGTCTCGGCCGCTTGTGCCTCGGGGCGCGTGGCGTCAGCCGGCGCCGCCTCCTGGGCATGAGCGGGTACGGCGAAGACCAGGGCGGCAACGAGGACGGTGGCAAGACGCAGGAAATTCATCAAGTAAAACTCTCGCTTGGGTTGGCGAAAAACGGTCATCCAGTATCGCACGGAAATTCAGGGTTTCACCCCTTCTACGGATATCGGCAAATCCGTGCAATTCGTGAATTCAGGGCATCCGTTCGAGGCCGACCAGGCTCCAACCCGAGGAATTTCTTCGGAAATACACGGAAATAGGCCGGCTCCAGGCCTCGGGGCCACCGACCGCCGAGATGTCGACCTTGATGAACTCCGAGGCGGGCAGCGCCGGCACGGGGAGCGGGCTCTGCGTTTCCTCGGTGGTCGCCACCAGCGTGGCTTTGTCGGCCAGGTTGTCGAACGTGTACCACAGCGCGCGGTAGCCGGGGGCGCGGTCGGCAACCGCCATCTCGACGGCAATGTTCCGGAAGGTCAACCGGTTGTCGTCGATGGCGGCATCGACCAGCGGGTTCACCTTGGGTAGAAACGCCTGCAGGATTCGCAGCCGCCGATCGGAGATGGCCTTCGCCAGGAACGCCTCGGAAACCGGGTCGCCGAACTTTCCCTCGCTGACCGCGGCCTTGATCATGTCGTCGCTGATCGCGGCCAGTTTCGTGGCCGCCCAGAACGTATCGTCGGCCCGGCTGTGCCTGAAAGCGGCGTTGGTGATGTGCGGCCACCACGACTCGGGGTCCCACTCGGCATGGTCGCGCGGCAGGCGGCCGATGGCGGGCGACTCGAAGTAGTCCTGCGTGCGCCACCGCGGAATCTTGAAGCCGAACGACAGCACGCGCTTGCCGATATCGCCCGGTTGCTCGAGCAGGGCTTCGTAGCCCTCCCAGCCCTCGCGCGGGCCGACGGCGGCGCTGCCCAGCGCCGAGCCGAAGTCGAGCAGGTAATGGCGAATGAAGCTGCGGCCGTTCTCGGTGACGAGCGACGACAGCGAGTTGATGCCCTTGGCATCGACGTGGTTGAGCCACGCCGCGAACACGAAGTAGCCGCGCAACTCCCGGCGATGCTCGTGCGGGACGATGTCGTTGGGATCGTCGGCGCGCGTGCCATGAAAGCCGATGCGGCCGACCGGCCGGCCCGGCGTGGCCTTGCTCAAAATCACCCGGTAGCTGCCGTCGGCGTCGCGGTCGGCGCGCGACAGCAGCCACGCGATATCGCTGTGCTGCATGGCCCGCGGCGCTTCGCCCGGCGGCGTGATGCGGGTGTCCTTGCCAATCACCAGGTTGGCCGGCTGCAACTGCCCGATGTGGTATTCGGCCGTGTGGTAACCGGCGGCCCAGAACAGCTTGGCCGCGACAATCTCGCTGCCGGTCGCCATCGCCCGCCACCCGGGCGGATCGAACTTGATGAACCACAGCTGGTTGGCGGCGTCGCGAATGGTGAATCCCGGCGTGACACCGTCGCTCTTCGCCGACACGACGGTCCACGGGCCGGCAACCGGGCCGTCGCTGGTGTTGGCCGCGCGCGCCACCAGCGCCGGCGTCAGCGGCAGCCGGCCGGCGCGGTTGACGAAGAACGGGCCGTCCGGTACTTCGTCCACGGTATTGATGTTCTTCGCCCGCTGGCCGGTCTGGCTGTCGCCCGGATGCCAGAACAGGTTCTCGAGCGTCTGGTAGGCCAGATCCGGTTCGTAGCGGGTCGCGTTCTTGACGTCCTGCGTGACCGGCTCCCGCCAGATCGGATCGTCCGGGAAAAAGCGACGCGTCTGCCCGCCGACAACAAGGGTTGCCGCGAGCACGACGGTGGCAATCGCGATCACCCTGATCTGCGTCATCTGTGTCATCTGCGGCCCTGGTGAAACGCCAGTGGTGTCATCTGCGGCCCTGGTAGAACGCCAGCGGTGTCATCTGCGGCCCGGGTTGAAACGCCATCGGTGTTCAGAATGCCTGCGCCCCACCGACGATCAGCCGCATGCCTTCACGTCCGCGCGCGACCTCGATGCGCAACGCGTTGAACGCGGGCCCGTGAAAGCGCGCCCCCAGGCCCCACGAGGTCTCGAACTCGCCCAGCCGGAAGGCGCGGCGCTCGGCCGCCACCTGTCCGGCATCGAGGAACAGGGCCATGTCGAGGTAGCGGGAGGGACGCCAGCGGTACTCGCCGGTCAGCAGCACGCGATGCCGGTCGGTGAAGCGGTGGTTGACGAAGCCGCGCAGTGTCGAACCGTTGCCGAGGAACGGCGCCAGCATCACCGGCACGGCGTGGCCGGCGTCGGGCGTGGTGAACGTGGCGAGGCCGCGGAACGCAAACACGAACTGCTCGCGCACCAACGGCGCGAGCTGCACGACTTCCCATTCAGTGGTCTTGAAGCTGAATGCGTGCTGGCCGGTCGCGCGGTGGCGCGACAGGCGCACGCGGTAGAGTCCACCGCGGGTGCTGTAGCCCGGCGACGTGCGCCAGTCGATGGCGGCGGTCGCGCGCACGATGTTGTAGTCGAGCGGCTCGCCGACACCCGGCGCCGCCCTCTCGATCACCGGCTCATCATCGGCATCGTTCGGCGTGTCGTAGTTGGAGCGAATGCCCAGCCGCGCGTAGCCGGCGCCGACGGAGAACCAGCGGCCGCCCGGCTGCAGCGTGGCGTCGAGGCCGACCTCGGTCGGCCGGAAGTCGTACTCGACGTTGCCATCGTTGCTCGAGTCCGGGCCGTAACCGAAGAAGTCGACTTCCCTGGCGCTGATCCGGCGCACCAGGCCATCGAGACGCAGCGCGCCGTGCCACAGCTCAGGCGCGGTAAAGCGTCCCTCGAGCAAGTGCGAACTGTTCATCGAAATGCCGGCAACCGCGTTGGCCGACGCACCACGCGGCAGGCGCCGCAGGTAGCCGGCGCCGACCGAGAAGCCGCTGCCGCCATAGACGCTGCCGAACCAGGGATAGGCGCCGCCCTCGCCCGAGAACAGCGGCGAGTTCATGACCTGGACGATCACCCGTTCCGCCGGGTTCGGGCCCTCCGGTTCCAGCGCCTTGGCCTTCTCGGCCTGCTGCTCGGCGATCGCTTCGACTCGGGTTGACTGTGCGGCGGCCGGCGCACTCAAGAGGACAGCGATCAGAAGAGCCAGCGGGCCGCGCGCCATCCGACGATTATAGGGTCAGACCGGCCACGGCGTCACCGTTGCCACTTGGTGCGCGTGTACGCGATGCGAAAGCCGTTGCGCTCGGCATTGCGCTGCGACGCGCTCCCCGGCGCCGCGCAGATCATGGCCAGGTCGCAGCCCTCCGCCGCCAGCCGCTTCAGCCGCCAGTCGAGCAGCGCCGCCTGGGCGCCCTGGCGCCGTCCTTCGGGCACCGTGCTTGCGCCCGCGAGCAGCCCGACCCCTTCCGACAGATACAACGCCGCTGCGGCGATGGCCGTACCGTCGAGTTCGGCGACGGTGCACGTGGCGTACTCGACACTGACGCGCGCGAAGCCGTCGATGAACGCCTGCACTTCGGCGGTTTCGCTCCAGCCCCGCGCCGAGACCGAAGCGTACAGGCCCGCCTCGTCGCGTGTCACCTCGCGAACGCGGATCCGCGGATTGACGGCTTCGCTGTCGCGCTTGCTGTCGAGGACCCGGAACATCACGCTCGAAAGTTCGACCGGCCGGTAGCCTCGCCCCGCCAGCGTGGCGAATACCTCGACGCCGGCCAGCGGGCTGACTTCGTGGAACACCGATGAGCCGCGGGTGGTGAAGAAGGCCTCGATGGCGTCGAGATCCGATTCGGTGAACGACGCTCCGACGCCGAGACCGAACGTCTGCGTCAACGGCGAACCCACGCCCGAGAACATGGCGAGTGTGCCGCCAATGTCGCGCCACGTCGCGCCGGCCGTGGGGTCCTGTCGTGCCTGCACCTCGACGAACGCGGCGTTGCCGCGTCCCTCGGTCAGCTCCAGCCGCTTCGCCAGGGCATGGTCGCTGAAGACCTTCACTGCAACGCCTGGTAGACGAGGTTCGGAAACACCTCACGCAGGTCGCTGCTGTTGGGCATCAGTTGGATCATCATGACCATCACCAGTCTCTGGGCCGGATCGATCCGGTAGACCGAGCCGTAGGCGCCGCCCCACCCGTACGAGCCTTCGGTCTGCATGCCGCCGGCGCCGTAACGGTCGGTCGTCTCGAAGCCCAGGCCGAAGCCGAGCCCGGTCGTCGAATGCAGCGTGCCCACCTGGTTGGTGGCCATCAGCCGCACGCTGCGCGGCGACAGGATGCGCACGCCATCAAGCGTGCCGCCGAGCCGAATCGCCTCGAGAAAGCGCGCGTAGTCGCGGGCCGTCGACAGCAGGCCGGCGCCGCCGGCGAAGTTCTTGCGCGGCCCTTCGGCGTAGTGGCCCTGGCCGCGCCCGCCCTCGGGCGCGCGCACGTAAGCGTCATCCTGGCTCGCATACACCGCGGCCAGCCGATCGCGATCGGCAGCCGGCAGGAAGAACTGCGTGTCCTTCATGCCGAGGGGTTGCGTGATGCGGGTGCGCAGGTATTCATCGAGCGGCATCCCCGACACCTTCTCGACAATGCAGCCGAGGATGTCGGTGTTGTAGCCGTAGACCCACTTCTCCCCGGGCTGCGCCACGAACGGCAGAGTCCCGAGCCGCTCCATGGTCGCGCACACCGGTTCATCCTTGTCGGCCGTGTACCAGCCCATGCCGGCCGATGGTCCCAGGCCTTTCGCGGCGTAGAGGTTCGAGACCAGCGGGTCGGTGCCGTAGGAGACACCGGCGGTGTGCGTGAGCAGGTCGCGAATGGTGATCGGTCGTCGCGCCGGCTCGGTGATCACCGTCTCGCCTTTCTTGCCGATCGCCACCGTCGTCCTGGCAAAGGTGGGAATGAAGTCGCCGGCGCGGCGCCCCAGCGAGAGCCGGCCTTCCTCGATCAACTGCATGATGGCGACGCTGGTCAGCGCCTTGGTCTGCGATGCGATCCGGAAGATGGTGTCGGCGGCCATGCGGCGGCCGGCTTCCTTGTCGGCCCAGCCCAGGGCTTTGGCGTAGACCGGCTGGCCCTCCCGGAGGACGAGGGCGACGATGCCGGCGACGCGGTTGTCGTCGACATAGCGCTGCAAGCCGCGGTCGATCACGGCCAGGCGCTCGGGGGCCAGTCCTCCTGCCGCTGGTGACGACGAAGCCTTAGCTTTGTCGGTCTGTGTCTGCAGTGACGCGGGTGTGGGCAGCAGGACGAAGCCCGCGAGCACGAGGGCAAGCCCGATTCGACGCCTTGACATGGATGACCTCCGGACGGGTGGCGATGCCACCGCGGCGAGCGCGATTCCGATCGCGCCGATCACTTCTTCAGTTCGGCCAGCACCGCGTCGATCATCTTCTTGGCGTCGCCGAACAACATCTGCGTGTTGTCCTTGTAGAACAGCGGGTTGTCGACACCGGCGTAGCCGCTGGCCATGCCGCGCTTCATCACGATGCAGGTCTTGGCCTTCCACACTTCCAGGATCGGCATGCCAAAAATCGGGCTCGATGGATCGTCGAGCGCGCCCGGATTGACGATGTCGTTGGCGCCGCACACGATCACGACGTCGGTGTCCTTGAAGTCGTGGTTGATCTCTTCCATCTCCAGCACGATGTCGTACGGCACCTTGGCCTCGGCCAACAGCACGTTCATGTGGCCGGGCAGGCGGCCGGCGACCGGGTGGATGGCGAAGCGGACGTTGGCGCCCTTGTCGCGCAGGATCTTCGTGACTTCGTACATCGGGTGCTGCGCCTGCGCCACGGCCATGCCGTAGCCCGGCACCACCACCACGCTCTTGGCCTCCCGCAACAGCTCGGCGGTCTCTTCCGCCGTAATGCTCTTCACTTCGCCGGCAGGCTGTGCCCCCGCGGCCGGGGCCTTGCCTTCCTCGGCGCCGAAACCGCCGAGAATCACGCTCAGGAACGAGCGGTTCATGGCGTGGCACATGATGTAGCTCAGGATCGCGCCGCTCGATCCGACCAGCGCGCCGGTGATGATCAGCAGGTCGTTGCCGAGCATGAAGCCCATCGAGGCCGCCGCCCAGCCGGAGTAGCTGTTGAGCATCGATACGACCACCGGCATGTCGGCACCGCCGATCGCCATCACCAGGTGGATGCCGAGCAGCGACGAGATGACGGTCGCGATGACGAGCGGCTGCAGCGCGGCGCCGTGGTCGGCGCCGACGAACTGGTAGCCAAGGAACACGCACGCCAGCAGCATGGCCAGGTTGAGGGCGTGGCGGGCCGGCAGCAGCAACGGCCGGCTGCCGATCAGGCCCTGCAGCTTGCCGAACGCGATGATCGAGCCGGTGAACGTGACCGCGCCGACGAACACGCCGACGAACGTTTCCACCGAGTGGATGGTGGCCTCGACCCCGACCAGCGTGTTGGCGGGGTTGAGCGTGCCGCCGAACCCGACCAGCACCGCCGCCAGGCCGACGAAGCTGTGCAGCATCGCCACCAGTTGCGGCATGTCGGTCATCGCCACCCGCGCCGCCATGGCCGCGCCAATCGCGCCGCCGATCACCAGCGCGCCGATCAGCACGGGGTAGTTGCCGGCCTGTGGGCCAAAGGCCGTCACGCCGACCGCCAGCGCCATGCCGATGATGCCGAACAGGTTGCCGCGGCGCGCCGATTCCTGCTTCGACAGCCCGCCGAGACTTTGAATGAAGAGAATGCCGGCCGCGAGATACGCGATCGTTACCAATGTCTCAGGAAGCGTGATCATCGTCTAAACATCCTGAGCATCCGCTGCGTCACTAGGAAACCGCCGACGATGTTGATGGTGGCGAGGAGGATGGCGGCGGTGCCGACCAGCACCACCGGCGACGTGAGCGGCCCGTTCAACTGCAGCATGCCGCCCAGCACGATGATGCCGCTGATGGCGTTGGTCACGCTCATCAGCGGCGTGTGCAGGGCCGGCGTGACGTTCCACACCACCTGCCAGCCAATCACGACCGACAGCGCGAACACGGTCAGGTGCGTCAGGAAGGCCGGCGGCGCCACCATGCCGAGGGCGACGAGCGCCACCGCGGCGACCAGCGCGAACACCGGCCCGGCGACGCCGCCAGACGCCGGCGCCTTGGCGCCGTGCGCCGCGGCAACCGGTGGCGCGATCACCTTCGGTTCCGGCGGCAGCGCCGCGGGCGGCCGCGCGGGCGGCGGCCACAACAACTCGCCGTCGCGCAGCACCAGCGCGCCGCGCACCACTTCATCGGCCAGGTCGAGGTGGAAGTGACTGGCGCCGCCGAGATCCGACAGCAGGTGCGTCAGGTTGTTGCCGAACAGGAAGCTGGCGGTCGGCGCGAGGCGGCTCGGCAGATCGGTGTAGCCCAGGATGTGGACGCCGTACTTCTGCACGACGTTGCCCGGATCGGTCAGCGCGCAGTTGCCGCCGTTCTCGGCGGCCAGGTCGACGATCACCGAGCCCTTCTTCATCCCCTTGACCATCTCTTCGGTGATCAGGATCGGCGCCGGCCGGTTGGGAATCAGCGCGGTGGTGATGATGATGTCGACGTCGCGTGCCTGCGCCGCGAACATCTCCATCTCGGCCTTGATGAAGGCGGGGCTCATTTCCTTGGCGTAGCCGCCGGTGCCCTCGCCGTCTTCGTGCACGTCGAGCTCGATGAACTCGGCGCCCATGCTCTTGACTTGCTCTTTCACCGTCGGGCGCGTGTCGAAGGCGCGGACGATGGCGCCCATGCCGCGGGCGGCGCCGATCGCCGCCAGGCCCGCCACGCCGGCGCCGATAACCAGCACCTTCGCCGGCGGCACGCGTCCGGCCGCCGTCATCTGCCCGGTGAAGAACCGGCCGTAGAAGCTGGCCGCCTCGACCACGGCGCGGTAGCCGGCGATGTTGGCCATCGACGACAACGCGTCCATCTTCTGCGCGCGGGAGATACGTGGAATCTGGTCCACGGCGATCGCCGTGGCCTTGCGGGCCGCCAGCCGGTCGACGATCTCCTTGTTCTTGGCCGGAAACAGGAAGCTGATCAGCGTGCCACCCTCGCGGATCAGCTCGGCCTCGTGGACGCCGAGTTCCGGGTGCGCCGCGGGCGGCTGCACCTTGAGGACGATGTCGCCGGCTTGCCAGATCTCGCGCGTGCCGGTGATTACCTCGGCGCCGGCGGCGGCATAGTCGTCGTCGCCAAACGAGGCGGCCGCGCCGGCGTCGTGTTCGACCGCGACCGTGAAGCCCAGCTTGACCAGCTTTGCGACATTTTCAGGGGTGACCGCCACCCGGCGTTCACCGGGGCGGCATTCTTTCGGGACGGCGAGCTTCATGGGCGAGGCGATTATATAGGCAGTAACAGGAGATCAAGAGATAAGGAGATAAGGAGAATTAACCTTCCTGTCTCCTGAACTCCTTATCTCCTGTTGTCTCTTGATCTCGCTACGCGAGCTTCAGCCGGAATTCGCGCTGAAGCAGGATCAGGTTCAGCGTCATCTGCAGCATGGTTGACAAGACGGTAAACCACCAGATCCAGGTCAGCGCGAAGTCGGGCCGCCGCGACAGCACCACCGCGGGCACGATGCCCACGAACAGCCGCAGGAACGACGTTGCCAGCGACGGCAGCGTGTTGCCCATGGCCTGGAACATGCTCGCCGACACGAACGTGATGCCCGACGCCACGAAGTTCAGGGTCACCACGTGCAGGTAGTCGACGCCGACGTGAATCACCTCGGGATCGGAACTGAACAGCCCCATGATCTGCGCCGCCGCCAGGTAAATGGCGACGCTGGCCACCAGCGCGTACGCCGCGGCCATGGCCGCCGCGTCCTTGAAGGCGGCGCGCACGCGGTCGCCCTTGCCGGCGCCGAAGTTCTGTCCGGCGACCGGCGCGACCGCGAAACCGAGCGCCACGATGGGCAGGAACGCCGATTGCACGATGCGGAGCCCGACGCCGAACCCGGCCTGGGCGGCGGCGCCAAACGGCCGGCTGATGGCGTAGACCACCACCATGTAGACTCCCATCAGCCCGAACTCGGCGCCGGCCGGCAGCCCAATCTTGAGCATTCGCCGCCAGACGCCAAACTCGGGAGTCCAGGTTTCCGGGCGGAACCGCAGGTACGCGTCGCGGTCGAGGAAGTAGTACGCCAGCCACGCCACGCCGAAGGCGATCGCCACGAAAGTCGCGAGGGCGGCGCCGGCTACGCCGTAGGCGGGGAAGGGGCCCCAGCCGAAGATCAGGAACGGTGCCAGCACGATGTTGATGATGACCGTGCCGGTCTGGACGTACATCCCCGGCTTGAAGTTGCCGATGCCGCGCAGGGCCGCGCCCATCGCTACCATCGCAAACTGCAGCGCCATGGCGGGAATGAACCAGAGCAGGTACTCCTCGGTCTGTGCCTGCATGCTGGCGTCGGCGCTCAGCGCCGCGGCGTAGGCGGTCCGGTAGAACATGCCCACCGAAAGAAACAGTACGCCGGCCACCATCGACAGCACCTGCGACTGGTTGAACAGATGAATCGCCTGGTCGTGTTCCTTTCGCCCGGCCGCATGCGAGACCACCGTCGTCGTGCCGACGCCGAGCATCTGCGAAATGGCCAGCACCAGGAACGACAGGTTCGCGCTGATGCCGACGGCCGCCACCGCGTCGGTGCCGAGCCGTCCCACCCAGAAGAGATCGACCAGTACGTACAGGGTCTGGAAGATCATGCTGACGAGCATGAAGCCGGTGGTCTTGATCAGGTGTTTGCTGAGCGGCCCGTTGGTCAAGTCCTGCATGCGCTGCCACCTCGACTATACCGCCCGCGGCCTATACTGGACCACTCGTGCGTGACCTTCGCGTCGTCCTGTCGTGGCTGACACGCCGCGAGCGGTGGCCGTGGCTCGGCCTCGTGCCGCTGGTCAGCATCGGCGCGCTGATCGAAGCTGGCGGCGCGCTCGCCACGTTCGGCCTGTTGCGCCTCGTGGTCGAACCTGAGCAGGTGCGCAGCGCGCCGGTGGTATCGCAGATCTGGCGGGCGTGGCCGGCGGACGATCCGCGGGCGGTGGTTGCGGCGCTGGCGCTCGGCGTCGGCGTGTTCTACATCGTTCGGGCCGGCTTCCTGTCGTGGCTTGAATGGGTCCGCCAGGGTGTCGTCTACCGGTCGTCGTCGGCCGCGGCCGAGCGGCTACTGGCGCGCTACCTGGCGGCCGATTACCTGTTCCATGTCCGGCGTCGATCGGCATCGTTGATCCAGCCCATGACCCGCGCCTCCGACGTCGCGTTCGAGTTGGTGGCAGGCTCGGCCGTGAACATCCTGGCCGAAGTCGTGACCATCGCCGCGCTCGCGCTGGTGCTGGTGTCGTCAGCGCCGCCGATCACCCTGATTGCGGTTTTCATCGTTCTGGCCGTCGTCGCCGGGCCAATCGTGTGGACGCGGCGGTCGTGGGAGCGAATTGGCGAGACCGAACGGGGGCTGCAGCAGGAGCAACTGCACGTGCTGCAACAGAGCCTCGGCGCGATCAAGGACGTAAAGGTGTCGGGGCGTCAGCCCTTCTTCGAGGAACGCTTTCGCCACACCACGCGCGAACTGTCGCGCGTGAAGCAGCGCCGCGCGTGGGCCGCCACTGCCGCCCGCCACGCCGTCGAAACCACGCTGGTGTTGAGCATGCTGCTGGTGGTGTTCCTGGTGATGCGCGAGACCACCTCGGGCGGCGACACCGTGTCGGTGCTCGCGCTGTTTGCGTACACCGGCTTCCGCGTCATCCCGTCGGCCAATCGCATCATGCTGAACGTCGGCTACCTCCGCGAGGCGCACCCCTGGGTGGCGGCCATGGCCGACGACATGCGGACCCTGCGGCCGCCGGCCGCCCGGCCTTTCTCGCCCGATCCGCCAATGCTGCTCGACGCGATTGCCTGCGACGGCGTGTCGTTTCGACACGACGATGACGGTCCGCTGGCGCTCGATCGCGTGTCGTTGACCATTCGCCGCGGCCAGTCGGTCGGCATCGTCGGTGCCACGGGCGCGGGCAAGAGCACCCTGGTCGACGTGCTGCTCGGCCTGCTGGCGCCCAGCGCGGGCCGCGTGCTGATCGACGGCGTGCCGCTCGAGGGCCGCGAGCGTGCGTGGCAGCGGCAGATCGGCTACGTGCCGCAAGAGGTCTACTTGCTGGACGATTCGGTTCGGCGCAACATCGCGTTCGGCATTCCCGACGGCGCCATCGACGAGACGCGGCTGGCCGCGGCCGTCACCCTGGCGCGGCTCGACGAAGTGGTGGCCGGGTTGCCGCAGAAGCTGGAAACGGTGATCGGCGAAGACGGCTTGCGCCTGTCGGGCGGCCAGCGCCAGCGCGTGGCCATCGCCCGCGCGCTCTACCACGATCCGCCGATCCTGTTCTTTGACGAAGCGACCGCGGCCCTCGACAACCAGACGGAACGGGAGGTGACCGACGCGATTGCCGCGGTGCACGGCACCCGCACCGTCATTGCCATTGCGCATCGCCTGTCCACCGTGAAGGCGTGCGACCAGTTGATCTATCTGAAAGACGGCCGCGTCGCTGCTGCCGGCACCTACCAGGAACTGCTGAGCGTGCCTGGCTTCCGCCAGTTGACGTGAGGCGTCAGTTGCTGAAGTCCTCGACGACCTCGCGGATCTCGTGCATGAAACGCTCGGTCGAGAACCGTGGCGCGCTTGCCGCGAGGCCCTGCCGCAGCCGTTCCTGCGCCGGCGGGTCGGACAGTACGGCGACGATCTTCGCCGCGGCGTCTTCTTCCGACTGATAGATCAGTGCCGGTTCGTCGCCGACGATCTCGACCTGGCCGCCACCCGCCGCCACCCACACCACGACGCCGGCGCGCGCCAGTTCCGCCGGCGCCATGCCGAAATGTTCTTCCCGCATGCCATGCAGGCCATAGCGATGCGATCCCATCAGGTCGCGCAGCTCGTCGCGGCTGACGTTCTCGCGAAACCGGATCCAGTCGCCCAACGACCGCGCCTGCGATTGCAGGCCGGCCAGGTAGCCAGCCGTGTGCCGGTCCCACGTCCCCACGATTGTCAGTTTCGCGTCGTGTCCGTCGGCGCGCACGCGCGCCACAATGCGCATGACCTTCTCGTACTCCTTCTCCGGCGCGATTCGTCCGATCGCCAGGAAGTCGGGCGCGCGCTGGGCCCACGGCCGGCCAGGCCCCGGGTCGGTCACCGGCGGATACAGAGTGCGCGGGTTGCCGCCCAGCAGGCGGCGCACTTGCTCGCCGGTCCAGTTCGAGTTCACGAGCGTCACGTTCGACTTCACGCGCGCAAGTGAGAGGCCGGCCAGGCGATCCGCCAGCGCGTAGTACGCCGCCAGCGCGGCCTTCGGTTGATGGTACCAACGTCGATCGGCCGGCGGCCGAGGCCGCAAGTAAGTGGGGTAATGGATGTACTGAATGCCGCGCCGGCCGTAGTCGGTCTCGTTATGCAGCCCGAAGATCACGTCGAAGCCGGCGCTGACCATACGCGTGTAGCGCGTCAGCAACGATAGCTTCAGCAGCGCCGCCGGCGTCGGCAGGCGGTCGGGGAGTGCGGTCCAGGCGGCGGGAACCACGATTGTGTCGAAGTTGCTCGGCCGCAGGTTGGTACCGAAGAACCGGTTGATTGGCTCGACTTCCACGGGACGCCACGTCAGCACGGTGACGCGGTGGGCGGACACGAGCGCCTGCAAGGCCCACGCGGCCACCCCGTTGCCGCCGCCCGGCGGTTGCAGCGACGGTTGCACCAGCAGCACGCGCTTCATGGCCGCTGTGCGGTGACCAGCGCCAGCCATGACAGCGCGGCGGTCACGCCGTAGAGAACCAGTACGGTCTGCTGTTGCGACCAGCCGAGCGCGAGCAGACGGTGATGAATGTGCTGGCGATCCGGCTCCACCAACTGCCGCAGGGCGGCGAGCACGCCCGGCGGCCCATCGGCCGGCCGCCTCAGCGCGCGGCGGACGATCGTGCTGATCACGTCGGCAATCGGCAGCGCGAAGATGAGCAGGGGCACGCCGGCGGCCAACGCGGTTGCGCCCTTCTGCCATCCGGCGATGGCTGTAGCCGCCAGCAGGAATCCGATCAACAGGCTGCCGCTGTCGCCGAGAAAGATGGTGGCCGGCGCGAAATTGAAGACCAGGAATCCCGCAGCCGCCCCGACCAGCGCCGCCAGCATCATGGCTTCGGCCGGGTGGCCGCGCACGATCAGAATGGCGCCGCAGGCCGAGCCCGCCAGCACCGCGATACCCGCGGCCAGGCCATCGATGCCGTCGATCAGGTTGAAGGCGTTGGTTAGTCCGACCAGCCACGCCGCGGTCGCGGGCCAGGCCAGCCAGCCGAGCTCCCAGGTCGCCCCGGCGACCGTGATGCGCTCGATCAGCAACCCCGATGCCATCAACACGCCCGCGGCGAGTAGCTGAACGCTCAGCTTCGCCCCCGGCCCGACGCCGCGCACATCGTCGAGCAGGCCGAGGGCGAAGATCAGGGCGCCGGCCGCGGCAAACGGCTGAAGGGCGGCCAAAACGTCAGGGGTGAAATCCCGTGGCGTCCAGAGACGGGCGAGTATCATCGCCAGCACCGCGGCGATGACGATGGCCAGGCCGCCAAGCCTGGGCACCGATTGGGCGTGAACCTTCCGCCCGCCGGGGGCGTCTACCAGTCCGAGCCGGGTCGAGACCCGGGACACCAGCGGAGTCAAGAGCAGGGCCAGGGCAGAGCTACTGAGGCCAAGCAGCAGGTACACGGTCACTATGCGAACCGCCGTTATCGTACTCGGAGATCTGGGCCGCAGCCCGCGGATGCAGTATCACGCGATGTCGCTGGCCGAGGCGGGCCACGACGTCGACCTGGTCGGCCTCGAGGGCGCCCCGCCGATGCCGGCGATCGCGCAACACCCGCGCGTGACCTGCCACAGGCTGTCGGACCACGCCTTCCAGGGGCGCGCGAAGGGCGGGGTCAAGCGGTTCGTGGCGGGATCGATGGCCAGGGCCATCGGACAGGCGCGCCGCCTGTTCGTGATGCTGATGCGGCTGCCGAAGGCCGACGTGCTGCTCGTCCAGAATCCGCCCGCCGTGCCCACGCTGGCCGTCGCGTGGACGGTCGCGCGGCTGCGCGGCTCACGGCTCGTAAT
Organism: Vicinamibacterales bacterium; assembly: GCA_050247355.1. Lineage (GTDB taxonomy): Bacteria > Acidobacteriota > Vicinamibacteria > Vicinamibacterales > UBA2999 > 12-FULL-67-14b. Next base: position 86,299 of record JBFWUK010000011.1, on the reverse strand, counting down.
CGACTGGCACAACCTCTCGCACACCGTGGCAGCCGTTCGTCTTGGCGAAACCCATCGCGCGGTGAAGGCGCTCTCGCGGAGTGAACGCCGGTGGGCGCGGCGCGCCGACGGCCACCTCGCGGTGTCGAAGGCCCTGGCCGAATGGCTCGCGGCCCGCTATGGCATCCGCGCCGCGGTCGCCTACGATCGGCCCGGGCCGGTGTTCACAGCGACCTTGCCGTCGGCGGCCGTGGCCTTGTGGAGCCGCCTGGCCAGCGAAGCCAATCTCGGCGTCGATCGGCTGCCGCTGGTGGTGTGCCCCACGAGTTGGACACCCGACGAGGATTTCGACTTGCTGCTCGAAGCGCTCGAACGCGCCGATCGCCAGCTCGCAACCGGCGAAGCGCCGGCGCCGCGCCTGGCGGTCATCCTTACCGGCCGCGGCGCGCTCCGGCCAACGTTCGAGACCCGACTGGCGCGGCGCACGTTCAAGTCCATTGCCGTGCGCACGCACTGGCTCGAACCGGCCGACTATCCGTTGCTGATTGGCATGGCCGATCTGGGCCTGTGCCTGCACCAGTCGGCCTCGGGCCTCGACCTGCCGATGAAGGTCGCCGATTTTCGCGGCGCGGGTGTGCCGGTGGCCGCTTTCGATTACGCGCCGGTGCTGGGCGAGGTGATCACGAGCGGCCGCGAGGGGATTACCTTCCGCGACCCCGGCGGCCTGGCCGCGGTGCTCGTCACCGTGGCCTCGCGGGCCATCGATCCGGCCTCGGCGCTGGGGCGGTCGAAAGCCTGGCTCTTCGAGAATCCCGCCGAGCGCTGGGACAGTCAGTGGCAGGCGGCGGCGCTGCCCGTGCTACGCGGTTGATTGGCGGCTGATGCCCGGTTGAACCGGCCGCAAGACCCGACCCACGCGCGGGGCATGAAGCAAGTAAGATGGTGCCGCCCATGCTGCCCATTACAGAGATTGCCTCGCGACTTGGACTGCCCGAAGACCTCCTCGAACCTTACGGCCGCTTCATCGCCAAGATTCGCCTCGAAGCCCTCGATCGCTTCCCGACGCGCAAGGGCAAGCTGATTCTCGTCACGGCCATCACGCCAACCACCAGCGGTGAGGGTAAGACGGTCAACACCATCGGCATCACGCAGGGCCTGGTGAAGCTGGGGCACCACGCGGTGGCGGCGCTGCGCGAGCCGTCGCTGGGGCCGGTGTTCGGCATGAAGGGCGGCGCCACCGGCGGCGGCCAGGCATCGCTCGCGCCGCTCGACAAGATCAACCTGCATTTCACCGGCGACTTCCACGCCATCACGGCGGCGCACAACCTGCTGGCGGCGCTGCTCGATACGCACCTGCATTTCGGCAACGACTTGCGCATCGATCCGCGCGAGATCCTGTGGCCGCGCTGCATGGACATGAACGATCGCGCGCTGCGCCGGATTGCCACCGGCCTGGGCGGGCGCGAGAGCGGCCCGGCGCGCGAGACCGGTTTCGTGATTACCGCCGCCTCCGAAATCATGGCGATTCTGGCCCTGTCGGAAAGCCGGGCCGACCTTCGCCGCCGCCTGTCGCGCATCGTCGTCGGCTTCAGCTACGACGGCAAGGCCGTGACGGCGGAGGATCTCAAGGCCGTCGGTCCGATGATGGTGCTGCTGAACGAGGCGGTGCTGCCGAACCTGGTGCAGACCTCGGAGGGCGCCCCGGCCATCGTGCACTGCGGCCCGTTCGCCAACATCGCGCACGGCACCAGCAGCGTGCTGGCGCAGCGCATCGGCCTGCACCTGGCCGACTACGTGGTCAACGAGACCGGGTTTGCCGCCGATCTCGGCGCCGAGAAGTTCTTCGACCTGGTGATGCCGATGTGCGGCCACGTGCCGGCGGCGGCGGCGGTGATTGTGACGCTCAAGGCGCTGCGGGCGCAGGGCGGCACGCCCGATGGTCCGGTCGACGCCGGCTTCCCGAACCTGGCGCGCCACCTGGAGAACCTGAAGCGGTGGGGAGTGCCCGCGGTGATCGCGCTGAACCGTTTCCCGGGCGACACCGACGCCGAGCTCGAACGCGTGATGACGTACTGCCAGTCGATCGGCGCCGACGCGGCGCTGGCCGAGGGCTACACCAAGGGCGGCGACGGCATGACCACACTGGCCGCGAAGCTGGTGGCCGCGGCCGCAGTGTCAGACCCCGGCGCGGTCAGGCCCATCTACACGGCGCGCCAGACGCTCGAGGAGAAGATTACCGCCGTCGCCACCAAGGTCTACGGCGCGGGGAAGGTCTCGTTCAAGCCGGCGGCCAAGTCGCGGCTGGCCAAACTCGCGGCCCTTGGCTACGGCGAGCTGCCGGTGTGCATCGCGAAGACGCAGTATTCGTTCACCGACGATCCGAAGCAGATGGGCGCGCCGTCGGGATGGACGCTCAACGTCAGCGAGGTATTACTTTCGGCCGGCGCGGGCTTCGTCGTGGCGATTGCCGGCAGCATGATGCTGATGCCCGGTCTCGGCAAGGTGCCTCAAGCCCAGAAGCTCGACGTCGACGACCAGGGCGCTGTGGTCGGAATGGACTACTGAACCTGCCGGGAGTCGGGAGTCGAAAACGGAATCGACGTGTCGATTTCCTGAGGTGCCGAACGTTATCGGGATAAGGCCGGCGGGGAATCGATTCCCGAGTCCCGAGTCCCGGTTCCCGACAAGGATCACTGAAATGCCCAGGTTCATCATGCTGCTGCACGACTCCGGGACGTTCCCGCCGGACCTCAGTCCCGATCAGATCCAGGCCATCATCCAGCGCTACGTGGAGTGGAAGCAGCGGGTGCAGGCCAACGGCCGCCAGGTGGAGGGCCACAAGCTGACCGACGGCGCCGGCCGCGTTTTGCGCGGCGCCGTGGGGTCGCCGAAGGTGACCGACGGTCCGTACGCCGAGGCTCGCGAGGTGATTGGCGGCCTGTTCATGGTTGACGCGGCCAGCTACGAAGAGGTGGTCGAGCTCAGCAAAGACTGCCCCCACCTCGATTTCGGCATCATCGAGATCCGCGAGGTACAGCCCACGTAACCGTGGCGGCCGACTCGATCGCACTTGTTGAGCATCTGTTCCGCCGCCAGGCGGGACAGATGGTCGCCACCCTCACGCGGACACTCGGCTCGCGGCACCTTGGCCTCGCCGAAGACGCGGTGCAGGACGCCCTCATGGCCGCGCTCCAGCAGTGGCCGTTCCGCGGCATTCCCGCTCAACCCGAAGCATGGCTGTATCTGGTGGCGAAGAACCGTGCCCTCGACAGGCTGCGGCATGCGCGGATGGCCGCGGACAAGCAACCGGCGCTGGCGCGCGAGCGGCCGGCACCCCAGCCACCGGCCGCGGCGCTGCTCCGCGACGAGCCGCCGCCGGTGGATGACGACCAGCTCGGCCTGCTGTTCCTGACCTGTCATCCGCAACTGCCGGCCGATGCCAGGGTCGCACTGGCGCTCAAGCTGGTCGGCGGTTTCAGCGTCGGCGAGATCGCCCGCGCCTTTCTTGCCAACGACAGCACGATTGCCCAACGGCTGGTGCGCGCCAAGCGGCACCTGCGCGACCAGGAGATCGGGTTCGGCATGCCGTCGCCGGCCGATCTTGCGCCCCGGCTTGATTCAGTGCTCGACTCGCTTTACCTGATCTTCAACGAGGGCTACGCCGCCACTGCGGGCGACGCACTGGTTCGCGACGACGTCGCGGGCGAGGCGATCCGGCTGGCATCGCTGGTCGCCGCGCACCCCGCGACCGACTCGCCAAAGGCGTGGGCCCTGCTGGCCCTGATGCTCCTGCATGCGGCCCGGTTCCCGGCGCGCGTCGATTCGGACGGCACGTTGTTCCTGCTGCGCGAGCAGGATCGCGGCAAGTGGGACCGCGAGGCGATAGCTGCCGGCATGGGCGCCCTCGATCGTGCTTCCGCCGGCGACCGCGTCAGCGCCTTCCACCTCGAGGCCGGCATCGCCGCGTGCCACGCCGTCGCTCCGTCCTGGGAGGCAACCGACTGGCGGCAGATCGCGGACCTGTACGACGAGTTGCTGGCCCTGACGGCCTCCCCGGTGGTGGCCCTGAATCGGGCGATTGCGATTTCCCGCATCGAGGGGCCGTTGTCGGGGCTCGCCGTCCTCGACGGCATGGCCGGACGGGCGGCGCTGGAACACTACCCGCTGCTTCCCGCCGTGCAAGCCGAGCTGTGGCGCGAAGCCGGCGACCTGGCAAAGGCCGCCGACCACTACCGGATTGCGCTGACCCGGGCGCGTTCGGCGCCCGAACAGAGATGGCTCAGCTCCCGGCTGGGGCATCTCGTATAATCGTCGGGCCCCCGATCAGGCCACCGATGACACACCGGCGGAACAAGACCACGTGGAGTATTTGATCAAGCAGTACGCGCTCGAGCCCGGCGCGTTGGAAATTCAGTACATCGAGGAGTACTTCGGCGAGTTTCCCCGCCGCAAGACGGCGGCGGAGATCATCGAGCGGCTGCGCGATCGTGAGTCGCTCATCCTGATGGCCGAGGCGCCGCTCCCCGACGACCCGTCCGGTGCGCTGGTGCCGGTGTCGTACAAGATCGTCCACGAGATCCGCCACGACGAATCGGTCGCGAAGCTGCGCGACCTGGTCGATCGGCTGACCGGTCCCGTCACGTTCGATGGCCGGCGCATTCTCTACTCGTGGATCGGCGGCACGCGGCGCGACTGGCGCGGCCAGGGCCACTTCCGCGCCCTGACCGAGGAATCGGAAGTGTGGGCGCTCGCGGCGGGATTCGAAGAGGTCGTCGTCAAGACGAAGAACCGCTACTACGACATGCGCGCGGTCCTGGCGCAGTTGCACTTCAACGTCGTGAAGCACGAGCCGAACGCCGGCGATTCAGCCGAATCGAAAGTCTACTTGAGCAAGCTGCTGCCGGCCGAACTCACCCGGCGCCATCGCAGCGTGCGCACCGTCGTCTACTCCGAGTAGGGCGCGCTCGCAGGTGGCGCGGGTCCGGGAACAGACTGGTCATCGGCGCGGGCCCGGCAGCTGGAACGGAGGCTCGGCAATGGCCTCGGCGCACGAGCGGTCGAGTCCGGCGGCCGAACCCTTGTCCAGGAACGCGGCAAACATCGAGCCGACACACGCTTCTGCGTTGCCAATCGGATGCCCGTTGTTGCGAATGACGACGTGCGCACCGGCCGCCAGGCCTCGCAGCACCTCGTCGCCGCCCGACGGCGGCGTGACCGGGTCGAGTTCACCCGACACTATCAGCGTCGCGATCGACGATCGCGTCGGCTGGCGGTGCGCGCTCGACACCTGGCCGCGCGGCCACTCGGCACACGCCGCGGTTTGCTGCTGCAGCCGATAGTCGCCGCCAAAGGTGCCGGCCGCCAGTGCCCGTGGGTTCGCCGGCAGGTAGGGGATGTCCTCGGCACACGTCACCGACAGGAAGAACCCTGCCGCCAGGCGATCGCCGCCAAGCGCGGTGCGGCCCGCCAGCGCCGTTTCGGCAATGCTCGTCACGTCGCCTCCCAGCATCTCTCGCACCATTCTCGGCATCCGTGCTGCGTTCTCCGGCGTATACAGCCGGTTGCGGAACGCTTCGGCAAACAGGCCGCGCGTGACGGTCACTGATTGAGCCGGACGGTTCGGTTCGGCGGGCAGCGCCAGTACCGGGGACGTCTTGTCCAAGCGCTCGAGCAGCGCGTGGAAGTCGGCGTCAAGCGTCGGAAACGTGCGCCGGCAATCCTGGTCCTGGCGGCAGCGCTCAACCAGCGCTCGCCACGCGTCCTGGCCCGCCTGCGCATGCGATTCGGGCATGGCCATCGAGGGCGGCACAATGCCTTTCATCGTCACCGCCCGCAAGCTGCCGGGATGGCGGCGCATGTAGACCTGCGCGACGCGGCTTCCGTAGGACGTGCCATACAGGTTGATGGCGTCATAGCCCAGCGCCCGCCGCACCTCGTCGAGATCGTCGACGGCAATCTCGGTCGTGTACTGCGTGAGATCGGCGGTGCGTTCGAGCCGGGCCCGGCAGGCGCGCACGGCCGGCAGGCTCAGCAGGTCGGCGTCGAACACGCCGTTTGCCCCCGGCAGCGCCAGCTCGGGGCACAGCAGCGGCGCCGACTTGCCGGTGCCGCGGAGATCGACGAAGACCAGGTCGCGATGCTTGCGAATGTCGGCGAAGGCGCGGCTGAAGAATCGCGCGTTGAACGATGGCGCGTCGCCGGGACCGCCCGACAGCGCGAACAGCGGGTCGGGCCGGCGATCCGCGGTCGTGGCGGGCAGAACGATGATCGACAGGTCGATTTGGCGGCCCTGCTTCGTCTCGCGATTTTCCCAGACGCGATGGGTGCCGCAGCGCGCCTCGCCGGGCACACCGTCAATCGCGCAGGGGGCCAGCGCGGCCTGCGCCGCGAGCGCCAGTGCCGGCAGCAGCGTCATCGGCCCAACCCCAGCAACACGAGGCCCGCGACCGCCTTCTCGCGCACCTGCGGGTCCGGATCCGTGGTCGCCTTCTTGAGCGCCGCGATTGCCCGCGTGTCACCGCTGGCGCCGAGCGCGATGGCGGCCTTCTCGCGCACCTGGCCGTCCTCGTCCGACATCGCCCGCAGCAGCGGATCGACAACGCGCGGATCGCGGCGAAACGCGAGGCCGATCGCCGCCTTCTCACGAACCTGCGAGTCGCGGTCCCGCAACGCCGCCAGCAGCGGATCGATCACGGCATTGCCCGGAGTCAGCGCGAGTCCAAGCGCGGCCTGCTCGCGAACCTGGCCGCTGGCATCACCCAGGGCATTCACCAGGACCTCGGTCAATCCGGTATCCGGCACGCCAGTCAGCGGCATCACTTCCTGCGGCTCGACGAGAAGAGCCGGCTGCGCTGCCGGCATCGCCGGTGGAGTCTGCACCGCGTCGGAGGTAGCGGGCTGGGCGCCCAGCACGGCAGTGGTAATCGCCGCCACCGCCGCCGTAACGAGCCAGCGCGTCGAGCGGCGCGGCGTGCGGACGGCGTTGGCCAGGATTGACAGGAGCCGTCCCTCGATCGTCGATGGGCGGGCCATGCTCAGGGCAGCGGCCGGCGTCCATGAGGCCGGTCTCCGGGCAATGTCGAGCAGCAGCGCGGCGTAGGCCGACGGCTTGATGCCCGCCCTCAGCACTTCATCGTCGCAGGCTCGCTCGCGCTCGCGGGCCAGGCCCGCGGCGGCATACCACGCGAGCGGGTTGAACCAGTAGATGGCGCACGCCAGCTGCGCCATCGCCTGCGTGCGCCGATCGCCGCGGCGGATGTGGGTCAGTTCGTGGACCAACGCCGCCTGTCGCTCCTCGGGCGACCAGCGCGCCGCTGACGGCGGCATCATCACCACCGAGCGGAACAAGCCGGCGACATGCGGGCTGCCGTCCCGCACTGTTTCGCGCACCTCGATGTCGCGCGGCAGGCCCAGCCGGTCGCAGACGTTCCGGACTTCCGAGAGCCACTCGGCCGGAGCGGGCCGGGAGCCGCGCTTCACTGCGATGCCGCTCAGCAGCCAGCACAGCACGAACCAGCCAGCCACGACGATGCTGCCGCTCAGCGCGACCGTTCGCAGGCGGATGGGCGCCGGAGCTGGCGGTTCGAATTCCTCACCCGCACCAGCAGCGGCCGCGAGCTGCGGGCTGGCGGCAGTGCCTTCGATCGCGGCGGCGCTTACAGGAAGGTCGAAGCGAGGCGCCAGCGGCACCAGCAACGGCGTCAGGATGACCAGGACGACCGATGTGTGCCACACGAGGTGGCGAGTGGCCGGCGCCGCTCTGTGAAGAACGCGAGCGAGGATCGCGGCCAGCATCAGCAGCACCGAGGTCCTGAGGATCAGGTCGGGATTCATCAGCGTCCTTCTTTCCGCGCTCGTTCGATTAGTGACGACAGCCTCGCCAGCTCGTCGTCTGACAGCGACCCCGAGTCGACCAGCGCGGCCGCGGCCTGCGCCGCCGAGCCGTCGAAAAACGTTTGGACGATGCGCGTGAGCGCAGAGTTGCGGGCTCGCTCTCGCGGCACCATCGGCAGGTAGACGTAGCGGGTGCCCTGGGTTTCATGGCGGGCGTGGCCCTTTTCCTCGAGAATGCGGAGCAAGGCCCGAACCGCGGAATAGCTGGGCGGGTCGGGCAGGGCTTCGAGGACTTCGGCGGCGGTGGCCGTGCCCCTCGCATAGAGGATGTCGAGGATCTGCCGTTCGCGGCGGGAGAGTGGGTCAGTAGTCGTCATGCTAAAAATATTGCACTTGCTGATTATTTAGCATGTCTGGATGAACGGCGCAACCGGTCCTGGCCGGCCGGGATCGGCGGGATCTCCCGGCCACAGAGTTGCGAATTGATCTCAGAATAATGGCGGAACGCCCCATCGCATGCTCCAGGCATTCGTCATCACCCTGCGTGAGGGCCTCGAGGCCTTCCTGATCGTCGCCATCAGCCTCGCCTATTTGCGCAAGACCGGCCGCCGGCAACTCATTCCAGCGGTGCATTGGGGCATCGGCGTGTCGTTGCTGTTGAGTATCGGTGCCGCCTACCTGTTCCAGCAGGCCGCGAACCAGGCGCTGTGGGAAGGCGTGCTGGCGCTGTTGGCGGCCGTTTCGGTCGCCACGCTCACCGTGCACATGTGGCGCACCGCGGGGAGGATCAAGGGCGAGATCGAGGGACAACTGCGCACCTCGGCCGAAAAGTCCGGGGTGCCGGCCTGGCTGGGTGTGTTTGGTTTCACCCTTCTCATGATCTCGCGCGAAGGCATGGAGACGGCGCTCTTGATGGGCACGCTGCTGACCCAGGTCAGGACGCCGGCGATTCTGGGCGGCGCCGTGGCCGGCACGCTGTGCGCGGCGGGGGTTGCCGGGTTGTGGTCGCGCTATGGCCATCGCGTGAACCTGGCGCTGTTCTTCCAGGTGACGGCGATCTTCCTGCTGGTGTTCGTGGTGCAGCTCCTGATCTACGGCTTTCACGAGTTGACCGAGGCCAACCTGATTCCCGGCAGCGACGTACTTCACTGGGCCACCGAGCCGTACGGTCCCGACGGCGTGTATGGGCAGTACCTCACCTACCTGCTGGTGGCGGTGCCGCTTGGCTGGCTGCTCGTTGCCATGCTGACCGGCGCCGGGCGTTCGTCAAGCCGGCGGGCATCCTCGGACCGGGCCGTCTAGCGCCTTATACTGCTGGACGTGAAACCGCCCATTACGGCCACGCTCACCTGGCAGGGCGACCTCCGCTTTGCCGCTCGCTCGGGCACGACAGAGATGGTGCTCGACAGCGACGGCGCTGCCGGGCCGTCGCCGGTCCAGGCGGTGGCGCTGGCCCTGGCCGGCTGCATGGCCATCGACGTCGCCGATATCGTGACGAAGGGCCGTCATCCCTTCACCGCCCTCGAAGCCACCATCGTCGGCGAACGTCGCGAGGAGCCGCCGCGGCGGTTCGTCGGCTTCACGCTCCACTTCACCATTTCCGGGACCGTGCCGGACCATGTCATGGAGCGGGCCATCCTGTTGTCGCGCGAAAAGTACTGCTCGGTGTGGCACACGCTGCGCCAGGATATCGAGTTCGCGACCTCGTTCGAGGTTCGCGCCTGAGCACGCCCGGGCGCAAGGTTTACCTCGACTGGCTGCGCGGCGTTGCCGTGATGGTAATGGTCGGGGCGCATGTCAACGACGCGTGGACACGCGATGCCGATCGGCAAACCGGCCTCTACATGCTGACGGTGTTCGTGGCCGGGCTGGCGGCGCCGCTGTTCCTGTTCCTGGCCGGGCTGTCGCTGTCGATGGCGGCCTCCGTGCGGGCGGCGTCGGTTGGTCACGCCGCCGCGGCGGAGCTGGCCCTCAAGCGCGGCGCGCAGGTATTCGCGCTCGCGTTCCTGTTTCGCCTGCAGTCGCAAGTGCTCGGCTGGGGCGCCTGGTCGAATTTCCTGAAGGTCGACATCCTCAATGTCATGGGCCTGGCCATGATGGCGGCGGCGCTGCTGTGGCGGACGTCAGAGTCGCGCGCGTTCCGGGTCCTGCTGTTTGGCGCGGCCACCGCCGTTGTGACCATGACCACGCCGCTGGTCCGCGAGGCGGGGGCGCTGGCGGCGTTACCCGATCCGATCGAGGCGTACATCCGGCCGTTGCCCGGCCGCACGACGTTCGCCTTGTTTCCGTGGGCGGGATTCCTCCTGGCGGGGGGCATTGCCGGCGAACTGATCCACGCCGCCCGCACGCGCGCGCAGGAGAGCCGGCTGCAGTGGTCGCTGCTGGCGGCCGGCGCCGCGGGGATCGGGCTTGGCTACGCGGCGTCGTTCCAGCCCTCGATCTACCCGGTGGCGAATTTCTGGACCAGCTCGCCGACGTTCTTCTTCATTCGCCTTGGGATTTGCACGGCCATGCTGCCAGTCGCTCGCGTCGCGGTTTGGTATCAGGAAGCGATGCCGCGTTGGCTGGGCGGCTACTACTCAAAGGCCCCGCCGATTGCGACCGTGCTCGGCCGGGCGTCGCTCTTTGTCTACTGGATCCACGTCGAGATGGTCTACGGCGTGCTCGGGCGGCCGTTGCGGCGCGAGCTGCCGATCGAGGGGTCGCTGATCGCCACCGCGCTGCTGTGCGTGCTGCTGTTCGCGATCGTGCGCTGGAAGGATCGCCTGATGGCCGGCGTCACGCTCACCGGCCCGTTGCGCATCTTCGCGCCCATCCTCAAGTAACCCCGACCAGGAGTGCCCTCCCGACCAGGAGCGCCTCCCGGCCGGCGAGCGAAGCGTCAGAACGCGAGCAAGTAAGTCATCTTGGCGATGACCGCGCGGCTGAGCAGCGCGCCGCTGCGCGAGTCGTGGCGCTCGTTGTAGACCAGGTAGATGTCGCTCAGCGGGCGGTGGATGATGTCGAGCCGCACGTTCGAGCTCCACTGGTTGGTGTCGGTGTTGTACTGCACGAGCGCGTTCACGAACACCTTGGTGCTGAAGTAGAAGTTGACGCGGCCGGTCACCAGGTGCGTGACGTACGAGCCGGTTGACAGGTCGATGTCGTTGATCTGGTCGCTCAGCGACAAGTTGAGGTGCTGGTTCAGGCGGAAGGTGCCGCCGACCGTGTAGTTGCGGCGGTAGCCGTCATAGAAGTCACCCGTGCCGTAGCGCAGGTTCATCGAGAACGGGGCCGCGCTGTTGCTGTTGGCGAGCACGAAGTGTTCCTTGAACTCGTAGCGGCCGGGTTCGACGAAGATGCCGCGGCGGCTGTTGATGGCGAAGCGGTCGTCGATCACCTCGACGTTGGGATTGGTGCCGATCTCGATGAACGAGCTGTTCTGCAGGGTGATCGGCCAGTGCCAGTCCATGTAGCGCGATTCGAGGCCGGCGCCGTTGCGCTTGGAGAAGTTCTCGATCTGGAAGTGCGGAAAGGTCTCGCGCAGCCAGCCCTGGAAGCGTTTCGGCCGCAGGTGCAGGCCCAGGTAGCCCTCGGCGTTGTCGACGCCGACCCGGGGCACGAAGCCCATCTCGTCGTTGAAGCGCGAGCCGATGGTCTGGAACATGCCCCGCGTTTCGAGCACGGCGCCGCGGTAGCCGAAGCTGCTCTTCGAGTACCAGTCGTCGCCGGTGCCGGGAATGCGCGACACCGGGGTGTCGCTCTTGGCGGCGGCGAAGTTCAGCGTCAGGTCGCGGAAGAACCGGAAGTTGGCGTCGGCGCCGAACGCGCGATTGTGGTCGAAGCCCTTCGGATCCTTGTTGAGCATCATCACGCCGACGTCGGAGTTGGCGAGGATGTCGCGCCGCAGCCGCAGCGCCGTGAAGTTGGTCGAGGGGCTGGCGCCCTGCTCACGCTGCTGGATGTTGAGGGCGCCTACCGACCAGCCGCCGACGCGGCCGGTGATGCGCGAGCCGGCCAGCAGCGGAATGGCGTCGCCGCTCGGCGACAGGCCGATCTGGCGGCTGAAGAAGAAGATCATGTCCTGCGAGGCGTTCTGCCGGCCGCCGCCGGCGCCGCCACCCCCGCCGGTGTTGCCGGCGCCGAACTGGAACACGCCCGAGTTCTCGAGGAAGAAGTCGCGCTTCTCGGGAAAAAACAGGCTGAAGCGGGTCAGGTTGACCTGCTGCTCGTCGGCCTCGACCTGCGAGAAGTCGGTGTTCACCGTGAAGTCCCAGGTCAACCCCGAGGTGACGCCGTACTTCACGTCAAACCCGCCGTCGTAGTCCCGGTCGACGGCGACGCCCGCCAGCTTGTTGAAGTTGGCCAGCGCGTACGGCTTGACGCGGATATTGGAGCCCGGCTTGAGGCCCTGCAGACCCTCGACCGTGCCGGCCATCGAGACGCGCGACAGTTGGTGAATGCGGCGCAGCGGCGACCAGTAGCTGTTCTCGTTCAGGCGGCGCAGCCGGCGCTGGAAGTTGATGCCCCAGGTCTGCATCGCCTCGGGGCCGAACTTGAGGGTCTTGAACGGGATTTCGATTTCCGCATACCAGCCGTCGTCGCCAATGCGCGTGCCGACGTCCCAGATGCCGTCCCAATTCGAGTTGTTGTCGCGGCCTTCGTTCGACATCTGCGAGTCCCACTTCGCGCCCATCGGGTTGACCGCGAACTGATAACCGTTGCGCTCGTCGTGGAAGGTGTCGATCACCACCTGAAAGCCATCGGCCGAACCGGTGTTGAAGTCCTTGCGCAGTTCGTTGACGATGATCTGGCCCGGGTCGGGATCCTTCGCAAAGACGCCGATATACAGGGCGCGGTCGTCGTAGAGCAGCCTGACTTCCGTGTCGTAGGTGGCCGGCTGGCCTTCGCGCGGGTCGTTTTGCACGAAGTCCCTGGCCACCGGCGCCGCCGCCCACGACGGCTCGTCGAGCCGGCCGTCGAGCGCGATCGGCCCCTGGACCGGCATCGCCGCCAATCGACGATCGCGCCGCGCCGCCTCGTAATCGATGACCGGGGCCGGCGGCCCCTGGGCAGCCGCGGTGGCGGCAGAAACAAGCAACAAGCAGCAGGCAAGCAGGCGAACGGGTGGCGTCATCGAAGTCATGTAGTCTGTGTGGCCAACAGGGCCGAAAACGGAACCGTGTATCGTGTCCCGGAATACGATTGATCCTTGTAACCAGTTGTAAGGGCCGGCGGCGCCCCGGCGCCGGGCGGCATGTGGCACCATCCCAGGGGGTGCGATGAAGATTCTGCTTACCACGATGATCGTCCTGTCGCTGTCGTTGCCGGCGTTTGCGCAAGAGGCGCGCCGGCGGTGGGAGATGGAACGCCAGATCCGGCTCGACAAGTTCGAGCAGGTGCTGCCCCGCGCCATGCGCGGCAACGGCATCGACATGTGGATCGTCGCCGTCAAGGAGAACCACTACGACCCGCTGTGGAACGACCTTGGCCGCGGCTATGTGACCGGCATCGGCTACTACGTCTTCACCGACCGCGGCGGCCACCGCATCGAGCGCGCGGCGCTCGGTCCCAGCGGCTACATGATCGCCGAGTCGGGGGCCTACGACATCATCGCCCCGGCTGCCACGCTGGCCGCTCACGTCAAGGCCCGCGACCCCAAGCGCATCGGCCTCAACATGTCGGACGAGATCGGCCCCGCCGACGGCTTGTCGGTGACGATGCTCGCGCACTTGAAGAAGACGCTCGGTGAGCCGTACGCGTCGCGCTTCACGAGCGCGGAGAAACTGGTCGTCGACTTCCGGTCGCCGCGGGTGGCCGGCGAAATCGTGGCGTTCGGCGAAGCGGCCGGCATCGCCATCCAGCTCACCGAGCGCGCCCTGTCCAACGAGGTGATCACGCCGGGCAAGACCACGCTCGAAGACGTGGCGTGGTGGATGCAGGATCGCCTGCTGGAGCGCGCCCTGGGCTCCGAGTTCGACATGCCCTCGGTCTACGTCACCGGCCCCGCCGGCATCGTCGCCACCTCGTCGAACCGCATCATCCAGCCCGGGGACGTGATGATGATCGACTGGGGCGTTCAGTTGATGAACTTCGGGACCGACGTGAAGCGCGTCGCCTATGTGCTGAAGCCGGGGGAGACGGCGCCGCCCAAGAGCATCCAGGCCGCGTTCGACAAGGCCATCTCCGTGCGCGACGTGGTCAAGAAGGCGATCACGGTCGGCGTTCGCGCCGACGAGACCATGAAGCGCATGGACGCCGCGCTGACCGCCGCCGGCTTCGGCGTGATCGAGTTCAACCGGCCCAACAAGGACGACAAGACCGACGTCACTTACGGCTTCCACCCGGTGGGCAACACCGGTCATGACATCGGCCCGTCGCTGACCACCTGGCAGCCACTGCAGTCCACGTTCGTGATGCACGCGCAGCACATCTTCTCGTTCGAGTACTTCGCCTACACGCCAATTCCCGAATGGGGCGGCGCCAAGCTGCGCATCCCGATTGAAGACGATGCGATTCTGACCGAGGCGGGGATCCAGTTCCTGCATCCGGCCAATTACCGGCTGCTGATCGTCAAGTGACCTATCGGTTCGGCGTGTTCGAGTTCGAGCCGGGGACGCCCGGCGAGCTGCGCAAGAACGGGCGCGTGGTGGCGCTCGAGCCGCAGCCGGCCAGGGCGCTGGCGGTCTTGCTGGCGCGAGCCGGAGAGGTCGTCGGCCGCGACGATCTGCGTGACGCGGTGTGGGGCACCGGCACACACGTGGATTTCGATCGCGGCCTGGCCTATTGCCTGTCTCAGATCCGCTCGGTGCTGGGTGACAGCGGTGAGAATCCGCGTTTCGTGCAGACGCTGCCGAAGAAGGGCTACAAGTTCATCGCCCCGGTGACGGCGGACGCGGCCACCGCGCCAGCCACCGCCGAATCGTCCGTCCGCCGACTCTCGGTTGCAGATGAGTTTCGGAGATGGCAGGTCGCCGGTTACGTGGTGCTTGGTGTCGCCCTGGCTATTGGCTGGCTGCTCTCGGGGTCAGCGCCGACCGACACCCCGGACAAGGTGGTCATCGCGGTGTCGATCTTTGACAACGAGACAGGACTGGCCGAACACGATCGCGTCGTCGCCGGGCTCTCGGACCTGGTGGTCACTCGACTGACACAGCTCGCTCCCGACCGGCTCGACGTCATCGGCAACGCCGCCGTCCTTCGCCAGCCCCGCAACATCCGCAACCTGAAGGGCATCGCGGCCGCCGTGCCTGCCGACTTCGTCCTGCTGGGGCAACTCCAGAAGGGCGAGGCTGGCCTCCGCTTCATCACTCACTTCATCCGGCTGTCCGACGAAGCGCACCTGAAGGCCAATCGCCTGCAGTTCGTGGACGGCGGTGTGGCCGGTCTTGAGGAGGCGGTGACCGCTGAGTTTGAGCGAGCGGTGACCGACTACGTCCTCAACCCAGCAGGCAAATCACTGTAACGGCGACACTTACCTCCTGAAGCGGTTCTCGTTTGCCCTGCGCGCGGCCGGCGGCGATAACGAGCGCCGGAGGTTTGCATGTCGCAAGAGTGGTCTCGTCGCACGTTCGTCTCGCTGGTCCCAGGGCTTTCGCTCCTGGGGTTCTCCAGCGTTCCCACCTGGGCCTGGGCGCAGTCGGCGCCGGTGGTCTTCTCGCCTGCCGACGCCCTTCCGGCGCAGGATCCGGCGCTGGTCAAGGAAGTCGTTGGCGCCTCGCACGGCAACCTCAAACGCGTTCAGGATCTGGTGACCCGCCAGCCCGCGCTTGCCCGTGCCTCGATTGATTGGGGATTCGGCGACTGGGAAACCTGTATCGATGCCGCCGCGCATGTCGGCAACAAGCCCATTGCCGAGTTCCTGCTTGCCAACGGCGCGCGGCCGACCATCTTTTCGGCCGCCATGATGGGGCAGCTGGACGTCGTCAAAGCGTTCTGCGCCGCCCGTCCGGGTATTCAGTCGACCCACGGTCCCCATGGCATCACGCTAATGTCGCATGCGCGGGCCGGAGGGCCCGATGCTGCGGCGGTCGTTCAGTACCTGGCCGGCCTCGGCGGGGCCGATACCCCGCTGGCGTCCGTGACCCTGGCCCCCGCGGATCGCGATGCCGTTGCCGGCAAGTACGTGTACGGCACCGGTCCGCGCGATCACTTCGTCGTCGACGTTCAGAACAATCGACTGGGCATCGACCGGCCAGGCGGACCCGCGCGCCGCCTGCTGATCCACACTGGCGGCCTGGTGTTCTTTCCGACCGGAGCGCCGGCGGCAAGAATTGCGTTTGCCCGTGACGGCGGGCAGGTGACGCAGTTGACGATCGCAGACCCTGACGTGCTGGTTACGGCCCGGCGCCAGTGACGCATAATCGAGCCAGATGCTCGAGACCCTGTTGTGGTGGCTGCTGGCGGCCTTCGTGTTCGTGCTGGTCGTCGGTGTCGCCGGCTACGTCGTGGCGCGGTGGCTCTTCATCCGGACCGCGGAACGGATGGCGCGCGAGGTCGATCGCCGGGTCGGCGGCGCCGCGGCGCGCACGTTCACCCACCTCGCCAACTACGCGCAGGCCACGGGCATCCCCCTGGACGAGGCCAACCGCTTTTTCGGAGCGCACATCGATCGGCTGGCCCGGCTCATGGACAGCGCGATCACGCTGCCCATCCTGGGCAAGGTCGGTCTCGATGCCGTGATCGGCCTGGTGCCCGTCGTCGGCGACCTGGCCGGCACGGCGGTGTCGCTGACCCTGATCGCGCGCACGCTTCGTTACGGCCCGCCGGCGTCGCTCGTCTCGAAGATGCTGTCGAACGTGGTCGTCGACCTCGCCCTCGGATCAATCCCGTTCGTCGGCTTCTTCGCCGACATCTGGTTCAAAGCGAACGATCGCAATGCGCAGTTGATGCGCGAGTATCTCGCCAGCCGGTCCTGAGTGACGTTGCAGAAACTGCGATCTGTTAAATCTCGGTACTCGCGCCGGTAATCCTCTTGACGACGCGCCGCGACGATGAGAACGTCGTCGAGTGGATTGGAGGCAGTCATGTATGGGAGGAACGCCACACCGGCGTTGACGCGCTTGGACGACACCGATAGCGACGTCATCGTCATCGTCACCGAGCGCTTTGAGCGCCGCCTGACCGAAGAGTCCAGCCGGCTGCGCGTCGAGATGGCGACCGAGTTCGGTAAGGTGCGCAACGAGATGGCGACTGAGTTCGGCAAGGTGCGCGCCGAGATGGCCAACGGGTTTGGCGACGTCCGCACCGAGATTGCGCAGTTGCGCGCCGAGATGATCGACCGGAACGCCGACTTGCTGAAGTGGGGCCTGGTGTTCGGCGTGACGCAGACCGCGGCCATCGCCGGCATCGTCGCCCTGGTTCGCTGAGCAGACCGCGCCCAGAAGGGCGCGGCCTGCATTCGGATTATTGCTGCGCGGGTGCCGTCGGCGCCGGCTTGGCGCCAGCCCCAGGCGCCGGCAGGTCGTTCCAGAACAACAACCCGTTGAACACCATTCCATGCTCGCCGAAGGTCTGCCAGCGATAGATCGGGTTGTTCGCAAACATGATCACGCGGCCCTTGCCGGCCGCGGCGTCCACGACCATCGGCCGGTTGCGGGTCTGGTCGGGATTGCGCATCAACCCGCTCAGCACACCGGCTTCTCCTCCCGTGAAGCGCGCAATCACCTGCGGCCGATCAGGCGACGAGCTGGCGAACTGTTCGAAGCCGGCAGGCGGTCCCGCCTGCAGCAGCGGGCCGCCGGCATAGCGGATTGGCAGGGTCTTGTGGGCATAGCCGAACATCACCGGGTGGTTTGGCAGCAGGATCTCGCTGGTCACGTACGGCCCCGGCGCGTAGAACCCGGGCGCGGGAGGCTGCGAGTCCACGCCCTTGGCGATGCCGAACTCAGCCGGGAAATAGCTCGCCACTCCCATGGTCATCAGCACGCCGCCGGCCTCGACGAACTTCTGGAACTCTGCCGCTCCCGCCAGGCCCATGCCGCCACGAACGTCGTCGGTTTCGGCGTAGAAGCCCAGCGACTTGTACTTGTCGTTCTTCTTGTAGGGCAACGGCTTCGACAGCTTGGGCTGCTCGTAAACAATCGACTTGCCGTTGTTGGTCTGGTGCGGCATCACGATCACGTCGTACTTCGAGATCAGGTTGGCGCCGGCCTGCACGTGATCCTTGTGAATCAGGTCGTACGGGATCTCCCAGCGGTCGAACGCCAGGCGGACCCAGCCGACCTTCTCGGTGTTGGCCCAGGTGGTGTACATCGCGATGCGGGGCAAGTCGACGTTGGTCGTCTCGACTTCCGGCGCCGACGCCACCGCGGCGGCCACCAGGCCGAGCGACTCGACTTCCTTCTTCACGCGGTCGCCGGCCGACTCGATGATGAACGACCCGGCCGGATATTCGGTGTCGCCAATCTTGAAGGCCGCCGTCGCGCCTTTCACGGCCACGTCCTTCAACCGGTAGCGCAAGGTGATCAGGTTGAGCGAGCCGTTGTGCTTCACCACCGTGACGCCTCCGGCCCCTGCCACCGCGCCGGCGGTCGTGACGTCGGTCGTCATCAGCGTCGCAGGCGCGTCGAGGATTGACTTGTCCTCGATGGTCTTGACGTCGATGTTGTTCGCCAGGCCCATGGTCCAGGCGCTGTCGTCGTAGGTCATGAGCGAGGCGTCGGGATAGGTCTGCTTCTCGAGCAGCGTCTTGGCCAGCGGCCCGTAGGGCTGGTTGAGCCTGACGATGTAGGAGCCGGCGGGGAAGGTGCCTTCCTTGACCTTGACCTCTGCCGTGGCGCGATGCACTTCGATGGCCTGGCGGCGAATCAGGTTGGCGACCCGGTCAACCTGCGTCTGGTCGCGCTGCCCGGCCGGAATGACGAAGGCGTGGGGCGGCTTGTCGGCGCCGCGCTTCACGGCGTTGGACGACTTCTTGTAGTAGTTCTCGACCACCATCGTCGGGAACTTCGACGTCAGCTCCAGCGCGGTCAGCACGCCGGTTTGCGCGTAGTTGATCGAGTTGCGGATCGACCAGTCGACTTCGCCGGCCGGCATCGGGTTGGGCCGGTACCACTGCCGCGTCGTCTGTCCGCCCGACAGGCGCGCCTTCTTGGTGTTGGCGCCGCCCTGGTTGAAGATCTCGTACATCCGCAGCATGCCGTTGTGGTTGGCGGCCGCGAAGCCGAGGTAGCCGGGCGACCACATGTCGACGAAGCCGAAGTGCCACACGCCGGGCATGCCGTAGCCGGTCAGCTTGTTGACCTCGTAGTTCGCGAAGAAGGGCAGCTCGGTGTAGAGAATCGGATCGAGGTTCGCGTTTTGCGGCGGCTGGCCGCTGAACGTGTAGAGCAACGTCTGCGCCTCGTGCAGGTCGTGCCAGATCGGCGGCACCCAGTTGAGGTACCAGCTGAGGTGTGCCCGCAGTGAATCGACGCCGTAATTGATGTCGCGGTTGTTGTCGTGAAACACGTACTTGCCCCAGTAGGGCGGGCCGCCGTAGTTCTCGCCGCCTTCGTAGAGCTCGTCAATCTTGTAGGCGTAGTACCAATCCACATAGCGGTCGCGGCCGTCGACGTCGGTGGCGCCGGTGATGCTGACGATGACGTTGTCGCGAATCTGCTGGATGTACGGCTCTTCGCTGACCGCCAGCCGGTAAGCCAGTTCCATGACGGCCTCGGGCGGGTTGGTCTCGCCGCTGTGGAGGCCGGCGCTGATGTGGTAGTGCGGCTTGGTGGTGGCGATCAGCTGCTTCACCTGGGCCTCGGTCAGGCCGCGGGGATCCGCCAGCTTGCGGGTGTTCAGGCGGTTGGCCTCGAGGTTCTTGATGTTGGCCTCGGACGACACGTAGACCACCATGATGTCGCGGCCTTCTTCGGTCTTGGCGACCACTTCCGTCTTGAATCGTCCGGGAAGCGCCTTCTCGAGCGCGCGGAAATACCGTTGCTGATCGGCGACGTAGGTCAGCTTCTTCTCGGTGCCGATGTGGTAGCCAAGGATGTCCTTTGGAGTGGGCACCCCTGTTTTCTTGGGCAGATGATCGACAAGGGGCGACAAGAAGTCGGGCCTCGTGGTGGCTTTCTTCACGAACTCCGCGAAGTCGGCGTCGTTGGCCGCCGGGCGCGATTGGCCGGCGGCGCGCGTCTCGACCGCGGAATTGGGGGTAAAGGCAACGGCGAAGAGGATGAGAAAGCCGAAAACAGCATTTCGGCGCTTGAGGGCGATCATTTTTATAACCCCTTCATAATCAGATACTTATAGGAGAACGCCAGGCCACAATCAGGCCAGATCCCAGCCGAAATTGGGCAATAGCCATTGAGCGGGCGCGGACGCGATTATAGAATCTGCCTCTTTGGACAGACTCTTATGATCAGCGTAGCCGCTATTCGGATGCAGCAGTTCGGCGTGCAATTCTATCAGGCCAGCCTTACCGCCAGTGATATCGACAAGCTCGTGCGTTTCGAGGTGTTGAGCTATCAGGATCAGGGCCAGGCAGGCGTGCGCGGCAAGAAGAAGGGTGCCCAGTCGAAGATCAACTGGGACTTGCTCGAGCGGCGCATTGCCTCGAATGAGAAGGCGTACCAGCGCCAGATCATCCGCAAGAAAATCGACGAACTGGTCCAGTACTACGAGCAGTGCCGGCAGGCGCGCGACTTGCCGTCCATTCCCGGCGCCGTGATCATTTCCTGCGACGAGAAGCTGAGCTTCGAGCCCTCCGAAAGCGGTTCATCGCTGGGCCGCCTCAAGGTGCCCGAGCGTGAAGGCATCCTGCGCGCCATCGACGGCCAGCACCGCCTGCTCGCGCTGCATGCCGACATCGATCGGTTTGGCGACGAACCGTTCACGGTGCCGGCCATCATCTTCGACCGTGTGCCCGAAGACCACATCGTCCAGATGTTCGTGACGATCAACGCCAAGCACACGCGCTTGAACGCCTCGCACCTGGTATCCCTGTCGGGCCGCCAGCTGTACCGCGATGAATCGCTCGCGGCGGCGCACGATGTGGTGCGGGCTCTCAACGACCGCGACGAGTCGCCCCTCCACGGCGAAATCAAGCTGCTCGGCGTCGGCAAGGGCCGCGTCGGCCAGGCGCCCCTGGCGCAGGAACTCAAGAAGCTGTTTTCCGACGAAGCTGCCCTCGGCGGCGCCCGCAAGAGCGCCGAGTTCCGCGAGGAATCGAAGAAGTTCTTCGTCAACTACCTCAAGCAGATCGCCAGCATCTTCGAATCGGCGTGGAATGGCCGGAAGTACAGCATCAAGTCGGCCACCGCGCTTCGCGCGTTCATTCGCGTGGCCCCCGACGTGCTTCAGAAGATCGACCAGCAGCACGCCGACCGCACCGACTTCCGTGCGATCGGCCGCGTCATCTCGCCGTGGGGTCGCCGTATTGGCGCGCTGCGCTTCGAAACCGACGGCGCCTGGAAGCGGCAGGGGACGACGGTCGATAACCTGACGAAGGAGCTGCGCCTCGCCTTGCAGTATCCGGAAGGGGCCGCGGGGTAGCGGCCGGCAGATTTGTGATTCCGCCGACAAAGTTGTCCGCGGCGTGCCGGGCCGGTCAGCAATACTCGCTGAAAATGGCCACAAATCGCTCGGCACGAACTTTGGAATAGGGTGGCTGTCGCCAGTCTGTTTACTACGGCATTAGTGCGGTAGTAGCTGGGGGGAGCCAGGTTGGCGGCAACTTTTGGGCGGCGGTTCCAGCAATGGAATCGTCGCCCTTAGTCATTTCCGGGCACTTTCCGCTACACTCCCAAACACAAAAAGCAAAGACCGTGATCGGCTCGACAGATTTGTAAGCGCGATTCCGGGCAGGGGCTGAGTTTCTGTGAAATCCGGCCTGAAATCGTTCGGCACCTCCCTTGATATGTCATCTGTAGTCAGTTCGTGAGCGCTCCTGAACTCTCGGGTATGCTCGCGAGGGGCGATCAGATGTTGCGTTGCGAAGATCGTCCTGTCTAAGTCGGAAAGGCTTATTCGAGGCGCGTATGGGAATGCGATCGACACCGTTGCCGGAATACATCGGCCGCTTCCGGGTGGAAGCGTTGCTTGGCCGTGGGGGTATGGGCGAGGTCTACAAGGCCTTTGACCCGACCTTGCAGCGCACTGTCGCGGTCAAGACCGTCAGGCCCGACATCGACCGTCCCGAGTATCTCGATCGCCTGATGCGCGAGGCGCAAGCGTGCGCCCGCCTCTCGCACCCGAACATCGTCACCGTCTACGAAGCCGGACAGATCGACGGCACGGTCTACATCGCGATGGAGTACCTCCAGGGCCAGAACCTGGCGCAGGTGCTGGAACGGAAGAGCCTGTCGTTCGAGGGCAAGGTCCGGATCCTTTCGCGGGTCCTCGACGCGTTGCACCACGCCCACCTGCTGGATGTCGTGCACCGTGACATCAAGCCCAGCAACATTCACATCCAGGGTGGCTCACCTGAGGCGGGACGAGCGGACGCGGATGGTTCCGTCAAGCTCGTCGACTTCGGCCTGGCCCGCATGCTCACCGCCGACACCTTGACGGCGTCGGGCAATGTCCTCGGCACGCCGCACTATGCCTCGCCGGAGCAGCTGAAGGGCGAAGAGATCGATCGCCGCACCGACATCTATTCGACCGGGGTGATGGCGTACGAGATGCTGTCGGGGCGCCGGCCGTTTGAACCCGACAACGACAGCATCTCGTCGGTCATCTTGAAGGTCATCCAGGAGGCACCCGCGCCGATGGACACCGACATGAGCCGCATGCTGCCGGCGATCGAGGGCATCGTGTCGCGGGCCATGGCGAAGGCGCCCGGCGACCGGTTCCAGTCGGCAGAGGAGATGCGCAGCGCGCTCGACAGCTTCCTCGAGAGCTCGCGCGCCCGCCTCTCGGCCATCGAATCGCGCGACGGCCTGTCGACCGTCGTGGTGCCGCCGGCGTCGACGCTGGTCGACACCGGGGGACGTTCGTCACGGCGAGGCTGGTGGATTGGCGGGGCGGCTGCCGCGGCGGTGGTCGCGGCACTGTTGATCGGCTGGCCGTCATCGAACGTCGAGAGCGCGGCCGCATCATTGGCCGCCGGGCCGGCGCCGGCGGCGCCGGTAGACACCGTGGCGATCACTCCTGGCGGCGGCGCAGACGACGTATCGGCCGCCGCGAGTGCGCCCGCCAATGCCACTCCGGATCCGGGCGCGACCCGCGATGCGCCGGTGGCCTCAGCGCCTCGAACGGTCGCGACGCCGCCGGTTCCGGCGCGTGACCTCAACGCGAAGGCGATGTTTGCCAGCACGTCAACCGCCGTGGCCCCCGGCTTACGCGTCCGCATGATCCTGGAGGGCCCGAACGGCGTCGCGGCCGACGCCGATCTGGCGCGCGAGTTCCACACGGGCGAGCGCATCCGCTTCGCGTTCGAATCGAACATCGATGGCTACCTTTACGTCGCGCAACGCGGCACGTCTGGCAGCTGGACCGTCCTGTTCCCCAATCCCGAGATCAACGGCGGCCTGAACGCGGTGAAGCGATTCCAGGAGCACGAAGTGCCGCAGGGCAACTGGTTCCAGTTCAGCGGCGAGCCCGGCCTGGAGCAATTGTTCGTGTTCCTCAGCCGCGAACCCATGCGGACGCTGCCTGGCTTCGACCGGCCGGTGCAGAGCTTCGAGCGCGGCTCGCCCGCGCTCATCGCGGCGTTGTCCGATAGCATCCAGTCGCGCGACCTGGTGTTTGCGAAAGACACGGCCTCAGGCGGCAAGGGGCCGCAAGCCACGTACGTCGTGAACAAGGCGGAACTGGGCAAGTCGGTGACGGCCAGCTTCACGCTCACGCACAAGCCATGACGTCACGACTTGCCAGGTTCAGTCTCGCGTCGCTGCTGTTCGCGCTTGCCGCGCCGGTCGCAGCGCACGCGCAGCAGGCGCCTCGTGACTTGATCCTCGCGCCCAACAACAAGCCGCTCCAGGTGCGCGACGGCGTTCCGCGCGGCTATGCCCTGGTCGTCGGTGTCGCGCGGTATCAGAACCTCGACGAGTCCAAGCAGCTGCGGTTCTCCGAAACCGACGCTGAGGCGATGTACCGCGTCCTGATCAACCACGAGGGTGGCGCGTTCCCGCCGGAGAACGTCCACTTCCTCAGGGGCGGCGACGCCACGCTGGCCAACGTACGCCGCGAGTTGGAAGAGTGGCTGCCGTCGGTGGCGCAGCCGGCCGATCGCGTGGTCGTGTATTTCGCCGGCCACGGATTCGTGCAGGACGGCCGCGGCTACCTGGCGCCGTATGACGTCGACCCCGATCGTCTCGAGGCGACGGCCTACCCGATGTCGCGCCTCGGCGACGTGCTCGCGAACAAGGTCAACGCCAACTGGAAGGTGTTGCTGACCGACGCCTGCCACTCCGGCAAGATCAACGCCGAAACCACCAACGAGGCGATGGAGCGCCAGTTCAGCGCCCTGCCTACCAGCTTCCTCACGCTGACGGCCACGACCGAACGCGAGCAGAGCTTCGAGGACCCGAACCTGTCGACCGGCTACGGGTTCTTCACCTACTTCCTGGTCCAGGCCTTCAACGGCTACGCCGACAGCGATCCGTGCGATGGGCGCATCACCGCCGACGAACTGATCGAGTACGTCCGCTCCAACGTTCGCCGCTACGCGCGCGACCGCCAGTTGTCGCAGACGCCGACCGCCCGCGGCGATTACGAGCCCGAGATGCTGCTTGGGGTCGGCAACGGTTGTTCGGCAGAAGGCGCCAAGGCGCCCTCCATGCTCGGCACGGCGGTGGTCGAAACCAACATGGACGACGTCGACTTGTACCTCGACGGGGCGCTGGTCGGACGCCTGTCGAAGGCCAAGCCGCTGGTCATCCCCAGCCTGCCGAGCGGCCTCCACGAGTTTCGCGGCGCTCGCGAAGGCTACGAGCCGGATCGCCAGGAGGTGATGATCGCCCCGGGTCAGGAAGTGGCCGTCACGATACGCATTCGCTACGTCCGCCAGATCAAGAAACCGGCACAGGCCCTCAACGAACAGGGCGAGAAGCTGCTGTTTACGCGCCGCTCCTCACTCAGCCTGATGAACCTGGTGCCGGTCGAGCGCCGCCAGAGCGAGGCCGATCTCACGAAGGCGGCGCAGTTCTTCGAGCAGGCGCTGGCCGTCGATCCCGGGTATGCCCTGGCCGCCCACCATCTCGGCCAGGTCAACCAGCTGCTGTTGAACCACGACCAGGCCGTCGCGTTCTTTCGCCAGGCCATTGCCATCGACCCGACCCACGTCGACTCGCGCATCGAGTGTGCCGCCGTGTTGATCGAGCGCGGCGACCCGGACGAGGCGATCCGCGAGTTGACCGAAGCGCTGCGCCTCGACGCCACCAATGACGAGGCGTATTCAATGCTGGCGCGCGCCTACTGGGACAAGGCGGCGTGGGGACGCGCGGTCGAGAACGCCGACCGGGCTATCCAGATCAAGCCGTCGAACGCCCAGGCGCACCTGTGGAAAGCCGACGCGCTGCGGCACATGGCCGCCGAAAGCAGCGACCGCACCGTCCAGGTCAGCCTCTATGCCGACGCCCGCACCAACTACCGGGCGTTCCTCGACCTGACCAACTTCTCGACCGGGCTCGGCGCGCGGCTGGCGTTCCACTTCATCGGGCTGGGGGTTGGCAGCCGGAACCATGCCGATCGCCAGGGCGCTTACGACAGCCTGCGCAGCGCCGGCTTCCTCGGGCTGTGTCTTTCCGAACAGAAGGTCGGCAACCCGCTCAAGGCGCGCGACTACTGCAAGCGCGCTCTCAGCCACGCGCCGAAAGATCCCATTGCCCACTTCCTGCTCGGCAACGTTAACCGCGATCTCTACAATTCCCGGCAGGCCTGCAGCTACCTGGCCGATGCCCGGACCAGTTACCTCAAGATGCTCGAACTCAATCCCTACCTGGATGAATCGAAGAACGCCCGGAACTATGTCGGCCAGATCGACGGCATTCTTCCGCGATTGGGGTGCCGGCTATGACGCCGCGATTGCTGATTCCCACGTTGACGCTTTTCGCCGCTGTTCTGTCGGCCCAGGACGCCGGTTTCCGCATTGTCGTGATCGAGGGTGAAGACGGCGTCAACATCATCCAGCAGAAGACCGCGGTGCGTCCCCTGGTCGAGGTGCGCGACCGCAACAATCTCCCCGTGCCCGGCGCGCTCGTGACCTTCTCGATCGAGGGAGGCAAGGCCGCCTCATTCGGCGGCGCTTCGACCTTGACCGTCGCGACCAACGCCGCCGGACAGGCAGCCGTGACCGGTCTCACCCCTTCGGCGGCGGGGGCGTTCCAGATCCAGGTGCAGGCGGCGTTCCAGGGCCAGGTGGCCACGGCCACCATCGCGCAGACCAATGTCCTGACCGCGGCCCAGGCGGCGGCCGCCGGCGCCGGTGCGAGCAGCGGCAGCAGTGCCGCCAGCGGCGCAGGCGGCGGAGCGGGCGGCGGAGCGGGTGGCGCCACTGGCACAGCGGGTGGTGCGGCTGGCGGCGGTGGGTTGTCGGCCACCACGATCGCTGTCGCCGGCGCGGCCGTCGGTGGTGGCGCGCTCGTGGCTACCCAGGTGGCGAGAGAGGACGAACCGGCGGCGCCGAGCTCGTTCAGCGGTCCGTTCAACGGCCAGATCGTCAGTACCATCGTCGGCGTGGAGACGTGCGTAATCACACGCGCCGTGAACGGGACCATGAAAATCGATTTCGAGACCCAGAGCGAAACCTCGTTGATCGGACGAGCGGAGATTTCGGGGACCGATGCCGTCGTCTCGCAGACGTGCAATGGCCCCACGAATTCGAGTGAATCGTTTCGCGAGATGTTCCCGATCTCGGGCAGCCCGGCCAGCCTCGGCTTTCGCGACCAACGCACCGAGACCAGGCCCGCCGACTTCGATCCCGCGCAATCCGTGACGGCCACCACCACGCTGTCCTTTCAGGGGGTTCTCTCCGGCGCGGTGATCACCGGCACGCTGCGCTACGAGGAGACCAGCGAAACCGTCGGCGGTCGTGGCGGCATCGTGCGCGAAAGCGCGACGGGCACCTTTCCGCTGACTCTTCGCTGAACAGCACTTCCCAATCACGATCGCCACTAGCAGAGAGGACCAATCATGCACTCACGGCGATTCCTGTCCGTTGCCACCTGGGCCCTGGGCGGATGGCTCGCCGTCGCGCCGGCGTCGGCCCAGTCGCCGTCGATGCTCACGCTCGAGCAGGCGGTGGCCGAGGCCCTGGTCAGGAACGAACGGCTCGTCAACCAGTCCGACGCGATCGCACAGGCCGATCTCGGCCTGCGCCTGGCGCGCAACACCTTCAGGCCGAAAGTGACGCCGAACATCTTCGGCTCGTTCGGGCGCACCGACGTCAGCAGCCAGACCTACCGCGTCGACGTCACGCAGAAACTGGTGACCGGCACCGAGTTAAGGCTCGCCGCCGGCACCGTGTCGGCGCAGATCCCCGGCGGCACCGGCAACGACGTGCTGTTCTATAACGCCGATACGACCCTCACCCTGACCCAGCCGCTGCTGCGCGGCTTCGGGCGCAGCGTCGCCCGCCGCGGCCTCACCAGCGCCGAACTGCGGCGGCAGGACGCCGACCGGCAGCAAGCCATGGCGGAGCAGCAGGTGGCCGTCGACGTTGCCGCGGCCTATTACCGCGTGGTCTCGCAGCAGGCGTTTGTCGACGTCGCTCGCCAGAGTCTTGACCGCGCCCGCCGGCTGCGCGATGCCTCCGAGGCCAAGCTGGATGCCGGCCTGGTGTCGCAGCTCGACGTCCTGCGGTCGCAGCAACTGGTGGCGCAGGCCGAGATACAGTTCTTCGATTCGCAAGCGGCGGTCGAGGACGCCCGCGATCGCCTTACGTTCCTGATGGGCCGCTCCACCGGCGACCGCGTCGAGCTGGCGGCGGTCGTTCCCCGGCCGTCGACCGAGCCGATTGATGTCGCGCAGGCCACGGCGCTGGCCCTCGGCAACCGTCTCGACTTGCAAAGCCGGATCGCGTCGCGCGACGACGCGGAGAACCAGATTCGGTTTGCTCGCAATCAGCTGCTCCCGCAGGTTGACGTCAACCTCGCCTTGACTCGCCGAGAAACCGCCTCGTCGTTTCGCAGCAGTTTCGGCACCGACGGCTACCAGTTCGCGACCTTCTTCACCATCGCCATGCCCGTCGACCGCACTGCCCAGCAAGTCGAGTACCAGTCGGCCGTGCTCGATCGCGATCGCCATCGCCGCGAAGTCGCCACCCTGCAACGCCAGATTGCCGACGACGTGAAGCAGGCGATTCGCGAGCGCGACCGGCTGGTGCGCGGTGTATTGTCGGCCGAAACCAGCGTCGAGATCGGCCGGCGCGAAGTGGAAGTCGCGCAGTTGCGCTACCAGACCGGACTGTCGAACAACCTCGATGTCGTGACCGCCGAAAGCGGCCTGCTGGCGGCCGAGGGGCGCCGCATCCAGGCGCTCGCCGATTCCGCGGTGGCGCAACTGCGGCTGCGCGCCCTGCTTGGCGTCTTCAATCCCCGCACCGACATGACCTCGACGGCAGCGGTGCTGATGTCGTCTAATCGGGCGCAGTGAAGACGCCGGACTCCGTCTTCCGTTCGGTGACCGCCCTTCCGAAGTGGGTCCTGGTGATTCCGCTGGCGGCGGCTATCGCCTGGTGGCAATGGAGTCCCGCTCCGGCCGCGGCGCTCACCGCCACGGTGACGCGCGGCGAACTGGTGGCGACCCTGACCTCCAGCGGCACGCTGAAGCCGATCCAGTCGATCACTTATCGTTCACCGGTTCCCGGGCGCGACATCGAGATCCGCGAGCTGGCCCCTGAAGGCAGCAAGGTGGACGAAGGTGACCTGCTCGTGCGGCTTGATACCACGGACCTCGAGGTCGAGCTCGCGCGGATCCGGCAGGAACTGCGGCAGGCGCAGATGGACCTCCAGGTTGCCGAAGGCGAGTGGGACGAGGCGGGGGCGGAAGTCAAGGCGGTCGCCGAGGGCGAGGGCGCGCTGACGGTGGAGGAGGCGCGGACCACGCTGCTGCGCGCGGAGAAGAAGGCCGAACGCCTGCGCGAGGAATACGCCAGCCTGCGGCCGCTGCTCGACAAGGGTTTCATCACCCGCGACGAACTGGCGCGGACCAGCGATCAGCTCGAGCAGGCGGAGGATGAATTGGGCCTTGCTCGAAAGCGCACCGACATCGTCGTCCAGTTGTCGCACCCGCGCGAGCAGAAGCGGGCGGCGTTGCTGCTGGCGCAGAAGGCCTCGCAGCTCGGCCACGTGCGCACGCGGGTACAAGAAACCGAGCTGAGGCTGACCACGCTGTCTCGGCTGATCGACGGCTGCACCATCCGCGCCCGCGGTCCGGGCATGGTCGTCTACGAGGAGTTCCTCAACGCCAATCCGCGCCGCAAGGTGCGGGTCGGCGACCGGGTGTTCGCCACCCAGGGCATCGTCACCATTCCGGAAGTGAACCGCATGCTGGTCGAGGCGTCGGTCGGCGAAGCGGAAGTGCACCGGGTGAGTGCCGGACAGCCAGCCGTGGTCCGGGTCGAGGCGTTTCCCGACCTGAAGCTGACCGGGACGGTCGCCCGGGTGGGCGCGCTGGCCCGCGCGTCGGCGGCGCGTCCGTTTGACGACAAGCGCTTCGACGTCGTCATCAGCCTTGATCCCACACACGCCGAACTGCGGCCCGAGATGACGATCAGGGCCGACGTCATTGTCGGCTCGAAGCAGGACGTGCTGCTGGTGCCCGTGACGGCGCTGTTCAACAAGGACGGCCGGTACGTCGTCTACCGGAACGGAATCGCCGAGGCCCACACGGTGGAGATCGGCCAGTCGAACGACCAGGTGGCCGAAGTGATCAGCGGGCTGCGCGAGGGCGATCGGGTGGCGCTGACCGAGCCCGGGTCGCCGGCCAGAACTTCGGCGCGTGGCAATGCCCTTCAACCTCGCTGAGCTCACCGAGTACCTGCGCATTGCGGTCGAGGCGCTTGGCCGATATCGCCTGCGGACGGCGCTGAGCGTGACCGGCGTCGTGCTTGGGGTGGCCGCCGTCATTGCCATGATGTCGGTCAGCGAGGGCGCGGCCCGCGAGGCGCTGGCCCAGGTCGACGCGCTTGGACTCGACAACCTGGTCGCGCAAAGCGCCGGTGGGCTCAACGACCGCGGCACCATGAAGCGAAGCCTGGCGGCGTCGGACGCTGAACGCGCCGTCCGGATGGTGCCGACGGCGGTAGCCGGTTCGGCCGTGGTCTCGAGATACCTCAAGCTGGGGCACGCCGGAGAGGCCGCGACGGCACAAGTCCTCGGCGTCACCCCTGCGTTTGGCGCGATTCTCCGCCTCGGCGTGGGCCGCGGGCGGTTCCTCCAACCGACTGACGAGTCGGCTGTGGCGCGCGTCGCGGTGATCGGCCACGGCCTGGCGCGGCAGTTGTTTGGCTTTCGCGATCCGCTTGGCGAGACCATCACGGTGGCCGCCGATCACTATCGTGTCGTTGGCGTGCTGCGGGAACAGGGCAGCGATCCCCAGGCCGGCAACTCGCTGGCCTGGCACAACATCAACAGCGCCGCCCTGGTGCCGTTACCGGCGCTGACCGGCCACACCTTCGCGGTGGCGCCGAACCAGCCGGTCGACGAAATCTGGCTCCAGGTTGACGATGGCGAGCGTGCGGAGGAGCTGGGCGAGGTGTTCCGGCGCCTGCTGTTGCAGGGGCGCACGGCCGACGAGTTCACGATCGTGGTGCCGCGCGAGTTGCTGGCGCAGCGCTATCGCACGCAACGGACGTTCAGTGTGGTTGTCGGCAGCGTGGCCGCACTGGCGCTGCTGGTCGGCGGCATCGGCATCATGAACATCATGTTGACGTCGGTGGTCGAGCGCACGCGCGAGATCGGCGTTCGCCGAACGGCCGGCGCGCGTCGCCGCGACATCACCATGCAGTTCCTGGTCGAAACCTTGTTGATGACGGTGGGCGGCGGTCTCGCCGGCATCGCGGTCGGCGCCGTCGTCTCGGCGGGCATCTCCGCCTATGCCGGCTGGAGCACCCACGTCTCGGTCTCCGCCGTCGCGCTGGCCTTCGCCGTGTCCTTCGTCGTCGGCCTGGTCTTCGGCTGGTACCCGGCCTTGAAGGCCGCCGCCCTGGAACCGGTCGAGGCCATGCGCTACGAATAACGTCCCGGTGGAGGCAACCCGTGTGGTCCCGGTGGAGGCAACCCTTTAGGGTTGCCTGTCGAGGTGACTCATCATCGCGAGGACAAAACCCTTAGGCCTGTCCCAGTCTCCGAACCTGAACGCCAGCCTCCTCCAGTCCCTGCCGCACGGCGCGCGCCAGGTCCGCCGCGCCCGGTGTGTCGCCGTGCAGGCAAATCGTGTCGGCCTCGAGCGCGATCACTGAGCCGTCGGTCGCGACCACCTGCCGCTCGCGCACCATCCGGATCGCCCTGGTGATGACGACCGTCGGGTCGTGCAGCACGCCGCCGGGCTTTTGTCTGGAGGCGAGAGAACCGTCGGGTTCGTAAGCGCGATCGGCAAACACCTCGGCCGCCACCGGCAACCCGGCCTGTTCGCCGGCCTTGATCAACTCCGACTTCGGCAGGCCAAACAGGATGAGCCGGTGGTCGAACGTGGCGACCGCCCGGGCAATGGCATCGGCGAGCCCGCGATCGCGACACGCCATGTTGTAGAGCGCGCCATGCGCCTTCACGTGCTGCAGCCGCACGCCTTGAGCCGCCGCCATGCCGGCCAGCGCGGCGACCTGGTAGAGCACGAAGTCCTCCACTTCCCGTGGCGTGGCCTTGAGCTCGCGGCGGCCAAACCCGACCAGGTCCGGGAAGCCCGGGTGGGCGCCGACCGCCACTCCGTGGGCCTTGGCCAGCGCGATCGTCGCGCGCATCGCTCCCGGGTCACCGGCGTGAAACCCGCAGGCGACGTTGGCCGACGAGATGCTGGCCATCAGCGCCGCGTCCTGTCCCATTGGCCAGGGACCGAACGACTCACCCAGATCTGAATTGAGATCAATTCTCATTTTGTGCTTGACCGACCATTTTAGTCGGCAATATGCTGTTCCGGAACTTGAGACCAAGTCTCAACTTGAAGCCATGAAGTCATTTCGTTCCGTCATTTTCTGGATGCACCTGATTACCGGCGTCGCCGCCGGGGTCGTGGTCCTCATCATGTCGGTCACCGGCGTGGCCCTCACTTACGAGAAGCAAATGCTCGAGTGGGCGGACCGCCGCGCCTGGTCGGCGCCGTCCCCGGTTGGCGCCCGGCACCTTCCGCCAGAGACGCTGCTGGCGAAAGTGGCCGAGGCACAGCCGGGGGCGGCACCGACCGGCGTCACCCTGCGGTCGAACCCGGCCGCGCCGGCCACGGTCACCCTCGCCGGCAACAAGGCCCTCTTGGTCGACCCGTATACCGCCGCGATTATCGGCGAGCCGCCGGCCGGCCTGCGCGGTTTCTTCCGCACCATGACCGTCTGGCATCGTTACCTCGCACTTGAGGGCGCCAGCCGCGCTGCCGGGAAGGCGGTCACCGGCGCCGCCAATCTCGGATTCCTGTTCATCGTGGTGAGCGGCCTCTATCTGTGGCTGCCAAAGGTCTGGAACGCGGTGCAGTTCAAGAACGTCCTGTGGTTCCGGCGCGGACTGCCCGGCAAGGCACGCGACTTCAACTGGCACAACGTGATTGGTTTCTGGTCGGCCGTGCCGCTGGCGATTGTGGTCGCTGGGGCGGTGCCGATTTCGTACCCGTGGGCCAGCAACCTGGTCTACCGGATCGCCGGCGAGCGCCCGCCCATGCCCGGTGCGCCGCCAGCACGGCCGGCGGCCAAACCGGAACCTGTATCGGGCGCCGGGCTCGACGCGGCCTGGCGACGGGCGCAGACGCAGGTGCCGGAATGGCGAACGATGACCGTGCGCCTGTCGGCTGCCGACCGGCCGTTGACGTTGACCGTTGACGAAGGCTACGGCGGGCAACCCCAGAAACGGGCGACCCTCACCATCGACCGCGCGACCGCCGAGGTGACAGGGGTCGATGGGTTCGCCGATCTCAGTGCAGGACGCCGCGCCCGGTCGTGGTTGCGGTTCGCGCACACCGGCGAGATTTATGGATTGGCCGGGCAGACCGTGGCCGGCATCGTCTCGGCGGGCGGGGTGGTCCTGATCTACACCGGGCTCGCTCTCGCGTGGCGCCGATTCTGGTCATGGCTTCGCCGGCGCCGCGCCCCCGGCATCGAGAATCGAGAAGCCGCGTAAGGAAGTTCGTCGTTGTTCAACTGATTCAGCGTCAGAAGGACTTGGTTAGTCGTGATGTTGGTTCGTGCTCGTACGGTTACTCCTCGGAAGAAGAAGAAGGGCGCACACCGGTTGTTCGCCACCGGAGCGTTGGTCATGTCGGCGGCACTGGCCGGCCAGTCAGTCAAGGCGCAGCAGTCACAGCCGCCGGCCACCGTGGCGCGGGACGCAGCCGCGGTGACATTCGCGATTCCCGCCGGCGCCCTTGACGCGGCTCTCGAGGCCTTTGGCGCCGCCACCAGCCTCGTCGTCGACATTCGCATCCCGGCCGATACCGCGTCGATGATGCATTCGCCCGGCGCGTCGGGGCTCCTGACGCGCGAGTCGGCGCTGACCCGCCTGCTCGACGGCACCAACCTTGGCTTCCAGATCAAGGGCAACACCGTGGTGGTCGACGTGCGCGGCGTCAGCGAATCGGTGCAGGTTACCGGCCGCGTCGGCGTCATCTCAACCCCCAAGCTGACCGAGCCGCTGCGCGACATTCCGCAGACGATTACGGTCATCTCACGAGCGGTGATCGAGGAGCAGGGCGCCACGTCGCTGCGCGACGTGCTGCGCAACGTCGCCGGCATCACCTTCCAGGCCGGCGAGGGCGGCACGCCGGCGGGCGACCAGTTGTCGATTCGCGGCTTCAGTGCCCGCACCGACATGTTCATCGACGGTGTCCGCGACTTCGGCGGCTACTCGCGCGATTCGTTCAACATGGAGCAGGTCGAAGTGGCGAAAGGGCCGACCTCGTCGCTGGCCGGCCGCGGTTCGACCGGCGGCGCCATCAACCAGGTGAGCAAGGCGCCGAACCTGACCCCGACGGCCGAGGCGACCATCGGCGCCGGCAACGCCAGCTACCAGCGCTCGACCATCGACATCAACCAGCCGCTGGCGGATTTCCCGGTGTCCGGCACCTCGATCCGCGTCAACGCGATGTGGACCGACGCCAACACGCCCGGCCGCGACCGGGTCGCGTCGGCGCGCTGGGGCGTCGCCCCCGCGATTGCGTTCGGCGCCGGCACGCACACCCGCGCCACGTTCAGCTACTACAAGCTCCAGCAGGACAACGTGCCGGACTACGGCATTCCCTGGATTCCTCCTACCACCACCAATCCGGTGCTGGTGGCGCACGCCGGCAGCACGGCGCCGGTGGACCAATCCAATTTCTACGGGTCGCTCAACCGCGACTATGAGCGGACGGACACCGACGTGGCGACCATCGACCTGGCCCGCGACTTCGGCGCCTCGTCCGTGGTGCGCAACATGACGCGATGGGGGCGCAACGTCCGCGACTCGGTCATCACCGCGCCGCGCTTTGCCTCGGTCAACACCAGCACGGTGCTGAACCGGCAGTTCCAGTCGCGCGACATGACCGACGACATCGTGTCGAACCAGACCAACCTGACCACGCGGGTGTCGACCGGCGCCGTCAGCCACGCCATCGCCGCCGGGTTTGAGATGTCGCGCGAACATTCGCTCAACTACGCGCGCACTGCGCCGGCGGCTCCGCAAACCGACCTCTTCAACCCGAATCCGCTGGACCCGTACACGGGAGCGATCACGAGGACCGGCGCGAACAACGATGGCACCGCGACCTCGGCCGCCGCCTACCTGTTCGATACCGTTGGCCTCGGATCGCACCTCGAACTGACCGGCGGGCTGAGATGGGATCGCTTCGCGACCGACTACACCGCGACGGCGGCTACCGGCGTGGCGACGTCGTTCGAGCGCACCGATACGATGGTCAGCGGCCGCGCCGGCGTGGTCTACAAGCCGCGCCCAGAGGGCAGTGTCTACGCCGGCTTCGGCACGTCATTCAACCCGTCGGCCGAGGGCCTGGCGCTCAACGCGAATACGGCGGGCATCGAGCCCGAGAAGTCGCGCAACCTCGAACTCGGCACGAAGTGGGACCTTCTGCGCCAGCAGTTGTCGCTGACTGCCGCGGTGTTCCGGACCGAGAAGACCAACTCGCGGACCCCGGGCGTGAATCCCGGTGATGCCCCGACCGTGCTGGCCGGCCACCAGCGTGTTGATGGGTTCGAGGTCGGCGTCTCCGGGCGCCTGCGCCGGTGGTGGACGGCGATTGCCAACTATGCCCACATGAACAGCACGATCGAAGCCTCCAACAACCCGGCCGAGCTCGAGCAGAACCTGGCGCTGACGCCGGAGAACACCATTTCGCTGTGGAGCACCATCGAACTGCCGGGCGGTGTCGGCCTCGGCGGCGGCGCCCAGTACATGGACAGCGTCTTCCGCAATACCACCAACACCACGAGCGTTCCGAGCTACTGGTTGATCAACGCCACCGCTTCGTACGCCGTTAACACCCACCTCACCTTGCGGTTGAACGCGTCGAATCTCGCGGATGCCGACTACGTGGATCGTGTCGGCGG
This sequence comes from Vicinamibacterales bacterium, assembly GCA_050247355.1. Taxonomy (GTDB): domain Bacteria; phylum Acidobacteriota; class Vicinamibacteria; order Vicinamibacterales; family UBA2999; genus 12-FULL-67-14b. The sequence goes on along the minus strand of JBFWUK010000011.1, from coordinate 50,898 downwards.
CGGCCACTACATCCCGGGGCCCGGCCGGCAGGTGATGGTCACCGCGGTCGTCAGGCGATAGGGCGCGATCGAACAACATGCTGATCCAGATTCCGGATGTCTTGTCGGCCGAGCAGGTGGCGCACGCGCGCCGCCTGCTCGAGGCCGCCGAATGGGTGGATGGCAAGGTCACCGCCGGCCACCAGTCAGCGCAGGCCAAGCACAACATGCAGATCCCGGAGGCTCATCCGGTCGCCCGCGAGCTGGGTGACCTGATTCTCAACGCCCTGGGCCAGAACCCGCTGTTCATCACCGCCGCCTTGCCCAAGCACGTGTTTCCGCCGCTCTTCAACCGCTACTCGGGCGGCCAGTCGTTCGGCAACCACGTCGACAACTCGGTCCGCACCATCCCGGGGACCGGTCATCGCATCCGCACCGACCTGTCGGCGACGCTGTTCTTCTCGGCGCCCGAAGAGTACGACGGCGGCGAACTGCGAGTGGAGGACACGTACGGCGTCCACAGCGTGAAGCTGCCCGCAGGCTCGCTGGTCCTCTATCCGTCCACCAGCCTGCATCATGTGACGCCGGTTACCCGCGGCGCCCGCGTCTGCTCCTTCTTCTGGCTGCAAAGCATGGTCCGCGACGACGGCGATCGCACGCTGCTGTTCGACCTGGACGCGGCGATCCGCAGCCTCAATCACAGCGACTCGAACCATCCGGCGGCGGTGCCGCTGACCGGCGTGTACCACAACCTGCTCCGCAAGTGGGCAGACCTCTAACGGGTAACCGATGGCAATTCGCAGAAAGCAATTCATGAAACTGGTCCTCACCGCCCTCATCCTCGTTGTTCTCTCTTCGCCGGCAGCGGCACAGTCCGGCGAACTCGCCGGTCTCGTCCGTGACGGCTCCGGCGCCGTCGTCGCCGGCAGCACCATCGTCGTGCGACAGTCCGCGACCTCGTTCGAGCGGATCGTCGAAAGCGGCCGCGACGGCCGCTTCGTCCTGCGGCCGGTGTCGGAGGGCGAATATCAGATTGAAGTGATAGCCCCCGGCTTCGCGGTCCTGGCCGCCACCGCCCAGGTCCCCGCCGCCCAGCCCCTCGAGCTGTCACTGGTGCCGGCGCCGGTGGTCGAGGCGGTGCAAGTCGTGTCGGCATCGCGCCAGGAAGAGTTGCGCGAGACGCTGAACACCAACGTCGCGGTGCTGTCGCGCCGCCACATCGAGGAGAGCGGGTCGCAGACGGTCGCGGAACTGCTCCGTGAGGTGCCCGGGGTGGTGTCCCGCCGCGGTTCGGAGACCGCCGGTGCCGCTGGCCAGCAGATCCAGGGGATTGATTCGCGCCAGGTGCTGGTGCTGCTCGACGGCCAGCCGCTGGTCGGGGCGCGCGGCATCAAGCGCGGCGTGGTCAACCTCGATCGCCAGTCGGTGGACCGGCTGGCGCAGGTCGAGGTGGTCAAGGGCGCTTCATCTGCGCTCTATGGCTCCGACGCCATTGGCGGGGTGATCAACATCATCACCCGCGACGCGACGGCGCCGCTCGACACCACCGGTGAGCTGTCCGGCGGCAGCCATGGCGAAGTGAACGCGGTGGCCGCCGCGGGCTTTCGGCGCGACCGCGTCTCGGCGCTGTTTTCGGCCGAGCACCATCGCAACGACGGCTTCGATCTGACCCCGACGACCTTCGACACCACGGGCGCGCCGTTCGAGCGCATCGACTTCATGGGCCGGGCCCGGGTCCGCGCCGGCGGCGCGCTGTCGTTCACCGGCCTGGTGACCGGCTACGACAACCAGACCGAGGGCCGTTCCAACGGCGAACTGGGGCCGCAGGAAGATCGCATCGACGAACAGACGCTGAACATGAACGTGCAAGCCGACTGGCTGCCCCGCCCGGCGACCGCCGTGCAGGCGCGCGCCTATGTTGCGCGTTACGACGAAGCATCGACCGCGACCCTCGCGCCGCCGGCGTCGACCGTGCTCGCGCCCGGTGAACTCGACGAGCGCCTGTTCAAGATCGACGGCTCGTTCTCGCAGTTGATTGGCGCGCGCCAGCAACTGCAGGGCGGAGCCGAGTACTGGCGCGACGAGTACTCGGGCATCAACCGTCTGCGCACGGATGCCGGCGAGCGCGCCAGCATCGCCACCGCATGGCTGCAGCACCGGCTGACGATCGGCTCGCGGGTGACCACCACGCTCGGGGTGCGTATGGACGAGCACTCCGAGTTCGGCGGCGCAGTGTCGCCGAAGGTTGCCGCCAACGCTCGGCTGGGCGGCGGCGTCAGCGTGCGCGCCTCCTACGGCCGCGGCTTCCGCGCCCCCGACATCGGGCAGCTCTACTACCGGTTCCTCAACCCGTCGAGCATCTACCAGGTGATTGGCAACCCCAGCCTGCAGCCGGAGTACGCCAACTCGATGCAGGCCGGCGGTGAGTACGCGACGCCTGGCCGCCGCGCGCGCTTTGGCGTCAACGTATTTCGCAACGACGTGCGCGACCTGATCGAGTCGGTGAGCCTCGGGTTCGCCGCCACGCCCGCTCAGGTCGAGCAGATCATGACCCGCGAGGGCCTTGATCCGTCCTTCCGGCCGGTGGCCGGGCGCCTGCTGTTCACCTACAAGAACATCAACGATGCCATTACCGAAGGTGTCGAAGTCGACGGCGAGTGGGCCGTGGTGTCCGGCGTCACCCTTGCCGGCGCCTACACCTACCTCGACGCGCGCGACGACCTGACCGGCCTGCCGCTCACCGGCCGCCACGAGCATCAAGGTAGCGTGCGCGCGACCTGGCGGCAACCCGCAGTCGGGTTCACGATCAACCTGCGCGGCATGTTCTACAGCGAGTGGGTCGCGGCCCGCGCCACGGTCGGCGGCCAGGCGCGAGACACCATGGCTCCGGCTTATGCGCTGTGGGACCTCTACGCCTCGCAACGAGTGGTGCGCGGTTTGAACGCGTTCGCGGCCATCGACAACCTGGCCGACAACCAGGATCCCAACACCGGCCAGTTGTCTGCGACCGGGACGCCCTTGTCCATATATCGACCTGAAGTCGGCCGCACGGTGCGGTTCGGCCTGCGCTGGTCGTGGGCGAAGTAACCAAGGAGCCACCGATGAGAGTTATTTTGAAGTGCGTGATGGGCCTGGTGGCCCTGGTCGCGACGACCGCCGCCGGGGCGCAGTCCGTCCGTCCCGGCGTCTTGCTGCTGGCTCACGGCGGAGCGGCGCAGTGGAACGAGCGCGTTCTCGCCGTGGCGAAGAGCGTGGACCAGACGCAGCCGACCGAAGTGGCGTTCGGCATGGCGTCGCGCGCTGCGATCCAGTCGGCCATCGACAAGCTGATCGCACGCGGTGTCACCGAGATCGTCGCCGTCCCCCTGTTCGTGTCGTCGCACAGCTCGGTGATCACGTCCACCGAGTACCTGCTTGGCTTACGCCAGGACGCGCCGGCGGACCTGAAACTGTTCGCCAAGATGGATCACTCGAAGCATGGCGCGCCGGCTGATGACCACGCCGCGCATGCCGCGGCGGCCGACCCGGCCTCGCCCGTGACCAGGACGGTTCCAGTGCGGATGACGCCGGCGTTCAATCGCCATCCGCTGATCGCCGAGATCGTCGCCGACCGGGCCCGCTCGGTCAGCACGGCGCCGGCCAACGAAGCCGTCATCCTCGTCGCCCACGGTCCGGTGCCGGACGACGACAACCGCCGCTGGCTGGCTGACATGGCCGTCCTTGCCGAACAGGTGAAGGCCGCGGCGCCGTTCGCGTCGGTGGACTACATGACGGTGCGCGACGATGCCGGCCCCGAGATGCGCGAGCTGGCGACCAGGGACCTGCGCGACCGGGTCGAGAAGCAGACGGCCGCCGGCCGTCGCGTGCTGATCGTTCCGCACCTGATGTCGTTCGGCGGCATCGAACAGGGCATTCGCAAGCGCCTGGAAGGCTTGACCTACTCGATGACCGAGCAGGCGTTAATGCCCGACGATCGAATCGTCGAATGGGTCCGGCTCAGTGCGCGCTAGCGTCGCGGCCGGCCGCGCGCCGTAGAAGCCGCCCCCCCGGCGCCCGCTCTTTGTCTCCGGTCTACACTGTTAAAGGATTCATGAGCACGACCACCGGAGTACTTCTCGGACAAGTCGGCACACCGGAAGCGCCGACGCCGGCGGCCGTTCGCCGCTACCTGGCCCGCTTTCTCTCTGATCGCCGGGTCGTGGACTATCCCGCATGGCTGTGGCAGCCGCTGCTGCGCGGCGTCATCCTGCCGCTGCGCGGCCGGCGCTCGGCTCGCTTATACCAACGCATCTGGACGAACGACGGCTCGCCGCTGTTGGTCGAATCGGAGAAGCAGCGCGCTGCGCTGCAGGACTCGCTCGGTCCGGGCTACAAAGTGACCCTCGGCATGGCCTACGCCGGGCCGTCCTTCGAGCAGGCCATCGACGACCTGCTGGCGGCCGGCATTCACGACGTGATCGTGTTGCCGATGTTTCCGCAGTACTCATCGGCCACCACGGCCTCGGTCTACGACGCGGTGTTCGCCGCAGCTGCCGGCCGGGCCGGCATGGCGCGCCGGCTGGTGCCGGCGCTCAAGTGCGTGGAGCCGTATTTCGATCATCCCCGCTACATCGGCGCGCTCCAGAAGCGGATCGCGGCGGCGCTGGCAGTTGGCCCGCAGCCCGACCACGTGGTGCTGACGTTTCACGGCCTGCCCGAGCGCTACGTGACGAGTGGCGATCCGTATCGCGATCACTGTGGCCGCACTGTCGAGGCGCTGGCGCGTGCCATGGGTTGGTCGGCCGCCGATTACACCGTGGCCTATCAATCACGCTTTGGTCCGGAGACCTGGATCGGTCCCAGCACCTCGGCCATTCTGAGGGGCCTCCATGGTCGAGGTGTCACGCGGCCCCTGGTCGTGGCTCCGGGCTTCACGACCGACTGCCTGGAGACGCTCGACGAACTCGGCAACGAGGGACGCGACGAGTTCGCCGAGGGCGGAGGGGATCCCGAACACTATCGCCTATGCCCGTGCTTGAATGACGAACCCGCCTGGGTCGAGACCATGGTCCACCTGGTCAGGGCGGCGTCGACAAAACCATGACAATCCCCTGACGCGCGTCCGTAAGATCGAAGTCAGCGTCATGGAATTCAGCGTCGTTCAGTCGCCGCCCGGCGAGGGCCGGAGCATGGCCGGAGCCGTGGTCTGGCGGACGTGTCTTCGCGAGATCGCCTTTGTTGCCGACGACTGTGCGCTGCCCGAAGCCTCGGCCGCGCTTCAGGACGAGGCCGCGTACGCGCACCTGCTCGAAGTGATCTGTGGCCTGGCTTCGCCGATCGTCGGCGAGACCGAGGTCATGTCCCAGTTCAAGGCGTTTGTCGCCGGCCTGCCGGCCGAGCATGCCGGCCTGCGGCAGATCAGTGAGCGGTTGCTGATCGATGCGCGCGCGGTGAGGGCGCGGCACCTCACGGGACTGGGGTCGCGGTCGTATGGCAGCGCCGTCCGGCGCCACACCCGCGACTGCGATCGCGTGGCGATGATTGGCACCGGCATGCTGGCGAAGGAGATCCTCCCGTTCCTGCCGGCGCCCGGCCGCAGCGTCGACTTGTGGGGGCGCCGGTCGTCGCTCGACTGGGAGGCCGCCGCCGTGACGTATCGTCGGCTCGGAGACGGGCAGGCGGAACCCTTTCAGGGCCGCTGCGCGCTCGTGATCGCCGCGCCGGTCGAGACCGCAACGGCGGTTCGGCTGCAGCAGCGCTACGCCACCGTCGTCAAGGCCATCGACTTGCGAGGCGAGGCGCGCCTGGCGGCCACGCCGAGTCTGGCGGTCGTGACACTCGATGATGTGTTCGCCGAGCTGGAAGCCGCCTCGCAGGCGAGCAATCGCCAGGCCGCCATTGCCCGCGAGGCCATCCGAGATTGCGCACGCGCGTTCATCACCCGCGCCAAGCTGAATCCGTCGGGATGGCATGACCTGTGCGCGTGAGGATCCTCAGCCGGAGCAGCGCCCTGGCGCGCTTGCAGGCCGCCCTGGTCAGCCGCGCCCTGACGGCCGCGCATCCCGGCATTGCCGTTGACTGCCTGACTCGCGCCTCTGCCGGCGATCGCGACCAGACGTCGCCACTCTGGCAGATGGGCGACCGCGGCGCCTTCACCGCCGATCTCTCCGAAGCCCTGCTCCGCGGCGAAGCCGACATCGTCGTGCACTCGTTCAAGGACATGCCCATCACGACGCTCGACGGTACTTGCGTGGCCGGCGCCCTGCCGCGCGCGGATCCCCGCGATCTCCTGCTGTTGCGCCGCGACGTTGCCGCCGAGCGGCCTGCCAGCCTCAGCATCCTGTCGTCATCTCCGCGCCGGGCGTGGCTGCTGCAGGAGGCGCTGCGGCCGTTGCTGCCGTGGACCGTGGCCGCGGTCACCACCGAAGCGGTCCGCGGGAATATCGAGACACGATTGCGCAAGCTGGTGGAGGGCAACGCCCACGGGCTGGTCATGGCCAAGGCCGCGCTCGATCGCCTGCTGACGTTCGGTGTTCAATTCGCGCTCGAGGCGCTGACGGTACGCCGCTATCTCGATCAGTGCCACTGGATGGTGCTGCCGATGCGCGAGTTTCCGTGGGCCCCGGCGCAAGGCGCCATCGGCCTGGAGATCGCGACCGCGCGCGCCGACATCGCGGAGTCTTTGGCGCCGATCGTTTGCCGGAAGACGACGGCGGCGGCCAACGCCGAACGGCAGGTCCTGGCGTCTTATGGAGGTGGCTGCCACCAGGCGCTGGGTGCCGCCACTGTCGAGAAGCCGTACGGTCGCGTGATCAGCGTGCGTGCCAAGGCGCAGGACGGTGGGACCGTCACGCAGTGGTCTCTGGAAACGGCCAGGCCGGCATGGCCGCGCACCGAACGGGCTTCGTTGTGGCCGTGCCACGGCGAGGCGCTCGAATCAACTCGCCGCCAGGTGGCAGCAGTGCGGCCCGGCACTGGCGCCGGACTCTGGGTCGCGCGCGCCGAAGCGCTTCCGGCCGGGTGGGCGCCAACGCCCGACACGCTGGTGTGGGCTTCCGGCAGCCAGACCTGGCAGCGACTTGCCGCGAACGGAGTCTGGGTGCATGGCTGTGCCGATGGCCTGGGCGACGAACAGCCGCCACCTGTCGACGCGCTGGCCGGCGGTGTTCCCACATGGGTGCGCCTGACGCATGAAGACGGCGTCTGCGGCCCTGACAGTCTGGCCACGTATGCCGTGGAAACCAAGTTGCCAGACGACCTGCCGTCCCGTTCGCATTTCTATTGGACGAGTGGCAGCCTGTTCACGAAGGCGGTCGCCCGTTGGCCGGCGTTGCGCCAGGCCTGGCACGCCTCGGGCCCGGGCCGCACGCACCGGGCCATCGTTGGCACGTTGGGCACCACGGAGCGTGTCGGTGTGTGGCTGGATCGTGCGGCCTGGGAAAGGGATTTGTCACTGTGAGCACCCAGACGGCCGCGCCGTGGTCGCGCCTGCGCCTGCGTCAGTCGGCACACTTGCGTGACTTGTGTGCCGAGACCGGTTTCACGATCGCCCACCTGATCCAGCCGATCTTCGTGGTCGAGGGGCTCGGCGCCGCCGAGCCGATCACCGGACTCGACGGCAACGCGCGTCTCGGACTGGACGAGGCGCTCGAGACCATCGCACGCGATATCGCGGACGGCGTCCGGCATTTCCTGTTGTTCGCTGTGCCGGCACCGGCCAGCGGGCTCAACGCCTTCGGCATCTACGCGGCAACGGTGGTGGCTGCCATCAAGGCGCGATTTGGCGGCCAGCTGTGTCTGTGGGTTGACGTTTGCCTGTGTTCGAGTACGCCTGACGGCCACTGCGCGATTGCCGACGGCCGCGGCCGGATCGATCTGCCGTCAACGCTGGCGGCCCTGGCCGACGTCGCGGTCCGGGCTGCCGATGCCGGCGCCGATGGCGTCAGTCCCAGCGACATGATGGATGGACGCACCGCGTGGCTCCGGCGCTCGCTCGATCAACACGGGCACGAGGCCGTGCCGATCATGAGTTACAGCACCAAGTTCGCCAGCCACTTCTACGGGCCGTTTCGCGAAGCGGCGGCCTCGGCACCCCGGCACGGCGATCGCAAGCACTACCAACTCGACGTGCGCTCGCGAACCGACGCCATTGCCTCGAGCGTGCGTTGCACGGCGGAAGGTGCCGACCTGTTGATGGTGAAGCCTGGCCTGACGTCGCTCGACCTGATTGCCCCCATTCATGAGGCGACCCAGCGCCTTGTCGGCGCCTATCAAGTCAGCGGCGAATATGCCGGCTTGTGCGCGCTCGGCCGTGATGGTCTCACCAACTTCGACGCCGCGCTGCTGGAAACCTGGCACGTCTTCCGCCGCGCCGGCGCCGGCTACATCATCACCTATGGCGCCCGCCGGGCCCGCGCCATGGGAGTGCCGGCATGATCGACCACGCCTCGCTCTATGCCCGCTCGATCCTGGTTGCGCCGGGCGGCGTCCACAGTCCGGTGCGCGCCTTCCACTCGGTGGGCGGCTTGCCGATATTCATGCGGAGCGCCGCTGGCGCCACCCTGACCGACGTCACCGGCCGTACCTTCATCGACTTCTGCCAGAGCTTCGGGCCGTTGGTCCTGGGTCATTGCGATCCGGACGTGCACGCGGCCGCGGCGCAAGCCCTGAACGATGGCTGGACCTTTGGATGCTGCGAACCGTATTCGCTGGCGCTCGCCGAGTGGATCACGTCCAACGTGCCGTGGGCTGAACGGGTGCGCTTCGTCTCGTCCGGCACTGAAGCGGTGATGTCGGCACTGCGCGTGGCGCGCGCCGCCACCGGCCGCTCGCGCGTGCTCAAGTTCGACGGCTGCTATCACGGTCACGCCGACGGCATGCTGGTCAAGGCCGGCAGCGGCCTGGCGGGACAGGCAGTGGCGTCGAGCGCCGGCGTCTCGGCGGCGGTCGCGGACGAGACACTGATTGTGCCGCTGGACGACGAGGCCGCGCTGGGTCGCGCGTTCGATCGACACGGCTCCGAGATTGCCGCGGCGATCGTCGAACCGCTGCCCGCCAATTACGGGTTACTGCCTCAGCGGCCAGAGTTCCTTCGCCATCTCGAGGCCCGCTGCCGCCAGGCCGGGGCGCTGCTCGTGTTCGACGAAGTGATTTCGGGCTTTCGCATCGGCAAGACCGGCATGGCCGGGCACTCGGGTATTCGGCCAGACCTGGTGACCTTCGGCAAGGTGATTGGCGCCGGATTTCCGGTGGGTGCCTACGCCGGCCGCCGCGCCCTGATGGAACGCGTGGCCCCGGCGGGCAACGTCTACCAGGCGGGCACGCTCAGCGCCAACCCGGTCGGTATGCGGGCGGGATTGGCGGCGCTGACGAAGATGGATGCGCAGGATGGCTGGTCGGTGATCGCCGAGCGCACCACGCGTTTCTGCGCGACGCTCGCCACCGGGTTTGCCGGGCTGGCGCGCCCGCTGACCGTGGTGCGGCAAGGCTCGGTCTTCTGGATCCATCGTCAGGCGCCGACGCCGCTGCGGCGGCCCGACCAGATCCCCGCCGGCAACAGCGACTGGTTCTCCCGTTTCTTCCACGCCGCCATCGAGCGTGGCGTCTACCTGCCGCCCTCGTCGTTCGAGGTGGGCTTCGTGTCGATGGCCCACGACGAGCGCACGCTCGATGCCGCGGCGTCAGCCCTGATCGCCGCCGCCCGCGAGGTCGAACAGGCATGAAGCTCACTCGCATCACCTGGCAGTACGCCGCCGCCATCGCATGGCTGGTGTTCACGGTCGCGCTGGCGTCGTGGTGGCTGATCTTCGGCCTGAGCCAGGCCAGGCAGTTGGGAGATCTCGAGGGACCGGAGGCGGCCCAACTGGGACGCGTCACGCGGATGCTGATCCTCGAGGGTGTCATGCTGGTCGCCATGCTGGTGGCCGGCGGCGCGGCGCTGCTGGCCGCGATTCGGCTGGAACAGCGCCGCCGGCGCGACATGCGGGCGTTCTTCATGGCTTTTACCCACGACCTGAAGACCTCGCTGGCGTCGCTCCGTCTGCAAGCGGAGATCCTGCGCGAAGACCTGCCGCAGGCAGCCGGCAACCCGAATCTCCAGCGGATGCTGAAGGACGCCGTGCGCCTCGAACTGCAACTCGAGAACGCGCTGTTCTTCGCGCAGACCGACGGCGCCGTCTTCATCGAGGCGATCGAGGTGCGCGCGCTCGTCGATTCGCTGCGGGACGACTGGCCCGAACTGGAGATCGTCGTGACCGGCGACGAGCGCGTGCGCGCCGACCGGCGGGCGCTCGAAAGCATTCTCCGCAACCTGCTGCAGAACGCCGTCGTCCACGGCCGTGCGCGCAAGGTTCACATTGCGCTGACCCGCCACGCGTCGGGTGCCGTCGACGTCGTGCTGGCCGACGATGGCGTGGGGGCGCAAGTGGATGTCACCCGGGCGCTGGACCGCCCGTTCGAGCACCGGACGCCGACCAGCGGCTCGGGCGTCGGCTTGTTTGTCTGCCGCGGCTTGCTGCGACAGATGGAAGGACGCATTCAGCTGGTGGGCGGCTCGCCCTTCACCGTGTCGATCCGGCTGCCGGAGGCCCCCTGATGCCGCGGGTGCTGCTGGTCGAAGACGATCGCTCGCTTGGACAGACGCTCGCGGAGCGGCTGAACAGGGAAGGGCTCGACGTCAAGTGGGTCGAGACGCTCGCGGCCGGCCGCGCAGCCGCCGCCGGTGGCGGTTGGGACCTTGCCATTGTCGACGTCATGCTGCCGGATGGCTCGGGGTTCGACCTGGCGCCGGCGATCCGCAAACGGTCGCTGACGCCGATCATGTTCATGACCGCCCTCAATTCGGCCGAGAGCCGGCTGACGGGCTTCGAACTCGGCGCCGACGAGTACTTGCCCAAGCCTTTCCATCTGAAGGAGTTCATCCTGCGCGTCCGCCATGTCTTGACGACGCAGCCGCCGCGCCGGGTGTTGCGGGCCGGCGACGCCACCATCGACTGGGATGCCATGGCCGTCGATCACCCGGGGCGCGAGCGCGTCTTCCTGCAGGTCAAGGACTACCGGGTGTTGAACATGCTGGTCGAATCGGCGCCGCGCGCGGTCGGCCGTTCGGAAATTCTCGATCGGGTGTGGGGTGTCGAAGAGTTTCCCACCCAGCGCACCGTCGACAACGCCATCGTCAGGTTGCGGCAGGCGCTCGGCGATGAAGACGGCCGGCTGATCCGGTCGGTGAGAGGCATTGGCTACCAATGGGCAGCGGACTCGAAGTAGGCAATCGGTTCCAGCAGGCGCTGGCCGGAGCAGTGGGGGGCGTGCCGCCGATCTGGTTGATGCGCCAGGCCGGCCGCTATCACCGGCCGTACCAGCAATTGCGGCAGCAGCATCGGTTCGAAGACTTGTGCCGCGTGCCGGAACTGGCGTGCGAGGTCGCGATGGGGCCGATTCGAGACTTCGACTTCGACGCCGCGATTCTCTTCAGCGACTTGCTGTTCCCGCTGGAGGCCCTCGGCATGGCACTGTCGTACGACGAGGGCCCGCCGAAGCTCGACGGCCCGCTGACCAGCGAGCGGATTGCCCGGTTCCGACCGCTGGCCGACGCCGTGGCTCGCCTGCGCTTCCAGGCCGATGCCCTGGCCCAGACCCGCGCAGCGCTGCCGGCCGGCAAGGGGTTGATAGGCTTCGTCGGCGGTCCATGGACGCTGTTCGTGTATGCCATGGAAGGGTCGCACGCCGGCGCGATGAAGGTGGCCAAGTCATCGTGGCGCCTTTATCGTGAGTTCGCGCAACGGATGACCCCGCTCATCCGCGAGGCCATCGCCATGCAACTGGCGGCCGGCGCCGACATCGTCATGATCCTCGACACCGCTGCCGGCGAACTGCCGCCCTCCTACTTCGGCCGGGAGGTCGCGCCCGATCTCTCGGGCCTGGCCAGCGCGTTTGCCAATCGCACGGGGTACTACGCCAAGGCCTCGCATCCTTCGCTCTTCGCCTCGCCCCTGGCTAAGGCGCCGTGGGCGGGCTTCGGCATCGATTCGCGCTGGGACCTGGCGACGGTGCTTGCCGCACCAGCGCGGCGCGGGTTCGTGCAGGGCAATTTCGATCCGGCCTGGCTGTTTCTGCCGCAGCCCGACCTCGCGGTGGCGCTGGCTGATTTCCTGGCGCCGATCGCCGCACTCACACCGGAGCAGCGTCGCGGCTGGGTGTGCGGGCTGGGGCACGGCGTGCTGCCCGGCACGCCCGAGTCATCAGTGCGCACGTTCGTGCGCACGGTTCGGGAGGTCTTCGCATGATCGCCCGTCCACTCGCGGCGCTGCTGGAAAAGTACGACGTGCCGGTGCCTCGCTACACCAGCTATCCGGCGGTGCCGCATTGGCAGGGGACACCCACCCCGGAGCAGTGGTTCGGCGCCATCGATGCCGCGCTGACGCCCGAAACAGCGTCGCTCGCGGTCTATGTCCACCTGCCGTTCTGCGAGGTGTTGTGCACCTTCTGTGGCTGCAACACGGTGATTACGCGCAACCATGAACGCAGCGAGCCGTATGTCGATATCGTCTTGAAGGAGCTCGACACCTACCTGGCCCACGTACCGGCGCTGCATCGGCGGCCGGTCTCGCAGATTCACCTGGGCGGCGGCACGCCGACGTTCATGCCGCCCGAGGTGCTGGCCAGGCTGCTCCAGGGTATCGCGACCCGCATCCCGCTGCGGGCCGCCGGCTACGAAGGTTCAGTCGAAGTCGACCCGCGCGTGACCACGGGCGGGCACCTGGAGTCGATGCGCGCCAACGGCATCAGCCGCATCTCGCTTGGCGTGCAGGACTTCGATCACGAAGTGCTGAGGCTGGTGAATCGGCCGCAGCCACTCGCCATGACCGAGAATCTCTGCCGGCTTGCCCGCGAGTCCGGCTACGACTCGATCAACTTCGACTTGATCTACGGCCTGCCCGGGCAGTCGCCGGAGACCATGGCGCGGCTGGCCGATGCCGTGCTCGAACTGCGTCCGGATCGCCTGGCGGTGTACAGCTTCGCCCGTGTTCCCTGGATCAAGCCGGCGCAGCGCAAGTTCAGGGACGAGGATCTGCCGGCCGGCGCCGAGAAGCGGCGGCTGTACGAAGGGCTGCGCGATCGCCTGCTGGCGGCCGGTTACCGGGAGATTGGCATGGATCACTTCGCGCTGCCGCACGACGCGCTGGCCGTCGCCGCTCGCGACGGATCGCTGCACCGCAACTTCATGGGTTATACCGACCGGCGCACCACCGCCTTGCTCGGGTTGGGCGTGAGCGCGATCTCGGAGACGCCGGCCTGCTATCACCAGAACGAGAAGGTGATCACGGTGTACGAGCGCCGGGTGGCGGATGGCGAGATCCCGACGCTGCGCGGGCACCTCCTGTCGGCCGAGGATGCGCGGCGGGCCGACCGCATTCGCGCGCTGATGACGACCGGCCGCGCACAGCTCGATGCCGGCGATGCCGCGGATGCCCGAGTGCACCTCGCCGAGTTGGTGGCCGACGGCCTGGTCGAGATCGACGACCACGAAGTACGCATGACGCCAGAGAGCAAGCCGTTCCTCCGCAACGTCGCGGCCTTTTTCGATACCTATCTGCGCACCACGACGCCGGAAGGGCCGGCCTACTCGCGGGCGATATGACGCCCGCGCGCGTGATCGGCGCGGGCCTGTCGGGCCTCACCACGGCCTGGCACCTGGCCGCTCGTGGCTGCGACGTCACCGTCTGCGATGCAAGTGAAGGGCCCGGCGGGCTGATCCATTCGCGGCACACCGACTGCGGCCTCGTGGAAACCGCCGCCAACGCGTTCGTGTGGAACGACACCGTCGCCGAGTGGTTCGCCAGGCTCGAACTGACGCCGCTCTTTGCGTGTGACAGCAGCAAGCGCCGTTACATCTTTCGCGACGGCCGTCCGCGGCGGTGGCCGCTGTCGCTCGCACAATCGGCGAGCCTGGCCGGCCGGCTGGCGGCGACGGCGGTGGGCAGGGGATTCAGCGCCCGCGCCGGCGAGTCGGTGGCCGCGTGGGGTGACCGGGTGCTCGGCGCCGGCGCGCGTGCGTGGCTGCTCGAGCCGGCGATGCAGGGCATCTACGCCGCGCCAGCCTCGTCGCTGTCGGCCGAGGCGATCTTCTCTGGCCGGCGTCGCAGCCCTCGGCGCCTGGCCGCGCCGGCCGGCGGCATGGGCCAGTTCGTGACGCGCCTGCATGAGGCGCTCGTCAATCGCGGAGTCTGCTTCGAGTGGGGCCGGCGGGTTGATGCCATCGATCCGGCACAGCCCACGGCCATCTGCACCGGTGCTGCCGGTGCCGCGTCGCTGCTCGCCGGCGTGGCACCGCAAGTGGCCACGCGCCTGGCCGCGGTGCAAGTGTCGCCGCTGACGACGGTGACCATGTTCTTCGCGCCGCACCCTGCCGATGTGCGCGGCTTCGGGGTGTTGTTTCCGAAGCCCTGCGGCGTGCGAGCGCTTGGCGTGCTGTTCAACGCCGACATCTTCGACGGACGCGGCGACCTCCGCTCGGAAACCTGGATTGTCGGCAACCGCGGGCAGGGCATGACCGACTGGCCCGAGGCCGCGCTGCTCGAGGCGCTGGCCGAAGACCGCAGCCGGCTGACCGGCCGGCGTGACACGCCGCAGGCCACCTTCGTCACGCGCTGGGCAGACGCTGTGCCTGTCTACGATTCCGCCATTCTCGATGTGAAGCGGGCGGTCGCCGAGTTGCCGCCCGGCATCGCCCTCGCCGGCAACTACCTGGGGCAGATTGGTGTCGCCGCGCTGCTTGACCTGGGCAAGGCGGCCGCCGACCGGCTGGCGGCACCACGGCCCTAGTTCAGCGCTATCATGCCTCGCATGAGACTGAGTGCGGCGTTGAAGTCTGCGTTATCTGTGTCATCTGCGGCCCTGGTGATGAAGTCTGCGTTATCTGCGTCATCTGCGGCCCTGATGTTGCTGTTCTTATCTGCGCCATCCGCGTCGGCGCAGCCGCCGGTCCGGCAGACCCAGGAAGACGACTACACCCGCTACGAACTGCTCGGCCCCGACACCGCGCAGTTCCGCATCCTGTATGAGGTCACCGGCACGACGGCCGGCGCGCCCTTCTTCTTCAACGCCATCCGCCGCGGCAGCATCGCCACCGACGAACGCGTGACCGACATGATGACCGGGCAGCCGCTCAAGTGGGAGGTGGTGAGCGGCAAGCAGGCGCGCGCCGAGGGGCACCCCACCGCCGATCTCGAAACCGAATGGCTGAAAGTCCACCTCGCCCGGCCGGTGCCGAAGGGCGGCGAGGCCCGCGTCCTGATCGACAAGACTTACAAGGATGCCAAGAGCTACTTCCGCGACGGCGACACGATCGTGTTCGATCGATCGCTCGGCATCCGGCGCAACGCCGTGGTGCTGCCCGCCGGCTATCGGCTGATCAGCTGCAACGTGCCGTCGCAGGTAATGGCCACGTCCGATGGACGCGTGATGATCACGTTCATGAACTCGAGCGCGGCGGCGGCGCCGCTGGTGATCCGCGCCAGACCCGGCCTCGCCCCATTCACGCCGAAACTGCCGACCACCCGTGGTACGGCGACCCCGGTGACAATGGCCTCGCAAGCCGCCCGGCTGTCGGATCGCGCGCACCAGGACCGCGAGATCGTCTATTTTCCGCACGACCCGGCCACTCACTCCTTCAGTCTCTTCCACGACTACACCGAGTCGCGTCCCGGCGTTGGCCACTACTTCAACGTCGTGCGCGCGGGCAGCTCCGTGTCCAATCCGTCGGCGGTGCTGCTCGACACCGGCGCAGCGCTGAAAGTGGAAACGCTCAGTGGCGCCGAGCTGAAGAAGCGCGGCCTCGACGCCGGCGAGCCGGTCGGCGACGCCACCCAGGTGGTCGTGATTTCATTTCCGGCGGTGAAGGCCGGCCAGTCGGCGCGATTGCGGATTACCGAGACTTATACCGACCCCAACCGCTACCTGCTCGACGGCGACGAACTGGTGTGGGATCGCGCCTTCGGGCGGCCGCGGAACGCGGTCGTGCTGCCCGCCGGTTGGACCGTGGTCGCCAGCTCGGTGCCCGCCGCCATTTCGCAGGATGCCGACGGGCGCCAGCGGCTCTATTTCGAGAACCCGCGCAACGACGAGATCCAGGTGCTGATCCGCGCGCGGCGGGTGAGCGAATGACGGCGGACCGTCAGGCCAGCATCTGCAGCAGCAGCGCCTTCTGAGCGTGCAGCCGGTTCTCGGCCTGGTCGAACACCACCGAGATCGGCGACTCGATGACCTCGTCGGTCACTTCTTCACCGCGATGGGCGGGGAGGCAGTGCATGAACAGCGCGCCCGGGTTCGCCAGCGCCATCAGCGCTTCGTTGACCTGGTAGCGCTGGAACAGCTTCTTGCGATCGGCGTACTCGACTTCCTGGCCCATCGACGTCCAGACATCGGTGTAGACCGCATCGACGTCGCGCACCGCGGCCTTGACGTCGGTGTATTCAGTGAGGCCGGCGCCCTTCTGCGACACCGCCGCCGCCTGGTCGACGACCTCGTCCGGCAGTTCGTAACCCTTGGGCGTGGCCACGTTCACCGCCATGCCGAGCATCATCGCCACATGCACCAGCGACGTGCAGACGTTGTTGCCGTCGCCGACGAACGCAATGCGGCGCCCGTCGAATGATTGCCACTTTTCCGCCAGCGTCTGCATGTCGGCCAGCGCCTGGCACGGATGCTCCTCGTTGCTGAGCGCGTTGATGACGTGCAGCCTGGGCGTGATCTCGGCGATCTGCGACAGGCGCTCCTGGGCGAACGTGCGAATGACGACCGCGTCGACCCAGCGCTCGAGGTTGCGGGCCACGTCCTGAATCGGCTCGCGGTCGGCGTGCATCACGTCGGCCGGAATCTCGACGATGTCGCCGCCGAGTTCGCGCACGCCGATGGTCATGGTCACGCGCGTGCGCAGCGACGGCTTCTCGAACAGCAGGCCGACGTGCTTGCCGTTGAGCGCGGCCGCGGTCGGCGCCTTCATGCCCTTGACGCGCTCGCGCTTGAGCCGGGCGGCGAGCTCCAGGACCTTGGCCAGGCGATCCGGATCGAGATCGAGAATGGAGAGGAAGTTCTGCACGTCTGTCCTTCAGATACAGGAGGCAAGAAGATCACGAGAATTCGTTTCTCTTGCTCTCCTTTCCTCCTGTGAGATTACGTCCGGTATTCGGCGTTGATCCTGACGTACTCAGCCGACAGGTCGCAGGTCCACACGGTGGCCTGGTGCGAGCCGCCGGTGCCGAGGTTGACCTCGATCGCGATGTCCTTGCCGGTGAGATACTCGGCGGCTTGCGGCGACCGCTCGTCGAACGGCCGCCCATTCTCGAACAGCACCAGGGGCCCGATCTGCACGCGGGCGCCCTCCAGCACGAACGCCGCGCCGGAGCGTCCGGCGGCGGCCACGAGACGGCCCCAGTTGGGGTCGCCCCCGTGAACGGCGGTCTTGACGAGCGGCGAGTTGGCGATCGCGCGGGCCGCCATCCAGGCGTCGGCGTCGGTCGCGGCGCCGGCCACCGTGATGGCGATCAGCTTGGTCGCGCCCTCGCCGCCGCGGACCACACCGAGGGCGAGCTCATGCGCCACGGCGTGGAACGCCTGGAACAACGCCGGGTAGAGGTCTTCGGTGATCTCCACGCCGCTTGCGCCGTTGGCCAGCGCCAGCACGCAGTCGTTGGTCGAGGGCTCGCCGTCGACGGTAATCGCGTTGAAGGTGAACCGGCACGCGTCGGACAGCGCGCGCGACAGCATCACCGGATCGACCGTCGCATCGGTGGTCAGGTAGCCCAGCATGGTCGCCATGCGGGGTTCGATCATGCCCGAGCCCTTGGCCATGCCGCCGACGCGGAACGAGCCGATGTCGGTCCGCACCTCGACGGCGTACTCCTTCGGGAACGGGTCGGTCGTCATGATGGCGCGGGCGGCATCGGCGCCGCCGGCCTCGTGGAGCGCCGCGACCGCCAGAGGAATGCCGGCGCGCAGCCGGTCCATCTTGAGGTTGACGCCAATCACGCCGGTCGAGGCGACCAGGACCTGCGCCGGCTCACAACCGGCCGCGGCGGCGGTCAGTGCCGCCATCTCGCGCGCGTCGGCCATTCCTTGCGGGCCGGTACAGGCGTTGGCGCAGCCGCTGTTGGTGACGATCGCGCGTGCCCGCCCGCCGGTGGCCGCCAGATGTTCCTCGCAGACGATCAGCGGCGCCGCCTTGGCCAGGTTGAGGGTGAAGACCCCGGCCGCCTGTGCGGGAAGGTCGCTGACGAGCAGCGCCAGATCCGGCTTGCCGCTCGCCTTGATGCCACAGTGCAGGCCGCTGGCGCGAAAGCCCGCCGGAGCCGTGATACCGCCGTCAACGGCGCGGACATCAGCCACGGTGATTCACCGCTGCGCGGGCGCCGTTGGCGCTCTGGGCGTGCGCCCGATCCAGATCGAGAACGATGGCGTACTGGCCGCAGTTGCGAAACAGCGGGCAGGAATGACAGTCGTGCGCGATCTTCTCGGGCACCCAGGTGTGCGGCACGATCGAAAAGCCGAGCCGCACGAAGAAACGCGGGTCGTGAGCAAACGCGCACAAGCTGGCAAACCCCTCGCGGCGCGCCCGACGGCCGAGTTCGTCGACCATGCGGTAGCCCAGTCCCGACTGCCGCGCTTCGCGGCTGACCACCAGCGAGCGGACCTCGGCGACGGCCGCCGACAGCGGCGCCAGTTCGGCGCAGCCGACGATGCGCTCGCCCTGGGTGGCGACGATGAAGCGGGGGGCATGGTCGGCCAGTTCCCCCAGCGTGCGGGGCAGCAGGCGGCCCTCCTCCAGGTGCGCGGCAATCAAGGCGTGCAGCGCGGGCGCATCGGCCGCCGTCGCGCCACGCAGCGCCGTCGCCGGCCTGGCCGGACGAGGCCGCTTGGCCCCCGCCATCCGGCGCCCTTTGGCCGGCCCGTTATCAACTACAACACGCATCGTCACGCTTTCACCTCGACCGTCGATCCCTCGACCTGCACTGACGCCAACGCCCCATCCAGAATCGTGATGGCTTCGTCGATGTCGGACTTCGTCACCGTGAGCGGCGGCAGCATGCGCACCACCCGCTCCGCGGTCCGGTTGACCAGCAGTCCGGTCGTCAACGCGGCCTCGATCACCGGCTGCGCGTCAACGGCCAGTTCCAGGCCGCGCATCAAGCCGGCGCCACGCACCGAGGTGACGATCGGGTGCTTGGCCTGCAGGTCGAGCAACCGGCGTTCGAACAACTGGCCCATGTCCTTGATGTGCGGCGCCAGCGCGTCCAACTGCTCGAGCACGTAGAGCGCGGCGCGGGTAGACAGCAGGTTGCCGCCATAGGTCGTGCCGTGGTCGCCGGCGAAGATCTGCTTGGCGACCGGCTCGGCCACCAGGGCCGCGCCAATCGGAATCCCGGAACCGATCGCCTTGCCAACGGTCACCAGGTCCGGCGTCCAGCCCAGCGACTGGTAGTGAAACGGCCGTCCGGTCCGGCCCAGGCCGCACTGGATCTCGTCGGCGATCAGCAGCGTGCCGGTCTGCTTCGTGACGCGGGCAATGGCCGCGGCAAACTCCGGCGACAGCGGCCGCACGCCGCCTTCACCCTGGATCGGCTCGGCAATCACGGCGGCGGTCGATTCGGTGACCGCGGCCTCGAGACCGGCAATGTCGTCCGGCGACACGAACGTGACGCCGGGAATCAGCGGGCCAAACGGATCGCGGTAGTGCGCGTTCGCGGTGACCGACAACGCCCCCATGGTCCGGCCCGAGAACCCGTGTTCGAGCGCCACGTAACCGGTGCGGTTCTTCACACCCTGCGAGTACCAGAAGCGGCGGGCAAACTTGAGGCAGGCTTCGACCGCCTCGGTGCCGCTGTTGCAGAAGAAGGCCCGCTGCAACCCCGAGAGTGCCGACAGCCGCGCCGCCAACTGTCCCTGGAGCGGGTGATAGTAGAGGTTCGAGGTGTGGACCAGCGTCTTCGCCTGGTCGGCGATCACGGCGGCGAGGCCGGGGTGCGCATGGCCCAGGACGACGACGCCGATGCCGGAGATGAAGTCGAGATAGGCGCGCCCGCCCTCATCGAACAGCCGGGTGCCCTCGCCGCGCACGAACACGACGGGCTGCCGCTTGTAGGTCTGCAGCACGTGCTGCGCTTCGAGCGCGGTCACGCTCTGGGAGTTCGTTGTCACGGCTATTTCACAATCCTCGAAGTGGCGCTGGTCTTCTCCAGCGCGACGGCCCTGGCAATCCGGCGGGCGTCACGCCCGTCGATAATCACGACACTGCTGGCGCCGGCCAGTGCGGCCTGGCCGGCCGTCAGCTTGGCCACCATGCCCGCGTTCGCCGTGCCCGAGGTGACGAGCTTGGCAATCTGGCTGCGGTCCAGGCTCGGGATGGTCTGGCCGCGCTTGTCGAGCACGCCGGCGGTTGCGCCGGCAATCACCAGCCGCTTGGCCTTGACGCGAGCCGCCAGGCTGCCGGCCAGCGTGTCGGCGTTGACGTTGAACAACTGGCCGTCCCGCGACGCGCTGATGCAGGCGATCACCGGCACGTAGCCGGCGTTGCACAGCAGCGCCAGCAACTCGGGCGCCGGCGCGTTGGCGACCGGTGCGCCGACCATGCCAAGGTCGACGGTGTCGCCACTGGTGGCCTTGTGCGGCGCCGCCTTGCGGACCGGCGCGACCCCGGCGTCGGCCCCGGTCAGGCCGATGGCGCGGCCGCCGGCGGCGTTGATGGCCGCGACAAACCGCGTGTTGATCGAACCGGCCAGCACCGAGACCACGATCTCCAGGGTCTCGGGATCCGTGACTCGCAGGCCGTCGACCTGCCGCTTGGGAATGCCCACCTGCGCCAGCGAGGCGTCGATCTCACGGCCGCCGCCGTGCACGACGATCAGCGGCCGGTTCTTGGCGGCCTGCTTGATCACCTTGCCGACGGCCTTCAGCCGGTCCGAGCCTTCGATCAACTCGCCGCCGAGCTTCAGCACGACCGGGCGCCTCATAGCAGCCCCGCCCGCTGGTCGAAGCCGAACATCACGTTGAAGTTCTGAATGGCCTGGCCGGCGGCGCCCTTCACGAGGTTGTCGATGACGCTGACCACGAACACGCGGCCCGAGGCTTCGTCGACCTTCCAGCCGATGTCGCAGAAATTGGTGTGCGCCACATGCTTGATCTCCGGCAGCGCGTCGCCGGTCAGGCGCACAAAGGGGGCGTCGCGGTAAGCGTCGGCAAACGCGGCCGCGACCGCGGCGGCCGTGGCGCCGGGCACCAGCCGAGAGTACAGGCTCGACAGGATGCCGCGGTCGAGCGGCACCAGGTGCGGCACGAACGTCACGGGGCGGCCAAGCGCCTGTTCCATTTCCGGCGTGTGGCGGTGGCCGAACGGGTTGTAGGCCGCGACGCTGCCGTGGTTCTCCGAGAAGTGCGTGCGCTCGGTGGCCGCCTTGCCGGCGCCCGAAATGCCCGACTTGGCGTCGATGACGATGTCAGCGCCCGGCAGCAACAAGCCGGCGCGCTGCAGCGGCAGCAGCCCAAGCAACGACGCCGTGGGGTAGCAGCCGGGATTCGACAGCAGCCGGGCGGTGCGAATGGCTGCGAACTCGAACTCGGTCAGGCCGTAAGCCACGCCGCCCGGCAGCGTGCCGGTCGCCGGATACCAGCGGCCGCGGGCCGCCTCGTCGCGCAGGCGGAAGGCGCCCGACAGGTCGATCACGCGAAGGCCGGCCCCGAGCAGCACCGGCGCAACCTCTGCCGACGCCGCTTCGGGCAAGCCGAGAAACACGGCGTCACTGTTCGCGCTGATGGCGTCGAGATCGAGCGGCACCACCGTGCCATCCCAAATCCGCGCGAGCGCGGGCAGGCGGCGCGGCGTGCTGGTCGATTGTGAACCGGTGGCTGCGGTGATGCTGACGTGCGGATGGCGGGCGAGCAGGCGGATCAGTTCCTGGCCGGCGAAGCCGCTGGCGCCTGCCACGGCCACGCGAACGGGTGCATGCTGGCCCCGCTGGTCGCCTTCCGTTTCGGTCACCGCCTGTGTATCCATCTGAATGCTGTACCTCGGTCGCCATGGCGCGCCGTAAAATTATGCGGCCAGAAGAATACTTATACATAGCGTATTCATCGCTGTCAACACAAAATCAAAGGCGTTTGGGCGAACATTGTGTATACTGATTCACTCAGGCGTATAAATATGAAAGCCCAGCGTCTCTCCGCCATCCTGGACGTCGTCGAGCACGAGGCCGTGCGCAGCCAGGAACAGCTCCGCCAGCGGCTAGCCGGCCGCGGCTTCGTCGTGACGCAGGCCACCCTGTCGCGCGACATCAAGGAGTTGGGACTGCTGAAGCGGTCGGCCGACGGCGCGTATCAGCCCTCGACGATCGAGGAGACGCCGCCGCCCACGGCCCTGGGCGCGTTGGGCAAGGCGCTCACCGAGTATTTGATCAACATCGAACCGGTGCAGCAGCTCGTGGTGCTGCGGACGGGTGCCGGCCAGGCGCAGATCCTGGCGGTGGCCATCGACCGCGCGCGGATGCCAGAGATAGTGGGCACGCTCGCCGGTGACGACACCATCCTGATCATTGCCCGCGACCCGAAGAACGCGCTGGCGGTTGTGAACAAATTAAGGGATCTCGCCCGTTGAAGACACCTGTTGTCCTGGCGTATTCCGGCGGGTTCCGTTCGTCGGTGGCCATTCCGTGGCTCGCCGACCGGCACGCGACGGATGTCGTGGCGGTCACGCTCGACCTGGGCCAGTCCACCGATCTCGTCGAGATTCGCGACCGCGCGCTGGCCGCGGGGGCCGCGCGCGTCCACATCATCGATGCGCGCGACGAGTTTGCCCGCGACTTCGTGTGGCCGTCGCTGGCCGCCGACGCGCTGTCCGAGGGCCGTTATCCCATGGCGACGGCCCTGTCGCGGCCCGTGATCGCCAGGACGCTTGCCGAGATGGCGCGGATCGAGGGCACGACCATGGTCGCGCACGCCTCGGCCGGCCGCGACCGGGTGCGGCTGCACCAACCGCTGCGGGCGCTCGACGCCGCGCTGGCGCCGATTGCCGTCGCCGACGCCATGGCGTCGGCCGAGGTGGCCGAATACGCCGACCGCCTGGGCATTTCGGTGCCGCCCCAGCGCGGCGATCGCATTGACGACAACCTGTGGGCCCGCACCATCGGGTGCGCGATCGGTGATGTCACAGAGGAACCGCCCGAGTCGGCGTTCAGGCGTTCGCGCGGCCTGGCGCAGTCGCCGGCGAGCCCGGCAGTCGTGGACGTGTCGTTCGAACGCGGAGCGCCCACCGGCATCAACGGGGTGCCGATGACGCCGGCCGAGTTGATCGACAGCCTGTCGACGATTGCCGGCGAACACGGCGTCGGCCGTTTCGATCGCGTGAAGAACCGCGCCGATGGGTCGCGCTCGCGTGTGCTCTACGAAGCGCCGGCGGCTGCCGTGCTGCACCAGTCCCGTCGCGCCCTCGAGCAAGTGGGCGCCACCGAGGGGCTGACCCGGTTTGCTTCCGCGGTCGCCGCCGCCTACGCCGGCGTCCTCAGCCGCGGCGAGTGGTTCGGCCCGCTGCGCCAGGGACTCGACGCCTTTGTCTCGTCGACCCAGTCGAAGGTCAGCGGCACCGTCCGTGTGAAACTCCTCAAGGGCAGTTGCCACATCGTCAGCCGCACTTTGAACTGAAACTGAAACTGTCAACTTTCAACTTTTCAACTTTCAACTCCATGTCCCAGCACCTCTGGTCCGGCCGTTTCGACTCCGCTCCCGATCCCGCGGCATTTGATTTCGGGGTTTCGTTTCCCTTCGACCGGCGTCTGTTCGAAGACGATGTGACGGGTAGCCTGGCGTGGGCGGAAGCGCTAGCGCACGCCGGCGTGCTCGACGCCGCCGATGCGAAGGCGATTGCCGATGCGCTGGCGGCCATTCTCGAGCAGGGCCGCCGCGATCCGTCGTGGGTGGCGGGCGACGACGAAGACGTGCACAGCTTCGTCGAGCGCCAGCTCGTCGCCCGCGTCGGCGATGCCGGCCGGCGATTGCATACCGGCCGCTCGCGCAACGAGCAGGTGTCGGTCGACTTGCGGCTCTACCTGCGCCGCCGCATTCCGTTGCTGCAGCAGAAGCTGCGCGCGACCATCGCGGCGTTCGCCGATCAGGCCGAACGCGCCGGCGATGCCCTGATGCCGTCCTACACCCACATGCGGCGAGCCATGCCGGTGCTGGTGTCGCACTTCCTGCTGAGCCACGCCGCCGCGTTGCGCCGCGATCACCATCGTCTCGAGATCGCGCGCGAGGAGGCCAATGCGCTGCCGCTCGGGTCGGGCGCGATTGCCGGCACGGGGTACGCCGTCGATACCGCGGCGCTGGCCGCCCGGCTCGGCTTTGCGCGGGTCGTCGCCAACAGCATGGACGCCTCGTCCGACCGCGACTTCGCGGTCAGCTTCCTGCACGCCGTCTCGCTGTCGATGGTGCACCTGTCGCGCATCGCCGAAGACTTCATCCTGATGACGGGCGAGGAGTTCGGGTTCTTCGAACTGGCCGATTCGTCGGCGACCGGCAGCAGCATGATGCCGCAGAAGAAGAATCCCGATCCGCTCGAACTCGTGCGCGGCAAGGCCGGCCGCGCGATTGGGCACCTCACCGGTTTCCTGATCACGATGAAGGGCCTGCCGACCGGCTATAACAAGGACCTGCAGGAGGACAAGGAGCCGCTCTTCGATTCTGAAGACACGCTCGCCGTGTCGCTCGACGCCACCGCCGCCGTGATCGGCAAGCTCGGACTGCATGCCGAGCGTACCGGCCGCGCGGCGTCGGGCCTGCTGCTGGCCACCGACGTCGCCGACTACCTGGTGTCGCGCGGCATGCCGTTCCGGCAGTCGCACGAAGTGGTCGGCGCGATGGTTCGCCGGCTGCTGGCGGAAGGACGGGACTTCGAGGCCCTGTCGCTGGCCGAATGGCGCGCGTCGAGCGAGCTGTTTGGTGATGATGTGACCGAGCGCGTGACGGCGGCCGCATCGGTGCGCGCTCGAAGGACGCCGCAATCGACTCATCCGGACGCGGTTGTGGCGGCCCTGGGTGATCTGAGGGCGTGGCTTGCCCGGGGCACGGGGCTCTGATATATTCCGGATGCCCTGCGCCCTGCGGTCTATCGACCGAACAGGCGCTTCCCGCACTCAACACGACCCTCGGCCGCTCTCGTGTTTCGCGGCCCGTGGACCAACGGTTCGAAGCAGTAGAAGTTCAAGTACCGATGCGGCTTGGCGGGAAGCCACTCGGGTTTTCGGGGGAGTTGCATGCAAGACCGCCGGTATCGGCCCGGCGACGTGTTGGACGACTATTGTCCGCGCGAGCGCCGCATTACCGACCACGCCATCGTGGCCATGGTTGACCAAGACATCCAGCGAACGCGTTGCGGTAGTTGCGACGCCGAGCACGAATATAAGGAGGCCAAGGTCCCGGCACCGCGCCGCAAGACCCAGCCGCCCGCGCTCTTTACGCAAGTGCTGGATGGCCTGCAGGGACCGGCGCCGCGTCCCCAGTCACCCCCGCCCTCCCCACCATCGAGTGCTGATGACGCGCCGCCCGTGCCTGTCGCTTCTGCGGCGGCCGTCATCCCGGCGCCGCCGCTTGCGGCACAAGACACCGACGCCGAACCGCCGCCAGCGAACGAAGCCGATCAGGATCGCGAAGGCGGCTTTCGCCGCTCGCTGATCCGCGCGACCTTTCCCAAGCTCGAAGGCGCCACGCCCACTCCCCGCGCTCTTCCGGAATTCACCATCCAGTCGCTGAACAACCGAGGCCGCAACAACAACGGCGGCGCGCAGCGCCATGCCGGTGGCGGCGGCAAGTTCCGCGGCCGGCGACGGCCGGCCGGCGGTGGCAGCCAGGACAACCTGGGGCCGATGCGCTTTCGCGAACACGGCAGCGGTCCCGGACAGCAGGGCCAGAATCAGGGACAGGGACAAGGCCAGGGCCAGGGCGGCGGACGCCGCCGGCGCGGCGGAAAAAAGAATCGCTGATGTCACACCTCACCGGCAAGGTTGGATTGATTGTCGGCGTGGCGAACCACCGTTCGCTCGCCTGGGCCATCGCGCAAGCCACCGCCAACGCGGGCGCGAAACTCATCCTCACGTATCAAGGCCGCTTCGAAGAACATGTCGGCGAACTGGCCGCCACCCTGGACCCGCGCCCCCTGGTTCTGCCGTGCGACGTGCAGAGCGACGACGAGATTGCGGCGGTGTTCGCGAAGATTGAACAGGAGCACGGCGGCCTCGATTTCCTGGTGCACGGCGCGGCTTTCGCGTCGCGTGAGGAAATCACCGGCGGATTCCTGAAGACGTCGCGCGACGGCTTCAAGCAGGCCCTCGACATCAGCGCCTACTCGTTGATTGCGTTGACCCGCGGCGCCCAGCCCTTGATGGCCGGGCGTGGCGGCGGCGCCGTGCTGACGCTGACTTTTCTCGGCAGCGACCGGGTGTTTCCCAACTACAACGTCATGGGCGTCGCGAAGGCTGCGCTGGAATCAACCGTTCGTTACCTGGCGGCCGACGTCGGCCCGGAAAACATTCGCGTCAACGCGATTTCTGCCGGTCCCGTGAAGACCCTGGCGGCCGCCGGCATTGGCGGGTTCTCTTCAATTCTCGGCGTGGTGCGCGAGAAGGCCCCCATGCGCCGCGCTATCGAGTCCTCGGAAGTCGGCGACACGGCGGCGTTCCTGCTGGGCGATGCCAGCCGCGGCATCACCGGCGAGGTGATCATGGTCGACGCCGGGTACCACATCATCGGCATGTAGGGATCGGGGTTCGGGGAACAGGGAACAGCTACGTCCGTGCCGCTCATCACCGTCCCTGTCCGTTACGTCGCCAGGGCTACGCCCCGGACCCGGCACATCCACCTCGACCTCGGCGGCCGCGCGTTCCCGTTTGTTGCCGGCCAGGCGGTGATGGTCGGGTTGCACGATTCGCCGTTACGGAAGCCATATTCCATCGCCTCGGCACCTTGGGAAGCCGCCAAGTCCGGGGTCCTGCAGCTGTTGGCGCAGGTCGACGACACCGGTGCCCTTGACCCCCACCTCGAATTAGCGGCGCCGGGCACGCTGCTCGATGTCGACGGCCCCTTCGGTGTCTTTGCCTTGCCGGCGGCCGCCGAGCACAAGCCGTTGTTGTTTGTTGCGGGAGGAACGGGCATCGCGCCGTTGCGTTCGATCCTGCTGGAGCGGTTGTCGCGGCCGGCGGTGCCGGCGCTGGCGCTGGTCTACAGCGCGCGTTCGCCGGAAGAATTCGCGTATCGCACTGAGATCGATGCGCTGGTCCAGGCCGGGCGGCTGACCGCGCTCTTCACCGTGACCCGTAGCGACGCGGAGGTGTGGGACGGCCGGCGCGGCCGCATCCAGCAGGACCTGCTACGCCTGGCGCTGCCGGCGCCAGACGCGCATTGCCTGTTGTGCGGCCCCCCGCAACTGGTGGCCGACGCTCGAGAGTTGTTGCGACTGTTGGGCGTGGATGAGACCAATATCCTCACCGACCACTACTGACTCGTTGAGGATCGATCCCCGATCTCCGATCCCCGATCACAGCACGCCGAATCCCGCCCGTTGAATATCGATCTCGGTGATTTCCGGCGTGGCCGCCGGTAGCGGGACGCTCACGGCCGGCAGGCCATCGGTACCGGTCGCGGCCGGCTGCACCTGCACCCGCTGCTTGCGGCGAGCCTTGTCGCGATACATGCGGCTGTCGGCGGTGGCCAGCAGGGCCTCGTAGCTGTCGCCGTCCTGCGGGTAGATGGCCGCGCCGACGCTGATGGCAAGCGGCAGGCGCCGTCCCGGCCGCGCTTCGAACAGCACGTCGTCGACGGTTCGCTGCAGTTCCAGGCGCTTGCGATCGGCTTCCTCGGCGCCGCAGCCCGACAGCACGACGATGAACTCGTCGCCGGCGTAGCGCACGCAGATGTCGTACGGCCGGATGCCGGAACGCAGCACCGTGGCGACCTCGCGCAGCGCGCGGTCGCCGACGTGGTGACCGTGGTTGTCGTTAATCTCCTTGAAGCTGTCGAGGTCCATGACCAGCAGCGCCACTTCGGCCTTGAGCCGTTCGGCGCGCGCCAGTTCGCGCGTCAGGTGCATGAACATGAAGCGGGTGTTCGGCAGGCCGGTCAGCGGGTCGGTCAGCGAATCTTCCTGCGTCTGCTCGAACACGATCGAGTTATGGATCACGGCCGAGGCCTGTTCGCTCACCCGATCGAGCAGGCGGCGGTGGTCGTCGGTGTAGAAGTCGGCCTGCGTCGAGTAGACGGCCAGCGTGCCGATGAAACGGTCGCTGAAGACCAGGGGGGCGACCAGTGCCGATTGCAGCGTGGTTGGCATGGCGGTCAGGCCGGCGGCCTCGAACTCGGCGCTCGGCCGGGCGTTGACCAGCGGCCGGCGATTGCGTGCCACCCAGCCGGTCAGCCCCTGGCCGGCCGGCACCGACATGGTGCCGATGGCTTCGGCCTCGATGCCGGTGGCGAAACGGCAGCGCAGGGTGTCGGCTTCCTCATCGAACAGGAACAGCGCGCACGACGAGAACGGCACCAGGTTCGACAGCTTCGACGAAATCAGCGCCATCGTGTCCGACACGCCGAGACTGGTGCCCATGGTCTGCGCGATCTCGTAGAGGGCATAGATCTCGCGATGTGCGAGCGCGATATCCTCGAACACCGTGCTGCTCTTGGACGATTCCGGCTGGAAGCCGACGGCGGGACGGCCGCGCTCGTTGGTCGGCTCGAGCGACAGCCGGCGCGGGGTGGCGGTGTCGATGGTGCCGGCGGCCGCCGCCATCTCCGCCTCCATCGTGATGAACATGCCGACGACGGTCGGGTCGAGGGCGCGGCCGGCTTCCTGCTGCAGCAGGGCGAGGGCGGCCCCGTGCGTCATGGCCTTGTGGTACGGGCGGTCGGAGGTCAGTGCGTCGAAGTAGTCGACCACCGACAGGATGCGGGCGCCGAGCGGGATCTCTTCGCCCTTCAGGCCCTGCGGATAGCCCTTGCCGTCCCAGCGTTCGTGGTGGCTCAGAATCAGCGGCGCGACCGGATACGGGAACGGCACCGCGCTGATGATCTCGGCGCCGACCTGCGGGTGCACGCGGATCTTCTGGAACTCCTCCTGGGTCAGGGGGCCGGGCTTCGACAGGATGTGCTCGGGCACGGCCAGCTTGCCGATGTCGTGGAGCAGCGCGGCCGTCTTGACGCCCTGGATCTCGGTGTCGGACATCCCGAGGCCGCGGGCAATGCCGGTGGCGTAGACCTGCACCCGGCGAATGTGCGACTGCGCGGTCTGATCCTTGGCGTCGATGGCGAGCGCCAGCGCTTCGATGGTGGCCAGGTGCAGATCCGCCATCTCCTCGACGTGACGGCGCTCGTCGTCAATGCGGCCCAGGTAGACCTTGTATGTGCGGTAGGTGAGGTAGAGCGGCGCGGCGGCCAGCATGGCCAGGGCGACGCCCGACGTCATCACCGCCCAGGTGGCAATGGCGGCGGCACCGGCGCCGACGAAATAACTGGGGGCGCTCCACAGGAAGTTCTGGTTCCACACCGCCACGAAGGTCTGGCGCGTGGCCAGTGCCACGGCGATCGCGATCAGGCAGGTGTTGAACACGAAGTACATCGTCGCCGCGGCGACCAGCGGCTTGGCCAGGCCAGGGACGTTGTTGGCAAGCGAGCCCGGGACGCCCCCGAAGAACTCGTAGGCAAAGCCGGCGGCCTGAACCGTGATGGCCAGGCAGGCCATGCTGAACAGGGTGCGATAGACCGGGTTCTTCACCTTCATTCGGAAGGTGCATTGGCTCCACGCGCTAACGACCGCGACGATCATCGTTTCGTTGGCGCCGAGCAGCAGGAGTGCGGCAAAGTCCACCGCGTACGACACCGACATGGTCGAGCCGCTCTTGGCGAGCGGCAGGCTAACCTTAAAGGCCGAGGTAGTGGCCGAGGCCAACAGGAGCGCCGTGAACAAATAAGGACTGTCGAAGGTGGCCCGCGGGCCGAGCGACACTACCAGCAGGGCGCCGATGGCAACGGTGGCGCCGATATAAACCCGGGCTGGGAGTGGCAAGGAGCGCATGTGCGCGGATTCTTTTTACTAACCCCAGACCGCCTCGGCTCGAATGGATTCCGCAGCGGACCATGTCGAGCCACGATAAGTGTGAATCAGGCGTTGGGGGCAGGTAACGTTCTCACAACGAGCGGAGCATACACGACCATAAAGTCATACGACAAGCCAAAAGTTCCGCCAATGGACAGTCAAACCAGGCTACAAGCTTGTAAGATATTGATTTATATGCTGTTTATCAATGTATTTGGCGCGATTTTTCTGTGCAAAACAGCGATTCGATCCGGGTTTTATTGCGACAATACATGACATTAAAGACCATCGTGTCGCGTGGGTCAGCCTCTGCCCCGCTTACGCCCAGTTCCGGCTGCAGGCTCGAGTCCGTACTCATCGATCTTGCGGTAGAGCGTGCCGCGGCTGATGTCGAGCACCTTCGCCGCCTCGAGCTTGTTCCACTCGGTCGCCTCGAGCACGCGAATGATGTGCGCGCGTTCCGAGTCGCGCAGCGACGGCAGCCGTTTCGTGGTCTCGTCGGGACGCGCCATGGCGTGGCCATGCAGGAACTCGATGTCGGCCGCCCGGATCGACCGCCCGGGCGCCGACAGCGCGGCGCGCGAGACGGTGCTTTCGAGTTCGCGGATGTTGCCGGGCCAGTGGTACGACGCCAGCAGCTCCTGGGCTTCGTTGGAGAACTGTTTCGCGTCGAGCGGCAAGCCGTTCGCGGCGCAGTAGCGGGCCAGGAAACGGTTGGCCAGTACCGGGATGTCGACGGCACGTTCGCGCAGCGACGGCAGGCGTATCGCGAACGCATTGATGCGGTAGTAGAGGTCTTCGCGGAAGCGGCTTTCGCGCACGAACATGTCGAGCGGCCGGTTGGTCGCCGAGATCAGCCGGAAGTCGACATGAATCGATTTGTTGCCGCCCAGCCGTTCGAAGCGCCGCTCCTCGAGCACCCGCAGCAGCTTGGCCTGCGCCATCAGCGACATGTCGCCGACTTCGTCGAGGAACAACGTGCCGCCGTTGGCCAGTTCCAGCCGTCCCGGCTTGCGGTCGTGGGCGCCGGTGAAGGCGCCCTTCTCGTAGCCGAAGATCTCCGATTCGAACAGGCTGTCGGGCAGCGCCGCGCAATTGACCGCCTGGAAGTTCTCGGGGCCGCGCCGCGACAGCTCGTGGATCATTCGCGCCACCACTTCCTTGCCCGAACCGGTAGGACCCAGGATCAGCACCGAGATGTCCGACTTGGCCGCGGTCCGGATCCACTCGAAGATGGCCAGCATCTTCTCGTCGCGGCCGATCATCTCGCGAAAG
Organism: Vicinamibacterales bacterium; assembly: GCA_050247355.1. Lineage (GTDB taxonomy): Bacteria > Acidobacteriota > Vicinamibacteria > Vicinamibacterales > UBA2999 > 12-FULL-67-14b. The sequence continues at coordinate 19,550 of JBFWUK010000011.1, read as the reverse complement.
CGCTGCACCGACGGCGACGCGTCCTCGATGCCGAGATAGGCGCGGCCCTCGAGGAAGATGTCCAGCAGCTTGGCGACGGGCTCGGCCGCGGGCCGCAGGGCCTTGTAGACCGGCGGGTCGAGCGGGTTGCGGTGGACGACGCCGAACTCGACCAGTTCGTTGATGCAGTTCTCGACATCCAGCCGCATGCGGCCGAAGGTCTGCATCAGGTGTTCGGCGTCGAACGCCTCGTCCGGCCGGGCCGACAGGAAGCGCAGGATGCCGGCCCGGAGCGGCGATTGCACCAGCGTCTTGAACCGGGTCTCGACATCGGGTGCTTCGCCCCGATGTCCGCCGGCACCGGCGCTGTGGCGGCGGGCGGCAAACGTCAGGTCATCCACGCGACACCTCGCCGGCGTTCGACGCCGGGGCCGACCGGTAGTACTGCGTCTGGTACTCTTCGATGAGGTGCTTCATGCGGACCGCGTCGGCTTTCCGGTGCCCATGGCAGGAAACCGGCGACGTGCCGCCGGTGGTTTCGATGAGCACGTTGGAGAAGAACAGGTTGGTATCAATGCTGACCGACGCGACATGGGCGAGATGGATCGAGTGTTCTTTTCGGCCGACCAGCTCCGGGGTGTAGTGCACGACCGCGGTGGGCGTGATCAGCACCTGGGTCGGAAACAAGCGGTTGCCCCGAGACAGGCGGCTGGCCCGGAAGACGTCGCCGCCGGCGAAGGGCCGCCCTTTCCACCAGAAAAACAACACGAGGGCCACGGCGGCAGCGGCAAACACGCCGGCCAACGGCATCCAGATGCCCTCATTCACAGTCCAGATGCTACTCCAAAGGCCCGAGGGCTGTCTGAAACCGGCCTGCCAACCCCGGAGTTTTGGCATACCCTAGAAGCGATGCCTTACCGTTCTCCTGGTGCTCCCAAAGGTCCCAAGTCGTTTCTCAAGGGCAAGCCGATCCGCTACTACCGTCCGAAGGGCAGTGCGGCCGTCCGCACGCTGATCGATGAAGGTTTCCAGGCGTTCAACGCCGCGCGGCTCGGCGAGGCCTGCCGCATCTACGGCGACAAGATGCTCGCCAAGGACAACAACACCACCATCGCCCTGACCCTCGCCGGCGCCATGACCCCGGCCGGGTTGGGCGGCTGCGTCATCGAGTTGATGGAGCGCGGCCTGATCGACTTCGTCATCAGCACCGGCGCCAACCTGTACCACGACCTGCACTACGCCCTGAATTTCACGCTGCGGCGCGGCTCGCCGTTCGTCGACGACCGCGTGCTCTACGACGAGGGCGTCATCCGCATCTACGACGTGCTGTTCCCGGCGCAAGTGCTGCTCGACACCGACAGCTTCATCCGCGAATTCCTGGTCTCGAGCGGGCTGGAAGGCCCGATGTCGTCGGCGGCCATGCACGAGGCGCTCGGCCGGCACCTGCTGAAGGTGCGGCCGGGGTGCGCCAAGTACTCGGTGGTGGCGTCGGCCGCCAAGTTCGGCGTGCCCATTTACACCTCGTCGCCGGGCGACAGCTCCATTGGCATGAACGTCGCTTACCACGAGTTGATCAACCGCAGCACGCTGCAGGTCGACCCCAACAAGGACGTCAACGAGGTGTGCGCCATCATCCGCGCCGCCGAGAAGAACGGCTGCGTGATCCTCGGCGGCGGGTCGCCGAAGAACTTCTATCTCCAGGGCCAGCCCACGCTGTGGGAGGTCTACGGCATCCTGAAGGGCGGCAACGACTACTTCATCCAGATCACCACCGACTCGGTGGTGTGGGGCGGGTTGTCGGGCGCCACGCCGGCCGAGGCGGTCAGCTGGGGCAAGGTCAATCCCAGCGTCCTGCCCGACACCGCGGTTGTCTATGCCGACTCGACCATCGCCTTCCCGTTGTTTTGCGAGTATGCCGTCGGCCACAAGAACGGCCGCCGCCGGCGCAAGAACCTGCTCGCCCAGCGCGACCTGCTGGTGAGCGAACTGGAACGCGAAGCGCGCAAGCAGATCAAGAAGCGCGGGAAGGCCAAAGCCTGACGCCCGCCCATGGGAACCCTGTGGTCTGAACTGGGCCCGGTGGCGGAAACGGCGTCGGCACGCCCGCGGGTCTACGCGGATGCGAACGTGCCGTCGGGCCTGGTCCGCTTCATGCGCGAGCGCTTGCGGTGGGACGTGCTGTTTGTCATGGATCATCCCGACCTGCGCCGCGCCCGCGACACCGAGCACTACCGGCTGGCCCGCCAGCTCCGCCGCACGCTGGTGACGCTCGACCGCGACTACCTCGACGATCGGCGGTTTCCCCCGGGCCAGGGCGCCGGTGTCCTGGTCATGGCGGCGCCCGATGAACGCGGGCTGTCCGTCCTGCTGAAACGCATCGACGAACAACTCTTTACCGGCGTGCCGTTGCCGCTCGATGGCCGCAAACTGCACGCGCACCCTGATTGGCAAGCTGACCATGTCTGAACTGTCGCTCGGCGTCGATTTGTCGGATCACATGGCCCGCGTCGTCGTCGTCAACGACGGCGGCCACGTCCTGTCGCGCGGCCAGGTGCCGCATGCTCCCGGCAACTTCGCCAACGCCGTTCGCGACACCGCCCGCCGCGCCATCGCCGGCGCTGGCGGCAACGTCTCGGCCCTCGCCGTGGCACTGGCCCAGGCGGGCGACCCGGTACCGGCCGAGATTGCCGCCGCCTTGTCGGAGGTCGCGCCCGATGTTCGCGAAGGGATGCCGATTGCCGCGGGAACCGCGGCCGCCATTGCCGAGCAATGGTGCGGCGCCGCCCGCGGCCTGAAACAGGTCATTGCCTGCTCCCTTGGCGAGCACGTGACCGCCGGCGTCCTGATCAACGGCGAGCCCTGGCTCGGCGCCCACGGCCTGGCCGGCGCGATTGGCTGGCTTGCGCTCAATCCGGTCGAGCGCGAGGACTACCGCCGCTACGGCGGCCTCGAGGCCGAAGTTGCGGCCGCCGGCATCGTGCGCCGGCTGGTGTGGCGCATCAAGTCGGGCGATCGCTCGGCCGTTGCCGACAACGTCGGCGGCGATCTCGCGCGCATCACCGCCGACGATGTGTTCCAGGGGGCGCGCGCCGGCGACGGCGTCTGCATCTCCGTCGTCCGCGATACCGCGAAGTACGTCGGCATGGCGGTGGCTAACCTGGCCACCATGCTCGATCCCGAGGCCATCGTGCTGGGCGGCACCGTCGCCACCTCAGGCGACATGATGCTCGAGGCGATTCGCACGGAATGCAACCGGCGGTTGCGCCCGGTCCAGGCTGAGCGCATGCGCATCGTGCTGTCGACGCTGGGCGCCGATGCGGTCGCCATTGGCGCCGCCCGTGCCGCGGCGCGCCCATCCGCATGATCGTGCTCGCCGGCGCCGACCTGGTCCTTGCGGATCGCGTGGTCGAACGTGGCACGCTGGTGATTGCCGACGGTCGCATCGAGGCGGTCGAAGCCCGCGCCATCGACGGACCGGCCGGCGCGCGGCGCATCGATTGTTCCGGCCACGTCATCGCTCCCGGTTTCATCGACGTGCACGTGCACGGGGTGGAAGGGATTGACGTGCTCGACGGCGGCGGCGCCGTCGCCGCCGTCGCCAGCCGCTTGCCGAAGTTCGGCGTCACGGGCTTTTGTCCCACCTCGGTGGCGTGCGCTCCATCGGCTCTGTCAGACTTGCTGGCCGCGGTGACGGCGGCGCGCTCGGCGCCGGCGCCGCGATCAGCACGCGTGCTGCCGGCGCATCTCGAGAGCAACTTCATCAACCCTGACTGGAACGGCGCGCAGCCGCGGCGCTGCCTGCGCCTTCCGCCGCGGGGACGTGAGAAGCCAGGCCAGACTGGTGAGGAGAAGGGCGGTGCCTACAGCGCCGGCGATATCCTCGCCGTGATTGCGCAGCATCGCGCCGCGGCCGGCATTATCACGCTGGCGCCGGAACTGCCCGGCGGCCTGGACCTGGTGCGGCAGTTCGTCGCGGCCGGGCACCGCGTGTCGATTGGCCACAGCGGCGCCACCTACGACGAGGCGCGGGCGGCCATCGCCGCGGGTGTTTGCCATGCCACCCACCTGTTCAATCGCATGTCGCCGATCACCTCGCGTTCGCCCGGCGTGACCGGCGCGGTGCTCGAGTCGGATGCGGTTGCGGCCGAGATCATCTGCGACGGATTTCACGTCCACCCGGCTTTGGTGGCGCTCGCAATTCGCACGAAGTCGGTCCGTCGCATGATGGCCATCACCGATGGCACCGCCGGGGCCGGGCTGCCGGCCGGCGCCCGCGCCAGGCTGGGCGAGCAGGAGATTATCGTCACCGATCGCGGCGCCTTGCTGGCGGACGGCACGCTGGCCGGGAGCATCCTGACCATGGATCGGGCGTTCAGGATGCTGGTCGAGCGGATGGATCTCAGCCTCCCCGATGCCGTGCGCCTGTGCGCGACGACCCCGGCGGCGGAACTGGGCCTGGCCGGCGTGGGTGCGATCGCGGCGGGCCTGACCGCCGACCTGGTGGTCCTCGGCCCGGGCCTGACCGTCAAGCAGACTTACCTGGCCGGTGTCGCCGCGTTGGAACACTGACCTCCACCTATCCGTCTATGTGCCTGAGGTGCTCATGAGGCTTACCAGCCATCGCTCATTGCCCGTCGCGGGCGCGTTTCTCGTCGCGTCGGCATTACTGGCTGGCTGCGAGGTCAACCTCCACACCGAGGGGCTGTCGGCCCGCGAGACCAAGACCTTCGCCGTCACCGGCGTTCCCGAAATCGACCTCGACACCTTCGACGGCGCCATCGAAATCCACTCGTGGGACAAGGCCGAGGTGGAAGTCGAGATCGAGAAGCGCGCCATGGAGCAGGCGCTGATCGACGAGATCAAGGTCGAGGCGACGCAGCAAGGCGACAAGATCGTGCTGAAGGTGACCGGTCCGGCGCGCCGCGATTTCGGCGGCGTGACGATTGGCGTTCACATCTCGCCAACCGCGCGGCTGCGCGTCGCCGTGCCCCGCGCCAGCAACCTCGTCGCCCGCAGCGGCGACGGTTCGATTCGGGCCGAGGCGCTCGACGGCAAGATCGTGCTCAACACCGCCGACGGCAGCGTCACCGCCACCCGCCTGTCGGGCGACATCCAGGTGCGGTCCGGCGATGGCTCGATCCGGCTGGACACCGTCAGCGGCAAGCTGGATCTCGAAACCGACGATGGCAGCATTGGCCTCGAGGGGCAACCGTCGGTGCTGCGGCTCAAGACCGGCGATGGATCCGTGCGCGCGCAGATTGACGCCAACACCGTGATGACCGACAACTGGGACCTGACCACCGGCGATGGCAGCATCACGCTGACCCTGCCGTCGGCCTTCAACGCCGAACTCGACGCCGAAACCAGCGACGGCTCCGTCCGCGCCTCGCATCCGTTGCTCGACAGCGACAGCGAGCGCCGGAGCGGCGAAGACAGCGACGAGCGGCGCGAGCGCCGCCGCATTCTGCGCACCCGCATGGGCGACGGCGGCAAGGCCCTTCGCCTGCGCACCGGCGACGGCACCATCCGCATCGAGCGCTGAGCCGGCTTGACACCAGGCTGACCCGCGTGTGAGCATCAGGACATCGTGATCGCCATGATCAACCGCGCGTGTTGTTGTCGTGAAGCTTCTGCTTCCGCGCCGCGGTCTGTACGCATGAACGTGATCTCCTAGACGTCACGTCCACGAACTCTTCAGAACGGCCCGGAAGCCATGTGCTTGCCGGGCCGTTTTGCGTTTGCAGCCTGCCCGGCCGGCGTTCCGGTTTTTCGATACGGTGCGGTGGCGAAGTGGCAAACGCGGCGGCCTGCAAAGCCGTTACTCGAGGGTTCGAATCCCTCCCGCACCTCACTCCCTCGACCGACGTCTCGGTCGTGGGCGCGGGAGGGACTCGGGCTCAATGGGCGGCTAACGCCGCCCACGGTGCGAATCCCCCCGCACCTTACTCCGTCGAGCGAATCATCACCGCGGCGGCCGGCATCGAGATCGGCGGCGTCGAGTACATCGTCGACGACCGCGGCGGTACCGTCAGGACTGGTCGCGGGCGCCA
>JBFWUK010000011.1:0-13421 GCA_050247355.1 Vicinamibacterales bacterium | reverse complement strand
GTGCGAATCCCCCCGCACCTTACTCCGTCGAGCGAATCATCACCGCGGCGGCCGGCATCGAGATCGGCGGCGTCGAGTACATCGTCGACGACCGCGGCGGTACCGTCAGGACTGGTCGCGGGCGCCACGCGCTGGTGAGCGGCGGCTGGCGGACGAGGTGAGATCTCGCGCCACGCCCTGGAACGCTTCGACCGCCGCGCGGATCACGGTGCGGCGGGTGGCATGCGTGCGCCAGGCGGCGTAGACGTGCCGGCGCAACGACGGCACGGCCGGCAGCACCGTCACGCCTTTCGGCACGGGGCCACGCCCCAGCCGCGGCAACACCGCTGCACCGAGGCCGGCGGCGACCAGCGACAGCTGGGTCGCATACTCGGCCGCGGTGTGCGCGATCTTTGGCTCGTGGCCTTCCTTGCGCAGCGTGTGCAGCAGCCAGTCGTGGCAGATCGACCCAGCCTGCCAGGCAATCCACTCTTCGCCCGCCAGGTCGCTCAGCTTGACGCTCTTGGCGCTGGCCAGCCGATGCCCGGGCGGTAACGCGATGTCGGCGATGTCATCGAACAGGGGAGCCTTGGTCAGCCCTTCGGGCAGCGCAATTGGCGCGTTTTGCCAGTCGTTGACGATGATCAGGTCGACGTCGCGGCGCACGAGGCGCGGGATCGACTCGCCGGGTTCCTGTTCGTGGAAGGTGATCGCCAACTGCGGGTACTTCTTGCGCAACGCGATGATCGCCTGCGGCGCCAGGCCGCGGGCGGCGGTGGCGAACGCGCTGATGGTGATCTGGCCGGCGATCGCGGTGTCGGTGGCTTCGAGTTCGGCCTCGGCTTCCTCGAGCAGCGACAGCACGGCCTGGGTACGCGCGACCAGGTTGGCGGCGGCGTCGGTCAGCCGCACGCCGCGGCCGTGGCGCTCGAGCAGCGTCTGGCCGGTTTCCTGCTCGAGCTTGGCCAGCTGTTGCGAAACCGCGGAGGTCGTGACGTTGAGCGTCTCGGCCGCGGCGATGATCGAGCCGCGGGCCGACACCGCGTGCAGGGCGCGCAGGCGATCCAGGTTCAACATATGAGCAATACTAAACGATTCTATACAGAATTAATCACTTGTCCTTAATTCTCGGCAAGCGCATCGTGAAGGGTATGAAGAGCGCGGTCGTCGATTGGGCCCTGCTGGTCCTGCCCGGGTTGATCTGGGGCGCGTCGTTCCTGTTCATTGCCGAAGGGCTGACTGCGGTAGAGCCGAACGGCGTGACGTTTTCGCGAATCGCGATCGGCTTTCTCACGCTGTCGCTGTTCCCGGCGGCGCGCCGGCCGGTGGCCCGCGCCGACTGGGCAGCCACGGCGGGGTTGGGTGTGACGTGGCTGGCGTTTCCGCTCAGCATGTTTCCCTTCGCGGAACAGCATGTGTCGTCGGCACTGACCGGGATGCTCAACGGCGCGACCCCCTTGTTCGTCGCGGCGGTCGCCAGCCTGCTGGCGCACCGGCTGCCGGCGCGTGGGGTCATGGCCGGCCTGGCCGTCGGTTTCGGCGGCGCGGTGGTGATGGCCTTGCCGGCAATGGGCGGCACGAGCAGCGGCTTCGGGATTGCACTGATCGTCCTGGCGCTGGTGTCGTACGGCGTCGCCATCAACATCGCGCGGCCGCTGCAGCAGCGCTATGGCGCGGTCCCGGTGATGTGGCGCGCGCTCGGTGTGGCGCTGCTCCTGACCATGCCGCTGGGCCTGCCGGAAGTCCTGGCGGGCGACTGGACCATGCGGCCGGCGCTGGCCATGTTGCTGCTGGGCGCAGGAGGCACGGCGATCGCCAACGTGCTGACCGCCACCGCCGCCGGCCGGCTGGGCGCCACCAGGGCCTCAGCCACGGCCTTCCTGATCCCGGTGGTGGCGCTGGCGCTGGGCGTGCTCGTCAGGCACGAGCATGTGACTGTGATCTCGCTGATCGGAGCCGGTGTCTGCCTGTTCGGCGCCGCCATCATCCGCAATCCACAGATCCTGCGCCCTTTCGTACCGGTGCGCCTGCTCGAAGCCCGCTGAGCTATCGCGGCGATTGGTTGGCGTAGGCGCTGGGGTCCGGCACGCCGGCTTCGGCGAAGGCGTCGCGCCGTTCCCGGCACTTGCTGCACAGTCCCCAGTTCGCTCGGCGTGCCTGGACCCGGGCCACGGGGGGTGCATACCGCACAGCGTCAACCCCAGAGGCACGCCCAGTTCGACGCCGCGGCGAATCACCTCGGCGGGTAGACGAGGCGCATCGTGAAGGCCATCCTGCCCCGCATTCAATCCTCCCTGACGGCAATCCTGATTCGCGTCCCCCCCTCAGGTCCGGCCGTGATGGCGACCTGGTAGTGCAGGTTGTCCCGGGTTGCCTCGACAATGCCCGTGGGCAGGTTTGGCACTGCTCCCCCGCGGCCGGCCGCGGCGACCGTCCAGCCGGCGGCGGTCAGCGTGTCCCGGTAAAAGGCCCGCGCCTCGTCCACCGTCTTCAGGGAGTCGAGCGAGATGACGACGCCATCTCGGAGTGATGTGGTTTGCCGTCCGGTATCGGTGACGGTGCCGCCCTCGATCTCCGGCAACGCCAGGTCACGGTAGGCAACGGGATACGCCAAGTTGCCGCCGCTGGTCGCTGGTGTCTCACCCCCTGGAGACGGCGCGCAGCCGACTGCGGCCCACGTCAGGGCCAGAGTGATCGCCAGAAGGGGACGCTGCCGCATGCGCGGAAGCCTACCATCAACCTCCGTCGGCTGGACAGGCCCGGAGGCCGGTGGCCGTCGCCTGTTGCATTAGCGGCGGCAGTGCTGCAATCTGACGCCGACCGCACGTGATCTCGAGGAGGACACCATGATGCAGCGAACCGGGTCGATCATCCTGAGCGGGTGGCTGGCCGTCTGCTGGACGTCGGCGGCGTCCGCGCAGACGCCGGCGCTTGAGCATCCCGTGGTTAAACCGATGAGTGGGGCGACGCTGCAGCCGACCTCGAAGGCCGCCGACTTTTCCCGCATGCCGGTCACGTTCCGCGACGGCGGCCGCTCGGTGCAGCGCGAGGTCGAAGGCCGGTATTGGCGGCTCGACTATCAACTGCAGAACCGCCGGACCACCCGCAACGAGATCATGGCCAACTACGAAGTCGAAGCGAAGCGCGTTGGCGGCGAGACGCTGTCGCGCACCGCCACGCGAATGCTGTTCCGGGTCCCGCGCGCCGGTGGAGCCTACAGTTGGTGCCGCATCGAGGCCGGCAGCAACGGCGCGTATCAGCTGGAGATCGTCGACGAAGCGGGACTCGACCTGTCACTCGAGTTTGATGCCGATGCACTGCTCGCGGCGCTGGCAACGAAAGGGGAGGTCGCGATCTACGGCATCCTGTTCGACGTCGACCGGGCCGCGCTGCGTCCGGGCAGCGGCGAAGTGGTCGATACGATCGCGTCGATTCTCACGGCGGATCCCACTCTCAGGCTCGAAGTGCAGGGCCATACCGACAACACCGGCACCGCGGATCGGAACCGCGTCCTGTCACAGCAACGCGCCGAGCAGGTGGTCAACGCGCTGGCGCTCTATGGCATCGACCGCACCCGGCTGACGGCTCGTGGCTACGGGGCGGATCAGCCGGCTGCCGATAACGCCACCGACGCCGGCCGTCAGCAGAATCGCCGGGTTGTGCTGAAGAAGCAGTAGCTGATACGACCGGAGGCGGCGTCTTCGCTAGCGCCGCGGCGACCGGTTGGCGTAGGCGCTGGGGTCCGGCACGCCGGCGTCGGTGAACGCGTCGCGCCGTTCCCGGCACTTGCTGCACAGTCCGCAGTGACTCGGTGGCGCGCCGGGTGCGCGGACCGCAGGGGTCATGCAGGACAACGTCAACTCCAGCGGCACGCCCAGTTCAACACCGCGACGAATCACCTGGGCCTTCTCCCAATTCAAGAACGGCGTCACGATCTCGATGGCGTGATCCAGGCCAAGGGACGCCGCTGACGCCATGGCCGCGAAGAACTCCGGCCGCGCGTCGGGAAAGGGGTTGCCGGCCAGCGGCCCGAGCGCAATGCGATGCGCCCCGGATCGGGCCGCGACCACCGCGGCCTTGGTCAACAGCACCAGGTTGCGGCCCGTCAGGTAGACGTCCTCGTCTGGGGTGTCATAGGCCGGCGGCACGCCGCGGATGGCCCAGTGTGTCGGCGGATAGACGTCGCGCATCGTGAACTCGACCCGCGCCAGCGGCAGCGCCCGGCCTGCGAACACCGGTGTCGCCAGCAGCGCCTCGATCGTGTCCAGTTCGCCAGGTTCCCACGCCAGGCCGACGCTGACGTAGACCGGCTGCACGATTGCCGTTTGTGCCTCGTGCGCGGCGAGTACCGCGCTATCGAGCCCGCCCGAAAGTAGGACCAGCGTGTTCATGCAGCTATGATCGACGCTCGTGATCATAATCTTTGATCTGGACGGCACGCTGATCGATTCGGCGCGCGACCTCGGAGAAGCGGCCAGCGAACTGGTGCAGGGCTTCGGAGGGCCGCCGCTGTCGGTGGCGCAGGTGGTGACGATGGTCGGTGATGGCGCGCCGGTGCTGGTGCGGCGCGCGCTCGAGCAGTCAGGGCTGGCTCCCGACACGCCGGGCGCGCTCGAGCGCTTCCTGCAGATTTATGACCGGCGGCTGATGGATCACACGGTCGCGTATCCCGGCATCCGCGAAGAACTGGCGCGCGCAGTGCATCGCGGCCCGCTGGCGGTGCTGACGAACAAGCCACTCGGACCGGCGATCGGCCTGCTTGAAGCGCTGGGCCTGCGCGGCTTTTTCAGCCGCATCATCGGCGGCGACGGCGAGTACGGACGCAAGCCCGATCCCGCCGGCCTGCATGCGTTGCGGGCGCTGGCGCCGGGGGAGCCGGTGGTGATGGTTGGTGATTCGCCCGCTGATGCGCAGGTGGCCGAGGCGGCGGCTTGCCCGTTTGTGTTCGCACGCTATGGGTTCGGCGCCGCGAAGTGTGGTGGCCGGCTGCCTCCGCGGTCGCTGGTGGTCGATCACCCGCGTGAGTTGAGCGCGGTGTTCGACGCCGTGCGGTAGCCAGCCGCGTCCGCGAACCTGGGCGCTAATAACCCGGCCCAGCCAGCAAGATAGCTCAGCAACATGCCGCGCGCGCCATCAGCATTCATGCCGCCCAAAGCCGGGCTGGTATAATTCCGCGCCATGTCGGGGATTTGGGTTGCGCGCACGCCGGCCAGGACCTTGGTCGCGGTGGTGGTGGTATGTGGAGTCCTCGCTGGCTGCGGCAAGGGCGGAGGTGGGGGAGGATCGGTCCCAACAGCGCCAACCGGTCCAACATCGACCGGCGGCCCCTCAACCCCAACCACCGCCAGCGACGGCACCATCCTGCTGCAGAATCTTCCGCTCGATTTGTCGGCCCTCGACTACGCGGCCATCGCGGCGCTTCGTGCCGGTCGCGATGCCGATTGGCTGCCCGTTGACGACTACGGGCGTGTGCTGCCGGCGTCGTCGGCTCGCCCTATGGCACAGACCAACCCGCAGGCGGTGTTTCATGCGGTGCTGGGCACGCCGGTGCTGGCGGTGGTCTCGGGCACCGTCACCAGCATTCCCACGCTGTACAGCAACGACTTCTCGGTCATGATTGCGTCAAGTGGCCAGGGTGGCACCTGGGAGCACGAGCATGTGATGAACGTCCGTGTCCGCGTCGGCGATCGCGTGACGGCCGGGCAACAGATTGCCGATGTCAGCGACTTCGAGTGCGCGTGGGGCCGCAGTGGCAACCCGGCCGACCCGATCTGCCAGTCGCGCCTGGGCCTGGTTGAACTCGGCCTCCTCTATGGCGGCACGACGCCGATGCATCGGTGCCCGTTCGAACCGGAGGTCGTCGATCCCAGCAAGCAGGCCGACATCTTCGCCCAACTCACCTCAGCGCGGACCCGCATCAAGGCGGCGTTTGGCAGCCCCTCTCTCTTCGGAGAGTCGAGTTGGGCCACACCCCAGTGTGTGACGCTCAGCCGGGTGTCTGGCTGAGGTCAGCCGCGTCGTTGCACGCGCCCAGAACGAGTCATTGGTCAACAGCCAATGAGCTTCGCCTGGATAGGGGTGTAATTAGGTAACATCCCAATTAGGATGTCGCTTATGGACCTGGTGTCCAAGGCGCTCAGCCATCCCGTCCGCCGCAAGATCGTCGCCATGCTGCGCAAGCGGCCGCTGACCTCCGGCGACATTGCCGTGTCGTTCGACATGGCGTGGCCGTCCGTGACTGGGCATTTGACGGCCCTGAAGGACGCCGGATTGGTGGAATCGGAGCGCGACGGAAACACCGGCCGCTACCGGCTCAACATCTCCGCCGCCGAGGAAGCCGTGGCCTTCCTGCATGAGTTCATGGACGCGGCGGCTCCGGCCCGGCGCGCCGTGGCGCGGGAGCAACGCTCATGACGACGCATGCGGAACCGGGCTACGAATTTCTCGAGCGGGCGCACCTGGTGCTGTTTGCCTTGCCGCTCTCGATGGTGGCGTCGATTCTGGCACGTGACGGCGTGTACGGCCTGCGCGGACGAATCGTCGGGCTGGTGGCCGTGACGATCCCCGTGTTTGGCGTGAATCGCCGGCTTGTCCACGACGCCGGCAATCGCCGCGCCGGCCGGTGGATTGCCGCCTGGCGCACGGGCGTTCTGTCGGTGCTCGCGGTCGCGACGCTTCTGGTCACGCTCGGCCAGACGGCCGCCATTCCTGGCCCGGAGCGCGAGTTGCTGGGGCGCATTCTGTTCTGGGGCGGCCTGCTCGGGCTTGCCGCAGCCCCGGCCCTTTCCTTGCCCATGTCGGTGACCCTGCGGATGCTCCTGGTGTTGACCGGAGTGACCATCGCGCTGGCGCAGAGCTGCCCCGTCTGGCGGTCGGATCCCGAGCGGTCGTGAGCGCATGGCGATCACGACCGCCATCTGACCGCGGTGCTCGAGCCTATTCGGTAACCAACAACTTCGACGCGGCGCGCGCGCCAATAGTCATGCGCTCGGCATTGGCGACCTTCAGCCGGACGCTGTCGGACACCTCGTCGCGCGCCTCGACCTCGATCGTCTGTCCCGGCTTCAGGTTGTGGCCCTCGATGAAGCGCAGGAACGCGGCATCCTGATCGGTCACGCGGGCGACCGTGACGGGCTTGTTCAGCGGGCAGGTCAGCAGCGTTTCGAGCGTGCGATGCGGCAGCTGTCCATCCGCCGTTGGGATGGGGTCGCCATGCGGGTCGAAATCCGGCTGCCCGAGCATCTCGTCGATGCGTTCGATGAAGCGGTCGGAAACCACGTGCTCCATCTGTTCCGCATCGTCGTGCACCTCGTCCCAACTCATGCCGATCACCTGGACCAGGAACAACTCGATCAGGCGGTGACGGCGCAGAACGCGCGCGGCGAGCTTCTGCCCGGCCGCGGTCAAGCGAACGCCGTTGTAGGGCTCGTAGACGACCAGGTCCGACTCGGCCAGCGCCTTGACCATGGTCGTGGCCGTGCCCGGGGCAATGCCGAGCGAGCCGGCCAGCTGACCCATGGGGACAAGCGTCTGCTCGCCGGTCAGGTGGGTCTCGCCGACGTAGATCGCCTTGAGGTAGTTTTCGACGGTGCTCGACGGAAGCATCTATTTTTCAGCATGTTACCAAAATCGGCGGCGGCGCATGGTTGACTTTTCGTAGGCTGCCGTGATGTAATTTTGATTAATCAAAATTGACCATCTACCTCCTCCTGCTCATCGCGGTCGGTTTCGTGGTGTTCGCGCCGGAGTACGGCGCCATGGCGCTGACCCGGAAATACCAGTTGGCGCAGGCGCGAGAACGGACCGAGAACGCGCTGAAGCACTTGCTGCGCCAGGCCACCGAGGGCCAGGCGGCCTCGTTTGCGTCACTGCAGGGCGTGCTGCGGATGCGCGATCGCCAACTGATGGCCCTGACCCAGCGCCTCGAGCGCGAAGGGCTGGTCCGGTCCGCCGGCGCGCAGTTCGAGCTGACGGCGGAGGGCGAGCGCGTGGCGCTGCACGTCTTGCGCGCCCATCGCTTGTGGGAGCTCTACCTCGCCGACGAACTCGGCGTGCCGATCGATCGCGTGCACGAACAGGCGGAGCGCGCGGAACACGGCCTCAGCAAGGCGCAGCTCGACCGGCTGTCGGCGGCCATGGGACATCCGGAGCACGACCCGCATGGCGACCCCATTCCGTCGGGCGATGGTTCGCTCCCCGAGTCGCCGGGAACGCCGCTGGCGGCCTGGCCGCCGTCCACGCCGGGCCGCATTGTCCACCTCGAAGACGAACCGCCGCTCGCGTATGCGCAACTGTCGGCCGAAGGCCTGCGCCTCGGGCAGGTGATTCGCGTCATCGATCGTTCGCCGACCCGTGTCGTGCTCAGCGACGGTGAGAACGAATACCGGTTGGCGCCCATGGTGGCGGCGAACATCCATGTCGCCGCAGTCACGGCCGAGTCGGCTCCGGCGGCGTGGCCCGACGGCGTGATTCCGCTGAGCGGCCTGCCGTCTGGCGCCTCGGCCGAAGTAATCGCACTCGATCCCGCTTTTCGCGGCTTCGCGCGGCGGCGGCTGCTGGATCTCGGCTTCACCCCGGGAGCCCGCATTCGCAGCGACCTGGCCACGTTCGCCGGCGACCCGCGTGCCTATCGGCTGCGCGGCACCACCATTGCGCTTCGCCGCGAGCAGTCGGATCGCGTGCTGGTCAGGCAAGTGGCTGCCACCAATGGGGCAGGTAACCCTGAAGGGCTGCCACTACAGACCCAAGCGAGAGACCTGTCATGAGCGTTGAACACAACTGTGAAACCTGCCCGGTGCATGCGGAGATGGCGCAATTGGGCGCCGCCGTCGGCACGTTCGACCGCGTCATCGCGTTGGCTGGCAATCCGAATACCGGCAAGTCCACCCTGTTCAATGCGCTGACCGGCTTGCGCCAGCACACCGGCAACTGGCCGGGCAAGACGGTCACGCGCGCCGAAGGCGGCTTCCAGTTCGGCGGCGTCCGCTACAAGCTGGTTGACCTGCCGGGCACCTACTCGCTGCTGTCGGCCTCGGACGATGAGGAAGTGGCGCGCAACTTCCTGTTGTTCGGGCGGCCCGACTGCACCGTGGTGGTGGTGGATGCCAGCGCGCTCGAGCGCAACCTGTACCTGGTCCTGCAGGTGCTCGAGATTACCGACCGCGTGGTGGTTGCCGTCAACCTGATGGACGAAGCCAGGCGGCGCGGCATCGATGTCGATACCCGCAGCCTGGCGCGCGACCTTGGCGTGCCGGCCATCCCGATCGTTGCCCGCACCGGCGAGAACATGGCGGCGCTGCTCACCGAGGCGGCGGCGGTGGCGTCGGGTGAAACCGTGACGCAGCCGCTGCGCTCGAAGGGCACCCCGGCGTTCGAGCATGCCGTCAGCAAGCTGGTGCCGATGATCGAGGCGGCGGCTCCGGGCGTACCCAATGCGCGGTGGATTGCCATTCGCCTGCTCGATGGCGACGTGACGGTGGAGGAAGCGCTGGCCAGCGGCCGGCTGGCGGAACTGGTGGCGCGGCAGCAGGCGCCGGACGCGCGCTTCAGCCGCAAGATCGCGCTGCAGGGTGCGCAATGAGCGAGACCGTGGCGGCGACGACCGGGGATATCGTTCGCGAGGCGGCGGTTCTGCGCCGGTCGCTCGAGTCCGGCTTCCGCGAGGAGGTCGTGACGTCGCTGTACGGGGAAGTCGAGCGCATCACCCGGCGGGCCGTTCACGACTCGGGATCGCGGCCGCTCGAACTCGACCAACGCATCGACCGCATCGTCACGTCGCGGCTGCTGGGGTTGCCGCTCATGCTCGGCATCCTGGCCGTCATCTTCTGGCTGACCATCGTCGGCGCGAACGTGCCATCGCAAATGCTGGCGACGGCGTTCTTCTGGTTCGAGGACGTGGCCGCGGGATGGTTCACGCAACTGGGGGCGCCGTGGTGGCTGACCGGGTTCGTGTGGCACGGCGTTTATCGCGGCCTGGCGTGGGTGGTCAGCGTGATGCTGCCGCCGATGGCCATCTTCTTCCCGCTGTTCACGATTCTCGAGGATCTCGGCTACCTGCCGCGGGTGGCCTTCAACCTCGACTACCTGTTCAAGCGCGCCGGTGCTCACGGCAAGCAGGCGTTGTCGATGGCCATGGGCTTTGGCTGCAATGCCGCCGGCGTGATTGCCACGCGCGTGATCGACTCGCCGCGCGAGCGGCTGGTGGCGATCCTGACCAACAACTTCGTCCCCTGTAACGGCCGCTTCCCAACGCTGATCATGCTGGCAACGATCTTCGTCGCCGCGGCATTCCCGCCCGCGGTCGCGTCGCTGGTGGCGGCCGGTTCGGTGGTCGGCATCGTCCTGGTCGGCGTGGCTTTCACGCTGGCCGCGTCGTGGGGACTGTCGCGCACGGTGCTGCGGGGCGAGGCCTCGGCCTTCACGCTCGAGTTGCCGCCCTACCGGCGGCCGGCGATGGCGCGCATTCTTTACACCTCGCTAATCGATCGCACGTTGTTCGTGCTGTGGCGGGCGGTGCTGACGGCGGCGCCGGCCGGTGCGGTGATCTGGCTGCTCGCTAACATCTCGCCCGGCGGCATCAGCCTGGCCACCCGCACGGCGACCTTTCTCGACCCGTTGGGCTGGGCCATGGGACTCGACGGCGTCATCCTGCTGGCCTACATCATCGCCATCCCCGCCAACGAGATCGTCGTGCCGACGATGCTCATGGTCTACATGTCGCAGGGGATGATGACCGAGCTCGACTCGATGGACGGCCTGCGCGCGCTGCTGGTGGACGAGCACGGCTGGACGCTGCTGACGGCGGTCAACCTGATGCTGTTCTCCCTGCTGCACAACCCGTGCGCCACCACCATCATCACCATCTACAAGGAAACGCTGAGCGCGCGGTGGACCGCGATTGGCGCGCTGATGCCGCTGGCGCTTGGTTTCATCGTCACCATTCTGACCGCCGCCGTCGCCCGCGCCTTCTTGGGCTTCTGATACGCTCGACGCCATGTCGCTGGGTACCGCGTTCGATTCACCCGAGCGGAAGCGCGCGCACAATCGCCAGCTCTTTGCCACCATCGCCGATCGCTACGACCTGATCACCGCGGTGTTGTCGTACGGCCAGGATGCGCGCTGGAAGCGGCGGCTGGTGTCGCTGGCCGCGGTCGCCACGGGAGAGCGCGCGCTCGACCTGGCCTGTGGCACCGGCGACATTGCCCTGGCGGTGGCTGCCCAAGGCGCCCGCGTGACCGGCCTCGACATCACACCGCGCATGCTGCAGCTGGCCGCCGGCAAGTCGCGGGCGGCTTCGTTCCTGGCCGGCGACATGACCAACCTTCCGTTCGGGCCGCAGTCATTCGACCTGGTGACGACCGGGTACGGATTGCGCAATGTGCCTGACCTGACGGCGGCGGTCGACGAGATCGCACGGGTGCTTCGGCCTGGCGGGCGACTGCTGTCGCTCGACTTCAATCGGCCAGAACGGGCCGTCGTTCGTGCGGCGTACCTGGCGTACCTCACCGCCGCCGGCGCCGCGCTCGGCTGGCTGCTGCATCGAGACCCCGATACCTATTGCTATATTCCGGAATCCATTCGCCGCTATCCGGGAGCGGCGGGCGTCGCTCAGTTGTTGGCCTCGCGCGGATTCAGCGATGTCCGCGTCGTTCCGCTGCTGTTCGGCTTGATGACCTTGCATCTCGCTGAACGCCGCTAACGCATCCCGGCCAGGGGCCGATGAAACGGGCAGGGCCACAGGCGAAACGTGTGCAGGGGTATGCAGCCCCGGCCCTTCCTGGGCACACCCGCAGGCGCCAACCCACTGGCACCTGAGGCACCCTAGGCACCTTAGGCACCCTGATTTTGTGGCATTAATCGAGTCCCTCCTCACGGCAATGGTTCGCGCCGACGGCGACGCGCTGGTGATGCACGTCGGCGAACGGCCGTACGTCGTCGTCGGCAGCGGGACCAAGGACTTGTCGGCGCAGATCCTGAACCTCGAAGCCATGAAGGGCATGTTGCAGCAACTGCTGCCGGCGCCCGCGCAGGACTCGCTCGATGAATTCGGCGCCGTCGAACATCGCCTCCCGCCGGCCGGACCGGACGCGTTCACCGTGGTGGCGGCGCGTGGCGGCGACGACATCTGGATTGAGATCCGCCGCCGGCGTGGCACACTGGTCGCCGCGCCGGCTCCTGCCTCATCGCCGGTGGCCGAGCCGGTTGAACGGCCAGAGCCGCCACCGGTGGCCGCTGCCGTTCACGAGGCCATCGACGCCGCGGACGATCGTGGACTCGCCCCCGTGCTGCAGCTGACGCGCACCGTCCGCATCGAGGTGCCGCAGCGGCCGGCGACATCCCGCGCGTCCGGCATCGAGCGATTGTTGCGCCTGGCCGCCGCACGCGCGGCATCCGCCTTGTTCGTGACCTCGGACTCCCGGCCGTCGATTCGTGTCGACGGCGACGTTCGCCCGCTGGACGGCGAAGCGGCGATGTCGCGCGCCGAGGTCGAGGCGGCAGTGATGGAGTTGATGCCGGCATCGGCGCAGGAAGCGGTCGGCCGCGGCGAGCCCACCGAGTGGATCACCGATTTCGGCGAGACCGGCAGCGTCCGTTGCATCACCTTCACCGATCATCGCGGACCCGGGGTGGTGTTTCGCTTGATGGCCACGCGGGCCGCCACTGCCGAGCAGCTCGGCCTGTCGCGCGAGGTCCAGGCACTGGCCACCGAGCCGCAAGGCCTGGTGCTCGTCGCCGGCGCGCACGGCACCGGCAGGTCGACCCTGCTGTCGGCGCTCGTCGACCAGGTGAATCGCCAGCGGGCCGAATACGTCGTGACCCTCGAGCGGCAGATTCGCTTCGTTCACGACAATCGCATTGCCACCGTGAGCCAGCGCGAGATTCGCGGTGGCGCCGACGAAGCGTTGGCCGCCGCGCGGGCGGCGTTGCGCGAGGACCCGGACGTGCTTGTGGTTGACGACCTGGCTTCGGCCCAGATGGTGCCGTTGCTGCTCGATGCCGCCTCGGAAACCCTCGTGCTGGTCTCGATCACCGCCCCATCCGCGACCGAGGCGGTCGAGCGGTTCATCGAGTTGGCGCCGGCCAGCCAGCGGCCCGGCGTGCAGGCGGCGATGGCCGAGACGTTCCGCGGCGCGGTCGCCCAGGTGTTGTTGAAGAAGTCCGGCGGCGGGCGGGTGGCGGCGCGTGAAGTGCTGCTGGCCACCGCAGCCGTGAGCCGCGCCATCAGCGACGGCATTCCCGGGCAGCTCTACGTGGCGCTCGAAGCCGGCCGCAAGCTGGGCCAGGTGCCGCTCGCCGATGCGGTTGCCGCCCTGGTGCAGTCAGGCGCGGTTGACGTCCGCGAGGCGTTTCGCAAGTCGCCGGACCGCGACCGGCTGCTGGCCAGCCTCAAGCGCGAGGGGATCGACACCAGCGCCGTCGAACGACTGGCCTAGATGTGAATG
>JBFWUK010000010.1:174803-184580 GCA_050247355.1 Vicinamibacterales bacterium | reverse complement strand
CCAGTAGTTGAGCTTGACCATGAACACCTGGGTGCCGGCGGCGCCAAAGCCGGTGCGCAGGTCGCGGAAGGCCGAGAACTCGCCGGGGCGGGTGTCGTCGCTGTTGCTCACGTTCCACACCAGGTAAAGCGTGCTGCCCCGCTTGTACTCCCACCGGAACACCGCGTTGCTGCGTAGCGATTTGGTGTTGAAGTCGGGATTGTAGCTGAGCGAGGCCGGGTCGAAGTCGTACGACTTGGCCCGCGCCAGGCGGCGAATGTCGGTGTAGTCACCGACGGCGACGAACGGCTGCAGGTAGACCTCCAGGGTCATGTCGCGGGTGAAGGCATAGGTCGTGCGCGCCGTCATGCTGACCACGTCGCGATCGAGGCGGCCGTAGACGTGGTCGTCGATCGCGTCGCCGGTGACGTCTTCGTTGGCAATCCACTGGGCGGCGTCGCGCCCGTGCGTGTAGCTGCCGCTGATCGAGGTCTGCAACTGGGGCACTGGCTGGTAGCGCAGGTCAACGTTGTAGCGGCGGCTCCAGCCGCCGGCGTCGTTGCCGCTGGTGTTGAAGTTCAGCGAGACGCGGATGGGCTTTCGCGAATCGCTGCCGACGAACGAGTCGAACCACCAGCCGCCGGGCTTCTCGATCGGCGGTCCGCCGCGGGTATCGAGGTCGTCGTACGCCCGCAGGTTGCGGCCGGTGCCGACGAACGCGCCCCAGTAATTCAGAAACTGGATCTCGCCGCCGACGAAATAGCTGTGGTCGAGCAGCAGCTTGTCGCCATTGAACTGCGTGAAGAAGTTCGTGAACGTGGTGACGCTGCGGAAGTACCTGGTCGGGTCGGGCTGGGCCAGGTTGAAGCCGCCGTTGATTTGCGTCTTGTTGGGCCGGCCGCTGAAGAAGCCCAGGTCGGTGTTGCGGAAATCGCGGTCGAAGTAGTCGTAATGGCCGAACACGCCGAGGTGCTTGCCGCTGTAGTTGAAGTTGGTGACGCCGCCGAAGCCGGTCTTCATCTCGCCGCTGACCGGCGCCCGGGTGGTGGCCCACTGGCCGTTCCAGTTGTACTTGTTGCCGGCCCACCGCACCGTGTAGTCGACGGCGCCGGTATAGGCATCGAGGTCTCCCTCGCGCACGACCGCCGTGCCGCTGCCGCCGACGGTCGAGCCGCGCGGCAGGTCCTTCTGGACCCGCGCGACGTTGTACGAGGTGTACGGCTCGATCAACCGCTCCGCCCGTTCGACCCGATCGCTGCCTTCGGGCGTGAACTCCACCAGCGCATACTCGCGATCGGTCAGCGCGGTCAGACCGCCGTAGGACCAGCCGTTGGCCTTGCCGGTGAGCTTGGTCGCGCCAAGAATGGTGGTGGCTTCCGGCCGCTCGATCACCGTCTCGCCGTCGGGCACGTCGAAGCGGCCGGGACGCTGGCCGATGCGCCGGGAATGGAACATCGGCATCTGCTGGTACGAGGCAACGAGCGTGCGGCTGTCCTCGATGAAGAACGGCCGCTTCTCGGGAAAGAACGTCTCGAACACGCTCAGGTTCAGCACCGCCGGGTCCTGCTCGACCTGGCCGAAATCCGGGTTGACCGCTGCCGACAGCGTGGTCGACGTGCCCAGGCCCATGCGAAAGTCCACGCCGCCAGACAGGTTGCGGCCGTAACCGGTTTCGGTCACGTGTTCCTGGCGTCCCAGCAGGAACGGCTGCACCTCCAGCCGGCGCGGCGGCGCCGGCGCCTTCGGAAACGTCAGGTGTCCAAAACGCGAAACGAAGCCCTGCGCGCCGCGCGGCGTCGCCACCCAGCGATCGACTTCGGCCCGGCCGACGATGTCGCGCCGCACGTTGAAGCCCCACACCGCCTCTTCGCCCGGTGTCACGCTGAACCGCATTTGCGAAAACGGGATGCGGAACTCGGCCGACCACCCCTCCGCCGTGCGCTCGGTCTGCACTTCCCAGACGGCGTCGTAGTCGGAGCTCGATCGGGTGTCGTCATACCAGGTCAGGTCGCTCTGCACGCCCGACGGGTTCGACTCGAAGGTGTACGCGGTCAGGTGATCGTGCCGGGGATCGAAGCTGATCCGGATCATGTCGCTGCGGGGATTGGTGTCGCGGCGGCCGAGGGCGGTGGTGACCTGCGACAGGTCGCGCATGTAGTTGAACACCGCGACATAGATCGATCGATCGTCGTAGGCCACCTTCACCCGGGTCCGCTCGGTGGGCGCCACCATGTTGTCGGGGTCGTTCTGAACCAGGTCGTCGATCGCCGGCGCCCGCCCCCAGACCTCGTCGTCCAGCCGGCCGTCAATGCGCGGCGGAGTGTCGCCCACGTAATGGGCGCTCAGCTCCTTGCCCGCCTTCTCGGGCACGTCGGGTTCGCCCAGCCGAATGGGCCCCTGGGCGATGGCCGGTGCCGCCGCGAGCAGGCCGCCGACCGCAGCCAGCACGGTTGCGAGTCGCAAACGCCGAAATCGGGTCATCTGGGGTCGGTCCAGGGCTTTAGACACCAGACACAGACAAAAAGCCTGAGCCCCCAAGCCAGGGCCGCAGACCTGTCCGCCGTAGCGCGCAGCGCGGAGGTGGATGACACAGTCAACGGGGCCACAGATGACACAGTCAACTGGGCCGCAGATGACACAGATTACGCAGACGGATTCGGTGCTAGGCGCCGGGCGCCAGAGGGCCTGACAGCTCGGGTAACCGGGCCTGCCACCAGGCCCGCGCCTGGTCGTTCGACCACTTGCGCGCGAAGTGGATGCCGTTGATCGCGGCCAGCAATTCGCCGGCATCCTGCGGCCGGTCGGCCGGCTCCTTCCGCAGGCACCACAACACCAGTTCGTCGATTTCTCGCGGCAGGCCGCCGGTTACGCGCTGCGACGGCGCGACCGGCGCCGCGTGCACGTGGTCGACCAGCGCCTGCATCTGGGTGCCGTCCTGGAACACCCGGGTCCCGGTCAGCAGGTAGAACGCCACGCAGCCAATGGCATACACATCGGCCCGCCGGTCGACGTTGTCGTGGCCCAGAATGACCTCGGGCGCCATGTAGGCGGGCGTGCCGATCAGGGTGTGCGCGGTCACCAGCGTCTCGGTGACCGCGGTCGCCGGGTCGGTCTTGCGGGTCTGGACCAGGCCGAAGTCCAGCACCTTGACGTAGTCGAAATCGCGGCCCATGCGGCAGACGAAGATGTTGGCCGGCTTGACGTCGCGATGGACCAGCCCACGATCATGCGCCTCGGCCAGCGAGTGGCATACCTGCTGCAGCAGGAACATCGCCCGCTCCGGCGGCAGCGGGCCAAACTCGCGGACCAGCGACTCGAGATCCAGGCCCAGGAGCAGCTCCATCACGTAATAGAAACTGCCGTCATCGGTGGCGCCGAAATCGAACAGGCGAACGGAATGCTCGGAGCTAAGGGCCGCGGTCGCCTGCGCCTCGCGCTCGAACCGCCGCAACTGCGCCTGCGCCGCCAGTGCGGTGTCGCCCATCGCCTCGGGGCGAACCAGCTTGACGGCGGCGTCTCGGGCAAGCAGCCGGTGGCGGGCACGCCACACCGCGCCCATGCCGCCCTCGCCCAGCTGCTCGATCAACTCGTAACTGCCCAACTCGCGGGCTTCACTCAGCCGGCGGCCCATCCGCTGGAACATCTGCGACGGCAACACCGCCGCAATCGCGCAGCTGTAGTTCGGCATCGCCATGGCCAGCGTGTCGACCACGCCGGGGACATCCACCCCACGGAGATGGGCGAACCATACGCCGAGGGGCCCCATCGACGCCGAGGCCAGCGCCGCCACGAGCATGGGACGCGGCCGGCCGGGCATGATCATCGCCGACAGCAGGATCACGATCGGGATCCACGATAAGTGGCCGAACGACTCGCGGGTGGGCTCGCGCGACCACGTCTCGAGCAGCGCAATCGCGGCCGAATTGAGCATCATCAGCCACAGGCCGGCATCGGCTTTCGAGCGCGGAGCCCGCGCCGACAGCGACACGAACAGGTAGACGGCGGCGGCGAACAGCACCGCGACCGACTCAATCACGAGGGTCGAGTTGGTGACCTTGTACGGCATGGCCGCCGGAAAGGCGAAGCCGTCCATGAGCAGGCCGAGCAGCCACATGCCGCCGCTGATCAGCGCGAACAGCTTGAGCCGCGCGACCTGATCGGCGACGACGTCATCGGGCAGCCGGACGGAGGATGGGCCGCCTGCCGGCGTGCCGGGGGTGGGCAGCCGGCGGGCAATTACGTGCTTAGTCACAAAATGGCGGTTTCGATCGGCGGACGCATGATGGTAGTCTAAGCCAGCTCATGTTTCTGGCCGCCGCTCGTCACACCATTATGTGCGCCGCGACTACGACCACTGGAGACGCATCCAGCGGATGAGGTGAGCTGCACTTTCACCGGGCCTGATATGGGGCCATCATCCGCAAGGGTGGTGGCCTTTTTTGCGTTTCAAGGGACATCAGATGAAGCTGGAAATCTGGAAATTCGGCGGCGCGTCACTGGCGGATGGACGCGCCATCCAGAAAGCCGCGCGGCAGGTTGCCGCGCATCGCGGACCGCTGGTGGTCGTCGCCTCGGCACTGGCCGGCGTCACCGACCTCCTGCTGCAGGGCACGCCGCAGGCCGCGGCGGCTTTCCGCCGCACCCACATCGCGGCGGCGCGGGCGGTACTCGGAACCGGCGCCCCGCTGCGGGCGCTCCTGAAGGTGATCGACGCGATGTCGCGCGAGTACGAAGACCTGTGCGCGGCCGTGGCGGTGCTTGGTTACGCCGACCCGCGCGTGCAAGACGCGCTGGTGTCGCGCGGCGAGCGCATCTCGGCGCAGTTGCTGGCCGCCGCCATCGCCCGGCTGAAGCGGCGCGCCCGCTTTGTCGACGCGCTCGAGGTCGTGCGCACCGACGACGTACACGGCGGCGCCATGCCAAACCTCGATGAGACCCGCGCCCGCGCGCGTCGCGTGATTCGGCCGCTGCTCGCCTCGGCCGTGGCCGTCGTGCCCGGCTACATCGGCCAGTCGCCGGGCGGCAGCTTGACGACGCTGGGCCGCGGCGGTTCCGACCTGACTGCGACGCTGCTCGCCCGTTCGTTGGGTGCCCGGACCGTCGTGGCGTGGAAGGACGTACCCGGCATTCTCACCGCCGATCCGCGCATCGTCCCCGACGCGCGGTTGATCCCGCAATTGCACCATCGCGAAGCCGCCGAGGTCGCGCACTACGGCGCGAAGGTGCTGCACCCGCGGGCGTTGATCCCGATCGCTGGCACCACCATCGCGCTGCACGTGCGCTCGTTCATCCAGCCCGAGCTGCCGGGCACCGAGGTTTCGGCACGGCAGGCGCTGAAGGGGTATCCCGTGAAGGCCCTGGCCCTGCTGCCGGCCCAGGCGGTGGTCACCGTGGCCGGCAAGGGGATGGTCGGCGTGCACGGCATTGCCGCCCGCACCTTCACGGCTCTCGACGCCGAAGGCCTGTCGGTGTCGACCATCTTCCAGGCCTCGTCCGAGAGCTCGATTGGCTGCACCATTCCCGAGTCGCAGGCCGACCGCGCGGTTCGCCGCCTGCGGCAGGCGTTCCGGCACGAACTGGATCAGGGCCTGATCGACGGCGTCACCGCGCGCCATCACATGTCGGTGGTGGCGGTGGTCGGCGAGGGCATGGTCGGCACGCCGGGCATTTCGGCCCGCGTGTTCGCCGCCCTGGAAACCGGCGGCATCAACGTGGTGGCCATCGCCCAGGGATCGTCCGAGCGCAACATCTCGTTTGTCGTGTCTGGCAGCCAGGCGCCGGAGGCGGCCCGCCGCGTCCACGCCGCGTTTCAACTGTCGAAGATCGGCGGCGGCCGGCCGCTGACCCGGCGGCACACCGACGTCGTGCTGCTCGGCTTCGGGCGCGTCGGACGCGCGCTATCGGACCAGATCGCCACCTCGACGACCGACGATGTGAGGATTGTCGGCCTGCTGGATCGATCCGGCTACGTCTTCGACTCGCGCGGACTGGCGCGGGCGCGCCTGCTGCGGCTGGCCCGGGCCAAGGACGCCGGCGCGCTGCTCGCGTCGCTCGGCGGCCACAAGGCGACGGCGGCCGAGGCGCTGACGGTGATGTCGGGCCACGCGGTGTCGCGGCCGGTGATCGTCGATGTCACGAGCGATGAGACCGGTTCGCTCCTGCAGGCGGCCATCGCGCGCGGCTTCGACGTGGTACTGGCCAACAAGAAACCCCTGGCCGGCAGCCGCGAGACGTATGACCGGCTCGTCACCGAGCCGGCGCGGTCGGGACGCCGCGTCCGCTATGAAGCAACGGTCGGCGCCGGGCTGCCGGTCATCGACACCTTCCGCAAGCTCGATGAAACCGGCGACCGCGTGCTGCGCATCGACGGCTGTGTCAGCGGCACGTTGATGTTCGTGCTGTCGGAGATCTCGGCCGGCCGGCCCTTCTCGGCTGCCGTGCGAACCGCGGTGGAGCGGGGCTACGCGGAGCCCGATCCCCGAGACGATCTGTCCGGCCGCGACGCCGCGCGCAAGGGCCTGATCCTGGCGCGGATGCTGGGCTATCGCGGGGAAGCGCCCAGGGCCGACGACCTGGTGCCGCGGCCCTACGGCGCGCTGCCGCTCGGCGCATTCCTCGAACGGCTGCCGGAACTGGATGCCGCGTGGCAGGCGCGCGTCGCGGCGCTCGCCCGGCGGGGCCGCGTGCTGCGCTACGTGGTCTCGGCGACGCCGCGCAAGGTGTCAGCCGGCCTGGTCGACGTGCCGGTGTCGAGTGCCATGGGATCGGCCGGCGGCACGCAGAATCTGGTGACGTTCCACTCGCGCCGTTACCAGCGGGAGCCGCTGATCATCAGCGGACCGGGCGCCGGGCCCGCCGTGACGGCGGCGGGCATTCTCAACGACATCCGTTCGCTGGGGACGGTGTGACGCTGGTGGCCGGTCTCCGCCAGGCACTGCCGGGTCATTCCGTAGGAATGGCCCCAGGTCGTCCACCGAGCACTCGGGTGAAACGACCGAGCCTGTCGAGACGCTCCACTAATCCCATTTGAATACCCTGGCGGACAGCGCCGTGCAGATGATGCCGACCGCGGCCAGCGCCGCCAGGTCGTCCAGGTGGGCCGACCATGGCTCGCCGCTCCAGATGCCGCGCAGCAACGACACGATATAGGTCATCGGCAGCAGCCGCGCCACCGCCTGCAGCGCCGGCGGCAAGGCCTCGATCGGCGCGAACAACCCCGACAGGGCAATCATCGGGTAAAAGACCAGGGCGCCGACCGGTTGGGCGAAGCGCGCGGTCCTCACGAGGCTGGCGATCACGAACCCGATCGACAGGATCGACAGCGTGCTGAACAGCACCGCCAACGCGAACGAGACGATTGGCGCGTTCAAGCCGACCGGATAGAACCGCCGGCCGGCCAGCACCATCATGGCCAGCGACACGGCCGTGAACAGGAGCTTCACCAGGACGTGGGCCGACAGGATGATCTGCGGCCGCAGCGGCGTTGCCCGCAGCCGCTTGAGGATGCCGCCCTCGCGATAGATCGAGATGATCGTGACGAGCGAGATGACCGCGCTGATGGCGATGAACACCGAAGCCATCACCGGCAGGCCGGTGACCAGGAACGCCGCGGCGCCGGGACTGGCCGGTCCGCTGCCGCCGCGGCCCAGCGCGCGGCCGACCAGCAGGAAGATCGCCACCGGCATCAGCAGCGTGCCGATGGCGCCCAGCGGCTCGCGCAGGAAGATCTTGATCTCGAGCCATGTCAGTTGCAGCAGTCCACGCATCATCGTGTTGTCAGTCGCGAATCGAGTGGCCGGTCAGCTTGAGGAAGACGTCTTCGAGCGTCGGCAGTTCGGTGCGGAAATCACGCACCCGCACCTGGTGCTCCGCGAGACACTGAATCACGGAGCTGACGAACTCTTCGCCGCGGCCGCGAATGGTGAACTGAGCCTCGGCCCGCGCCACGGTCACGACGGGTGGCAGCGCGCGAAAACGCTCCTCCGCCAGCGGGTCGTCGGTGATCAACACCACCGTACGCTCTGGGCAATGGCGATCGACCAGCCGTTGCGGCGCGTCGACGTCGATGATGCGGCCGTGCTCGATGATGGCCACGCGGTCGCACAGCCGCTCCGCTTCTTCCATCAGGTGGGTGGTCATGAACACGGTCTTGCCGCGCGCGCGAATGCCGCGCACCAGCTCCCAGATGGCGCGCCTCGCCTGCGGATCGAGACCGGTGGTCAACTCGTCGAGGAACACCAGCTCCGGGTCGTTAATCAGCGCGAGCGCGATGAACAGCCGCTGCTGCTGGCCGCCCGACAGGGTCATGAACCAGGCATCGCGCTTCTCGGCGAGGCCAAGCTGGTCGAGCAGGCGATCGGCGTCGGCCACCGGCTGGCGATAGAGCGAGGCCCACAGGTGAGCCGCTTCCCAGACCTTGATGCGCTTCTGGAGGTGCGCCTGTTGCAACTGCACACCGACCCGCTCCTGCAGACGATAGACGTCGCGTACCGGGTCAAGCCCAAGCACGGTGATGGTGCCGCGATCGGGCCGCCGCAGGCCCTCGACGCACTCCAGGGTCGTGGTCTTGCCCGCCCCGTTGGGGCCGATCAACCCGAAGATCTCGCCTTCGCGGACCTCGAACGACACTTCGTCCACGGCGACCATCCGGCCATAGGTCTTGCGCAGGCCCGACACGGTTACCGCAGGCCTGGAGGCGGTGGTCACCGTTGCAGGGACGCCTGGAAATCGGCGAGTGACTTCTGAATGCGGTGCAGGAACGCGGCCTCGAACTCGACGCCGGCGCCCAGGTCGCGCAGCAGGTTGGCAATGGCGGCGCCGCCCGCTTCGTCCAGCAACCGGCGCGCGGCCAGGGCACTGGCGGCATAAGCCACCTGCGCTTGCGCGTTGCTCAACTTGCCGAACGAACCTGACAGCTGCATCAGCGTCGGCACCTGGCCGGCTTCAGACACGCGCGACTCGGCCCAGTCGAGGCTGTCGCTTTCGAGCACCGACGCCAGTCCTTCGTTCAGCCACGTCGGCAGGCCGCGCGTCGCCAGCGAGCGAATCAGGGCGTGGGCAAATTCGTGAGCCAGCACGCGGTCCAGATCCTCGCCCTTCTCGCCGGCGCCGCGCATGGGCACGCGGATGGTGCCGTCGAAGGCAGCGGCGGCCCACTGCGGCGAGCGGGTGATGTCGCGAAACTGTTCGCCGGTATAAAGCACCACCGGCACCGACCGCGGCGGAAATACGCCAAACACATCGCTAATCCGCCAGTAGGCGCGATTGAGCGACTCCAGCGCTTGCGACGCCAGGTCGGCGTCTTCGGGGCCTTCGAACGCAACCGTGAAGAAGTCGCCGATGGTGAGCCGCATCCGCTCGTGGAGGTCGAGCTCGCGCCGCCACCGTTCGAGCGTGTCACGCACCCCCTCGTCGCCCGGCACCTCGGCGGCGACGGTTTCGTAGAGCCCAATGGCCTCCCGCAGATCCCCTTGGCGCTTGGCCACCTGCGCCAACTGCGCGCGAGCGCGCACCAGGCCGGGGGCGAGGCTCAGCGCCCGTTCCAGCGAGGCCCTGGCCTCGTCGTCTCGCCGAAGGGCAAAGGCCGCGGTGCCCAGGCCCATATGCAAGTGCGCGTTCTTCGGATCAAGGGTGATGGCGTCGCGGAAGGCTCGTTCGGCGGCCTGCGCCTGTCCGGCGGCGAGCGCCGCCCAGGCCTCCTGCTCCAGCATGGCCGCCTTGGGGCTCGATTGCGCGAACGTCGTGGCGGCGCAACAGAGAACCAGGGCCGCCGCTAGGAGTCGGGGGGACACAACTGAA
>JBFWUK010000010.1:170795-174703 GCA_050247355.1 Vicinamibacterales bacterium | reverse complement strand
TCCGGCGGCGAGCGCCGCCCAGGCCTCCTGCTCCAGCATGGCCGCCTTGGGGCTCGATTGCGCGAACGTCGTGGCGGCGCAACAGAGAACCAGGGCCGCCGCTAGGAGTCGGGGGGACACAACTGAATTATAGATGCTGTCGGGGAGGCACTGCTTGACGGGGCGGCACCGCTTGACGGGGCGGCACCGCTTGACGGGGCGGCACTGCTTGACGGGGCGGCACCGCTTGACGGGGCGGCACCGCTTGACGGGGCGGCACCGCTTGACGGGGCGGAACTGCTTGACGGGGCGGAACCTCTCGACGGGCAGTTGCCTACGGGCGGCGACGTCGTGTCAGTCGTGCGATTGTCAACGCTCGACCACTTGGAGCTCAACGAGAGGGGCGCCGATCTCTCGCATTCGCTCGATCGCAACTGTCGCCCCAGGTCGAAGCAACAGCGTCGTCAGTTGGCGTCTCTCGACTCGATCTTGCTCGGCGAGAGCCGCCGACACCGTCCGCAACTCGCGCGGAATCAGCGCCCGCACGACGATGCGCATCGCATCACCCTCATGCCAGCCAATAAATTCGAGACCGACGACAGTTTCGCCAGACGGGAGTCGAACCAACTGACCGGCCGGGACCGGAACCGCCACGGCGGGACCGCCAGAGAGGTACGGCTCACCTTGCGGGACAAACGCCGCGCGCTCTTGCCCCGACACCGTCGCGACAACCCACGCGCGGCTCTTCGCTCCCAGCGTGGCAGCCGGGCTGCAGAGAGCAACGACCGTACACAAGTGAACCAGTCGACAACTCATGGCGTCTCCTCTCGTCTCAGAGGGCTCGCTTGGCGCTCAGCCACGATCCGCGCGGGAACGCACTTCATCTTGGCCTTCTATCCCTCGCGTCTCGGCGATTGCGGTGCCCTGTCGGGCTATCCGTTACGCGGCGTCACAATACCACCACCACCAACACCTCACGTCAGCCCAACGCCCGGTCAGCTGGCTGGTTCATAATCGCCGGCGTCGTTACAGCCATAGAACCGGCGATTCGCCAGCGCGAGCATGTCGCGGTCCTCTGCGGTATCCCCATAGGCGAAGACCTCGGCGAACTGTCCCAGGTCGTAGCGCTGCCGAATCCTCGCGGCCTTCTCCGCTCCGGTGCACTCCCCTCCAAGATAGCGACCCGTGAGCCTGCCGCGACGCTCTTCGAGTTCGGTTGCGATACAACCGACGCCGGCCTTCTCGCACCACGGCTGGACGTAGGCGGCGAGCGACGCAGACACGACAACCACCGTGTCGCCCTTGCTCTTATGCCACGCGATCTGCTCGAGGGCACGCGGCCGGACGGTTCGAGGCAGCATCTCGGCAGCGTAGCGGCGACCAAGGTCGCGGACGGGTGTGGCCTCGACGCCCCGAAAAGCAACGCGAGCATACAACGGACGGGCCGTGCGCCCGGCGACGAGCCCTGCGTAGTAGCCCGCTCCAATCGGGAGTAGTACCACGTAGCCAATCGCCTTACGCGCATGCCCAGTCGCCAGCCTCATGAACGGTGTCCAGGAGTCGCTCCGTGTGATCGTCCCGTCGAAGTCGAACAACGCCAGGTTCATGGCTTGGTCAATCGAGCTTAGTAATCTGCCTGCGAATCCTACACCCGTTCCTTGGCAAGGCATCTCGCCGGCAAGGCCAGTCCTATCGCGGGTATCCGGTTCCCCTCGGGCAGTAACTTCTCACCATTCGCACCACTTCTGACTCAGAACCCCATCTAATCGGAGGCCTATCACCTGGCACGAAGGCTGCTCACCCGCCCGCATGGACAAGATCGTCTCCTACCGTGACTTGGAGATTTGGCACCTATCGATGCAGCTGGTGGACCTGGTGATCGCCGACACGCGCGCCATGCCGCGGATCGAGTTCGACCTGACGCGCCAAATGCGGCGGGCGGCAATTTCTATCCCGTCGAACATCGCTGAGGGCTGGCGTCGCAAGCGGCGCCGAGCCGCCTACCAGAATCACGTCTCGATCGCCTATGGTTCGCACGGCGAGCTGGAGACCCAAATGGAAGTCTGCTTCCGCAACGGCTTTCTCGACCGGCAGAAGTGCGCAACAACAGTGGACGTCTGCTCGCGCGTAGGGATCATGCTCGACCGGCTCGACGACGCCCTGGATTAACCCGTCGCAGCGGTGATGCCCCCCGTCGGGATGTGTCTCCCCGTCAGAATGTGTGTCCCCGTCGGGATGTGTGTCCCCGTCAGAATGTGTGTCCCCGTCAGAATGTGTCTCCCCGTCAGGATGTGTCTCCCCGTCAGGATGTGTCTCCCGTCAGGATGTGTCTCCCGTCAGGATGTGTCTCCCCGTCGGGTGATGTCTCCCCGTCGGGAGGTGTGGCCCCGTCAAGTAGCGCCGCCCCGTCAAGCAGTGCCACCCCGTCAAGCAGTGCCACCCCGTCAAGCAGTGCCGCCCCGTCAAGCAGTGCCGCCCCGTCATGATCGTTCGCCCCGTCAGGTTCTACACGTCCAGGCCAATCATCCGCATCAGCTCGAGCGCGTTGCTCTGCGTGATGACACCGTCGCGCAGCTTGTAGTCGAAACGCATCTGGCCGTCCTCGACGTGATCCTGCAAGTGCACGTTCTTGACCGCCTCCGGCAGGATGGCGGCGATCTCGGTCAGCGCCAGGTCGTGGGTGGTGACGACGCCGATTGCGCCGCGTGATACCAGCATGCGCACCAGCGCCTCGGCGGCGGTGCGGCGGTCCTTGGAATTAGTGCCGCTCAGCAGTTCGTCGAACAGGAACAGGACCCGCCCCGGGCCGTCGAGCAGGTTGCAGATTTGCCTGATGCGCAGCACCTCGGTGAAGAAACCGGAACGGCCCTCGCGCAGCGAATCCGTGTGCCGCAGGCACGTGCCAAGCACCAGCGGAGTCAGGCGCATCCGCTCCGCTCTCACCGGCGCGCCGGCCAAGGCCAGCACCGCATTGAGGCCAATCGTGCGCATCAGCGTGCTCTTCCCCGCCATGTTCGAGCCGCTGACGATCAGGACCTGAGGACTAGGGGCTTGTCGCTCTGGGCTTGAAGCACCAGGCCCTGGGCTCGAGACCAGCGACACGCTGTTCCTGACAGCCGCGGCCCTCGGAATCAGCGGATGGGCCAGATTCACGGCGTCGTAGACCGCCTCGCCAACAGGCAACCCTTCCGCCTTCGCAGCAGGCGCTACGGCGGACAGGGCAGGGTTGCCTCCACCAGAAGCTGTGGATTCGACGATTTCCGGAAACACGTCATCAGGATGCTCGTAGGCATAGCCCGCAAGCGACAGCAGGGCCTCCATTTCGCCGACGACATCGACCCAGTCGCGCAAGCGCGCGCCGTCACGCGCCTTCCAGGCCTCGGCGCCGAAGCCAACTTGCACGGTGAAGAGCGACGGGATCTCGAGCAGGCGCGCAAACGCGTTGTGCCGCGAGTCGGCCCAATCCGACACCCGTGCCAGCCGCGCCATGCCGCGTGACGCGGCCTCGCCGGGGTTAGCGCCCTTGAGGCGCGCCGCCAGGGCAGCCAGCGACGGGTCGTCAAAGGTCGCGCCTTCGATCTCGGCAATCACCTTGGCCAGCAGGTCGAGCCCGGCCGCGGCCGTCGCCGACGACAAGCCTTCCACGACCGCCGAGGCGGGCTTCATGAGCCACCACAGGAACCCCAGGTTGACCAGCGCCAGCAGGATCAGCGGCCAGGCCAGGCCGCCCGACAGCGCGTTCCAGACTGCCGCCAGGAACAGGATGGCGAGTACCGCCACCACCGGCCGGATCGCGGCGGGCAGCACTCGAGGTGCCTCGGCCCACTCGATCAGCCGACCGGGCATCAGCCGGCGCGGGCCGGCGGCGGCGTTGACCGTGGCCATGCGTTCGCGCAGGTCGAGCTGCGGGCGAAGCGCCGAGACGCGCG
>JBFWUK010000010.1:140614-170695 GCA_050247355.1 Vicinamibacterales bacterium | reverse complement strand
AGCACTCGAGGTGCCTCGGCCCACTCGATCAGCCGACCGGGCATCAGCCGGCGCGGGCCGGCGGCGGCGTTGACCGTGGCCATGCGTTCGCGCAGGTCGAGCTGCGGGCGAAGCGCCGAGACGCGCGCCTGGCGGTCGCGGATCTGATGCGGCGTGGCCGCCGCCGACAACCACGCGGCCAGCCGCTCTTCGCCAATCGGCGTTCGCGCGCCGGATAACAGCTCGTAAAGACTGCCGGCGCCGAACACATCCAAGTCGTCGCTGTAGGGGTGGTCGGCCTGGCGAAACCGGTCGCTGACCTGGCCGCTGCCAACCCAGCGATCTTCCACGCGGGCCAGGCCGTCGGTGTAGAAGGCCACGGCGGCTCGCGCCCGCGCCCACGCGCGCATCACCAGCTCGTGCCAGATCGACAGCGCCACGAAGGCGGCGACCGCGACGCCAATCAGCGTGCCGCTGGGATCGCCTTCCACCGTGACGGCCCAATAGATCAGCACCAGGACGAAGATCGCGACCTTCGCGTTGCCCAGGTTGACATGCGTGCGCTCGCGCGCATCGGCGACCGCCTGCCGTTGGGCGGCGCGCTCGCGATAGGTTGCCGCGGGATCCGCCGGTGTCATGAGTCGAGCTCGAGCGTCATCTCAACCATCGTCGGCCTGAAGCCGCGGCGCTCGAACAACCGCTGGGCGCCGGCATTGGGCGCGGCGGTCCACAACACGACCCGCGGCATGCCGCGCTGCTTCAACCAGGCAATGGCAGCATCGAGCAACTGCCGGCCGGCACCGTGACCGCGCGCCTCGTCTGACACCAGCAGGTCGTGAACGAACCCGGCTTCGTCGCGCAGTTCCTTCCACGACAGCGGCTCGACGCCGGCGTAAACATAGCCCGCCACCACCCCGTCGACCTCGGCCACCAGCACGACGGCCTCGCCGTCGTCCAGCTGATCGCCCAGGAAACTCGAATAGCCGGCTTCGGCGCCATCGTCCGGCGACAGGAACCGCTGCCGATCGAAGGCGTAGTGCGTGCGCATGAGCGAGGCGCCCATGCGGCCAAGCGCGGCAAGGTCGCGGCGTTCAGCAGGTCGAATGACGATGGCCACGACCCAATGATGACATGGCAGGGAGCAAGGCGAGAGGCGGAGGCCTTGGATGGCCTCCGCCCGTTAGGTGGGCCAGCCGCACCGAAGCGCAAAAGCGCGAGGCGGCTTATCTAGTGCGGATTAGTAGCGGGTCCGTGAGAGAAACTTTCAGCTTGCGTCCAGAAGCCAGGCGAACCTCGTCGCCATCGGTAGCCAGCACCACGGCGGTGCCGCCGCCGGCGCCGACGGCCGTGCCGATGGCCGCGCCCTTCTTGCCGCCGGCAATGGCGCCAATGATGGCGCCGGCCGCCGCGCCGACGCCGATCTTCACGGCGTCGTCTTTCTTAGTGCCTTCGGCCACCCAGTAGATTGGCTTGGTGGCGATGTCGTAGGTCACCGATCGAAACGCGATGCGGTCGAAGCGCAGGCCGAGTTCGGCGCGCCCCTTGACGTTGCCCGACTCCTGCGCCCCGGTGACGTGGCCGGTGACCACGCTGCCACTGGGAATCACCGTGACCTCGTCGATCACGATCGGCGAGTCGAGCGTTGCACGCACCGGGTCTTCCGCGCGGCTGGTGTCGGAGGCGTGCGAGGACTCGAGCGTGACGTCCAGCACCGTATTCTCGGGAATGGTGACGCTGCGCACGCGCTCGGCGGCCGGCTCTTCGGCGGCTGCGCTCGCGCGCCTCACCTCGGTAATGCTCCGGCGGGCGACCTGGGTCGTGGTGTTGGGGCGCTCCCCGGTGAGCGTCACGACCTCTGGATTGACGGTGGCAATCTTGCCGCGGACGAGCGCGCCGTCCTGGGTGACGACGGTCACTTCAGTGCCGGCGGGAATCTCTTCGATGGCTTCGGCGCGGCTACAGGCCGCGGACAGCGCCGCAAATAGGGCGCAACTAAGCACGATGGCCGAGCCTCGGATTTTCATCATTCTGACCCCTTCCAGAGCAAGGGGCGTGCCGAATGAAAATCAGGCAAGTTTGACGGCCGTGGTTAGGCCGCGCGCCGATCTGGGTAATGGATGACCCAGAGACGGCAACGGTGCGCCGCCGACTACCCCATCCTTAGTCGCCGCGGTATTGGTACTCGCGGAGGGCTGGAAACAGTTCGTCCAGGGCACCTTCGAGGCGGCGCCACGCCGGCAGGGCGTCGAGCATGGCTCCCGAACGCCCGACGGTTTCAAGGTGCTGCGCGGCCTCGAGCGCCGCTTCCGCCGCCACGCTGCCCAAGGCCCCTTTCAGGGCGTGGGCCGCGCTCTCGAGGGCGCGCGCATCCTCCTGCTCGACCGCGCTGCGAATGGCGGCAATCCGGCTGGGCATGTCGTCCAGGAAGATCTGGACGACCTCCCGCCCGAGGGCCTGGTCGCCGCCTAACCGGCTAATCATCCGCGCGCGATCGAACGCGGGGACGCCGGCAGCGACCGTCGCCGGCGCGGCCGGGCGGCCGGGCTCTTCCTCGACCGCGGCAAACAACGCCAGCCGGTCGATCGGCTTGGCGAGGTAGCCGTCCATGCCGGCTGCCAGGTAGCGTTCGCGGTCGCCGCTCATCACGTGCGCCGTCAGGGCCACGATGCGAAGGTGGCCGCCGCGCTCGCGCTCACGTTCGCGAATTCGCGCGGTCGCTTCGATGCCGCCCATCTCTGGCATCTGGATGTCCATCAGCACCACATCGAACGGGTGGCGTTCGATTGCCGCCAACGCCTCGATGCCATTGACGACGGCGATCACCTCGTGGCCGCGACGGGTCAGCAGGCCGGCAGCGACGCGTTGATTGACGATGTTGTCTTCAGCGAGCAGGATGCGCAGGCGCCGGCCGGCGGTGACGGCGGGTAGCGGCGCGGCCGTGCCGGCCACCGACGGCTGCAACAGCCGCGCGACCGCGACCCGCAAATCAGCCTGGCGGATCGGCTTGGTCAGGTAGGCGGCGACATTCAGCTCGCGGCAGCGCGCCGCATCGCCGTACTTGCCGGATGAAGTCAACATCATCACCGTCGCGCCGGCCAGTTCCGGGCGCTGGTGTATCTCCTCGGCGACGGCAAAGCCGTCGAGGTCGGGCATGTTCGCGTCGAGCAGCACCAGGATGTACGGATTGCCGGAGCGCACACCGTCGGCAAGCGCCGCCAGCGCCGCGCGGCCGCCGTCGACGGCCGTCGCCACCATGCCCCACCGCGTGAACTGCTCGAACAGCACACGCCGATTGACCGGGTTGTCGTCCACAATCAGTACGGGCAGGCCCAGCGGCAACGGCGGATCGGGCGGGGTCTCGGGCAGCGCCGCCACCGGCCGATCGATCGTGAAATGAAAGTTGCTGCCGGCGCCTTCCGTGCTTTCCACCCAGATCTTCCCGCCCATCAGGTGGACGAGCGTCGACGAAATGGCCAGCCCCAGGCCGGTGCCACCGTAGCGGCGGGTCGTCGAGCCGTCGGCCTGGCGGAACGCCTCGAAGATGGTCGCCTGCTGGCTGGCGGGAATACCAATGCCGGTGTCGGCAACGCTGAAGTGCAGCCGGGCCCGGCCGACGTGCTCCTCGCCGGTGACCTTCACCACCACGTGGCCGCGGTTGGTGAACTTGATGGCATTGGCCACGAGGTTCGAAAGCACCTGGCGCAGCCGCAC
This sequence comes from Vicinamibacterales bacterium, assembly GCA_050247355.1. GTDB lineage: Bacteria > Acidobacteriota > Vicinamibacteria > Vicinamibacterales > UBA2999 > 12-FULL-67-14b. Next base: position 167,005 of record JBFWUK010000010.1, on the reverse strand, counting down.
CGGGTCGCCCTGCAGCGCTTCGGGCACCCGCTCGTGCACGTCGACGATCAGCTCGATGTCCTTCTGGTCGGCCCCCAGGGCCAGCGGCCGGATCGCGTCGTTGACGACATCGCGAACCGACATGGGCACCGACTCGAACTCCAGACGCCCCGATTCGACTTTTGAGAAATCCAGGATGTCGTTGAGGATCGAGAGCAGCGACTCGGCCGAGGCGCGCACGGTGGTGAGGTTCTCCCGCTGCTCCTCCGACAGCGTGGTGTCGAGCACCAGCTCGGTCATGCCGATGATGCCGTTCATCGGGGTCCGGATCTCGTGGCTCATGTTGGCCAGGAACTCGCCCTTGGCGCGGTTCGCCGCCTCGGCTTCGTCCTTGGCCTTGCGCAGCTCGATCTCACCGCGCTTGAGGCTGGTGATGTCGATCAGCGTCCCCTCGATGACCGGCGGCACACCGTCGCGCCCGGCGATCAGCGTGGCGCTTTCCAGCACCCAGGCGACCTGGCCGTCGGGCCGGGTCAGGCTGCGCTCGAAGTGTGACACCACCGTGTCGCGCTGCAGGCGTTCAACGAACTCCCGGCGTTGACCGTCCGAGAACCCCGGCTGGGCGGGGTTGGCCAGCAGCGCTTCGCGCGACGAGTAGCCAAACACCGTGGCGCAGGCGTCGTTGCAGTCGAGGAGCCGCCCTTCGAGGGTGGCGCGGTAGACGCCGGCCAGGCTCCGCTCGAACAGCAAGCGGTAGCGCTGCTCGGTGGACTCGAGTTCCTGCGCCTGCGCGGTGAAGTGGCGGCCGGCCATGGAGGTGGCCAGCGCCAGCCCCAGGACCATGAACGTGACCAGGGTCAGGCCGGCGGTGCCGAGCCAGGAAATGGAGACGGCATGCGTCAGGTCCGGCGGCGTCGTCGCCGGAATGAAGCGCGCGGCGCCCATGCCGACGTAGTGCATCACCGGAATGGCGGCGCCCATGATGCCGGCCGAGCCCAGGCGATGCCACCGGCCGCCGTGGCGGTCGTCGCGAAAGCGGAACGACAGCCACAGCGCCACGAACGAAATCACGATCGCCAGTACCACCGACAGCGCCACCAGGCCGGCGTCGTAGTGGCACATCGCCGACAGGCGCATGGCCTCCATGCCGATGTAGTGCATGGCGGCAATGCCGGCGCCCATCACGACGCTGCCGATGCTGGCCCGCGCCAACCCCATGTCGGGCCCGCTGACCACGTGCAGGGCCACCGCCGACGCCAGGATCGCGGCGGCCAGTGACAGCAGCACGGTGGGCCAGTCGTACATCACCGGCACCGGCAGGCTGAAGGCCAGCATGCCGATGTAGTGCATCGACCAGATGCCCAAGCCCATGGCGGTGGCACCGCCGACCAGCCACAGCTGACGCCTAGTGCCGGTGGCCGCCGTGACCCGCCCAGCCAGGTCGAGCGCGGCGTAGGACGCCATGACCGCGATCACGATCGACAGCCCGACCAGGAGAAAGTCGTACGATCCGCTCAGTGCCGGTGGACTCAGATCCACGCTACCCTCCGAAAACAGTTGCCGCGGATATTACTCCGGCGCTGTCGGAGTGGTCGAGGCGCATCATCGCCCGCGGCGCGGATGCACGCCATGCGCCTGCGTTCTACGGCCGTGGTACTGCTAGACTTTCGGTTTTCCGGAGGTATTCAGATGATGGTCCTGATTAGCCGGTTTCGGCTGTTGTTCGCTGGCGCGGCCCTGTGCGCGCTGGCCCTGACCCTGCACACGGACGGGCTGGCGACGGTGGCGGCTCAGGCGCCGGCGATCGAGCCGTCGCTGCTCAACGCCTACCGCTGGCGCAGCATCGGCCCCGATCGCGGCGGCCGGTCGATCGCGGTGTCAGGAGTCAAGGGCCGTCCCCGCGAGGCCTACTTCGGCGCGGTGGGCGGCGGCCTGTGGAAGACGACCGACGCCGGCAACAACTGGGCGCCGGTCACCGACGGCCAGATCACCAGCTCGTCGGTTGGCGCGGTCGCCGTTTCCGAATCACACCCCGACATCGTTTACATCGGCATGGGCGAGAACTGCATTCGCGGCAACATCATGCCCGGCGACGGCGTCTACAAGTCGGTGGACGGCGGGCAGAAGTGGAGCCACGTCGGGTTCAGGAACTCCGACGCCATCTCGAAGATCCGCATCCACCCCACCAACCCCGACATCGTCTACGTCGCCAGCTTTGGCCTCTACTACGGGCCGAGCGAAGAGCGCGGCGTGTTCAAGAGCACGGACGGCGGCCAGACGTGGAAGCGCACGCTGTTCAAGGATGCCCGGAGCGGCGCCGTCGATATCGTCATCGACGCCAACAACCCGAACGTGATCTATGCCGCCCTGTGGGAGGCGTACCGCATCGAGTACCAGATGTCGAGCGGCGGTCCCGGCAGCGGTCTCTACAAGTCCACCGACGGCGGCGAGACGTGGACCGAGATCACGCGCAACCCCGGCCTGCCCTCGGGCGTGGTCGGACGCATTGGCATTGCCAACACCAAGGCCGACTCGAACCGCGTCTACGCCCTGGTCGAGAACGAGAACGGCGGCCTGTTCGTGTCGGACGACGCCGGCGCGTCGTGGAAGCTGATCAACCCGTCGCGGGCCATCCGGCAGCGCGCCTTCTACTACACCCACGTGTTCGGCGACCCGAGCAACAAGGACGTGGTCTACATGCAGAACACGGCGCTGTTCCGCTCCACCGACGGCGGCAAGACCACGGTGCAAGTGGGCCAGAACACCCACGGCGACCATCACGACCTGTGGGTCGACCCGGACGATCCCAACCACGTGGTCGACGGCAACGACGGCGGCGGCGCCATCACCTACGACATCAGCAGCGCCCGGCCCAACTGGAGCGAGCAGGACTTCCCGACCGCGCAGTGGTACCACGTCATCACCACGGCGCACCTGCCCTTCCACGTCTGCGGCTCGCAGCAGGACAACAGCACGCTGTGCGTGCCGAGCAACACCAACGCCCCGGGCCAGGGCTTTGGCGGCGTGCCGCCGGTGGCGCCGTACCCGGTCGGCGGCGGAGAGCCGGGTTACATTGCCCCGCATGCCACCGATCCCGATCTCTTCTTCGGCGGCACCAACAACGGCTCGTTCCTCACCCGCTTGAACCGCCGCACCGGCGAGTTCAAGGAAGTGGGCGCCTACCCGCGCTTCTTTTCGGGTGAACCGTCCAAAGACGTCAAGGAACGCTGGCAGTGGACCTATCCGATCATCTTTTCGTACGTCGATCCGAACGTGCTCTACACCAGCTCGCAGCGCGTGTGGAAGACCACCAACGGCGGCGACACGTGGGAAGCGATCAGCGGCGACCTGAGCCGGCACGATCCCAAGACCATGCAGGACTCGGGCGGCCCGATCACGCACGACATGAACAGCCCGGAAATCTACGGCACGGTGTTCTCGCTGGCGCCCGGCAAGAAGGACATCAACGTGATCTGGGCGGGGTCTGACGACGGTCTCGTGCACGTCACCCGGGATCACGGCAAGTCGTGGATCAACGTCACGCCGGCCGACATGCCCGACTTCGGCCGGGTCAGCCAGCTCGACGGCTCGTCGTTCGACAACGGCACGGTCTACATGGCGGTCAAGAAGATGCTGCTCGGCGATCGTTCCCCCTATATCTTCCGCAGCCGCGACTACGGCAAGACCTGGACGAAGATCGTCAACGGCATTCCCGCCAACGACTACGTCCACACGGTGCGCGAAGACCCGGTCCGCCGCGGCCTGCTCTACGCCGGCACGCAACACGGCGTCTACGTTTCGTATGACGATGGCGCGCAGTGGCTGAAGTTCAGCAACGGCCTGCCCGACGTGCCGGTCACCGACCTGGTGGTCGAGGACAACGCGCTCGCCATCGGCACTCACGGCCGCAGCTTCTACGTGATGGACGACATTGCCGCGCTCCGGCAGTTCGGCCTGGCGCCGCTGACCGACGTCGCGGTGTTCAAGCCCGCCGATGCCACCCGCGGTCTCGACCGGCCGATCGTCACCTACTACCTGAAGTCGCAGCCCAAGGCGCTGACCATCGACTTCCTCGACGCCAAGGGCCAGGTCGTGCGAACGGTCAACGGCGTGCCACCCCCGGCTCCGGGGACGACGCCGGCTGGCGGCGGAGGCGGCTTTGGCGGCCCTCAGGGCGCGCCGATGGCGGCCGGCATGAACCGCTTCACGTGGGACCTGAACTCGACCGGCATCGTCACCTTCCCCGGCATGATCCTGTGGGGCGCGACGCAAAACGGGCCGGCCGTGCTGCCAGGCACATACCAGGTGCGCCTCACCGCCGACGGCGTGGTGCAGACGCAGTCGTTCGCGGTGCTCAAGCATCCGCTGCGGCCGGTGCCCGACGCCGACCTGATGTACCAGTGGACCCTCGCCAGCCGCATCCGCGACAAGGTCAACGAGGCCAACCGGGCGGTTATTCAGATCCGCCGGATCAAGACCGACATCGCCGATCGCATCAAGGACGCGCCGGCCGAAGTGCGGTCGGCCGGCGAGCAACTGGCCAAGGCACTCAGTGCGGTCGAGGAGGACATCTACCAGGTGAAGAACCAGAGCGGGCAGGACCCGCTCAACTTCCCGATCAAGACCAACAACCGCCTGGCGTCACTGCTGCGTGTGGCGGTGTCCGGTGAAGGGCGGCCAACCGGCAACGTCGACGCGATCTTCAACGATCTGATCGCCGAGTTGAAGGCCGAGACCGATCGGCTCGACCAGACGCTGGCCGATCAGCTGCCGCCGTTCAACAACATGCTGGGCAGGATCAAGAAGGCGCCGATCAGCGATCGGTAGTATTGGGGAGAGCCGCGGCAGGTCCCGGCGCCGCGGGCGCGTCGAGGACCTGTCGCACGCTCGCCAGCAGCTGCTGGCCGGTGAACGGCTTCTGCAGAAAGGCGCTGCCGGCGACGAGGCGCCCTTGCCGCGCCAGCACGGCGCCGGCATAGCCCGACATATAAAGGGCTCGGGGTTTCGCGTGCAAGACGCTCAGCTCCGCCAGGAGCTCCGGGCCGGTGCCGTCGGGCATCATGACGTCCGTGACCACGAGATCAATGGGCACCGGCGACTCGAGAGCCAGCCGCCGTGCCGTTCCGGCCTCAGGCGCGGTCACGACGGTGTAGCCGTTGCGCTGGAGGATTTCGGCAGCCAGGTTTCGCACCGCGTCTTCGTCTTCGACCACCAACACCATCTCGCTGCCACCGGCCGGATGTGCGGTGGCCGGCGGCTCCGGATCGGAGGCCGCGGCGGCTTCGATCCTCGGTAGATAGATCTTGAACGTCGTCCCCTCGCCAGGCGCACTCGAGACGCGAATGCCGCCACCGAGCGACTTGACGATACCGAAGACCGTGGACAGGCCGAGGCCCGTGCCATGGTCGGCATCCTTGGTCGTGAAGAACGGCTCGAAGATTCGGTCTCGTGTCCCGGCGTCCATGCCCGTGCCGGAATCGGTGACCGTGACCAGCACATAGTCCCCTCCCGTCAGCTTGAGGCGGCTGCACACTTCCGCGACGCCCAGGGTGATATTCGCGGCCGCAATCCGCAGCACGCCGCCTTCCGGCATGGCGTCGCGCGCGTTGATGGCGAGGTTGAGCACCACCTGTTCGAGCTGGCCGGGGTCAGCGAACACCGCGCCGAGGTCGGACGCGAACTCGCGCTCGACGCGAATCTGTTCGCCCAGGATCTTCGCCATCATCGGCAGCAGATCGGCGACGATGTCGCCGACGCACACCGCGCGGCGTTCGACCACCTGACGCCGGCTGAACGCCAGCAACTGGCGCGAGAGCATGGCGGCGCGATGCGCGGCCTTGGTAATCTGCACGGCGTGCGAGCGGGTTTCGACCTCGTCGATCGGATCGCCCTCGATCAGCACGGCGTAGCCGAGAATGGCCGTCAGGATGTTGTTGAAATCGTGAGCCACACCGCCCGCCAGACGGCCCATCGCCTCCAGCTTCTGTGACTGGCGCAGCCGCAGCTCGAGTTCCTTGTACTCGGTGATGTCGTGGGCAACGCCAAGCAATTGAATCGAGGTGCCGTCAACCGGGCGGACGCGCCCGCGCAGCTGCACCCAGCGCACGGTGCCATCCGGCCACGGCACGCGCACGTCGATCTGGAAGTCGCGGTGGCCCTCGAAGTTGCCGTGGATCACGCGCGACAGCCGGTCACGGTCGTCGGCGTGCAGGCGGTCGCGCAGACCGTCCAGGGTGCCACCGCAATCGGCGGCCGTGCAGCCCATGACCAGCGGCATCGTCTCGGACCACTCCATGTGGCCCGTGACGAGCTCGGCCTCCCAGATGCCGGTCCGCGACGCGGCCAGCGCATAGAGCGTACGCTCGTCGTTGAAGCGGAGGTCTTCGATCAGGCTCTTCAGCTGGCCGACGTCGATCGGCCAATCGCGCTCGATGACGCCGGCGGCGGCGGTAGGCGTGGTCATGATGTTACCGGCCAATCCGGAGGTCGACGCCCACAGCCAGGCGGCGGGGGCTCTGGGGCGTACCGACCAGCTCCTCGGGGTTGGTCAGGGCCCGTTCGTTGATGTGCACGTAGCGCGCGTCCAGCAGGTTCTCGATGCGAACGAACGCCGAGAGATGCCGGGTGATCCGGTTGCGGCGCAGGTTGAGGTCGACGGTAAAAAAGCCCGGCAGCGTCTCGCGAACAACCTTGCCGGCTTCAAGCCGGGTCGCCAACAGTCGCTGCCGGCCGAACGCCATGATCGACGCCGACGCCGACCAGTCGCCAGCCTCGGCATCGGCCCCGGCGCGGAATTGGAGCGGAGCCACGGCCCCCAACGGCACACCGTCCGGATTGTCGTCGTCAACCAGGCGGCCATCGACCAGGCTGATGCCGGCGCGTGCCGACAGCCGCACTGACGGCGACCACGACTTCAGGAAGTGCACGTCGACGTTGCCGCCGTAAATGCTCTCCTCGCCTTCGTTGACCGGAAAGTCAATGTAGGAAACCGGCCAGCCAAGGTAGGTGCCCGGCCCGGCCCGATCCGGATCAGCGCTCTTCAGGATGTCGTCGATTCTTGAACGGAACGCGGTCACCGAGACGTTGAGCAGAGGGCCGACCGACTGGTCGACGGTGGCCTGGTACGTCCGCTTTCGCTGCGGCTCGAGGTCCGGGTTGCCGAGGTGCCAGTAGTCCGAAGCGTAGCTGACACCGCCGTCGGTCGTGTAGAACGAGCCATAGTGCGAATAGGCCTGATACGGAGACGGCGCCAGGAACGCCGTGCCGTAGAGCAGTTTGACGGTGGTGCTGCGCGAAAGCCGCGCGACCAGGCCGACCCGCGGATTGACCGTGGCGCCGTAGCGGCTGTTGTAGTCGGCGCGGGACCCCACGGTCAGCGACAGCTGCGACGCCGGCGAGTATTGCGCCTGCACGTAGCCGCCGGTGTTCGAATAGTGCAGTTTGACCAGCGGATCGACGAGATGGGTATCCAGGATTGTTCCCGGTTCGGACAGCGAGGCAATCGGAGCGTTCAGATCCGCGCCCTGGGGGATGGCGAAGAATCTCTCGAACGTGCCGCCGACGACCAGCGCGGTCCGCGGCGTCGGCTTCCACGACAGCTGCTGTTCGGCCTTGGCCATGCGGCCGAGGGCAAACTTGTAGCTGCGGCGGAAGTTGCTGTACGTGTTCCAGTAGCCGGATGACGGGTCGAGCGTGTGCTGGCTCAGCGTGACGGTCGAGACGCTGGCGGCAAGGCCGAGCGGTCGCGAGTACGAAGCGGACCCCACCCACAAGTTGTTCTGCTGGTAGGCGCTGTCGGCATAGACGGCGTTGTCGGGCGTGTAGCCCGCCGCGGTCGAGGCCCGCGAACGGCTGTTGAAGAGCGCCGCCTGCCATCGGCCCCAGCGCAGGTTGACGTGCGCTGAATGGGCGGCCAGCGGGTTGGCAAACTCCGCAGGCACGACGCCGACGGCGGTCATCGGCCCGAAAATCGAATTGAACACACCCGTGCGCTGCCCTTGCATGCCGCCGTAGGCGGCCGGATAGTAGCGGCTGAGATCGGCCTGACGATCGCGGAGCACCTGCCCCGACACCGTCAGGCTGCCGCGCTCGCCGAGGCGCTGGCCATAGGACGCGGTCTGATTCCACAAGCCAAACCGCCCGATTGAGGTGCCGACCTCGAGGCCGGCGGATTCGGCGGCATCCTTGCTGATCACGTTGACCACCGCCGAGAACGCATCGGCGCCGTAGAGCGCAGACGAGGGGCCGTAGACGATCTCGACCTGGCGGGCGTTGTGGACCGGGTAGTTCGCCATAATCGGCAGCGGCTCGTTGGTCGGCGACGTCACGCGAATGCCGTCGAGCAGCAGGACCACGCGGCTGGTGTTGCGCGTGCCCTGCACGGTGATGTCGGCCGGGTAATCCGGGTCGCCACCGAGGTCCATCTTGATGCCAAGCTGATCGCGCAGCAGGTCGGACAGCGAGCGATAGCCGCGGGCCTGAATCTGGCGGGCTGTCACCACCTCGATCAGTGCCGGCGCATCGGCGATCACCTCGGCCCGCCGGCTGGCAGTCGTGACCGTCAGCTTCATCAGCTCCTCGAGCGTCGCGTCGCCGAGGTCCGCGGCGGTCTGGGCGATCGCCGACGCCGGCAGGGCAACCGCGCATAGCGCGGCGGCCAGTCGAGGCAGAAGCCGGGGCGGTACGAAACACGAGGGTCTGCGGGTCATGCCCCGCCGTTGTGCAAGGGCGGTGCCGCCGCCCGTGGGCGATAAAACCCCTGCATCGCCGAAATGCCACCCGCAACCCGGATGTGCGCGCACAGCATCGCACGCCTCCGCACATGCGCAACAGGCCGGTTGTGCCCGCTGGTGTGCGTTGGAATGCCGCGAAAGGAACGGTAAATAGAGCCGGCGCGTGACGGCCAAGAATGGCAGTGCGCTTGCAGTCCAAGCCGGCATGTCGTTCTTGCACCCGTTCGTTCCGCGCGGCGCCGCCTGGTGGTCGGGGCTCCTGCCCCTGGCCGGAGTGCTGCTTGCCCTGCCGGCCGCGGCCGCGGCGCAGGTGCATGTCAACCTGGAACAGGCAACCCTCGAGGACCTTCTCAATATCGAAGTCACGTCGGCCTCGAAGAAAGAAGAAGGCCTGTTCCAAACGGCGGCGGCGGTGCACGTCCTGACCAACGAGGACATTCGCCGTTCCGGCGCCACCAACCTGCCCGATGTCCTGCGCCTGGTGCCTGGCCTGCACGTCGCGACCATCGACGGCAACAAATGGGCGGTCAGCGCGCGCGGGTTCAACGGGCTATGGTCCAACAAGCTGCTGGTGATCGTGGACGGGCGCGTCGTCTACACGCCGGTGTCATCTGGCGTGTATTGGGATCTCCTCGACCTCATGCTGGAGGACATCGATCGCATCGAAGTCGTTCGCGGTCCCGGCGCCTCGGTCTGGGGCGCCAACGCCGTCAACGGCGTCATCAACGTCATCAGCAAGGCGGCCGACGCCACTCAGGGCAGCTTGCTCTCGGTGAACGCCGGCTCGCTGACGCCTGGAATCGGCGCGTTTCGCTACGGCGGGCGGGTCGGCTCGCGCGGCAGCTACCGCGTGTTCGGGAAGCACAGCGCGCGTGGCGCGATGCAGGACGACGCCGGCGCGACGGCCGCCGATGCTTCGCGGATCAGCTCCACCGGCTTCCGGGTCGATTTCGATCGGAACACGAACGAGACCTGGACGGTGCTGGGCTCGGCCAGGACGGGCGAGAGCGGTCAGCGCATCTACGAGCCCCTCTCCAGTTATGCGCCAACCTCGCTCGGCATCATCGACACGGTGTCGCCGGTGCATACGGGCCACCTGCTGGCGCGATGGACGCGAAACTGGTCGCCCGACAGCCGCCTGTCGCTGCAGGCCTTCTGGGATCGCACCTCGCGGACGCCGATCAACAAGGGCGAGACGACGCAGACCTTCGACTTCGAACTGCAACACCAGTTCAAGGCCGGCCACGGCCACGACCTGGTGTGGGGCGCCGGCCAGCGTTTCTGGTCCGACCGTGAAGATGCCCTGTTTGGCGACTACTTCGAGCCGTCCAGCAGCCGGCGCCGCCTCTTCAACTTCTTCGTGCAGGACGAGATCACGTTCACCGGCCTGCCGATCCATCTGACGTTCGGCACCAAGATCGAACACCACAGCGGCGCCGGCGTCGAGGTGCAACCGACGGCGCGCGTGGCGTGGCTGCCTTCGCCGCGGCACACCGTGTGGGCGGCCGTGTCGCGCGCGGCTCGCACACCGTCGCGGCTCGAACGCGCCCTGCACTACGATTTCGCCGCCTACCCGGACGCCGATGGCCAGCTCACGGTGCTGGGCGTGCGCGGCGATCCGGACCTGCGCACCGAGCACACCGTGTCGTTCGAAGCCGGCTACCGGGCCAATCCTGGACTCGGCGTCTCATTCGAAGGCACTGCGTTCCACCACGTCTACAGCGACCTGGTGACCGAGAACCTGGCCGTGCGTTTCGAAACCACGCCCGCCCCTGCGCACCTCGCCATCGTCCGCCAGATCTCGAGCGGAATGGGAGGCGAGAGTGTTGGCGCCGAGGCCCTGGTCCGGTGGCGGGCGCTCGCGTCCTGGACGCTTGACGCCAGTCTCGACTGGCTCAGCTTCCACTTCCACGACGTCGGCGACACGCCCGATGCGGCCGCCTACGCCGATCGCAATCCCGCCTATCAGGCACGCGTTCGGTCACAGATCAACCTGCCCCGCGCCTGGCAGGCCGACGCCGCCTGGACCTACGTCGCGGCGTTGAAGGGCACGGAAGTGCCGTCGTACGGCCGCCTTGACATCCGGATCGGCCGCACCGTGGCCGGGCTGGAGCTGAGCCTGACCGGCCAGAACCTGAGTGAGCGCCGTCATCGCGAGTTCGGCGGCTACGAGGGCGTCTTTCACAGCCAGGTTCCTCGGGCCTGGGTGGGGAGGGCGACGTGGAGTTTCTGAAACGCGGCGGCGCCGCCAGGCCACTGCCTTGGGCAGCGATGCTTGCCCTGGCGACCTTGTGCGCGCTCACTGCGTACGCCTATCCGGCCGCGGCGGCGGCCCAGACTGCCAGTGGCGCCGATGTCAGGGCCGCGTTCCTCGTCAATTTCTCGAAGTTCGTCGAATGGCCGCAGGGTGCCACGGCCGGCGGTCAGTTCACCATCGGGATACTGGGCGACGATGCCGTGGCCGAAGCGCTGAAGGGCCTCGTGGCCGGCAAGTCGGTGGGCGGACAGGTGCTGGCGGCGCGACGGGTCGGTCCCAAAGACAACTTGGGGGACCTGCAAATCCTGTTCGTCGGCTCGTCCGAAAGCGCCCGGCTGGCCGACGTGCTGCGCCGCGCTGACGGCGGAAGCGTGCTGACCGTGTCTGATCTCGACCGGTTCTGCCAGCAGGGCGGCACAATCGAGTTCCGGTCGGAACGCGACCGCATCCGGTTCGACATCAACCTCGACCAGGCCGCACGTGCGGGTCTGGTGATCAATTCCAAACTCCTCGCTCTCGCACGGACCGTTCACCACGCCACCAAGCCCCCCGGAGTGTCGCGATGACTCACTTCTCGATCAAGTCCAAGCTGATTCTGATCAGCATGTGCACAACCGCCACGGCGCTGTTGCTTGCCAGCCTGGCGTTCGTCAGCTACGACTACCTGACGTTTCGGGAACAGCAGTTGAAGGGCATGCGGACCCTGGCCGACATGCTCGGCGCCGGCACGACGGCCGCTCTGACCTTCGAGGACCGCAAGGCGGCAACCGAAACGCTGGCCATGCTGGCCACTCATCGCGAAGTGATGCGCGCCGTCCTGGTAACGGCCGACGGGCAGGCGTTCGCCGTTTATCATCGGGAGAGCGGCGCCGCCGCGGCCACCGGGCCCGCCGCCGAGCTGGCGGCACCGGCGTCCGGCACGAGCGTAACGTGGTCGGCCCTCGCCGTCCACCAGCCGGTGGTCTTCGGGCGTGAAACGATTGGCAGTGTCTACATCGAATCGGACCGCAGCGAGAGCGACGCCCGGGTGCGCCGCTTCGCCGGCCTGACCCTGGTGGTCCTGCTGCTGTCGATGCTGGTGGCCTTCATGGTCACGAGCTGGCTGCAACGCCTGATCTCGCGGCCGATCCTGTCGCTGGCCAGCGCCGCCGAGCGGATCTCGCACGAGAAGGACTACACCATTCGCGTCGCCCACGAGAGCCACGACGAGGTCGGCGCCCTGGTCGCCGGCTTCAACGACATGCTGCAGCAAATCGAGCAGCGCGACGGGCAGTTGCAGCGCCACAAGGCGAATCTCGAGGCAGACGTCGCCCACCGCACATCGGAACTCGTGACCCTGAACCGTCAGCTGATCAGCGCCAGGGACCGCGCCGAGGAAGCCAGCCGGGCCAAGAGCGAATTCCTCGCCAACATGAGCCACGAAATCCGCACGCCCATGAACGGCATCATCGGCATGACCGAGCTGGCGCTCGACACCAACCTGGACAGCGAGCAGCGCGAGCAGCTGGGCATGGTCAAGAGCTCGGCCGAATCGCTGCTGATGATCGTGAACGACATCCTGGACTTCTCGAAGATCGAAGCCGGCCGCATGGAACTGGACCACGCCGATTTCTCGCTCCGCGAGACCGTCGACGACGCGGTAACGTCGCTGGCGATGCGCGCGCACCAGAAAGGGCTCGAGCTGCTCAGCGACATCGCCGGCGACGTGCCCGATGCCTTGATCGGCGACGCCGGGCGTCTGCGGCAGGTGCTGATCAACCTGGTAGGCAATGCCATCAAGTTCACCGAGCATGGCGAGGTCATCGTCACGGTCACGCGCGACGGCGAGGAAGCGGACAAGACGCTGCTGCACCTGGCGGTCACCGACACCGGAATCGGCGTGCCGGCCGACAAACAGGCCGTGATCTTCGAGGCCTTCAGCCAGGCCGACGGCTCGACCACCCGCCGGTTCGGCGGCACCGGCCTGGGCCTGGCGATCAGCGCCAAGCTCGTGGCCATCATGGGCGGGCGCATCTGGGTCGACAGCATCCCCGGGGTGGGTTCCACCTTCCATTTCACGATTGAGGTCGCGCACCAGCGCAACCACATCCCGCGGCCGGCGGCGTCGGAGCTGCGCGGCCTGTCGGTACTGGTGGTCGACGACAACGCCACCAATCGCCACATCTTCGAGCGAACGCTGCTCAAGTGGGGCATGGAACCCGCGCTGGCCGACGGCGGTGAGGCCGCCGTCGCGGCGGTCCGTAAGGCGCAGGCCAGCGGTCGTCCGTTCGACCTCGTGCTGCTCGACGTCCAGATGCCGGGCCTCGACGGCTTCGCTACCGCCGAACGGCTGCGCGCCGACGCCGGCGCCGGCGCGCCGACCATCATGATGCTGACCTCGTCCGACTCCATGGGCGACGCCGCCCGCTGCCGCGCCATCGGCGTCGATTGCTACCTGGTCAAGCCGGTGCGCCAGGCGGCGCTGCGCGACGCGATGCTCAAGGCAATCAATGCCATGCCGGCCGCCGCCACTGCTGCCAGCGAGCGCTCGTGGGCGGCCCATCGCCCCTCCCGCCGCATCCTGCTGGCCGAGGACAACGTCGTCAATCAGCGGGTCGCCGTCGGCATCCTGGAGAAGGCGGGACACACGGTGGTGCTCGCCCGGAACGGACGCGAGGCGCTGGAAGCTGTCGCCGCCGGTGCCTTCGACCTCATCCTGATGGACATGCAGATGCCGGAAATGGGCGGCGCCGAGGCCATGGGGATCATCCGCCAGCGCGAGCAGGGGTCGCAGACCCGCGTGCCGATCATCGCGCTGACAGCCCACGCCATGACCGGCGACCGCGAGAAGTGCCTGGCGGCCGGAGCCGACGCCTATATCGCCAAGCCGCTGTCGCCGAACGGCCTGCTCGACCAGATCGATGCGATGACGAACGGTGCGGCGGTCCCCAATGGCCCATCCGCGCCGCCCGCGTTCCACGCCGCTGACCAGGGGCCGGGCACCACACCATCGACCAACCGCGCCGACCTCCTGCGCCACCTGATCGAGAGCGTCGGTGATGATCCGGGGCTGCAAAACGAGATCATCGGCCTGTTCCAGAACGAGGCGCCGCGCCAGTTGGAGGCAATACGAGTGGCGCTCGCCGCCGGCGATGGCCAGGCCACGGCAATTGCCGCCCACACCTTCCGCGGCTCGGCAGCCAACTTCGGCCCCGGCACGCTGGTCGAGTCGTTGAAGGCGGTTGAAATCGCCGCGAAAAGCGGCAACTTGACGCAGGCCGGCGCCGCCTTTCAACGCGCCGAAGCGGACACCGCGAGCCTGATCGCGCTGCTGGCCAATACCGGGGCCATGGTATGCGCGTCCTAGTCGCGGACGACGATCCGGTCACCGTCGTGCGCCTGCGAGGATTGGCGGAATCCTGGGGCTACACGGTGACGACGGCTGCCGACGGTGTGACGGCGCTGGCCCTGCTGCGGGATGGTGACGATCCACCGCGGCTCGCCTTGCTCGACTGGGTGATGCCGGGACTCGACGGCATCGAAGTATGCCGCCAACTGCGCTCCGAGCAGCCGGGCGAGGGCACCTACGTGATCATGCTGAGCGCGAAGCACCAGCCCGACGACGTGATCGCCGGCTTCGAGGCGGGAGCCGACGACTACCTGATCAAGCCGTTCGATGCCGGCGAACTGCGCAGTCGCCTCAAGGCCGGGCTCCGCATCGTCGATCTGCAGCAGCGCCTCAACGCCAACATCGCCCAACTGACCGAGGCCCTGGCGAACGTCAAGACCCTGTCGGGCATGCTGCCGATCTGCGGCTACTGTAAATCGATTCGCGACGACTCCAACTACTGGCACCGGGTCGAGGAGTACGTCTCCGACCATGCCAACGTGGAATTCAGCCACGGCATCTGCCCGAGCTGCCTGGAAAAAGTGCTCGCCGAGGAGCGCGGCCGCTAGAAGCGGAACAGCCTCGTCATCTTGACCACGAACGCCCGGTTCTTGAGCGCCAGGCGGTTGGCGTGCGGATCGAGCGGATCGGTGTCGAGCTCGTCGGTCCAGACGACGAAGAACTCGCTGCCGGGGCGGTATTCCCAGCGGAAGCGCACGTTGCTGCTGAAGCTGTGGTCGGCGGAGCTGTACTGCAGCAGGGCGCTGGCGAACATGCGCGGCGAGAAACCGTAGTCGGTGCGGGCGCCGAACTGGCGAGTGGTAAACGCCCCATTCGGCAGTTCGATGCGGTTGATCACGACCCGCGGCTCAACCGAAAACTGCTTGAGAATCGAAATGCGGCCCTGCGAGAACGTCAGCGCCCTGATCGATCCGTTGTAGTAGTTGCCCACCTGCAGGCCGATGTTGCCCGACAACCGGCGCTGCTGGCCCATGTTGTACGACATCACCACGTCGCTGTAGTGATAGCCGCCGACCGGGATGGCCGTGCCGCCGGCCGGCGTGAACGGCGCCTGCAGCAGGTCGTAGCTGGCGTTGGCCTCGACGTTGAAGACGTCGCTGTTGTCGAACTCGACGTTGAAGCGGCCGGTCTGCTGGCGCGATTCAACGGCGCCGGCGCCGTTCTCGAAGTACTCGAGGCTACCCTCGAACGTGAACTTGCGGACCGCCCGCAGGTTCCGGGGGCGCGGGCTGAAACGGCCCGACGCGAACGATCGGGTGAAGTTGGTGCGGCGCAGGAAACCGACTTCGGGGTTGAAGTCCTTCCCCACCTTGAGCACGCTGGCACTGACACCGTAACGATCGGGCGCCCAGTCGAACTTGCCCTGGTAGCTGTCGTTGTCGCCGGTCAGGCCGGTGGTGCGGGTCTGGGCGAAATAGCCGGTCAGGCTGACGTTCTGGTAGAAGCCGAACGCGGCGTCGACGCCGTAAGCCTGGTTGTCGCCGCCGGCGGTCACGCTCGACTCGTTGCGGTTGGTGAAGATCGCGCCGATCGTGCTGCGGCGCAGGATGTCGCGCTTGGCCCGCACCACCGTGAAGTTGGTCGCCGGCGAAGCCGACGTCCCCTCGTCTCCGGCCTGGATGTTCATCACGCCGACGCCGAACGCGCCGATTTTGCCGGTCAGCCGGCCGCCGACGTCGATCGGCACCACCCGGCCGCGGTTGAGGCCGATGCGCCGGCTGTAAAACAGGTACGGCTGGTCACTGCTGCCGCCGCCGAAACCGCCGCCCGACGACCCGCCGCGCGCGAAGTCGAACAGGCCGCGGCCCTCGAGGAAGAAGTCGCGCTTCTCGGGCAGGAACAGGTTGAAGCGGGTCAGGTTGACCTGCTGCTCGTCGATCTCGACCTGCGCGAAGTCGGTGTTCACCGTCAGGTCGGCGGTCAGGTTGGCGGTGATGCCGTACTTCAGGTCGCCGCCGAACTCGCCGTCGTTGTCGCCCGAGACCTGCGGCGTCTGGAGGCGATCGGTCAGGTTGCGGCCGAGGGCGTACGGCTTGACTTCCAGGTTGCGGCCGGCCGGCGGCAGGTCGAGGCCGACCACGGTGCCGTAGACCGAGACGCGATTGAGGGCCTGGGGGCCGGCCATGTTGCGCGGCACCGGTGTCCAGTAGTTCCACTCGTTCTTGTGGCGGAGCGATCGCCGGAACTGGATGCCCCAGACCTGGCCGGGGCCGGAGGTGTAGCGCAGCGACTTGAACGGGAAGGCCATCTCGATGGTCCAGCCGCCGTCGAAGCGGCCGGTCTTCGCCAGCCACACCGGGTTCCAGTCGGTGTTGGGCGAGCCTTCATCCACCACCGAATAGTCGGAGAAGCCGCCCAGCGGGTTGGCGTAGAACATGAACCCGCTGCGCCGATCGTTGAAGGTGTCGAAGCCGACCCCGAAGTGATCGTTGTTGCGCATCTGGTTGGTGTCGCGCCGCAGTTCGTTGGCAATCCACCGCTCGGGCGGCGCCGTGTCGTGCAGGCGGGCCGAGACGTAAATGTGGTCGGCGTCGAACGAGACCCAGATCTCGGTCTTCTCGGTCGACGCTTCGCCGTAGCGGGGCGCCGCCTGCACCATGCCGTCGAAGCCGGGATAGCGCTGGTAGATGGCCTCGTCCAGCTGGCCGTCCAGGCGGAATGGCTCGCTCAACTTGATGGCGCGAATGGTCGGGCGTCCGTCGGCACCGGGCACCATCCCGTTCGGCTGCTCAGGCACGGCCCCACCGCCCCCCGTGAGGGGGGATGGCGGCTGGGCAAAAGCGAGTTGGACTTGAATGAGGAGAACGGCGACTGCTAACAGGACTTGCACTTATGATTGTTCTTTGCTCCGAGCTTTTCCAGCAGGGCGATGGTCTCGGGATAGGGTTGCACGCGCTGCACTGCGCCGTTGGCCATGTCGACGGTCGTTCGCCCCTCGCGATCAACGGCCATGACGTTGGCGCCTTTCGACACCAGGTAAAGGATCATCTCGTTGTCGCCACGGGCCGCGGCGTGGTGCAGCGCCGTGTTGCCGTCGTGGTCGGCGGCATTGACGTCGGCGCCCAGTTCCTCGACCAGGTACTTGACCGCGGCCATCATGCCGGTGGGCGCGAAGCGGTGCGAGTTGGCGGCGAAGCCCTCGCCGTAGCCGACGCCGGCGGTGGCGTGGAGCGGGGGCACGGACGGCCCGCCCACCGGCACCGGCGGCAGGCCCGACTGGTCGGTCACCTCGCGGACGTCGGCGTCGCCGAAGCGCGGCCGGCCGGCGGGCTTGATGGTCGGCACGTTGGGGTCGGCGCCGGCCGCCACCAGCATGCGCATGGCCGCGATGTCGCTGGCGTAGGCGGCGCGCCAGAACACGCTGGCGCCAATCTCGTCCACGCCCGACAGGTCGAAGCTGTAGCCCGAGTACCAGACCTTCATCTTGAGGCGCGCGTTGACGTCGGCGCCGTTGTCGATGAGGGCCTTCATCAGTTCGAGGTAACCGGTCTTCTGCTGCATGTGCGCGCGCGGCTGCGGATAGAGCGCCTTGGGCGCCCACTCCACGTTGAGCACGCCGTAGAGCGGGGTGGCGCCGTTGACGCTGGCCAGGTTGGGGTTGGCGCCCTTGTCGAGCAGCTCCTTCGCGAGATCAAAGTGGCCGTTGATCACCGCCATCATCAGCGGGCTGGTCTTGTCGCCGGCCGACACCAGGTTGACGTCGGCGCCCGCCGCCAGCAGCGCCGCGGTCGACTCCAGGTAACCCTGGCGGACGGCAAACAGCAGCGGCGTCAGGCCGCCGTGCGCGTTGATCAGTTCGTTGAGCTGGTAGTTGCGATCGACGCCGGGCATGGGCGCGCGCGCTCCCGCCGCCGGGGCGCCGGGCCGGGGCGGGGCGCCGGGCGCCGCCGGGTTGCCGCCAAAGCCCAGGCCCTCGCGGGTCAGGTTGGCAAGGTCCGACACCTTGCTGGTGGCCTTGAGGTCGCCGCCCTTGCCGGCGAGGAACGTAATCACGTCGGCGCGGTTGGCGGCGGCGGCGTACATCAACGGCGTCTGCAGGCGGACACCGTCTTTCGCGTTCACGTCGGCGCCGGCGTCGACCAGCGCCTTGACGGCGTCGACCTTGCCGGCGGCAGCGGCCACCATCAGCGGCGTCGTGCCATTGGGCGTGCCGGCCTTCGGATCGCTGCCGGCCTTGAGCAGGACGTCGATGACCGGGGCGTGGCCCTGCTGGCTGGCCAGGTACAGCGGCGTGTAGGTGCCGAGACGGGTCGTGGCCCGGACGTTGGCGCCGGCGTAGATCAGCATCTGCGCCAGCTCGAGATCGCCGCTCATGGCGGCCCAGTGCAACGCGGTCATGCCGTCGCCCTGCGCGGCGTTGACGTCGGCCGCCGACTTGAGCAGCGCCTTGACGGCGGCCTTGTCGCCACGGGCGGCGGCATCCGCAACCGGTGCATCGGCCATCGCCGCTGACAGCCAGGCCGACATCCCGACCACCAACACACCAGCCGCGAACGCCCCACGAATCAATTTGCGCATGTTCGTATCCCTGTCACGTAGGTTTGCCACAGAGGACACAGAGGACACCGAGCCAATCCTTCAAAATGCCCGGCCGCCGGTTAGCAGCCCTGGCGTTTGGAAAAACGTTCTCTGTGTCCTCCGTGTCCTCTGTGGCCAATACCCCTGTTACTCAGCAGCCGCGGTGGTCGCCGGCACGGTGTTGAGGTCGTAGGCCGCCGTGCTGTCGCCGAACGACTTGAAGTCGTCCATGCCCAGCAGGTGCGCCACCGACAGCATTACGTTGGCCATCGGCGTGCCGTCGGCCGCCTTGAGGTGCAGGCCGCCCTTGAGGGCGCCGCCGGCGTGGCCGGCGAGGAACAGCGGGCAGCGCTTGTGGTTGTGCACGTTCGAGTTGCCCATCGGCGAGCCGTAGAGCACCAGCGTGTTGTCCAGCAGGTTGCTGTCGCCGTCGGGCGTCTTCTTCAGCTTGTCCAGGAAATACGGAATCATGCTGATGTGGTACTTGTTGATCTTCGCGTACTGGGTGATGCGCTCGTCGCGATCCTGGTGGTGTGACGCCGAGTGGAAGGCCGCCTTGTAGCCGCTGTCGGGATAGACGCGGTTCGAGGCGTCGCGGCCCATCTTGAACGCGAACACCCGGGTCGTATCCGAGGCAAAGGCCAGCGCCTGCAGGTCGAACATCAGCTTGACGTGCTGCTCGAACGAATCGGGTACGCCGACCGGGGCGCCCGGCAGCTCGCGCTGCTCGCCGGTGCTGTTGGCCGCTTCCACCTGCTGGATGCGCCGCTCGATCTCACGCACATCGTCCAGGTAGTCGGCCAGCCGCGCGCGATCGGCAGCGCCCAGGTTCTTGTTCAGGCGGGTCACGGCGGTGCCGAGCCAGTCGAGAATGCTCTTGTCTTCGCTGCGCCGCTCCTGCCGCTCGGCCGGCGTGGCGCCGACGCCGAACAACTGGTCGAAGACCGTGCGCGGGTCGCGGATCATCGGCAGCGGCTGGTCGGGCGCCGACCAGCTGATCGAGTCGGTGTAGGTGCACGAGTAGCCGTAGGAGCAGCCGCCGGCCTGGTCGACGTTCTCGATGCACAGCTGCATCGACGGAATGGCCGTGGTCTGGCCGAAGCGCTGCGCGTAGTACTGATCCAGCGAGGTGCCGACCAGCACGTCGGACCCCTGCGTCTGCTTGGGGTGCATCTGGGTCAGGAACACCGCGCTCGAGCGGAAGTGGTCGCCGCCGATTTCCGGGGCGGTGAACGCCTCGGCGTTGCGCACGTCGGTGTTGCTGATGATGGTGATGTCGTTGCGGAACGGTTCGAGCGGGGCCAGCGAGCTGGGCGACAGGTCGAAGTCGCGGCCGACCGCGGCCGGCGCCCACATGTTCTTCTTGATGCCGAACGCGGTGCTGCCGGCCGAGCCGTGCACCATTTCAATGGCCGCCAGGCGGACCCTGCCGCGCGCCTGCGCGGCGGTGGCGCGGGTCGGGACCATGGCCTCGAGAAACGGCAACGCCAGGGTGACGCCGACACCCTTGAGCGCGGTGCGGCGGGAAATGTGCTTCTGCGTGATGTACATCGTCTCTGCTCCTGGCTGCACTATCCGGCTAAAGCCGGATGCTACATCTACCCACGGCTGCCCCAATGTGGTGTCCGCCTTCAGGCGGACCTTAACGCGCGACGTCGGCCGCGCGGCGTTGCTTGCCCGCATCGGTCACGCCCAGCTTGAACGCCGGGCTGTTGACCACTCCCAGCACGAATGCCGAGAACCTGTTGCCGCTCTTGCCGGCGTTGCGCACGATGGTGCGAATCATCGGCATGTCGGTGTACTCGACGCGGCGGCCGAGCGCGTAGGTCATCATGCTCTCGGTGAAGCCGAGCATGAACACGTCGGCGTGCTTCAGCAGCGCGTCGCGCAGGCCGGCCGGGCCGTCCATCTTGGTGCCGTCGTAGAGGTCGCCGACGACGTCGACCGGCACCTCGTTGTCCTTGATGCGCCAGGCGCCGGTGACGTCGAAGTTCTCGAGCGCCAGGCCGAGCGGGTCGATCACCTTGTGGCACGACGTGCACGCCGGGTTCTTGCGGTGCTCTTCCATGCGCTCGCGCGTCGACAGCATCTTGCCGCCTTCGTTGGCCTTCACCGAGTCGTCGAGCGACGGCACGTTGGGCGGCGGCGCCGGCGGCGGCGACGCCAGCAGCACCTCCATCACCCACTTGCCGCGCTGCACCGGCGAGGTGCGATCGGCCACCGAGGTCAGGGTCAGGATGCTGCCCTGCCCGAGCAGCCCGCGGCGGTACGGGGGCAGGGCCACCCGCTGGAACGCGCTGCCCATCACGTTCGGAATGCCGTAGTGCTTGGCCAGCCGCTCGTTGACAAAGGTGTAGTCGGCCGTCAGCAGGTCGGTGATCTTGCGATCCTCGCGGACGATGCTGTCGAAGAACAACTCGGTTTCGCGCTTCATGGCGCGGGCGAGCGTGTCGTCGTACTGCGGATACAGCAGGTAGTCCGGGAAGATCTTGTCGAGGTCCTGCAGGCGCAGCCACTGCGAGCCGAACCGGGTCGACAGCGCCTCGGCGCGCGGGTCGGCGAGCATGCGACGCACCTGCTTCGTGAGGCCGGCGGTCGTGCGCAGCGAGCCGAGCGCGGCGGCGCGGACCAGCTCGGCGTCGGGCGCCGTGCCCCACAAGAAGAACGACAGCCGCGACGCCAGGTCGTCATCGGCAATGCGGTAGGTCGCCGTGCGCACACCGGTGGGCTGCTCTTCCAGGCGGAACAGGAAGCGCGGGCTCATCAGGATCGACTGCACCGCCAGGCGGATGCCGGGCTCGAAGCCGCCCTTCTGGCGGCCCTGCTCGTAGAACTTCATCGCGTCCTGCAGGTCGGCCGCGGTCGGCGCGCCGCGGAAGGCCTGCGTCGCCAGCTTGTTGACGATCTCGGCCGCGCACGATTCCTCTTCGGCGGCATTGGTCGGCCGGCACGAGAAGATCTTCAGGCGGCTGGGCGTGTCCGACACGCCGGTCACGTCGAGCGGCCCCTGCACCACGAAATCGCGCAGGTGCGGCAGCATGGTGATGCCGAAGGTGATGCTGACGTCGGCCAGCGTGTTCTCGAGCGGCATCAGCAGGTCATCCACCGGGCCGTCCAGGTGCTGGACGAACGCGGCGGTCACCCGCTGCGGGCCCGCCTTGACGTGCACCGGCGGCGTCTGCAGCTCGAGGTTGTTCTTGGGGTCGGTCTCGCTCATGCGCGTGTTCAGATCGAACAACGCCACCCGCTCGCCGTTGACCGAGATTTCGACCTGTTCCTTGAGGCCGTAGGCGGTCATGGTGTTACGGCCGGCCAGGCCGCCAAGCGGCTCGTAGTGCAGCGAGGTCTTGAACACGTAGTGGCCGTCGGCCGGGAACGTGTGCATGACCGAGGTGCCGCCCCGCGTGCCCATCGGCGCGCCGTCGACGCGGCGCATCTGCGACGCGGCGCGGGCAATCTTGTAGGTCGACGAGGTCGCGCTGGCCTGGCGATCGCCAACCGCGAGCCGGCTGATCTGGCTGGCCGCCCGCAGGTAGCCGTCCATCAGCGTCGGCGAGAAGGTCTGCGAATCGGCGACGTTGTCGAAGCCGTGGCTGATGGTGTCGGGCGGCAGGAAGGTCGTGACGTCGACATCGACGTTCAGCAGGTCCTTCACCGCGGCCGCATACTCCGACCGATTGAGCCGCTGGAACGGCCGCGAGCCGGGGTTCGGCTTGAGCGCCGCGGCGCGGTCCATGCGCGTCTCGAACGCGGCGGCCAGGCTGGTGATCACGGCCGGTTCGGGGCGGCGGGCGCCCGACGGCGGCATCATGCCGGCGCGCAGCTTGCGGATAATCTTCTCGGTCGTCTCACCGTGCTCTTCGAGCTTGGTGGCGTCGAAGGCGGCAAGCGACAGGCCGCCGGCCTTGCCGCGCTCGCTGTGGCAGCCGGCGCAGTACTGCTTCACCAACGCCGTCTGCTCAGCCGAAGTCATGGCAGTGGCCGCTGGGGAATGCGATACGGCCGGCGCCACGGCCTGAGGCTGTCGCGCCGTAGCCGCCGGAGGAGTCTTGGCGGCGGAGGCGGACCGCGCGGGCTGCTGACCGGCCAAGGCGGCGGTCATGGCCGCGAGACCCACTGCAGTCAGAAACGCTCTCTTCATTGGTCTCAGCATGTGATGCACTTGTGATTGTTCTTGGCGCCCAGCGACTCGAGCAGCTTGATGGTTTCCGGATACGGCTGCGTGCGCTGGACCGGGCCGTTGGCGATATCGACCGTGGTGTTGCCTTCGCGGTTGACGCGGGTGACGTCGGCGCCCTTCGACACCAGGAAGAGGATCGACTCGTTGTCGCCGCGCGACGCCGCCAGGTGCACGGGCGTGTTGCCCTCGTGGTCGGTGGCGTTGACGTCGGCGCCGAGCTCTTCGACCAGATACTTGATGGCCGGCAGGAAGCCGGTCGGCGCGTAGCGATGCGAGTTGGCGGCGAAGCCCTCGCCGTAGCCGACCCCCGAGGCCGCATGCAGCGGGTAGACCGCGGGACCGCCGTACGGCACCGGCGGCACGCCCGACAGGTCCTGGATCTGGCGAATGCCTTCGCCGGTGAACGGCCGGCCGGCGGGCTTCATGGTCGGGATATTGGGGTCGGCGCCGTACGACACCAGCAGCTTCATGGCCGCCACGTCGTTGGCGTACGAGGCGCGCCAGAACGGCGTCGCGCCGCTCTCGTCCACGCCGGCGAAGTCGGAGTTGAAGGCCTGGTACCAAACCTTGCGCTGCAGCCGCGCGTTCGGGTCGGCGCCCTTGTCGAGCAGCGTCTTCATCAGATCGAGATACGTCGTCTGCTGCTGCTGATACGCCTTCGGACTCGGATACAACGACTTCGGCGCCCACTGGATATTCAGCACCGCGTAGAGCGGGGTGGCGCCGTTGAAGGCGGCGACGTTGGGGTCGGCGCCCTTCTCAATCATGTAGGTCGCCAGGTCGAAGTGGCCGTTGATGATGGCCATCAGCAGCGGGCTGGTCTTGTCGCCGGCGTTCAACTGGTTGAGGTCGGCGCCGCCCTCGACCAGCGCCTTGACGGTGTCGGTATAGCCCTGGCGCGCCGCGAACAGCAGCGCCGTGAGTCCGCCCTGCGAGCTGATCAGCTCGTTGTAGCGATAGCCGCGGGTCGCGCCGGCCACGTCGGCCGGCCGGGCGGCAGCAGCGGCCGGACGGTTGCCGCCGCGCGCCATCGCCTCGTCGATCGGCGCCGTCAGGGCGAACAGATCCACCACCTTGGTGGTCGCCTTGTGATCGGCGCCGCGCGCCAGCAGCAGCTTGACGGCATCGGTGCGATTGAATGCCGCCGCGAACATCAGCGGGGTCTCGCCCTTGGCGCCGTCGGTGGCGTTGATATCGGCGCCGTTCTCGACCAGCGAGGTGATGGTGCGGGTGTCGCCGGCGGCGGCGGCAATCATCAGCGGCGTGGTGCCATTGGTGGTCGTCGCCTTGGCATCGGCGCCGGCCGCGAGCAGCGCCGCGACCACCGCCGAGTAACCGCCCTTGGCGGCAAGATAGAGCGGCGTGTAGGCGCCGAGCCGGGTCGTGGCGCGGACGTTGGCGCCGGCGACGATCAGCATCTGCGCCAATTCGGCGTCGCCCTTCATTGCCGCCCAGTGCAACGCGGTGGTGCCGTCGCCCTGGGCCGCGTTGACGTCGAGGCCCTTCTTCAGCAGGGCACGCACCGCTTCGCGGTCGCCCTTACTCGCAGCCTCGGCAATGGTCACCGGGGCCTGGCCGTTGAGCGCCACGGTCAGGCACAGGGCCAGGCCGAGGCTTCCAAGCAGTCGCTGTCGCAACATGGCCGGCCCCTACTGCTGCGCGGCCACGGTGGTGTCCGGGGCCGTGGTGAGGTTGAAGGTGCCGCTGCTGTCGCCGAAGCTCTTGACCTCGTCCAGGCCCAGGCCGTGCAGCACGCTGAGCATGGCGTTGGCCATCGGCGTGCCGTCGGCGGCCTTCAGGTGCAGACCGCCCTTGAGCATGCCGCCGGCCTTGCCGGCGAAGAACAGCGGGCAGCGCTTGTGGTTGTGGATGTTCGAGTCGCCCATCGGCGAGCCGTAGACCACCAGCGTGTTGTCGAGCAGGTTGCTCTCGCCGTCGGGCGTGTCTTTCAGCTTCTGCAGGAAGTACGGCAGCATGCCGACGTGGTACTTGTTGATCTTGGCGAAGTCGAGGATGCGGTCCTCGCGGTCGCCGTGGTGCGACGCCGGGTGGAAGCCGGTGGTCACACCGCTCGACGGATAGACGCGGCTCGACGCGTCGCGGCCCATCTTGAACGAGAACACGCGGGTGGTGTCCGAGGCGAAGGCGACCGCCTGCAGGTCGAACATCAGCTTGACGTGCTCGTCGAACGAGTCGGGGACGCCGACCGGCGAGGTCGGCAGCTCGCGCACTTCACCGCTCTTGTTGTAGGCCTCGACCTTCTGGATGCGGCGCTCGATTTCCCGGACCTCGTCCAGGTAGTTGGCCAGGCGGGTGCGGTCGGCGGCGCCGATCTCCTTGTTCAGCCGCGCCAGCTGCGCGCTGATCAGGTCGAGAATGCTCTTGTCCTCGGCACGGCGGATGGCCCGCTCTTCCGGCGTCGCGCCGACGCCGAACAACTGGTCGAACGCCAGGCGCGGGTCGCGGATCATCGGCAGCGGCGAGTTGGGGCCGGCCCAGCTGATGGTGTCGGTGTAGACGCACGAATAACCGTAGGAGCAGCCGCCGGCCTGGTCAACGGCCTCGATGCACAGCTGCATCGACGGGATCGGCGTTTCCTGCCCGAACTTCTGGGCGTAGAGCTGGTCGAGCGAGGTGCCGGCGCGCACGCCGGACCCTTGCGTCTGCAGCGGGTGGGCCTGGGTCAGGAACACCGCGCTCGAACGGAAATGGTCGCCGCCGATTTCCGGCAGTTCGAATGCCTCGGCGTTGCGGACGTCGGTGTTGCTGACAATCGTCAGGTAGTCGCGGAACGGCTCGAGCGGCGCCAGGCTGGTCGGCGACAGGTCGAAGCCCTTGCCCACCGCCGCCGGCGACCACAGGTTCTTCTGCAGGCCGAACTTGGTCGCCCCCGCGGAGCCATGCACCATCTCGATGGCGGCCAGCCGCACCTTGCCCGCGGCTGTCTTGGCGAACACGGTGCGCGCCGGCACCATCGCCTCCAGCATCGGCAGCGCCATCGTCACTCCCATGCCGCGCAGCACGGCGCGACGGGAAATGTGCTTCTTGGTGATGAACATCAGCCTCTCCTCCGGTTACCGACGACGAATTATCCGGCTAAAGCCGGATGCTACATTGCGCCATGTGGCGTCCGCCTTCAGGCGGACCGTGCCATGTGGCGTCCGGCTTTAGCCGGACCGTGCCATGTGGCATCCGGCTCTAGCCGGACCGTGCCATGTGGCGTCCGGCTTTAGCCGGACCGTGCCATGTGGCATCCGGCTTTAGCCGGACCGTGCCATGTGGCGTCCGGCTTTAGCCGGACCGTGCCATGTGGCATCCGGCTTTAGCCGGACCGTGC
>JBFWUK010000010.1:110637-140514 GCA_050247355.1 Vicinamibacterales bacterium | reverse complement strand
TCCGGCTTTAGCCGGACCGTGCCATGTGGCATCCGGCTTTAGCCGGACCGTGCTACCGCCCTGCCGCGGTGGTCGTCTCGACCGCCGCGACCCGACCCATGCGGAACGCCGCACTGTTGGCGACGCCCGAGATAAACGACGAGAACTTGTAGTTGTTGCGCTTGGCGTCGCGGGCAATCGCGCGCACCGCCGGCATGTCGTACGACTCGACGCGGCGGCCGAGGGCGTAGGTCATCAGGCTCTCGGTGAAGCTGAGCATGATCACGTCCTGGTGCTTGAGCAGCGCCTGGCGCAACGCGATCGGGCCATCGAGCTTGGTGCCGTCGAACAGGTCGCCGGCCGGGTCGACGGTGACGCCGTTGTCCTTGATACGCCACACGCCGGTGACGTCGAAGTTCTCGAGCGCCAGGCCGAGCGGGTCAATGACCTTGTGGCACGACGTGCAGGCCGGGTTCTTGCGATGCTCTTCCATGCGCTCGCGGGTCGACAGCGGCTTGCCGGCGTCGACCGCCTTGGTTTCTTCGAGCGTCGGCACGTTGGGCGGCGGCGCCGGCGGCGGCGAACCGAGCAGCACTTCCATCACCCACTTGCCGCGCAGCACCGGCGAGGTGCGGTCGGCAATCGAGGTCAGCAGCAGCACGCTGCCCTGCCCGAGCACGCCGCGGCGGTTCGGGTCGGCAATGGTGACCCGCCGGAACTGGTCGCCGAGGATGTTCGGGATGCCGTAATGCTTGGCCAGCCGCTCGTTGACGAAGGTGTGGTCGGCGGTGAGCAGGTCGGTGACCGGCCGGTCCTCGCGGATCAGGCTGTCGACGAACAACTGGGTCTCGCGCACCAGCGCCTGCGACAGGGTGGTATCCCAGTAGGAATAGAAGTGATGGTCGGGGCGGACCTTCTCGACGTCCTGCAGCCGCAGCCACTGCGACGCAAACCGCGTCGACAGCGCCTCGGAACGCGGGTCGGCGAGCATCCGCTTCAACTGCTTCGTGAACACGGCCGGCGTCTGCAGCGTGCCCTGCATGGCGACGCGCACCAGCTCGGCGTCGGGCACCGAGCCCCACAGGAAGAACGACAGCCGCGAGGCCAGGTCGAGGTCGCTGACCCGATAGTTCTGTCCGGCGCGCAGCGTGGCCGGCGCCTGCTCCATGCGGAACAGGAAGCGGGGGCTGGCGAGAATGGCCTGCACGGCCAGGCGAACGCCGCCTTCGAAGTCAGAATCCTTCCGCCCGCGCTCGTAGAACGCCATCAGGTCCTTGAAGTCGTCGGCCTGCACCGGGCCGCGATATGCCTGGGTGGCGAGCTTGCGGATGATGTCGCCGGCGCAGCGCGTCTCCTCGGCGGCGCTGGTCGGCCGGCACGTGAAGATCTTGCGGCGGCTGGCGGTGTCGGAGACGCCGGTGACCGCCACCGGGCCGGTGACGGTGAAGTCGCGCAGGTGCGTGAGCGCGGTCGTGCCGAACACCTCGCCGATGTTGGTGTCGGCCAGGGTGTGCTCGATCGGCATGATCAAGTCGTCCGCGGGCCCCTCGAAGCGCTGCACGAACGCGGCCGACACGCGGTGCTGCCCGGCCTTGATGTGGACCGTCGGCGTCTGCATGGTCATGCCGTTGGGGTCCTGCTCGTTCATGCGCGGGTTGATGTCCATCAACGCGACGCGCTCGCCGTTGATCGACACCTCGATCTGCTCGCCGCGGTAGGGCCCGCCGAACAGGTCGCCGGTCGGCCCCATATGCAGCATGATCTTGAAGAAGTAGTCGCCGTCGGCCGGGAACACGTGCAGCGTCGACAGCCCGCCGCGGGTACCGAGCGGCGCGCCCTCGACGTGGCGCATCTGCGACGCGGTGCGCGGCACCTTCCAGGTCGTCGACCCGGCCGAAGCGTGGCGATCGCCGACCGCCAGCCGGCTGATCTGGCTGGCCGCCCGCAGGTAGCCCTCCATCAGCGTCGACGAGATGGTCTGCGAATCGGCGATGTTGTCGAAGCCGTCGCTGATGGTGTCGGCGGGCAGGTAGGCGTTGACGTCGACCTCGACCGCCAGCAGGTCCTTCACCGCGCGCGCGTACTCGGCGCGATTGAGGCGCTGCGACGGCCGCGAACCGGGATTCGGGGCCAGCGCGGCCGCGCGGTCGATGCGGGTCTCGAACGCCGACGCCAGCGCGTCGATCACCGCCGGTTCGGGACGACGGGCACCGGCCGGCGGCATCATGCCGGCCCGCAGTTTGCGGATCATCTTTTCGGTGGTCTCGGTGTGGTCGAGAATCGCGGCGGCGTCGAACGCGGCCAGCGACAGGCCGCCGGCCTTGCCCCGGTCGCTGTGGCAGCCGGCGCAGTACTGCTTGACCAGCGAGGTCTGCTCAGCCGAGGTCATGACACCGGCCGTCCCTCGACCGGGCTGGGGACGGTCCTGAGCTTGTCGACGGACCGCGGGGACATGCGACGCGGCCGGCGTCACTGCCCGAGGCTGTCGCGCCGTAGCCGCCTGCGGCGCCCCGGCGGCGGAGGCGGACCGCGCTGGTTGCTGACCGGCCACGACGGTGGCCAGTGCCACCACACCCGCGGCCACCAAATATGCGCTCTTCATCGGCATCAACACGACACGCACTTGTGGTTGTTCTTTGAGCCGAGCTTCTCGAGCAGCTTCAGCGTCTCCGGATAGGGCTGCGTGCGCTGCACGGGGCCGTTGGCCATGTCGGCCACGGTCTGGCCTTCGCGGTTGACCTTGGTGACGTCGGCGCCCTTCGACACGAGGTAGAGAATGCTCTCGTTGTCGCCGCGGGCGGCGGCGTGGTGCAGGGCGGTGTTGCCGTCGTGATCGACGGCGTTGACGTCGGCGCCGGCCACCTCCACCAGGTACTTGATGCCGGGCATGAAGCCGGCCGGCGAGTGGATGTGCGAGTTGGCGGCGAAGCCTTCGCCGAACCCGACGCCGGCGGCCGCCTGCAGCTGAGGCACGCCGGGGCCGCCGATCGGCACGGGGGGAAGACCCGACACGTCGGTTGCCTGGCGCACTTCACCGGAATCGCCGAGGCGCTGGCGCCCAGCCGGCCGCATCGTCGGAATGTTCGGGTCGGCGCCGTACTCCATCAGCAGCGACATCGCGGCGACGTCGCCGGCAAAGGCGGCGCGCCACATCGGCGTGGCGCCGATCTCGTCGACGCCGGCCAGGTCGAAGTTGTACTCCGAGTACCACACCTTGCGGGTCAGCCGCAGGTTCGGATCGGCGCCCTTGTCGAGCAGCGCCTTCATGAACGACAGGTAGGTGGTCTGCTGCTGGTTGTAGGCGCGGGGCTGCGGATACAGCGCGCGCGGCGCCCAGGTCACGTTGAGGGCGGCGTAGAGCGGGGTGACGCCGTTGGCGGCCGCCGCGTTCGGGTTGGCGCCCTGCTCGAGCAGCCACTGCGCGAGATCAAACTGGCCGTTGATGGCGGCAATCAGCAGCGGGCTGGTCTTGTCGCCGGCCGACACCTGGTTGACGTCGGCGCCCGCCGCCACCAGCGTCTTCACCGCGTCGGCATAGCCGCCGCGAGCCGCCAGCATCAGCGCGGTCACGCCGCCCTGGGTTCCGATCAGTTCGTTGTAGAAGTAGGGACGATCGATGCCGGGCTGGCCGCCGCCACCGCGGCGGCCGCCGCCACGCGCGGCCGGTGCCGGCGCTGCGGCCGCGCCCGACGCCACCACCTGGCCGGTACGGCCCTGGCCGCCGCCGCCGGGTTGCGCGCCGCTGCCCGACGCCTGCGCCAGGAACTCCTGTTCGCGGCTGCTCAGGCTGCCGACGTTGACCACCTTCGACGTCGCCTTGAGATCGGCGCCGGCTTTGATCAGGGCCTTGATCGCATCCACGCGGTTGTTCGCGGTGGCAAACATCAGCGGCGTCTGGCCGAAGGTCTTCTCGCGGGCCTCGATCTCGGCGCCGTTCTCGACCAGGGTGGTCACCGCCGTGGCGTTGCCCGACGCCGCCGCCAGCATCAGCGCCGTCGTCCCCAGCGCGTTGCCGTCCTTGGCGTCGGCGCCGCCCGTCAGCAAGGCGGCGATCACCGCCGCGTGCCCCTGTTCGGCCGCCATCAGCAGCGGCGTGTAGCCGCCGAGGCGGGTGCTGGCCTTGACGTTGGCGCCGGCGAACAGCAGCATCTGCGTCATCGCCGCGTCGCCGTTGCGCGCGGCCCAGTGCAGCGCGGTCATGCCGTCGCCCTGCGCGGCGTTGACGTCGGCGCCGTCCTTGATCAGCGCGCGCACGGCCTCGGTGTCGCGCCTGGCGGCCGCCGCCGCGACCGGGGCTCCTTTGGTCGCTATGGCGAGCCCCGCCGTAGCGGTCTGGTATCCATGACCGCGCAGGCGGGCGTCCGCTACCGGCGCCGCGGCAGCGTTGAGCATCACCGACAGCGTGATCGCGAGGACACCAACCAGCCCGAACCCCTGAATCACTTTGCGCATATGCGAATCCCCGTCACTTGCTCACGAACGTATGCCACAGAGGACACGGAGGACACCGAGTCAACCTCTCTAAATGCCTGGCGCTGGCTTAGCGGCACTGGCGTTCAGAAAAGTATTTCTCTGAGTCCTCTGTGTCCTCTGTGGCCAATCCACTCTGCGTCCTACAGCGCCGCGGTCGTCGCCGGCACGGTATTCAGGTCGAAGCGGCCGGTGCTGTCGCCGAAGCTCGTCACCTCGGTGAGGCCGATGTCCTGCATCAGCGCCAGCATGGCGTTGGCCATCGGCGTGCCGTCGGCGGCCTTCAGGTGCAGGTTGCCGCGCAGCGCGCCGCCGGCCTTGCCGGCCAGGAACAGCGGGCAGCGCTTGTGGTTGTGGACGTTCGAGTTGCCCATCGGCGACCCGTAGATCACGACCGTGTTGTCGAGCAGGTTCTTGTCGCCTTCCTGGGTGTTCTTCAGCTTGTTCAGGAAGTACGGAATCATGCTGACGTGGTAGCGGTTGATCTTGTTGAAGTCGGTCACCCGATCCTCGCGCTCGCCGTGGTGCGAGGCGGGGTGGAAGGCCGAGCGGACGCCGCTGTCGGGATAGACGCGGGCCGAGCCGTCGCGGCCCATCTTGAACGAGAACACGCGGGTCACGTCGGTGGCAAACGCCAGCACCTGCAAGTCGAGCATCAGCTTGACGTGCTCTTCGAACGAGTCGGGCACGCCGATCGGCGCCTCCGGCAGTTCGCGCGCCTCGCCTGAGGCGTTGTGCGCTTCGACGCGCTGGATCCGGCGTTCGACCTCGCGCACTTCCTCGAGGAAGGCGCCGAGCCGGGCGCGGTCGCTGCTGCCCAACTGCTTCTGCAGCCGCGCCACTTCGGCGCCGACCCAGTCGAGAATGCTCTTGTCGGTGCTGCGGATGGCGGCGCGCTCGGCCGGCGTCGCGCCCACGCCGAACAGCGAATCGAAGGCCGCGCGCGGGTCGCGGATCATCGGCAGCGGCGTGTTCGGGTCGGCCCAGCTGATGGTGTCGGTGTAGGCGCAGCTGTAGCCGTAGGCGCAACCGCCCGACTGGTCCACCGTCTCGATGCTCAACTGCATCGACGGGATCGCCGTGTCCTGGCCGAATTTCTGCGCATACAGCTGGTCGAGCGAGGTGCCGGCCTGGACGTCGGAGCCCTGGGTCTTCTTCGGGTGGGCCTGGGTCAGGAACACGGCGCTCGAGCGGAAGTGGTCGGCGCCGATTTCCGGCAGCGAGAACGCCTCGGCGTTGCGGACGTCGGTGTTGCTGACAATCGTCAGGTAATCACGGAACGGCTCGAGCGGCGACAGCGCGCTCGGGCTCAGGTCGAACGCGGTGCCGACGGCGGCCGGCGACCACATGTTCTTGCTGGCGCCGAACACGGTGGCGCCGGCCGAGCCGTGGACCATCTCGATGGCCGACAGCCGCACCTTGCCGGCGGCCGCGGTCTTGGCCAGCAGGGTCTGGGCCGGCACCATGGCATCGAGCAAGGGCAGCGCCATGGTGACGCCAAGGCCGCGCAGAACCGTGCGGCGGGAGATGTGCTTCTTCGTGATGAATTCCATAGTTTCTATCTCTCCACTGTGGTGTCGACTGCTTCGGCCTTGCTCATCTGGAATGCCTGGCTGTTGACGACGCCCATGACGAACGCCGAGAACCGGTGGTTGCTCTTCGCCGCGTCGCGCATGATCTTGCGAATCGCGGGCATGTCGAAATACTCGACACGGCGGCCGAGGCTGTAGGTCATCAGCCGCTCGGTGAAGCTCAGGAGGAACATGTCCTGGTGCTTCAGCAGCGCCGTGCGCAGGCCCTCGGGCCCGGTCATCTTGGTGCCGTCGTAGAGGTCGCCGACCGGATCCACCGGCGCGCCGTTGTCGCGGATGCGCCAGCGGCCGGTGACGTCGAAGTTCTCGAGCGCCAGGCCGATGGGGTCGATCACCTTGTGGCACGACGTGCAGGCCGGGTTGGCGCGGTGCTGCTCCATCCGCTGCCGGGTGGTCAGTTGCACGCCCGCGTCTTCGCCCTTGGTCTCCTCGAGCAGCGGCACGTTGGGCGGCGGCGCCGGCGGCGGCGACGCCAGCAGCACTTCCATCACCCACTTGCCGCGCAGCACCGGCGAGGTGCGGTCGGCGACCGAGGTCAGCGCGAGAATGCTGCCGTGGCCGAGCAGGCCGCGGCGGTTCTCGCCGGTCAGCGCCACGCGGCGGAAGTCGGGGCCGTTGACGTTGGGAATGCCGTAGTGCTTGGCGACGCGCTCGTTGACGAACGTGTAGTCGGCCGTCAGCAAGTCGAGAATCGGCCGGTCGTCGCGCACGATGCTGTCGAAGAACAGCTCGGTCTCGCGCTTCAGCGCCTGCGCCAGGTTGTAGTCGTAATACGGGAACAACAGGGCGTCGGGATTGATCTTGTCGAGGTCCTGCAGCCGGAACCACTGCGACGCAAAGCGCGACGACAGCGCCTCGGCCTTGGGATCGGCGAGCATCCGCTTGACCTGCGCCGCCAGCACGCCCGGCGCGCGCAGCGTGCCGTTGCCCGCCACCTTCAGCAGGGCGGCGTCAGGCCCCGTGCCCCACAGGAAGAACGACAGCCGCGACGCCAGGTCGCGATCGGTGATGCGGTAGTTCTGTCCCGGCCGGACCGTGGCCGGCGCCTCTTCGAGACGGAACAGGAACTTCGGGCTGGCCAGGATGGCCTGCACCGCGAGGCGGATACCCGACTCGAAATCTCCGGCGGCCCGGCCCTGCTCGTAGAACTTCTGCAGGCCGCTCATGTCCTGCGCGGTCAGCGGCTCGCGGTAGGCCTGCGTCGCCAGCGTGCGGATGATCTGCGTCGCGCAGGGGGCTTCTTCGGCGGCCGCCGTCGGCCGGCAGGCGAAGATCTTGCGGCGGCTCGGGGTGTCGGAGACGCCGGTCACCTTGAACGGGCCGCCGACGGCGAACTCGCGCAGGTGCGGCAGCGTGGTGATGCCAAAGCCCGAGCCAATCTGGCTATCGGCCAGCGTGTGGTCGATCGGCGGCATCAAGTCGTCCGGGACGGCGTCGAAGCGCTGCACGAAGGCCGCCGCCAGTTGATGGGTGCCGGCCTTGACGTGAATCCGCGGCGTGGTCAGGTTCATGCCGTTCGGATCCGCCTCGCTCATGCGCGGGTTGATCTCGATGGCGGCGACGCGCTCGCCGTCGATCGACACTTCGAGGATCTCGCCGCGGACCGTGCTGCCGAACAACTGGCCGGTCGGGATCGAGTGCAACTGCATGCGGAAACTGTACTCACCGTCGGCCGGGAACGTGTGCATCACAGCCGTGCCGCCGCGCGTGCCGAACGGCGCGCCCTCGATGTGGTGCATCTGCGAACCGGTGCGCGGCACCTTATAGGTGACTTCGGCGGCGCCGGTCTTCGGGTCGCCCACCGCGAGCGCGCTGATGCGGCTGGCCGCGCGCAGGTAACCTTCCATCAGCGTGGCCGAGAAGCTCTGCGTGTCGGCCACGTTGTCGAAGCCGGCCGAGACCTGATCGGGCGGCAGGAACGCGCTCACGTCGACGTCGAGGTCGAACAGGCCGGCGACGGCGCGGGCGTACTCGGCGCGGTTCAGGCGCTGGAACGGACGGCTGCCCGGATTGGGGTTGAGCGCGGCCGCCTGGTCGAGGCGCGTCTCCATGGACGCGGCAAACGCCGTCAGCACGCTGGCCTCGGGACGCCGCGAGCCCGACGGCGGCATCATGCCGGCGCGCAGCTTGCGGATCATCTTCTCGGCGGTTTCGGCCGATGCGGCGTCATGGCCGAGCTTCGCAGCGTCGAAGCCTTGCAGTGACAAGCCGGCGGCGTTGTCCTTGTTGCGATCGTTGTGGCAGGAGGCGCAGTACTGCTTGACCAGCGCAGTCTGCGATTCGTAGGTGGTGTTCGCGTGGCCGATAGCCATAGCCGGTCCGCTTGCTGCGGCCGGCTTGGGCTGCTGCGCGGGCTTCGCCGCGGCCGCGGCGACGCGACTTTCGGCCGTGGAGGCGGACTGTTGTTCGGCGTACGCGCGGAAACCGAACCCGACGACCACCCCAATCAAGACAACCAACGAGAGTTTCTTCATGCTCGCCTTGTCCCCCACTGCGAGGACGGTTTTCAACAGGGCCGTTGTAACACTAACAAGTCGAATTTTCAACGAGTTAGCGTCGATTCTTGTCACCACTTGTCACCGTCATGATAGTCTCCCGTTTTGCAAATGGATGATCGGGGCCAGGCCCCCGAAATCACTGATTTCAGGCCTGATTTCGCGCCGTGAGCGGTGATTTCGGGGGCCTGGCCCCAATCATCCATACAAGGAGGACGCATGGACGGGCGGAAAACCATCTCGCGGCGGCAGGCTCTGGCAGCGGGCACCGCCGGAATTCTCGGCGCAGCACTCCCCGTGGCCGGCCAAACCGCCGGGCAGGCGGCTCGTCCCAGGGTGCCCGCCGACCCGACCAAGGTGCAGGGACCACTCAGCACCGACGTCGGCGGCCGCTCGCCGTTCGAGCAGCCGACACGCGTGTCGTTCAGCCCGCGGCGCACGTCGAGCCTCACGCCGCTGCAGGATCTCGACGGCATCATCACGCCCTCAGATCTGCACTTCGAGCGCCATCATGGCGGCGTGCCGGCGATCGATCCCGCCCAGTACTCGCTGTTGATTCACGGCATGGTCGACCGCCCCATGGTCTTCACGCTCGCCGACCTGCGCCGCTTCCCCGGCCGCTCGATGATCCGCATGATGGAGTGTTCGGGCAACGGCGGCCGCGCCTACCGCCGCGAAGGCAACCAGACCGACGTGACCCCGCAGCAAGTGGACGGCCTGACCAGCACC
This sequence comes from Vicinamibacterales bacterium, assembly GCA_050247355.1. Lineage (GTDB taxonomy): Bacteria > Acidobacteriota > Vicinamibacteria > Vicinamibacterales > UBA2999 > 12-FULL-67-14b. The sequence continues at coordinate 131,249 of JBFWUK010000010.1, read as the reverse complement.
AGTGAATGGACCGGCGTGCCGCTCGCCACGCTGCTCCGCGAAGCCGGCGCGTCACCGAAGGCCCGCTGGATCCTCGCCGAAGGCATGGACGCGGCCGTGATGACCCGCAGTATCCCGATCGACAAGGCGTATGACGATGCGCTGATCGCGTATGGCCAGAACGGCGAAGCGCTGCGGCCGGAGCAGGGGTACCCGGTGCGGCTGTTCCTGCCCGGCGTGGAAGGCAACGCCAGCATCAAGTGGCTGCGGCGCCTAGAACTGGCCGACCAGCCGTTCATGACGCGCGAGGAAACCTCGAAGTACACCGACCCGCTGCCCGACGGCACCGCGCGCATCTTCAGCCTCGACATGGATGCCAAGTCGCTGATCACCGAGCCGGCCTTTCCCGACAAGCTGACCGGTCCCGGCTGGTGGGAAGTCCGCGGCATTGCCTGGAGCGGGCGCGGCAAGATCGCCCGGGTCGACATCAGCGTCGACAGCGGCAAGACCTGGCAGCCGGCGACCCTGGACGAGCCGGTGCTGCCCAAGTGCCACACCCGTTTCCGCTTCCCCTTCGAATGGAAGGGCGGCGAAACCACGCTGATGAGCCGCGCCACCGACGAAACCGGCTACACGCAGCCGACCCTCGACGCCTTGATGGCGGTGCGCGGGCCGGCAACGGCGTATCACTTCAACCACATCCGCGGCTGGAAAGTGCTGGCCGATGGTGCCGTCAAGTTCGCGGGGGGTGTGTAATGCGGATGGTTATTGCTACGGCCCTAATTGCAGTGACGGCGTCCGCCTTCGCGGTCGCGTCCGCCGTCGCACCTGATGATCAACCCGGTGCTTCCACCTCCGCTCAAAGAGCTACGGCGGACAGGTCGGCGAGACAGGCTCAGTCGGCTCCGAAGTCGTACGGCATCGGACGGGCCGCGACGGCTGACGAGATCAAGAAGCTCGACATCGACGTGATGCCCGACGGCCGCGGCCTGCCGCCGGGCCGCGGCACGGCCAGCGACGGTGCGGTGCTTTACGCGCAGAAGTGCGCCTCGTGTCACGGCAAGAACGGCGAGGGCGCCACGTTCGATCGCCTGGTCGCCACCGACTCGGGCAAGAACTTCGACTTCGCGATGAACCCCAAGCTGCCACGGGCCGTGGGCAACTACTGGCCGTATGCGACGACCCTCTACGACTACACCTACCGCGCCATGCCGTTCATGCAGCCCGGCTCGCTCTCGCCGGATGAAACCTACGCGCTCGTCGCCTACATCCTGGCCCTCAACAAGATCGTCCCCGAGGACGCCGTGATGGACCAGGCCTCGCTGCCGAAGGTGAAGATGCCGGCTCGCGATCGCTTTGTGCCAGACAATCGGCGGGGCGGGAAGGTCGTTAAGTAGCCGACGCTGACGGGGCGGCACCTCTTGACGGGGCGGCACCTCTTGACGGGGCGACGCCTCTTGACGGGGCGGCACCTCTTGACGGGGCGACGCCTCTTGACGGGGTGACACCGCCTGACGGGGCTTCAGGTGCCGGCAGGCCAACTTCATCGCTGCGGCGTCCAATTGCGCGGAGGTCATCATGGTCCGCGTAATTGTTGCCGCGCTCGTGTTGACGGTCGTCGCTCCCGCCGGTGCCCACACTCAGGACATTCCGCGCGTCGGCGCGATACGGATGTCGTATGTCGCCCGCGCCAGCAAGGCCGGGCAATCCGCGCTCGCGGAGATCGACAAGTTCGTCAGGCAGAAGGAAGCCGAAGCCGTCACCCGCACGGCCGAACTGGACCGGCTGCGCCTCGACGTCGAGCGCCGCGGCGCCGGCCCGAGCGACCGAGCACGCAGCGACCTGGTGAAGGCGTTCGAGAAGTCGCGCGTCGAGTTCGAGCGCTTTCAGCAGGATGCGCGCGCCGACATCGAGGCGCTGCAGTTGAAGTTCGATAGCGAATTCCGCATCAAGCTCTCGCCGATCATCGACGCGGTGTCGAAAGAGCGTGGCCTGCATTTCGTGTTTGGCATCGAGCAGGCCGCGATCGTGTGGCGGAGTCCGGCCGCCGATATCTCGGACGAAGTGGTCAAGCGGCTCGACGCGGGAAAGTAGAAACGACAAAGGGGGACAACCCCGTCAAGAGTCGTCCCCCCGTCACGCTGTGTCGCCCCGTCGGGTGGTTCAGCCCCGGCGGCTATCGTTTTTGTGGCGAGCCAACCGGCTTCAGGACCGTGAGATCCTGCGAATCGACTGAGTACTCGGTGAAGGGCTGGTACATCTCGTCCCAGCTCTGCTCCGACCAGTAGACCGGCAGGTGCGGACCCGGGTTCCACTTGTTGCGCACCGAGTTGTCGTAGACGCCGATGCCGGTGATCTTGCTGCCGGCCGGAATTTTCAGCGGCTCGGCCAGTTCGTAGTTGAACTGCCAGTTGAAGTCGAACTTCGGCACGTTCAGGATGGTCTGCTCGCGGCCGTCGGGATAGGTGACCACCCACTTCAGGCTCTTGCCGCGCAGGTGCATGTGCGGCGACATCGCATAGAGCGTGATGTCTTCGGTCACCGGGGTGATGCCGGTCAGCTTCCAGTTCTCGGCGTAGGGCGGAATGTTGGGCGTGGTGCGGCTGCGGCGCGTGCTGCCCGGGTCGGCGACGTATTCGGTCTCGCGGCCCTCGGCGCGGTAGATCGACAGACCGCCCTTGGTGGTGGCCAGCGGATCGCCGGCCTGGCGGATCAGCACCTCGTGCGTGACCGGCACCTTGTTGAACCAGATGCCCAGCTTCGTGCGGTCCTTCTGCGGCGTGCCGGTCGGGTTGTAGTGCATCTGCCAGTTGACGTACTTGCCGGCGGGAATGCGCTTGCCGATGTTCGGGCGATGAATGTCGAGGCCTCGTCCCGGCACCCACGACAGCAGCTTGCTCGAGCCCGGCAGGCCGCTATCGCTCGATGGCAGGCCGCGCGACCCGCGGTCGCCGATGATCTTGCCGTCGGGACCAACAATGCGGCCGTTGACCAGAGTCGTGCCCTCGGGAATGTCGACGAAGTAGATGCCGGCGTGGTGCAGCACCGAGCGGTTGCGCGGGTGCAGCTCCACCACTTCCGCGAAGCGGTCTTCGCTCCACGGCACCTTCGAATAGAACATCTGCACGCCGACTTCGCCTTCGGCGGGGATCTCGAACTCGACCGGCATTTCGAGCACGGCGTCGGGCTCGCGTTCGCCGAAGGTCCAGCCCGAGGCGAACTTCGGCGCCGGCGGCATGTCAGCCGCGTTCCCGCGCGCCGCGCCGCCATCCACCCAGGCGGCAATGACGTCGATCTCTTTCTGCGACAGGCTGATGTCGTTGCGCATCGGCAGGCTCTGGGTCATGTCGGCGCCCCAGGGCGGCATCTCGCGCGACACGACCTTGGCCTTGATTGCCCGCGCCCACGGCCGGGCATCCTCGTACGACAGCAGCGACATGGGCGCCACCTCGCCGGGACGATGGCAGTTGGCGCACTTTTTGTACATGATCGCGGCGACATCCTTGGCGAACGTCGGCGCGCCGGCGGCGGCCGGGGCCGGAGTTTGAGCCGAGGCGGTGATCGAACCAAACGCCGCCACGCCAATCACGACAAGTGCCAGTCGTTTCATATCGCCCTCTTTCGGGGTCTGGCCCCAGCACACCAAATGGTGATTCTGGGGGTCTGCCCCCAATCCACCAGTCCGCTCGGCGAATCCTAGCCTATTTCGGGGCGCCGGCGACGCACGTCGCCACCGCCTCGACCGACGAGGTCATGTTGATGCGGCTGACCGGCGCGGCCTTGATGAACAGGCCGCGAATGACCATGGTCCGGTCGCGATGCTGCGGCAGGTTGAACTCGCCCACGCCCAGCAACCGATAGGTGTTCTTGCCGGCCGGGGGCGTCTTCGGCAGCTCGGCGGCCGGCGCCTGGTTGGCAATGCTCGGCACCGGATCGGTGGCGGCCACCAGCACCCAATTGCCGGCCCCCTGCTCGCGCAGGCAGCCAGTCACGCTGACAATCTCCACCTTGTTGGCGGCCGGCGCCTGTGCCGGCGACGGCAAGGCGGCGGGAGCGGCCAGGAGCAACACGAGAAACGATGGCAGGGTCATGGCGGTCGCTATGATAGCCGACGTGGCCCCTCGACTCGATGGACTTCGCAAGCGAAGTCCATCTCGCTCAGGACGGTTAGGGCTGGCGCTGCTGGCAATCCTTGCGGTGACGCCAGCACTACGCGCGCACGAAGCAGAACGCACCCGCGTCGTGCTCACCCTCAGCGGCGACGGGCGTTTCGTGCTCGAGGTCGCCAACGACCCGTTGTGGATGCTGATGCGGCTCGAGACGTTTGCCGGCGGCACCGTGCCGCCGAATCCCACTGCGGAACAGCGCGACACGCGGCTGGCCCAACTCGGCTCGGTCTTCGCCGACCGCATCGTCCTCTTCGTAGACGGGCGCGAGGTCCGGGCCGACAGCGTGGTGTATTTCCCCCCTTCTGCGTCATCTGCGTCATCCACCTTCGCGCTGCGCGCTTCGGCGGACAGGTCTGCGGCCCCGGGTGATGCGGCGTCATCTGCGGCCCTGGCCAGCTTCCGGCTTGAAGGCCGCATGCCTGGCGGCGCATCGAATCTGCGCTGGTTATACGGCATCGTCGCTGATCCGTATCCACTCGAGATTCGTCAGGCCGACGGGTCGTCGACGGTTGAATGGATTACCGGGACGAACTGGAGCGGGACAATCGATCTGACCCGCAGCTTTCCGCGGGCGACGCGGTGGCAGATCGCTCGGCAGTACCTGGTGCTCGGCTACACGCACATCCTGCCGAAGGGCCTCGACCACATCCTGTTCGTGCTCGGCATCTTCCTGCTGAGCCCGCGGCTGAAGACCATGCTGCTGCAGGTGACCGCGTTCACCGTGGCGCACTCCATCACCCTGGGACTGTCGATCTACGGCCTGGTCGCGCTGCCCTCGCGGCTGGTCGAGCCGCTCATCGCGCTGTCGATTGCTTACGTCGCCATCGAGAACCTGGTGACGCGCGATTTGAAGCCGTGGCGATTGGCGCTGGTGTTCATGTTCGGGCTGCTGCACGGCCTTGGCTTCGCGGGCGTCCTGCGCGAGCTGGGCCTGCCGCGCGGCGAATTCATTACGGGGCTGCTGGCGTTCAATCTCGGCGTGGAAGGCGGACAGCTGACGGTGATTGCCGCGGCCGTGCTGCTGGTATGGCCGTTCGTGACGCGAGGCTGGTACCGCCACCGCGTGGTGATACCAGCCTCGCTGGTGATTGCCGCAATCGGGATCTACTGGACCGTCGTCCGGATCTGGTCCGCCTGAAGGCGGACGCCACATTCCTAAAGGCGGACACTACCCTTCGCTGAGATCCGGCTGAAGCCGGATTCTACTTCTGAAATTTCTGGATGCGCTGACCGTAGGTGTCGGCGGCATACACGCCGCCCTTCGAGTCGACGACGATACCGTGCACCCAGTCGAACTCACCGGGTCCCAGGCCCTGCTTGCCCCAGGTGGCGACGAGCTTGCCGTCTTTCAACGACAGCTTGTGCACGCGCTCGAGCGCATGGTCGGCGATATACGCGAAGCCGTCGTCGCCCTTGCGCGAAATGGCGATGTCCCACGGGTTCCAGCCCTCGACCTTGATCTCGCGCAGGTAGTTGAGGTCCTTGTCGTAGACCTGCACGCGATGGCCCTCGCGGTCGATGATGTACATGTTGTCCTGCGCATCGAGCGCCAGCTTGTGCGGCAGCACCCATTCGCCGGGACCATTGCCCTTGTCGCCGGGACCGCCGTTACCCTTGCCGGCCTGCTTCAGGAACTTGCCGGTCTTGTCGAACATGGCGACGCGGTTGTTGCCGTAGCCGTCGGTCACGACGATGTTGCCGTTGCGCAGCACGGCGACGCCCGACGGCAGGTCGAAGTGCGTGGCGTCGTTGCCCTTCTCCATGGTGGTGCCGAGCTGCAGCAGGAACTTGTCCATCTTCGGGCTGAGCTTGACCACGCGATGGGCGTCGCGCTCGATCATGTAGACGTTGCCTTCCCAGTCCACCGCGCCCGAGTGCTGCCAGTTCGGGTCGAGCTTCTTGCCGTTGATCTCCTGGTCGCCGCCGGCCATCACCAGGTTGCCGGCGGTGTCGAACACCATGATCGGCTTGGCGCCACGGTTGAAGACGTAGATGCGATCCTGGGCGTCGATGGCGAGACCCGAAATGCCGGGCTGGTTGGTCGGCCCCTGTCCCGGCGGGCGGCTGCCGGTCTGTCCCATCGCGCGGCGCGCAGCCGCCTGCGCTTCACGTTCGGCCGGCGGCGGCGGCGCGTTCTTCAAGCCGAAGAACTCACCGGGCGGCAGCTTCGGCCAGTTCGGCACCAGCTTGTAACCGCCGTCGCCTTGTGCCCAGGCCGGCGCCGACGCCAGCAACATGAGGGTCGCGAGTGATGAGACCAGTGTCCGTCGCATATACTCTCCGGCGGTGAGGATACACCACATGACCCGACCGCTGAGCCTTTGCCTGCTGGCCCTCGCACTCGCGACGGCCGCGCTCGACGCGCAGCAAGTCCCAAAGGGCCAGATGCCGACGCTGGGCCGGCCGACGCAGACCGGCGATGAAGTGCCGCTGCTCGACTTCGACAGCTACTTCGTCGGCAAGTGGACGTTCGAGTGGTCGATGCCCGAGACGGCGCTGGGTCCGGCCGGCGATTACACCGGCACCACCACCTACACCAAGGTCAGCGACGGCAGGTATGAAGCCGTCACCGAGGGACAGGGTCCCGACGGCGCGTTCACGGTGCGCGAAGCAATCGCGTATCAACGCGCCAATAAAACGGTGTCGCGCGAGATTACCGATTCACGGGGACACAACCGGACCGAGTCGGGTCCGGTGGGCGGCGACCTGGGTGGGATTTACAACGTGCACTACGAGAGCGCGCCGTTCAGTTACGGCGGCAAGACCATTCGCCTGAAGAACACGCTGCGGCTGGTGTCGCCGCTGGCCTATCGCGTGGCGACCAGCATCTCGGTGGACGGCGGGCCCTTCACCAACCTCGGAAACCCGTGGTGGCGGAAGAATCCTTAACAGGAGAGGAAAAGATCAGGAGAGTACTTTTCTCCTGATCTCCTGGTCTCTTGTTACTTCTTCGCTACGATCTTGATCGTCTTGAGCGCGTCGGTCTTCGACTCGAGCTCGGTCTGGCCCGCCGGATACTTGTTGAACTGCATCACGTAGGCCACGATGTCGGCCTTCTGCTCGGGCGTCACCGACGCCGCGCCGCTCGGCGGCATCGAGATGCGAATGCGCTCGAACAAGTCGCCAATCGACAGGTCGGTCCAGTTGCCCACGAACTCGGGCCCGGTCAATGCCGGTGCGAAACCGTCGCCGGTCAGGTCGGCGCCATGGCACTCGGTGCAAGCCGAGGTATAGACGGCCTTGCCGCGCTCGGCCTGGGCATCGGTATAGACGCCGTCCCACACGGTGCGGGCGCCGGCGGGCGCCGCCTGCGCGCGCAGCGATGACTGCATGACACTTCCGGCCCAGATGGTGGCCACAGCAAGAAACGCGATACGAAGCTTCATGGGGGGATTGTACCAAAAAACACGGACGGGCTCGCGGCTCTCGTCGCGCATCGCTCGGCTCGGCGCTAACGCGGCTCTTGGGGATCGGGCCACAGCCAGGCCGCGCCCCTCACGCCGCTGGCATCGCCGTGCACGGCACGGACGAGCCGGGTGTTGACGCGATCCGAAAAGACAAACGGAGACCACAGCGCGGGCACGGTGGCGTAGAGCCGGTCGATGTTCGACAGCCCGCCGCCCAGCACAATCACGTCGGGATCGAGCACGTTGATGACTGTCGCGATCGCGCGGGCGAAGCGCATCTCGTAGCGCGCGAGCGCGGCGGCGGCGCGCGGTTCGCCGGCCGCGGCGCGCGCGGCCACGGCGTCGGCGGTGACGGCGTCACCGCCATCGTCCAGGTAGTCGCGGGCGAGGGCCGGGCCCGACAGGAACCCCTCGAGGCACCCCGAGCGCCCGCAGTAACACGCCGGCCCCGGACGCTCGTCGTCTTGCGGCGCCGGCAACGGGTTGTGGCCCCACTCGCCGGCAATGGCATTGGCGCCGGTCACCAGCCGGCCGTTCACCACCACGCCGCCGCCCGTGCCGGTGCCGATGATCACGCCGAACACAACGGCCGCGCCGGCGCCGGCACCATCGGTGGCTTCCGACAGCGCGAAGCAATTGGCGTCGTTGGCCAGGCGCACCGGCCGAGCCAGCGCGCGCGACAAATCGTCGGCCATCGGCTTGCCGTTCAGCCAGGTGGAGTTCGCGTTCTTGATCAGGCCGGTGGCCGGCGAAACGGCGCCGGGAATGCCGACGCCGACCGTGCCGCGTTCGCGGGTCTCGGCTTCGAGTGTCCCGACCAACTCCGCAACCGCCCGGATCGAGTCGTCATAGCTGCCGCGCGGCGCGGGAATGCGCCGGCGCTGCAGCACGCGGCCGCCGGCGGCGACGACCATGCCTTCGATCTTCGTGCCGCCCAGATCGATGCCGATGCGCATGCGAAATGATATCCGCCCGGTGGCGGACGTGCCGCGCCCGCTACTGGATGCGCGAGATGCCCTGCAGGTCGTTGATGGCCGAGGCCAGCGCCTGCCGTTGTTCGCGCGGCGCCAGGTCGCGCGCGCCCCACAGCACCTTGCCCGCCAGCTCCCAGTCGCGGGCCAGCAGCGCCGCCGACGCCGAACCGAGCATCGCGCGCGCGTGCTTGGGGTCGGCCTGCAACACCATGGCGAAGATGGTCTTGGCCAGGCTCGCCTGCTGCAGCAGCAGCGCCATCTCTCCGGCCGCGACCCGCGTGGCGGCCGGGACGTCGGGGCCGAGCGCGACCGTCAGCGCCTGTGCGGCTTCCTCGCGCTTGCCCGCCGCCAGCAAGTCGGCCGAGACCTTGAGCAGCGGGTGTTCGCCGAGCGGCATCGTCCACATCGGCAACTGCCAGGTCAGCGAGTTGCCGACCGCGCTAACCTGCTGGCGCTGCGAGAACTTCACCGGCAGCACGATCACCGCCGGCAGCATGTCAGGCGCGCTGGTGGAAAACAGCCACAGGCCGGCCTCGATGCCGAGCATGTTCCACTCGCCCTTGTCGGCCGATTTGATGCTGTGTTCCTTCTGGCCGGCGAACGGCTCGCCGCGGAACCCGCTCAACACATCGGCGCGAATCTCCGCACCGACCAGCGGGGCGCCGGCCTCGGTTCGAATCGATCCCTTGAGGCGGTGGGTCAACTGCGCCGGCACCAAAGCAGTGCCGAACAAGACGAGGGCTGCGGTCAGGACGACGACGGCACGCGGCTGCGGCATGGCTCCTCCGCCGCCCATACTAAACCGGGCTGGTAAACACGGTTGCGCAAAACCTCGGCGCGCCGGAACCAGCGGTTACGCCGCGGCCGGGTTCAGCGAGGCGACGAGCGAATCCACGCAGTCGGGACAGAACTCAGTGGCGCGGCCCTTACGGATCAGCTGCAGCACCTCCTCGACCGGCAGCGCCGCCCGGTACGGCCGCGCGCTCATCAGCGCGTCGGCGACGTCGGCGACCGCGAGGACTCGCGCCGCCGGCGTCAGGTGCCCGGCCGACAGCCCGCGAAAATAACCGCGGCCGTCGAGCCGCTCGTGGTGGTTGGCGGCATCCTCCGCCAGTTCCTCGAAGATCGGCACCCGCTTCAGCACGTTGAGCGTGTGCTCCGGGTGCTGCTTGACGATCGCCCACTCGGCGGCGCTCAACGGGCCGGGCTTGTCGAGAATGGCGTTGGGCACGGCCAGCTTGCCGATGTCGTGCAGCAACGCCGCGCGTCGCAACCGTGTCTGCTCGACCGGCGTGAAGCCCAGGTGCCCGGCCATGCCGATCGCAATCGCCGAGACGCGGTCGGAGTGCTCGAAGGTGAAGCTCGACTTGGCGTCGATCACCCAGGCAAACGCGGTGGCAATCTGGTCGAGCCGACCGCCGGTGGCTTCGATGGCGCGTTCAGCGGGCTCGGCCGCCGCCACTGTGGCGTTGAGGTCCGGTGTCTCGAGCGCGGCCCACAACGCGGGACTGGAGATCGCCTGCAGGCAGTCCACCAGTTCGGGATCGAACCAGCGGCCGCGCCGCTGCGTCGCCATCTCCAGCGCGCGATCCGGCCCGGCGACGCCCCAGAAGATCTCCACGACCTGTGCCAGGCCGATGATGCGCGCGGCGATCGGGATCTGCTGGCCGCTGATGCCCTGCGGGTGGCCGCCGCCGTCCCAGTGCTCGTCCATCAGGTGCACCGCCTGCGCGGTGGCTTCCGACATGCCCAGCGCGCGGGCAATCGCGGCGCTGCGCGCACAGCGGATCTCGAACAGCTCGCGCTCGGCCTTTGGTCCGATGGCGGCCAGGCGCAGGAACTGGCGCACGCGGGCCAGGAAGTCGCCTTCCGGCTCCACCCACTCGAGCGCGTAGCGCACCTTCTGATCGAGCTTGCGCCAGTCGCGCAGCCACACCGCGCGCTTGGTTTCGTGTTCGTCGGGACCGCCGAACATCTGGTAGACGCGTTCGGCATTGGCCGAACAGCCGGCGTCCTTCAAGAGCGCGGCGTAGAACAGGTCGGAGCATTCGTCGGGCGACAGGCGCAGCGCGTCGGCCAGGCGCATGGCGATCAGGCAGGTTCGGGCGGCGTGGCCGCGGGGATGGCCCTCGGTAATGTCGAGGGCCGCCGACAAGCCCGACAGTACCGCAGACAGAGGCAGCGTGTCAGGGGTCACGAACCGCACTCGGCGTGAGACGCGATTGGCGACCCCATGGGTTCAGCGCGGCTGGTAACCCGGCCCACGGATGGGCTGGCCGGGCCGCTCCGCCGTGATCTTGCCGCCGGCCACCACCGCCTTGCCGTTGACCAGCACGTGCGGAATGCCGACCGAGTAGTGCGTCGGATCGACAAACGTCGAGACGTCGTTGACGGTCGCGGGGTCGAAGATGGTGATGTCGGCCTTCATGCCCGGCTTCAACAGGCCGCGATCGGCAATGCCCAGCCGCGCCGCCGGACGCGAGGTGAAGCGCCGCACCGCATCCTCGAGCGTGATCAGCTTCTCGTCGCGCACGTACTTGCCCAGCACGCGCGGGAACGAGCCCCATGCCCGCGGGTGGGACTTCGATTCCGAGAACGGTCCGTCTTCCGCGCGGGCGCCCGAATCCGTGCCGATCGAGACCATCGGATGCTGCAGCGCCAGCCGGACATCGTCTTCGCGCATGATCGAGATGATGGTCGAGGTCTCGCCGCGGTCGGCGATCACCAGGTCCATGGCCGCGTCACGCGGGTCCTTGCCCATCTCCTTGCCGATCTCGACCAGGTTCTTGCCCTCCCACTTGCGCAACGACGGATCGAGCACGGTCGACACCATCACGCCGGCGCCGCCGCCCGATCCGTACCACTGGTTCTCCCAGTCGGTGGCGGCCGGGTCGTCCATGTCGCGCTTGATGCGATCGCGCAGCGACGGGTCCTTGAGCCGGGCGAGCATGGCGTCGAGCCCGCCCTCGCGCACCCACAGCGGCAGGCTGGCGTCGAGACCGTTCGAGGCGCGATCGTACGGATACATGTTGGCAGTCACGTCGAGCCCGCGGGCGCGGGCCGCGTCGAAGTGCTTCAACACCTCCGCCATGCGTCCCCAGTTCGCCTTGTAGGCGGTCTTGAGGTGCCACACCTCGGCGGGAATGTCGGCGCGCTCGGCGATGGTGAACACCTCGTCCAGCGACGGCATGATCTGGCCCGATTCGGATCGCTGGTGCGTGATGTAAATGCCGCCGTGCTTGCGCGCCGCCTTGGCGAGTTCGACCAGTTCGTCGGTCGAGGCGAAGCGGCCGGGCACGTATTGCAGCGACGTGCTGACGCCGAGCGCGCCGTGCGCCATCGCCTCTTCGACCAGCCGCTGCATTTCCGCGATCTCGGCCGCCGTCGCCGCGCGCTGGCGGTCGCCGACCACCAGGGCGCGCAGGCCGCCGGCGCCGACGAAGGTGCCAACGTTCAGCGCCGGCCGCTGCCGCTCGAGGCGCGCAAAGTACTGGTCCAGCGTGCGGAAGTCTTGCGCCACCGTGAAGCGGTCGTACTGCGGCTTGGCGGCGGCCGCCAGCCGATCGTCGAGCGGCGCGATCGACGACCCCTCACCGGTGATCTCGGTGGTGATGCCCTGCGTGATCTTGCTGGCGGCGCGGCCATCGACCAGGACGTTGAACTCCGACTGGCCGAGCATGTCGATGAAGCCGGGCGACACGACCAGGTTGGTGGCATCGATCCGCGAGCGGGCGTTGCGGCCGGCCAACTGGCCAATCGCGGTGATGCGGTCGCCGGTGATGCCGACATCGCCGCGGTACCACGGCGCGCCGGTGCCATCGACAATGCGGCCGCCGGTGATCAGCACGTCGAAGTCCTCCGCCGCGGGCGCCGGTGCCGGCGGGGTGGACGACTGGCAGGCGCTGAGGACGACGACGGCGCACGCGATGAGGACAGACCGTTTCATGCACACTCTCCATGTCACGCGGAAGCTCGCAAACCGGTCGCGAGCGCGGGCGGACCTGCGGGATCCTATGTAGAATCACTGACGGATGTCGAGCTTCGCCTTTCTGTGGCCCACGGCCGCCTGCCTGATCACCGGCGCGGCCCTCTATGTCACGCGCGGCGTGCTCGATCAAACCGTCACCGCATCGGGCGTGGTGCGATTTGCCATGCTGCCGCCGTGGCAGGCCCTGCTCGGGTTCGTCTGCCTGGCCGGACTGCTGCTGCTCGGCATCGATCACCTGAACGCGCCGCGCGGCACCACGACCAATCGCCGCCCGCGGCTGGGCGAGCTGGTGCTGCCGCTGCTGGCGCTGGCCGTGCTGCTGCTGCCGTTCCTCCCTTTCGTCCCGGATCGCTGGCCGGTGTTCCAGGCCCTGGCCGGCCCGCTCGGCGCCATTGTCTGGCTGGCCGTTGCCGGTTTGCAGTTGTGGACTTTGTGGCAGAGCCGCCTGATCGCGCCGCGGTGGCTCGAGCGGTTCACGCTGTGGCGCGTGATGGCCGCAATCGGAATGGCGACGGCGGCGCTCGCCGGACTCGCCAGCGCGCGGCTGACCGGCACGCCGCTGTTTCCGTCTGGCGATGAGCCGCACTACCTGGTGATCGCGCAAAGCCTGTGGCGCGACGGCGACTTCAAGATCGAGAACAACCACGCGCGGGGCGACTACAAGGAGTACTTCGACCCCGACCTGGAGCCGCATTACCTGACGCGCGGCGCCGACAGTGAGATCTACTCCATTCATCCGGTGGGGCTGCCGGTCCTGATGGCGCCGGTCTACGGCGTCGGCGGTTACCAGGCCGTGGTGTGGATGCTGATCCTGATGGCCGCCGCGGCAGCCACCATCGCCTGGTGGTGGACCATGGGCGCGGTGAACTCCGCCGGCGCCGCCACCTTTGCCTGGGCGGCAATCGCCGGCTCGGCGCCGTTCCTGTTCAACACGTTCACGGTGTACCCGGAGATCGTGGCCGCACTGGCGGTGATGGTGGCGCTGGTAACGACCGCGCGCAGCAGTCCGGCGGCCCCTGGCGCGGCGCGTTGGCTGGCGGTCGGCGTCGCCTGCGCCGCGTTGCCGTGGTTGAGCACGAAGTACGCGCCGATGTCGGCCGCCCTCGTCCTGGTGGCGGCGCTGCGGCTGACCCCGCAGGGGTCAGACCCCTTCGTGACGCGGTTGCTCCGGAAGGGGTCAGACCCCCGCCTGTGGGCGGTGGTCGTACCGTATGCCGTCTCGCTCGCTGCGTGGTTCACGTTCTTCTACGTCATTTGGGGCATTGCCCTGCCGATGGCGCCGTATGGCGCGCTGGTGCAGACCTCGCCGCTGTTCCTGGCGTTTGGGGCGCCAGGCCTGTTCTTCGATCAGGAGTACGGGCTGCTGGCATTCGCGCCCGTTTACGTGCTGGCGGCGACCGGCCTGTACCAGATGTGGCGCACCGGCGGCGAAGCCCGGCGCCTGGCGATCGAGATCGCCGTCGTGTTTGGCGCGCTGGTGCTGACGGTCGGCGCGTTTCGCATCTGGTGGGGCGGCTCGTCTGCGCCGGCCCGCCCGCTGGCCTCGGGCCTGCTGCTGTTGTCCGTGCCCATCGCCACGGCATTCCGGTCGGCGCCAGCAGGGTCGGCACGCCGGGCGGGGCAACACCTGCTGCTGTGGATCAGCGTGGGCATTGCCATCACGCTGGCCGTGGCCCAGGACGGGTTCCTGATCAACAACGGGCGCGATGGCACCTCGTCGCTGCTCGAGTTCTGGTCGCCGCGCTGGGAATTGTGGACGCTCGCACCGACCTTCATTCTTGGCGACACGCTCGTCGGATGGCTGCGCAGCATCTGGTGGCTGATCGTGGCGGGCGGCGCCGGCTGGTGGCTGTCGCGCCAGAAGACAACCCGGCCCGGACTGGCGGCGTTGACGGCGTTGGGCACGCTCACGACGGCGCTGTTGCTCGTCGCGGCCACGGTCCCGTGGCTGCCGCCGGGAACGCCGGCGCCGCGGGTCGACCTGGGCGCCCGCTCGCGGCTGGCCACGCTCGACGGCTTCGACGCCCGCGTGCGGCCGGCGGCGGTGATTTACGATCCGCTGCGCAAGGTCGACGCGGCGTCGGTCTTGCCCGAGGTGCGACTCGGCGTGAAGCCGCAGCAGCGCACCGCCTCGCAGCCGCTCCGCGTGCTCCACAACGGCCGCTTCTCGCTGCCGGCCGGCAACTACCACATCGCGGTTCGCTTCACCGACCAGGTGCCCTCGCAGCCGACGCCGTTCTCGCTGCAGATCGGGCGGGTCGGCCCGCCCCTGCAAACCTGGACACTGCAGCCGGCGGCCGGCGAGACCTGGCAGACCGACCTGTGGCTGGCGCTTGACGCCAGCTTTGTCGGCTTCCGCGGCCCGGTCGAAATGGAACGCGCCATCGCCTCGATCACCATCACGCCGACCACCGTCGTCGATGCCGGCGCGCGGCCGCTGGTCGGCGAAGTGCTGTCGGCCGCCACCTACAACGGTGTGATGTTCTACTTCCACAACGAGCAGATGTACCCGGAGCCGAGCGGCTTCTGGACCATCGGCCGGCGTTCGGCCGATGTCACGGTCGCGGTGCCACCCGGCCACGCCGAGCCGGTGGTGCTGCGCATTCACGGCGGCGCGCAGGCGAACAACGCCACCATCACCACGTTCGGCTGGCGCCGAGATTACGCGCTGGTCCCCGGCCAGGCCGCCGAAGTGGAGTTGCCGGTGGTGGCGGGCGGCGTGATTCCGCTGACCATTTCCACCGACAATGGATTCTCGCCACGCGAGATCGATCCGGCCTCGAAGGATCCGCGGTTCCTCGGCATCTGGGTCGAGATTCTGGATAAGGGGAGACAGCCGTGAGTGCCATTGCCGATCTGCGACGCGAATATTCGACACGAGCCCTGGGCGAGGAGCAGGCCGATCCGGATGCCGTCCGCCAATTCGCGGTGTGGTTCCAGGAAGCGGTGAACGCCGAGCTGCTCGACGTGAACGCCATGACGCTGGCCACGGTCTCGGCGTCGGGCGACCCGGCGGCGCGCATCGTGCTGCTGAAGGGATTCGACGACAACGGCTTCGTGTTCTTCACCAACTACGACAGCGCCAAGGGCCGCGACCTGGCGGCGCACCCTCGCGCGTGCCTGCTGTTCTTCTGGGTGGAGCTGGAGCGCCAGGTGCGCATCACCGGATCGGTGACGAAGGTCTCGACCGCTGAATCGGACGAGTACTTTCACTCGCGGCCGGTCGCCAGCCAACTGGGAGCATGGGCCTCGGCGCAAAGCTCGCCGCTGCCCGACCGGGGGCAACTCGAAACGCGCTACGCCGCGCTGGCCAGGCAGTACGAGGGTCAACCCGTGCCGCTGCCGCCGTTCTGGGGCGGCTACCGCGTGACGCCGGACAGCATCGAGTTCTGGCAGGGCCGCGAGAGCCGGCTGCACGATCGCCTGCTCTACACCCGGCACGGCGAGGGTTGGTCGCGCAGCCGGTTGTCGCCCTAGAGGTCGAGCGTGCCTTCGCCCACGCGCACGGCCGTGCCGCCCACCTGCACGCGCGTGATCTGATTGTTGCCGTCGGTCGTGATTCGCATGTGGATGCGGCTCGGCCGGCCCATGGCGACACCCTGCAGGCTCACCATGTCGCGCCGTTGCTCGCGCGTGACCAGGCCGTGCTTCACCAGGTACGAACCGAGCGGGCCGCTGGCGCCGCCGGTAGCGGGATCCTCTACCACGCCGATGGCGTGTCCGAACATCCGGCTGTAGACCGCGACCGCCGGGTCCACCGGCTCGGTGCTGAAGATGAACACCGCGACGTGTCCGCTGGGAAACGCGCTCTCGAGCCGACGCATGGCGCCGGCGTCGGGCTCGGCGGCGTCCACCGCCGCCCGGGTCTGGACCGGCACGAAGATGAACTGCGTGCCGCAGGAGATCTCTTCGACCGGCAGGCCGGTGGCGTCGACCGCCGCCGGATCGACACCGGCGGCGCGAATGATGTCGGCCGGGGACGAAGCCGGCTCGCGGTAGACCGGCGTGCGCTGGTCCATCCACGCAAACGACAGCGCGCCGTGCCACGTCAGCTCCACCGGCGTCGGGCCGACGCCCAGTCCGAACACCCAGCGCTCGCGGCCGGCGGCAATCACCCCTTCGTGCGCGAGCGCGAAGGTGGAGCCGATGGTCGGATGGCCGGCCATCGGCAGTTCCGCCCCCGGCGTGAAGATGCGCATGCGCACGTCGGTGCCGGGCGTTTCCGCCGGGAGCACAAACGTGCTCTCGGAGAAGTTCATCTCGCGCGTGATGGCCTGCATCTGCGCGGTCGACAGGCCGCGCCCGTCGGGAAACACCGCCAGCTGGTTGCCTTCGAACATGCGATCGGTGAACACGTCGTAGTGGAGGTAGCGCATGACCGTAATTGTAGTCGGGGCGACACCTTCAGACGGGGCGGAACACCCCGACGGGGTCGCATTACCTGACGGGGTAGAATGCGCGGCGTGATGCTTGGCCGCGCGGTCCTGGTGCTGGTGCTCGCCGCTGCTCCGCTCCACGCCCAGTCATCGCTCACGATCGTTGCGCCGGCGGCGCCGGGCGGGGGGTGGGATCAAACCGCGCGGGTGATGCAGCGCGTACTGGCGGAGGTCGAGCCGGGCGGCAGCGTGCAGGTCGACAACATTCCCGGCGCGGCGGGCACCATCGGCCTTGCGCGGTTCGTGCAGTCGGAACGCGGCAATCCGCAGGCCTTGCTGGTCACGGGACTGGTGATGGTCAGCGGTGTGATCACCAACGCCTCGCCGGTGTCGTTGTCGGATGCCACGCCGATCGCACGGCTCACTGGCGAAACCGAGGTGATCGTCGTCCCCGCCGCAAGTCCACATCGGACGCTCAGCGATCTGATCGAAGCGTTCAAGCGGGACCCGGGCGGCGTGTCGTGGGGCGGCGGCTCGGCGGGCGGCACCGATGATCTGCTGACCCGCCTGCTGGCCAAACAGGTGGGCCTGCCGGCTTCACGAGTCAACTACATCGCCTTTGCCGGTGGTGGCGCCGCGCTCGCCGCCGTGCTCGGCGGTCAGGTCACGGCAGCGGTCAGCGGTTACGGCGAGTTCGCGGGACAGATTGCGGCCGGCCAGTTGCGTCCGCTCGCCATCTCGGCGGCCGCGCGCATTCCCGGCATCGATGCGCCGACCATTCGCGAATCGGGCATCCCCCTCGACCTCGCCAACTGGCGCGCCATCGTCGCACCACCGGGGCTGTCGAATGCCGAGCACGACGCCCTGGTCGCGCGCATCACGCGCATGGCCAACAGTGAGGCGTGGAAGACGGCCGTCGCGCTAAACGGCTGGGATGACTTGTTCCTGCCCGGCGCCGGCTTCCGCCAGTTCCTGCTCGCCGAGCAGGCGCGCGTGGCGGCGGTGCTGCAGCGCCTGGCGGACACCGATGCTCGCACGCCGGCCCGTCTCACCTTGTCGGTGACGCCGACAACGACGCCAAAGGTCAGCCTGGCGATTTTCGCGCTGTTGGTGGCGGCCCTGGTGATCTCGCGGCTGCGGATGCCGGCGGTGGCGGCCAGTCCCGCACCGGGCTTGAAGATGGCGCTGCTGCTCGGCCTGGTGTTGCTGCTGCAGCCGATCCTGATGATCGCGGCCGGCTTCATCGCCGCGTCGACGCTGACGTTTGCGGCCACCGCGACCGCGTGGCGCGGGATTCGCCCGTCGGTTGCTGCCATGGCCGGCGACCTCGCCGCCGGCGCGGCGGTTGCGGTCATCGTGTTCGTGATCTTCACCGCCGGCCTCGGCGTCGCCTTGCCCTGATGTCGGACTTGCTGGCCGGATTCATCGTCGCCCTGCAACCGGCGAACCTCTTGTGGGGCCTCGCCGGCGTCACGCTCGGCACCGCCGTCGGCGTGCTGCCGGGCATTGGCCCGGCGCTGACGGTGGCGCTGCTGCTGCCGGTCACCTACGGCCTCGATCCCACCGCGGCGCTGATCATGTTCGCCGGCATCTACTACGGCGCGATGTACGGCGGTTCGACGACGTCGATTTTGTTGAATACGCCTGGCGAGAGCGCCACCATCGTGACCGCGCTCGACGGCCACCAGATGGCGCGCAACGGCCGGGCGGGCGCGGCGCTGGCGACGGCGGCCATCGGGTCGTTCGTGGCCGGCACGCTGGCGACGCTGGCCCTCACCCTCACCGCGCCGCTGATGGTGCGCATGGCGCTGGCGTTCGGGTCGGCGGAGTACTTCGCGTTGATGGTGCTGGCGTTCGTGATGGTGACCTCCCTGCTCGGCGGTCGCGGCGCGCGGCTGGCCGGTTGGGTCAGCCTGCTGCTCGGCCTGGTGCTGGGCAGCGTCGGCATCGACGGGCTGAGCGGCCAGGCGCGCTTCACCTTCGGCATCCCGTACCTGCTCGACGGCATCGATCCGGTAATCGTCGCCATTGGCCTGTTCGCGATCGGCGAAACGCTGTGGGTGGTCAGCCGCGGACCCGGCGCGGATGACGTGCTGCCGGTGCGCGGCTCGCTGTGGATGACGGCCGGTGAGTGGCGCCGGTCGTGGCGCCCCTGGCTGCGCGGCACGGCGATCGGCTTCCCGATGGGCGCGCTGCCGGCCGGCGGCGCCGAACTGCCAACGTTGATGTCGTACGCGATCGAAAAGCGCCTGGCCGCCAGGCCCGAAGAGTTCGGGCACGGTGCAATCGAAGCGGTGGCCGGCCCGGAGGCGGCCAACAACGCCTCCGCGGCCGGCACACTGGTGCCGCTGCTGACGCTCGGCCTGCCGACCTCGGCGACCGCCGCGGTGCTGCTTGCGGCGTTCCAGCAATTCGGCCTGCAACCGGGACCGCTGTTGTTCGAGCACGAACCGAAACTGGTATGGGGCGTCATTGCCAGTTTGTATGTCGGCAACGCGATGCTGCTGGTGCTGAACCTGCCGCTGGTCGGGCTGTGGGTGAAGTTGCTATCGATTCCGCGGCCGTGGCTGTACGGCGGCATTCTCGTGATGGCGTCGCTCGGCGCCTACAGCGTGCACCGCTCGGCCGGCGACTTGCTGCTGGTCGCGCTGATCGGCATCATCGGTTTCGGCTTGCGCCGCATCGGCGCGCCGATCGCGCCGGTGATGATCGGGCTGATTCTCGGCCCCGCGGCGGAGCAACACCTGCGGCGGGCGCTCTCGATCAGCCAGGGCGACTGGTCCGTCTTCGTTACCCGCCCGCTGTCGGCGTCGCTGTTGATCATCGCGGTATCGATCGTCGCCATCGGTGTGACCCGGCGACGATAGCCCTCCCGTCAAGCAGTGCCCGCCCCGTCAAGCAGCGCCGCCCCGTCAAGCAGCGCCGCCCCGTCAAGCAGTGCCGCCCCGTCAAGCAGCGCCGCCCCGTCAAGCAGCGCCGCCCCGTCAAGCAGTGCCGCCCCGTCAGAGCAGTTACAATCTCTGGATGAAGCTGGATGACTTGTTCGGCGGTGACTCGGGCACGCCGGCGGATCAATTTCCCGATCCAATAATCGACGCGCCGACCGATCCCATCTGGGCCGCGCAACATGTGGTACTGGGCGGCGGCTGCTTCTGGTGTACCGAAGCGGTGTTCGCCAAGCTCGATGGCGTGATCGGCGTCGTCTCCGGCTATGCCGGCGGCACCCCCGAGACGGCGAACTATCAGGCCGTGTGCAGCGGCATGACCGACCACGCGGAGGTCATCCGCGTCGACTTCGACCCGAGCCGCATCACCTACGGCCAGATCCTGAAGGTGTTCTTCGCCGTCGCGCACGACCCGACGCAGTTGAACCGCCAGGGCAACGACCTGGGCCGCCAGTATCGCTCCGCGATCTTCTACGGCAGCGTGAACCAGGAACAGGTGGCCCGGGCCTACATCCAGCAACTGGAAGAGGCCAAGGTGTTCGACCGGCCGATCGTGACCACGATCGAGCCGCTGATGGAGTTCTTCGAAGCCGAGGCGTACCACCAGGATTTCGTGAGCCGCAACCCGAACCAGCCCTACGTGGCGGCCGTCGCCGTGCCGAAGGTGAAGAAGCTGGAGAAGAGCTTTGCCCCGAAGCTGAAGAAGAACCAGCCGGGAGGGTGATGCTTGTCGGGAGGAAACCGCGGGTCGGGAGGAAACCGCGGGTCGGGAGG